>NZ_JBITEL010000003.1:0-532342 GCF_044455125.1 Actinoplanes sp. NPDC051343
GGGGTGGCGGCCCGGTTCGGTGGCGGCCGGCGTTTGAATGTGTCGCATGCTTTCCATTCTGGGTTTATGGCTCCGGTGGCGGGTGAGTTCGCGGATGTGGTGGCTGGGTTGGAGTTCGGGGAACCGGCGTTGACGGTGGGTTCCGGGGTGGATGATCCGGCGTATTTCACGGCTCAGCTGACCGGGACGGTCCGCTTCGCCGACAGCGTGGACCGCCTGCACCGGGACGGTGTCCGCCGCTTCCTGGAAATCAGCCCTCGCTCGGTGCTGGGCGCCCTGATCCCGGACTGCGTACCGGAGGAGGTGCTGATCGCGCCGGCTTCCCGCCGCCCGGCCGGCGAGGTGGCCGGCGTGCTCGAGGCGGCCGGCCGGCTGTGGGTCTCCGGTCTCCCGATCCGCTGGACCGCGGTTCTCGACGGCCGCGGCTACCGCTGGGCCGACCTGCCCACCTACGCGTTCGACCACACCCGCCACTGGCTGACGACCCGGGCCTACCTGGCCGACTCCTGGCTGGCCGGCGGCGGGACGCACCCGTTCATCGAGAACTCCACCGATCGGGCCGCGGGGGCGCTCCTGCTGACCGGCCGCCTTTCCGCCTCGTGGCTGGCGGGACACCGGGTCGGCGGCAACGTGCTGGTCCCGGGCACGGCGTTCGTGGAGCTGGCCCTGGCCGCAGGGGCGGCCGCCGGAGCGCCCGAGGTGCGCGAGCTGACCCTGACCGCCCCGCTTCCCTGGGCGCCCGAGGGCGTCGGTGTGCGGGTCACCGTGGATGCTCCCGGAAACTCCGGCAACCTGCCCTTCACGATCCACGCCCGCACCGGCCCGGCCGATGACTGGGCGATCCACGCCACCGGGCTCCTGGCGGCCTCCACCGCCGAGCCGGCCGAACCGTCCGGACCCGCCCGGCCCGGCAGCGGGGAGCCGATCGGCCTGGACGGGTTCTACGAGGAGCTCGCCGAGGCCGGACTTGCCTACGAGGGCGCCTTCCGCGGATTGCGGAGCGCCCGGCGGGACGGGGGCGGCGTCGTCGCGGAGGTCAGCCTGCCCGGAAACCTGAGCGGAGACGGCTTCCACCTGCAGCCCGCGCTCGCCGACGCGGCCCTGCACGCGATCTTCCTGCTTCGCGGCGAGCAGGACGAGGCCGCCCTGCCGCACGTCTGGCGGGACGTGGTCGTCCACGCGCCGGGCGCCACGGCCGTCACCGCACGCGTCGAACCCGCCGGGCCGGACACCTATGCCCTGCACCTCAGCGCGGCCGACGGCACGCCGGTCGCCGAAATCGGGGCGATCGTGCTGCGCCGGACGACCGTGCCGCCGCCGGGAGCCGACGCCCTCTTCCGGCTGGCGTGGCGGCCGCTTCCCGACGTACGCCCGCGCCGCGCCGACGCCGTCGTACACCGGGTCGAGCAGACGGACGTACGCGAGGCCGTCGACGCGGTTCTCGCCCGCCTCCAGGAGCATCTCGACGACCCGCGGCCGCTCGTCGTGCTGACCCGGGGCGACCTGGCCGGTGCGGCCGTCGGCGGCCTGGTGCGTTCGGCGCAGTCGGAGAGCCCCGGGTCCGTCCTGCTGGGCGAGGCGGCCGACGAGAATCTCGTGCTCGGGGCGGGAGAGCCGGAGATCCGAGTGATCGACGGTCAGGTGTTCGTCCCCCGGCTCGTACGGGTCCCAGTGGAACCGGCCGAGGGCGACTTCGTGCCGGGCGGAACCGTTCTGCTGACCGGCGCCGGCGGGGCTCTCGCGCATCACCTGGCCCGGCATCTGGTGGCCGGGCGCGGCGTGAAAGAACTGCTCCTGGCCGGTCGGCGCGGACCCGATGCCCCGGGCGTCGGCACGCTCATCGCCGAACTCGAGCGGCTCGGGGCCCGGGTCACCGCGTACGCCTGTGATCTGTCCGACCGGGACGCGGTCGCGGCGCTGATCGACGGCCGGGACATCACCGGGATCGTGCACACGGCGGGCCTGGTGGACGACGGGATTGTCGCCCTGCTCACGCCGGAGCGGATCGGCCGGGTCTTCGCGCCCAAGGTCGACGCGGTCCGCCACCTGCACGAACTGGCCGGTGACGTCTCGCGCTTCGTGGTGTTCTCCTCTGCGGCCGGCGTGTTCGGCAACCCGGGGCAGGGCAACTACGCGGCCGCCAACGCGTTCCTCGACGCGCTGATGGCCGAGCGTCGTAGCGCGGGCCGGGCCGGGCAGTCCCTGGCCTGGGGACGCTGGGACGAGGGCATGGGCGGCGGGCACGGCGGGCTGACCGTTGCCGAGGGGCTGGCCCTGTTCGACGCGGCCACCGCCCGGGACGAGCCGGTGCTGGTGCCGATCCGACTGGAACGCGGCCGGGACGAGGTGCCCCCTCTGCTGCGGGAAGTCGTCGCGGCACGTGGTCGCGCCGGGCAGGATCCCGATCCGGTAGGCCGGGACTTGGCCGGACTGGATCCGGCCAGGCGTGAGGCGTACCTCCTCGACCTGGTGCGACGGAGGGCGGCCGCCGTGCTCGGTCACGCCGGTCCGGACGACATCGCGCCCGACCGGGACTTCCTGGAGTCCGGCTTCGACTCGCTCACCGCCATGGAGCTGCGGGCCGAACTGAACGCCGCGACCGGGCTGACCCTGCCGTCCATGGTGGTCTTCGACTGCCGGACCGCCCAGGGACTGGCCCGGTTGCTGGCCACCGAGGTGGCACCCGCGCCCGAACCCGCGCCGGACGCGGAGACGCTCAGCGACCTCTTCCGGGTCGCGGTCGCCGGCGGCCTGCTGCAGACCGGACTGACGCTGCTGCGCGCCGCGGCCCAGCTGCGTCCCGAGTTCGCGACCACGGATCGGCTTGACACGGTTCACGGGCCGGTCCGGCTCGCCGAGGGGACGGCCGAGACCATGCTGATCTTCCTCAGTACGCCGATGGCGACGGCCGGCGTCCATCAATACGCGAGGATCGCCGGCCACCTGCGGGGCAAGCGGACCGTGCTGGCGCTGCCGGTGGTCGGTTTCGAGGCGGCGGAACCACTGCCGGCGACCGTCGAGGCGGCTCTCGACGCGATGACCATGTCGGTCGGCCGGGCGGCCGGGGACCGCCCGTACGTGCTGGCCGGCTACTCGTCGGGCGGCCTGTTCGCACAGGCCGTGGCCGGTCGCCTGGAGCGGGAGGGGCACGGGCCGCAGGGCGTGGTGCTCCTGGACACGTACCGGATCGAGGACGACGACAAGGAGGACGTCTTCGGCCGGCTCGCCGCCGGACTCCTCGACGCGGAGTCCGCGTTCGGCGGCTTCACGGCGGCGCGCCTCACCGGGATGAGCCGGTACCTCGACCTCATGCCGGCCGTGCCGCTCGACGACATCGCGACACCGGTGCTGTTCGTGCGGCCGGCCGAGCTGTTCTACACCCCGCAGGACGCGGAACAGGTGTGGCAGGCGGACTGGGACTCGGCCGAGAGCGTGGTGACCGTGCCGGGCAATCACTTCACCCTGGTGGAGGACGACGCGGCGAGCACCGCGGCGGCGATCGAGAGCTGGCTGACCCGATGACGGAGGGGCCGGCGGATGGTTCCGCCGGCCCCTCCAAGTCGTGATCGGGTCAGAGCATGTTCGCGAAGACCTCGCGGGCGCTTTTCCCGTGCAGCGTCAGCGGGAACTCGGCCAGCACCCGGCACACGGACGGAACCTTCGCCGGCTCCAGCCGGGACCGCAGCTCCCGCAGTACGGTCTTGGCGGTCACCTCACCCTCCACGAAGAGCGCGAGGTCGTGCCGGTCCGAGGGCGGCACCGCGGCGGCGGCCAGCACACCCGGAACGTCCATGGCGGCCGCCTCGATCTCCAGGACGCTCATCCGGATGCCCTTGCGTTTGAACATGTCGTCCCGGCGTCCCTGGAAATAGAGATAACCGTCCTCATCGAGGTGGCCGTAGTCGCCGGTACGCAGCAGCCGGCCGGTGCGGCCGAACGTGCGCTCGCTGATCTCGTCCGCGTTCCAGTAACCGGGCATCACGTGGGGGCCGGACACCACGATCTCGCCGATCTCGCCCGGCGGCAGAACCTCGTCGCCCGGGCCGAGGATCGTGACCGTCGTGCCGGGCAGCGGGCGGCCCACCGATCCGGGCCGCTCGAGCTCCTCGTCGGGCGGCATGATGCTGATGCGTTTGCACTCGGTCTGGCCGAACTGGCGTACGACACGAGCGCCCGGGAAGCGCTCGCGAAGCGCCTCCACGATCGAGGGGGACAGGGCGGCCCCGGTGTTGGTGAACATGCGGATCGGCGGCCGGGCGCCGGTGTCCCGCTTGGTGAGGGTGGCGATCATCTTGGCCAGCGACGGCACGATCGGCACGATGGTCGCGGCGGTATCGCGCATGCGCCCGAGCAGGCTCAGGTCCGACTCCTCGCCGGCCAGCACCACCTCGGCGCCTACCGCGCAGGTCATCAGTACCTTGTAGAGCCCGTAGTCCCAGGACATCGGGAACCGGCACAGCACCACGTCGTCGGCGCGGTAGCCGAGCATCGTGGTGATCGCCCGGGTGGCGAAGACGACCTGCGCGTGCGGGCAGACGACCGCCTTGGGCCGGGCCGTGCTGCCCGAGGTGTAGACCAGCGCGGCCACGTCGGACGGCTCGACCGGGACCGGTGCGGCCGCCGGCACCCGGTCCAGCTCGGCGGTCACCTCGGGCAGCGGGCGAACCGGTGCCGAGGTGAGGGCCGTGAACGCGGGCGCCCTCTCCTCGTCGGTGATCACGAGTTCGGGCTTGGCATTGGCCGTCACCCAGGTCAGGTGGTACGGCTTCATGGCCGGGTTGATCGGGACGAAGATCGCTCCCCGCGCGACCGTGCCGAAGAACATCGCGACCAGTTCCCGGGTCGTCGGCAGCTGGACGAGCACTCGGTCACCGGGACTGGCGCCCTGAGCGGACAGCCAGCCGGCGAATCGCCCGGCCTGATCGGCCAGTTCGGCGTACGTCCACGCGCCGGTGGCGTCCCGGACCGCGACCGCGTCCGGTGTCCGCCGAGCGGTTTCGGCCAGAAGATCGTGTATGAGATCCACGGATGCGGCTGCCCTTCGTCGTAGTGGTCAGCCCTGCGGCCGGGCCAGGTCGGCGGCCATGGCTCGGAGGTACTCCCCGTAGTCGTTGCCGCCGTAGCCGGCGGCGAGGCGCTGGCAGGACTCGTGGTCGATGAAGCCCATACGCAGCGCCACCTCTTCGAGGCAGGCGATGCGCAGTCCCTGGCGCTGCTCCATCGTCTGTACGTACTGACTGGCCTGGAGCAGGTTGTCGCGGGTGCCGGTGTCGAGCCACGCGAAGCCTCGGCCGAGGTTGACCAGGCGGGCCCGGCCCTGCCGGAGGTACTCCAGGTTCACGTCGGTGATCTCCAGTTCGCCGCGCGCCGAGGGCCGCAGGTTCTTGGCGATGTCGACCACGTCGCTCGGGTAGAAATAGAGGCCGGTGATGGCCAGGTCGGATCGCGGCCGGACCGGTTTCTCCTCGATCCCGATCAGCCGCCCGGCCGCGTCCAGTTCGGCGACGCCGTAACCCTCCGGATCGTGCACCCTGTAACCGAACAAAACGCAACCGTCGACGTGGGCGGCCTGCTGCACGAGGGTTTGGGAGAAATTGAGTCCGTGGAATACGTTGTCGCCGAGAATCAGGGCGACATTGTCGTCACCGATGTGATCGGCGCCGATCAGGAATGCCTCGGCAATGCCATTCGGCCGGGGCTGCTCGGAGTAATCGATCTTCAGGCCCAGGTGGCTTCCGTCACCCAGAAGAGCCTCGAACATCGGCAGATGAGCACGTGACGAGATGACCAGGATCTCGCTGACACCGGCCAGCATCAGTACCGACAACGGGTAATAGATCATCGGTTTGTCGTAGACCGGCAGCATCTGCTTCGAAATGACTTGGGTAAGCGGTCGTAGCCGCGTGCCGGATCCACCGGCCAGAAGGATTCCCTTCATGGACGACGAAGCTATCAGCCGGCGCGCCCGGTGCGAACCTTTCCGGCCGTTGTTAGGGGCTGTGCATGGGGTAGGGGTTGACAGTAGGAGCGATTCCGAAACTATTTTTTCCAGGTTCGGTGGCCACAGATCCGCGCGGGGTGGGTTGATGAGAAAGACGTCCGATCAGCACGGTCCGGATCTCGCCGGGCTGCCGGCCGGTGAGCAGCATCGGGTGCTTCTCGACCTGGTCCGTGAGCAGGTCGCGGAGGTGCTCGCCGGTATCGACCCGGAGGCGCCACGGGACGCCGACCCGGATCGGCCGCTGCTCGAACAGGGTGTCGGCTCGCTCGGCCTGGTCGCTCTCCAGAGCCGGCTGGCCGAGGCGACCGGCCTGTCCCTGCCGCCGTCGGTCGGATTCGACCACCCCACCCCGGCCCGGCTCGCCACGCATCTGCGCGAGCTGCTCGCCGGGGACACGGCCGGGGAACCGGCGCCCGCCCCGGCCCCGGCGCCGAGCGGCGGTCCGATCGCGATCGTCGGCGTCGGCTGCCGTTTCCCGGGCGGAGTCGGGTCGCCCGAAGACCTGTGGCGAATGCTCGTCGAGGAGCGGAACGCGTTCACCGGCTTCCCCGAGAACCGTGGCTGGGACCTCGGTTCGCTCTTCTCCGACGATCCCGGGACACCCGGCACCACGTACGTGCGCCGCGGCGGCTTCCTGGAGGGAGCCGGCGACTTCGACGCCGCCTTCTTCGGCATCGGGCCGCGTGAAGCGTCCGCAATGGACCCGCAGCAGCGGATCGTGCTGGAGACCGTGTTCGAGGCGCTCGAACGAGCCGGCATCGACCCGGAGTCGTTGCGTGGCAGCCGGTCCGGCGTCTTCGTCGGCGCGGAACCCCAGGACTACGCGATGCGCCTGCACGAGGCGCCGGACGGGCTCGACGCCCACCTGCTCACCGGCAACGCGCCGAGTGTCATCTCGGGCCGGGTCGCGTACACCCTCGGACTGGAAGGCCCGACCCTGACCGTCGACACCGCCTGTTCCGGCTCGCTCGTCGCCCTGCACCTGGCCACCCGTGCGCTCCGGCAGGGCGAATGCGGCCTCGCGCTGGCCGGGGGTGTTGCCGTCATGGGCTCGCCCGGCACGTTCACCGCGTTCAGCCGCCAGCGGGGCCTGGCCCCGGACGGTGTGCCGAAGCCGTTCGCCGAGGCGGCCGACGGCACCGGGTTCGCCGAGGGCGCCGGCATGCTCGTCCTGGAACGGCTCGAAGACGCCCGGCGCAACGGGCATCCGGTGCTGGCCGTGATCGCCGGGTCGGCGGTCAACTCCGACGGCGCCAGCAACGGGCTCACCGCGCCCAGCGGGCGCGCACAGCAGCAGGTCATCCGGCAGGCGCTCGCCGACGCCGGACTCCGGCCCGGCGACGTGCAGGCGGTCGAGGCGCACGGCACCGGCACCGAGCTCGGCGACCCGATCGAGGCGCAGGCGCTGCTCGCCGCGTACGGACCGGACCGGCCGGCCGGCCCGCTGCGGCTGGGGTCGGTCAAGGGCAACCTGGGACACACGCAGGCCGCCGCCGGCGTCGCCGGAGTGGTCAAGATGATGGAGGCGATGCGGCACGGCCTGCTGCCGCGAAGCCTCTGGATCGACGCCCCGACGTCGCGTGTGGACTGGAGCTCGGGTGCGGTCGAGCTGCTCGCCGAGGCCACCCCGTGGCCCGCGGGCGACGCCCCGCGGCGTGCCGGGATCTCGTCGTTCGGCGTGAGCGGCACGAACGCCCACCTCATCCTGGAATCGGCGCCCGAGCACGGGGGCGACCCCCTCGACGAGGACCCGGCGCCGGCCGGGTGGTCGGCCGCCGTCGTCTCGGCCCGCGACGAGGCCGCCCTGCGTGACCAGGCCGCCCGCCTCGCCGACGCGGTCCGGGCCGACGAGCGGATCACCCCGGCCGACCTCGCGCACTCGCTGGCGACGACCCGGGCCACCCATCCGTTCCGGGCCGGGATCGCCGCCCTCGACCGCGACCATCTCCTGCACGAGCTCGCCGCGGTGGCCTCCGGCGAACGGGCGCCCGACCTCGCCGAACCTCTCGGCCCCGCCCTCCTCTTCACCGGGCAGGGCAGCCAGTACCTGCGGATGGGGCGCGAGCTGCACGCCGCCTCCCCGGTGTTCGCCGACGCCTTCGACGACGCCGTCGGCCACCTCGACCTCCAGCTGCCACGCCCGCTGGCCGAGATCCTCGACGGCGACGACCCGGAACCGCTCGACGGGACCGCGTACGCGCAGTCCGCCCTGTTCGCCGTCGAGCTCGGCCTCTATCGGCTGCTGGAGTCGTACGGCGTCCGTGCGGGCTACGTCGCCGGCCACTCGCTCGGCGAGCTGACCGCCGCGCACGTCGCCGGGGTGTTCGACCTGGCCGACGCCGCCCTGCTGGTGGCCACCCGTGGCCGGCTCATGCAGGCGCTCCCCGGAGGCGGCGCGATGGCCGCGGTGGAGGCGTCCGAGGACGAGGTGCGGCCCCTGCTCGGGCCGGACGTCGACGTCGCCGCGATCAACGGGCCCCGGGCGGTCGTGGTGTCGGGATCGGCCGGCGCCGTCACCCGGGTGGCCGCCCATTTCGAGAGCCTGGGTCGCCGCACCAAGCGGCTGCGGGTCAGCCACGCGTTCCACTCGCCGTTGATCGAGCCCATGCTGACCGAGTTCGAGCAGGTCGCGTCGCTGCTCGATCTCCGGGCGCCGAAGATCCCGCTGGTCTCGACCCTGACCGGCGCGATCGCCTCGGCCACCGACCTCACCGCTCCCGGCTACTGGGTGCGGCACGTCCGCGAGGCGGTCCGGTTCCGCGACGCCGTCGGCTGGCTGTCCGCCCACGGCGTACGCACGTTCCTCGAGGTCGGCCCGGATCCCGTGCTGACCGGGCTGGCCGCGGAAATGGACGTGACGGTCGTCCCGACGCTGCGCCGGGGCCGCGATGAGGCCCGCGCGGTCGCCACCGCTGCCGCGACGGTGATGGCGCGCACCCCGTCGGCCGCCACCGATCGGCCCGGCCGCCGAATACCCCTGCCCACCTATCCTTTCCAGCACCGCCGGTTCTGGCTGGCCGACGTGCGCCGGACGGCCGGATCCGATCACCCCCTGCTCGGTGCCCCGGTCGGGGTGGCCGGCACCGGCACGGTCGTGCTGACCGGGATGATGGCCCCCGGGTTCTTCGCCGACCATGTCATCGCCGGGACGAACCTGGTGCCGGGGACCGCCTTCGTCGACCTCGCACTGCGCGCCGCGCAGGAGGCCGGCTGCGGCACGGTCGACGAGCTCGTGCTCGGCACCCCGCTCGCCGCGCCGGCCTCCGGGCAGGTCGCCCTGCAGGTGACGGTCGGTCCCGCCGACCCGGACGGGCGCCGCGAACTGGCCGTCTGGTCCCGCCGGCCGCAGGGGGCATGGACCCGGCATGCGCACGGAACGGCCCGGTCCGGGCACGTACCGCAGGACGTCTCCGACGTCGCATGGCCACCACCCGGGGCCCGGCCGGTCGAGGTCGGCGACCTCTATCCGCGGTTGGCGGCCCAGGGGTACGAGTACGGGCCCGCCTTCCAGGGGCTGCGTCGCGTGTGGAAGACGGCCGGCGCGGCGTACGCCGAAGTCGTGGTGCCCGACGGCGAGCCGGCCGGGTTCGGCCTGCACCCCGCGCTGCTCGACGCGGTTCTCCAGGCCGCCGACTTCGCCCTGCCCGAGCCGGGGACGACGGGCGTCCGGATTCCGTTCTCCTTCGGCGGCGTCACGCTTCACCGGCCGGGCGCCACCATGGTTCGCGCCACCATCACCGCGACCGGACCGGAGACCGTGGCGCTGAGCCTCGCCGACGGGCGCGGCAACCCGGTCGCCACGGTGCTGTCGTTCACGGTCCGCCCGGTCGACGGGGCCGTGCTGCGGGCGGCCGGCCTGGTTCCCGACGACCTGCATGTCGTGCGCTGGCACCCGCGGCCACTCGCCGCCGCCGAGGCGCCCGGCGAGATCGTCCTGCACCACTGCCCGCCGGCCGCCGCGACCGGCGTTCCGGCGGCGGCCCGCGAGGCCGTGGCCGGGGTGCTGGGTGCGATACAGGCGTGGATCGCCGCCGATCACCCGGCCGCCGACCGGCTCGTGGTCGTCACCCGTAACGCCACCGGTGATCACCCCGACCCGGCCCAGGCGCCGGTCTGGGGCCTGGTGCGGGCGGCGCTCGCCGAATACCCGGGCCGGTTCGGGCTCGCCGACGTCGACGGCACGGATGCCTCGGCCGCGGCCCTGGCCGACGCCGCTCGCACCGGCGAGCCCGAGTTCGCGCTGCGCGACGGGCGGCTGCTGGTGCCCCGGCTGGGCCCCGCCGCCCCGGCCGGGCCGGGCGCACCCTGGGATCCGGACGGCACCGTCCTGGTGACCGGTGGAACCGGGGGACTCGGCCGGCTGCTCGTCGAGCACCTCCGGAGCGTCCACGGCGTCCGCCATCTGGTCGTCGCCGCCCGTACGCCCGCCGACATCCCGGGCGCGCGGGTGGTCGCCTGCGACGTGGGCGACCGGGACGCCGTAGGCGCACTGATCGACAGCATCCCCGACGACCGTCCGCTCACCGCCGTCGTGCACGTGGCCGGCGCCATCGACGACGGCGTGATGACCGCGCTGACGCCGGACCGGTTCGAGACCGTGTTCCGGGCCAAGGTCGACGGTGCGTGGCATCTGCACGAGCTGACGCGCGACCGGCCGCTCGCCGCGTTCGTGCTCTACTCGTCCACGGCCTCCCTGATCGACGGGGCCGGCCAGGGCAACTACGCCGCCGCGAACGCGTTCCTGGACGCGCTGGCCGCGTTCCGTGCCGCCGAGGGGCGGCCCGCCACCTCGCTGGCCTGGAACCTCTGGGCGGACGCCGGCGGTATGGGCGCCGGCCTGGACGCCGCCGCGCGGGCCCGGATGGCCCGGTTCGGCCTGCATCCGTTGCCGGCCGACGCGAACCTCGCCCTGCTCGACACCGCGCTGGCCGGTGCCGATCCGGCGGTGGTGCCGATCCGGGTGGACGTGCGGACCTCGCGCACCGATGTCCCGGCCGTGTTGCGTGGCCTCGTTCCGCGGGCCCCCGCGGTCGCGCGAACGCCGGTCCGGCTGGACGCCGAGGCGCTGCTGGACCTGGTACGCGCCGAGGCCGCCGCCGTGCTCGGCCACGACGGCCCCGGGGACGTCCAGCCGGGCCGCGCGTTCCAGGAGATCGGCTTCGACTCGCTCGCCGCGCTCGATCTGCGCAACCGCCTGATCGCCGCCACCGGCCTGCGGCTGGCGCCGACCGTCACGTTCGACTTCCCCAACCCGGCCGCGCTGGCCAGGCACCTGAACGAACTGTCCGGCGGCGCGGCGACGGCCGAGACACGGCCGGTGACAACGGCGAACGACGAGCCGATCGCCATCATCGGCATGGCCTGCCGCTACCCGGGCGGCGTGGAGTCACCCGAGGATCTCTGGCGGCTGGTCCGCGACGGCGGTGACGCCATCGGCGACTTCCCGGACGATCGAGGCTGGACCGTGGAGGGAGCCGGCGGCTTCCTCCACGACGCTCCGCTGTTCGACGCCGGATTCTTCGGCATCTCGCCGCGGGAGGCGCAGGCCATGGATCCGCAGCAGCGGCTGCTGCTGGAGACGGCCTGGGAGACGATCGAACGGGCTGGCCTCGACCCGCACACGTTGCGCGGCAGCGACACCGGGGTGTTCGCCGGCGTGATGTACCACGACTGGGGACTGCGGCTCGGCCCGCTCCCCGAGGACCTGGCCGGCTATCACGGCAACGGGAGCCTCGGCAGCGTCGTGTCGGGCCGGGTCGCGTACGCCCTCGGCCTCGAAGGGCCGGCTGTCACCGTCGACACCGCCTGCTCGTCCTCCCTGGTCGGGCTGCACTGGGCTGCCCAGGCGCTGCGCCACGGCGAATGCGGACTCGCCCTCGCGGGTGGTGTCACCGTGATGTCCACGCCGGACACGTTCATCGACATGCGGCGGCAGGGCGGGCTGGCCCCGGACGGGCGCTGCAAGTCGTTCGGGGCCGGGGCGGACGGCACCGGCTGGAGCGAGGGTGTCGGCCTGCTGCTGCTGGAACGGCTCTCGGACGCCCGCCGCAACGGTCACCGCGTGCTGGGCGTCGTACGGGGTTCGGCGGTCAACTCGGACGGTGCGTCCAACGGGCTGACCGCGCCGAACGGGCCGTCCCAGCAGCGGGTGATCGGGCAGGCGTTGCGGGCGGCCGGCCTGGCTCCGGACGAGGTGGACGCGGTGGAGGGGCACGGTACGGGTACTCGGTTGGGTGATCCGATCGAGGCGCAGGCGTTGCTGGCCACGTACGGTCAGAACCGGCCGGTTGATCGGCCGTTGTGGCTCGGCTCGGTCAAATCGAACCTGGGACACACACAGGCTGCGGCGGGCGTGGCCGGCGTGATCAAGATGGTGCTCGCCATGCGGCACGGCGAGCTTCCCCGCACGCTGCGCGCGGAGACGCCGTCCGGCCAGGTGGACTGGGATGCGGGCGCGGTCCGGCTGCTTCACGAGCCGATCCGGTGGCCGTCGGTGGGCCGCCCGCGCCGGGCCGGTGTCTCCTCGTTCGGGATCAGCGGCACCAATGCCCACGTCATCCTGGAGCAGGGCGACGCCGTTGCGCCGGAGGGCCCGGTGCCGGACCACCCGGCGCCGGACCACCCGGTGCTGCCCTGGCTGATCTCCGGTGCCACGCCGGCGGCGCTGCGGGCCCAGGCCGGGCGGCTCGCCGGCGTGAGCTCCGACGTCCGGACGGCCCGCGCGCTGGCCACCACCCGGGCGCGGCTCGCCTGCAACGCGGTCGTGGTCGCGGCCGGCGACGACGAGCTGGCGGCCGGACTTGCCTCGGTGGACGGCGGACGGACACCGAGGGACGGGAAGCTCGCGTTCCTCTTCACCGGCCAGGGCGCCCAGCGGCCGGGCATGGGGATGGAGCTGCATCGGCACTATCCGGCCTATGCGGCCGCGTTCGACGAGGTCTCGGCCGAGCTGGACCAGCATCTGGACCGGCCGCTGGCCACCGTGCTCGGCGAGGAGGACACGAAGTACGCCCAGCCGGCGCTGTTCGCCGTCGAGGTCGCGCTGTTCCGCCTCCTGGAGTCCTGGGGCGTACGGCCCGACCTGGTGGCCGGACACTCGATCGGCGAGCTGGCCGCCGCGTACGCCGCGGGGGTCTGGTCCCTCCCGGATGCGGCCCGGTTCGTGACGGCTCGCGGACGGCTCATGTCCGAACTCCCCGGCGGCGGTGCGATGGCCGCGATCCGGGCGTCCGAGGCCGAGGTCACGCCGCTGCTCGGCCCGTCCGTGGGCCTGGCCGCCGTGAACGGGCCCGAGTCGGTGGTGATCTCCGGCGAGGCGGACGCGGTCTCGTCGGTGGCGGCCCGATTCCCCGGTTCGCGCCGGCTCTCCGTCTCGCACGCGTTCCACTCCGCGCTCATGACGCCGATGCTGGACGAGTTCCGGGCGGTGGCGGCCGGGCTGACCTTCCACGAACCGCGGATCCCGATCGTCTCCACGGTCACCGGCGAACCCGCCGACCCGGTCACGCCCGACTACTGGGCCGGGCAGATCCGCGAGCCGGTACGGTTCGCCGACGCCGTCCGGAACCTGACCGAGCGCCGCGTCACCACGTTCCTGGAGCTCGGCCCGGACGCGGTGCTGTCGGCTCTCGGGCCTGCCTCATCGGACGGGGACGCCGTTTTCCTCCCGCTGATGCGTCGCGATCACCCCGAGCCGCGAACCCTCGTCCGAGCCCTCGGCGACCTGCACGCGACCGGCGGCACCGTCGACTGGGCCGCCTTCTTCGGGGGCCCGGCCACCCCGGTCGAACTGCCGACCTACGCCTTCCAGCGCAGCCGCTACTGGTGGGACGGCGTCGGCGGCCCGGACGTGCGCGAGGCCGGCCTCGAACCGGTCGCGCACCCGCTGCTCACCGCCGCGATGACCGCGGCCGGCACCGGCGAGGTCACGTTCACCGGTGTGCTGGCCGCGGACGGCCGGTCGTGGATCGGCGATCACCGGGTGCTCGGCCGCGTGTTGCTGCCCGGGACGGCGTACGTCGATCTGCTCCTGACCGCGGCGGCCCACGTCGGCTGCGGCCGGATCGACGAGCTGGTCCTGGAGAGTCCGCTCGTCCCGGCCGCTCGTACGCTGATCCAGGTCGTGCTGAGCGCACCCGGCGCGGCCGGGAGCCGGCGGGCCGCCGTCCACGCCCGCCCGGAGGATGGCGACGCCTGGATCCGGCACGCGACCGGCCGCGTCGGGCCGGCCCGGGCGACGGCCGGTGATCCGGTCGCCTGGCCTCCGGCCGTCCCGGAGATCGCGGTCGACGACGCCTATGCGTTCCTGGCCCGCCGCGGCTACGACTACGGGCCGGTATTCCAGGGCCTGCGCCGGGCCTGGGCCGGCGAGGACGAGCTGTTCGCGGAGGTTGAACTGCCCGCCGACCGGCACGCCGAGGCCGCGCGCTACGCCCTGCATCCGGCGCTGTTCGACGCCGCTATGCACGCCGATCTGCTCGAGCCGGGCGAGACGCTGCTGCCGTTCTCGTTCGCCGGCGTCACCCTGCACGAGCGGGGTGCCACCGGCCTGCGGGTGCACGTCCGCCGGATTCGCGGGGCCGAGGTGTCCGCGATGGAGTTCGCCGACCGTACGGGCCGGCTCGTGCTCACGGTCGAGTCCATGGTGTCCCGGCCGGTCACCGCGACCGCCGCGGCCCTGCACGAGATCGTGTGGGAGCCGGCCGGCCCGGTGTCGCCGGGCCGCCGCCTGGAGTTCTTCCGGGTTCCGACCGGCGACTTCCGGGAGACCACGGGCGCGACCCTCGACGCGGTCCGCGCGTGGCTGCACCAGGACTCGGGCGACCGGCTGGCCGTGGTCACCGACGGCGGGGATCCGTTCCAGGCCGCGGTCTGGGGGCTGGTACGGGCCGCCCAGGCCGAGAGCCCGGGGCGTTTCACGCTGCTGGAGGTGGACGGCGAGCCGGGCGCACTTCCGGACGCACTTCCCGACGAGGACGAGCTGGCGCTGCGGGGTGGCCGTTTCCTGCGCCCGCGTCTCGTCCGCGTCCCCGACCCCGAGCCGGCCGGCAACCCGTGGAACACCGGGACCGTACTGATCACCGGAGGCCTGGGCGGGATCGGTGCTCTGCTGGCCCGCCATCTGGTCGGCAAGCACAGTGCCCGGAGTCTGCTGCTGGCCGGCCGCCGCGGGATGGACACGCCCGGCGCGGCCGAGCTCGTGGCCGGGCTGGAGGCCGAGGTCACGGTCGTCGCCTGCGACGTCACCGACCGGGCGGCGCTGGCCGCTCTTCTGGAGCGCACCGACATCACCGCGATCGTGCACGCCGCCGCCGTGGTCGACAACGGACTGGCCGGCGATCTCGACCGGGAACGGCTCGGTGCGGTGCTGGCCCCCAAGGCGGAGGCGGCCCGGCACCTGCACGAACTGGTCGCCGGCCGGCCGCTGACCGCGTTCGTGATGCTCTCCTCGGCGGCCGGCCAGGTGCTGGCCGCCGGGCAGGCCGCCTACGCGGCGAGCAACGTCGCCCTCGACGCCCTCGCCGTGGAGCGGGCCGCCGGCGGGTTGCCGGCCACCTCGATCGCCTACGGCATGTGGGCGTACGACACCGGGCTGGGCGGAGCACTCACCGACGCCGATCTGGCCCGGATGCGCCGGCTCGGCCTGCCCGCGCTGACCGTGCCGCAAGGCCTCGACGCGTTCGACCGGGCCGTGGCGTCCGGCCGTCCCGTGGTGACCCCGCTCGTCGTGGACCTGGCGTCCCGGACCGATCCGGTGCCCGCGCTGCTTCGCGGCCTGGTCCCGGCCCGGCCCCGGCCGGTGGCCACCACGCCCCGCGCCGAGGTTCCGAAACGTGATCTGCTCGACCTGGTGCGCAGCGAGGCGGCTCGGATCCTCGGCCACCCCGGGCCGGAGGCGATCGAGCCTGGCCGGGCGTTCCGGGACCTGGGTGTCGACTCGCTGGCCGCGGTCGAACTGCGCAACGCACTCGGCGCCGCGACCGGCCTGACCCTGCCCGCCACGCTGGTGTTCGACCAGCCCCACCCGCGGGCGGTGGCGGAACTGCTCAGCGGGATGCTGGCCGGGCCGGCCGCGCCCCGCGACGGAACCACGGCCACGCCCCGCGACGAAACCACGGCCGCGGTGGACGCCGCGGAGCCGATCGCGATCGTCGCGATCAGCTGCCGTTTCCCGGGCGGTGTACGGTCCGCCGAGGATCTGTGGGCGCTGGTCGACCAGGGACGCGACGCGATCGGCGAGTTCCCGTCCGACCGCGGCTGGGACACCGCGGCGCTCCACGATCCGGAGCCTGGGACCCCCGGCCGCACCTACGTGACGAGCGGCGGCTTCCTCTACGACGCCGCCGAATTCGATCCGGAGTTCTTCGGGATCATGCCTCGGGAGGCGCTCGCCATGGACCCGCAGCAGCGGCTCCTGCTCGAGTCCTCGTGGGAGGCGCTGGAGCGCGCGGGCCTGGATCCCCGGGCGGTGCGGGGCAGCCGCACCGGCGTGTACGCGGGCCTGATGTACCACGAGTACGGCAGCCGCCTGCGCGAGGTACCCGACGACCTCTCCGGCTATCTGGGCAACGGCAGCGCGGGCAGCATCGCGTCGGGCCGGGTCGCGTACGTGCTCGGCCTGGAAGGACCGGCCGTCACCGTCGACACCGCCTGCTCGTCCTCGCTGGTCGCGATGCACATGGCCGGTCAGGCCCTGCGCGCGGGCGAGATCGACCTGGCGCTGGCCGGCGGTGTCACGGTGATGCCCGACCCGGACATCTTCGTCGACTTCAGCCGTCAGCGCGGGCTCGCCCCGGACGCGCGGTGCAAGGCGTTCGCCGCGGCCGCCGACGGTACGGCCTGGGCGGAGGGCATCGGCATCCTGGTCCTGGAACGGCTGTCGGACGCCCGCCGTAACGGGCACCCGGTGCTCGCCGTGGTCCGGGGGAGCGCGGTCAACAACGACGGTGCGTCCAACGGGCTGACCGCGCCGAACGGGCCGTCCCAGCAGCGGGTGATCGGGCAGGCGTTGCGGGCGGCCGGCCTGGCTCCGGACGAGGTGGACGCGGTGGAGGGGCACGGTACGGGTACTCGGTTGGGTGATCCGATCGAGGCGCAGGCGTTGCTGGCCACGTACGGTCAGAACCGGCCGGTTGATCGGCCGTTGTGGCTCGGCTCGGTCAAATCGAACATCGGTCACGCGCAGGCCGCGGCCGGCGTCAGCGGCGTCATCAAGATGGTGATGGCACTGCGGAACGGCCGGCTCCCGCGAACGCTGCACGTGGACGAACCCAGCCCCCAGGTGGACTGGAGCGCGGGCGCGGTACGGCTGCTCACCTCGCCCGTCCCGTGGCCGGTCACCGGCCGGCCGCGCCGTGCCGCTGTCTCGTCGTTCGGGCTGAGCGGTACCAACGCGCACGTTGTGCTGGAGGAGGCGCCGGCGACGGAACCGGTCGATGCCGGCCCGGACACTCTGCCGATCGTGCCGCTGGTCCTGTCGGCCGCCGGGCACAACCTGCCCGAGCAGGCCGCGGCGTTGCTGGAGCAGTTGGAGGCACGGCCGGAACAGCGGCTGGCCGACGTGGCGTACGCCCGTGCGACCTCCCGCAGTGCGCTGCGCCACCGGGCCGTGGTCCTGGCCGCCGACCGTGCCGGCGCGCTGGCCGGGCTGGCGGCGCTGGCGTCCGGAAACACCGTGCCCGGCGTCGTCACCGGCGTCGTCGCGCCTATGGAGGCCGCGCCCGCCTTCCTCTTCTCCGGGCAGGGCGGCCAGTGGCCCGGTATGGGTCATGACCTCTACCGCGATCATCCGGTGTTCGCCGACGCCCTCGACGAGGTCTTCGCGCTGCTCGATCCAGGGCTGCGCGACGTCATGTTCGCCGAGCCCGGTACCGCCACCTCGGCGCTGCTCGGCGCCACCCGTTGGACCCAGCCGGCCATCTTCGCCCTTCAGGTGGCCATGTGCCGTCTGCTCGAGTCGTGGGGCCTGACGCCGGGGGCCTGTCTCGGGCACTCGATCGGTGAGATCGCCGCGGCCCACGTCGCGGGCGTCCTCGACCTGGCCGACGCCTGCGCGATGGTCACCGCCCGGGGCGCCCTGATGCAGGCGCTGCCGGAGGGCGGTGCCATGGTCTCGATCCAGGCCACCGAGGACGAGGTCACACCGTTGCTCGGCCCGTCGGCCGGCCTGGCCGCGATCAACGGGCCGCGGTCGATCGTGGTGTCGGGGGATCGGGCGGCGGTCGAGGAGATCGCGCTGCGGTTCCGGGCCGAGGGTCGCAAGGTCACCTACCTGGACGTGTCACACGCCTTCCACTCGCCGCTGATGGCGCCGATGACCGAGGAGTTCCGCGCGGTGGTCGAGCGACTCGCCTTCCACGAACCATGCGTCCCCATCATCACGGACGGCGACGTCACCTCCCCGGAGTACTGGGTCCAGCACATCCTGCGCCCGGTGAGGTTCGAGGCCGGCGTACGCCGCCTGGCCGCCGGACCCTGCCTCGAGATCGGCCCTGACGGGGTGCTCGCCGCCCTGGCCGCCGCGATCCGCGGCGAGGAACTGGCCGTGCCGGCCCAGCGCCGGGACCGTCCCGGCTCGGCCGTGCTGCTCGACGCCCTCGCCCGGCTGCACGTCGCCGGGGCCGGACCGGACTGGGCCGCCTACCTCGCGCCCGACCACCCGCACCGGGTCGACCTGCCCCCGTACCGGTTCGAGCGCCACCGGTTCTGGCTCGACGCCGGCCCCGAGGCCTCCGGCGACCCGGCCGGGCTGGGCCAGACCCCGGCCGGCCACCCGCTGCTCTCGTCCGTGGTCCCGGCCCCCGGCGAGGACACCGTGACCCTGACCGGCCGGCTCGCCGTTGCCACCCACCCGTGGCTCGCCGACCACGACGTCCTCGGCACGGTTCTGTTGCCCGGCACCGGCTATGTCGAGCTGGCGGTCCGGGCCGGCGAGGAGGTCGGCTGCGACCTGGTCGAGGAGCTCACCATCGAGGCGGTGATGCCGCTGCCGCCGCGCGGCGGGGTGGCCGTCCAGACCGTGGTCGGCGCCGCCGACCCCCGGGGCCGCCGCACGTTCGTCGTCTATTCGCGCCCCGAGACCGCGACGTCCTGGTCGCGCAACGCCTCCGGTGTCCTCGGCCCGGACGGCGCCGAGGTTCCGCCTCCGGTCCTGCCGGACGCGACCTGGCCGCCGCCCGGCGCCGAGCCGGTGGACATCAGCGGCGTCTACGACTATCTGACCAGCCAGGGCTACGGCTACGGCCCGATGTTCCGCGGCCTGCGGGGCATCTGGCTGCGGGGCGAGGAGACGTTCGCCGAGGTCGCACTGCCCGACGGCGCCGCCGCGACCGGCTTCCGGCTGCATCCGTCGATCCTGGACGCCGCGCTGAGCGCCACCGACTTCATGTACGGCCGCCGGCCCCAGGACGTCGGTGGCACCCAGCTGCCGTTCGCCTGGGCCGGAGTGACCCTGCACGCGACCGGCGCCACCCGGCTGCGGGTACGGATCACCGCGGCGCCCGCGGCCGGCCCCGGATCGGACGCCGTACGCCTGGAGTTGTTCGACCCGGCCGGCCGTCCGGTGGCCACCGTCGGGTCGCTCGTGGTCCGACCGGTCACCGCCACACGGGTGAATCAGGCCGCGGCCGCGATCGGCGGACGGCACGACGCGCTCTACCTGCCGGCCTGGCAGCAACTGCCGCTGGGGGCGGCGATCCACGCCGCACCCGACCCGGAGGTAACCGTCCTGCGTACGCCGAAGGGCGACCTCCGCGACGTGCTCGCCGGGGTGCTGAGCGCGATCCGCGAGCTGCCGGCGCGCGGACGTCTGCTCGTGTGCACCCTCGACGCCACGGCGGACGTCCCGGATCCCGCGCAGGCCGCGGTCTGGGGTCTGGTCCGGGCCGCCGCCGAGGAGATGCCGGACCGGTTCATCCTGGTCGACACCGACGGTACGGCCGAGGCGGACCGTCTCCTGCCCGCGGTGACCGCCACCGGGGTGACCGAGGCTGCGATCCGGGGGAGCAAAGTACGCGTGCCGCGGCTGGCACCGGCTCCCCGCCGGCCGGCCACGCCGGTGGTCTGGCCCGCCGACCGCGCGGTCCTGATCACGGGTGGAACCGCCGGCCTCGGGGCGCTCATCGCGCGGCACCTGGTCGCCGAGCACGGCGTCCGGCGGCTGTTGCTGGTCAGCCGGCGCGGCCCGGCGGCCCCGGGCGCGGCCGAACTGGTGGCCTCGCTGGACGCCGAGGTCACCGTCGCCGCGTGCGACGTCGGCGACCGGGACGCCCTCGCCCGCCTGCTCGACGAGCACCCCGTCGGCGCCGTCGTGCATGCGGCCGGAGTCATGGACAACGCCCTCGCCGGCGACCTCACTGAGGACCAGATGGAGGCGGTGCTGCGGCCCAAGGCCGACGCCGCCCGGCACCTGCACGAGCTCACCGCGGACCGGAACCTGACCGCATTCGTGCTGATGTCGTCCTGCGCGGGCCTGCTGGTCGGGGCCGGTCAGGCCAACTACGCGGCCGCCAACCGCTATCTGGACGCGCTCGCCGTCGCACGCCGGGCCGCGGGACTGCCCGCGACCGCGCTGGCGTTCGGCCTCTGGCGGGAGCGGACCGCGCTGGGTGGCGGCGTCACCGACGAGGATCTGCGCCGGATGAGCCGGCTCGGCCTGCCCGCGCTGGACACCACCGACGCGCTGACCCTGTTCGACGAGGCGCTCGCCCTGGACGAGCCGGTCGTGGTGCCGATCCGGATCGAGCCGGCCACCGATGAGCGGCGGCCGGCGCTGCTGGCCGGCCTGGGTGCGCCGGTCCCGACCCGCCCGCAGCCGGCGGCGCCGGCTCCGGCCACCGGGCTGGCCGCGAGGCTCGAGGCCCTGGACGACGGTGGCCGCCGCCGTGCGGTCGCCGAGGTGGTACGTGCCGAGGTCGCCGCCGTTCGCGGGAACGATCCGGCCGAGGCCGACATGACCCGGGGCTTCACTGAACTCGGCCTGGACTCGCTGGCCGCGATCGACCTGCGTAACCGGCTCCAGACCGCGACCGGCCTGCGGCTGCCCGCCACCATGATGTTCGACTACCCGTCCCCGGCCGTGCTGTCGGACTTCCTCCTCGCCGAGTTGAGCGAGGAGTTCGCACCCGATGCCCCGGCACCCGATCCCCCGGCGGACGAGGCCGCGGTACGCGCGGCGCTGACCGGCATCCCGCTCCAGCGGCTGCGCGAGAGCGGCCTGCTCGACCGGCTGCTCGAGATGGCGAACCCGGCGCCGGTCCCGGTCGAGGAGATGTCGGTGGACGACCTGGTCCGCGCCGCGCTGGCCGCCGACGAGTGAACGAGAGGCTGTCATGGAGAACTCGGTCAATCAGATCGTCGAGGCGCTGCGCCGGTCGGTACGCGACAACGAGAACCTGCGCCGGGCCGCACGTGAGCCGCTCGCCATCGTCGGCATGGCCTGCCGCTATCCCGGTGGAGTCACCTCACCCGAAGAGCTGTGGGAGCTGGTCGAGGCGGGCGGTGACGCGGTCACGCCGTTCCCGGACGACCGGGGCTGGGACGTCGTCGGCACCTACGACCCGGAGCCCGGAAAGCCCGGCCGCACGATCACCCGCGAGGGCGGATTCATCGAGAACCTTGCCGACTTCGACCCGGAGTTCTTCGGTATCTCACCGCGCGAGGCCCTGGCCATGGATCCCCAGCAGCGGGTTCTGCTGGAGGTGGCGTGGGAGGCGGTCGAACGGTCCGGAATCGAGGCGCGTTCGCTGCGCGGCAGCCGGACCGGGGTCTTCGCGGGTGTGATGTACCACGACTACGGCCCGGGCACGAGCGACGGCAGCATCGTGAGCGGCCGGATCGCCTTCCACCTGGGTCTGGAGGGACCGGCCGTCACCGTCGACACCGCCTGCTCGTCATCATTGGTCGCCCTGCACTGGGCCGGCCAGGCGCTGCGCCGGGGCGAGTGCGACCTGGCCCTGGTCGGCGGCGTGACCGCGATGACCACGATGGACATGTTCGTCTACTTCAGCGGTCAGCGCGGGATGGCGGCCGACGGGCGGTGCAAGTCCTTCTCCGCCGCGGCCGACGGCACCGGCTGCTCGGAGGGGGCCGGCCTCGTCGTACTGGAGCGGCTCTCCGACGCCCGGCGCCACGGCCACCGGGTCCTGGCCGTGGTCACCGGCAGCGCGGTCAACTCGGACGGTGCGTCGAGTGGCCTGACCACTCCGAACGGGCCCTCCCAGCAGCGTGTGATCAGGGCGGCGCTGGCTTCGGCCGGGCTCGCGCCGGCCGATGTCGACGCGGTCGAGGCCCACGGCACCGGCACGCGGCTCGGCGATCCGATCGAGGCTCAGGCGATCCTCTCGACGTACGGGAAGGACCGTCCCGCCTCGCTCTCCCCGCTCCTCCTCGGCTCGGTCAAGTCCAATCTCGGCCATACGCAGGCAGCGGCCGGAGTCGCCGGGATCATCAAGATGGTCAAGGCGATCGAGCACGGCGTCCTGCCCCGGATCGTGCATCTCACCGAACCGACCCCGCACGTCGACTGGAGCGCCGGGCCGGTGAGCCCGCTGACCGGGACCGTCCCGTGGCCCTCGCACGGTCGTCCGCGCCGCGCCGCGGTGTCGTCGTTCGGGATCAGCGGCACCAACGCCCACGTGATCATCGAGCAGGCCCCGGCCGCCGAACCCGGCCGCTCGGGCAGCGAGCGGCGGCCGGTCGTGCCGTGGCTGGTCTCGGGCCGGACGCCGGCGGCCCGCGACGCCCGGCTGGCCCGGCTGCCGGCCGCCGGATCGAGGCCGGCCGGGCCGGCAGCGTCCGACGTCGCATTCGCGCTCTGGTCGACGAGGACCGCCTTCGAGCACCGCGCCGCCGTCGTCGGCCGCGACGTCGCCGATCTGCGAGGTGCGCTCGAGGCGCCTCTGCTCGGGGACGCCTCCGAGCCCCGGACGGCGTTCCTCTTCGGCGGCCAGGGCGCCCAGCGGGCCGGTATGGGGGAGGGCCTGCGGCGTGCCTTTCCGGTCTATGCGACCGCGTTCGACGAGGTCTGCGCCGAGATCGACCGGCACCTCACCGCGCCCGTGGCGGAGATCATCCGTACCGGCGGTCCCGCGCTCGACCGGACCGAGTTCACCCAGGCCGCCCTCTTCACGCTCGAGGTGGCCACGTTCCGCCTGCTCGAATCGTGGGGGATGCGGCCCGACCACGTGGCCGGTCATTCGATCGGCGAGATCGCGGCGGCCCACGTGGCCGGGGTGTTCACCCTGCCCGACGCCTGTGCGCTGATCGCCGCGCGGGGGCGGCTCATGCAGGCGCTGCCCGAGGGCGGCGCGATGGCCTCGGTGCGCGCCTCGGCCGAGGAGGTGCGAGCCGTCCTGCCCGGCGGGGCGGTCATCGCCGCGATCAACGGGCCGCGGGCCGTCGTCGTGTCCGGTACGGCCGAGGCCGTTCAGGCCGTGGGTGGCCGGCAGCTGCGGGTCTCGCACGCGTTCCACTCCCCGCTGATGGAGCCCATGCTCGACCGTTTCCGGACCGTGCTCGACGGGCTCACCCCGGGCCCGATGCGCATCCCGGTGGTTTCCACCCGGACCGGATCCCCGGTGACCGCCGAGGAGCTGGGTTCGGCCGACCACTGGATACGCCACGCGGTGGAACCGGTCCGGTTCCTCGACGCCGTACGGCGGTTGCGTGAACTCGGCACCGGCACGTTCGTGGAGATCGGGCCGGACGCGACGCTCAGCACGCTGGGCGAGTCCTGCGTCGAGGGCGCCGCATTCGTGCCGGTGCTGCGGCGCGAGGGCGATGAGGAACATCACGCCGTCACGGCGGCGGCGACCGCCTACGTACGCGGCGTGCCCGTCGACTGGTCGGCGTTCTTCACCGACCGCCCGTACGCCCACGTCGACCTGCCCACCTACCCCTTCCAGCGGCGGCGGTTCTGGTCCGACGAGCATGCGGCCGGCCACCCCGGCCCGTCGCTCTCCGGTTCGCCGGCCGCCGGGCACCCGCTGCTCGGCGCGGCGATCGCGAACCCGGCCGACGACGGGATGATCTTCACCGGGCGGCTCTCGCCCGGCAGCGCTCCCTGGTTCGCCGACCACCGCATGCTCGGATCGGTGGTGCTTCCCGGTACGGCGCTGGTCGAGCTGGCCTGCTGGTCCGGTGCCCGCTGCGGGAAACCGGTGCTGGCCGAGCTCGTGCTGTCGGCGCCGATGGCGGTGCCCGCGCTCGTCGACGTACGGGTGGCTGTGAGCGGGGACGGCCGGGTGAGCATCCATTCCCGCCCGGCCGGCGACGAGTCCGGGCCGTGGACGAGGCACGCGACCGGTACGGTCACCGCCGACGAGCCCGCGCCCGGACTCGAGATCGGGCCGTGGCCACCCGCCGCCGAGCCGGTCCCCGTCACCGGGGTCTACGACGAACTCGCCGGCCGTGGCTATGCCTACGGCCCGTCGTTCCGGGCCCTCACCGCACTCTGGCGTTCCGGTGACGACACCTATGCCGAGCTCGAACTGCCCGGCGTGCTGGCCGCCGACACCGGATACGACCTCCACCCGGCGCTCTTCGACGCCGTGCAGCACGGCGGGATGGTGACGGCGGGCGACGAGAGCGGGGTCATGCTCCCCTACGCGCTCGCCGGTGTACGGATCGCCGCTCCCGGTGCCACCTGGCTGCGGGTGCGGATCCGGCGCCACGACGGCGACCGGGTGTCCATCGCGATCGCGGATGCGGACGGTCGGCCGGTCGCCCAGGTCGGCGAGCTGGTCTCGCGGGCCGCCGGTGCGGTCGAGGTGGCCGCGGCCGGCGGCACCGGCTTGTTGCTGAGGCTGGACCGGGTGCCGTGCCCCGAAGGTCCGCCGATCGGGGAACACGAGATCGTGACGGTGGAGACGGGTGACCTGGCCACGACGGCCGCCTGGGCCCTCGAGACGGTTCAGGAGCGGATCGCGAGGCCCGGCCCGCTCAGCGTGATCGTCACCCGGGGCGCGGACGTCGATCCCGCGCAGGCCCTGGTCCGGGGTCTGGTCCGGTCGGCCCAGCTGGAGAACCCGGGACGCTTCCTCCTCGTGGACACCGACGGCAGCCGGCCGGACGACGAGCTGCCGGCCGGGGAGCTGTCGCTGCCGGCGGGGGAGACCGAACTATTCGTACGCGAGGGCCGGCTGCTCACGTCGCGCCTGGTCCGGCTGCCGGCGTCCGGTGGAAGCGGTGGCGGCTTCGGAGACGGGACCGTACTGATCACCGGTGGCACGGGCGGGCTGGGCGCCCTCACGGCTCGCCACCTCGCACGGCACCATGGCGTACAGGACATGCTCCTGATCAGCCGGCGGGGGACCGCCGCGCCCGGGGCGGACGTCCTGGCCGCCGAGTTGACCGCTTCAGGCGTACGAGTGGAGATCGCCGCCTGCGATGCGGCCGACCGTCCCGCTCTCGCCGCGCTGCTGGCCGGTCGGGCGCTGACCGCGGTCGTGCACCTGGCCGGTGTCCTCGACGACGGCGTGCTGACCTCGCTCGACCGGTCCCGCCTCATGCCGGTACTGCGGGCCAAGGCCGTCGCCGCCGAACACCTGGACGAACTGACCCGCGACCAGCCTCTGTCGGCGTTCGTGCTGTTCTCGTCGGTCGCCGGTGCCCTGGGCGCGGCCGGTCAGGCGGCTTACGCGGCGGCGAACGCGGCCCTGGACGCGATCGCGTGCCGACGCCACGCACTCGGCCGGCCCGCGGTCGCGATCGCGTGGGGGCCCTGGGCGGAGAACAGCGGGATGACCGCCGGCCTGACCGACCGTGACCGGTCGCGGATGGCCCGGGCCGGGATCGGCGCCCTGTCCACCGAGGAGGGCCTGGCCCTGCTCGATCTGGTGATGGCCGGTCCGGAACCGGCGGTCGTGGCGGCCCGGCTCGACCTGCGTGCGATGGACTCGGAGCAGCCGGTGTTCCGGACTCTGCTCGCAACCGGGGCGGCCGGAACTGGGGTAGCCGGAACCAGGGCGGCTGAGGCCCGGGGCGATCGAGGGCCGGCCGGCGGGAGATCGCCGCTGGCCGCGCGCTTTGCCGGCGTGTCCTCGATGCCGCCCGCCCGTCGCCGCGAGGAGCTCCGGGCATTCGTGCTCGACGAGGCCGCGGCGGTGCTCGGATACGGCGACGGGAGCGACCTCCCGGCCCGGCGGGGCTTCCTCGATGCGGGCTTCGACTCCGTCTCCGGCCTGGAGCTGCGTAACCGGCTCGCCGCGGCCACGGGAACCACCCTGCCGGCCACCCTCATCTTCGACGCTCCGACCCCGGAAGCGGTCACCGAGCTGCTCGACGGCTTGCTCGCGCCGCCGCCGGCCGCGCTGCTCGACCGGGAGCTGACCGCGGTTCGCGACACCCTCGAGGCCGCGTTGAGCTCGGGCCCGGACGCCGAGCAGCACCGTCGGATCACCGACCACATCCAGTCCCTGGCCGCTCGCTGGGCGGAACGCGAATCGCCTCCGGAGAAGGACGGCGACATTGCCTCGGCGAGCGCCGGCGAGCTCTTCGACATCCTCGACCGCGAACTGCGTGCCTAGTCGCGCGTCAGTGCCCCTAAGTCTCGTAGTGGTCGGGTTAGGGGCCGGATCCGAAGTGGATCGTTGTCCAGGGCGTTCGTCGGCTCGGTGCCGCGTCGAGGGGTGAATTTCGGTCGTCCGCTCTTTGCCGACGCTGCCTATATAAACGTATGTACATCTGGCCGGCGTCCGGCGTGACTGAATGTGAGAGACGTGCGACGGCACTCGCGCCGGCGACGTCGGATCGTTCACTTCGGGTCGTGCGTCGCATTAGTCCATTTGGCCGCAGGGCGTGCAGTAGCGCTGCATGTTCACGTTCCGTGAGCGTCGGGCGCTGCCTCGCGGTAAGTTTCCGTGCTCTGGTGACACTGGGTTATTTGAAAGTTTGGCTACATGGGATCACATCGACCGGCCGGCCGAAATGGATTCGTGTTACCGGCTAATTTCAAGCTCTCATTAATTGTCTTTGGTCGATCACAAATAATGACCGGCGGGGCGCGGCAGATTCTCGGTCGTTCGTCGGGACGGTCTCGGTGAAAAATGGTACGAATGAAAGGCCGGGACATTTGACGACGACGTAGACGGTTCGCAGAGTCGGCCGAGTTATGGCCGTTATTATACTGGCAATTCCGGTATTAAACGGACAAAGCTCGTCCTTATGCAGGTTCAGTTCAACGCTCTCATAGAAGTGTCGAGCATCGCGTTTCCGACCCCTAAAGCCCTTGTTTATCGCTCACCGAATAGGCTAGCTTCGCTTCGAAAGCGATGTTGACCGTCGTGCTGCGTGCACGAGTTCAGCCGCCAACGGGGGAATGTAAGTGGACGACAACGAGTTCGCGGCCGTCACCGATGTGCTCTTTCAATTGTTGATCATCTGTGGGGCCGGGCAGGGACAGGTGGCACTCATTTCCGGCCCGGGTGCCACCGGAAAGAGTCAGCTGTTACGGGACTTCAGCGACCACTCTCGGCAGCGAGAGGCACTGGTCCTCACCACGTTCGGGTCGCGCGCCGAGAAAGGCCGGGCGCTCGGCCTGCTTCTGCAGCTCTTCCGCACGCCCGGCCTGCCGCCCGAGATCGAGGAGCGGGTCCAGGAGATCGTCGGGTCGGCCGGCGCCGATCTGTCGAAACTCGAGGAGCAGCTCTGCGCGCTGCTGCTGAGCATGGCCCGCGATCGCACAGTGGTCCTTGCGATCGACGACGTGCAGTACGCCGACCCGGAAAGCCTCGACGCGCTGCTGTACATCCAGCGCCGCATCGCGTCCGCCCGGGTGATGATGGCGATCACTGAGTGGGGTCACCCGGGCGCCGAGCGGCAGGCGTTCCACGCCGAGCTGACCCGGCTGCCGCGCTGCACCCGGCTCCGTCTCGCTCCGCTGGCGCCGGCAGGGGTCGGCGCCCGGGTCCGCGAGGCGCTGGGTGAGCGGGTGACGCCGCGGCTGGCGAGCGGGTTCGCGGCGATGAGCGGGGGCAACCCACTTCTCCTGTCCGCCCTGATCGAGGACTACCGGGCGGCGACGACCGGCGGGGAAGAGCTGGCCGTTCCGGCTCCCGGCCCGGTCTTCGGCAGCACCATCGCCGACTGCTTCAATCGCTGGGGTCCGCAGGCGCGCGACGTCCTGGGCGGCCTGGCACTGCTCGGCGACTCCGCGTCGCCGGCCGCGCTCAGCCGCCTGCTCGGGGTCGACCAGCTCACCGTCCGGCAGATGGTCGAGGCACTCGAAGCGACCGGCATGGTGAAGGGCGGCCGCTGCTGTCATCCCGCCGTACGCGAGGCGGCCCTGCAGGGCCTGGTGCCGGAGGCGGGTCCCGAGCTCTACCGGCGAGCCGCCGTTCTGCTGTACGAGGAAGGGGCCGGCGCCTCGGCGGTGGCGCGCCACCTGCTCGCGGCGGACTCCGTCGGCGACCTGCCCTGGGCGGTCGACGTCCTGCAGCGCGCCGCCGGCCAGGCGTTGACCGGGCGCGACCTGCAGCGTGCCGTCGACTGTCTCGACCTGGCGATCCGGTCGTGCCCCGGTGGCCCGTCGCAGGCGGTGGTCACGGCCGCGCTGGCCCGGGTCCGCTTCCTGATGAACCCGGCGTCGATCGGGGGCCTGGTCGACTGGCTTCGCGAGGAGATCGAGGAGCGACAGCTCTCCCGGTCCGACATCGCGTTCTACGCCGGTTGCCTGCTGTGGCGGGGTGAGGCGTTGGCCGGCGGCCCGGTCAGCGGGCTGCCACCCGAGGTGATCACCGAGAGCGACCACCGTCTCGGGCTCGATGTGCGGATGGCCGAGGACTGGCTACGGCTCACGTTCCGGGCCGAGCGTGGCGCCGGCCTGGGCGACGACCTTGCCCGGCAGGTCGCCGACGGCATGACCACCGAACACGTACGCGCGGCCGAGCAGGTGCTGCAGCGGGCGACCGTCCACGGCACACCGATCGAGGCGGTGCTGTCCGCGCTCTTCACCCTCCAGCACGGGGGACGGGCGGCCGAGGCGGCCCACTGGTGCGCCGTACTCACCGGTCAGGGCGAACGCCTCGGCGCCGCTACCTGGACGGCGATGCTGCATGACTTCCGGGCCGAGACCTGCCTCGGCCGGGGCGATCCGGCGGCGGCCGAGGTGCACTCGCGACGGGCCCTCGCGCTGCTGCCGCCGCAGGCGTGGAACTGGGCGATCGGGCTGCCGGCGGCCCATCTTCTGATGGCCCTGACGTGGCAGGACAAGCACGGCGAGGCGGAGGCCGAGGCACTCGCGTCCACGGTGTTGCCGACCGGTGTCGCCAACACCCGCTACCGGCTCGATTTCCTGCGGGCCCGGGGGCATTACCATCTGGCACACCATCGGGCCTACGCGGCGCTGGCCGATTTCGAGACGTGCGGGGCGGCGGCCGCCGAATGGGAGCTGGACGTGCCGGTGCTGGTCCCCTGGCGGGCCGACGCGACGCACGCGCTCATCGACCTGGGCCGGCTGGACGAGGCCAAGGCGCTCGTCGAGGAGGAGGCGGCCCGCCCCGGGGGTGGCTCGGCGGCGGCCCGTGCGGCGGCGGTGCGGCTCCAGGCGGCGGTCTCCGGCAACGCCGACCTGATCCGGCCCCGGCCGGCGTTGCCCGCTCTGGTGGGGTCGAGCCCGGTCGCCCGGGTACCGCGGGAGTTCCGGCCGCACGAGCACCTGTTGACGGCCGCGGAGCATCGAACGCCCAGTCTGCTGAGCCAGGCCGAGCAGCGGGTGGCCACGCTGGCCGCCCGGGGTTACACCAACCGGGAGATCAGTCGCCTGCTGTTCATCACGATCAGCACGGTCGAGCAGCATCTGACGCGGGTCTATCGCAAGCTCAACGTGCGCCGCCGGGCCGACCTGGCGGAGCTGTCCCCCCAGGCGGACAGCGCCTGACCCCGCATGAGCGGCATCCGGGTGCGGCCGGCTCGACCGGCCGCACCCCGGACGGTCAGGCCGGCGGCCCGAGATCCTGGACGGGCAGCATCAGCCGGGCGCGACAGAGTTCCTCGACGAAGTCGGCTAGATTCCGGCGTAACTGATCGGGCGCGCGGTTCCAATGGGGAGCGAGCGCTTCGGCCGCGAGGTCCACGTCGCCGTTGTGCTGACGCAGCGCCATCCACATCGCGGCGGAGGGCTCGTCGATCACGACCCGGCGACCGGTGTGGCGCACGAGGAGCTCGAGCGTGCCATCGGCCCGCAAAGCGACGGTGACGTCCGAGACTGGCCTGAATCGCACGATCCCACCCCGATCGATCAATCGAGCCGACGTCGCGGAACTCGGCTCGTGGTCCGATCATACACACGTATGTATAGGATTGGACAAGGGAGTGTCCCTCGCTCGAGCTAGGCCCCGCCCGCCGGCTAGTCCGGGGACGCCTGGAGTTCGATCAGCGTGCCGGCCGGGTCGCGCAGGTAGGCGATGCGGATCTCGGGACCCCACTCCGGCCGGTCGGCCGCCGGGCTGATCACGTGGCCCCCGTGCGCCTCGCAGAGCGCTTGAGCGGCGTCCACGTCGGCCAGGCGGAACACCAGGGCGGCGCGATCGGCCGACGGGGCGGTCGTCTCGCCGCCCACCATCGCGGCCATCTCGACGTTGTCGAGCAGCGCGAGCACGGGATTCCCGTCGCGGTTCCACCGGGCGTACGGCCCCGCGGCGCCGCCCTCCGACAGGTGGGCCCTGGCCAGGACGGGCAGCACGTTGTCGTAGAACACGAAGCACTTGTCGAAGTGGTCCACCAGCAACCGTGGGTGGAGTGTCTGCACGAACAGGGGCGGGCGTCCGGTCATCGATGACTCCTCGGGCGGGGGACGGGGCGATCCGAGCGTAAGTGCACCGCGAACAGGCCGAACCCCTGAACGGACCCCTCACGCACCCCTCCGGGGGCGGGGGCCGAAAGGGGATGCCGAAGTGGTGCGTACGTATGTTCATGGTTGCTTCGCGTTGGGGTACCGTAGCCCGCGTGGGACACCGTGAGGATCTGCTTGAGGGTGCGAAGCGCTGCCTGATCGAGAAGGGTTTCGGGCGGACGACGGCCCGCGACATCATCTCCGCCTCGGGGGCCAACCTGGCCTCCATCGGCTATCACTACGGCTCCAAGGAAGCGCTCCTCGGCGTGGCGATGATCGAGGCCACCCGGGAGTGGGGCGAAAAGATCGCCGCGGCGACCTTCAAGTCCGGCGAGCCCGCCACCCAGGAGCGCTTCGAGCAGTTCTGGGACGAGCTGATGAAGCCCCTGGCCGACAACCGCGCGCTGTGGTCGGTCAACTTCGAGATGCTCTCCCAGATCGAGCGGGTCGAGACACTGCGGGCCGGCCTCACCTCCGGTCTTGAAGAGGCACGCCAGGGCCTGGGCGGGGTGTGGAGCGGCGACCAGGAGTCCGATCCGGCGACCGTCGCGGCCGTCGGCGCGGTCTTCCAGGCTCTGCTCACCGGCGTGATGGCACAGTGGCTGGTCGATCCGGACAGCGCGCCGAGCGGTGCCGTGCTGACCCAAGGTCTGCGTGCACTCGTCGAGGTGCTCAGCCGGCGACCGGCGGCGGCGCAGCCCGCAGGGGTCGAATAGGGGTCGCGCGTTCTCGACGGCCGATCCGGCGGATCCCTACTGTTCGGGGCATGGCTGACCACGACATCGACCGGGCCGAGTTCGACCGGCTGCTGCTTCCTTTCCTCCCGTTCCTCGAGCCTGGAGAGACGCTGACCGAGGATGCCGACCTGCGCGATCTCGGCCTCGACTCGCTCAACGCGGTGGAGCTGCTCGCCCGCCTCGAGAACCACTTCGGCGTCCGGTTCGTCGATGACGCGTTGCGGCTGGAGACGTTCGCGACCCCGCGGAGGCTCTGGTCGGTGCTCGGCTCGCTGCGGACCCCCGTGAGCTGACGCCGATGACCACGGTGTCGAACACGGATCTGTGGTTCCGGCGTTTCCGGCCCGCGGAGCGCCCGGCCGCCCGGCTCTTCTGCTTCCCTCACGCCGGCGGCTCGGCGACGTACTTCTTCCCGGTCGCCAAGGCGATGCCGGCCGGCGTCGAGGTCGTCGCGGTGCAGTACCCGGGCCGCCAGGATCGGCGCGGCGAGCCCTGCATCACCGACCTGCGAACCATGGCCGACGCCGTCGCCGCCCGGCTGGATGATCTGCTCGGCGTCCCGTTCGCCCTCTTCGGCCACAGCATGGGCGCGACCGTGGCGTACGAGGTGGCGCTGCGGCTCGAGAAGGGCGGCCGCGATCCGCACGCCGTGTTCGCCTCCGGCCGGCGCGCACCGTCGAGGTTTCGCGACGAACGCGTCCACCTGCGCAGCGACGACGGGCTGCTGGAGGAGATGAAGGCGCTCGGCGGCACGGATCCGCGGATGTTCGACGACGAGATGATCCGCGCGATGCTGCCGTCCCTGCGTGCCGACTACCGCGCCGTGGAGACCTACCGGGGCGATCCCGGCGAGAAGCTGACCTGCCCGCTGGTAGTACTGACCGGCGACGCCGACCCGCACGTCAGCGACGACGAGGCGCGGGCCTGGCGGGAGCACACCACCGGCCGGTTCGAGCTGTTGCGCTACCCCGGCGGTCACTTCTTCCTGAACGATCACGTGTCCGCTGTGCTGGCCGCGATCTCCGGGCGACTTCCGCTCTGACTGCCCTCCCACGTGCGGCGCGAACCGCACGGCATACAGGGTCGACGTCCTATACGGACGTATGTATTATCTCCTCGAGAGACGCACGGCTCACCACAGATAAGGGAGATGCCATGAACGTCGATGGCAACGACGGGGCTCTGGCCGGACGTCGCGAATGGGGCGGCTTCGCCGTCCTGATGCTCGTCCTGCTGGCCGTCTCGATGGACACCTCGGTGCTCTACTTCGCCGCCCCGTTCATCAGCGAGCAGATGCATCCGTCCGGTTCCGAGCAGCTCTGGATCTTCGACATCTACGGCTTCGTGCTTTCCGGCCTGCTCCTCACCATGGGCGGCCTGGCCGACAAGATCGGCCGGCGACGCCTGTTGCTGCTCGGCGCCCTGGGCTTCGGCGCCTTCTCGGTGATGGCGGCTTATTCGTCGAGCACCGAGATGCTGATCGCCGCCCGGGCCCTGCTCGGCATCGGCGGTGCCACGCTGATGCCGTCCACGCTGGCCCTGGTGCGCAACATCTTCACCAACGAGAAGCAGCGGGGCACGGCCGTCGTGATCTGGACGAGCGTGCTGAGCCTCGGTGTCACCATCGGCCCGGTGGTCAGCGGTGCCCTGCTCAACCACTTCTGGTGGGGCTCCATCTTCCTGGTCAACGTGCCGGTGATCGCGCTGCTGCTCATCCTCGGCCCGATCCTGATCCCCGAGTCGCGGAATCCGGCGGCCGGCCGCTTCGACATCCTCAGCTCGCTGCTCTCGATGGCCACGGTCCTGCCGATCATCTACGCGATGCAGCATGCCGCCTCGAACGGATTCAGCAACGACCTCTACCTCTACATCGTCGGTGGCGCCGTCTTCGGCGCACTGTTCATCCTGCGGCAGTTCAGGGCCCGTAATCCCCTGATCGACATCCGGCTGTTCAAGGATCGGGGTTTCAGCGGCTCGGTCGTCATCCAGACCCTGGCGATGTTCGTCCTGATCGGGTTCGTCGTCTTCACCACCCAGTTCCTGCAGCTGGTTCTCGGCCTCAATCCGCTCCAGGCGGCGCTCTGGGCCCTGATCCCCTCCGGTGCGATCATCGTGGCCGCACCCATCGGGGCGATCGCCGGCATGAAGCTCAAGCGGTCGCACGCCATCGCGGTCGGATTCCTCATTGCGGCGGCCGGCTACTTCGGCCAGTCGCGGGTCCAGCCCGACACCAAGTTGTGGTACCTGCTGGTCGTCGCGTTCGTCTCGTCGGCCGGCGTGATCACCCTGCTTGCCCTGGTCGGCGATCTGATGCTCGCCAGCATCCCGGCCGATCGGGCCGCCTCCGCCTCCTCGGTCTCCGAGACCGGGCAGGAGTTCGGCGGGGCACTGGGCACGGCGGTGCTGGGCAGCATCGGTGCGCACGTCTTCCGTGAGGCCGCGGCCGACAAGCTGCCGTCCGGCCTTCCGGCCGACGTGGCGGCCAGCGCCGGACAGACCATCAGCAACGCGGTCTCCGCCGCGCAACAACTGGGCGGATCGGTGGGTGACGAGCTGCTCCGGGCGGCCCGGTCGGCATTCTCCGACGCGATGTCAGTGGCCGGCCTGACCGCCGCCTGCGTGATGGTCGCCGGTGCCCTGCTGGCCCTGGTCTACCTGCGCAACGTCCGTGTCGCCGCGCCGGCCCAGCCCGGGGCGGAAGACGCCACGGCCGTGCAGCCCGAGCCGGGCGACGCCACGGCCGTGCAGCCTGACGAGGTCCGGCCGGGCGTCGTGAGCGAGGCCTCCTGACCCTCTTCGCCCCCGATGGCCGCCGCCCATCACCCTCTTCATCGGGTGGTGGGCGGCGGCTGTTTCGCGCGTCCGTCCCCTACTCGCGTTAGTGGACGGGTAGGGGCTGCCAAGCCTGGTGGCGCCCCGTCCGCGGCCGGTTCAATGAGTGCTGAGCCGGCCGTCGAGCCGCTCGTCCCGCGTGAGTGTCCCGCGAGGGATCCGAAGAGGACGGTGCCTCCCATGACGCAGACCAACGGGGTGGATCAGCTGCCCGCGTTCCCGATGCCGCGCGGCTGCCCGCTGCACCCGCCGGAGCCATATTCGCAACTGAGGGAGCATGCGCCGGTCTCCCGGGTGATGCTGGACGTGACCGGCCGCCCGACCTGGGTGATCGCGCGGCACGAGCACGTCAAGGAAGTACTCGCCTCGCCCGCGATGAGCTCGAGCTGGAAGGACCCGGGCTATCCGCTGCAGGTCGCACTGCCCGCCGAGTTCCTGGAGAACTACGAGCTGCCGCTGATCGCGATGGACCCGCCGGACCACACGGTGCGCCGCCGTCTGATCATCCCCGAGCTGACCGCGCGCCGCATGCAGGACCTGCGGCCACGCATCCAGCAGCTGGTCGACGAGCGGATCGACGCGATGCTGGCCGCCGGTCCGCCGGCCGACCTCGTCACCGCGCTCGCCGCGCCGGTGCCCGGCCAGGTCTTCGCCGAACTGGTCGGCGCGTCGGCCGAGGACGCGGCCTTCTTCCGGCGGCACGCCGAGGCCACCATGACCCGGGGCGTGAGCGGAGAGACGCTGGCCTCGATGCAGGCCGAGATGGAGGCCCGCCTGGACGCCATGGTGACCGCGAAGGAGAAGACGCCGACCGACGACGTGCTCGGCCGGATCGTCCGGCGCAACCAGCAGGACGGCGCGCTCGCGCACGAGAGCGTCGTCGCGGTAGCCCGGATCCTCATGTTCGGCGGGTTCGACACGGTCGCCAACATGATCTCGCTCGGCGTCGTGACCCTGCTCCGCCACCCTGATCAGCTCGCGGAGCTGACCGCGCAGGAGACGTTGCTCCCGCAGGCGATCGGTGAACTGCTGCGCTTCCTCAGCATCAACGACTCGGCAAGCCGTCGTGTGGCGGTGGCCGACGTCGAGATCGGCGGGCAGCTCATCCGTAAGGGCGAGGGAGTCATTCTGCTCTACGGATCGGCCAACCGCGACGAGCGGGTCTTCACCGACCCGGACGCGTTCGACATTCACCGCGACACCCGTCACCACGTCGCGCTGGGCGGCGGCATTCACCAGTGCCCGGGCGGCAGCCTGACCAAGGTGGAGCTCGAGGTGGTCTTCGGCACGCTCTTCCGCCGGATCCCCGGCCTGCGCCTGGCCGTGCCGTTCGAGGAGCTGCCGTTCCGCAACGAGACCCTGATGTACGGCCTGCACGAACTGCCGGTGGAGTGGTGACCGTCGAGGTGGACCGCGAGCGCTGCGCCGGCACCGGCGGCTGCGTGTTCGCGGCGCCCGGCGTCTTCGACCAGAACCCGGAGGACGGCCGTGTGGTGGTGCTGGACCCCGAGCCCGGCCCCGCGCTGCGGGACGAGGTGCGCGAGGCAGCCGAGGTGTGCCCGGTGCAGGCGATCCGGCTGAGTGCCTGACGCGGCCCACCGGCGATCGAGACACGAAACCCAGCCGGCGCACGCGCCGGGAAGGAGAGCCGATCATGACTACGGTTGCAGTCCTCGGTGGCGGGTTCGCCGGCATGCTGGCCGCGGCGGCCCTGTCCTGGAAGGCCGACGAGATTCTGGTGGTCGAGGAGGATCAGCTGCCCGACCACCCGCAGCCCCGCAAGGGCGTGCCCCAGGGCCACCACAGCCACATGCTCATGGGCGGTGGCGCGGACGCGCTGGAAAGCATGCTGCCGGGGATCCTCGACGAGATCTACGCCGCCGGCGGGTTCCGGCGCGGCATGCCGGAGGGGATGCTGACCCTCTCGGCCGCCGGCTGGCATCGGCGGCACGACGGCCCGGCGTACGTGGTGATGTGCAGCCGCCCGCTCCTCGACCAGCTGATCCGGCGGCGGGTGACGGCCCGGCCCGGTGTCACGGTGCTGACCGGCGTCAAGGTGACCGGGCTGACCGGCTCGGCGGCCCGGGTGAACGGCTTCCGCACCGAGGGCGGTGCGAGCCCGGTCATCGAGGCCGACCTGATCGTGGACGCGACCGGCCGGCGGTCCAAGGCTCCGGAGTGGCTCGCCGAGCTGGGCCTGACGCTGCCGCCGGACGCCGTGGTCGATCCCGGCATGGCGTACGCCACCCGGCTCTACGACGTACCCGAGGGGGTCGGCGACGACTTCCCCGCGGTGCTGATTCAGCCCGAGGTGGCGACCGGACGGCCCGGGCGCGGTGCGACGCTGTTCCCGATCGAGGGCCGCCGGTGGATCGTCACGATGTGCGGCACGCGTGGCGGGGAACCACCCTCCGACGACGAGGGCTACCGGGAGTTCGCGTCCGGCATGCGGCACCCGATGATCGCGAAGCTGATCGCCGGAGCCGAGCCGATCGGCGGGGCCCGGCCCTATCGGGGCACGGCCAACCGGCGGCGGCACTTCGAGCGGCTGGCGATGCCGGACGGGTTCGTGGCGGTCGGCGATGCGGTGGCGGCGATGAACCCGGTCTACGCGCACGGCATGTCGGTGGCCGCGCTCGGCGTACGGGTGCTGGCCGCCGAAGTGGCGAGCCGGGGGTTCACCGACGGCCTGGCCGCCGCCGCACAGGCCGGTATCGCCGGTGTCACCGAGATGCCGTGGGCCATGGCCTCCGGGCAGGATCTCGGGTTCCCGGGCGTGACGACGAATCTGACGCCCGAGCCGCCCGACCCGGAGATGACCGCTGTCCACCAGCGGATGGGTGTCCTGGCGCTGACCGAGCCGCCGGTCGCCAACGCGGTCTTCGGGATGTACACGCTGTCGCTGGCCGCCGACCGGATGGTCACCCCGGAGGTGGCCGAGGCGCTGCAGAACGGTGCCGGCCGGCCGCCCCTGGACGCGGACGAGGCGATCGCCCAGTTCCCGGTGGTCGAGAAGCTGCTGTCCTGACCGGAACGTAGGAAGGGCCGGCCCGGATAACCGGACCGGCCCTTTACGCGTGCTACGACTTCCAGCGCAGGTAGATCACCGGCGGCTCGCGGCCCGGGATCTGGTGCAGAGCGGATTCGCCCAGGTCGAGCGACTCACGGATGGCGACCGTCTCGCCGGGCCACTTGGGGTGGATGAACTCGTCGAACGCGACGATGCTGCCCTTCGCCAGGTAGGGCTGGATCATCTGCAGCACGTCCCGGGTGGGCTCGTACAGGTCCATGTCGAAGTACGCCATGGCGATGACCGTCTGCGGGTTCTCGGCCAGGTACTGCGGCAGCGTCTCGCGTACGTCGCCCTGGATGGCGAACGAGCGCTGCACGTGCCCGAGCGGCTCGCCGAGCTCGTGGGCCCGCAGCACCGCGCGAAGGTGGTCAGGATAGCCGTCGGCCGTACGGAACCGGCCGACCACCGCGCTCGAGCTGACGTCGTCGATCTCGTTGATGTCGGGGAAGCCGGTGAACGTGTCGAAGCCGACGATCCGGCGCAGGGAGTTGTACGGCTCGTAGATGCCGCGCAGGGCGGTGAACGCCGCCAGGTGCCGCCCGTGCAGCACGCCGAACTCCATGATCACGCCGGGCAGCGGGACCACCTGCTGGTACAGCTCGTTCATCGTGAGCAGATCGCTGAGCTGATGGCGGCGCAGATAGACCGGCAGGTTGTCGATGAGGTACTGCGGCGGGATCGGCGTCTCCTCGAGCAGCGCCGCCATCTGTTCTCGTGCCTCGCGTTCGGTAACCGACTCGTGCGGCACGATCCGCGGGTCGGTGTGGGTCGATTTCGTGGTCATGTGCGGCGTGCCTCCCGTGTATCCGGTGGTCAGAAGAGCCAGGCGTCGGGTGCGGGGCCGCCCCGTCCGACCGGCGGAAACGTTTCGTCGAGGCGGCGCAGCTCGTCCTCGCCGAGCGGCCGTTCCCCGGCCGCGACGCTGTCGTCGACATGCCCGGTGGTGCGTGGCCCGACGATCGCGCCGGTCACGCCGGGCCGAGACAGCACCCAGGCCAGCGCCACCTCGGCCGGGTTGCGCCCGAGGTGGTCGCAGAACGTCTCGAACTCCTCGACCGCGGCCCGGTGTGCGGCCAGCGCGGTCTGCGCCCGCCCCTGCGCCGATTTCACCGCGGTGCCCGCCCGCTGCTTGCGGAGAGCACCGCCGAGCAGCCCGCTGTGCAGCGGCGACCAGACCAGGACCCCCATGCCGTACGCGGTGGCGGCGGGCAGGATCTCCAGTTCGGGCTGTCGCGTGACGAGGTTGTAGAGACACTGCTCGGAGGCGAGCCCCGGCCCGTTCCGCCGCGCGGCGGTTTCCTGCGCGGCGGCGAGGTCCCGGCCCGCGGCGTTCGACGAGCCGACGTACCGGACCTTGCCCTGCTCGATCAGGATCTCCATCGCCTGCCAGATCTCGTCCCAGGGCACCGCCCGGTCCATCTGATGCAGTTGGTAGAGGTCGATGCGGTCGGTCCGCAGCCGCCGCAGCGAGGCCTCGCACCCGGCGACGATGTGCCGCGCCGACAACCCGCGGTCGGCCGGGTCGTCGCTCATCGGGCTGCCGACCTTGGTGGCCAGCACGACCTCGTCGCGGTGCCCGCCGGCGGCGAGCCAGCGGCCGATCAGTTCCTCGGTGTAACCGCGGTGCTCGCGCCAGCCGTAGTTGTCGGCGGTGTCGATCGTGGTCAGTCCCCGGGCGAGGGCGTGGTCGAGCAGCGCGCGGGCGTCGTCCTCGCCGACCCGTCCGCCGAAGTTGACCGTGCCGACCACCAGGCGACTCACCTGCAGGTCGGTATGCCCCAGGCGAGCGAGCATCAACGGTTCCGCTCCACCAGGCGCTCGAGGTCGATGACCAGGTCGTGCGGGGTCGGCGTGGCGAGCACCTCGTCGCGCAGGAAGCGCGCGCCCTCGGCATAGCCCGGGTCGTCGAGCAGCGCGACCAGGTTGTCTCGGACGGCGGCACCGGCGACCTCGTCCGGCATCACGTGCCGCCCGGCGTGCAGGCGATCGAGGTGCTGGAATTTCAGCGGCGCGTCGAGGGCCGTACTGATCAGCAGCTGGGGCACGCCGTACAACGTCGAGGTGTTGAACGACCCGGTCCCGCCATGATGAATCACGGCCGAGCAACTGGGCAGGATGGCCGGCATCGGCACGTACGCGACGACCCGGGTGTTCTCCGGCGTGCGCAGCCGGTCGCGCAGTTCGTCCGGCACCGTCAGCACCAGCTCGATGTCGAGACCGGCGAGAGCGTCCAGGATGTCCTGGATCCGCTCCAGGCCGACCACCCGCAGCTCGGGCCAGTCGTTCACCGACAGCCCCGAGGTCATCAGCACCCGCCGCTTCGACGGTGGCTCGGAAACCCACGCCGGCACCACGGCCGGGCCGTTGTACGGCACGTACCGGCAGGGGAGGACCGGCAGGCCGGTCGGCAGCCGGAACGCGGGCGGCATGGGATCGATGGTGACCTGGCCGTTGACGAGATCCTCGGAGAACTCGGCGCCGTACTTCTCGACCCAGCCGGTCATCCACTCGCGCAGGCCGTCGCGACGTTCCTCCGGCGGCTGCTCGGCCTGGACGACCAGGTAGTCCTCGCGGATGCGGGTGTAGACGTCGATGGAGTAGAGGACGCGGGCCTGCGCCGCGCCGACCGCCGCGGCGGCGATCGGGCCGGCGAAGCTGGCGGCGTTCCAGACGACGAGATCGGGCGTCCACTCGCGGCAGTACGCGACGAGGTCGTCGATCATCGGGTCGTTGCTGAGTTCGGCCCGCGGAACGACCAGAGTGTCGTAGAGGCGCTGGAGCTCTTTCCAGTCGAGGCGGGGACGATCGGGGGAGAGGTCGAACAGCTCGACCGGCTCGCCGAGCGGCGGCGCCTCCTCGACCGGCGGCAGCGTGTGGTCCTCCCACGCCTGCCGGATCCGGTCGCCGATCGGTTCCGCGCCCGCGCCGACACCGACCGCGGTCAGACCCGCTCCGGTGATGGTGTCCAACAGGTACGGTTCGCTGGCCACCCGCACCTCGTGACCGGCCGCCCGCAGTGCCCAGCCCAGCGGCACCAGGCTGAAGAAGTGGGTTTTCCAGGGGAAACACACGAGAAGGACACGCACCGGGAGTTCTCCTGTCGGCTCCGGGGACCGGGCGCTTTGGACGCTAGACGCGGCCGGTTGCCCGGCCAACCCCGGAACCGCGCCGCCCGGCCCCTAGCCTCGCGCAACCCCTAGCCGCGGCCCTTAAAGGGCTGTGCCGGACGGGGATCGGGCCGCTAGAACTGAATTCCGATGGCGATCCGACGGGAGTGGTCGACGATGGCGGTGAACAAGGGACGGGTACCCTTCCGGGGCTTCCAGACCTGGTATCGCCGGACCGGAACGCCGGGCGGCGACGCGCCGGCCGTGGTGGTGGTCCACGGCGGACCGGGAAGCACTCACGACTACCTGCGAAACCTGGCCGGCCTGGCGGCCGCCGGCTGGCCGGTCGTGCACTACGACCAGCTCGGCGGCGGCGGGTCGACCCGGCTGCCGGACGCCGATCCCGGTTTCTGGACGCCCGAGTTGTTCGGCGACGAGCTCGACAACCTCCTCGTCCGGCTCGGCATCGACGGGAACTATGTGCTCTACGGTCAGTCCTGGGGCGGCGTCCTCGCGGCCCGGCACGCTGCCACGCGACCGGCCGGTCTGCGGGGTCTGGTCATCGCCAACGCTCCCGCGTCGTACCCGCTGTGGCGCCGGGAGATGGAGGTGCTCCGCGCGCAGTTGCCTCCCGGGGTCGACGAGGTGCTGCGCCGCCACGAGGCGGCCGGCACCACCAGCGACCAGGAATACACGGACGCCATGCGGGTCTTCTACGCCAAGCACGTCTGCCGTCTGCGCCCCTGGCCGGCCGATTACCAGGCGTCGTTCCTGGAGGTCGCGGACAACCCGACGGTGTACGCCGTGATGAACGGCCCGAGCGAGTTCCACGTGACCGGCACGCTGCGCGACTATTCGGTGATCGACCGGCTCGCCTCGATCGCCGTGCCCACGCTGCTGATCTCCGGCTGCTACGACGAGGCCGGCCCGGCGGTCGTGCAACCGTTCCAGGACCACATTCCCGACGTGCGGTGGGTGATGTTCGAGGAGTCGAGCCACCTGCCGCATCTGGAGGAGCCGGAGCGCTTCTTCCGCACGATGATCGAGTTTCTGGGTGGTCTGCCGCGCCGGGCGCCCACGAGCGAGGGGATGGTGACCCATGGAGGCTGACCGACGACCGGCGGCGATGCTCTTCCCGGGCATGGCACCGACCCGCTTCGCCGATCTCGGGCGGTTCCTCCTCACCAACCCGATCGCCCGCGACATGGTCGCTACCGCCGACGAGCGGCTCGGCTGGCCGGTCCTGGAGAGGTTCCGGGCCGCCGACGGGGATTACTCGGCCGCCGGGCAGGTCGCGTTCCTGCTCAGCTGCCTGGCCTGCGCGAGCTGGGCGGAGCGGGAACTGGGCATCGAGACGACGTTCTGTGCCGGGGCGAGCTTCGGGGGAAAGGCGGCGGCCGTCCACAGCGGTGCGCTGGACCTGGCCGATGCGATCTGGATGACGGCCGGGCTCGCCCGGTGCATGGAGGAATACTTCGCCGCCGAGCATCGGGACGTGGTGATCCACTCGTTCGTCCGGATCGGGGCCGGGACGCTGGCCGAGATCACCGCCGAACTCGCCGCCCGTGGTGAGTGGAGCGAGGTGGCCTGCCACGTCGACACCGAGATGTACATGCTCTGCCTGCGGGAGCACAACCTGGAGTGGCTCGAGCGGCGGGTCCGCGCGGCCGGGGGGCTGTCGCTCTACACGATGCGCCCGCCGCTGCACTCGCCCGCGTTCGAAGGGCTGCGCCGGCTGGCCGCCGAACAGGTGCTCGACCGGATCACCTTCGCCGATCCGGCTCGCCCGGTGATCTCCGACCGGGACGGCGCGGTGCTGAGCCTCGGCGACGAGATCCGCACCCTGCTGCTGGACAGCATTGTGGCGCCACTGGACTGGCCCGCCGTGGTCGCCTCGCTGCGTGCTCAGGGCGTACGTCGGGTCTGCGTCGCCGGCCCGGACAGCCTATTCGGCCGGGTCCGGGTCACCACCGAGGCGTTCGAGGTGATTGCGGCGAGTCCGGTGGCCGCCCTGCGTCCCCGCCGCGCCCGCGCCGGCCGGCCGGCCGCCTGACCCCGGAGGACGCTGTGCCGTACTCGAGATTCCTGCGCGGGCTGGCCCGCAACCCCGGCGGCGTCGCGCTGCGCACCGAGGCCGGGACCACGACCTACACCGAATTGCATGCTCTGGCGTTGAGCTGGGGCGGGGCGCTGGCCGAGATCCCGGCCCGCACGGTCGGCGTGCTCGCCGGCAAGAACCTCACCGGCTACGCGGGTCTGCTCTCCGTGCTGTACGCCGGTGCCGCCGTGGTCCCCGTGCGCGCGGACGCCCCACTTCCCCGGATCCGGCAGACCTTCGACGCCGCCGGAATCGACGCGGTGATCGCCGACGACGAGGGATTACGCGCGCTCGACCGGCTGGATATGAAGCTGCCGGTGCTGGCCCCGCCGGCGTCCTGTCCTCCGGGCAGCCTCCGGGCCGGCCGCGGCCGCCGCCTGGCCGAACCGGTCGGTGTCCGCGCCGAGGACCGGGCCTACCTGCTCTTCACCTCCGGCTCGACCGGGCGGCCCAAGGGCGTGGCGCTCACCCACGGCAACATCGACCACTACTTCGGGCTGATCGACCGGCGCTACGACTTCCACGCCGGCGATGTCTTCTCGCAGACGTTCGACCTCAACTTCGACTGCGCGATGTTCGACCTGTTCGCGGCCTGGGGCGCGGGCGCCGAGGCGTGTGTGGTGCCGCCGATGGCGTACCGGGATCTGCCGGACTTCCTGACCGGGCACGGGGTCTCGGTCTGGTTCTCCACGCCGAGCGCGATCGATGTCGTCCGCCGCATGGGTGGCCTCGCCCCGGGCGCGCTTCCCACCCTTCGCTGGAGCCTGTTCGCCGGCGAGGCGCTGCTCTGCCGGGACGCCGCGGACTGGGAACGCGCCGCACCGGGTTCCACCGTCGAGAACCTCTACGGTCCGACCGAGCTGACCGTGACCGTGGCGGCCTACCGCTGGGCGGCCGCCACCGCGGGCGTCGCCGTGAACGGCGTGGTCCCGATCGGCCGGGTGCACGAGGGCCACGCCGTCCTGCTGCTGGACGAAGCCGGGCGGGCCGCGGCGGCCGAGGGCGAGCTGTGCGTCGCGGGCCCGCAGCTGACGCCGGGATACCTCGACCCGCAGGACGCGGCCGGACGCTTCTTCGAGCACGAGGGCCGCCGCTACTACCGCACCGGTGACCGCGTCCGGCTGACCGGCGGCGGCCTGACCTACCTCGGCCGGCTCGACGGCCAGGTGCAGGTGCGCGGGGTCCGGGTGGAGGTCGCCGAGGTGGAGAACGCCATGCGCGCCTGCGGCGTGGACGACGTGGTGGTGGTGCCGGTCCGCCGGGCCGGGACGACCGAGCTCTTCACCTTCTACGCCGGCCCGGAACGACCCGTACGCGCACTGGTGCGCACGCTGCGCGAGGTGCTGCCCGCAACGATCATCCCGCGGTACTTCCGCCACATCGGGGAGTTCCCGCTCAACGGGAATCGGAAGATCGACCGCACGCTGCTCGCCGCGACGGCGCAGCGCGAGGTCGACGCGGAACCGGCCGATTCGCTCGCCGCCCGCTGACCTCTCAGGAGCCTGCCATGCCCACGATACTGATCACCGGAGGCGCCGGGTTCATCGGTGCCAACTTCGTTCGCTACACGGCGGAGAACCGGCCGGAATACACGATCCGGGTTCTCGACGCACTCACCTACGCCGGTGATCGGAGCAACCTGACGGGCGTTCCCGGCCGGGTCGATCTCGTGCACGGTGACATCTGCGACGCCGACCTGGTGAACGCGCTGGTCGCCGAATCGGACACGATCGTGCACTTCGCCGCCGAGTCGCATGTGGACAACTCGCTCGACGATCCCGAGCCGTTCCTCCGCACCAACGTGACCGGTACGTTCCGCCTGCTGGAGGCGGTCCGGCGGCACGACCGGCGGCTGCATCACATCTCCACCGACGAGGTCTTCGGCGACCTGCCGCTGGATTCGGACGCGCGGTTCACCGAACAGACCCGGTACGACCCGTCCAGCCCGTACTCGGCCACCAAGGCGGCCTCCGACCTCCTGGTCCGCGCGTGGGTCCGGTCGTACGGCGTCCGGGCGACCCTGTCCAACTGCGCCAACAACTACGGGCCGTACCAGCACGTCGAGAAGTTCATCCCGCGCCAGGTCACGAACCTGCTGACCGGGGAACGCCCGAAGCTCTACGGCGAGGGGATCAACGTGCGCGAGTGGACGCACGTGGACGACCACAACGCGGCCGTCCACCTGATCCTCGACGGCGGCCGGATCGGCGAGACCTACCTGATCGGCTCCGGTGACGAGCGCAGCAACCGGCAGGTGCTCGATCTCGTGCTGACGCTGATGGATCGCCCGGCGGGGGAGTACGACCACGTCGGTGACCGCCCCGGCCATGACCTGAGGTACGCGAACGACAGCACCAAACTGCGTACCGAGCTGGGCTGGCGTCCCCGCTACGCCGACCTGGCCGACGGCCTCGCCCCGACCATCGACTGGTACCGGACGAACGGCTGGTGGTGGACCGGGCCGAAGGAAGCGGCGGAGGCCCGTTACCGCCGGCAGCTGGCCGGTCGGTGACGCCGTGACGAGACGGAGGTGTGTGCCGTGGTCCACGTCCTGACCCTCACCGATGACGACGTGACCGGGGCCGTCGCGTGGTACGCCGACCTGTTCGGCGCCGTCGAGATCGGCCGCGAGTGCCTGCTGGACGGCTACGTCCTGAGTGCCGACATCGCGTTCGCCGGTCACGTCCTGACCCTGACCGGCTTTCCCGAGCCGTCCGACGTCCCCGGCGACGTACTGCCGTTGTCCATCGAGCACGACGACGCCCGCGGGCTGGTCGCGCGCATGCGGCGGCACGGCGCCCGGCTGGTGCCCTCGGCCGGCGGGGCGGGTGTCCTGGTCAGTGACCCGTTCGGCCAGCGCTGGCTGGTCGTCGAGCACCCCTAAATGGTGACTTAGGGGCGTGCGAAAGCGGCCCCGACCGCTAGGAATTAGCTGCCGACCAGCGAAGGAGTTGTGCCATGGGCCGAGTCGAGGACAAGATCGTCGCCATCACCGGGGCCGCACGTGGCCAGGGCCGCAGCCACGCGGTGCGGCTCGCGGAGGAGGGCGCCGACATCATCGCCGTGGACGTCTGTGCCGACCTGGACGTCACCGACTACCCGCTCGGCACCACCGACGAACTCGCCGAGACCGCGCGGCTGGTCGAGAAGGCCGGCCGGCGGGTGGTCGTCCGCGAGGTGGACGTGCGCGACCGGAAGGCGCTCGCGGAGGCCCTCGCGTCGGGGGTGAACGAGCTCGGCCGGCTCGACGCGGTCGTGGCGAACGCCGGGATCCTCCCGATGGGACCGGGGCGCGGGATCAACGCGTTCGTCGACACCGTCGACACCAACCTTCTCGGCGCGATCAACACCGTGCACGCCGCGCTGCCGCACCTCGGCCCCGGCGGGTCGGTCATCGTGACCGGGTCGGCGGCTGGCCTCATGCCCGGGCACGGAGACGTCGGCAGTGCCGGATCGGGCTTCGCGGCCTACAAGTACGCGAAGCGCACCCTCGTCGACTTCGTGAACACGCTCGCGGTCCAGCTCGGCCCGACCGGCCGGCGGATCAACGCGATCCACCCCACCAACGTCGACACCGAGATGCTGCACAACGAACCCATGTACCGCGCGCTGCGGCCCGATCTCGACGAGCCCACCCGGAGCGATGTCGAGCAGGGTGTCATCGGCATGCACGCACTGGCGGTGCCTCACGTGCCGGTGGGCGACGTCTCGCACGCGGTGGTCTACCTGACCTCCGACGAGTCCCGGTACGTGACCGGTATGCATCTGAAGATCGACGCCGGGTCGCTGGTCAAGAGCGGACTCTGAATTGACTACCAGCCGCCAGGCGGAGCTGGCCGAGCGCTTCGGTACTCCGCTGTACGTCTACGACCTCGACGAGGTCGACGCCGCCCGCGACGAACTGATGGCCGCGCTGCCGGCCGAGTTCGAGCTGTTCTACGCGCTCAAGGCCAACCCGCACCCCGACCTCGTCCGTACGCTGGCGGCCGGGCCGGGCCGATCCTGCCGGCCGGAGATCAGCTCGCTCGGTGAGCTGGACGCGGTGCTCGCGGCCGGCCTCCCGGGTGACGGCTGTCTCTACACCGGACCGGGCAAGACCCCGGACGAACTGGAGACCGCGCTGCGCCGGGGCGTACGCCTGTTCTCGACCGACTCGGTCAGCGACGTCGAGCACGTCGGCGCGGCGGCCGGCCGGGCGGGCGTGCTCGCGGACTGCCTGCTGCGCGTGAACAGCGCGTCGGCGAGCGCCGCCACCAGCATCCGGATGACGGGTACGCCCTCCCAGTTCGGGTTCGACAGCGAGGAACTGCCGCGGGTGCTGCCGCGGCTGCGTGAGATCGACGGCGTACGGCTGGCGGGTCTGCACTTCTTCCCGCTCAGCAACGCCGCCGACGATGAGAGCCTGATCGGGGAGTTCCGGCACACCATCGGGCTCGCCGCCGAGCTGGAGAAGGATCTCGGTCTTCCGCTGCACGTGCTCGACATCGGCGGCGGCTTCTCGGCGCCCTACGGGGTCCCGGGCGACCGCGGCCGTTATCCCGAGCTGGCCGGTGAGCTGGCCACCACACTGGATGCCCACCTGCCCGGCTGGCGTTTCGGCACCCCCCGGATCGCTTGCGAGTCGGGGCGGTTCCTCGTCGGGCGCAGCGGCACCCTTCTCACCCGCGTCTCGAACGTGAAGGTCAGCCGGGGGCGGCGCTTCGTCATCCTCGACGCCGGGATCAACGTGTTCGGCGGCATGTCCGGCATCGGGCGCCTGCTCCCGGTCGCGGTCGAGGTCGTCGCCGAGGGGGAGCACGGCAGCCTGGTCGGCCCGCTCTGCACGCCGGGCGACGTGCTGGGCCGCGAGATCACGGTGCCCGCCGGCCTGGCGCCGGGCGACCTCCTGGCGATACCCAATGCCGGTGCGTACGGTCTCACGGCCAGCCTGCTCGCCTTCCTGAGCCGCCCGGCGCCGGCCGAGCTGGTGGTACGAGGTGACGCGGTCGTCTCCGCCACCCGGCTCGGCCTGGTCCGCGCCGGACTGCCCGCCCGCGAGATGAAGGAATCGGTGGCATGAACAACACCGTGGTCGTCAGCTCCCTCTCCTCCGACGCGCACACCTGGAACCTCGTCTTCCTCCAGCTGTTCATCGAGGAACACGGGTACGACGTGGTGAATCTGGGCCCGTGCGTCCACGACGATCTGCTGGTCGAGGAGTGCCGTGCGATCCGGCCGTCGATGGTGGTGCTCAGCAGTGTGAACGGGCACGGCTGTCTGGACGGGATGCGGGTCGCGCCCCGTCTGCGCGAGGCGCTCGGCGGCACTCCGATCGTCATCGGCGGCAAGCTCGGGGTGACCGGCGAGCTACGCGAGGCGAAGACCGCGGCGCTGCTCGAGGCCGGATTCGACGACGTCTTCCCGGACGACGGGTCCGCGCTGCACCGGTTCCGGGAAATGCTCGAGGCGGTGCCGGAGGCCGCCGCCACGGCGGCATGAGGGCGGGCTTCGGGTCGCTGGTCCGGTCGATGAGCGCCGGGGGCGGCCTGGTCGTCCAGCCCCGGATGGGCTTCAGCGATCCGGTCCGGATGCGGGCCGCGCTGCTCGCCACCAAGCGCGCCCGTGGCGGCACCGTCGGCACCATCACCATCGACGCCTATACCCGGGTCGGCGACCTCGAAGCGGCCCGGGAGGCGGTGCGGGCGCGGGCGCCTCTCAACGGCTATCCGATCGTCACCCATCCGGTCGAGGTCACCCGCGGCGTGCTGGCCGGGGTGCGCGACTCCGGGTTCCCGGTCCAGGTGCGGCACGGATCGGCGGCGCCGCAGGACATCTTCCGGGTCATGACGAGACTCTCGCTGGATGCGACCGAGGGCGGGCCGGTCTCCTACTGCCTGCCCTACGGGCGTACGCCGCTGGAGGCCGCCGTACGCAACTGGAGCGAGGCGGTCAAACTCCTGGCCGGCATGCGGAGTGAGGGGTTCGAGCCGCATCTGGAGACCTTCGGCGGCTGCATGCTCGGTCAGTTGTGCCCGCCGAGCCTGCTGGTCGCCATCAGCGTGCTCGAGGCCCTCTTCTTCCAGCAGCGCGAAGTGCGGTCGGTGTCGGTCAGCTATGCCCAGCAGACCCATCCCGGGCAGGACGAGGAGGCCGTGGCGGCTCTGCGGCGGCTCTGCGCGGAACTGCTCCCGACGCTGGACTGGCACGTGGTCATCTATGCGTACATGGGGGTCTATCCCGCGACCGAGCACGGCGCGTACGGACTGCTCGGGGAGGCGGCGCGCCTGGCCGTCCGCACCGGGGCGCATCGGCTGATCGTCAAGACGGTGGCCGAGTCCCGGCGCATCCCGGAGATCAGCGAGAACGTGGCCGCCCTCGAGTACGCGGCGGCGGTGGCCGCACGCACCCGGCCCGAGTCGGCCACCCTCGCCGTCGACTCCCAGTGCTACCGGGAGGCCCGCGCGCTGGTGGGGGCCGTACTCGACCTGGACCCGGACGTCGGTGTGGGCCTGCTCCGCGCGTTCCGGCAGGGCTACCTGGACGTGCCGTACTGCCTGCACCCCGACAACCAGGGACGCACCCGCAGCTATCTCGACGACGAGGGCCGGCTGTGCTGGGCGGCCACCGGCTCGCTCCCGATCGGCCACCTGGTGCCGGGCGGACTCGACCGCGTCGCGACCTCGACCGGGCTCCTGCGCGACCTCAACTACGTGCGGTTGCGGTTCGACGAAGCGCGGTAACGTCGAATAGGGGTGCCCAGCCGCGCCCGCGGTGAGAAGGATCGGTGCGAGCAAACACTCCGACGGAGGGAAACCCATGCTCGTCTACGACACCCCCGCCCCGATTTCGGTGAGTCTCGGCCTGGGCTTCGCCGCCGCGACCGTCCACGTGGTCGCGGAGGCCCGCGGCGACACCGAGGTCGACGTACGACCGGCGAAAGCGGGCCGCTCGGCCGACCGGAAGATCGCCGAGCAGACGGTGGTGGAGTTCGCCGACGGGGTGCTCAGCCTGCGGGCACCGAAGGTCGGCGTCGTCGGCCGGCACGGGGCCATCGACGTCACGCTCAAGCTGCCGGAAGGATCGGCGGTGCACGGCGAGACCGGCATGGGCGAGGTGACCAGCCGGGGCCGGCTCGGCGAGTTCCGGTTCGTCTCCGGATACGGCGACATCCGGGTCGACGACGCGTCCGTGCTGCGTGTCGAGAGCTCCAGCGGCGATCTGGCCGTCGGCCGCGCCGACCGCGCCGAGATCGTGGTCCGCGACGGCACGGTGCAGGTGGAGGTGGCGGACGGGCCGGTCACCGCGGAGACCAGCAACGGCGACATCCAGATCGGCGAGGCCCGCGGCGAGGTGCGGGCGACGAGCGAGAACGGGCGGGTGGAGGTGGGCCGGGCGCTCGGTGACGTCATCGCCCGTACGGTCAACGGGAACATCCGCATCGGCGAGGCGCGCGGGGGCGAGGTACGCCTGGACAGCTCCGACGGGTCGCTCGATATCGGCCTGGCCGAGGGGGTGGCCGCCCGGCTCGACCTGGACACCACCGGCGGCCGGTTGCGCAACGAGCTGACGAACTCGCCGGCCCCGGCCGCCGGCAGCGGCACGATCTCGGTCCGGATGCGGACGTCGAACGGTGACATCGTCGTCCGCCGGGCCGGCTAGACGATTCAGACCGTGGGTGGCTCGCCGGTGGTCGCGTAGGACTCCAGCAGGTCGGCCGCCCGGGACGCGCCTCCGGCGGCCACGATGTCCTTCTTCATCCCCGCCACGGCGGCCTGGACCTCGGCGTCGTTGCGGAGTCCCACGACGGCGTTCCGGAGGCCGTCCGCGGTCACGTCGCCCGGCTCGATCATCTCGCCCAGGCGAAGCTCGGCGACCCGTTCGGCGACCGGGTGGCCGTCGCGGGCCTGGGGGACCACCACCACCGGCACGCCGATCGCGAGCGACTCCATGAGGCTGCCCATCCCGCCGTGCGTGACGAAGGCCGCCGCGTGCTCCAGCACGGTCAGATGCGGCAGCCACCGGTGCACCTCGACGTTGGCCGGGAGCGGGCCGATCTCGCCGATGTCGAAACCGTCCCCGGTGGTGATCACGACGTGCCACGGAACGCCGGTGAACGCCTGCACGACCGTACGGAAGAACTCGGGCTGGCGGTTGTTGACCGTGCCCAGCGACACCAGGACGAGCGGCGCGTCGCCGGCTGGCGGTGTCCACTCGCCGAGGAAGGAGCGGGTCGCGAGGCTGGGCCCGACGAACGCGAACCGGCCGTCGAAGGTGTCGCCGGCGATCTGGAATTCCCTCGGCACCGACACGATGTTGAACCGGTGCGGCGCCATCAGCACCTTCTCCGGATCGACCATGCCGTGCTTGGTGGTGAACTCGACCACCTTGGCGTAGAAGGCCGCGAAGCTGCTGGTGTCCATCTGGGCGGCGTGATCGGCGTCGATCATGGCGCTCGCGTACGACCAGTGCTCGTTGGACGCGAGCGACGGCGACAGCTCGACCGACGGGACCTTCCACTCCTGATCGAGGACGCGGGCCGGCTGGAACGTGAACTGGTCGAACGCCAGCAGGTCGGGCCGATCGCCGTCGAACCGGGAGGTGATCGCCTCGTACATGGCGACGCTGTCGTCGAACATCAGGTTGAGGATCGTGGCCACGTCCGGCGAGGTCACGGCGTCCCGGACGTTGACCTCCTCCATCCGGGACGGGCAGATCAGCGGTGTCCCGCCGGCGTCCTCGATCGCCTTGGCCATCGACGCGCCGGTGGCGAAGGTGACGCGATGCCCGCGGCGGACCAGCTCCCCGACGACCCCCAGGTGCGGGAAGATGTGCCCGCGCTCGGCCAGGCCCATGAACACGAAGTGTTTCGGCATCTCAGTCCTTTCGAAGGGGACCCTGGTTCGCCGGAAACGTATCGGCCGCTCAGCGCGGGCCGGTACCCCTATAGGGCCCCTCAACGGACTCGTGCTTCGCGGCGTCGGCGAGGATGTCGACCAGGCCGAGGGCGGGACGCCAGCCGAGCATCTCGTGGATCGCGGAGATGTCGGCCACGCTGGCGTCGTTACGCGGCGGGCTGGGCTTGACGACCGCGGGAACGGTCCGGCCGAGGGTTTTCTCGAGTCCTTCCAGGACGTCGGTTGTGGTCACACCGGCGCCCGACCCGACGTTGACCACCCGGTGGACGCCGGCCACTGGGTCCGACTCGAGAGCGAGCCGGAACGCCCGCGCGACGTCGGCCACGTGACAGTAGTCCCGCACCGATCCCGGTGACTCGATGGTGGGCGGCGGCACCTCGCCCCGAACCGCCGCGAGCAACCGGGGGATGAGCCGGTCGAGGTCGGGATCGGTGATGCCGGCCAGCCCGCCCGAGATGTTGAAGCAGCGCAGCGACCACGCCGACATCCCGGACTCGGTGCAGAGCAGGGAGACGAGCCGCTCGCAGAGAACCTTCGAGACGCCGTACGGGTTGGACGGGCTGGTCTCGGCCGTCTCCGGGGTGCCGGTGGTGCCTCGAGTCGAGTAGACCAGCCGGCTGGACGCGAACACGAGGGCCGGACGTTCCCCGGGCGGCAGCATCTGGACGGCGGTGAGCAGCCCGATCACGCCGCCTACGTTGACGTCGAAGTAAAGTCCCGGCTGGGTCACGGAGTCGCGTACGCCGGTGAGCCCGGCCAGGTGGCAGACGCGTTCCACCTTGGCGTTGCGCATGACCTCGAGCAGGATGCCGGCGTCGCGTACGTCGCCGCGGACGATGCCGTGCATCTCGGAGCCGGCCGGTTCGGGGTGCTGGTGGAGCATGAGCGTCAGCTCGTGCCCGGCTGCGGCCAGTTCACGAGTTATCGCACGGCCGACGAAGCCTCCGGCCCCGGTGATCAGAATTCGCACGGGCTCCTCCGCATCGCCGCGCATCAGCGTAAGGCGGGTGCCGGGGCGGTCAGATACCCCGGAAACCCCTGAAAAGCCCGGTGTTGTCCCCGGTGACCGCAAGGGGTTGCTATCGGGGCTCGAGGGCGTTCACAATGCCGACCCGCACGGGACGCGAGGGCCGGGAACGACGCCTGTTCGTAAAGTGCCGGTAACAAGGTCTTGAGCCATCGCCAGATCGGGGCGTAGCCTCTGCTTAATCGATGAAGCAGCCGTGAGCTGCAGATTCGGTACCCCTTGCGTGCGAAGAAACGGCCAAGGCCGCGCCGTCGGCGTGCTGGGCTGTCATGAAGGAGAGCCATGAGGAACAAGCGAGTCTTTGCCGTCCTGGCGAGCGCCGCCGCGGCCGGCCTGCTGCTCAGCGCCTGCGGAAGCGGCGGCGGCGATTCGGGATCGTCGGGCCCGGTGAGCCTGACCGTCTGGACCGGGTTCACCGGCGGTGACCGGCCCGGCTACGAGCAGATCGTGAAGGACTTCAACGCCGCCCACCCGGACATCAAGGTCACCATGACCGTCCAGCCGTGGGACACGATCACCCAGAAGCTGCCGTCGGCCTGGCTGACCGGCCAGGGACCGGACATCGCGGCGCCGTCCTCCGACCCGAACGCGATCGCCCAGTACGTCAAGACGAACTCGGTGCTGCCGATCACGGCCACCGGCACCGGCGACGACAAGGTGAACGTCGACCAGTTCGCCCCGGCGCTGGTCAAGGAGTTCACCTACAACGGCAAGCTGTACGCGGTACCGGCCAACTACGCGACGCTGAGCCTGTACTACAACAAGAAGCTTCTGCCCACGGCGCCGACCACGGTCGCCCAGATGCAGCAGGACGCGGCCACGGCGACCACCGGCGGCAAGTACGGCCTGGTCCTGGCCGACAACAACACCATCCAGATGTGGCCGGTCCTGCAGTGGCTCGGCGGTGGTGACATCGTCGGCACCGACAACTGCAGCACGATCTCGTCGGCCGAGAGCGTCGCCAGCCTCCAGCCCTGGGTCGACCTCGTCAAGAACAAGAAGATCTCCCCGGTCGGCCTCACCGGCGCCGAGGCGGACTCGATCTTCTCGGCCGGCAAGGCGGCCATGGAGATCAACGGTCCCTGGGCCGCGCCCGGCTACAAGTCGGCCGGCATCGACCTCGGCATCGCGACGATCCCGGCCGGCGCGAACGGCCAGTCGGTCACACTCGGCTCGACCGCGCCGCTGGCGATCTCGGCCAAGACCAAGCACGCCGCCCAGGCGCAGGAGTTCCTGGCCTACTGGACCAGCAAGGCCGCCCAGCTCAAGTTCTCGACCACGACCGGCTTCCCGCCCCTGCGTACCGACCTGGCCGACGACGCCACGCTCAAGGCCGACCCCACCGTCAGCGTCTTCGCCGGCCAGGTGCCGAACGCGAAGCTCTACCTGCCGCAGGTGCCGAACGCCACCAAGGTCGACAGCGACGCGTACGTGCCGCTGATCCAGAAGATCACCCGGGACGGCGACGTCGCCGGCGGGACCGCCGCGGCCGACAAGCAGATCAACCAGCTCACCGGTTGCAACAAGTGAGTAGGGCTCGCCCCTGGTTCTTCATGGGTCCCAGCCTGCTGATCCTCGGCGTGTTCGTGCTCTGGCCGATTCTGCAGTCGCTCTGGTACAGCCTGCACGACTGGACGGTCGGGGCGAGCGAGCAGCCGTGGGTGGGGCTCGGCAACTACACCAAGCTCGTGCACGACCCGCAGTTCCAGCGCGCGCTGGCCAACACGCTGATCATCACGGTCGCCTCGACGGCCGTGCTGGTCGTGGTCGGCCTCGGCCTGGCCCTGGCGCTCACTTCGGAGAACGTCGTCACCCGGGTGATCCGGTCGGCGTTCTTCTTCCCCACGGTCATCTCGCTGACCACGGTCGGCATGGTGTGGCGCTTCCTGCTCGACCCGGACATCGGCCTGGTCGGCGGGATCAGCCGGGCGCTCGGGCTGGGCGCGGTCAACTGGCTGCAGTCGACCGCCCTGGCCCTGCCCACGGTCATCTTCGTGAACGTCTGGAAGAACGCCGGCTTCGTGATGATCGTGCTGGTGGCCGGGCTCAAGGCCATCCCGCGCGAGCAGTACGAGGCGGCCGGGCTGGACGGCGCCGGGCGTCTCCAACTGCTGCGGTACGTGACGCTGCCGGGGCTGCGCCCGACGATGCTGTTCGTGACCTTCATGGTCACCGTCCAGTCGCTGCAGTTGTTCGACCTCGTCTACGTGATGACCGGCGGCGGGCCGCTGTTCCACACCGAAACCCTGGTCACCAAGCTCTATCGGGACGGGTTCACCAACTACGAGACCGGCTACGCGGCCGCCACGTCGTGGGTGCTGTTCATCGTGGTCGTGCTCGTCTCGGTCTTCCAGCTGAGGATTTTCAGGTACAACGATGCCGACTAGAACCGCCAAGTGGGTGTACGTAGGCATCGGTCTCGTACTCGCCCTCGTCCCCATCATCTGGACCGTGGCCGGCTCGTTCCGCACCGAACAGGACCTGTTCGGGCACCCGGCCGGCCTGATCCCGCATCAGTGGACGCTGCACGGCTACAAGGGCGTCTGGGACCAGTTGCCGTTCCTGCGGCTGCTCGGCAACAGCGTGATCTTCGCGGGCGTCACGACCCTGCTCACGCTGCTGTTCGACTCGCTGTGCGCGTACGCCCTCGCCCGCCTCGAATTCCGCGGCCGTAACCTCGCCTTCTGGCTGGTTCTGGTGACCCTGATGGTGCCGTTCCAGGTCACGCTGATCCCGGTCTTCGTCGAGCTGTTCCACCTGGGCTGGCTCAACACCTACCAAGGCCTGATCATCCCGCGGGCGACCAGCGCGTTCGGCATCTTCCTGTTCCGCCAGTTCTTCATGAGCATCCCGCGCGAACTCGACGAGGCCGCGCGCATCGACGGCGCCGGGCACCTCCGCATCTACTGGCGGGTGATCCTGCCGCTGGCCAAGCCGGCCATCGCGACGGTCGCCCTGCTCAACTTCACCAATCTCTGGAACGACCTGCTGTGGCCACTCGTGGTGAGCAGCTCACCCGACATGCAGACGCTGCCGGCCGGCCTCGCCCTGTTCGGCGGCCAGCACGTCACCGATCACGCGGTGCTGCTGGCGGGCGCCGTCATCTCCCTCCTACCGATCGCGGTCGCCTTCTTCCTCGCGCAGCGCTACTTCGTTGCCGGCATCTCGACCAGCGGCCTGAAATGAGCGCACAGTGCCCGATTTAAATGCAGGGTCATATCTGAACAACGACGATCTCCGCTGGCTGGTGGGGATCGAGGACACCTGTGTCTACCCACCGGCCGGTTCCGCGATGGCCCGGCTCGACGAGCACGCGCTGACCGGGCACGACCGCCATTGGGCTTCGGACATGGGTGCGGCTTCGCGCTTCGGCGCGAGCGGTTTGCGGTACGGCGTGAGCTGGCCCCGGGCCTGCCCGGCGCCCGGCGTCTACGACTGGGCGGAGCTCGACGAACGGCTCGGGTACGCCGTGCGCGAGCTCGGCCTGACGGTCATCGCCGACCTCGTGCACTACGGCACCCCGACCTGGCTGGACGGCGCCTTCGCCGACCCGCTTTACCCCGGGGCGATCGCCGATTTCGCGTCCGCGTTCGCCGCCCGGTACCGCGGACTGGTCGACCACGTCACGCCGCTGAACGAGCCGCTGACCACCGCGTCCTTCGCCGGCCTGCGCGGCGTCTGGCCGCCCGCTCTGACCGGCTGGCCGGGCTGGGCGACGGTCACCATGTCGATTGTGGACGGAATCCGGCGCACGGTCGCCGCGGTCCGGGCCGCCAACCCGGACGCGGTGATCGTCCACGTCGAGGCCGCCACCCTGTACGAGACGCGCGACGAGTCGCTGACCGACCACACCCGACTGCTCGCCGGGATCGGTTGTCTGCCAACCGAACTGCTGCTCGGCCGGGTCACAGCAGACCACCCGATGCGGTCCTGGCTGTCCTCGCAGGGTGCGCCCGAGGCCGTACTGGACGGCTTCCTGGCCGATCCGCCCGCGCTCGACGTGCTCGGGGTCAACTACTATCCCGACCTGACGCCCCGGGTCGTCGACCGGGTGGACGGTGCGATCCGGCAGGTCACCGCCAACCGCTGGACCGAGGGCCTGGAGCACGCGCTGCGCGCCGCGGCCGACCGGTTCGGCCTGCCGATGATGGTCACCGAGACGAGCATCGAGGGCGACGAGAGCGTCCGTCGCAGCTGGGCCGAGGAATCCATCGCCACCGTGCGGCGGCTGCGCGAGGAGGGCCTCGACATCCGCGGCTACACCTGGTGGCCGCTGCTCGATTTTGTCGACTGGTCGTTCGCGTCCGGGGGCCGTAACGTCGAGGAGTTCGTGCTCGACCCGGCCGGCGGTGCTGCCCCGACCACCGAGATGTATGGCGATGTTGCCGACGGCGTCACGCCGTTCCTTCGCCGGATGGGGCTGATCGCGTTGACGGAAGACGCCGGGGGAGACCTTCTGCGCTCGGACACCGAGGCGGCCGCCGCGTACACGAAGGAAGCCGACGCATGACCGCTCAGCGTGCCTCTCGCCAGGTTTCGCCGGCTCCGCGGCCGCAGCTGATCCGGGAGCACTGGACCGACCTGTCAGGGGAGTGGCGTTTCGCCTACGACGATCCCGGCGTCTGGGACCGGACCATTGTGGTGCCTTTTCCGCCGGAGTCCGCGCGGTCCGGGATCGGTGACCCCGGTTTCCACGATGTGGTGTGGTACCAGCGGGGTCTGAGCTGGGACGACATCGAGGCGGCGGGGTTCGACGCCGCCGCGCGGCCACGGCTGGTGCTGCGCTTCGGCGCGGTCGACTACCGCTGCACGGTCTGGCTCAACGGGGTCCGGCTGGGTGACCACAAGGGCGGCCACACGCCGTTCGGCTTCGACATCCAGGACCACCTGCTTCCCGATCAAGATCAAATCCTTACGGTACGCGCGGAGGACCGCGCCGAAGATGTCGGACAGCCCCGGGGCAAGCAGGACTGGCAGCGGGACGCGCACGTCATCTGGTACGACCGCACGACCGGTATCTGGCAACCGGTGTGGCTCGAGGCGACCGCAGCAGTGGCCGTCGAGAGTCTGCATTGGACCGTCAACGTGCCGGACGGGACCGTGCGCGCCGAGATCGGGCTCAATCGGCCGCCGCCGCCCGGAACCACCTGCGACATCGAGCTCCGGCACGACGACGAGGTGCTGGGCGCGATTCGATTCCCGGTCGCCTCCCAGCGGTCCCTCGCCACGGTCACTCTTCCCGCCCTGGCGAACGGTCAGGCGTCCGAGGAACTCCTCTGGTCACCCGCGCGGCCCACGCTGATCGACGCGGACGTGCGAGTCGGTGGCGACGCTTTGTCGTCCTATGTGGGTCTGCGCTCGGTGGCGGTGGCCGACGGGCAGTTCCTGCTCAACGATCGCCCGCTCTACCTGCGATCGGTGCTGAGCCAGGGATTCTGGCCGGAGTCCCACCTGGCCGCGCCGTCACCGCAGGCACTGGAGGACGAGGTCCGGCTCATTCTCGACCTCGGCTTCAACGCGGCCCGGGTGCACCAGAAGGTCGAGGACCCGCGCTTCCTCTACTGGGCCGACCGGCACGGGCTGCTGCTGTGGGGCGAGGCGCCGGCCGCGTACGAGTTCTCGGCGGTCGCGCTCGGCCGCACCACGCGTGAATGGCTCGAGGTGCTCGAACGCGACCGCTCGCACCCCTCGATCGTCACGTGGGTGCCGCACAACGAGAGCTGGGGCATCCAGCAGATCGCCCACGATCCGCGGCAGGCCGCCTTCGCCCGGGGACTGGCCGAGCTGACCCGCGCCGTCGACGGCACCCGGCCGGTGATCTCCAACGACGGCTGGGAACATGCCGGATCCGACATCGTCACCGTGCACGACTACGAAGCTTCCCCCGCGGCCCTGCGCGGGCGGTACAGTTCGCGCGCCTTCCTGGCGAGCGGCATCGGTCCGGCGGGGCGGCGGATGAGCGTACGGGAAGAATTTGATCCTTCGGCCCCGGTGATGCTCACCGAGTTCGGCGGCATCAAATACGCGCCGGGTTCTTCGTCGTGGGGCTATTCGGTTGCCGCGTCCGACTCGGAGTTCGAGACACAGCTGCGGGCGATGTACGAGGCGCTGCGGGCGTCGCCGCTGCTGGCCGGCACCTGTTACACGCAGCTGACCGACACCATGCAGGAGGCGAACGGCCTGGTCACCGCCGACCGGAAGCCGAAGATCGACCTCGCGGTGATCCGCTCCATCGTCGAGGGGCTCTAACCACAACCGCACGAGGCCCGGTAGCGGAAGGTGACGTCCATCTGCTGCCGGGTCCAGCCGCCGGCGCGGCCGTCGACGAGTTCCAGCAGCCGGGCGGTCGCCACCGCGGCCATCTCCTCGGCCGGCACCGCCACCGTGGAGATGGCCGGGGTGGTGACCCGCGACAGACCGAAGTCGTCGAACCCGATCAGCGCCACGTCTTCCGGCACCTCACGGCGCTGCTCGCGCAGCGCGGTCAGGGCACCGAACGCCATGTCGTCGTTGGCCGCCACGATCCCGTCGAAGGCGTCCGTCCCGCCCTCTTCGATGAGCCGCCGCCCGCACTCCTCGCTGAAATCACCCTCCAGCGCTTGCGCCTGCACGCCGTGGGCACCGACCGCGTCGTAGAAGCCGTCGCGCCGGTCGACGCCGGTCTGGTGGTCGAGCGGGCCGGTCAGATGCAGCAGACGCCGCCGGCCGTGCGCCACGATCAGGTGCTCGGTCGCCATTTTCGAGGCCGTCCGGTCGTCGACCCCGACCGTGATCGCCTCGGCCAGCTGCGGAAAGTTGCCGATCAGCACCAGCGGCAGCCCGCTCGCCAGCAGGCGGTCAACGGTCTCGTCGGCGATCGCCGCACTGGTCAGAATCGCTCCGTCGGCACTGTGCGACCGCATCACCCGCTCGTACGCCGTGAGGCCGCGCGCCTCGTCGGCGTTGGTCGCGATGAGAACCTGGGTGTCGTGGTCGTTGGCCACCGACGTCACGCCGCTGAGCACATGCATGAAGTAGCTGTGGCCGAAGACGTGCTTCGAGGTGGTCGGCACGATCAGGGCAACCGCGCCGGCCCGCTGCCGCCGCAGGGCCCGGGCGGCGGAGCTGCCCACGTAACCCAGCTCGGCGGCGACGGCGCGCACCTGCTCCTTGGTCGTGGGGCTGATCCGGTCGCTGTCCCGCAAGGCCATCGAGCAGGCCGCCGCGGTAATGCCGACGCGGTCGGCCACATCCTGCAGGGTGACCCGCTTCATCGATTAATCGTAGCCGGTTCTCACCGGTTTTCCACGAAGCCCAGTTGTGTAAAATGGCCGCGTGTTGGAGCGCCCGCGCGGCCGCCGGGCCGAGGTTCTGGCCCTCATGCGAGAGGCCGGTTCGGCGATGAGCATCGTCGAGATCGCCGAGCGCCTGGACGTCCACCCCAACACGGTGCGCTTCCACCTCGACACGCTCGTCCGGGGCGGTCAGGTGGCCCGGGTCGAGGTGCCACCGGCCGGGCCGGGCCGCCCACCGCAGCTCTTCCAGGCCCATCCGGGCATGGACCCGGCCGGCCGGCGCAACTATCTGTTCCTCGCCTCGGTGCTGGTCGAGAACCTGGCCGACGGGCCCCAGCCGATCGGGCGGGCAACTGCGGCCGGCGAGGCCTGGGGCCGCAAGATGGCCGCCGAACGTGGCGTTCGGCCTCACCCGAGCCGCCCGCAGGCGGTGCGGGCGCTCGTCGATCTGCTCGACGAGGTGGGCTTCGCACCCGAACAGGCGCCGCCCGGGCGGCGGCGCGAGATCGGCCTGCGGCACTGCCCGTTCCTCGACCTGGTCGACTCGCGCGAGATCGTCTGCGCGATCCACCTGGGCGTGATGCGCGGGGCGATGGAGGCGGTCGACGCGCCGGTCGCCGTCACCCGGTTGCAGCCGTTCGAGCGCCCGGACCGGTGTCTTGCCTATCTGGGTGCGCCCTAGTCCCGGCGCCATGCAGGGGTGGTGCCGCCGGTGGCGGCTAGGCCGCGTTTCAGAAGTCGCTACACGCCGGTCGTACCATCGATGCGCTCGCGCAGGATGTCGGCGTGACCGTTGTGCCGGGCATATTCCTCGATCATGTGCAGATAGACCCAGCGCAGATCCATGGTAGTACCGCGGGTACTGATGAACTTTTCGTCCAACGACCGATCTGCCGTGGTCACCCGCGCGGCCTGCACTTCTGCGGCGTAGGTCGCGAAGTCCGCATCCACGTCCGCTTCGTCGACCGCCATGAAGTCGCCGTCGTTGTCCCAATAGATGGCGGTGACAGGCGCCGCGGCGAACTGACGCCGGAACCAGTAACGCTCCGAGTCGGCCATGTGCCGGACCAGGCCGAGCAGCGTGAGCGAAGATGGCTCGGCGGCGCGCATCTTGAGCTGGTGCGCGTTCAGCCCGGCACACTTGATCAGCAGCGTGCTCCGATGGAAGTCGAGCCAGGCGTCGAGTTGCACACGTTCGTCGCCGTGTCGGGGCGGATCAACCCGGTTGATCTCCTTAGGTATCGCCACGCTGCCACGGTACAGAAGACCAGCTGTTTCCTGGCGACCCGCAAGTCCTGCCCAACCAGTGTCAGGGCGTGTCCGTGATCGATAAATGGCGAGGTGACCAATACCCCGGAGACCTCGTGGACACCATACCGGTTGCCGCGCGGGCGGACCTGACTGACGTGCAGTGGGCGGTGCTGGGGCCGTTGCTGCCTGAGGGCAGGAAACAGGGCCGCCCGCCGAAGTGGACCAAGCGGCAGCTCATCGACGGTATTCGCTGGGGAATACGGGTGGGTTCACCGTGGCGGGAGGTGCCCCCGCAGTACGGACCTTGGCAGACGGTGTGCGGCCTGTATCGCCGTTGGCAGCGCGACGGGACCTGGGTGCAGGTCCTGACCGGATTGCAGGCCCACGCGGACGCGGCCGGGCTGATCACCTGGGATGTGAGCATAGATTCGACCATCGCTCGGGTGCATCAGCACGCGGCGGGTGCACGTAAAAGGGGGATCTGCAGATCGAACCACCCGGCGGAGCCGGTGCAGTCGAGCCTCCGGATCACGCGTTGGGGAGCTCACGGGGTGGGTGGACCACGAAGCTGCACCTGGGTTGCGAACAGGGTCGCAAGCCTTTGTCGCTGCTGATCACCGCCGGTCAGCGCGGAGACAGCCCGCAGTTCGCCGCCGTTCTCGAACGCATCCGGGTTCCCCGCCTGGAAGTGGTCGGCCACGTACTCGACCGGACCGGGTATCGCCGTGCGCTACGAAGCCACCATCCACGTCGCAGCGATCAACATCTGGCTCCGCTGTCTGGAACGGAACTTATGAAACGTGGGCTAGCTCGACAGCAGGAGCACGCCGCCGGTGACCAGGGCGGCAACCTTGACGATCTCGGTGGCCACGTAGGCGTAGTGGCTGGTGGAGCGGGGCGCTTCCGCCCCGCCGAGAATGCGGTCGGAGCGCCGGGTCAGCCGCGGCCGCACGACGAACATCTGCAGCACCAGCACGACGACGGCAACCGCGCCGGCCACGACGGCGCCGGTGCGCAGCGGCCCGGCGATCGCTGACACCAGCCACGCCGCGGCGAGCACCGCCTCGACGGCGTTCAGGGCCCGGAACACGAGCCGGCCGATCGCGACCCCGATGGCCAGGGTGATCCCGGGCGCCCGGAACTTGAGCGGTGCCTCGAGGAACGAGATCGCCACCACCATGCCAGCCATACGTACGTGACCGCGACTGCCTGCTTTTACACAACTAACACTTGAATAAAAGCCGCCAGGGCAGTTCGGGCAAGTCATGGTGACGAACGGTCATGGGCTCGATCTGGACGTGACCGGAGGCCGAGTCATGCTGAGATCATTGACCGTAGTCGATTTCCTTCGGACGGAGGCATGCGATGCCGGGTCTGCAGCTCTTGGTCGCCGCGGCGCTGGTGGTGACGGGCACGGCCGACCCCGCGGCGGCCACGACCGCCGGGCTCGACTACGTGGCGATGGGTAGTTCGTTCGCCGCCGGGCCGGGGATTCCGCCGGCGCAGTCCGGAAACGGGGCCGCTGCCTGCTCGCGCTCGGCCAACAACTACGCCGGCATCGTCGCGCGGGAGATCGGCGCGAACCTCACCGACGTCTCGTGCAGCGGCGCGACCACGGCCAATGTGCTGACCGACAGCCAGTCCGGCCAGCCGCCCCAGATCAGCGCTGTGACCAGCGCGACCAAGGTGGTGACCGTGACCATCGGCGGCAACGACGTCGACTACCTCGGCAGCCTGGGCGCCTACACCTGCCAGGACGACGGCGGCAGCGGGTGCGCGGGCGTCGACCGGAACGCCATCGACCAGGCGTTCACCGCGCTGCCCGGCCGCATCGAGAACGTGGTGAACGCCGTGCACGGTGCCGCCCCGGGCGCCCACGTCTACCTGGTCAACTACTTCACCATCCTGCCGGACTCCGGCGCCTGCACCGGCGTCCCGCTCACCGCCGACCAACTGGCGTACGAACGCAGCATCGCCTCCCGGCTCGCGACCGCCACCTCCACGGCGGCCGCGGCCACCGCGTCGACCCTGGTCGACCTCGCCGCGGCCAGCCACGGGCACGACGCGTGCTCCGCCGCACCGTGGGTGGAGACCGGGCATCCGGCCGCCGGCCGATCTCAGTACCACCCGAACGAGGCCGGCATGCGCGGAGCGGCCGGCGTGGTGGAGACCGCTCTCGTCTCGGCCGGGCAGTTGCACACCGGCCCGGTACGCTCCGGCATCGCCGGCAAGTGCGCGGACGTCTCCAACTCCGGCACCGCGGACGGCACCCCGGTGCAGCTGTGGACTTGTAACGGCACCGGCGCCCAGGCCTGGACGTACGCGCCCGGCGCCGGCGGGGCCGTCCGAGCCCTCGGCAAATGCCTCGACGTCAGCAACGGCGGAACGGCGAACACCACCAAGGTTCAGCTGTGGACGTGCAACGGATCGGGCGCCCAGCGCTGGGTAACCGGGGCGAACGCGGCGCTGGTCAATCCGCAGTCCGGACGCTGCCTCGACGACCCGGGCAGCTCAACCGCGGACGGCGCGCGGCTGCAGATCTACGACTGCAACGGCACGGCCGCGCAGCAGTGGACGCCGGCGACCTGACCAGCCGTGCTCCGGTGACCTTCGCGCGCGGGAGCATTCAGGCGCGGCGGCGGCCGGCCGATGACGATGGCGCGAAACCTTCACGGTTGTCTCACCAAGGCCCTCGTACTGTCCGGCGCATGAGAAGCGATGCCGTGTACCTGCACGTCGGCGCCTTCCTGTTGGGGATTGCCCTTTTCCTGGCTGTCGCCGAGTGGCGACCGTGGCGGCGCCGACGCAAATAGCGCAGATATCAGACAGGCGCGACGGGCGCCGGTGAGCTGCAATGGGGGTGGGCGGCGAACGGGGACGACGATGCGGGTCTACTACCAGGATTCCGAAATCTGCATCACCCCCTCGGCGTTCCGGGTCGGCGGCCAGGCTTACCCGCTGCGCGACATCGAGCAGGCGTGGCGCGTGCGCCGGCGGGCCCTCGGCAGCCGGGTGAAGGGCGCCGGGTCGGTGCTCGGGGTGGTCGTCCTGATCCAGGTGGTGCTGGTCCTGATCGGACGCTGGGTGCTGGCGCTGACCAGCGGCGGCATGGTGCTCGTCGGCGGGGTCGTGCTGTTCGTACGGTGGATGATCCACCTGGCGGCGGGCGCGCCCGCCCTCAACGCGCTGGAGGATCTTCGCCGCTACGGCTCACGCCTCGAGCTGTGGGCGGTGGTCGCCGGCGCCGACGTGCTGCTGTTCGACACCGACGACGCGGTACGGCACGGCCAGGTCTGCCGGGCGCTGTCCCGCGCGATAGCCGACCGCCACGCTGCCCAGCGGGCCTGGCGGAACCGCAGACGAAATACGTAGACCGCCGGCCGGCGGTCGCGCCGGTCGCCCAGCGCATAGGCCGAGACGCGGAGCCCGGTGGCCCGCCCGAACGTCTGCGGCCGCCTAGCGCAACCATCAAGGGGCGGGCCACCGGGGCGTGCTCAGACGGTCGCGCCGGGCCAGCGGTCGACGTGGACCGCAGCCTGCCAGGGGCGGCGCCGGCGCCAGCCGTGCTGTTCCAGGTCGGGGACCTCGTTGAGGTGGCTCACCGGACCCAGGCAGAGCCAGGCGACCGGCCGCACCCGAGCGGGCAGGTGGAGCAGTTGCCGCAGGAACGGTTCCCGATAGAACGAGACCCAGCCAACCCCCAGCCCCTCGGCGGTGGCGGCCAGCCACAGGTTCTGGATGGCCAGGCAGACCGAGTACAGCCCGGCGTCGGCGATCGCGTGCCGACCGAGGACCGCTGGGCTGCCCCGGTCGGGGTCGTACGTCACCGCGATCGACAGCGAAGCCTCCCGGACGCCGTCGATCTTGATGCGGGCGAACCGCTCGGCCTCGGCGCCGGTCAGACCGGCCGCGAAGGTGTCGCGCTCGTCCTGGACGTGAATGTGGAAGGCCGCCCGCAGGCCGGCATCCTCGACCAGGATGAAGTCCCACGGCTGGGTCAGCCCGACGCTGGGCGCGGCGTGGGCGGCGGCCAGGACGCGGTCGAGGGCATCGCGGGGGATCGGCGCGCCGGTGAACTGAGCGCGCACGTCGCGCCGGCGGTGAATGACGTCGTAGAGGTCGCTGAGATGGTCGGACATGGGCAGGCTCCCGCTGCGTCATGGGCCCTGGGGCATGCCCCAGGGCCGGTCAGACGCGAGGCCGGTCTTCGGACTCCCGGATCTTCACCTGACCGCCCGCCTTCCCAGCCGTTCGGCCAGTGGCTGCGCTTGTCGCGCGTGGGCGGCGGCTCCCCGGTCACCGCGGCGGGCCCGTGCCGGATTCACACCGGCTTCCCGATTCTCCCCGCCCGAGGGTGGGGCACCTCGCTGACTAGTTCGTGCCAACGGGCACTCTACGTGTACAGGTTGAGCTCGGCGATGGACCACCACGACGATGCCGAGCCGGTCTGGGTGATGCGCAGATAGCGGGCGGTCTGGCTGCCGATCGTCGCGGTCACCAGGGCCGCGCTGCCGGTGCCCGAACCCGCGGTGCGCCAGGTGCTGTTGTCGGTCGACACATCGATGCGGTAGCCCCGGGCGTAGTCGGCGGTGCTGCCGCCCGAATCCATCACGACCTTGCTGAAGGTCCGGGCCGCACCGAGGTCGAGCGTGACCGTGTTGCCGTTGGCCATCGGCGTTCCCGAGCTCCAGCGGGTCCCGTTGTCACCGTCCAGCATCCGGGCCGGCACATCGGAGGCACTCGACGGCGATGCCGTCGCGGTCCATCCCGTACGCGCGAGCGCCGTCGACCCCGAAGACCCGGTCGTCACCGAGCCGGTCAGGCGGATGTCGCGCGACGAGGCGCCGACCAGGATCTGGCTGGTGCCGCCCGCACCGGCCCAGCCGCCGTTCCAGTACTGGAAGCTGCGCGGGTCCAGGGTGACGGTCACCCGCTGGGACTGCCCCGGGTTGAGGCTGACCTTGGCGAAGCCGCGCAGGTTCCTGGGCGGCTCGCCGGTCGAGGCCGGTTGGCCGACGTAGACCTGGGCGACCTCGGCACCGGCCCGGGTGCCGGAGTTGGTGATGTCGAACGAGACGGCGACGTTGCCGGCGGCGTCGGGTGCGGCAACGGTCAGATTCGCGTACGCGAAAGAGGTGTAGGAAAGGCCGAACCCGAAGGGGAAGGCCGGGGTTTTGTTCTGCCGGTCGTACCAGCGGTACCCGACGTCGATGCCCTCGGAGTACTGCACGGTGTTGTTCTGTCCCGGCCATTGGGCGGCGGTGTGCGCGGGCACGTCGGCGAGCGAGGCCGGGAAGGTGACGGGCAGTTTCCCGGACGGGTCGACGTCGCCGAACAGCAGCGAGGCCAGGGCGTTGCCGTACTCCTGACCGGGGTACCAGCTCTCGATGATGCCGCGGACCGAGCCGGCCCACGGCATGACCACCGCGGAGCCGCTGTTCACCACCACGACCGTGTTCGGGTTGGCCGCCGCGACGTCGGTGACCAACTGGTTCTGGTCGGCGGGCAGGTTGATGTCGGACAGGTCGCTGCCCTCCGACTCGAACTTGCCGACGAACACCACCGCCAGATCGGCGGCCCGGGCGGCCGCCACCGCCTGGTCGTGGGCGTTCGTGCTCGGCGGCGTCCACTTCTGACCGGCCGAACCGTTGCACGTGCTGATCTGCAGCTGGGTGCTGTTGGTCGAGGCCGGCGCGGTGAGGCACTTGCCGGAACCGGTGTTGACCAGGGTGCCGCCGGTGGCGGTCCACTTCTGGGCCGGACTGCCGTTGCAGTCGTAGAGCTCGATCCTGGTGCCGTCGGCGGTGCCGGCCCCGGTCACGTCCATGCACTTGCCGAGCGCCTGCAGGCTGCCGTCCGCGGCGGCGGTCCACGACTGCGCGCCGCTGCCGTTGCAGTCGTACAGCTGAACCGCAGTGCCGTTGGCGTTGTTGGCTGCGGCCACGTCGATGCACTTCCCGGCCAGGCCGGTGATGCCCGCGCTCGCGGTGCCGGGGGAGTTGGTGACGGTGACGCCGCTGCCGGCCCGGGTCACGATGCCCTGGTACGGGCTGACCGAGCCGGACGAGTTCACGCCCGCGCTGCCGCCGCCCTGATAGAGAGGCGCGCCCAGGACCGCGATCGACTTCGTGGTCGCCGGCACCGGAAGGACGGCGTTGCTGTTCTTCAGCAGGACGCTGCCTTCGGCCGCGACCTGCCGGGCCAGGGCGGTGTGCGAGGCCGAGGTGACGGTCGCGGCCATCGTTCCGGTTTGCGTACGGTCGAACAAGCCCTGCCGGAACATCGACGTAAGAATGCGGCGGACGTGGTCGTCGATGGTCGCCTGCGAAACCTGCCCGTTGGCGACCGCCGTGGTCAGGGCATTTCCGTAGTAGGTGCTGCCGGGCATCTCCATGTCGAGACCGTTGTTGGCCGACGCGACCGTGGAGTGGGTGCCGCCCCAGTCCGAGGTGATGAAGCCGTCGAAGCCCCAGTCGCCTTTGAGAACCTGGTTCTGCAGCGGCCCGTTCTCGCAGGCGAACGGCCCGTTGATGGCCGAGTACGAGCACATCACCGAGTCGGCGCCGCCCTGCTTCACCGAGGTCTCGAACGCGGGCAGGTAGATTTCCCGCTCGGCCCGGTCGGAGACGATCGCGTTGTCGGCCGAGCTGTTGCGGCTGGTCTCCTGGTTGTAGACGGCGTAGTGCTTGACCTGCGCCATCGGCCCTTGGCTCTGGATGCCCTGGATGTCGGCGGCACCCATCTGCCCGGCCAGGTAGGGATCCTCGCCGAACGACTCGAACGCGCGTCCCCACCGGGGGTCACGGACGATGTTGATGGTGGGCGCGAGCACGACGTTCGTGCCCTTGCCCCACTGCTCGGCACCGAGCGTGCTGCCGTACTGCTTCATCAGTGCGGTGTCCCAGCTGGCCGCGCCGGCGACCGGGGCGGCCAGCTGGGTGACCCCGGTGGCGCCGTCGCCGACGCCGACCGGGCCGTCCTGCAGGCGCAGGGCCGGGATGCCGAGGCGGGTGTTGGCCGGTATGCAGCCCGCATAGCCGCAGGAGCCGCCGCCATGCAGCATGGTCAGCTTCTCGGCCTGGGTCATGGCCGCGAGCAGGAGGTTCGCCCGGTCGACCGGGGCGAGTGCGGTGTTCATCCAGGGCTGGTCGGCCGCCATGGCCGGGGCAGCGGGGAGGGCGACGATCGCCAGAAGGACAGCGAGGATCGCCGCGAGACGACTTCGAAGCATGGGGGACTCCGAGCATCGATGCGGTATGTCGACGGGGAAATCGACCGGATTTCCAGCATCGCTTCTTTTACGCCGCGATGGAAGTGGGCCGTGGTTCCGGGATTGCGACCAAGAACTCCAGCTTCGGGATGTTCAGTGACCATCCGGCGCGGCAAGATGACCATAGATGCCCGGTGGAGAGGCGGTCGGCGATGGCCAGTACGCAGACGATGGCGGGCGGTCCCGGCGGGATCGAGCTCAAGGGCATCGAGATCGTCGCCGAGCACGAGCGGTCCGGAACACCGCGGTCACTGTTCTGGCCCTGGTTCGCGTCCAACATCTCGGTGCTCGGCGTCAGCTACGGCGCGTTCACGCTCGGCTTCGGCATCTCATTCTGGCAGGCCGTGATCGCCGGGGTCGTCGGCGTCGTGGTGTCGTTCGCGCTGTGCGGCGTGATCGCGCTGGCCGGCAAGCGCGGCTCGGCGCCGACCATGGTGCTTTCGCGGGCCGCCTTCGGGGTCAACGGCAACCGCCTCACCGCCGGGCTGTCCTGGCTGCTCACGGTCGGCTGGGAGACCGTGCTCGTGATTTTGGCGACGCTGGCCACGGCGACCGTGTTCGACCGGCTGGGCTGGGGCGGCGGCACCGGCACCAAAGTCGTCGCGCTCGTCGTGGTCTCGCTGGTCACCGTGCTGGCCGGGGTGGCCGGTTTCGCCGCGGTCATGCGCCTGCAGACGATCATTACGGTGGTGACCGCGGTTCTCACAGTGGTCTACATCATTCTGGCGGCCGGGCACATCCACTGGTCGACGGTGTCGGCCCTGCCCTCCGGGTCGACGCAGCAGGTCATCGGCGCGCTGGTGTTCCTGATGACCGGCTTCGGACTCGGGTGGGTCAACGCGGCCGCCGACTACTCGCGCTACCTTCCGCGTACGGCATCAAGCCGAGGCGTTTTCGCCTGGACCACCTTCGGGGCCGCGCTCGGACCGGTCGTCCTGCTGATCTTCGGCCTGCTGTTGGCCGGCTCGTCCAAGGACCTGTCCGCCGCGGTCGGCGCCGACCCGATCGGCGCGCTGACCACGATCCTGCCGACCTGGTTCCTGGTGCCGTTCGCGATCGCCGCGGTGCTCGGCCTGATCGGCGGCGCCGTCCTCGACATCTACTCGTCCGGGCTCGCCCTGCTCACCGCCGGCGTCCGCATCCCGCGCTACCTGGCCGCCGGCGTCGACGGCATCATCATGATCGCCGGAACGATCTACGTGGTCTTCTTCGGCAGCAGCTTCATCGGCGAGTTCCAGGGCTTCCTGATCACCCTCGGCGTTCCGATCGCGGCCTGGTGCGGCGTCATGCTGGCCGACGTGGCGCTACGCCGCCGAGACTACGCCGAGGACGAGTTGTTCGACCCGCGCGGCCGCTACGGCAGCGTGCGGCCGCTGCCCCTGGCGCTCGTCATCGTGGGCACGGCGATCGGCTGGGGCCTGGTCACCAACACGTACGCGGGCTGGCTCAGCTGGCAGGGCTACCTGCTCGGACCGTTCGGGCTCGGCGGCAAAGACGGCGCCTGGGCCTTCGCCGGGCTGGGCATTCTGGTCGCCCTGGCGATCGGCCTGCTGGGCACGCTGCTCGGCAGCGCCCGCCGGGTGCGTCAGGAAGAAGCGTCGCGGGCCTGACAAAGATTGGCGAGCGTTGCCGCGGCGCCCGCGCGCTGATCGCCGAAAGTGGCAGGCTGCTCTGCGCCGAGTTCGTCGAAGTACGCGACGCCTTCCGCCGTCAGCGCGATCACGTCATCGTCGATCTCGCCGGACACGAGGGCGATAGAGCCCACGTTCCACAGAGCGTTGGCCAGGCCGGGCAGGTGGGCGTCGCGGTTATCGGCGACCAGCTCCCGGTAGAGATCAACGGCTTGCCGGCCGGTCACCAGCGCTTCACCACCCTGACCGGCCCGCCCGAGCTGGATGGCGTGGTTTCTCACCGAAGTGGCCAGGTCGGGCAGGTAGACGTTGCGGTTGCTCGTGGCCAGCTCCCGCCGCAGGTCGACGGCCTGTCGGCTGGCCACCAGCGCCTCAGCGTCCCGGCCCACCCCGGCCAGCTGGGCGGCGTAGTTGTTCACCGAGGCGGCCAAGCCGGGTAGGTAAACCTCGAGATTACCCTCGGCCAATTCCCGGTGAAGGTCGACGGCCTCCTGCCCTGCGGCCATCGCCTCGACGGGACGGCCTGCCTCGACCAACCGGATGGCGTGGTTGTTCAGCGAGGAGGCGAGATCGGGCAGGTAGGCGTCGCGGTTGTCCGCGGCCAGCCTCCGCCGCAACTCGACGGCTTGCCGGCTTGCCTCCATCGCCTCGACGCGACGGCCTGCCTCGGCCAACCGGACGGCGTAGTTGCTCACCGACCAGGCCAAGTCGGGCAGGTGGGCGTCGGGGTCATGCTCGGCCAGTTTCCGGTACAGATCGACGCCCTCCTGGCCGGCGGCCAGTGCCTCAACGCGGTCTACGTTGGCCAATCGGACGGCGTGGTTGTTCACCGACCGGGCCAGGGCGGGCAGGTGGGCCTGCGGGTTGTCCGCGGCCAGCTCTCGCCGCAGGTCGACCGCCTCCTGGCTGGCCGCCATGACCTCATCCCTCCGGCCCGCGTCGGCCAACCGGCCGGCGTGGTTGTCCAATGAGGCGGCCAAGTCGGGCAGGTGGGCGTCGCGGTCATGCTCGACCAGTTCCCGGTACAGGTCGACTGCTTCCTGGCTGGCCGCCAGCGACTCGGCCCGCCGACCTGCCTGCGCCAAGTGGATGGCGTGATTGGCCACCGACCCGGCCAGGTTGCCAAGGTGGGCCCCCCGGTCATCCGCCGCCAGCTCCCGCCGCAGGCCCACTGCGTCCTGGCTGGCCGCCATCGCCTCATCCCGCTGACCCACCTGATTCAACCGCATCGCATGCCGATGCACCCACCGGGCACGCTCGGCGGCCGAGGTGCCGGACGGAAAGGTAGAAACGATGCGGCTGGTCAGCGCGGCCGCGAGCCGGCCCAGTTCCAGCGTCGGATAGGGCACCTGCTCGGCCACGGCGCACAACGCGGGCCAGTCGATATCCGCCGTGGCGAGCAGGACTGTCATCCGGGTCGTGAAGCGGCCCGGAAACTGGACCGCCACCCGCACAACCGCCCGGGCCATCAAGACCACGTCCGCCGCCAGCACGACGTCGATGATCGCGTCAGCACCCGGCTGATGAGCGCATGCCCGGCCCAGCACCGTCAAGGCCCGCACGGCCTGTTCCAGGCTCGCCCCGGTGAAGAGCGCCGAAAGCATCACGGGCCGATAACCGCTCAACACTCGTACGGCGAGAGCTTCGGCCAGCAGGTCAGGCTGCACACCGACCCATCCGCCACCGGCCGGGTCCCGCGGGTACAACCCGGTCAGCCACCCGGTGTACCGGTGCACCAGCTCCTCGTCGGCGTCCGACAGTGCCGGCACCCGTCCCACCACGTCGGCGGCCTGCTCGTCACCGTCGGCGCCCAGCAACGCCGCCAACCCGACCAACTCCTGCAGGACCGCATCGGAACCCGGCTGTGCACCGGCCACCAACCCCGCCCGGCGGGCCGCGCCCCGCCAGTAACGAGCCTCATGCCCCAGCACCTCGGCCAGCACATCGACCCGGTCCTGGCGGTACGCACCGCCCAGCACTGCCACCAGCGCTGCAGCGTGCAACCGCAACACCGGGGTGTCCACATCCCAGCCGCGCGCCGGCACCGCCACGGCCGGCCGGCCGAGACGGTCGGCGAACGCGGCCGCCGCCTGCGCCACGACCTGGTCCGGCGAACCTTCCTCGACCTGCGCCGAAAGCTCCACGACGCCGGCTGGCCCGGTCAGCGCGTCCACCAGGTGCGCCTGCTGCGGGTACGCCGCCGACAACGTCTCCCACCACAAGCCGGCAACGCGGCTGAGCAGCAGCACCCGCGCCCCCGCCTGCTGCGCCGCGCACAACAGTGCCGCCAGCCCAGCCCGATCCCGTGTCTCGGCATAGTCGACCAGTAGCAACTGGCGTTCCCTCGACGCACCGGACACGATCAGCTCGGCGGTCTCCGCCTCCGCTTCCGGCCGGACCAGAATCACCTGCCAACCGGGGACCCGGCCGGCGAGTTGCAACGCCAACCGGGTCTTCCCTACGCCACCGGCACCGACCAGCAGCCGCACGGCTGTCGCAGCGCGATCAGTGAGCCAGCTCTCCAGCTCTCGCAGGATCCAGCCACGACCGAAAAATGGCACCACCTGCCGACGTGGATGCAGCAACCACGCCACCGACTCGGGCAATTCTGCCGACACCACGCGCTGCAGCGACCGCGATCGCTCATCGCTGCGTTCCCGCCGTCTCGCCCATCGATCAGTGACTGTCGGGCCGAACGCACCGAGGACCGCGGCAGCCGACGCGGATACCACGGTCCAACCGGCCTTGTCGTCCGCGAGCGCCGCCCACGCGCCTGCGCCGGCGACCAGCGCGGGCACACCGGCCCACCACAGCCGCCGCCCGATCCAGTCCGACACGCCGCCACGCACCCCTGAACCGTACTGACGGCGATCGAAGAAACACAGCAACGTGGTTGTCGGCGATCGTTCTGCATGAGGGCCTCACGGGCAGCCGCGGGCCGGTCCGGGCGTGGGCGGTCCCGGCGCGGCGGCGTTCTCGGGCCATCTGACCTGCCAGATCTTCGGCTTGCCGGGGCCGGTGACACGGTAGATCGCCGTCTTGTTCGCGAAGCACAGTTTGTCGACGACCGAGGGATCCGGCATTTGCAGAACCAGCTTGGTCGGACGGGCGGCGTCCGGGTTCTGGTTGCCGGCGAGCACCTCGAGCTGTTCGCCGGCCGGATCTTTGGCCGACTTGCATCGCATGACGAGGAACACCTCGTCGCGACTGTCCCCGTTCAGATCGTAATGGTCCTCGCGGACCTTCAAGACATCGCCGAGACAGCTGATGTCCGCCTTGTGGAACGTCGCCAAGTCGGTCCTGGCGGAGGCGTCCGGAGTGCCGAACTGGCACCCGGCCAGCAACCCCAGAGCCGCAATTGTTGTCACCGATGCCAGACGACGCATTTCATCAACCCTTTCGCTTCCGGTGTGGTCACCTTTCAGGCTGTGACCGCCGGGAAGCCGCGGGCCAGGGATGCGCTGTCAGTTGCCAATCGCCTGCCAATGAACGATCAATCCAGCACCACGTGATCGGTTTCGCGGTAGGCGACCTCGGCGCCGTCGAAGCGCACCACCGTCCAGGCGAAGAGTGCGCCGTTGCCGGTGATCAATATATCGCCCCAATGGTTGTCGGCGCCGTAGTCGGTCCGATAGCCCAGGCGCTGGTCATCGGCGTCTCGCGCGATGCCGATGGTGAGATCCACATGGTGGCGATGCGCGGCCAGCCAATCGAGTCCCTTCTCCCCCTGGAACCGGCCCCATGCGGCATGCCACCGCGGGGAGTATCGCAACTCGACCCGCCCGATGATGTGCCGCTTGGTTTCGAGGGAGACCCGCGCGACCCGGACCGTGATCGCGTCGGCGTCGCATCCGGCGTCCATCGGATCGCTTCCGTCCGCGACCGCCTGCGTCGGCCACGGCGAGGCGGCCCGTTCGTTGAGCGCCGCATAGACCAGCCTCCATCGCCGCTCCCATTTCTCCAGGTCGCCGCCGCACGCCTTGACAATGGCCAGTGTCACGGCCAGCGAGGGAAGTTCCTTGCCTGACTCCGCGGCCCAGATGGTCGTGTGGGAGACAAATGCGCGGCGGGCAAGCAGACGCTGGCTGGTGATGCCGGCCGACCGACGCAGCTGTTTCAGATCGTCGGCGAACAGCTGAAGATCGGCGCTCATGGTCGGGCTGCTCCGGGGTGAGTCCGTCGTTCCGCCAATTGCATCCCGGAGCCGCCTCGCGTGGCAACCGTTTGGCAGCCTGCCACGAGATCGCTTTATTCGACCTTGCGGACCTGGGAGGCTGACGATCCCTTGACAAAGCGAGGATCAAGCATGAGAACGCCGACCCGATGCCGCGCGCTAGTCGCGATCCTTGCCGTCGCGTCGGTGCTTTTCCTGAGCCCTGCGCCCGCCGTCGCTGACATCGGCGGCTACACCGTGACCGGCACCGGCGGCCAAGGGCTCAAGGTCCGGGCCGATCCGTACGATGCGACGACGCAGCCGGTCTCGGTGCTGGCCGACGGGACGCCTTTCTCGGCGGTGTGCGCGGTACGCGGGCGCGATGTTTTCGGCAACAACGTCTGGCACCGCATCAGCGTGCCGGTCCAGGGCTGGATCGCCGACTTCTACACCACGACGCCGGGCTTCAACCAGTACCTGCCGGGCGAGCCGGAGTGTTACCACCGCACGACCGCCCGGGACTGGGCCTACGCGCACTACCTGGACGACGAACGATTCCCGGGCAACGACTGCACCTGGTTCGTCTCACAGGCCCTCTGGGCCGGTCAGGTGCCCCGCACCAGTGCCTGGACCGATCAGCCGGCGCCGACGGTTCCCGCTGTCCGCGCCGACGCGCTCAAGAACACCGTGGTCCAGGCCGGATACGCGACGATCCGCGAGGTCGGGTGGACCGATGTCACCGCCGGAGGGGCGCAGGTCGGCGACCTCATCGCGTACGACTGGGCCGGCGCACCCGACGGCGTGATCGACCACCTCGCGATCGTCACCTCCCTCGACGCTCAGGGCGCCCCCTCGGTGACCCAGCACAGCCTGGCCCGGAAGGATCGCTACTGGTCGTGGGACCCGGGCGAGAACAAGCCCATCAGCGCAAGCCATCCGGGCTCCCGCGTTTACCTGATCCACGTAACCCGATGACGTTACGGATCGGCGTCGTTATCGGTCAGCCGAAGTTGGTGCCCAGCCATTTGCCGAGGCAGTTGAAGGTCTCCCCGACGGTGTCGCCGAACTCGCCCGGGGTGGTGGCGCAGGCGGCGCACGGGGTGACAGGAACGATTTCGCGCTGAAGTCACCCTTCGAGCGGTCCCGGACGTTGTTGTCGGCCGGGTCCGCCGGCGGCACCCGCACCGAGGCGACGACCTCTGGGGCACTGCCGTCCGGGTGCTCCGGAGAGAGCAGCGGATAGGCGCCCCGGGTGTGGGCGATCAGCGCGGTGCCGGCCTCCCAGATGCGGGCACTGTCCCGGCCGACCGGCATGGGGGTGTCGTCGGTGTACTGCCCGTTGCCGCCGGTGATGATGGTCTGATCATTAGGTCAGAAGTCCTCGATGATGGTCAGCCGCTCACGTGGGCCGTGTTGTCGAGCCAATGCTGGGCCAGGCCGGTGTCGCCCTCGACGCTGATGCCGGTGACCTCGCGGCCGGTGAGCGGGAGCCGCCGGGTCAAGGCCAGCAGCAGCGATCGTGCCGGGCCGGTCACCGTCACCTCGGCCGGGCGGGTTGCGGGCTGCCAGATTGCCCCGTCCGGCCGCCGTTCGACGAACCAGGCGTCCGCGGTGTCGGTGGCCAGCCACTGCAGGGTCTGTCCGGTGCCCCGGATGGCGTGGGCCGATTGCGGCCGCTGCATCTCCCACGTGGGGGAGGTGAGCATCGCGAGGTGGTTGCTGATGAGCGCGGCCGCGATGTCGGCGTCGACGTCGGCCGGCCGGCCCGCCGCGCCGGCCGCGTCGGAGCCGTGGACGACGGATTCGTTGAGCATGCTGGACATCCAGAATCGCGTGCCGGACCGCCCGTCCGCCGCGGGGTTGAACACCGGTGCGTCGAGTGCGTCGTCCGAACAGGCCCTCACGACCCGCTGCGCGGCCTCCGACAGCCACGCCGGCCACTCATCGGGCCCGGCGGGCAGCGCGGCCATCTCCGTGGGCAGCCGTGCGGGGTCGGTGATGCGACGCTCGATGATCTCGGCGACCCAATGCTGGGTCTGACCGACGTGCTCGACCAGGTCGGTGACGGTCCACTCCGGGGCGGTCGGCACGGCGGCATCGGGTCCGGCCGTGGTGGCTGACTCCGCCAGCCGCCGGGTGTGTTCGACGATCGCCTGCCGGGCGCGTTCCGCGTTCAGCTCGGTCACCGGATGTCCTCTCCGTAGGTGTCTGTGCCGGGTATGACCCGGCGGCCCGGACGAACTCATCGGTGACGCGGCAATTGACTGCGGGCCGCTTGCTAGGTTGCGGGCTATGGCTGATGGTAAGCGGACGGGCGGGATCGCCCTTGCGGCCGCGATCGGCGCGGCGGCCGGCGCGACGCTCGTCCGGCGGCGGAAAGGCCGCGCGGCGGCGATCGGAGCGGCGGCTCTGGCCGCGACCGACCTCGTGGCGCGGGCCCGGCAGCGGCCGAACGAGATTCCGGCCTGGTGGTCGCGGGTCGTCATGAGCGGGGCGCTCGCGGCCCCGGCGGGCTGGGCCGGCGCGAAGGCGACCGGAGCCGGGCCGATCGCGGTCGGCGTCGCCGCCGGCTCGGTGGCCGGTGGGCTCGGGCTGCGGCCGCAGAAGGTGGCGCTGGGCCCGGTGGTCGGTGCGGCCGTCGGCGCGGCCTGGCGCCTTGCCGCCGGGCGGGACGCGCCGCCCGCCGCTGTCGCCGCGTCCGCGGTGGTCGGCTTCCGGGCGCTCTCGGCCGCGGTGTTCCGCGATCCGCAGGTGAGCTTGCTGGCCGAGAGCGTGCCGGCCCGGGAACTGCCCTTCGTGGTGCCGCTGGAAGCGCGCACCGGCTACGTCGGCACCGGCTACGTGCGGCAACTGGCCGAGGTGATGGGTGGGAAATATCAGGCCGACGCCGCCGACGTCGGGATCGTCGCCTCGCTCGACGACCTGGCCGGGCCGCAGTTCGACCCGGCCGGGGTCGGCCCGCTGGTGCGCGAGTTCTACGAGCACACGACCCGTTTCCGGCTCGACATCGTGCCCGAGTGGCGGCTCTGGGTGCGGCCCGGCTACCTGCTCTATCGCACCCTGGTCGCGCGGCGGCTCGGGCAGGCCAACGTGCCGATGAACCAGCGCGAGGCGCTGCGGGGCGTCCGCAGCCGGATCGACACCATCACGCCGGACGACAGCGACCTGATCGGCGTACGCGGGTGGATCCGCTCGTTCGCCGACACCGACGAGCCGATCTACGTCGGCATCTACACGACCTACCGCCACGAGGGTCGGGGCTACGTGAGTGTCGGATTCCCGGTGCCGCAGGGCAACTTCACGGCGACGCTGCTGCCGCTGCCGCGTCCGGATGGCGGCCTGGTGCTGACCAGCCGGGGCGATCTGGCCCACCCCGGGCACTACATGTCGTACGTGGATCGCGAGACCAGGGAGCTCACGACGCTGGCCGTGCACGGTTTCGCCGAGCGGCTCGACGTCTATGTCAAGGACGGCCAACTGCTGGCCGAGCATGCTTTTTCGGTCTATGGCCTGCCGTTCATGGTTTTGCACTACACAATTCACCGCAAAACCGCAGCATAGCGCGACAGCCTAGCAAGCCCGGTCCACATCGGCCGGTGTGATTTCGATCAGCTCGTCGCATGCCCGACTTTGCCGTCCGCCGACCGTGTCGACGAGGTTACTGTCACCGGGTGCCCAGCCATACCGAGGCAGTTCAGGTGCGGTTGCTCGGCTCGGTCGACGTTGTCGTCGGCGGTGAGGCCCGTCCGCTGCCCGGGCTGCGACGCAAGGCGCTGCTGGCCGCGCTCGCGCTCGAGCGTGGCCGGATCGTCAGCGCCGACCGCCTGATCGACATCGTCTGGAACGACGAGGCGCCGGCCGGCCGGGCGAACACGCTCCAACGCCATGTCTCCTACCTTCGGCAGATGGTCGGCGGCCGCGACGCCATCGTGTCGCGCCCGCCCGGCTATGTGATGGACCTGCCGCCCGGCTCGGTCGACGCCGAGCAGGCGGCCGGCCTGGTGCAGCGCGCCCAGCAGTCGTCCGATCCGGACGCCCGGGTCCGCTGGGCACAGGAGGCGCTGCGGCTGTTCCGCGGTGCCCCGCTGATCGAGGTGAACGACCTGCCGTGGCTGCGCGAGGAGGCGCAGCGGCTGGACGGGCTGCGGGTGCAGGCGGTCCGGACGATGGTCGACGGCCGGCTGGCCCTCGGGCAGCACGCCGAGCTGCTGCCCGAGCTTCAGCGGCTGGCCCGCGAGTTCCCGCTCGACGAGCACGTGCACGGCCAGCTGATCCTCGCGCTCTACCGGTCGGGACGGCAGACCGAGGCGCTCGACGCGTACGGCCGGGTGCGCCGCACCCTCGACGACGAGTTCGGCATCGAGGTCGGCCCCGAACTGCGCCGCCTCGAGACGGCGATCCTGCGGCAGGACGCCGGATTGACCGTGCCGGTCAAGACGCTCGAGCCGGCTCGTGTGCCGGCCGTGGGCGGCTCACCGCTCATCGGCCGGGAGCGGGAGCTGACGGCGCTCAAGGACATGGTGGACAGCGCCGCCAAGGAGACCGGCGGGGCCGCGTTTGTCGTCGGTGAGGCGGGCATCGGCAAGACCCGGCTCGTCAGCGAGGTGGCCCGGTACGCCGAGGAGCGGGGCCTGCGTGTGCTCCGGGGCCGTGCCGCACTGCCTCAGGTGCAGTTCCGGGCGTTCACCGAGGCGCTGCAGTCGGCGGTGCGGCGGTTCGGTCTGCCGGCCGACGAGGCGCTGCCGGTCGACGAGACCCTGCTGCCGTACCGGTCGACCCTGGCGCGTCTGGTGCCGCAGCTGCGCAAGATCGATCCGGCCCACCCGACCGGGTCGGCGGTGATCCTCGGCGAGGCGGTGCTGCGGCTGCTCACGGTCCTCAGCGGGGGCGACGGCTGTCTGCTGGTGCTGGAGGATCTGCACGACGCCGATGCGGACACCCTCGCGGTGGTCGACTACCTGGTCGACAACGCGCATGCCGAACGGTTCCTGCTGCTCGTGACCTGCCGGCCCTACCCGCGGCCGGCCCTGACCGTCGCCCGGTCGGCCCGGCGGCGCCGCGCGGCCCACCTGGCCGAGCTGTCCCGGCTGGACGAGGAGGGCGTGCGTGAGCTGGCCGCGGCCTGCCTCGGCGTGTCCACCGGGCAGGTGCCCGAGCCGGTTCTCGCCCGGCTGCTGGGCAGCGCCGACGGCGTGCCGCTGCACGTCGAGGAGTTGCTCGCCGGGTTCGCCGACGAGGGCACGCTGAGCTGGGACGGCCGGGGCTGGGCGGTCAGCGGGCCGGTGGGCTCGGCGGTTCCGCCCAGCCTCGGCGAGACGCTGGCCGCCCGGGTCGACCGGCTCGGCCCGGCCGCCCGGGGCGTGCTGCGCTCGGGCGCCCTGTTCGGGCGGCAGTTCCCGGCCGCGGCGGCCGGCGCGGCCGCCGGGCTCTCCGAGGCGGAACTGTTCGACGGGCTGACCGAGGCGGCCGCCCATCAGCTGGTGTCCGTTCAGGACGATCCCGAGTGGTACGCCTTCCGGCACGCCTTGACCGCCGAGGCGTTGCGCGCGTCCATGCTGCCGACCGAACGGACCGGCCTCGCCCGGCGGGCGGCCCAGTTCCTGGCCGCGCCGGCGGTCGGCCGGTTCTACGGCAGCGACCAGCTCCTGGCCGAGCTGTGGAGCACGGCCAGCGAGCCGGCGCAGGCCGCCACCCGGCTGGCCGCGGCCGGGCGGCAGGCCGCCACCCAGGGCGCGGTCGCGACCGCGATCGTCCTGTTGGAACGGGCCCTTTCCATGGTCGATCGCGACCTGAGCGGCGAACTCGCGTCCGACCTCGGCGAGGCGCTCGTCGACGCCTACGCCGCGGCGGGACGGATCGGCGACGCGTACGCCCTGGGGGACCGCCTGGCCGTCGGCGTGCTGCCGGGCCGCCAGGCCTCGCTGCACCTGCACCTCGCCGACGTCGCGACCGCGGCCGGCGACTGGGCCGAGGCCCGGCGCCGGCTCGGCGAGGCGCGGCGGCATGCCGGCACCGACCCGGCGCGGTCCCTGGCCGCCCGCCTCGACGCGATCGAAGCGCAGATGACCGTCGGCGACGCGGCCCTGCCCGATCGGCTGAACCGCGCCCGGCGCCTGGCCGACCGGGCGCTCGCCACCGCGATCGACATCGGCCGGCCGGAGACCTCGTGCAGCGCACTCAACACGCTCGGACGCTGTGCCCGCCTGCGGGACCTGGCCGAGGCGGACGTCGTCTACGAGCGCGGGCTGACGATCGCGACGGCCCACGACCTGACCGGCTGGCGCATCAATTTCCTCTACCAGCTGGGCACCGACGAGGGCATCCGCAACGGCGACCCGCGGCGGCTCGTCGAGGCGCTGACGGTCGCCCGGGAGGCCGGTGCCGTCATCACGGCCCTCGACATCGAGCTGGAGCTGTCGGTGGTGCGGCTCTGCCGGGGCGAGACCGCGGTGGCCGCCGAGGGCGCGGCCCGCTGCGAACGGGACGCGATCCGGCTGCGGCTCGGCCACATCCGGCTCGAGGCGCTCGGCGTACGCATCATGGTCGCGGCCCACCAGGGGCAGCGGACGGTCGTGGCCGAGTTGCTGGAAGCGTTCCACGAGCTCGGCGGCGAGCGCGACGACCTGGCCAGTGCCGTGCACGGCTTCGGCGTCGTCTTCTGCCACCTGCACCACGACGATCTCGACCAGGCCCTGGCCGAGGCCGACCTGGCCGCCGAACAGGAGTCGCGCCGGCCCGCCGCGTACGTCTCCTATCTGCACGGACCGCGACTGTTCCTGCGGGTGCTGGCCGGCCGGGCCGGCGCCGCGGAATGCGCCAAGATGGCCTGCTCGGCGCAGGCGCAGGCGCGCTGGAACCGGCAGTTCGTGCCGCTCGCCGAGGCGGTTCTCGCGGGCCGGGACGGCCGGCACGCCGACGCCGAGGCGGCGATCACCGAATTTCTGAGGCTCTCCGAGCCTTACCCGCTCGCCCGCCGGCTGGGACTCCGGCTGGCCGGGCCGATTTCCGACAGGAGCACACCATGAAAATACGTATGGCCGGGGCTGCGGTCGCAACCCTGGCGCTCGTCGCCGCCGCGGGGGCGGCGACGCCCAAGTGGAACCTCCTGCCCGCGGTGCCGTTGCCCGCGGGTGCGAGCAGCAGCCAGCTGCAGGGCGTGACCGTCGTTTCCCCGCAGGACGTCTGGACCGCCGGTGCCTGGTGGGACAAGACCGACGTGCATCCGCTGATGACCCACTGGGACGGCGCCGGCTGGAAGACCGCCGACCTGCCGGCGCTACCGCACGACACCTACCTGGGCGGCGTCGACGCGCTCGGCCGCTCCGACGTCTGGGCGGTCGGCAGCACGGACACGAGCGTCGCGGCCAGTTCGCCGGGGGCACCGAGCGTGTTGCACTACGACGGTTCCTCGTGGCAGACCGTCCCGACGCCGGCGTTCCCGGCCGCGACCGACAACGACCTCGACGGCCTGGACATGCGCACCCCGGACGACGGCTGGGCGGTGGGCGAGACCTCGTCCACGACGCTGACGCTGCCGCCGCCCCCGAAGCAGCCGCTGATCCTGCACTGGCAGGGCGGCAAGTGGAGCGGCTCGGCGGTGCCGAAGTCGGCGGTCGGCTCGGGCGGGCTGGTCGCGGTCGCCGCGGCCTCGGCCGATGACGTCTGGGCGGTCGGGAGCCGGGCCGGTCTGTCGCCGGTCTCCCGGCTCACCTTCGGGCTGGTGATGCACTTCGACGGCAGCACCTGGTCGGCGGTGAACGTGCCGACGCCGCTCGGCACCTCGTTGAACGCGGTCGCGGTGGCCGGTCCCGGCGACGTCTGGGCGGCCGGCGAGATCTGTGTCTCCGGCTGCCGCGGGGCGGTCTGGCACCTCACCGCGGGCGTCTGGCAGCAGGTGCCGACGAGCGCCGCCGCCGATCTGCTGGCCGTCGTCGCCCAGGCGCCGGACGATGTCTGGGTGCTGGGCTATTCGCAGCTGCTCAGCGGCGACAAGGCCGACCACGTCGAGCACTGGGACGGCAAGCAGTTCACGGCCGAGGACACCGGCCTGCCGCCGATGACCGGAACGATCGGCAACAACGGCGAACTGGGGTCGGCCACACCTATCTTCGCGGCCGACAACGACGCCGCGAGCGGTGAGCTCTGGGCCGTCGGCTGGTCCAACCCGCCGTCGATCACCCCGCGGGTCATCCACCGCGGCTGAGCCGCTTCCGCGCCGTTTCAGCGCCGTTTCAGCCCCTCCTGCCACCGTGTTGTGCGCGCCGCGAGAAGTGGCGGGCCGGCCAGGAGGGGGGCCGGTCCTCCGATGAGGTCACCCCTACCGGACGGGGGGTGACCTCATCATGCGGTTCTACCGGCAGATGGACGCGTCGACCGCGTCGTCGACGTCGATGACCATCTGGTCGGTGGTCGGCAGGCCGGTGACCGCCACGACCGCGCTGCGCCCGTCGGTGGTGACCAGATCACGGCTCTCGAAGCCCTGGATATCGCCGCCGTGGCCCCAGGCATAGCCGCCGCAGGACAGGCGGTAGCGGGCGAGGCCCAGGCCGTACTGCCAGTCGCCGGTCGGCTCGAAGCCGGGTGCGGGCACGGTCGTCGTCATGGCCTTCTGCTGGGCCGGCTTGAGCAGCCGGCCACCGACCAGCGCCTCGAAGAAGGCCCGCAGGTCGCTGGGCGTCGAGACGATCTCACCGGCCGACCAGCCGAGGGAGGGGTCCATGTCGGTGACGTCGACCCACGGCGAGCCCGTGGCCACGGCGACGTAGCCGCGCGGGTGGGTGCCGCGGATGCGCTGCTCGCCAACGCCCGGCCAGTACGTGTCCCGCAGCCCGAGCGGCTCGATGACCCGCTTGGTGATCTCCTCGCCGATCGGGCGCTCGGTGACCTGCTCGACGATGAGCCCGGCGAGGATGTAGTTGGTGTTGCTGTACTCCCACTTCGAGCCGGGCGGGAACTCGGCGGGCCGGGTGAGCGCGGCGTCGAGCAGCCGGCGTGGCTCGTAGTACGAGTGCGCCTTGTCGACCAGGTCCTGCGGCTTGGTGAACAGAACGTCGTCGTAGTCGGGCAGACCACTTGTCTGCTGCAACAGCTCGCGGACGGTGATGTTGCCGCCGTTGGGCACGAGGCCGGGCAGGTAGTGCTCGACCGTGGCGTCCAGGTCGATGCGGCCCTCCCCGACCAGCTGGAGCGCGACGACGGCGGTGAACGTCTTGGTGTTGCTGCCGATGCGCACCTGGCCGTTGACGGGAACCCCGGGCCCCGAGGTGTAGTTCCGCACCCGGCCACCGGCGTCGCGGACCGAGGCCAGCGCGCCGGGGAAGCCGTCCTTGTTCACCAGGCTGTTCAGCTGGTGCTGAACCGGGTCCGGCCGGGCGCCGGTCGAGGCGGACGGGATGGCGAGGGTGGCGGCGGCCAGCGCACCGGCGAGCAGACGTGAGACGAGCATGGGGACCTCCTCGAAGGAATCGGTTGAACACCTTCGATCCTTCGAGAATCGGGGCCCGATCACGATCCCGCCTGCTGCCCGACCGGGGTACAGCCTGCGCTACCTCAGTCGATGCGCACCGGCAGCGCCTCGAGACCGACCTCGCCCATCCCGTCCATGGTCATCACGGCTCCGTCCTCGGGCCCGGGGTCGTCGAGGCCGCCCCGGCCGCTGGTCACCACCAGCCGGTCGCCGACCAGGCAGACGCTGGTCGGCTGCCGCGCCGGCACCGCGATCGTGCGGTCGAGCACGCCGTCGGACCGGTAGCGGTGAACGGCCGCTCCGCCGAACAGTGCAACCCAGAGATAGCCGGCGGCGTCAACGGTGATGCCGTCCGGCGAACCCTGGTCCGGGTTGATGCGCAGGAAGGGCGCCCGGCCGCTGAGTTCGCCGGTGGCCGGGTCCACGTCGAAGCGGTCCACGTGGCCGAGCGGGGTGTCCGACAGGTACATCACGCGGCCGTCGGGGCTGAACGCGGGCCCGTTCGCGATGGTCAGGTCGCGCAGCACCGTGTGCACGCGGCCGTCCGGGTCGAGCCGGTAGAGCGCACCCGCACGCGGACTCTGGTCGCATGCCATGCTGCCGGCCCAGAAGCGCCCGGCCGGGTCGGCCACGCCGTCGTTCATCCGCCACGGCCGGTCGGTCACCGGAGGCGGTGCGGCCAGCGGGCGTACGCGGTCGCCCTCGATCAGCGAGAAGCCGGTCCCGGCCGCCGCCAGCCACGCATCCGGCCGGCCCGAGACCGGCGCGACCGCGGCGAGCGGCACCGGCAGCTTGGCCAGTTCGGTCAGTGACCGGGTGCCGGCGTCGGCCGGGGCGCTCAGCAGGCGGCCGGCCGGGATGTCGACGAGGACGATGCGGTCGCCGACCCAGCGCGAGCCCTCGCCCAGTTCGAGCCGGTCCGGGGCCAGTATTTCCACGTGGTTCATGCCGGACGGTGTTGCCCTTTTTCCGCGGTCTAATCATCGCTGTTCCCGACCGTATGACTGTCATACAATGTGCGGATGGAGCTGAGCGCTATTGTCACCGGGGCGGCACGGGGGATCGGGCGGGACGTGGTGCTCCGGCTGCGCGCCGCCGGTTACCGGGTCGTCGCGGTCGACATCCGGCCCGCGGTGAGCGACCTGGCCGAGGCGGGCCGGGTCGTGCCGGTGGTCGCCGACGTGACGGCGGACGGAGTTCCACCGGCCGTGATCGACCGGGCCTGGACCGAGTTCGGCCGGCTCGACCTGCTGGTCAACAACGCCGGGCGGTTCCTGCGCCGCCCGTTGCTCGAGACCACCGACGACGACTTCGACGCGCTGTTCGCGGTCAACGTGCGGCCGGCGTTCCGGTTCAGCCGCGCGGCCCTCCCGCACCTGATCGACACGCGAGGGTGCATCATCAACACCGCCTCGATCTCCGGGCTCGTCGGCATCGGCAACCAGAGCGTCTATGCGATGACCAAGGGCGCCATCGTCCAGCTGACGCGGCAACTGGCCGTCGAGTGCGCGCCCCGCGGCGTACGGGTGAACGCCGTCGCGCCGGGCGCGGTCGACACCGATTTCATGGCCGAGGCCCGCGCCGCCGACCCGGATCCGGCAGCCAGCCTGGCCGCCACCCTGTCCAACCATCCGATCGGCCGGATGTCGACCTCCGACGAGGTGGCCCGTGCGATCGTCTTCCTGGCCGCGCCGGAATCGGGCGGCATCACCGGAACGATCCTGAGTGTGGACGGTGGTTATGTCGCCCGCTGACGAATACCAGGTCACGATCGTCAAGTACGGCACCCGGCAGACCGTCCGCAGCGACGTCTTCCTCAACTACCACCTCTACGACGAGCCCGACGGCCCGATCGGCATGGACTACTTCTTCTGGGTGGTGCGCAACGCTTTCCGTACGGTCGTGGTCGACACCGGCTTCTCGGCCGCCGGCGGCGCGCGGCGCAAACGGACCACGCTGATCGAGCCGGCCGCCGCCTTCGACGCGCTCGGCGTCGATCGGGCGGCCGGGCCGACGGTCGTCGTGACCCACGCCCACTACGACCACATCGGCAACCTCGACCTGTTCCCCGCCTCGCCGCTGGTCATCGCCCGCGCCGAGTACGACTTCTGGACCGGCCCCTACGCCGATCGCACGCTGCTGCACCACTCGGTGGAGGACGAGGAGATCGCGTCGTTGAGAACGGGCCGCCTGGAGACCTTCGACGAGGAGCTCGAGGTGGCGCCGGGCATCCACGCGATCCGCATCGGCGGCCACACGCCCGGCCAGTCCATCGTCACGGTCGACACCAGCGACGGCCTCGTCGTGCTCGCCTCCGACGCGGTCCACTACTACGAGGAATACGAACGCTCGATGCCCTTCACCCAGGTCGCCGATCTGGTCGGTATGTACGCCGGGTTCGAGCGGATCCGCGCCCTGGCCAAGCGCCACCTCGTCGCCGGACACGACCCGGCGACCCTGGGCCTGTTCACACCGGTCGAAGGCTCACTGCGCGGCCTCGCCGCCACCATCGGCGACCTCCGCTAGGAGAATGGGCGCGGCCGCCAGTACGCCGTGGATGCCGAGCACCGACGCGATCTCCATGACCTCGAGGATCTCCTTGGGCGTCGCGCCGTAGCCGATGGCGTTCTCGATGTGCAGCTTGAGCCCCTTCACGTAAAGGTGCGTCGCCGCCGTGTCGAAGGCGATGTAGATGAACTCCTTCACCTTCGGTTCCAGCGTGCCGGTGCGCCACGGCACCGACGAGAACTCGGTGTAGGCCGCGAACATCTCCGGGTCGAGCTCGAGCATCTCGTCCCAGAAGCTGTGCCAGTAGCCCCGCGTGCGGGTGAAGTCGACCTTCAGCCGTTCCTGCTCCTCGGTCAGCGGCGCCGGGCCGGTGCGCAGCCCCTTCTCGGTGAGCACCTCGACCAGGATCGGCACGCCGATGTTCATGGCGTGGATGCCGAGCGTCGCCGACAGCTCCAGCACCTCCATGATTTCCGCCGGGGTCACGCCCAATTGGAGTGCGGCCCGGATGTGCTGGCGCACGCCGGGAAGGAACATGTGGGTCGCGTTGGCGTCGACCGCGATGTAGATGAGCTCCTTGACCTTCGGGTCGAGCACGCCCGACCGCCACGGCACGGCCGAGAAATCGAGGTACGCCAGGAGGAAGTCGGGGTCGAGGCGGAGCACGCCCTCCCAGGTGTCGCTCCAGCTTCCGCGTACCCGGATGAACTCCTGCTTGATCTCTTCCTGCCGGGCCGTGAGGCTCATCGGGTCTGATCCTTTCGCAGCCAGTTGACGATTTCGGTGTGGTCGGCGCCGGCCTCGAGCACCTCGGCCGCCCGCGCCCAGAGCTCGGTGGCCGCCCGCCCCAACGGGTCCGGGGTGCCGACCTGCTCGGCGAGCCCGACCGCGATGCCCATGTCCTTGAGCATCAACCGCAGCCCGAAGCCGGAGTCGAACGTGCCCGGCAGGATGAAGTCGGGCCACTTGTTCTCGGTCGAGCCGCTGCGGCCGCTGGAGCGGTTGAAGATCTCCAGCATGACCTCCGGGTCGAGGCCGAACTTCTCGCCGGCCAGCATCGCCTCGCTGGTGACGAGCAGGTGGGTGGCGGAGAGCAGGTTGTTGAGGGCCTTCACGGCGTGGCCGCTGCCGACGTCACCCGCCCGCGTGGTCGTTCCCATGGCCGAAAGGACGGGCGAGACCCGGGCCAGGTCGGTCGGATCGCCGCCGGTCATGATGGTCAGCGTGCCGGCGCGGGCACGGGTCACGCCGCCGGAGACCGGCGCGTCCAGCAGCGTGACGCCGCGCTCCTTCAACTCGGCCGCGAGTTCCCTGGTGCGCAACGGTTCCGACGAGCTCATGTCGACGACGACCGTGCCGGGCCCGGCCACGAATCCCTCGTCGCGCACCGTCGCCGAGACGATGTCGGAGTTGGGGAGCATCAACACGACGGTCGCGGCACCGGCGACGGCGCCGGCCAGCTTCGGTACGGCGGTGCCGCCCGCCTCCGTGAGGGCGTCCCGGGCGTCGGCCGCCGGGTCGAAGCCGTTCACCCGGAACCCGGCCCGCACCAGCCGGGCCGACATCGGGCCGCCCATGTTGCCCAGCCCGACGAAGCCGACGGTCTCACTCATCGGCGACCTCCTCCTCCCAGCGTGTGGTGCCGAGCGAGATCGCGGTGTGCGACATGAACGAGCCGGGGGCGGCGCCGTGCCAGTGGCGTTCACCCGGCGGCACCCAGACCGTGTCGCCGGCGCCGATCGGGCGCGGCTGTTCGCCGGCCGTGCAGATCAGGCCGCGCCCGGACAGCACCTGGAGGATCTGGCCGTTCTCGTGGCGGTGCCAGAACGTGCGGGCGCCCGGGCTGAAGAACACCGTCGTGATCATGGTCCCGTCGGTGGCCGGCAGCACCGGGTCGAACCAGGCCTCCCCGCTGACCGTTGCCGGGCGCTGTTCCGACTCGGCCGACTCGGCCCGTCCGTGCACGATTCTCATGCGTCCTCCCCGGTGTGCAGCCGCACGCCGCCGGAGAGGTCCCCGATGGCGTCGACGACGGTGTTGCTGATCTCGTCGGCGTACCCGAGCGCGCGGGCCATGCCGAAGGTGGCGACCGGCCCGGCCGAGTTGAGGCTGGCGACGCCGAGCTTGGCCGCCAGTTCGACGTAGAGGTTGACGTCCTTGAGCATCAGCGAGTTGGTCAGACCGCCCTTGAGGTAGTCGCCGTGGATGATCTTCGGGAACCGGTTGAGCGTGGCGAAATTGACTCCCGAGCTCGCGTTGAGCACCGCCAGCAGCACCTCGAGGTCGAGGCCGGCCTTCTTCCCGGCGACCATCACCTCGGCCGTGGCCGCCAGCGCGGTCGCGTTCAGGAAGTTGTTGAGCAGCTTGACCGTGTGCCCGGCCCCGCTCGGTCCGCAGTGGAAGACCTTGGCCGAGAACAGATCCAGCACCGGGCGGGCCCGCTCGAGAGCCTCCGGCTCGCCGCCGACCATCAGTGTCAGCGCGGCCTTTTCGGCGGCGGCCGCGCCGCCGGAGATGCCGGCATCGAGGTACGCCGTGCCGCGCGCGCCGAGCAGCCCGTGGATGCGGGTCGTCGAATCCGGCGACGAGGTGGACAGGTCGACGACGATCTGGCCGCTTCTCGCGTGTGCTCGCAGCCCGTCCTCGCCGAGGACCACGGCCTCGACCACGCCGCTGTCGGGCAGGGAGAGCAGCACGATGTCGGAGCCGTCGGTCACCTCGGCCACCGAACCGGCTGTTTTCAAGTCGGCGGCGTGCACGTCATAGCCGAGCACCGCGTGGCCGGCCCGCACGATACAGGCGGCCATCCGGCCGCCCATGTTGCCGAGTCCGATGAATCCGATCCGCATGGCGGTGATTGTATGATCAGCCGACAACTTTAGCTAGTTTGCTGGGAGGCTCAAATGCGCGGTCTGGCTGGGAAAGTCGCCGTCGTGACCGGGGCGGCCGGGGGAATCGGGGCGGCGACCGCTCGCCGTCTGGCTTCGGAAGGGGTGCACGTCGTAGCGGTCGACCTTTCCCAGGCCTCCGCTCTGGTCGAATCGCTCGCGTCACCCGGTCTGGCCGTCAGTGCCGACGTCTCGACCCCGGAAGGCGTTGACGCCTACATGTCGGCCGCCGTCGCGGGTTTCGGCCGGGTCGACCTGCATCACCTCAACGCGGGCATCGCGGGGTCACTGACGCTGTTGCCCGACCTGTCGGTCGAGGAGTTCGACAAGGTGATGGCGGTGAACGTGCGCGGGGTTTTTCTCGGCGTGCGCGCGGCCTTCCGGCAATATGCGGCCCAGGGCGGTGGCGGCAACATCGTGCTGACCGGGTCGATCGGGAGCCTGCGGGGGAGTGCCGACCTGCTGGCCTATCAGACCTCCAAGCACGCGGTGCTCGGCATCCTGCGGGGCGCGGCGGTTTATGGGGGCCCGCTCGGCGTACGCGTCAATGCCGTGGCGCCGGGCATCGTCCCGACCGAACTCTTCGCCGCCACCCCCGGCGCCGCCGGCGGCAAGGACGACATGTCGCGCCGGGCGAGCAGCACGCCGCTGCGCCGGGCCGGGACCGGGGACGACATCGCCGGGGTGGTGGCGTTCCTGCTCAGCGACGACGCGGCGTACATGACCGGGGAGGTGGTCTCGGTCGACGGCGGCGCGAGCATCGTGAGCACCGTACGGCCGTCGGGGGGCGCGGGCGCGTGGGACTTCGCCGCCTACGACCGCGCCCTCTACGGCCGCGACCTCCCCGGCGGCCCCTGAGCTCAGCCGGTCAGTTCGACCGCGGCGTGCTCCTGCTCCTGGCGGACCTCCTCGATGACGCGGGCGGCGAGCCGGAAGGACTCCAGGGCGGCCGGTGCCCCGCAGTACGCCGCGGTCTGCAGCAGGACCTCCTGGATCTCGGATTCGGCGACACCGTTGCGCAGGGCGCCCCGCACGTGCACCGAGAACTCGTGGGGCCGGTTGAGCGCGGTCAGCATCGCAAGGTTGAGCAGGCTGCGGGTGCGGCGGTCGAGCCCCGGCCGCGACCAGATGTCACCCCAGCACGCCGCGGTCACATATTCCTGGACCGCGCGGGTGAAGTCGGTGGCCTGCGTCGTCGAGCGGTCCACGTGGGCATCGCCGAGCACCTCCCGCCGCACCCGGTCACCACGTTCGAGGCGGCTCTGGTCATCGCTCATGGACCGCTCCTCAGTTCGGTTTTACGTACGATCATCATACAATCTGCGGCCTTCATCGGAAGGGCCCGCCGCTTCTGTACGATTGTCAGGCCATCAGACGCGTGGAGGATTCATGACCAACGCCCCGTCGCTGCGGGTCGAACGCACCCCCGCGCCGGTCCGTGCCCAGCTGGTCGACAACCTGCGGCAGGCGATCCTCGACCACCGGTTCGCCCCCGGGCAGCGCCTCATCGAGCGCGAGCTGGTCGAGTTGACCGGGGTGTCGCGCACCAGCGTCCGCGAGGCGCTGCGCGAGCTGGCCGCCGAGGGCCTGGTGCAGACGATCCCCAACCGCGGCGTGGTCGTGGCCACGCTCGAGGCCGACGAGGCCCTCCAGCTCTATCAGGTGCGCGGCGTCCTCGAAGGCCTGGCCGGCCGCCTGTTCGTGGAGAACGCGTCCGACGCCCAGCGCAGGGCGCTGCAGAAGCAGATGGCCGTGATCGAGCGCCTGGCCGCCCGCGAGCAGTCGATTCTCGAGCCGAAGGACCGCTTCTACGAGATCCTCTTCACCGGCGGGGGCAACCTGGCGCTGCACCAGACCGCGAGCAGCCTGCACGCGCGGGTGCGCGCGCTGCGGTCGCTGTCGTTGTCCGTGCCGGGCCGCACCGACGAGAGCCTGCGCGAGCTGAAGGAGATCATGGCCGCGATCGACGCGGGCGACGCCGAGCGGGCGGCCCAGGCCTGTCAGCGACACGTGGCTCGAGCGGGCGCCGTCGTCGCCGAGGCGCTGGATTCCTGAGGGCCCGGGCGCCTGAAGATTGTTTCCGGTCCCCCGCGGCGGGGAAGAGCTAGGCGGAAGGGTGATTCGGTCGTTTTGAGGAGATGAGATGACTGCTGTGGCCAACCCCGCAACCGTCGGTGAGTGCCTGCGAGTCGGTGCGGGATTCTCGCAAGGGGACCGGAACTGGATCGCCGAGCAGTTCGCCACCCTTGACGGCCGCTTGGCGTCGTTCTACGCCGACACGACCGAGCTCGAGGTGTCGGTGAAGGACCGCGAGGCGAAGGGCCAGAAGGTCACACTGGAGTGCTGGATCGCCGGGCGGCAGAAGATCGTCACGACCTCGTCCGAGGAGGTCCTGCACGACGCGCTCAACGACGTCCGCGACGACCTGCGCCGCCGTCTGAACGACTCGAAGAACCGGCAGGAGCCGCGGCACAACCGCCACCTGCGGGAGCACGTCGAGCCCGAGTCCACCGACCTGGTGGAATGAGCCTGCAAGGAGAAAGACCGGTCACACCACCGGGACCGGGGCGATGACGTCGATGTCGGTGTGTACGTCGATGACCACGGGGCGCCCGGCCGACAGTCCGCGGTCGAGCGCCCCGGCCAGCTCCGACGGCTTGTCGACGCGGATGCCCAGGGCGCCCATCTCCGAAGCGATGCGGGCGAAGTCGACCGGGTGGAAGGTCCACATCTCGCGGGAGCGGTCGGTCGCCGCGCCCTCGTAGGCCCGGTCGAAGCCGCGCTTGCTCTGGTTGCCGCCGTCGTTGTTGTTGACCACGATCACGGTGGCCAGGTTCCAGCGGACGGCGGTCTCGATCTCGGCCAGGTGGTAGTAGAGGCCGGAGTCGCCGGTGAAGACCACCACCGGCCGTGACCCGGCGGCCGCCTTGGCCCCGATGCCGGCCGGGACGGCCCAGCCCAGGTGGCCCGCGCTGCGCAGATATGACTGGCCGGCCGCGGTCATGTCGTGGAACTGGGCCATCCACATCCCGGCGTGCCCGGTGTCGGTGACGAGCACGGCATCCGAGGGCAGCCCGTCGGTCAGGGCGGCGCAGATGCGCTCGGGCCGGATCGGAATCGCGTCGCTGGTCAGCACGTCGCGATAGCGGGCCGCCCAGGACGCCTTGATGCGGCCGACCTGGGCCAGCCAGCCGTCCCGGGCCGGGGTGGCGGGAGCGAGACGCAACAACTCTTCCAGCGTCCTCCGGGCGTCGCCGGCCAGGGCGACGGCAAGCGGATAGTTCTGCCCCAGGACCGAAGGGTCGATGTCGATCTGGATCGCCCGCACGCCGGGCGCCGGTACGGTCCAGAAGTGTGTGGTCATGCCCCCGGCCCGGGTGCCGACGAAGCACACCAGGTCGGCCGCGTTGACGACCTGGTTGGCGCTTTCCCGCGAATAGGTTCCGGCCACGCCGACCGACAGCGGGTGGGTGCCGGGGATGGTGTCCTTGCCGTTCGGCGACGTGGCGACCGGAATCGACAGGGCCTCGGCCAGCGCCACCAGCGCCGCACCGGCGTGCGAGGAGCGGACGCCGCCCCCGGCGACGATCACGGGTCGTGCGGCGGAAAGCAGGGCCTCCAGTGCCGCGTCCAGCGACGCCTGCTCGGGCAGCGGCCGAAACGGTGGCACGGCGGCAAAGAGCGGATCGATCCGGGCTGGCTCGTCGGTGAGGCCGGTGTCGAGCTGACCCTCGTTGCCCTGCACCTGAAGATGCACCGGGCCGGGCCGTCCGGACACCGCGACCCGGAACGCCTGGCGCAGCATGTCGGGGAACCGGTCCGGGTCGTCGATCGACGCGTTGAACTTGGTGACCTCGTCGAACGCCGGCCGGTCGTCGACCTCTTGATAGACGTGCCTGAAGGCGGTTGCGGGCAGCCGGCCGCCGGTCAGGGCGAGCACCGGCGACCCGGCCAGGTGCGGCTCGCGCAGCCCGGCCGCGAGGTTGAGGGCGCCGACCACCTGCGCCGCGCACACGCCCGGTCGCAGCGCGACCCGCGCGTATCCGTCGGCCATGTAGGCCGCCGCCTTCTCACCGTGCGTGGTGATGCGGGCGATGTCGGGGTGGCGGCGTTCCAGCTCGGCCAGGGTGCGGCGGAGAACGGCCGGCACCTGGAACAGATGGGTCACGCCGTAGGCGGCCAGCATGTCGGCCAGGACGATCGCGGCGGGCGCAGGCATGAGATCTCCTCTTGAAGTTCCGTCTGACTGTCATACAATCCTGGCACCGCGAGATGGCGGCCGCTAGATGTCAAACCTGTGTCGAATCAATTTCAAAGTCGACCGTGTGGGTCTTGACGATTGTCCGACAATAATGCAAAGCTGTGCGCAAATGAAGGCAGCTGTGCGCACTGCGCACAGCGGAGAAGGCGTCCAGCTCGAAGCCGAGAGGACCGCAAGCCATGACCGAGGTGCACCAGACTTCACATAACCGGCGATGGATCGCAGCAGTTGGCGGCATCGTCCTGGCCGGGTCGCTCGCCGCGTGCGGCTCGAGCGACCCGACCGGCAGCAGCGGCGGCAAGGGCGGCACCGTCAAGATCGGGCTCGCCATCGGCAAGACCGGCTATCTTGCCGCGGTCGACACTCCGTTCGGCAACGGCGTGCAGCTGGCCGCCGACTACCTCAACAAGAACGGCGGGATGGGCGGCAAGAAGGTCGAGGTCGTCCCGCTCGACATGCAGTCCAACGCGGCCAAGGCCGTCCCGGTCACCAACCAGCTCATCAACCAGCAGAAGGTCGGCGTCATCATCGGCGGCTCCACCTCGGCCGCGACCGCCGCCGACGCGCCCATCATCGCACCGCGCAAGGTGCCGATGATCGCCGCATCGGTCCTGCCGGCCGGCTCCAAGTGGGTGTTCTCGACCCTCCAGCCGGTGTCGAAGACCAACCAGATCGACCTCGACTTCGCCAAGTCGCTCAAGGCCACCAAGGTCGCGGTCCTCTACTCGCAAACGCCGTACGGTCAGAGCGCGGCCGCCTCGATGGGCGCGGCGGCCAAAGCCGACGGCCTGACCGTCGTCGCGTCCGAGGCGGTCGAGACCAGCGCCACCGACCTCACGCCGCAGCTGTCGAAGGCGAAGGCGGCCGGGGCGCAGGCCATCATCGACGTGCTGTCCGGCCCGGTGCACATCGTCGAGGCGAAGGGCGCGGCGACGCTCAACCTCACGGTCCCGCTCATCATGGGCACCGACGAGGTGGCGACGTTCGAGCCGGCCGCACAGGCGTACGCGGCCAGCTACATCACCGGCATCGCGCCGCAGGTCTACCCGAAGAACACCGACCCGCAGATCAAGGCGGCGAACGAGAAGTTCCTGCCGATCTACCAGGCGGCGTACGGCGACAAGCCGGGCATCGCCTCGGCCGGCCGGGGCTGGGACTCCGTGATGATCCTGGCCGAGGCGGTGAAGGCGAGCGGCGCGACCACCGGCGACAAGCTGCGCGACGCGCTGGCCCAGGTGACCTACACCGGCACGATGTCGGCCTACAAGTTCTCCGACGACGACCTCACCGGTCAGGTCAACACGCCGAACCCGCTCGGCATCGTCAAGGAGAACGCGGGCAAGCTCGAGGTCGTCTTCACCCCGACGGCGTCATGACGGCCCCCGCGGAGGCACCCGTCCTTCAGGTCGACGAGGTCGGCGTGCGCTACGGCAACGTACACGCGCTGTCGCCGCTGAGCTTTCAGGTGCGGCCGGCCGACCTGGTCCTCGTCCTCGGCACCAACGGCGCCGGCAAGACCAGCCTGGTCAACGCGATCGCCGGCCTGGTTCCGGTGTCGCAGGGGGACGTGCGGGTCGAGGGCGTCCGGGTCACCCGGGTGCCGGCCTACCGACGGGTGCGCCGCGGGATCTCGCTCGTGCCCGAAGGCCGCGGGCCGCTGCCCGGGGTCAGCGTGTCCGACAACCTGATTCTCGGCTGGCGGGCCCGCAAGCGCGGGTCCTACCGGAGGCACCTCGACCGGGTGATCGGGCTGTTCCCCATTCTCGGCCAGCGGCTCGACCAGGACTGCGCGACGCTCTCGGGCGGCGAGATGCAGATGCTCGCGATCGCGAGGGCGCTGCTCAGCGATCCGTCGGTGCTGCTGCTCGACGAGCCCTCGCTCGGCCTGGCGCCGCAGCCGGTCGGCCAGGTCTACGCCGCCCTCGGGCAACTCGCCGCCGAGGGCCTGTCGATGATCGTCGTCGAGCAGAAGGCGGTGCCGCTGCCGGTGACCCCGGCGCTCACGATCGTGCTGCACCACGGCGAGGTACTCGAGCGCCGGGAAGGCGGCCGGCCGTCGGACGCCGAACTGGCCGACCTCTATCTGGGCGGAGGTGACGGGAATGCGCGTTGACTTCCGTAAGTACGTCGGCCCGCTGCTGGTCGCGATCGTGCTGCTGGTCTTCTACGCCGGCAACGACTCGTTCTGGATCTACAACCTCACGCTGGTCGCGATCTACGCGATCATCGTGGTCGGGCTGAACGTCTTCGTCGGTTACATCGGCCTGGTGACGTTCGCCCAGACGGCCTTCATGGCCGTCGGCGGCTACAGCCTGGCGATCCTGACCGTACGCCACGGCTGGAACCCCTGGGCGGCCACGCTCGCCGGGATCCTGCTGACCGTGGTCCTGGCCGCGATCGTCGGCGTACCGCTGCTGCGGCTGCGCGGGCACTACCTGACGATGGCCACGTTCGCCCTGGCGCTCGGCACGTTCGGCTACCTCACCGGCGCGACCGGGTTCACCGGCGGCAGCGTCGGCATCTCGGGCGTGCCGCCACCGGCGATCGGCTCGTTCTCGTTCGCCGATCCGCGTCAGGCCTTCATCGGCTGCTGGGTCGTCCTCGCGATCGCGACGTGGATCGGTGTGCGGCTGCGGGATTCGCACGTCGGCCGGGCCTGGCAGACCATCGCCAGCCGCGAGGAGGCGGGCACCAGCCTCGGCCTGCGCGTGCAGCGCTACAAGGTGATCGCGTTCATCCTGGCCGGGGTGTTCGGGTCGGTCGGCGGCGCGCTCTACGTGGGTTTCACGACCTATGTGAGCCCCGACCTCTACGACTCGACGATCGGGGTGAACCTGTTCGTCATGCTGTTCCTCGGTGGCCGGGGGCGAACGCTCGCCCCGGTCGTCGGTGCGGCCGTGCTCCTGCTGGTGCCGCAGGAGTTCGCCTCGATCTCCGACTATCAGGCGATCCTGTTCGACTGCGTGCTGCTGCTCATCATCCTGTTCCGGCCGGGCGGCCTGCTCGAACCTCCACAGTGGCTGCTGCGGTTGGGGCGTAGGGACGGGCGTACGGAAAAGGAGCCGGCGGCGGCCGGCGAACCTCTCCCCACGCCGATCGGAGCCGACCGATGAACCTCACCGCGACCGCGGTCGGCAAGCGCTACGGCGGCGTGCACGCGCTGCGCGGCGTCGACCTGGCGATTCCCGAGCGCAGCATCGTCGGCCTGATCGGGCCGAACGGGGCCGGCAAGTCGACGCTGCTCAAGTCGCTCTCCGGTTTCGTGGTGCCGGACACCGGGACCATCATGCTCGATTCGCTCGATGTGGCCGGCCTCGCGCCGTCGCGCATCGCCCGGGCCCGGCTGGTGGCCACCTTCCAGCACGCCACCCCGATCGCCGGGCTCAGCGTGCTCGGCAACGTGCTGGTCGGCATGACGGAGAAGCACACCGGCGGCCTGTTCGCGGCGCTCTGCGGCACGCCCGGCTATCGGGCGAGCGAGCGCCGGCAGCGTGAGCGGGCCCTCGAACTGCTGCGCTCGTTCGGGCTCGAGCGGATCGCCGGTCTGGACGCCGGCGGCCTGAGCTTCGGCCAGTTGCGGCTGCTCGAGATCGCGCGCGCGGTCGCGGCCGAGCCGGCGATCCTGCTGCTCGACGAGCCGGCGGCCGGGCTCAACCGGGTCGAGATCGACCGCATGAGTGCGGCCATCCGCAGCCTGCGCGACGAGCACGGGATGAGCGTGCTGGTCGTCGACCACGACGTGCCGTTCGTCTTCGGCATCTCCGACCGCATCACCGCGATGAACTCGGGCCGGGTGATCGCCGAGGGCACCCCGGCCGAGATCGAACGGGACGACGCGGTGCGAGCCGCCTATCTGAGCGTGGGAGGGGACTCATGACGGTCCTGGTCATCGGCATCGCCACCGGATTCGTCTACGCGCTGGTCGCGGTCGGCTACTCGCTGATCTACCGCACGACCGGCATCGTGAACTTCGCTCAGGGTGCCTTCGTGATGGTCGGCGGCATGGCGACCTGGTGGCTGACCCGGCACCACTTCCCGTACGCCCTGGCGGCGCTCGGCGGGGTGGTCGTCGCGGCCGCGGTCGGCGGCGTGCTCTGGGTGGCGCTGGTGTCGCCGCTGTGGCGCCGCAACAGCCCGGCGGTCGTCGTCATCCTGGCCACGCTGGTCTTCGGCGACCTGGTCGCCAACGTCGTCGCCAAGGGCATCAGTGCCGACCCGCAGACGTTGCCGCGCTGGATCCCCGGCTTCCGCATACCGATCGGCGGCAACAGCATCGACGGGCAGTACGTCATCGTCATCGCGGTCGCGCTGGTGTCGATCGTCGCGATCGCGGCCGCCCTGCAGCGATCCAACATCGGCCGGGCGATGCGGGCCTGCGCCGCCAACACCCAGACCAGTCAGCTGCTGGGCATCGCGCCCCGCCGGGTCGGTGCCGCCGCGATGATCTTCACCGCGGGGCTGGCCGGGCTGGCCGGCGTGGTGTTCACCCCGGTGCAGTACACCGACTACAGCTCGGCCCTCAACTTCGGCATCTACGGTTTCGTGGCGGCGACCATCGGCAGCTTCGGCGACCTGTGGGGATCGCTGCTCGGCGGCCTGCTCCTCGGCGTGGTCACCCAGCTGACCGGCCGCTACATCAGCACCAACTACGAACTGGTCATCGCCTTCGCGATCCTGCTCGTACTGCTGGTGCTGCGGCCGCAGGGCCTGCTCGGGCGAAGGAGCGCGGTCAGTCATGCCTGAGATCAACCCCCGGGACCGCGTCATCTCCCTGGAACGCGGCCTGGACGTCCTTCTCGCGCTGGGTCAGGGCGAGCGGATGAGCCTGCGCGAGGTCGCCGAGGCGGCCGGGGTCAGCCGCGCGGCGGCACGGCGGTCGCTGCTCACGCTGATGAACCTCGGGTACGTGGGTGAGAGTCCCGACGGCTACGAGATCCGGCCACGGGTGTTCCAGTTCGGGTACGCGTACCTGGGGCGTCAGCCGTTGACCGCGGTCGGTACGCCGTACCTGCTCGAGCTGGTCGGCCGGATCGACGAGTTCGCCTCGATCGCGGTGCTCGACGACGCCGACATCGTGCACATCGTGCGGGAGACGCCGGCCAACCGGCTCATCTCGGTCGACATCAACGTGGGCAGCCGCTTCCCGGCGTTCTCGACCGCGCAGGGCCGGGTGCTGCTGGCCGGCCTGACCGATGAGCAGTGGAAACAGGAGTCGAGCCGGCTCGAACTGCGCCGCTACACGCCGCACACCCTCGAGACCATCGACGAGCTGGAGAAGCAGCTCGATTCCGTACGCCGCCTCGGCTATGCCACCAACGACCAGCAGATGGCGAGCGGCGTCCGCTCGGTCGCCGTCCCGATCATCGAGAAGTCCGGTACGACCGTGGCCGCCCTCGGCTCGATCGTCAACGCCGCCAGCTGGACCTTCCGCGCGATCCGAGCCCAGCTCGTGCCGGAGCTGCGTCAGGTCGCCGAAAAGATCAGTGACGACCTTCGCGCCGCACCCGTTCAACGCCGCAGGACCCGTTAAGAAAGGCGCTTTCATGCCCGACGCCATCGACAAAGTCCTCCACGGAGCCGTCGACCTGCACTGCCACTCGGGTCCGTCGCCGATGCCCCGGCGCCTCAACCACGTCGAGGCGGCACGGCAGGCCCAGGCGGCCGGCTTCCGGGCCATTCTCGTCAAATGCCACTACCACAGCACGGTGTTCGACGTGCTGGCGATGGAGGACGAGCTGTCCGGCCTGACCACCCAGGTCTTCGGCGGCGTCGCGCTCAACAGCCAGGTCGGCGGCCTCAACCTGCACGCCGTCGACCTGAACCTGAAGATGGGCGGCAAGATGATCTGGTTCCCGACCATCTCGTCGAGCGCCCACCTGGAGAACTCGGAACGGGACCCGCACATCAAGGAGCACTTCGTGCCGCGCGGGATCCGGCAGAGCGAGCTGGTCGACATCCTCGACGAGAACGGCGACCTGCGCCCCGAGGTGCCGCAGATCCTCGACCTGGCGCTCGAGGCCGGAGCGTTGGTCAGCGCCGGCCACATGGCTCCCGACCGCACGCTGGCCATGCTCACCGAGGCACACGACCGCGGGTTGACCCGGCTGCTCGTCAGCCACCCCAACTACGTGGTCAACGCCGAGACCGGCGACGTGCAGAAGTTCGCGGCGCTCGGTGCGGTCATCGAGCACTGCGTCGTCATGTACGACCACGAGCGGCACTTCCCGTTCCAGACCCTGCTCGACTGGATCGACCTGATCGGGCCGGAGAACACCTCGCTCGGCTCCGACCTCGGGCAGGTCGGCAACCCGCTGCCGATGGAGGCGTTCCGGCGGGTGGTCGGGCAGTTGCTCGACAGCGGGATCGGCGAGAAGGACATCCGCACGATGATCGTCGACAACCCGGTCCGGCTGCTGGGGCTGGACGCGTGAGCGCCCTGGACGTGCTGCGGGGCGGCGACAAGCCGGCGCTGGGCACCTGGGTGAAGCTGCCCAGCCTGGAGATCGTGGAGATCATCGCGCGGACCGGGTTCGACTTCGTGGTGGTCGACAACGAGCACAGCCCGCTCAGCCTGGAGTCGACCTACAACGCGATCGCGCTCGGGCAGGCGCTCGGCCTCACGATGCTGGTGCGCGTGCCCGACCGCAGCGGGAGCACCGTCCAGCGGGTGCTGGACGCCGGGGCCGACGGGCTGCTGGTTCCGCAGGTGGCCGACCAGGCCACGGCCGAGGCGGTGGGCGCGCAGATGACCTTCTCCCGCCACGGCGGCGTCCGCGGCATGGGCTCGACCTCGCGGGCCGGTCTGTGGGGCCTGCGGTCCGGCGCCGAGTACATGGAACGGGAGACCGTGCACGCGATCCAGCTGGAGGAGGTCGCGGCGCTGGAGAACGCTTCCGGGTTGCTCGACGCGCCCGGGGTCAACGCGGCCTTCGTCGGCTACGGCGACCTCGGCCTGTCGTCCGGGCTGACCGCCGACTCCCCGACACTCGAGGACCTGGTGCGGCAGGTGGCCGATGCCGCCCGCAAGCGCAACATGCCGCTCGGCACCGCGGTCGGCACCGCCGCGGCGGCCGCCGCCATGGCCGCCCGCGGCTTCACCTACGTGCTCGTCAGCAACGACGCATCACTGTTCGCCTCGGGCGCCCGGAAGCTGGTCGACGAGGTCCGGGGCGCGTGGTGACGTCGCTGAAGGAAGCTCAGCCACAGTATGCCGTGACCACCGGCGACCTCGACCACCTCACCACGCAGCAAGCCCAGGACTACGTGCGCGGGGTGGAAGAGGCGGGGTTCGGCATGCTGTGGCTGGCCGAAGTGCTCGGGCGGGAGGCGTTCACCACCGCGCAGATGGCCCTCTACGCGAGCGAGGCGCTGACCGTCGGCAGTGGAGTCGCGCGGGCCCTGGAACGGGTGCCGAAGAACGCGGCCGCCGCGGCCGCCGGTCTCAGCGAGGCGTTTCCCGGACGCTACGTGCTCGGCCTGGGGGTGAGCGGAGCCGTTCGGGAGCGCGGCATCGGGCCGGTGCCCTTCATGGCCGACTACCTCGACTCACTGGGAGCGCCGAGCACGTGGCGGGTGCTCGGTGCCTACTCGAAAGGACTTACTTCGCTGGCCGCCGAGCGGGCCGACGGCCTTCTGACCTTCCTCGTCACTCCGGAGCACACCACCTGGGCCCGGTCGGTGCTCGGCCCCCGGTCGTTCCTCTCGGTCGCGCAATGGGTCGTGCTCTCGACCGATCCCGACGAGGTGCGTGCGGTGGCCCGGGAGAAGCTTGCGTACTACCTCGGACTGCCGCACCAGATCGCCAAGCTGCGCCGGCTCGGCTTCGAGAACCGCGACCTCGAGCCGCCCGGCTCGGACCGGCTGATCGACGAACTGGTCAGCTCCGGCACCCCCGACGACATTGCCGCCTCGCTGCGCAAGCACCTCGACGCGGGCGCCGATCAGGTCGCCGTCTCGCTGCTCGGGCCGGCGCTCGGCAAGGACTACCGCGCCCTAGCGAGCCTGCTGTGACTCCGCCTCGAGCGCGGCCAGGGCGACCCGGCCGGCCTCCTCGACATGACGGGAGCAGGCCGCCGCCGCGGCGTCCGCGTCGCCGGCCCGCACCGCGTCGACGATCGCATGCAACTCGGCCAGACTGTGCGCGGTGCGGCCCGGAACCGACAACGACAGCGAGCGCAGGACGCTCACTCTGGCATGCAGACCCTCGACCACGGCACGCAGGGCGGCATTGCCGCCACCCTCGAAAAGTACGTCGTAAAAGGCGTCCTTCGCGGCCAGTATCGGGGCCTTGCGTGCGGCCAGGCGGTCGATCCGGTCGAGCGCGCGGACCAGGGCCCGGCGCTGGGCCGGCCCGGCGCGCTCGACGAAGAGCCGGCCGGCCAGGGCTTCGAGCGCCGAGCGCACCTCGTAGAGCTGGCGGGCGTCCTCGGCGCTGACGCTGGTGACCACGGTGCCCCGGTTGGGGATCGCGGTGACCAGGCCCTCGGCGGCCAGCTCGCGCAGCGCCTCGCGGACGCTGGTGCGGGACACACCGGTCAGCTCGACCAGTTCCCGCTCGATCAGCCGCTGACCGGGCACGAGACGCCGGTCGAGGATGGCCTGCCGCAAATTGTCCGTGACCTGGGAGCGGATCAGGGCCGGCGCCCGCTCCACACGCAACCCATCGGCTCGTGTCATGACTTCAGATCGTATGACAACTAGGGGGAATCCCGTGGCCTACGACGCCTCAGATCTGCGTTCCACCCTCCCGTCGAGCACCGCGACCGTGGCCGCCCCGGAGCGGTTCTCCGGCTCCGAGCACGTCCAGTTCCGCGACCTCGCCCCGGTCGAGAAGGGCACCGGCGTCTCGACCTGGTACGCCCGCGGCCAGAACTTCGTGGTCGGCTACTCCGAACTGGACGGTACGGCGACGTTCAGCCGCCGCGACCAGCCCGACGAGTACGTCGTGCTGCTGACCGACGACGACCTGAGCGCCACCGTGCAGGACGTCTCGGTGAGCGGCAAGACGATGATCGTGGTGCCGCCCGGCGACAGCACGGTGACGATCACCGGGAAGGGCCGGGTCGTACGCCTGCTGACCACCCGGTCCGCCGACATCGCCGCGTTGGCCGTCAACGCCGGTTCCTATGACGAGCCGCACGAGAACATCCCGCCCTTCCAGCCCTGGCCGGAGCCGGTCGGTGGCTATCGCGTCCGCACGTACGACCTGACCGTCCCGCCGCTGTCCAACCCGCCGTTCCGGCTCTACCGGTGCACCACCTTCATGGTCAACTTCATCGACCCGAAGCAGGGGCCGCGCGACCCGGCCAAGATGTCGCCGCACAAGCACGACGACTTCGAGCAGTGCTCGATCGTGCTGGCCGGGCAGTACGTGCACCACATCCGCTGGCCGTGGACGACGAACAAGGCCAACTGGCGAGCCGACGAGCACGAGAACGTCTTCGCCCCGGCGGTCACCGTGATCCCGCCGCCGTCGCTGCACACCAGCGAGGCGATCGGCCCCGACACCAACCATCTCGTCGACGTCTTCTCGCCGCCCCGCTTCGACTTCTCGGCCATGGAGGGCTGGGTCTTCAACGCCGACGACTACCCGGCGCCGAGCGGCGCATGAGGGTCGCGATCATCGGGGCCGGGCTGGGCGGCATCGCGGCGGCGGTCAAGCTCCGGAAGCTCACCTCGGCGACGTTCGTGATCTACGAGCAGTCGCCGGGTGTGGGCGGCACCTGGTTCGACAACCGTTACCCGGGGTGCGAGGTCGACATCCACTCGCACGCCTACTCGTACTCGTTCCTCAGGTACGACTGGCCCCGCACCCACGCCACCCAGCCCGAGTTGCTGGCCTACGCCGAGCACGTGGTCGACCGATTCGGGCTCCGGCCGCACCTGCGGCTCAACACCCGGGTCACCGACCTGGTGTGGGAGGAGTCGACCAGCACCTACCGGCTGCAGACCGAGCACGGCGAGAGCGCCGAGTACGACGTCGTCATCTCGGCGCTCGGCCTGCTCAACGTGCCCCGCTACCCGGACTGGCCGGGCCTCGACACCTTCGCCGGGCCGTGCTTCCACACCTCGCGTTGGGAGGAGCACGACCTGACCGGCAAGTCGGTCGCGGTGGTCGGCACCGGCTCGACCGCCGTGCAGGTCGTCCCGGCGATCGCGCCGGCGGCCGGGCAGGTGTACGTCTTCCAGCGTCAGCCCGGCTGGATCGAGGCCAAGCACGAGCGCGAGTTCACCCCGCGCGAGCGCTGGGTCTATCGCCACGTGCCGCTCGCCCAGCGGCTGCACCGGGCCCGCATCTTCCATCAGGGCAACCGGCGGTTCCGCGGATACGACGTCAATTCCGGGCACCAGCAACGGATGCGGGCCGGGTGCGAGAACTTCATCGCCGAGGCGATCGACGACCCGGCGACCCGGGCCGCGGTCACGCCCGACTACCCGTGGGGCTGCAAGCGGCCGGTCATCTCGTCGACGTTCTATCCGTCGCTGAACTCCGACAACGTCGAACTGGTGCCGCACGCGGTGAGCCGCGTGACCCCGACCGGCGTGGTCGACGCGACCGGCCGGACCCGCGACGTCGACGTGCTGATTCTCAGCACGGGATTCCAGCCGACCCGGTTCCTGGCCGGAGTCGACGTCAAGGGCCGCGACGGGCGGAGCATCCACGACGCCTGGCGGGAACGCGCCAGCGCCTTCCTCGGCATCACGGTGCCGGGTTTCCCCAACTTCTTCATCCTGTACGGCCCGAACACCAACGGCGGCACCTCGATCATCGCCCAGTTGGAGCGGCAGGCCGATGTGGCCGTGCGGGCGGTGCGGCGTCTCGAAAGGAGCCGGAAGCGCAGCGTCGACACGTCGCCGGTGGCGGCCCGGCGGTTCGTCGACTGGATCGATCGCCGGATGGCGACCAGCGCCTCGGCCATGAACGCCGGCTGCCACAACTATTACCACGACGCGGCAGGGCACAACGTGACCCAGTGGCCGGCCGGCCACTTCACCTACGCCCTGGCGACGAAGCTGGTGAGCCGTCTCGGCCTGAAAACGGCACGCTAGCCTCGTTCAGCTCGCCATGCTGGTTCCGTGGATGACTACGACCGGCTGGTCGAAGCCCGGGCTCGGCTACGTGCGTACGGTGAAGACCCGGACCGCGACGCTGAGGCCTTCGAGGCGACCGGCGACGGCGGTTGGGCGAGCTATGGCGTCGACGACGAGCGGCTGCTCGCCTCGGGCTGGAGCGGCGCGGAGCTGTACGAACACGACCCCACGCTCGTCTTGGCGCTGGCCGACGCGGACAAGCGCACCCCTGGCCGTGGCGGCCGCCATCACCCTGTACGCCCTCCGGCGAACCGCCCGGTCCAACAGGTAGGGCCATACTGGAACGGCTCAGCCGACCTCGCCGCCCATGACAAGGATCCCGCCTCATGTCGTCCATAGCCGGCGAGTTCGTCACCGAGACGCTCGAGTACGACGGCGGACGCCAGGTCACGGCCTACGTCCCGGCGGACGCGGCCGAGGCCGTTGTCTTCTCCGGTGACGGCCGGCTGATCAGCTCGTGGGGAGGCGTTCTGGAGGCCGCCGGCCTGCCGCCCACGATGATTATCGGCGCGCACCGGCTCGACGACGAAACGCTGCGGCTGCAGGAATACTCGCCGGGCGAAGACACCGAGGCGTTCGCCTTCGATCCGCGGCGGTTCGCGGCGCACGAGCGGTTCTTCTTCGAGGACGTACGCCGATGGGCCGCGGCACGCCTGGGTGTCGCGCTGCCGGCCGACCGGACCGCGGTGTTCGGCGTCTCGGCCGGTGCGGAGCTCGCGCTGGCCATGGGGATCCGCCATCCCGACGTCTACGGCGCGGTGTTCTGCGCCTCGCCCGGCGCGGGGTACCGGCCGCCGGCCGTGCTGCCCGGCAAGCTTCCGCGCACCTACCTCGTCGCCGGCACCCAGGAGCCGTTCTTCCGCCGCAACGCGACCCGATGGGCGAACGCGCTGCGCGACGCAGGCGCCGAAGTGATCATGACCGAACGGACCGGCTCGCACGGCGACGCGTTCTGGAGACAGGAGTTTCCACTGATGGTGGCGTGGGCCTTCGGAGCTGACCGCGACGAGGGCATCGATGGGAAAGGACAGATCAGCGTATGAAGGCAGCGGTCGAGTGGATCAGCGTGGACGATGCCCTACCCGGTAACAGCGCGTCGGTTCTGGCGGCCGTAACCGGTCGCTATCCGAGCGGCGAGGAGTTCTGGCTCGTGCTTCCGATGTTCTTCCGGTGGCTCCACCCGGTGGAAGCGACCGGGGAAGTCCTGGAGAACTGCTTTGTCGACCCTGACTACGTCGTGCGTTTCCCCCGCGGCGGTCCGAGCGGCGAGGTGGTTACCCACTGGGCGGAGCTGCCGAATCTTCCGGGTATGAGCGTCGGCGAGATCCGCGGTGACGGCGTCGAAGACGCCCTTCGCCGGGTGTGCGGTCATGACTGATGGACCGGCTCGCTTTGGTGGACGACAAGACGTGGAGCTGGTGGTGGTGCTGGACTGTTCCGACCTGGATCGGTCTGCCGCCTTCTGGTGCGGTGTGCTCGGATACCGAGCCGCGCCCAGCTCGTCCGGCACCTATCGGCAGTTGACGCCCGCCGACGGCCACGGCGTTGAGCTGCTGCTCCAGCGGGTGGCCGAGCTCAAGGTGACCAAGAACCGGGTGCATCTGGACCTGCGCGTACCCGACCTGGCCGCGGAGACGGCCCGCGTGATGGCGCTCGGTGCGCGGCGGGTCACGGACGACCCGATCGAGGAGTACGGCTGGGGCTGGCACGTGCTCACCGATCCCGACGGCAACGAGTTCTGTGTGCTTCAGCCCCCTGGCGACGGCGACGGCGACGGCTGACGGCCGCGGAGGACGCTGGGGTGGCCGGCGGCCAGGGAAACCTCGGCCAGGTGCAGGCCGTCGGAGAAGGTGGCCGAGGGAAAGACGTCCCAGACCGCCGCCTCGTGGAACGGCAGGATGCGGCGGGCCTCTCCGCCGACCGTTGCCAGCATCTCGTCGGCCAGGTCGAGCCACGCGGTGGCGCTGCCGGTGGTCATTGCGATCGGGGCCAGGACGCCGTCGCCGTGGAGGCCGTCGAGGTTTTCGTAGGCGTAGACGTTGTCGCCGGCGAAGAGCCAGGTGCCGTCGGCCTCGTTGTCGACGACCACGAGCTGGGAGCCGGCGGTGTGGGTGTCGTGGGCCGGCCGCAGTGACAGGCCGGGCGCGACGACCGCGGGGCCGTCGGCCAGGGTTGACCGGCGGGCGGCCAGTTGGTCCGGCAGGCCGGCCTGGCACGATCGGGTCAGGAACTCGAAGCGGGCGGGCCGGGCCGCCGCCGCCTGGTAGGCGGCGATTTCCCGCTGCTGGATCCAGACGTGCGCGGCCGGGAAAGCATCGACGCAGCCGGCATGGTCGAAGTGGTTGTGGGTCAGCAGGATAGTGTCGATGTCCGAGGCCGCGAGGCCCATCCGGGCCAGCACGTCGACCGGCGCCGCCCAGCGTGTCGAACCGTATTTCGCGGTCAGCCGGTCGTAGACCACCGGGTCGGCGAATCCGGTGTCGATCAGCACGGTGCGGTCGGCCGAGCGGGCCAGGCCGAAGCAGTACGGCATGCGCCGGTGCCCCTGGTTGGGCTGGGCGGCGAACAGGTTGCTGGCCGGGAAGCGGTCGACGTAGCCGTATTCGAGGATCCAGAGCGACCAGTTCACGACGGCCGCACATCGAAGACGGCGAGCTGCCAGGCGACCATGGTGTACCAGCCGACGATCGTGACCAGCTCGAACAGGCCGCCCTCGCCGAGCACGCCGGCCGCCGAGCGGAACTCCTCGTCGGTCAGCGTCCCGCGGTCGAGTACGGCAACGGCCGTACGGAAAACGGCGGCCTCCAGGTCGGAGGCGGAGGCGAACAGCGATCCGGAAGCCAGGGCGGCGAGATCGGCCTCGGAGAGGCCGGCCGCCGCGCCGGCGAGCCGGTGCGCATAGAGCTCGAACGGGCTGTTCTGGTGATGGGCGACCAGCAGAATGGCGATCTCGCAGGCCCGGGCGGGCAGCTGCGAGCCGAACCGGACCGCCCCGCCGACCTGCTGCAGCGCCAGGCCGAAGCGCGGGCTCAGCATCCAGACCGCGGGCGGCCCCTGCAGGCGGCCGTCCGGGCCGACCAGCGAGAACGGGCTGTCCGGGGCCGCGCGACGCCCCGACGCGAACTGCTCGTAGAGGGACCGCTGGTCGTCGGTCATGTCCGCGGGATCGACATCGTCGACTCTCATGCCGGTTCTCCCAGAAACGCTCGCGGATTGGTGGACACCATCGTGGCGATATCCTCGGCGCTCCAGCCGAGGTAGGCGAGCTGTTCGACGAACATGCGCAGGCACTCCGGCTCGGGCGGCACCCAGCGCGAGAACACGTCGGTGCTCAGGATCGCGCGGGACGGCCCGATGAGCGACAGGGCCGCGTGCACGTCCCGGATCGTCAGGTGCCCGTCCGGATGCAGCAGCGGCGCCGCGGCGAACTCCACGAAGGCGCCCATGTCGGCGAACTCCCGCAGGTCGGTCGTGTAATGCAGCGGGTGGGTGATGAGCAGCTGCTGCCCGACCTCGGCGCAGTAGGCGGCGACCGCCCGGCTCTCGCCGACCGAGGCGTGACCGGTGGCCAGTGAGAGGCCGAGCGCGTGGCAGGCGTCGATGACTGCCCGCGCCCGGCCGGTCAAACGGCCGGCGCTGTCACACAGCTCGATGACCGATCGCTCGGCGTACTCCCGGAAAGCGGGCGAGATCCGGCCGAGCAGATCGGCGATGTAGCCGCCGCGGGCGAAGTCGGCGGCGGCGCCCCAGGTCGGCAGGAAGACCACCCGGGCGCCGTGCGCGGCCGCGAGCTCGACGACGCTCGGTTCGAGACCGCCGGTCGGCGGATTGAGCGTGATGCTGCCCCAGACCGGGAACCCGAGCTCGTCCCGGATGCGGCGGGCCCGGTCCATCGTGGACCACAGATGGGATTTGAGGACCCAGCCCGCCATCCCGTACTCCTGGGCCATCCGGGCGACCTCGACGTCGTCGCCGCGGTTCTTCAGCGACTCGGACAGGTCCGGCTGACCGTGGACGTGGACGTCGATCGCACCGTGGATCAGCCGGTCGAAGCCCTCGGGGTTCATCCGGGATCCCCGGCGTGTGCGTGCTCGAGGATGTCGAGGAGCAGGCCGTGCGACGGCTCGATCGGGGCGATCGCGATCAGCCGCCGGGAGGCCAGGGCCAGCTCGGCGATGCGCGGGAGCTGCTCGGCGCCGACACCGATCTCGGCCAGCGTCGACGGCACGCCGATGGCGCGGTTGACCTCCGTGACCCGGTCGACCGGATCGCCGTCGAAGAGGGTGGCCAGGCGGGCGGCGACGGTACGGTCGCGGGTGAGGGCCCGGATCGCGTACGGGAGGAGCAGTCCCGTACCCAGCCCGTGTGGTGTCTTGGTGAGCGCGCCGATCGGGTACTGCAACGCGTGGCAGAGGTGGGTTCCGGTCGATCCGAAGGCGATTCCGGCCAGCAGAGCGCCCTGCGCGACCTCGTGCCGGGCCAGCCGGTCGCCGGGCTGCGCCACCGCGACCGGCAACCAGCGGGTGATCTGCCGGGCGGCCTGCAGCGCGATCGGTTCGGTGAGCGCGTTGCGCCCGGTGAAGACGGGCGGTGTCGCGGTCCAATCCGGGTCGAATGCCCGGGCCGTGTAGGACTCCACGGCGTGCACCAGCGCATCGATGCCGGAGAACGCGGTCACCGAACGCGGCGAACCCAGCGTCAGCTCGGGGTCGACGAGGGCGGCGGCCGGCACGAGGAACGGGCTCGAGATGCCGACCTTCACCTCGCGGGCCGGATCGGCGACCACGGCGACCGGGGTGACCTCCGAACCGGTGCCGGCCGTCGTCGGCAGGGCGATGACGGGTACGCAAGGGCCCGGCACCTGATTTTCGCCGTAGTAACGACTCAGCGGCCCCCCGTGGGCGAACAGCAGCGCGATCAGCTTGGCCGCGTCGAGCGCGCTGCCACCTCCGATCCCGACGACCACCTCGGGTTCGAAGTCGCCGACCAGGGCGACGTCGAGCGAGTCGGCCGGCAGCTCCGGGGTGACGCCGTCGAAGACCCGGACGTTGCCGAGGTTGCCGACGGTCTCGTCGTAGAACCGGGTGCCCTTCAGGAACGGGTCGACGACGGCCAGGACGCGGCGGCCGCCGACGAGGGCGGCCAGCTGCGCGCGTACGCCGAAACCGAAATGGAGACGGCCCGGCAGCCGGAGGGTGCCGTTGGCGTCCTCAGGCAAGGAATCCGCCGTCCACCGGAAGGACGACGCCGCTGAGGTGGCTCGCGCGGTCGCTCAACAGGAAGGAGACCGTGTCGCCGACCTCGGCCCCGGTGCCCGCCTTCCGCAGCGGCGTCGCCTTGATGCGCGCCTCGACGCCGCCCGGCAGGTCGCGCCGCAACTTCTCGAGCATCGGCGACTCGGTGGGCCCGGGTGCGATCACGTTGACCCGGATGCCGAGCGGCCCGAAGTCGTGGGCGGCGGTGCGGGTCAGGCCTATGACCGCATGTTTGGTGGCCTGGTAGACGCCCATGCCGGGGCTGCCGCGCAGCCCGCCGATGCTGCTCACGTTCACGATCGAGCCGCCGCCGGTCATCGCCTTGACCTCTTCGCGCAGGCAGAGCCAGGTTCCCTTCACGTTGACCGCCATGATGCGGTCGAACTCGTCCTCCGGCACCTGGTCGAGGCGCCCGGCCTGGCCCATCGCGGCGTTGTTGAAAGCACCGTCGAGCTTGCCGTAGCGTTCGACCGTGGCCCGCACGAACGCGGCGACGTCATCCGCCTTCGAGACATCGCCGACGTGGTAGGCCGCTCCGAGTTCGGCGGCCAGCTTGGCCAGGGGCTCCTCGGTGCGGGCGACCAGCATCAGTTTCGCGCCGTCGGCCGCCAGCACCCGGGCCGCCTCGACGCCGATTCCCGCGCTGGCCCCCACGACCAGCACCGCCTTACCTTCCAGCATGGGTTACCTTCCCTTGAGGGCCAGCATGGCCCGGGCGTCGGCCGGTTTCGCGATCTCCTTGCCCAGGTCCTCGACCGCGGCCCGGATCTTCTCGACCTGCTGGGCGTTGCTCTCGGCGAGCCGCCCCTTGCCGATCCACAGGCTGTCTTCCAGCCCGACCCGGACATGCCCGCCGAGCCAGGCGCTGTGGGTCGCGAACTGCATCTGGTCGCGCCCGGCCGCAAAGGCCGAGAACGAGTAGTCGTCGCCGAACAGCTTGTCGGCGATGCGGACCATGTGTTCCAGGTTCTCGTGATCGGCCCCGATGCCGCCGAGAATGCCGAAAACTCCCTGGATCAGCAGCGGCGGCCGGGCCAGGCCCTTGTCGACGAAGTAGGCCAGGGAGTAGAGGTGGCCGATGTCGTAGCACTCGTACTCGAAGCGGGTGCCGCGCGCGCCAAGGGTCCGCAGGGTGTGCTCGATCTTGTCGAACGAGTTGATGAACGGGTGGGCGTACGTGTTGAGCACGTACGGCTTCTCCCAGTCGAACCGCCACTGTTCGACCCGGTCGGCGATGCCCGAGTAGACGAAGTTCATCGAGCCCATGTTGAGCGAGGCCAGTTCCGGCTCGAACCGGTTGGCGGCGGCCAGCCGCTGCTCCATCGTCATCGCCGACGAGCCGCCGGTGGTGATGTTGATGACCGCGTCGGTGCGCTCCATGATGCGGGGCACGATCTGGTCGAAGATCTCGGGTTCGAAGGCGGGCCGCCCGTCCGGATGCCGGGCGTGCAGATGGACGACGGCCGAGCCGGCCTCGACCGCTCCGAGCGCGGCCTCGACCACCTCCTCGGCCGAGAGTGGCAGGTAGGGGCTCTGGGACGGGATGTTGACCGAGCCCGTGACCGCCGTGGTGATGATGACCTTCTCGGCGCGGCGCATGCGGTCCTCCTGACGTTCGGATGCTGGACCTGTTGTTCAACATACGGACGAGTTTTCCCGGCGTCCAGCCCTGGTTTTCCCAGCTAGAGATAGTGCCTGTTCGCTATGCGCACACGACGTTTGTAATATGAACGCCATGAGCATCCAGTCCATCGACCGGGCGGCCAACGTGCTCGCGCTCCTCGACCAGAACACGCGCCGCCTCAGCCCGGCGCTGGTCGCCGAGCGGCTGGGGCTCAACCGCAGCACCGCCCACCGTTACCTGCTGTCGCTGCAGCACGCCGGCTTCCTCAGCTCGTCGTTCGGGCCCGGGCCGCTGCTCGACCAGCTGGCCTCGCTGGCCTCGGTGCGCCAGCAGATCCTCGCGCTCGCGCCACCACTCATGCGGCAGCTGTCCGAGACGACCGGCACGACGTCCGTGCTCAGCTTCCTCGGCCGCGACGGCGCCGTGGTCACGCTGGTCGAGGAGCCACGTGAGGGCACCATCATCCTGACCGTGCACGTCGGCACGGTGCTCGAACCCAAGGCCGCACAGACCCGCATCCTGCTGGCCTTCCAGAACGATCCGGCGGTCGCCGAGCGCCTGCACGACCCGCTGTCCGGCGGCGAGGCGCGGGTCCTCGCGAACGCCCGCCGCAACCGGCTGGCCTGGGCCGAACTCGACCACGAGGGCCTGGCCTCGGCCGCCGTGCCGATTCTCGCCGGCGACGAGGTGCAGGCCGCGATGGCGCTGCTCGGCACGATCCCGATGCTGCGCCACAACGCCGAGCGGGTCGAACAGCTGCGGGAGGCCGGCCGGTCCCTGAGCAACACGCTCGCCGGAAGCTTCGGTTAGGCCTCTCGCCAGGCCCCGCGTTCGGCGGCCGCCGCCGCGACCAAGTGGGGTAGTAGGCCCCCTTCGGAACGGGACCCAGCACCAGTGTCCGCATCGGCCGGGGCGAGCAGGCTGATCCCTGACATCGGCACAGGCGGACAGGGAGAGCCTCATGCAACGGCGGACCATTCTCACCGGCACAGCACTCGGCGTCGCGGGCGCCGCCTTCGGAGTCTCACGGCCGGCTGCCGCCCGGTCCGGCCGGTCGGCCACCGAGGTCGTCGCGGTGCGGGGCGTGACCGTGATCGACGCGTCGGGCGGCGTCCGGCGCGGCCAGACCGTGCTCATCCAAGGCGACCGCATTCTCGACGTCGGCCCGGTGCAACGGGTGCCGGCGTCGCACGCCGGCACGGTCATCGACGGCTCCGGGAAATATCTCATCCCCGGCCTGGCCGACATGCACACCCACGCGACCGGCATCGACGACACCGACCCCGAGCTGTACGCGGTGAACGGCGTCACGACCACACGGCAGATGTCGGCCAGTTCCGACGCTCGCGAGTGGCAGCGGCAGATCGCCGCCGGCACCCGTCTCGGTCCGCAATGGTCGATCGGCAGCAAGATTGTCGATGGTTCGCCGTCGTTGTGGGACGGCCTGGACGCGGACGGGTCGGTGCACCTGACGGTGGCCGACCCCGGGCAGGCTCGAGCCGCCGTGCGGCAGCAGCAGGCGGCCGGTGCCGCCTTCATCAAGACCTACACGCGACTCACCCGGGAGTCCTTCCTGGCCATCGCCGACGAGTCGGCCCGGGCCGGCCTGCCGTTCCTCGGCCACGTGCCCGACTTCGTCCAGCTGACCGAGGCCAGCGACCGCGGCATGCGCACGGTCGAGCACCTCTTCGAGATCTGGTACGACACGTCGGCCGAGGAGGACCGTCTGCGCCGCGGCGTCACCGCCGTCCCGATCGCCGGCGGTGACTACAACGGCTGGTTCAACCGGATGCAGCCGTACGAGTACGCCGCGGCCCGCACCTACGACCGGCGCAAGGCGGAACGGGTGTTCCGCCGCGTCGCCCGCAACGGCACCTTCGTCACGCCTACGCTGGTGCTGCACGAGACCAACGACATGCCCGAGCGGATCGACCGGCAGGACCCGCGGTTCCGATACTTCAGCGCCGACATGATCGGCTACTGGGACTGGGCGCTCGACAACCTGTACCTGCCCGGCCGTACCCCGGCCCAGATCGCCGAGTCGCGGGACCTCTTCCGGCGCCGTCTCGGCCTCACCGCCGAGCTGGCCGCGGTCGGCGTGCCGCTCATGACCGGCACCGACCTCGGCACGACGTACCTCATGCCCGGCTTCAGCCTCCACGACGAGTTGGCGCTGTTGGTGCGAGCGGGCCTCCCGCCGATTCAGGCCCTCGCCGCCGCGACGCTGCACCCGGCGCGCTACCTCGGCCGGCACGACCAGGGGATGATCGCCCGGGGCGCGGTCGCCGACCTGGTGCTGCTCGACGCCGACCCGCTGCACGACATCCGCAACACCACCCGCATCAACACCGTCTTCGTACGCGGCCACCGCATCGACCCGGCCGCGCGCGCCCGAATGCTGGCCGACATCGAAGTCGCGGTCCAGCAGCCGAGGCCGCCCGCCACGACTCCGGTCGCCTACCGTGGCTGCCCCTGCCACGGCGGCGCCACGGCGTCCACCCGCGTGGCCGGGCGAGTCAGCCGATAGTCCGAAAGGCGTGCTCGTCGGCCGCCGGGCGTAGCCGCCTGTGCAGGGTGTCGAAGAGCTGGCCGGCCGCGATGCCGTTCCAATCCGGGGGCAGCAGGTCGAGGGCGGAGGCTCGGGTCGCGGTGGCTCGGGGCGACCCAGGCGCCGACCCGCTATCCTTTCCGGCATGAAAAGCCCTTTTTGCACTTTTCTTGAGTGCTCCCGGAAGGTCTTCGCTGCGGCGTTGTGCCAGCGGCACTACAACCGGAACCTCAAGTACGGGCATCCAGGGTGTGAGCGCTGCCGAATCAATGACCCCCGGCCGAACCAGGGTCTGTGTACCCCCTGCGTGGCAGCGGAGTTCGTCGAGTACGGTCACGAGCTGATCAACCAGCAGGACTACCGCACCAGCAACAAACCCGTTCCGGTCCGGTGTCTCGCGTGCGGGGTGCAAAGCACCAAGTGGCTGAACAACCTCCGGGCCGGCCACGGCTGCGAGTCCTGTTACGCGCCGACGCGGGCGGCGATCGGCGACCAAAGTCGGTTCAGCCAGGCCGACGCAGAGGCGATCGCGATCAGCATCGGGCTCACCCCCACCGGTATCTACGTCAACGCGCTCACCCCGTTCCCGTGCCGGTGCGGTCGGTGTGGCCGTGACGCCGGGCCCCGGCTGGGAGATGTCACGGCGAAGCTGCGAGCGGGTAAACGGGTGTTCGGGTGCGAGCCCTGTGCCCACCTGCAGGTCGGCATCGACGCCCGAATCGGTGAGGCCGAGATCCGCGATGATCTGCTCGCCGCCGGCATCGAATATCTGGACGGATATGTGAACACCCAAACCTCCGTCCGCGGCCGATGCCTCACCTGCGAGCGCATCGTGTCCGTCCGGCCCGGGCACATCCGCGCCGGCCACAGCGGCTGCTTCAACTGCGCCGCAACGGGATACTTCAGCCTGCGGAGGCTGAAGCGGCGAACCGACCTCGCTCAGCGTCCCGCATACCTCTACCTCGTGGAATTCGTCGACTACAACGGCACGACGTTCCACAAGATCGGCATTTCCACGACCGCGGATCGGCTCCACCGACACATCGTCCTGAGCGGCGGGACTCTGCTGGCTCGTCAGGATGACAATTTGCTCACCTGCTGCCAAGCGGAGCAGTTGATCCTTCGCCACGTGGAGCAGCGGGCCTACCGCCCCGGTCAAGGCAGAATCAAGGGCGGTGACACCGAGTGCTTCCTCCCCGGCGAGCCGATCGATTTGCCGCGGTGGATTGCCGCTGCCCACGCCGTGACGACACCGTCACCGGCCGCAGGCGCGTTATCGGGGAGGGGCGCTGCCCCGGCCCGTACCGCCTAGACCGGCATCGCGGGCCTTCGCCACCGCGGCCGCTCGGTCGCTGACCTGAAGCTTGAAGAGGATCGCTGCGACGTTGTTGCGGATCGTCTTTTCGGACAACGTGAGCCGGCGCGCGATCTCATGGTTTCGCTGCCCGGCGGCGACCAGCTCCAGGATTTCCCGTTCCCGGCCGGTGAGCTCGGGGAACACGGCCTTGGCGTAGTTCTTGTGGGTGCCGGTGAAGAAGTCCACGATCCGCTGAGCGACGCCGGTGCCGTAGACGACGTCGCCACGGGCCACGGTCAGCACCGCGCGGACGATGTCGGCGCTGTCTGCTCCCTTCAGCAGATAGCCTCGCGCGCCGGCCCGCATGGCCCCGAACAACGCCTCGTCGTCCTCGTGCATGGTGAGGACGAGAACTTTGACCTGGCCGTGCCGCGCGGTGATGGTGGCGGTGGCAGTGGCGCCGTCGGTGCCTGGCATCGCGAGGTCGGTGACGACTACGTCGGGCGGGTCCCGGTCGACCAGTTCGATCAGCTCGGCGCCCGACGCGGCCGTACCGATCACGTCGATCTCCGGTGCCGCGCCGATGGCGGCGTTCAGCCCGAAACGGAACATGGGGTGGTCGTCGGCGATCATCACCCGTACGCGATGGGGCGCGGACATCAGGCCCTCCTCAGCGGAAGCGTGGCGGTGATCGTCGTTCCGGCGCCGTCGGTGCGGACGGCGAAGCCGCCGCCGAGCGCCTCGGCCCGGCGGCGCATGGAAGTGAGGCCGACGCCGGCGCTGCTGGTCGCGTGGATGCCGCGGCCGTCGTCGCTGACCGCGATGTGCAGGGCGTCGCTCGCTCTGATGACGACGCGTGCGTGGTGGGCCTGTGCGTGCCGGGCCACGTTGGTCAGCGCTTCGGTGACGATCCGATAGGCCGCCGTCTCGACGTCGGGGGTCAGCACGGGCAGCTCGTCGGCGGTGACATCCACCGGGACCGCGGCGTTGAGGGTGCCGGCGTGGCGTTCGATGGCTTGAGCCAGCCCGACCGTGTCGAGAATGCTGGGCCGGAGACCGTCGATGATGCGGCGGATGTCCTGCACAGCGACGTCGGTCTCGGCGCGCAGCCGCTCGACCAGCGTCGCGGCGGGCGCCGCGGGAACCATGCCGGTGAGCGCCTGCAGGCCGAGACTCATGCCGGCGAGCGAGGGCCCGAGGCCGTCGTGCAGATCGCGTCGCAGGCGGTCGCGTTCGTCGCGGGTGGCCTCGACGACCCGGTTCCGCTCGGCATCGAGGGCCTCGGTCAGCTCGGTGGCGCTCGCGACCACGGCCAGCTGGGCGGCGAGGGCGGTCAGCAGGCGGCGGTCCGCCTTGGAGTAGGGCTCGCCGGCCTGCGGCTTCGCGAGGCGGAGCTCGCCGATCTCGCGGCCGCCGAACCGCAGCGCGAAGGCGACGTGGTCGTCCAGGTCGACTCCCGTGCGGGCCAGTGTTCTGCCGTCCGGGCTGATCACCGCAGCGCCCTGCGCCTGTACCGAAGCGGCGACGGCGGCGACCGCGGTCGGCAGCAGGCCGGAATGGTCCGTTACGGCGACACTCGTGCCCAGGTCGTTCAGAGCCCTAAGGGGGTCGCTGCGGGCGCCGAAGACGAGCCGGTCCACGCCGCGCTGGATCCAGTCCCGGGCCGGCAGCAGGACGACGGCGACTACCACCCCGGTCAGTACGCTCGGCAGCGCGCGACCGAGTGCGGAGGTGAAGGCCGTGGTGAGGAAGAGGTAGAGCCCCAATACCAGCACGGTCAGTGCGCCGTAGACGAGACCCCGACGCAATACCGCCCGAATATCGAGCAGGCGATAGTGCAGCACGCCGAAGGCCACGGCAATCGGCATGATCAGTAGGGGATCCAACAGCGTATTGGAAAGCGTATAAAAACCACCCATGGCGGCGATATTCGACAAGCTGAAGGGTCCGACCAAGCTCATCAAGAACCAGCCCAGTTGCTGGCGATACGGGTAGACCGCGTGATTCCACCGCATGACCGTGCCGATCAGGATCGTTGCCGTCGCGGGTAGGAGCAGCGTGAAGGCGATGACATCGCCCAGTAATCCGAGATGCCAGCTCTGCAACTGCGGCTCGGCGAGGTCGAACGCCGCTATCAGCACGAGCCCGGCGACGGCGGCGACCATCGGCAGACGCCACCGCCGTGTGGGCAGACGCCCCTGCGGATAAAGAGCAAGCACCACGGTCAGCAGGCCCCAGAAGGTCACGGTGTTCAACTCGTCGGAGATTCGTGTCGCCCACGAGCCCGGCGGTTCGTCGGCCATGTGCACGATCAGCGACCGAGTCGTCGTACCGAACGACAGCATCGCGCCGTAGGCGAGGAACAGCCAGCCGAGGGCGTTACGCGGTCGGAGAACGGCTAGCGCGCAGCCGGCCGCACACCAGGCCAACGCGGGCAGGATTCGAGTCAGCTCAAGAGGCAGTGAACCGTGGAAATCGCTCGCGATCTGCGTTGGATACCACCGCAGAGTCTCCACGGTACGAAGCGTGACACCGGCCGCTGTGACCAGCACGAACGCTCCGATCGCCAGCCATCGCCTCATGCACACAGTCTGCGGCTGAAATCTCCCTTAGAGCCATATTTTGCCCCGAACTGGTCGGGCGCTTGCCCGGGCAACCCGGGACACCTGCCTCTCGCGCCCGCGGACGCGGGCGCCCGAGAGTGGGAGTCACCCCCCACCCAGCAAACTCTAGGAGCATCCCATGGAAGCGCTGCTTGACCGCGAGACCGAACTGCGCAGCTTCATGACCATGGCAACCCACGACCTGAAGTCGCCCCTCGCCGCCGCCTCGGCGCACCTGGAGATGCTGCGCGAAGACCACGCCGCGATGCTCGGCGAGCAGGGCGAACGGGACCTGAACGGAATCGAGCGCGGCCTGCGCCGGATGGACCGGCTGGTCGAGGATCTGCTGCACTACGCGAAGGCGGACCAGGCCGCCGTCGCGCTCACAGCCGTTTCATTGACCGATCTGGTAGCCGAGGTAATCGCCGATCACGCCACGACCGGCAGTGCCGAGGTGCGAGTCATCGGTGATCTTCCGGCGGTCCGCGGCGACGCGAAGCTGCTGCGCCATGTCATCGACAACCTGATCGGCAACGCCGTCAAATACACCCTCGCCCGGTCGGTGGCCGAGGTCCGGGTCTCGGCCCGGGCCGAGACCGATGGCACCGTACGGGTGGAGGTGGCCGACGACGGCATCGGCATCCCGGAAAGCGACCGCCCGCACGTGTTCGACGCCTTCCACCGCTCGGCGAACAGCGGCGCCTACCGCGGCACCGGGCTGGGCCTGGCCATCTGCCGCCGCATCGTCGAGCGCCACCACGGCCGGATCGGAGTCGAGGCGAACGCGGGCGGCGGCAGCCGCTTCTGGTTCACCCTGCCGGCCTGAGGAGGCGGATCGGGTTCATGTCGCTGGTTGACGGTGGGATCAGCCGATGGTCCGAAAGGCGTGCTCGTCGGCCGCTGGGCGTAGGTCCTTGTGGAGGGTGTCGAAGAGGTGGCCGGCGGCTACGCCGTTCCAGCCGGGGGGCAGCAGGTCGAGAGGGAGACCCGGGTCGCGGTACGGCAGGCGGCGCCACTGGCTGAGCATCGGTACGTAGGTGCGGAACGCCTCCAAGGCCGTCGCGGCCGGGGTCAGGCGGTCGTAGCGCTGGAGGAACTCGTCGTAGAGCGCCGCCAGTTCGGTCAGGTCCCACCACTCGCGAACCTTCGTGGGCAGGTCGCCGAAGGCGAGGTGGCGGGCCGCGAAGACGTCGACGTAGGCGGTCAGCCCGCGGCGGTCGATGGCCTCGCGGACCGGTTCGGACAGGTGGCCGGGAGCGACCCAGACGCCGGCCGTCACCGTGCCGAAGCCCAGGCGGGTCAGCGTGGTGCGCAGTTCGTGGCGTTTCTCGCGGTCGGACTCCGGCACCGAGAAGACCACCATCACCCAGCCGTCGCCGGTGCCCGCGCGGTCGTGCTGGAAGATGCGGACGTCGCCCTCGGCCAGCAAGCGCTGGGTGGGTTCGGCCGGCGAATATCCGGCCACCCCCGAACGCTTCTCGCCGATCAGGATGCCGCGGCGCTTCAGGCGCGAGATCGAGGAGCGTACGGCCGTCCCGTCGACGCCGAGGTCGGCCATCAGCGAGACCACGGCCCCGATCGGCAGCCAGTTGTCGTCGAGCCGGGCGTACATGCCGAACAGCGTGATGATCCACGGCGTCGGTCGGCCGGGTTCCGCGGGATCGGCCGTCAGCACCGGCCTACCGTACGGGATCACCGCGCCGGCACCCAGCGCACGTGCACGTTCCCGGCGCGGTCGCCGGCCCGCAGCAGCGCGAGCCGGGGCGGAATCTTGTCGGTGCGGGATGCGGGCGGCCTGCGGCGGCCGGCCTCGAACGGCTTCGGCCACTCGGCCCCCGGCCCCCGATATCCCTGTTCGGCCGCCGCCTGAAGCGTCCACTGCGGGTTGTAGAGGTGGGCCCGGCCGAGCGCGCACAGGTCGGCCCGCCCGGCCAGCAGGATCGAGTTGACGTCGTCGTGCGACGAGATGGCGCCGACCGCGATCACCTTGACCCCCGCGGCGGCGGCCACCTCGTGGCGGATCAGGTCGGCGAACGGGGTCTGGTACGAGCGGCCATATGCTGGTTTCTCGTCCTTGACCACCTGGCCGGACGAGACGTCGATCGCGGCGGCGCCGTGCGCGACGAAGGCCCGCGCGATTTTCAGCGCATCGGTGGCGGTGTTGCCGTCCGGCGCCCAGTCGGTCGCCGAGATGCGCACGGTCACCGGCAGCGTCGACGGCACCGCGGCCCGGACGGCGTCGAACACCTCCAGCGGGAAGCGCAGGCGGCCGGCGAGCGATCCTCCGTACTCGTCGGTCCGCCGGTTGGCCAGCGGCGAGAGGAACGAGGAGAGCAGGTAGCCGTGCGCCGCGTGGATCTCGACCAGGTCGAAGCCGGCGTCCACGCCGCGCCGCGCGGCCGCGGCGAAATCGGCGACCACCGCGTCCATCTCGGCTCGGGAGATCTCGCGCGGGACGTGCGCGTCCACGCCGTACGGAATCGGAGAGGGACCGACCACCTCCCAGTTACCGTCGTCGAGGGGTTCGTCCATGCCTTCCCACATCAGTTTGGTCGAGCCCTTGCGGCCGGAGTGGCCGAGCTGGAGCCCGATTTTCGCGGTCGTGCGCCCGTGGACGAAGTCGGTGATGCGGCGGTAGGCGTCGCGTTGCTCGTCGGTCCAGAGACCGGTGCAGCCGGGCGTGATCCGGCCGTCGGCCGAGACGCAGACCATCTCGGTCATGACCAGTCCGGCGCCGCCGAGGGCTTTCGAGCCGAGATGGACGAGGTGGAGTTCGTTGGGTACGCCGTCGCACGCCGAGTACATGTCCATCGGTGAGACGACGACGCGGTTCTTCAGTTCCAGCGGGCCGATTCGCACCGGCTGGAACATCGCCGGGACGACGTCGGCCTGCCCCTGCGAGCGCGCGAAGTCGGCCTCGATGCGGGCCGCGAACTCGTCGTCGCGCTCCTTGAGGTTCTCGAACGTGATGCGGCGCGAGCGGGTGAGCAGGTTGAAGCAGAACTGGGCCGGTTCCTGGCGGGCGTACATGCCGATGTTCTCGAACCATTCCAGCGACGCCTGGGCGGCGCGCTGGGTCGACTCGACGACCGGCTTGCGTTCCGCCTGGTAGGCCTCCAGGGCGGCGTCCACGTCCGGTTGCTCGTGGAGGCAGGCGGCCAGCGCGAGGGCGTCCTCCATCGCGAGTTTGGTGCCCGAGCCGATCGAGAAGTGCGCGGTGTGCGCGGCGTCCCCGATCAGCACGACGTTGCCCTCGTGCCAGCGCTCGTTGCGTACGGTCGTGAAATTGAGCCACCGCGAGTTGTTGGTCAGGACGTGGTGGCCCGTCAACTCGCCGGCGAAGATCTCGGCGATCCGCGGTACCGCGTCGGCGTCGTCGAAACCGGCCTGCTGAAAGACGTCCTCGTGCATCTCGACGATGAACGTGGATCCCCGGTCGGAGAAGGGATACCCGTGGATCTGCATGGTGCCCCAGCCGGTCTCTTTGACGACGAACTGGAACGCCTCGAACACGAGGTCGGTGCCGAGCCAGATGTACTTGTTGCGGCGGCGGTCGAGGGACGGCCCGAACGCGTCGGCGTACTTGGTGCGGATGCGGGAGTGGACACCGTCGGCCGCGAGCACCAGGTCGTGGCCGGCGCGCAACGTGTCGGCGTCCGGCGCCGGCGTACGGTAATGAACCGTGACGCCGAGGTCGGCGGCCCGCTCCTGCAGGATGTGCAGCAGTTCCTTGCGGCTCATCGCCGCGAAGCCCTGCCCGCCGACGGTGAACCGGTGGCCGTGGAAGTCGATGTCGATGTCGGTCCAGCGGGCGAAGCGCGCGGCCATCTTCTCGTAGATGACGGTGTCCGCGTTCTCGATGCCGCCCAGGGTCTCGTCGGAGAAGACGACCCCGAAGCCGAACGTGTCGTCGGGCGCGTTCCGCTCGAAGACGGTGACCTCGTGGGCCGGGTCGAGCTGTTTCATGAGGGCGGCGAAGTAGAGACCCCCGGGGCCGCCGCCCGCGATGGCGATCCTCAATGGAGCGTTCCTTCCACGATCCGGCGGAGCATGAAGTGCTGCAGTTTCCCGCTGCTGTTGCGCGGAAGCACGTCGATGAAGCGGACGTCGCGCGGGTACTTGTAGGGCGCGAGCTGGTGCTTCACGAAGTCCTGCAGCTCAGCGACCTTGGCCGGGTTCCGGTCGACGCCGTCCTTGAGCACGACGAAGGCGCAGACCACCGCGCCGCGCTCGGAGTCGGGCCGCGCCACCACGGCCGCCTCCACCACGTCGGGGTGGTCGTCGAGCGCGGCCTCCACCTCCGGGCCGCCGATGTTGTAGCCCGACGAGACGATCATGTTGTCGGTGCGGGACCGGTAGTGGAAGTAGCCGTCCTCGTCGCGCAGGAAGGTGTCGCCGGTGACGTTCCAGCCGTTCACCACGTACGCCTTCTGCCGCTCGTCGTCGAGATAGCGGCAGCCGACCGGCCCGATGACCGCGAGCCGCCCCTCGACGCCCGGCCCGGCCTCCTCGTCGTCCGGGCCGAGGATCGTGGCGCGGTAGCCGGGCACCGGCTTGCCGGTCGCGCCGGGCCGGATGTCGTCGCCGGCCGCCGAGATGAAGATGTGCAGCAGCTCGGTCGAGCCGATGCCGTCGATGACCCGCAGGCCGATCTCGTCGCGGAGCCGGGTCCAGACGCCTTCCGGGATGTGTTCCCCGGCGCTGACCCCGGCTCGCAGCCCGGCGAGCTGCTTTGCCTGGCCCGCCTTGAGGATCTGCTTGTAGGCGGTCGGTGCCGTCGCCAGCACGGTGACGCCTTCGCGCTCGACCAGGTCGGCCAGTTGCACCGGCGTCACCGTCTCGGTGAGCAGCGAGCAGGCCCCGGCGCGCAGCGGGAACACCATCAGCATGCCGAGGCCGAAGGTGAAGGCGAAGGGAGCCGAGCAGGCGACGACGTCGTCCGGCGTGAGTTTCAGGTAGTGGCGACCGAACGTGTCGTCGATGGCGAGGATGTCGCGATGGAAGTGCATCGTGATCTTCGGAACGCCGGTGCTGCCGGAGGTCGGGCAGAGCAGCGCCACGTCGTCGGACGAGGTCCGGACGTCGTCGAAGGTTTCCGGTTTGCCCTCGGGAAAGGAGGTCACCACCGGCAGGCCGGGTGCGGCTGCGACGACGTCGTCCACGAACCGTGGGTCGACGAGCGCGACTTGGGGGCGCGTCTTGGCGATGATCGGGGCGAGCTCGCGGGCCCGGATCGCGGCCATGGTCGTGACCACGATGCCGCCCGCCTTGAGCACACCGAGCCAGGCGGCCGCGTTCCACGGGGTGTTCGGCGCGCGGAGCAGGACCCGGTTTCCCGGCACCAGACCGTAGTCGTCGACCAGCATGTGGGCGATCTGGCCGGCCCGGCGGCGCAGATCGGCATAGGTCCACGTCTCGCCGTCGGCGGTGCGCAGCGCGGGACGATCGAGGCCGGCCGGGGCGCGGAGAAGCTCGGTGGCGGCGTTGATCCGTTCGGGATAACCCGGCGCCTCGATGACGGGCCACAGGTGATCGGGTGGCAGGTGGTCGCGCGCGAACGTGTCGACGTGCGCGGACGGTAAGAGATCCATCGGGACGTCCCTTCCGCTCAGGCGGTGCGGATCATGCCCTCCTGCGCGACGGTGGCGAGGTGGTGGCGATCGGGGGTGAAGAAGCGGCCCGTACCGAGGCCGCGGCCGGCGCCCGCGGCGCCCGCCTCCTGCAGGTAGAGAAGCCAGCCGTCGAGCTCGCCGGGCCGCGGCGGCCGGTGGAACCACATCGAGTGGTCGAGGCTGGCGGTGACGAGCCCGGGCCGGGCCCACGGCAGATCGAGGACACGCAGAACCGGTTCGAGAACGGTGTAGTCGCAGACATAGGCCAGCGCGGCGAGGTCGCGTTGCTCGTCGGTCAGCCCCTCGACCGGCCGCAGCGGGTCGAACGGCCTGACCCAGACCGCCTGGTGCGGCGCCGATCCGCCCTCGACGTCCAGATAGACCGGTCCGGGCACGTGCCGCATGTCGAAGCTGCGCCCGCCCGACCAGTAGGCCTTCGACTCGTCGGTCATCGTGCCGCCCTTGCGGTCGGCCAGATAGTCGGCGGAAGTCGGGAGTCCGGCGGGACCGGGCAGATCGCCGGGGAACGCGGCCTCGTAGGTGCCGCTCCGGCCGCCGGCCGTGAAGTTGGTCAGCGAGGCGTAGACCGTCTTGCCGTGCTGGTAACCGCGGACGCCCCGGGTCGAATATCCGCGGCCGTCGCGCATCACCTCGACCTCGTAGCGCACCTCGGCGCCGATGTCGGCGGGTCGCAGGAAGTAGGAGTGCGTCGAGTGCAGGGTCTTGCCGTCGGTCACCGATCGCATGGCCGCGGCGGTCGCTTGCGCGACGAGGTCGCCGCCGTACGCCTTGGGCCACGGGCAGTCCTGGGTCGTGGCCGTGAAGGCGAGGTCGGCGTGTTCGGGCTCGCAGGGAGACAGGCGCAACGCGTCGGTGAGGATCGACGACGTGGTCACGGGCGCTCCAGCCAGTCGCGGAGCGAGGCGTCCGGCACGTCGTCGAGGTTGACCACGATGTTGTCCGGCGTGCGGGTGGTCATCCAGGTGAGCGGGTGGTTGCGGTCGAGGTTGCACTCGACGTGGGGCATGTTGGGCGGCACGAAGACCCAGTCGCCCTCGGCCATGTCGAGGTAGTCCTCGAACTTCTCGCCGAAGTAGATGCGGGCGCGGCCGGAGAGCACGTAGCCGCCGGTCTCGGCCTCGCCGTGGTGGTGGGGGACCGAGCGGAAGCCGGGTTCGTTGCGAACCTTGCCGAACCACAGTTTCGTGGCCGGGGTGTGCTGGATGCTGACGCCCGAGATCCGGCTCGCGCCGCCGGACTGTCCGGCGCTGTCGGGTTCCTGGCCGCCGCGGGTCACGACCGGTATGACGAGTCTTTGATGCGCGTCCATGATCGGCTCCTCGTCGTCGAGGTTGTATGTTGTTTTTCTCACGACCGTCACAAGACGTCAATAGGAGGTCCGGTCGATGGCTCCGATGCCGGTCAACCCTTCCGCGCTCCCCAAGCCCCGCGGTTACTCGCACGGCACCCTGGTCGGCAACACGCTCCATCTCGGCGGCCAGACCGCGCTGACGGCCGATATGAAGATCGTTCCGGGCGGCATCGTCGAGCAGTTCCGGCAGGCATTCGGCAACGTCCTGACTACTCTCCGTGAGGTTGGCGGCCGACCGGAAGATCTGGTCAGCATCACGATCTATTTGACCGACATTCCCGACTATCAGGCGCACGGCCAGGAAATCGGGCAGGTGTGGCGGGAACTCGCCGGCCCGGTCTATCCGGCTATGGCCGGCGTTGGGTGCACCACGCTCTGGCAGCCCGAGGCGATGATCGAGATCCTGGGCGTCGCAGTGATCCCCGACGATCGGCTCGTCGCGCCGGAGAACTGAGGATTGAGTAGTATCGTTCGGGCGCGATGGTCACCGAGCGTATCGGGGAGCAGTATCCATGAGGGGGCAACTGCGGCCGACCGATCCGCGTCGGCTCGGGCGATACCGTCTGGAGGCGCGTCTCGGGCAGGGCGGCATGGGCACGGTCTATCTCGGCCGCAGCCGTGAGGGACGGCCGGTGGCCGTCAAGGTCATCAAGTCCGAGTTCGCGTACGACCACGAGTTCCGTGGCCGCTTCCGCAGCGAGGTCAACCGGGCCCGTCAGGTCCCGCCGTTCTGCACCGCCGAGGTGATCGACGCCGACGCCGACCACGAGACCCCCTACCTGGTCACCGAGTACGTCGACGGGCCCAGTCTGGCCGAGGTGGTCGCCGAACAGGGCCCGCTGACCGGGGGCAGCCTGCACAGCGTCGCCGTCGGCGTGGCGACCGCGCTGGCCGCGATCCACGGCGCCGGCGTCATCCACCGCGACCTCAAACCCCGCAACGTGCTGTTCGCGCTCGGCACGCCCAAGGTGATCGACTTCGGGATCGCCCGGGCGTTCGAGGCGACCAGCCAGCACACCGCGACCGACCAGATGGTCGGCACGGTGGCCTACATGGCGCCCGAACGCTTCGACACCGCGACCGACCGGGCGCTCGGGCCGGCCGCCGACGTGTTCGCGTGGGGCGTCGTGGTGGCGTACGCGGGCACCGGCCGCACGCCGTTCAACGCCGACTCGCCGGTCGCCACCGCGGCCCGCATCCTCACCCAGCCCCCCGACCTGAAAGGTCTGCCCGAGCCGCTGCGCGACCTGGTCGCGGCGTCCCTCGACAAGGACCCCGATCGCCGGCCCACCGCAACCGAACTGCTCGAGCGGCTGGTCGCGACCGGCGCGCCCGACCCGGTGGCGGCCGATCTCGCGACCCGGGCCGTTCAGCAGTCCCGCCCGCCGGCCTGCCCGAACGGGTCCGGTGGCGATCGGGACCCGGCCGAGTCGGCGACGGTCACGCGGACCACGTCCCGGCGGTGGCGCCGCGCCGCGCCGGCCCTCACCGCCGCCGCGGTCGTCGGGATCGTGGCTGCGCTCTTCGCGTTCACCCCCATCCGGGACCTGCTGTCGACGGCCGGGTCGCCGGGACCGCGCAAGAGCGCCCCGGCCGCACTCGCCGTACCCGAGCCGATCGAGAGCGCATCCCCGAGTGGCCAGGTCTCGGCGAGCACCGGTCCCGAGCCCACCCGGGTGACGTCGCGGAAGACCACCTCGGCGCCGAAACCGGCCGGCGGCGGCGTGACCGTCACCGCGGCCCCGCCGACCAGGGTGCGGCTGTGCGGCAACGGCGACATCACGGTCGCCATCTCCGCCCAGAACGACGACATCACCGTGATCGGCACCCAGAAGGGACTGGTCAACGTCGTCAACCGGTCCCACACGTCGTGCCGGGTCGACGGGCGCGCCTACTTCCGCCTCTACAACGCGGCCGACGAGCGGGTCGACGTGCCGACCAGACCGGTCGACGAGCCGGGCGAGGCCCTCGACATCACCCTGCGGCCGGGCGGCGGCGCCTTCGAGGGCATCAAGTGGCAGGCCTGCGACCGGGACGACGCCGACTGCCCGACCGGCAACACGATCCGGGGCAGCCTCAGCTCCTCGAGCGCCGGCGTCGTCGCCGACCTGGACGGCTTCCCGGCCGACGAGGACAGCCGGATCACCATGAGCTCCCTCCAGTTCGGCACCTTGCAGCCGAGCACGGAGGGAGTCGTGGCGTGGTGACGCGTCAGCCCAGCCGGAACTTCTGGGCCGCCGAGGTGTTGCAGTCGTAGATTTCCAGGGCGTCCCCGGCCTGCTGCTTGTTGCCGGGATCGTCGAGGCAACGCCCCGACTGCGGGTTCTGCAGCGTGCCGTCGGACCGGCTCGTCCAGGTCTGCGACCCGGTCCCGTTGCAGTCGTACAGCTGCACCGGGGTTCCGTTGGCCGAACCCGCGTTGGCGACGTCGAGGCACTTGCCGAACACCCGGATCGTGCCGTCGCCCGGCGTCGAGAAGCGCTGGGCGTCACTGTTGTTGCAGGTGTAGAGCTGTGCCGCGGTCGCCGATGACGGATCGGCTCCGGCGATGTCCGCGCACAGGCCGCCCGGTCCGGTGACCGGCCCCGGCGGCAGCCGCCAGATCTGGCCGTCGGTGTGCACGCAGTCGTAGATCTGCAGCTGCACCGCCCCCGGCGTGCTGTTCGAGTCCGGCACGTCCAGGCAGCGCCCGGAGGCCGGGTTGAGCAGGGTTCCGTCGGCCCGCCGGGTCCACAGCTGCGAAGCGCTCGCGGCGCAGGCGTTGGTCGTCACCAGGGCCCGGTTCGCGGTGCCGCCCGCCGTGAGGCAACGGCCGAGCACGCGCACGGTGTTGTCGGCCGCGTAGGACACCTGCTGGGCGGTCGAGTGATTGCAGCCGTACACCTGCAGCGCCTGACCGTCGGCCGCGGTGCCGCCGCGGACGTCCAGGCAGAGCCCGCCGACGCCGACGGTCTCACCGCTGGTCGGGTTGTCGGTCGCGCTGCCGCTCAGCGCGACGGTGTGCGCCGAACCCACCGGGAGCTTGGCCGTGGTCACGGTGACCGTGCGGCTGTCCTTGTTGTAGGCCCAGGCCGTCTCCGGCACCTGCACCCCGTCGACCGCCACGGCGGTCGGCGCGGCACTGCCGCTCACCCGCAAGGTGTACGCCCGGGAAGCCGGAGCACCCGTGAAGGTGCCCGTGGTGGCGCCGACGGTGAACGTCTTCGAGCCGTCGTTCCAGGACAACGGGGTCGTCGTCGACGCGCTGCCGGTCCCTTCGCCCGCGTCGGCGTACAGGGAGAAGCTGCCGTTGGCGCCGGCCGCGACGTTCACGGTGAGCTGATCCGCGGCGCCCTGCTTCTGGTTGTTGACGTAGTCGGTGCGGGTCGGGACCATCCCGCCCGCCTTGACGAGCACCGGCATCCGGTCGAGCGGCGCCGTCATGGTGACCGTCGCCGGGCCGGTGTAGGACGCCCCGGTGAAATAGTCGTTCCACGTGCCCGGCGGCACCCAGACCGACGTCGAGCCGGCGGCGCTGGTGATCGGGGCGACCAGCATGTCGTCGCCGTACATGTATTCGCCGGTGGCCGAGTAGGCCGCGTCCTGGCCCGGGTAGTCGAGGTACATCGGCCGGACGATCGGCAGGCCGGTCTGGTTCGCCTCCCGCGCCATCGTGTACGTGTACGGAACCAGGGCCTCCCGCAGCCGCAGGAACTTCTCGGCGCTCGCCTGCGCTGCCTCCGGGTAGTCCCACGGCAGACGGTCGCCGTGGTCCGAATGCATCCGGTCGACCGGCTGGAAGGTCGCGAACTGCATCCAGCGGGCGTACATGGTGTCATCGAGATGGCCGCCGTGGAAGCCGCCCATGTCGTGGCTGACGTTGGAGATGCCGGCTGCCGCCTCACCGGCCGTGTACTTCACCTCGTAGGCGAGAGTGTCCCAAGTGGAGTAGGTGTCGCCGGTGAACGCCAGCGAGTTGCGCCGCTCCGACCACGGGCCGGAGGCGAAGCTGGTGCTGTCGCCGGTGCCGTGCTCGGTGCCGCCGATCCGGCTGAACGCGAAACCGCGCAGGCCACGGGCCCGGTCGTGGTCGGCGTAGGCCTGGTTGATGAGGTTGTCGGCGCCGATGTGCGGGTCGGAGGAGATGGACGCGCCGCAGCCGCCGCAGTAGTCGAGCCACCAGGCGCGGACGCCCTGCTGCTCGAACGGCTGGTGCAGACCCTGATAGGTGGCGAGGTGCGCGGGGTTGGCCCAGTCGAAGTAGTGGGTGTGCCCGTCCGACTGCACGGGCAGGCCGCCGGCGGACGAGTTGGCCGACGCGAACTTCGGGTCGGTCTGATCGATCTCCGGGTGGACGTTCATGCTGACGTCCAACCCCTGCTGCTTGGTCCAGTTGAGGAACCCCTGCGGGTCAGGGAACAGGTCGGTGTTCCAGTTCCAGCCGTCCCACTCGACCGGCTTCTTCCAGTCGGTGTCGACGACCAGCCAGTCGAGCGGGGTGAAGTTGTTGCGGAAGGCGGGCAGCAGCGTGTTCTGGTAGTCGGCGGTGCTGTAGCCCCAGAAGCGGGAGAACCAGACGCCGTACGCCGACTGCGGCAGCAGATCGATGCCGCCGGCAAGCGCGTTCAGGTCGTTGAGCGCCTGCTTGTAGTCCTGGCCGTACCCGAAGAAGTAACCGTCCTCATAGGGCTGCGTGCCATGGCCCGGCCGGTCCTTGAGCGGCAGCAACGCCGTACGGGTGTCATCGAGCAGATACCAGCCACCCCGGTTGAGCACCCCCGGGTGCAGGCTCTGCGGCAGGCCGCCCGGCAGGTTGTCGAGCGAGCGGTACCAGCCGCCGAGCTGACTGTTCGGCCCGGCGCCGTAGCCGGTGGTCTGCAGATCCGTTGCCCCGGCGGGATAAGAGGTCGTCGACGTGGGCGTGACGGCGAGGCTGTCGACGTTCACCCGTCCGCTGTCGGCCGAATCCTGGTTGACCGCGATCGAGTTGATGCCCGCCCGCAGGGTGACCGTCACCGCCGCGGTCGACCACGTGTCCCAGCTGGCCGTCGGGGCGAGCGAGAACCGTGGCCCGGTCGTGCCGTTGACATGCGCGGTCAGCGTGCGGGTGGCGCTCTGGTTGTCGCTGCCGACCGCGTTGGCGTAACGGATCGCGAGCCGCCAGCTGCCGGCGGTCGGCACGTCGACGTCGTACTGGACGCCGCTGCCGGTGCTCTCGAACCCGGCGGCGAACCCGGTGCCGGTGAAGCCGGTGTGGTCGTAGCCGGTCGAGGCGTTGCCGGTCAGCAGCGCGTTCTCGCCCTCGCAGGCGGTCGAGACCGCACAGTAGGACGGAAATCGCGGGTGCGCGGTCGCGCCGGTCGAGTTGATGGCGACACTGAGGTTCGAGGCGGTGAACGGGCCGCTGTTCTGCTTGTAGCGCAGGGTCAGCGCGCTGGTCCGGATCTCGCGGTAGCCGTCCGAGGTGACGGACGTGGTGTAGGCGGCCGCGGGGAACGACCGGTTGATCGCGTTGTACGTGGTGGCGTCGTTGAACACGCCGTCACCGGCGTATTCGGTGCGGATGAGGGTCGGGGTGAGGACCTGGAACCGCGCGTTGCCGTCGGTGACGGCGACGGTGGCGGCAGCGGTGGCGGCATGGGCCGGGCCTATGGGGACGACGATCGCGGTGGCGGCGAGGACACCTGCCGCCACGGCCAAGCGGGAGAGGCGCATACCGACATCAGAACACTTTCCATCGATGTAAATGGATTTTATGGCCGAGTGTGCCGTCATTGTGTCCCGCCGGGCAGTCCACCACGCCGGCCGCGAGCCGAGCCCGCCGCCTCAGCTCCCACGGACGATTTCCCCGGCCGAGCAGGGCTGTCTTCGAGGGGCGTGGTCCTCGTGGCGATCCTCGGTTGCGTCGGCTTGTTCACGCCCGTGATCGGCGGCACCGCGAAGGTGGCCTCCAACCTGGACGACAACCAGAAGGGAAAGAACGCGGTCGCGGGGAAGATGGGCTCACCGGCCACCGACGGCAAGTTCCAGTTGACCGTGACCGCCATGCACTGCGATGTGGCCGAGGTGGAGGACCGGCTCAGCGGACGATGGTGGCCAGCACCTCGTTGAAGCCCTCGGTGGTGCTCGGGTGGGTGTAGATCGCGTCGCGCAGGGTGGTGGCTGTGGTGCCGGTGCGCATGGCCAGCGCGACCGTGTTGATGAGTTCCTGGGAGTCGACGTTGAGGAGCGCCGCCCCGAGGATCTCGTCGGTCGACGCGTCGATGACGAACTTCATCATGCCGCGGATCTCGTCGACGATGCGTACGCGGGGCATGGCCGCGCTCGCCGCGATCGACTTGGCCGCCACCTTGATTTCGCGGCCGGCCGCGCGGGCCTCGGCCTCGGTCAGGCCGACGCGGGCGAGCGGTGGCGTCATGAAGAGCGTGTACGGCACCGCGACCCGGTCGGCCGTTGAGCGCCGGCCCGTGCCGGTGATCTGGTCGAGGACGATCCGGTAGTCGTCGAGCGAGATGTACGTGAACTGGGGGCCGCCGTTGACGTCGCCGATCGCGTAGATGTGGGGCCGGCTCGACCGCAGGTGTTCGTCCACTTCGACCGCGCCGCGGCCGGTCGTTTCCACGCCGGCCGCGTCGAGCCGCAGCCCGGCGGTGTTCGGCGTGCGCCCGGCCGCCGACAGCAGCGCGTCGGCTTCCAGCGTGTGCTCGACGCCGCCGGCCGAGTAGAGGACGGTGGCGTCGTCGACCCGCGTGATGTGGGCGCCGGTGACGAAGGTGACGCCCTCGTCCTGGAGGATTTTCGTGGCCTCGGCGGCGATGTCGTCGTCCTCGCGGGCGAGGATGCGGCTGCCCTTCTCCAGCACGGTCACCTGCGTGCCGTAGCGGGCCAGCATCGCCGCGAACTCGATGCCCTGGTAGCCGCCGCCGATGACCGCGATCCGCCTCGGCAGGTCGGGCGAGACGACCCGTTTCTCGTCGAGGAAGGCCGCGGTTCCGGTCACCACGGTCACCGAGTCGAGCGAGTCGAGCATGCGGAAGTTGTTGCCGCGCACGAACGACGTCAGGTTCGCCGTCCAGGCCACCGAATCGGCGAACCACTGCTGCGGGTCGGCGTCACCGGGCCGGGCCGACGCGCGGTGGATCAGCGCCTTGGTCGGCACGCAGCCGATGTTGAGGCAGGTGCCGCCGTACATCAGCGCGGACTGCTCGACCATCACGACTTGCTTGCCTTGTCGGCCGAACGGCTCATGGACGCGATCAGCAAACTCATCCGGATGGCCCGCCCCGAGGGGGCGGTCGACGTTCGCTGCCTGCTCGCCGGCGGCCACGTCCTCGACAACCCGCCGTCCCGGCCCAGGCGGGTGCCGTTCCACCTTCTGCTGTCCGGCCACTGCATGGCCGAGGTCCCCGGCCGTACGCTCGAGCTCCGCCCCGGCGACGTCCTCATGCTGCCCCGTGGCTGTGGCCACCGCCTGCGGGTCGCGGCCGACGGGCCGCCGAGCCCCTTCGTGCGCCACGTCGGCTCGATCGCGACCGAGCGCAGCGAGGACGAGCCGGTCATCGACCTGTTCTGCGGCCACTACACCTATCAGCCGGGCGCCGGTGAGCTGCTGTTCGGCGGCCTGCCCGCCATCGTGCACGCGTCCCTCGGCGTGGGGGAGGGCTCGCCGCTGCACCTGCTCGGCGAGCTCATGCGGGCCGAGGCCACTCTCGACGGCCCGGGCGCCGGTGCGCTGCTGGCGTCGCTCTGCGAGGCGCTGCTCGCATTGGCGCTGCGCGGGGCCACCACCAACCCGGTCCCGCCCTGGACCGCGGTGACCGATCCGGGTCTGCGGGCGGTGGTCGACGTGGTGGCGAGCGAGCCGGGGAAGCGGTGGACGATCTCCGGGCTCGCGCGGGTCGCCGGGGTCTCGCGGGCCACCCTCGTACGCCATTTCTCCGCCGCCACCGGCATGGGCGTGGCCGAATTCCTCACCCGCACCCGCATGACGATCGCGGCCGACCTGCTGACCGGAACCGACCGGGGTCTCGACGACATCGCCGCGGCCGTCGGCTATCGCTCGGCCTCCGCGTTCGGCAAGGCGTTCCGCGAGGCGACCGGCAGCACACCCGCAAATCTGAGGCGCGCCGCTGAGCGTCGCTGACGCGCGCTCCACTCCGCCGCGTCACATCTTCGGGAGTACGCGACCGGCGGTGCCCGGGTCCTCGACCAGTTCGTGCGCGCGCACGATCTCGGAGAGCGGCAGCTCGGCCGCGATCGGGTAGCGCAGGTCGCCGGCGACCAGCGCCTCGGTGAGATCGCGGGCGGCGTCCTGGTTGGCCGCCTCGGGGAAGTCGTCGTTGCTGAGGAAGCGCACGGTGAGGTTCTTGAACGCGTATGGCCAATAGGGCACGCGGGGGGTGCCGTTACCGGTCGCGTAGGTCGCGATGACGACCGATGTGGATTCCGGACTCGGGGACGCGTACGCGAACCTCGCCCGGACCCGCGTGCGGGTCCGCCGTCTCACCCACCTGGAGCACCTCGGCCGCCGGCCCTTGCTTCTCGTACCACGCCGCGCGCATGGTTCCTGCCGCAAGTTAGTCCCGCGACGATGTCAAACGCTAGGCTGCGGTCGTGTCCGAAGACGCTGAGAGGCGGCCGGACGGGCTGCGCTTCCTGTCCGGGATCATCCTGGTGTCGGCCGAGCCCGAGCGGCTGGTCGGCTTCTACCGCGACGTCCTCGGGGTGCCGCTGGCCGAGGAGCAGCACGACGACAGCCAACCGCACTGGGCGTGCGAACTCGGCGACGTGCACTTCGCGATCCACCCGCAGGCCGACTACCCGGGCGAGGCTGCCGGCGTCGGCTCGGTGAAGCTCGCGTTCATGGTGTTCGAGATGGACCGTCTGGTCGCGTGGCTCAGGGGGCGCGGCGTCGAGCCGCTCTATCCGCCGGTCGAGTTCGGCGAGTCGTCGCGCATCACCGCGGTCCGCGACCCGGACGGCAACACCGTCGAGCTGACCGAGCTCGGGCCGGGCTGGCTCGACCACCTGAAAACCCACCGTGCCGCAGGGGGAGACCTGGTCGCGCAGTGGGGTGCCCGGCTTTCGTGACCGCGGGCCCGGCGACGGCCGGCGCCGCGACCGGGGTGCTCATAGGGGTTGCCGGATAGGATCGCACCGGTGAGTTCCGTGTGCTCGGCCCGCTCGAGGTGGTCGCCGGGGGCCTCCGGCTCGACTCGCACGGCGCCGGCGCGACGCACATCCTCGAGCGGTTCCTGCGGACGCTCGGCGTGCCCGGCGGGTCGGTGCCGAACGGTTTGGCGGAACGGGCCGAGGCCTATCGCGCACTGCTCTCCGACCGCCGGATCCTGGTGGTACTCGACAACGTGGCGAGCGAGGACCAGGTGTTTCGGGTGCTGCCCGGCGGTCCGAACAACGCGGTGCTGGTCACCAGCCGGCGCCGGCTCGGTGGCCTGCCCGGCGCCGTGCACGTCGAGGTCGACGTGTTCGAGCCGCAGCAGTCGGTCGACCTGCTCTCCCGCATCGCCGGTGACCGCCGGGTACGGGCCGAGGGCGACGCGGCGGCCGGCCTGGCCGCGCTCTGCGGCCAGCTGCCGCTCGCGCTGCGGATCGCGGGCGCCCGCCTGTCGTCGCGTCCGCACTGGACGGTCGGGCAGCTGGCCGACCGGCTGGCGAACGAGTCGCGCCGGCTGGACGAGCTCGAACACGGCGCGCTCGGCATCCGGGCCAGCTTTTCGCTCACCTACGACAACCTCGGCGACCGCGCCGCTGGCCGCCGACGGGTACAGCAACCGCGAGATCGCCCGGAAGCTGTTCGTCACGGTCAGTACGGTCGAGCAGCACCTGACCCATACGTACCGGAAGCTCAAGGTGACCCGCCGGGCCGACCTTCCGGTGGTTGTTCGTGTGCCGGCACCGCGATCGCGGTGAGGATCAGCCCGCGCCCGGCGGTCCAGCGCCCGGCGAAGCCGGCCGGGCCGCCGGTCGCCGACAGCCGCGCCGAGAAGGTGCCCGCCGCCGGGTCGATGACCAGGTCGGCCTCCTCGAAGTCGAGCCACCGCGCGGTCAGCGGGAACCACGACTTGTAGACCGATTCCTTGGCGCTGAACAGAAGCCGGTCCCACCGGATCGACGGATGTTGGCGCAGCAGGGTCTCGATGCGCGCCCGCTCGCTGGGCCCGGCGACCGTCTCGAGCACGCCGTCCGGGAGCGGCTCGTCGGGTTCCGCGTCGATGCCGATCGTCGCGTAGGACCCGTCCTCAGCCACCACCGCGCCGCGATAGCCCGCGCAGTGGGTGATGCTGCCGACCAGACCGGCCGGCCAGAGTGGCTGGCCGCGATCGCCGCGCAGCAACGGTGCGGGCGGGCGGCCGAGCTCGGCCATCGCGCGGCGCGCGCACCACCGGCCGGTCGTGAACTCGAGCCGGCGCTTCTCGACCGCCCGTTCGACGAGCGCCGCCTCCGCCGGGAACAGAGCCGCCCCGGGCGGGTCGATGAACGTGTCGACCGCGACCGTCCCCTCCGGCAGAATCGACTCGATCACGCCTCGGATCCTATCGATCGGGCCCCTAAGGTGGGCTCATGGAGGTCGTCCTCGGCATCGATGTGGGCGGCACCGGCCTGCGCGGCGCGCTCGCTCCGGCGTCCGGCGAGCCGGTCCCGTTCGCGCGGGCAAGTCAGGCGATCGGCCTGCGGCGCGGCGCCGGCGGCATCGAAGGGGTGGTGCCCGCGGCGGCGGCCCTGGCGGCCTCGCTTCTGGCCGGCCGCGACGTGCGGGTCAAGGCGGTCGCGCTCGGCTGCGCCGGCGCCGCCGACCTCGGCGCCGAACTCCGGATAAGCCTCCCGGCGGCCCTGCGGGCGGCGTGCGGACCGGCCACTGTGGTCGTCGCCTCGGACATGGTGACCGCGTTTCTCGGTGCACTCGCCGGCTCGCCCGGTGTCACGCTGTCGGCCGGCACCGGCGCGGTCGCGTTCGGCGGCGACCTGTCCGGCGAATGGCGGCGGGCGGACGGCCGCGGCGACCTGATCGGGGATCTCGGCGGGGGCGCCTGGCTCGGCCGGGCCGGCATGACCGCCGCGCTGCGCGCGTCCGACGGGCGTCGCGGTGGGTCACCCCTGCTGCTTCGGCACCTGCTTGCGGCGTACGGCGATCCCGCGGCCCTGATCCGCGAACTGAACGCTCGCGCGGATCGGGCGGCCGTCCTCGCCCGCTTCGCTCCGGCCGTCCTCGAGGCCGCCCGCTCCGGCGACCGGGTGGCGGCCGACATTCGCGCCGAGGCCTGCCGGCACCTGGCCGACACGGCTCTCGCGGCCCGGCCGACCGGCCTGCTTTCGCCGGTGCCGCTGGCGGTCGTCGGCGGCCTGCCCGACCATCACCCGGACTTCCGCGCCGCACTTCTCGGCGCGCTCGACCCCGGCTTCGCGGTGCGGCCCGCGGCGGGCAGCCCGGTCGAGGGCGCCCTGCGTCTGGCCGCCTCGGCCGACCGCCTGCCGCCGGGCCTTTCGAGCTGGGGAGTGCAGGTCACGGCTTGACCGGCGCTATTGAGCCACCTTCGCCATCTCGCGGATGGCGATCGCGGCGCGGACGAACGTGTTGTCGGCGAGGTCGCCGATGGTCTCGATGCCGAACGCCTGACGCAGGCCCTCGGCCTCGGCCTCATCGATGCCGGACAGGGCCGAGACGGGTGCGGTCACGAGGTCGGTGACCGAACTGGACTGATATTGCGGGTCGAGAACGGCGTCGAGGTTCACGGAGACGGCCATGCTGTTTCCTCCCGTGGTCGGTCACTCGATGCTTTCATGTGGTTGCGTTGAGTCAAGACCCTTTGTGTACGGTCGTCAGCATGCGACGAGTTGACGCCGACAATCTCGGCGCCTGGCTGATCAAGGGCAACGCCGACCACGCCGATCTGACGGGCCGATTCGCACGCGAGCCCCGGGTGACCCGGTGGTGCGTGCAGCCGAGCTACCGCCTGGAACTCATGCGGGCCGGTCAGCCCGTGCTGTTCTGGGCCAGCGGCAGTCGCCGGCGCGACATCCCGTACGGGATCTGGGGCCTCGGCCGGCTGGCCGGCCCGCCGGATCGGGACGCCGCCGAGGGTGGCTGGTCGGTGCCGCTCGACCTGGTGATCTCGCCCGAGGCCGGCCGGGTGCGCCGGGAACTGCTGCGGGCCGACACCGAACTGGCGGCCCTCGAGGTCTTCCGGCAGCCGCAGGCGGCGAACCCGTCGTTCGTCACGCGGCGGGAGTTCGCGGCGATAGCTCGGCATCTAGCCGCCTGACGTGGGCCTCGATCGCCTGGGTGCTGCGGCGGGGCGAGGTGGTCAGCACGTTGTGCGCGGCCTGCGGGACGGTCACCGCGACGCCGCCGCTGAGGGCCGCCACCTCGAGCCGCCAGCGCAGCGGGGCGATCGGGTCGAGCCCGCCGCCGAGCACCAGCGGGGCGACCGGCAGGCGCACCAGGTCCGTCTCGATCGCGTTGCCCAGCGAATGCCCCACGGTGGCCGCGACCCGCCACGGCCGGGCGGCGGCGATGCCCTCGGCCAGCAGGGCGGTCTGCCACGGCTGCTCGACGAGCACGTCGCCGGCGAACCGGGCCACCAGCCGCGGCCAGGTGCGGGCGGCCGGATCGGTGGTCGGGCCGGCCAGCACCAGGGCGGCCACCACGTCCGGGCGCCGGACGGCGAGCCGGGCCGCGACCTCGGCCCCGAATGAGTGGCCGACCAGGCAGATCCGGTCCAGCCCGCAGCGGTCCAGCCACTCGGACAGGGCTTCGGCGTGCCGGCCCACGTCGTACGCCCGGCCCGGTTTGTCGCTGCGCCCGAACCCCGGCAGGTCCGGAACCACGACGGAACGCCGGGCGGCGAGCGCCCGCGCCGTCGGCATCAGGTAGCGGCGAGAGACGGCGAGGCCGTGCAGGAGTACGGCGGGAAGCCCACCCCGCACGGTGTGGGAGAGCGCGTGGATGCGGCCACCGTCTGCGCCGGTCCAGCGGCTGAGGAAGCCGTCCATGGGCATGCCCGGTACCCGAACGGCGCAGGTCCAACCCCTTACGACTGCTTCGCGACCGGTTCGGCACTCGCCGGGCCGGTCGCGGAGGCGTTGAGCAGTTCGCGGAAGCGGGGCGCGAAGTCAAGCGCGACGTGACCCCACTCCGGCACCCGCGCATAGAGGGCGGCCAGCGTCGGCGTCGGGTGAGCCATCTGCCGGAGGTAGGCGGCCAGCGCCGGCGCGGTGACCATCAGGCTCCCGTACGACGCGGTTGTCGACTCCGCACGCCTGCCCGGCGAGAGCTTCGACGTCATCATCGACCCGGTCGGCGGTGAGGTCCGGACCCGCAGCCTCGACCGCCCACGAGCGGATGGAAACCCACGCGGCGACAGGCCGCCTCCTCCTCGCGACGGAGTAAAGGGGTAAGTTCGGTTACTGTCATGATTACAGATAACTACGCTGTAGTCATGACAGCTCCGCGATCGGTTCGCTTCGATGAAGGGGTGTTGTCCCGGCTGGATCGCTACGTCCGGGAGCACCCTGGATCCTCCTCGTCGTCCGTGGCCAATATGTTCATCGACGAGGCTTTGCGGTCTTATGAGCATCCTGGCGTCATCTTCCGGCCCGGCCCGACCGGCCGCCGAGCGGCGCTGGCCGGCGGACCGGATGTGTGGGAAGTGATCGCATCCCTCACTGCTATCCGAGAGGAAGACCCGGATATCGGGCGCTTGGCGCTGCTGGAGGAGCTCAGTGGCGTGACGGGCCTGAGTTCGGCGCTGGTAGGTGTCGCGTTGCGCTATTACGCGGCCTATCCCGACGAGATCGACGAGCGGATCGTCCTCAACAAGGAAGTTGCGGATCGGGAGGAGCAGCTATGGGAAGCCCAGCAGAAGCTTCTGCAGAAGCCGAAGCCCTGACGGGCCTCCTTCTCGACGAGATGTATCCCCCCGCGCTTGCACAGCAGTTGCGAGCCGGTGGCCACGATGTCCTCGCCGTTCTCGAGGTCGAAGTCGGTCTGGCGGCCAAGACGTATGAGGATGTCCTGGCGTGGGCCGCGCGAAACGGGCGCTGTGTGGTCACCGAAAACGTCTCGGATTTCGCGCGGCTGGCACATCAGGGCTTCGGCCACGCCGGTTTGATTTTCTTGTCGAGCCGCCGCTTCCCGAGGACCAAATCCGGTCTTCAGCGCCTGGCCAAGACACTGGCCGATTTCCTGTCCTCCGACGGGTTGCCCGGCCGGGACGGCGTCACCTGGCTGCAGTGAGAACGGTGGCCACCCCGGCCGGGCCGGCTGCCGCTCGATCAACCCACGAACCGAGTCCGGCGGCGGAGCAGCACGAACGCGGCCGTGCCAACTGGCACCGGAGACAGCCTGGCGCCGATCGTGGCAGTGTCCGCCCCGGCGATCGGCGGGCCTGGGCCGTGGTCGGCGTCCCGCTGCCGTCGGCGCCCGTTCTACCGGTCGCTCCGCCGCCTGAGGTGTCGACGACGACCGTGTTGCCGTCCAGGAAGGCGCCCGCGTGCGCTGCTGCAGGTTCGTCGTGCGCACGCTGAGATGGTCGGTGCCCGGCATGCTCGGGCCGGCGGCGGAATGCGGCCGCTGAACCCGTCGACCGGTCGACCCGTCGATGCCCCGGGCCGCCGTGCCCCGGCGCCAACAGGTCGGGCTCTCCCGGAGTGAGCGGGTCGCCCGCCCGGTCGCCGGGGTAGGAGAGCCCAGGCGATAGGCGCCGGGCGGGGTCGCCGGTGGCCGACCAGAGTTCGTGGTCCGCGGGCTGAGCGGCGGCCGAAGTCGGCCCGGGCCCGTCAGCGGGTCAGGCGCACGGTGCGTACCTCGAACGGGCTGAGCGAGAGTGGGAGCGAAGTGCCCGAGACGGCCACCTCGTCGTTGAGCGGGCGCTCCAACAGGGAGACCGTGACCGCCTCTTGGGTTTCGACGTTGGCGGTCAGGGTGCCGACCGCGCGGCGGCCCAGTGACTCGTACAGGCGGACGATGAGGTCGCCGCTGCGGTCGTCGGCCAGTTTGACGCTCGACACCAGGATGCCGTCGCCGGTGACCGTGACCAGCGGGTCGAAGCCGTGGTCGCCGGGCACCACTCGCTCGGCCAGGTTCAGGTCGAGGCCGGCCGCGGTCGCGTCGGCGATCGAGGAACCGATCACCAGGCCGTACGTGCACGTCTGCGCGCCCTGGTCGGTCTGCGGGTCGGGGAAGCGCGGCGCCCGCAGCAGCGACAGGCGCACGGTGGTGGTGACGCCGCGGTCCGGGTCGGAGTCGCGGGTCAGGTCGTAGCCGTACGTCGAGTCGGTGACCAGCGACGCCCCGAAGCCCGGCTCCTCGACGTGCACGAAGCGGTGCATCGACGCCTCGAACTTGGCCGCCTCCCAGCTGGTGTTGGTGTGCGTGACCCGCTTCTGGTAGCCGAACTGGGTCTCCGCCGCCACCTGCTCGGCCCGCACGTCGAACGGGAACGCGACCTTGAGGAACTTCTCGGTCTCGTGCCAGTCGGTTTCCTGCGCGATCCGGAGCGTACGGCTGCCGGCCGCCAGCGAAATGGCCTGCCGCACCCGGGATTTAGAGAACGAGCGCTCGATGACGACGCGGCCGGCCTCGACCCGGAGCACGTCGACGGAGCGCAGGTCGGAGACCCGGTTGCGGTAGAAGCGGTCGACGTCCCACGCGTCCCACTTGTTGGGGAAGTCCTGGTGGAGCTGCAGCAGGTTGGCCGGTTGGCCGGCCGCGATCGCGTCCCGGCCGGTGGTCAGATCGACTGCCGAGGTGATCAGTCCTTCGGCCGAGATCGTCACCGACACGAGCTCGTTGGCCAGCACGAAACCGCCGGCCCTCGGCGCCGGCTCGACCAGGGCCGGCGGGGTGGACGGAGCCGCGGATAGGGCGGCCACGCCGTTGCGCCCCAGCGGGGCCGGGTTGAAGGCGATCTCCCGATCGCCGTCGCCGGCCAGGACCTGGGTCGCGGTCGCGATGACCGCCTCCGTCCGGTCGCGGATCTCCGCGTACGCCGCGACAGCCTCCCGATGGACCCACGCGATCGACGTGCCCGGCAGGATGTCATGGAACTGATGCAGCAGCACCTGCTGCCACAGCTCGTCGAGCTCGTCGTACGGATAGGGCGCCCCGGTGCGCACCGCGGCCGTCGCCGCCCACAGCTCCGCCTCGATCAGCAGGTGTTCGCTGCGCCGGTTGCCCTGCTTGGTGCGGTGCTGGCTGGTCAGCGTGGCCCGGTGCAACTCGAGGTAGAGCTCGCCCACCCACACCGGCGGGTGCGGCAGTTCGGCCGCCGCGTCGGCGAAGAACGCGTCCGGATGCTGCCACTGCACCCGCGGGCTGCCCTCGAAGTCGGCCAGCCGCCGCGCACGCCCGGTCATCTCGCGGGTGGTGCCACCGCCACCGTCGCCGAAGCCGACCGGCGCCAGCGACCGCGTCGCGACGCGCGACTCCCGGAACTGCCGGGTGGCTTTGGCCAGCTCGACCCCGGACAGCTGCGAGTTGTAGGTGTCCATCGGCGGGAAGTGGGTGAACACCCGCGAACCGTCGATGCCCTCCCACAGGAAGGTGTGGTGGGGGAACTTGTTGACCTGGTTCCACGAGATCTTCTGGGTGAAGAACCAGTCGAACCCGGCCCGGCGGATCAGCTGTGGCAGCGCGGGGGAGTAGCCGAAGCTGTCCGGCAGCCACACCCCTTTGCACTCGACGCCCAGTTCGTCGCGGAAGAACCCCTGGCCGTACGTGAATTGCCGGACCAGCGCCTCGCCGGTCGGCATGACCGTGTCGCTCTCCACCCACATGCCGCCGACCGGGATGAACCGGCCCTCGCCGACCGCCTTGACCACGCGCTCCCAGACCTCGGGCCGGTGTTGTTTGATCCAGGCGTATTGCTGGGCGCTCGACATCGCGTATTTGAAGTCGGGTTCGGTCTCCATCAGCGAGGTCATGCTCGACGTCGTGCGCGCGACCTTGCGGATCGTCTCGCGGATCGGCCACAGCCAGGCCGAGTCGATGTGGGCGTGGCCGATCGCCGAGATGCGGTGGGCGCTCGCCTCGGCCGGTGACGCCAGCACGTCGGCCAGCCTTTCCCGCGCCGCCACGGCCGTGCCGGCGATGTCCTGCAGGTCGAGCGCGTCCAGCGCGTCGTCGAGCGCCTGCAGGATCCGCATGCGCCGAGGCGTGCTCTCGGGCAGGGTCGCCTGGACCTCGAGCAGCACGTCGAGGTCGAGGGCCAGCTCATAGGTCGACTGGTCGAGCACAGCCAGGTCCATCCGCCGGATCTGGTAGAGCGGCCGCGGCGACGACGTCTCGATGTCGCCCTCCTGGGTCGGCAGGAAGGGGTGGTAGTCGAGCAGCACCGGGTTGGACGCCGCCTCCAGATAGAGCTCGACCTCGTCGCCGTCGACCGGGATCCACTGGTTGCGCGGGTTGATCGACTTTATCGGGCTGCCGTCCGATCGATAGACCAGCGCCTCGGCCTGGAAGCCCGGCATGTTGCGGTCGAACCCGAGGTCGACCAGCACCTCGACGTGCCTGCCCGCCCACGAAGGCGGGACCGTGCCGCGCAGCCGGAACCAGGTGGTGCCCCAGGCCGGGCCCCACGACGAGCCGACCGCGAACGGCTCGTAGGAGAGCGCGAGCCCCTCGGCGGGCGGGATCGGCTCGCCGGGCAGAGCGTGCGCCTCGACCTCCAGCGGCACCGACAACGGGTGGACCGCGGGCAGGATGCGTTCGTTGAGGACGCGGGTCGCGCGTCCGACGGTGAGCGGGATGTCGTCGTGCACGGGGGTCCCTTTCAGCTGTGGGAGGCGAGCGTGATCCGTGGTCCGGGGCCGTCGCCGGCCGCGTCGAGCCAGGCCCGGTAGAACTCTCTCCGGGGCCCGGCCGCGGCGCGGTGGCCGTAGACAGTGTCGTCCAGCACCAGTGTCAGGACGGTGTCAGCGACCGGAACCTCGCCGGCCTTGAGCCGGGCGATCATCTCGGCGAACCGGCGGCCGGTCGGCTTGATCTGCCCGTCGCTGGTGAACAGGCCGAGGTCGTACTCCAACTCGGGGAAGTCGAGCAGCTCACGGCCCACGTCGTGGGAGCACCACCAGGTGATGCCGTAGAGGCCGTCGACCGCCGCCACGTGCCGCATCGTCTCTTCCAGAAATAACGGGCCATCATCGACGACATTGGTCGGTGCGCCGACTTCCTGCAACCACACCGGCCGGTCCGGCCGGACATGCCAGGCCGCGGCCAGGCGGCAGAGATATTCGGCATGCCGCGTCGAGCCGCGGCCCAGACCCCCGTACGCCTGTGCGGCCCCGTTGAAAACCCAGGAGTGCGTGATCGTCGCGTCGCCGTGGTCGACCGCGTGCCGGGGCTCGAACGGCTGGGTGTCGTCGTACCAGGCCGCGTCGTACATCGCGTGCGTGACCAGCGCACCCGGCGGCGCCTCGGCTCGTGCCGCCGCGGTCAGCCGGCGCAGCCATTCCGCGGCCCCGGACGGGGTGACCGGGTGGGGCGTCGGGTGGGGCGCCGCCGCGAACTGGTTGACCTCGTTGCCGAGCGTGATGCCGAGCAGGTTGGGCCGCTCGGCCACGGCCGCGGTCAGTGCCCGCACGTAATCTTCGAGAGAACCGACCACCGCCGGATCGGTGAACATGTTGCGACGGTGCCAGCTCTCCAACCAGGAGGGCACGAAGTCGAAGCTCGACAGATGGCCCTGCAGCGCGTCGACGTTGACGTCGAGGCCGAGGTCGCCCGCGATGTCGACCACCGTGGCCACGTCGTCGAGCGCCTTCCGCCGGATGACACCGCGGTTGGGCTGGATCAGCGGCCAGAGTGGCATCAGCCGGATGTGGTCGACGCCGAGCCCGGCGATCGCGGTCAGGTCGCGTCGTGTGTCGGTGGCCGAGAAGTCCAGCCAGGAATGGAACCAGCCGTTCGAAGGGGTGTAGTTGACACCGAATCTCACCCTTTGACTCCACCCTCCTCGACGCCCTTGAAGAAGTAGCGCTGCAGCACGCTGAAGATGACCGCGATCGGGATGAAGGCGATCATGGTGCCCGCTGCGATCATGCGCTGGTCCTGCACGAACGTGCCGGAGAGATACTGCAGACCCACCGTGAGGGTGTATTTCCCGGGTGTCGTGATGACGATCAGCGGCCACAGGAAGTCGTCCCACGCACCGATGAACGAGAAGATCGCGACCACGGCCAGGGTGCCGCGCACCGCGGGCAGGGCGATGAGGATCAGTCGCTGCCAGGCGTTCGCGCCGTCGACGATCGCGGCCTGGTCGACGTCGTCGGGCAGCATCCGGAACGCGTTGTAGAGCAGCAGCACGTTGAGCGCGCCCACCATACCGGGCAGGGCCACGCCGAGCAGCGAGTCGGCGAAGCCCATGTCCCGCACGGTCACGAACTGCGAGATGATGGTGACCTCGCCGGGCAGCACCAGCGTCGACAGGAACAGTCCGAGCACGAGCTTGCGGCCCCGGAAGCGCAGCCGGGCGATGGCGTAGCCGGCCAGGGTCGCGAAGATGATGTTGCCGCCGACGGTCAGCGCGGCCACGATCAGCGAGTTGCCGATGTAACGCCAGACCGGCACGGCCTCGGCGACCCGGACGTAGTTGCCGAACGTCGGCTGGTGCGGGATGAGCTGCGGCGTCGTCGTGTAGATGTCTTCGCCCGCGCCCTTGAGCGAGGTCGACAGCTCCCAGAGGAACGGCCCGACCGTGATCAGCAGGACGAAGACCAGCAGCGAGTAGCGGAGCGTCTTCATGATTCGCGCCGGCTGTTCAGACGGGCCAGCACCACCATCGGCACGAGCGTCACCACGAACAGCAGCACACTCAGCGCGGACGCATAGCCGAGGTCGCCGAAGAACCCACCCGCGTACTGCTGGATGAGCATCACCAGCGAGGTGTCCTCTCCGCCGGGGCCGCCCTTGCCGCCGGTGAGGATGAACAACTCGGAGAAGACCCGCAGTGCGGCCACGCTCACCAGGATCGCGACCAGGAACATCGTTCCCCGTACGCCGGGCACCGTGACCGAGAAGAACCGGCGCACCGCGCCGGCCCCGTCCATCGCCGCCGCCTCGTGCAGTTCCTTGCGGACGTTCCCGAGGGCCGCGAGGTAGACGATCATGTAGTACCCGAGACCTTTCCAGACGGTCAGGCTGATCGCGCTGAGCACCACCAGCCAGCGGTCGGTCAGGAACGGCAGCGGGTGCTGCAGGATGTGCAGCGCCTGCGCCACGTTGTTGATCACGCCGCGGTCGTCGAGCAGCCAGGTCCAGATCAGGCCGACCACCACCGCCGACGCGATCACCGGCACGTAGTAGGCGGTCCGGAAGATCGCGATGCCCGGCAACCGCCGCTCGACCAGGACCGCCAGCAGCAGCGGCAGCACGGTCAGCAGCGGCAGGCAGACGACCATGTAGACCACGCTGTTGACCAGCGCGCTCCACACCTGGCTGTCATGGATCAGGTCGGTGTAGTTGCGGGCACCGACCCAATCCACGTTCCCGCCGAGCGGCTTCGCGTCGGTGAACGACAACCGCAGCGTGTTGATCGACGGCCAGACGCTGAAGAACAGCAGCCAGACGAGCGCCGGTGCGACCAGCACCCACGGCGTGAACCAGCGGTTTCTCTTCACTTCTGCCGGGAGAGCATCTGGTTGAGCTTGGCCACCGCGTCGTCGAGTGCCTTCCTACTGGTCGTCGAACCCTTCAGCGCCAGGGCGATCTGCTGGTCGAGCACGGTCTGCATGTCGGAGTTCAGCTCGTACGGCGCGAGCGACTTCGCGGTCTTCAGCTCGTTGAACGCGAGCACCCGGGCGTGCGCGAGCTCGCTGCCGTCGTCCTTGGCGAAGTACGGGTCGGAGGCCGACGCGGTGGTCGACGGGAAGATGTTGACCAGGTGGCCGAACTTGTTCTGGTTGTCGGCGTTGGTGACCCACTCGGCCAGCGCGGTGGCGGTCGCCAGGTGCTTGCTCTTGGCGGAAACGCTGACGCCTTGCACGTACAGCGGCGGGGTGTCGAGGGCGTTGGTGACCGCGATGTTGCCTTTGAGGCTCGGGTTGTCCTTCTGGAAGTCGGCCAGGCCGGTCGCTCCGCCGGTGCTCCAGGCGACCTTGCCCTGGGTGAACAGCTTCGAGTTGCCCTGGTAGTCGCTGTTGAGCACGCTCGAGGGCAGGAAACCCTTCTGGTACGCGTCCTTGTAGCGGTCGACGAGCGCGGCCGCCTGGTCGGTGTTGAAGACGAACTTCTTGCCGTCGTCGCTGAGGATCGGGATGCCGGCCCGGGTGAAGTCGGTGGCGTCCGGCTTGCGGCTCATCAGGAAGTTGTCCGGGCACTTGGCGTGCATGGTCGCGGCCTGCACGAACAGCTCGTCGGTGGTGGCCGGCGGCTTGGCCGGGTCGAGCCCGCAGGCCTTGAACTGCTTGGTGTTCCAGTAGTCGAGGTCGGTGTTGAGGTACCAGGGGTAGCTGTAGACGGCATCGCCCAGCCCGCTGTACCGGTAGGCGTCGAGGCCGCCCGCGACGTAGGTGGCTTTGAGATCCACTCCGGCGCCCTTGCTGATGTCCTTGAGCAGGCCCTGGCGCGCGAGCGGCAGCGCGAAGTCGGGCGGCAGGTTGATCACGTCGGGGAGCGTGTTGGACGCCGCCTGCGAGAGCACCTTGTCGGCGTACCCGTCGCCGGGCTGGTCGAGCAACTGCACCTTGGTGCCCGGATATTTCGCCTGGAACCCGCTGATCAGCTGGTTGAGGTAGTCGGTGAACTTCGGGGTCAGGGCCCAGGTCTGCAGCGTGACAGTGCCAGTGACGCTGTCACTTGTGGATTTGTCGTCGGATCCGCCGCAGCCGGCGAGCCCGAGGGTCATCGTGGCCAGTACGGCGACGGCGGCGTGCCTGAATCGCATGGCTCCTCCAGAGGTCGGCGAAGCCATCGTCGGCAACTAAAGCGATATAGTCAATGACTTACATGCATCGATGTCGGCGCACTACAGTCGTTCTAAATCGGTGTATCCCAATGAGAGCGTGCCGTGGCCAATCGTCCGACGATCGCCGACATCGCGAAACGCGTCGGAGTGTCGCCCGGCGCGGTCTCGTTCGCGCTCAACGGCCGGCCCGGGGTGAGCGAGCAGACCCGCGCGCGCATCCTCGAGGTCGCCCGCGAGATGAACTGGCGGCCCCATCGGGCGGCCCGCGCGCTCGGTGGCTCGCAGGCCGGGGCGGTCGGCCTGGTGCTCGCCCGCGATCCGCGGACGCTCGGCTCCGAGCACTTCTACACCCAGATCCTGTACGGCATGCAGGAGGCGCTCTCGGACCGCTCGATCGCCGTCCAGATGCAACTGGTGCGCGACACCGGCGCCGAGATCGCCCTCTATCGCGACTGGGCCTCCGAACATCGCGTCGACGGGCTGGTGCTGGTCGACCAGCAGGTGTCCGATCCGCGCATCGCCGTGGTCCGCGAACTCGGCATCCCGGTCGTCACCCTCGGGCTCCCGGCCGAGGACGGGCTGCTGCCGAGCGTCTGGGCCGACGACCACGAAGCGATGATCACGATCGTCGACTATCTGGCCGCCCTCGACCACCGGCGGATCGCCCACGTCGCCGGCCCGCCGATCTATCAGCACACCGCCCGCCGCATGCAGGCGCTCCGCGAGCACGCCGCCGCCCGCGGTCTCGAGGCGAGCGAGTCGCTGCCGACCGACTTCAGCGACGCCCAGGGCGCCGCCGCCACCCGTACGCTGCTCTCCCGCCCCCGGCCGCCGACCGCGATCGTCTACGACAGCGACCTGATGGCGGCGGCCGGCCTCGGAGTCGCGCTGGAGATGGGCGTGCCCGTGCCGCAGGCGCTCTCCATCGTCTCGTTCGACGACTCGGTGCTCACCCGCATCGTCCACCCGGCACTGACGTGCCTGTCCCGCAACACGTACGCGCTGGGCGCCCAGGTCGCCGAGAGCCTCCTCGAGGTGATCGCCGACCCGTCGCGCAAGCTCAGTGTGCGCACCGAGACGCCGCGCCTAGTGGTGCGAGGCAGCACCGCCCGTGCCTAGGAAGGCCTCCAGGTGCTCGGCGAACATCGGCCGGCCCAGCAGGGAACCCTGGCCGAGGCGGCACCCGGCCGAGCGTACGGCCTCGAGATCGGCCTCGTTCTCGAGGCCGTCGGCGATGATCTCCAGGCCCAGCCGCCGTCCCAGCGCGACCGTCACGTCCATGACCGCGCCCGCCTGGGAGGTGTCGAAGACCTCGCGGTCGATCTTCAGCAGGTCGATCGGCAGGATCCGCAGTCGGCTCAGCGAGGTCGGCCCGGCCCCGAAGTGGTCGACCGCCGTGCGGATGCCGTCCGCCCGCAGCCGCCCCAGCTGGCCGGCCAGGTCGTCGGCCGACGGCTCGGCCAGGTCGCGCTCCGCGATGCCGATGACCAGGGCGGCCGGCGGGATCTGAAAGAGCTCGAGCGCGTTGTGCAGGCCGGCCTGGAAGGTGGGGTCGGAGAGTGCGCGCGGGCGCACGTTGAGCGCCAGCCACAGCGACTCGTGCCGCTCACGCCAGCTCAGCAGCAGACGGCACGAACGGTGCAGGGCCCACTGCGTGACCTGGCCGAGCAGGCCCAGATCGTCGGCCAGCGCCAGCAGTTCGGTGCCCGGCACCCGGCCGAGCGTCGGGTGCCGCCAGTCGACCAGCGCCTCGACGCCGACCGCGCGATTGCTCGACAGGTCGACGACCGGCTGAAACGTGAGCTCCAGGTTACCCCGGGCGACCGCCAGCGGAAGATCCTGTTCCAGGGTGGACCGGCGGAGCAGCCGGGACTCCATCTGCTCGTCGTACCACTCGGCGGCGCCCGGCGGCCCCGAGCGGACGGATCGCAGCGCCAGCACCGCCTGGCGGATGACCTCGTCGGTGCCCGCCGCAGGCACCAGGTCGGCGAGGCCGGCCCACGCCGAGAGATGGGCGACCGTGCCGGCCGCCGTGTACGGCGCGGTGAGCGCGTTGACCAGCTGGCTGGCCAACAGATGGGCCCGCACGGCGCCGCAGCGGGTCAGCACCGCGAACCGGTTCTCGCTCAGCCGGGCCGGCACGTCCGCGCTGTCCACCCCGGTCCGCAGGCGGCGGGCCGCCTCGGCCACCACCACCTCGGCCAGGTCGGCACCGTGCACGTCGCCGATCGCGGTCAGCCCGGCCAGCTCGATGACGATCACCGCGCCGGCGTCCGGTATCAGCTCACCGGCCCGGCGCAGGCCCTCGCGGTTGGCCAGGCTGGTCTGCGGGTCGAGCGAGGTCGCTTCGCGCAGCGACTGCTCGAGGTCGCGCAGGTTGCCGACGTCGCGTACGTGCACGACCAGGGTCTGCCCGGGCTCGGCCGGGTCGGCGCCGCTCGTCGTCCACTCGGTGTCCCGCCAGCGGCCGAAGCCGTCCCGCAGCCGCACCGCCAGCTTTTCCGGCGCATCCTTCTCCGACATCCGCGCCCGCAGGTAGGCGTGCACGGCGTCGGCCTGATCGGGGTGGACCAGCGCCGGGACGGTACGCCCGAGCACGTCCTGATCGGAGAGTCCGAACTGGCGGGCGGCGGCCGGCGACTGCCAGCGCACCGCCAGGTCGGCGTCGAGCACCATGGCCACGTCGGCCGAGCCGAACACCAGGTTGCGCAGCCGGTTGCCCTGGTCGGTGAGGTGCGCGGCGTGCCGCCGCAGTGCGATCGAGGACACCCACTCGCGGGCTGCCACCGCGGTGATCCCGGTGATCCCGACGACGATCGACACCGAGTCGAGGCCGCCGCCGTTGACCAGGTGGAAGATGGCGACCAGCGCGGCGCCGAGCATCGGCACGGTGAGCAGCGGCAGCCCGGCCGGCGGCTCGCTGCCGGCGTGCGGGATCGGGCGTACGTCCGGCCGGATCCGCACCGAACCGTGCCAGAGCAGCGCGGCGGCCACGTTGCTCGCCCCGGCCGCGGCCAGGGCGGCAGTCGACGCGTTCGGTTCGCCGGTGAAATCCTGCGCGATGACCAGCGCGGTCAGCGCGACCAGGGCGAGCGCCGCGCCGGGTGCGCACCACTGCAGCGCCGACCGGTGCCGCACGGCGTGCGCCCCGGCCACCGCGACGATCGCCGCCGCCCCGCCGCCGAAGATCAGCGCGGTGACCGCCGCGCCGCGCGGCTCGTTGCCGCTGAACAACAGCAGCCAGACCGGGAACACCAGGCAGGCGCTCACCCCGAGCGTGTCGAGCGCGAACCGCAGCCGGCCCAGCAGGTCGCGGCGTTGATGCGGGCGCAGGACCGCCGGCACCAGCAGGCCACCCACGAAGAACAGGCTGACCAGGGGAATCTCGGCCGGCAGCGGCACCCCGCCGGCGACCAGCGCGTCGGGGGCGACGAGGGCGGCGACACCGCTGGCCGCGCCGGCCGGCGCCAGGATCGCCAGGCCCGCGGCCAGGGCGAGCGCGCGGGGGCGCGGTCCGGCCGAACGGCCGGTCACGACCGCGCGGAAGATCAGGGCGGCGAAGACCGCGGAGCCGGCGGTCAGCAGCCCGGCCGCGGCGGCGGGCGGGAGCAGCACCAGCACGACGATCACGGCACCGGCAAGAACCAGCGCGGAGATGACGGTGATCGCCGCACGGGGGGTTTCCATCGGCTTCATTCCATGGGGTCCGAGGGGTGGACAGGGTGACGCTGCATCGCTCAACGAGCGGCTCGCCGCGACGGTAACGGCCTCCGGCCAGAAACCGGCCGATCACTGGCCACCACTCTGCTCGGTCAGAGCGGACGGAACAAGAGGAAGTCCCGGATCACGGCGAGATGCTGGGGTGTCATTCCGGGGCAATGGATCATGAGCTCCTCGGGGAACCGGAAGCCGCCCGGGCGCTGCCGCGCGGCCACGATCCGGTCGGCCAGGTACGGCGGGATCTGCAGCGAGTACGCGATCCACCCGGCCGGCACGTGATTGACGTCAACCAGGCCGCCGTCGTCGTACTGCCGCCCCGGGAGGTCGGGCCGCCCGATCTTGAGCTCCCAGGCCATGGCCGGATCGGTCTCGGTCAGGCGGCGGGCGTGCGCCCGGATCGCCGCGCGGTGGACCGCGACGGCCATCGCCGGGTCGGCCGGTACCGGCATCGGTGTCCTCGAGGCAGCCCATTGCAGGTAGAGCGTGTGGAGGGTGCCCAACAGCCAGGTGATGGCAAGGAACGGGTACGCCATCAGGCTGACCACCTTGCTGGGTTCACCGAGCAGCCCGTCGCCCGGGCCGGCCGGGTTCAGCGCCGCGATGCCGAAATAGGCCACGTTGACCAGCAGGTAGCCACCGGCGGCGAACATCTGCGGCCGCGACCTCAGCGTGGTGGCGCCGATGAAGACGCTGACGAACGCTCCGAACCCGAGGGACAGGGCCGGAATCAGGAACCACCACCACGTCGGGGGGCGGCGATAGGCGGCCGGGTACACCCGGGCGATCCTATGACACCCCCTTGACACCTATCGGCCCGTACCGTGGCGTCCTGAGTCTTTTCCCGACGTAAGGTTTGCCCATGATCATCCGGCGGCCGGCCGAACTCGACCTCCACGTGATCGACGAGGTCGCCCGGGGCGTGCGCACGATCGAGCTGGCCCCGGCGCTGCTCGACGAGCTGGCGGCCGACCGGGCGGCGATGCTCGCCGCCCTGCAGGGCGACGACCCGGTGTACGGCGTCAACACCGGGATGGGCGCGTTCTCGGGCGTACGGCTGGACGCCGAGGCCCAGGCGCAGCATCAAAACACGTTGATGTCGGGCCGGGCGGTCGGGTCGGCGCCGTGGTTGCAGCGGGTTGACGCCCGTGCGGTTGTGGCGGCGCGCCTGCGTACTCTCATGAACCCGGCGGCCGGAGCCTCGCCGGAGCTCTGCCTCAAGCTGGTCTCCCTCCTCGACCTCGATGTCGTGCCGGCCGTGCCGGCCCGGGGTTCCGGGGCGGCCGGCGAGATCATCCCGCTGGCCCATCTCGGAGCGGCCCTGATCGGGGCGGGCGAGTTCGTGGTCGCCTCACCGGAGTTCGAGCCGCGGCCGTTCGAGGCCAAGGAGGGCGTGGCTTTCCTCGAGGGCGTGCCCGGCCTGACCGGCATGGCCGCCGTGGCCGCCGTCGCGACACGCGCCCTGCTCGCCCACGTCGTCACCGTCTCGGGGCTGGAGCAGGCGATCGTCGGGGCGAGCCTCGACCCGCTCCACCCTTCGCTGGGCCGCGGCGACGAGCAGCTGGCCGGAGTGCTGGCGGCACTTCGCAGCGCCCGGGGTGACGCCCCGGCGCGCGGCCTGCAGGCTCCGGTCTCGTTCCGCGTCACGGCCCCGGCGCTGGCGGTCGCCCTGCGTTCGGTGCAGGCCCTCGAAGACGCGGTCGGCCGCTCGCTCGACACGGTGACCGACTCCCCGGCGTTTCTCGACGGCCGTTTCGTCGGAACCGCCGGCTTCGCCGGAACCGAGCTGACCGCGGCCTGCGGGGCCCTGACGACCGCGCTGGTGCATCTGGCCGAGCTGGGCGCCACCCGCCTGCACCGCCTGCTCGACGACGCGCGCACCGGCCTGCCCCGCCAACTGGCCGACACCCCGGGCCGGCACGCCGGCATGGCCACCGTGCACAAGCGGGCGGTCGGGGTGGCTCACCGGCTGCGCCGCTTCGCGATGCCGGCCCTGGTCGGTGCCATGGAGACGTCCCTGGGCCAGGAGGACGCGCAGAGCTTCACGTTCGAGGCCGCCGAATGTCTGCGCGAGGCCGTCGACGGGCTCCGCGAGGTGTCGGCGTGCGAACTGCTCGCGATCCACCAGGCCCGGTCGCTGGGCGCTTCGCTGCCCGCCGCCGACCTTCTGGAGCGGGCGGCCGCGCTCCTGCCGCCGGGCACCGCCGACCGCCCCTTCGGCCGCGACATCGATGCCCTGACCACGCTGCTTCGCCGCAGCCCGGAGCAGAGTCGGTCATCGCCCTAAAAAGGCCGCCCGTCCTGCCGAATGGGCAGATGACCACCCGCTTCCGGCCGGGAAGAGGAGATGCACGAGGGATGATCAGGACCCGCCTGCGCTCCGACGGTGGCTTCACCCTTCTCGAAGTCATGGTGGCGATGGCCGTCATCAGCACGATGATGCTGTCGCTCTCCCCGATGTTCGTGACCACCATGCGGGTCAACAACCAGCAGAGCGACCGGCAGGCCGCGATTCAGGCGGCCGACGACGCGATGGAGCGCGTCCGGGCCATTCAGGCGAACGCGCTGCTCACCGGCCGCGACCCGCAGAGCACCGTCGACCAGGCGGTGGCCGCGCCGGCCGAGGTGAAAACGCTCCTCGCCGGCAACGGCAACACGGCCGTCCTGGGCAACGCGACCCTGGCCGAGGCATACCTGGCGTGGGACGACGGTGCCGCGCTGGGAGCCGGTCCGACGGCTGCCCTGCCCACCGCGTCCAATCCGCTCGTGATCAGTGGGGTGCCTTACCAGCAGCAGTGGTTCATCGGCAAGTGCGGTCTCGCCCCACCGGCGGCCGACGGAAGCCAGGCCTGTGTGCCCGGGCTGGCAGGCGCCAGTAACACCCCGCTGTACCGCATCGTGGTCGCGGTCGGCTGGACCGACCGGTTGTGTCCCGCCGGATGTACGTACGTCACGACGTCGCTGATCAGCAGCAAGACCGAGGAACCGGTGTTCAGCATCCGCGACTCGATCCAGCGCGTGAAAATCACCTCGCCGGCCGTCACGCAGACCAACGAGATGTCTGTCCCGGTCAGCGTGCCGTTCGCGGCCAGCGGCTCCGGCGTCACGTGGAAGGCCACCGGACTGCCGACCGGCCTGACCATCGACCCGACCACCGGCGTGGTCAGCGGCGTGCCGACCGTGGCCGCGATCTTCAGCACCCAGCTCACCGCGACCGACGCGAGCGCCCAGGAGGACTACCTCTCGTTCAGCTGGGTCGTCAACAACCTGCCGACCATCCCGTCGCAGGGCACCCTCACCACGCCGGGCAGCGTCGCGTACACCAAGACGTTCGTGGTCACCAAGAGCACCGGCACGGCGCCGTTCACCGGCACCGCGCCCTACACGTGGTCGTGGTCGGGTGTCCCGACAGCGACCTGGACCACCGGCACGCCGCCCGGCCTGACGATGGATCCGGCCACCGGCACCGTCTCGGGCACCCCGAACGTGGGCGGCAGCACGACGGTCACGGTCAGCGTCACCGACTCGTTCAAGCAGGTCGGCACGCGGTCCTTCACCTGGACCGTCACGCCGCTGTCGGTGGGCACGTTCACCGTGCCCGCCTCGAAGGCCGGCACCGCCATCACACCGGTCACGGTGACCGCCGCCGGCGGCATCCCGCCGTACGTCTCCTTCAGCGCCACCAACCTCCCCACCGGCCTCGCCATCGACCCGGCCACCGGCACCATCAGCGGCACCCCGACCCAGGCCAAGACCTTCGCCAACGTGGTGCTCACGGTGACCGACTCGTCGGCCGACGCGGGTTCGCGGACCGCAAGCCGCACCATCAGCACCTGGAAGGTGTCATGACGCGGCGGGGCGACGCCGGCGTGACCCTCATCGAGGTCATGGTCGCGATGGGGCTGATGTCGGTGATCACGGTCCTCGCCACCTCGGCCATCACCGAGATCTACCACTCGGTCAACGAAACCGACAACACCGCCGCGGCGCAGACCCAGGTGACCACCGCTTTCGCCCGCCTCGACCAGGAGGTCCGGTACGCCCGGTCGATCAGCACCCCGGCCGTGGTGGAGGGCGACAACTACGTCGAATACCTGTTGAGCGTCAACAACGTGGACACCTGCGTGGAACTGCGCCTGCGGACGTCGACGAACCAGTTGCAGCGCCGGCAGTGGACCAAGAACGTCGACCCGCCGGCGCCGACCGCCTGGACCACGCTGGCCGACGTCGTCACCTCGGGCGTGCCGTTCACCACGCTCCTGCCGGACAAGGTCGGGATAACCGGCTTCCGTTTCCAGCGGCTGCGGCTCACCGTGAGCGCGGTGCTGGGCGGCGGCAGCGGCGGCGGCACGACCACGACCGGCGGCACCACGCGCAAGACCGACGTCACCTTCACCGCGCTCAACGCCACCGCCGGCAAGACCAACAACGGTGACGACCCGAACGCCGCCACCTGCACCGAGGCCAGAGGAATCCCGTCATGAGACGACTCGGCGACCGTGGATCCATGCCGCTGGCCATGCTGGTGGTGACCGTCGGTGTCACGTTGAGCGGCACGCTGGCCGCCATGGTGATCACCCAGGTGAAGACCGGCGACTTCGAAGCCCGGCGGGTGCAGGCGTTGCATGCCGCCCAGGCCGGCCTCGACGTCGGCCTGGCCGCCGTACGCGGAGCCGTGGACGCGAAGGGTGCGGGCGACACCTCGCTGCTTCCGTGCGGCCCGCTCAAGGGCAGCCTCGGTGACGGCAGCACGGCGTCGTACGTCGTGACGATCAGCTATTTCGGCAAGGACCCGCAGGGTAAACCGGTCGACACCACCGACGGCCTGATCGCCTGCACCGACGCCCGGGCCAAGAATCCCGGTCCGGCCTTCGCCCTGTTCGACTCGATCGGCACCGCGGTCAAGGGTGAGACGGCGAAACGGGAACTGCGCGGCACCTACGTCGTGCACACCGACAACACCAACATCTCCGGTGGCCTCGTCCACGTCTATCGCAACGCTTCCAACCTCAAGGACCTCTGCTTCGATGCGGGCACCGCCGAGCCGGCCCCCGGCACTCCGCTCACCGTGCAGTTCTGCAACGCAGGCGGCACCTCCCAGACGTGGGCGTACGCCGAGAGTCTCCAGTTCGTCCTGGTCGCCTCGCAGACACCGGCGCGCCCGTTCGGCATGTGCGTGGACGCCGGCGGCTACCCGCGGGCGGACCCGACCAAGGTCACCATCCCGGTGCTGATGCAGCCGTGCCAGAGCGATACGCCGGCCCTGTACCGGCAGATGTGGAGTTTCAACGACAGCGCGAACCTCGTCGGCAGCAACAACGTCGGCAGTAACACCGACGGGTACTGCCTGAACGTGCAGAACCCCGACACCCCGGGCAGTGCGGTCATTCTCAACAAGACCTGCGCCGGCGGGTACAACAACGTCAACACGTTCTCGGCCGACGCGAACGTGGGTGCCGGGCAGGCGGGGTCCCAGAAGCCCGGCAAGTACGTCGGCCAGCTGATCAACTACAACCAGTTCGGCCGCTGCCTGGACGACACCGGCCAGAACCGGAACGCCGCGTACATGATCGCGTGGCCCTGCAAGCAGAACCCGAACCCGGCCAACGTGCTGTGGAACCAGCGCTACGTGTTCCCCGCGCTGCCCTCGGCCGCGGATCCCAGCAAAGAGGGCACGGACGCCAACCACGTCACCGGGCCCATCATCATGACCTGGCCGGACACCTCGACCTCGCCGGCCACGCCTGTCTCGTACTGCCTGCAGAGCCCGCTGTCGACCGCGCTCTACCAGTACGTCACGACGAAAGTCTGTGACGGCACCGCGGCCCAGCAGTGGACCGTCTACGGGCACACCATGCACTACGCGACGAGCTACACGATCGTCGACCAGACGGGCGTTAACTGCCTGCAGCCGCGCGACCCGACCACCGCGACGCCCGACATCTACCAGGCGGTCAACCTGATCAGCAAGATCTACGTCGGCAAGTGCAGCGGCTCGACGCTGCAGAAGTGGAACGCCGACAAGAACGTGGTCGGCGCGATGGCTCTGAAGGACGTCACCGAGACCCCGAAGAAGACCAGCTAGATTCAGGCGGCCCGGGCGGTCGCGTCCGTGCTGCAGACCTCGACGCCGTCGCCGCCCGAGCGCTTGACCTGGTACATGGCGGCGTCGGCCTGGATCAGGGCGGCCGGCAGCTCGAGGGCCGGCCCGTCGGCCACCCCGATGCTCACGGTTGCCGGGCAGTTCGGCAGGTCACGCACCGCGCGTACCATCCGGCGGGCGATCTCGGCGCCGGTCGCCGAACCGATTCCCGGCAGCAGCGCGCCGAACTCGTCGCCGCCCAGCCGGGCGATCAGGTCTTCCTCGCGGACCTGCGCGGCGAGCGCGGCCGTGATCGCGCGAAGCGCGTCGTCGCCGGCCGCGTGCCCCTTGGTGTCGTTGATCTGTTTGAACTTGTCGGTGTCGATGACCAGCACCGTCGCCCGGCCGCGGGCCTCCGCGACCGCGCGGTCGAAGGCGCGCCGGTTGGCGATGCCGGTCAGCGGGTCGAGTTCGGCGGCGCGGGCGACCTGCTCGTGCCGCGCGCGCAGAGCCTGAAGGTCGCGGATAGTCTCGGCCGCGTGCAGCGTCTGCTGCCGTTGCAGCCAGAGCGTGGCGGCGAGGGCGTCGCCGTAGGCGAGGGTGCTGGGGGTCTCCCGGGACCCCCGACGATTCAGCAGCACCGCGTAGGTGCGATGGGTGCTGGCCTTGACCAGCCAGTCGGCTTCCGGCGGCAGGTCGGCGACCGCCCGCTCCATCACCTCGAGCGCCTCCTCGGCGCGCCCGGAACGCGACAGCGCGACCCCGTAGAACGGCCAGGCGTAGGCCAGCGCGGCCGGGCTGAGACCGCGTTCCTGCAGAATCGGCAGCAACCGCGAGATGGCGGCGGCGGCGCCCGCCGGGTCGTGCCGGTCGGCGCGTGAGCAGGCGGCGGCCAGCAGCGCCATGTCCCGCCAGGTGCAGGCGTCGGGCCCGGAGACCTCGGCGGCCGCCTGCAGGGCATATCGCTCGGCCTCGGTGGTGTGCTCCTCGGCCGGCTGAATCTGGCCGACCTGGTAAAGCTCGAGCGCCCAGCGCAGGTGCAGCTCGGCCAGGTTGAACAGCCACATCGAGCAGTTGCCGTTCTGCTCCCGGTGCGCCGTGCTCATCGCGTGCGCGGCCCGGAACTGCGGCTCCACCAGCTCGTAGAGGCGCAGCTCGTACCAGCCGATGGCGATCGCGACGGCGGCGTTGACCGCGGCCACCGGGTCGGGTTCGCCCCCGGTCAGCCGTTCGGCCGCGACCAGGTCGCGCAGCGAGGCGTCGATGTCGTAGGCCGCCGGGTCGGACGCACCGAGCTTGAGCCGCTCGGCGGCGCGGGAGCCCAGGGCACACGCCTGCCAGCCGCGGCTGCCCTCAAGGACAGCCGCGGCCAGCATCGGTTCGAGCGCGGCGAGCGAGCCCGCCGGGTCGGCCTCCGCGATGTAGGTGACGACGTTGACGAAGTGGTGTGCGGCCGACGGATCCGCCGCCAGGAGATCGGCGGCGACCGCCCGCACCTCGAGCGCGTCCCCGGCTTGGGCGCGCTCGAGCAGTTGCACGACGTCTTGCGGCATGTCGTCTCTCATCGGCGGCATGCCGGTCGACTGGAGGAAATTCAGGAGCGCACGAACACCGGCATCGTGTCGAGCGTGGTCGTGACCTGAGCGGTGGTGCCGCCCTGGTGTACCTCTGAAGTGAAGTAGTCCTTCCAGGTGTTGCCGGGCGGGAACCAGACCGACGTGGTCACCGCACCCATGCCGGGTGTGGTCACGGGCGCCACGAGGTAGTCGGAACCGTAGAGATATTCGGCGCCGGCCAGGGCATATGCCTCCTGCTGGCTGGGGTACGCGAGGTAGAGCGGCCGCGCGATCGGAAGTCCCGTGGCGGTCGCGTTCTTGGCTGCCGCGTATGTGTAGGGCAGCAGCTTCTCCCGCAGGTTGAGGAACTTCTCGGCGCTCGCCTTGGCGGCCGGCCCGTACTGCCAGGGCAGCCGGTCGCTGTGGTTGGAGTGCAGCCGGTCGATCGGCTGGAACGTGCCGAACTGCACCCACCGGGCGTACAGGTCGTCGGGGAGCTTGGTGCTCCCCGGCTCGGCGCCCGGCGACTGGTTCAGGCCCTGGGTGTGACCGCCGATGTCGTGGCTGACCGCGGCCAGGCCGGTCGACGCCGACTCGCCCGGGGTGTAGCCGACCTCGTACTGCAGGGTGTCCCAGTCCGAGATCGTGTCACCGGTGAAGTGCAGGGTGGTGCGCTTCTCGGCCCACGGTCCGGTCGGCACCGCGGTCGGGCCGCCGTAGCCGCCGGCCTGCAGCGAGCCGTAGCCCCGGGAGAACGCGAAGCCGTTGCGGTCGGCGTACTGCAGGTTGATCCACGAGTCCGGGGTGACGCCGGCGAGCGACGACTTCGAGCTGTCGCAGCACCAGTCGAGCCACCAGAAGTCGACGCCCTGCTGCTCCATCTGCTTGTGCAGGCCGAGGTAGGCGTTCAGCTGGTCGGGGTCGCCCCAGTCGAAGGTGTAGCAGTCGGGGCTGGAGTTGCAGCCGGTCTTCTGCAGTTTGCCCTTGGCGGTCGCCTGGGCCGCGGCGAACTGCGGGTCACTGCCAAGGATGCTGGGGTGGATGTTGAGCGTGGTGTGCAGGCCCTGCGCGTGCACCCAGTCGAAGAACGCTTTGGGGTCGGGGAACCTGGTCGGGTCGATCTCCCAGCCGTTCCACTGGTCGGGCGTCTTGAAGTCGGTGTCGACGACGAGTACGTCCAGCGGCACGCCTTCCGACTTGAACCGCGACACGATCTGCTCGAACTGGGCCGCGGTGCGGTCGTAGTACTCGGAGTACCACACGCCGTAGGTCCACTGCGGGAGCAGCTTGGTCGGGCCGGTCAGGGTGGACAGTTCCTTGAGCCCGCGGGCGTAGTCCTGGCCGTAGCCGAAGACGTACCCGTCCTGCTCGTTCTCCGTCCGCTGCGTGACCTTCTCGGTGGCCGGGTCGAAGAGCGCCGAGGCGCTGTCGTCGAGCAGGCTCCAGCCGTCCTGGTAGAGCAGGCCGGGCTGGGTGAGCGCACCGCCGTCGACGCCGTCCAGGCCACGCCGGTAGCCGCCGAGCGGGGCGTGCGGCGCGAGCAGGGGTGCGGCGGGCAGCACCACGGCGACGGTGTCGATGTTGACGTTGCAGCTGGTGTCGGTCGGGCATTGCACGGCGACCGTGTTGGTGCCCGGCGACAGCGTGACCGGCACGCTGACCGTGCGCCAGTAGTCCCAGCCGCTGGTCGGCGGGAGGGTCGCGGTCACCGGCGCGCGGGTACCCGACTGCACGGCCACGGTGCGCGACTGCAGGGGCTGGCTGCCCGCTTTGCCGTTGGCGTACCGCAGTTGCAGCCGGTAGCTGCCGGGAGCGGGAACTCCGGTGACGGTCAGCGTGTCGGCGGCCCCCGCGTGCTCCAGGCCGGCGACGAACGCCGTACCGGAGAAGCCGTTGTGGTCCGCCGCGGTCCGGCCGCCGCCGGCCAGGTTCCCGGTCTCTGCTTCGCAGAGATTGCCGAAGGCACAGGGTTTCGGCGCCGATTGCGCCGGTGCCGGGTACGCGTCCCCGGGCCGCACGACGGCAAGGCTGTCGACGTTGACGTTGCCCGAGTCGGTGGCCGTGCGCTGGATCGTGACCTCGTGCCGGCCGCTGGGCAGGCTGATCGGCAGCGTGGCCAGGGCCCAGGTGTCCCAGGAACCGGTGGGCGGCAGGCTGAGCTTCTGCCCGGCGCCGCCGTCGACCGCAACGGTCAGCGTGCGGGTCGTGTTCTGGCCGTCGCCGCCGGTCGCGTTGGCGTAGCGGAGGTCGAGCTGGTAGCTGCCGGCGGCCGGGGCGGTGACCCCGAAGCTGAGCCCGTCGCCGGTCGACTGGAAGCCGGCCGCGAAGCCGCGCCCGGTGTACCCACTGTGGTCGGTGGCGACCGACGGCCCGTGCAGCGCCATGCTCTCGGCCTCACAGAGAGTGCCGAAGGCGCAGTCGGGAGTGCCGTGCCCCGCCCAGGGTGCCGCGTCGACGTTCTGCGAGCCGCTGTGCAACTGGACGGTGAGGTTGTCGGCCGTGAACGGCCCGGAGCCGGTCTTGTAGCGGAGCGTGACCTGTCCGGTGTCGATGGTCAGCCAGCCGTTGCTGGTGGTGCTGGTGAACTTCGGCGGGGTGAACGCGTTGCGTCCCACCACGTTGAAGGTGCCTGCGTCGACGAAGTGCCCGCTCGGCGAGTACTCGGTGCGGATCAGGGTGGGGGAGAGAACCTCGAAGCGGGCGTTACCGGCGGCTACCGTCGCGCTCGGTTTCGCGGCCTCGGCGGGTGTGGTGGCGGTGAGCATCAGACCTGATGCGATGAGAAGAGCTGCGGTGCCGGCGGTCCATCGTCGGGGCAACTTCCGACTCCTTCCAACGTTGTAAGACAACGCTGTCATCGAGCAATGAAGACTGTCAATGGTGGTGATCGGAAGTGCCCGTTTCCCCACCGGCCGCCGATCTTCTCGCTACGTTCCGTTATGAGACGGAACGGAGTGTGGGCATGCAGGCAACCCTGGTGCGGCAGATGACCGACCTGGAAGAGGACCACTGGTGGTTCCGCGAGAAGCGGCACCTGCTCGCTCGCGAACTGCGCCGCATGGGCACCCCGCGGCGGGCCCTCGACATCGGGGCGGCCGGCGGCGGCAACACCACCGTGCTCAGCGAGTTCGGCTGGAGCCCGGTCGCCGCCGACCTCTCCGAGACCGCGGTCGAGATCGCGCGGAGCCGGGGCTTCGACGCGGTACGGGCCGACGTCCGCCGCCTGCCCTGGGCGAACGGCGAATTCGACCTGCTCACCGCGTTCGAGGTGCTCGAGCACGTCGACGACGACGTCCGGGCGGCCGCCGAGTGCCACCGCGTGCTGCGGCCCGGCGGCACCGCCATCTTCACCGTGCCGGCCGACATGAAGCTCTGGTCGTCCCACGACGTCGCCTGCGACCACTTCCGCCGCTACGACCGGGACGGTTTCCGCCGGCTGCTCGAAGGGGCCGGCTTCGTCATCCAGTCGCTCTGGAGCTGGAACGTGCTGCTCCGGCCGGTCGCCGCCTGGCACCGCCGGCACTCCGAGGGCAGCGACATCGACGACCGGCCGCCGGCCCTGCTCAACGCCGCCCTCTCCACGATCATCCGGGCCGAGCGCTACCTGCCGGTCAAGAACCTGCCCGGAGTCTCCCTGATCGCCCGCGTACACCGAGTCTGAGCAGGCGGACTAAGCGCCTGCGGCCCGCCGCCACTCCCGGTCCCAGCCGTCGCAGGCGTCGTCCGACTCGTCGGCCAGCACGTCGAGCAGATCGGGACCCCGCTGACCGACGTCGATCGTGCCGCCGACCAGGCCGAGCATCGAGGCGCAGTCGCGGCCGAAGCCCTTCACCATCCGGTCGGCCCGGGTCAGATGCCCGCAGCGGGCACAGCGCTTGAGCGGCCGGGCCGGCGGATCGGGAAACATGATCTCAGTTTGCCGCCGTACGCTCCGCTTTTGATGTTTCCGCGCCGTCGGCGGTCGATGACGTCTTCGCCTCGACTCTCGGCCGCGCCTGATCCGGGGCCGGTGCCGATGACGGATGCTGGTAGGCATGACCGCCACCATGAACGCCCTGGTCGGCATCCTCGGCTGGGGCACGCACAGCCTCGCGCCGCTCTCCTTCCGCGGCGCCGGCTATTCCGGCGTCTTCACGCTGCTGCCGCTGATCACCGGCGAGGGCCGGGCCCGCCACGGCGAAATCCTCACCGAGGCGGCCCGCCCGGCCGACGCGGGCCGGCTGACCCCGATCGTCCATCCCGAGGTGTACGACTGGGACACGAGCACCGAGCCCTACGAAACGGTGGGTTCCGGCGCCGCCCTCGGCAAGGTCGTCCTCGATCTGACCGCGAAGCGGTGACCGACGCGCTGCTGCGGCTGCTGGCGATCCGGTCGACCGCGGGCCGGCCGGAGGATCTGCGGCGGGCGCTCGACCTCGTGCTCGGGGTCGTTGGGCCCGGGTTCACCGTGGAGCGGTTCGAGTCGGGCGGCAAGCCGTCGGCGCTGCTCTATCCCGGGCCGGAGCGGCCACACTTCCGGGTGTTGTTCAACGGGCATCTCGACGTCGTGCCGGGCTCCGCGGAGCAGTTCCGGCCGCGGCGGGCCGGGCCTTTCCTGTACGCGCGGGGCGCGCACGACATGAAAGCGGCCGCTCTCGTCCTCGCCGAGGTGTTTCGCGACACCGCCCGCCGGCTGCCCTTCCCGCTCGGCCTGCAACTGGTCACCGACGAGGAGGTCGGCGGGTACGACGGCACGGCCCATCAGGAGGTCGACGCCGACTTCGTGCTGATCGGCGAGCAGAGCGGGCTCCGCGTGGTGGCCGAGTCGAAGGGGATCCTGCAGGTGCGGCTGGTGGCCCGGGGCAGGTCGGCCCACGCCGCGTACCCCTGGCTGGGAAGCAATGCGCTGGTGGCGCTCCAGGCCGGCGTCGGCGCCGTGCTGGCCCGCTATCCGACGCCGGAGGCGGAGGTGTGGCGGACGACGGTCAATCTGGCGCGGATCGAGACCGGCAACCGGGCCGTCAATCAGGTGCCGGCCGAGGCCACGGCCTGGCTGGACGTGCGGTTCCCGCCGGACGACCCCGATTTCGCCGGCCGCTCGAAGGAGGCGATCGCGGCCCGTCTGCGGGAGCTTTCCGGCCTCGAGGTCGTCGTGGACAGCCTCGGGGCGCCGCATTCCGCCGATCCCTCGTCCGCCGACGTCCGGCGACTGCAGGAGGCGGCCGGGTCGCCCGGCACGCTGCTGCGCAAACACGGGGCGGCGGACGGGCGGTTCTACTCGGCGCGCGGCATCGACGCGGTGATCTTCGGCCCGGGCGGGGCGGGGCAGCACGGGCCGGACGAGCACCTTGACCTGCGGACGCTCGAGCCGTATAGAGAGGAGTTGATTGATTTTCTGCGGCGGGTAGCCTCTTCCGGTGAGGGGGGCGGAGTGCCGTGATCCGAGTGCTCGTGGCGCGCAACAGCGGATACTTCGGTGTCGAGGTGCGGGTGCTGCTCAGCGCGCAGTCCGATCTCGAGATCGTCGGCACGCTGCCGTTCGACAGCGACCTGGCCGGCGCGGCGGCGCCGCTCACGCCCGACGTCATCGTGGTCGACACCGAGCTGATGGTCGGGCAGGTGCTGCCGGTCGCGGCCGAGGTGCGGGCGCGGGTGCCGTCGTGCGCGGTGCTGGTGCTGTGCGACCCGGCCAAGCGGGGCATGCTGCCGCCGCGGCGCCGGGGCCGGCAGGTGAGTTTCCTGCTCAAGGAGGCGTCGCCGGCCTACCTGGCCGACTCGATCCGGCGCCTGGCGGCGGGCGAGCGCATCGTCCATCCCCGCCTGCAGATGGCGTCGATGGCCGTCCAGCGCGATCTGAGCACGCGCGAGCTGGAGGTGCTGGCCCTGGCCGCCGAGGGCGATTCGGTCAGCGACATCGCCCGGCGGCTGTCGCTGTCCGGCGGCACGGTCCGTAACTACCTGTCCGCCGTGATCACCAAGACCGGGGCCCGCAACCGCATCGACGCGATCCGGATAGTCCGCCGGGACGGCTGGCTTCACTGATCGGTTACGCTGCGTAGGTGGAACTCCCGACCGTCCTCGGCCGCGGCTGGGCGTTGCTGGTGCTTGTCGCGTACCCGTTCGCGGTCCTGGCCATGCGGCAGCGAAACCGCTGCCGGGTCGCGCTTTCCGGTCTGCTTTTCCTGTACGCCACGGCGGTGGTCGCCGTGACGATCTTCCCGATCAGCGTGGTCCCGTCGTCGTGGCGCGTGGCCGAGCGCTGGTGGGACGTGTTGCGACCGATTCCGTTCATGGTGCCGCCGGTCGGGTTCGCGCTCAACATCGTCATGTTCATGCCGTTCGGCGTCCTGGTGCCGCTGTTGTGGCCCCGGGCCGCGACGATCCGCCGGGTACTCGGATGGTCGCTGGCGTCGAGTGCGCTCATCGAGTTCACCCAGTTGGCGATGTGGGTCGGGCTGGGCAACCGCCGTTACTTCGACGTCAACGACCTGTTCTCGAACACGGTCGGCGCGGTCTTCGGCTTCGTGTTGTTCCGTACGCTGCGGCCCGCGGCGGCTGCCGAGCGTGCCGCTGTCTCAGCGGGCTCGCCAGACGCGTAGGTGGCCCTCGGCGGTGGCCGGGCGGCCAAGGTCGGGGCGGCCGGGGCGGCCGGGGCGGGGGCAGCCCGGGCGGCGGAGGGTGAGCAGAGCGGACAGCGCGCCGGCGAGCAGTCCGGCCGACGTGCCGATCACCAGATCGCACCGCAGGTCGGGCGAGGACAGATGGGTGGGGACGGCCGCGGCCGCCGGGGCGGACCCGTCGGCGGCCAGGGCGCGGGCGGCCGCCGCGGCCGCGGCCGCCGCGTGGGTGGCCGACCCCGAGCGGGCGGTTATCTCGACCGGGGGACCGTCGCTGGTGACCACATAAGCCCGTGCGATGTATTGCGGCGGGACCGTCACGCCGTACATCAGACCGGCGAAGCCGCCGATCAGCGCGAGCAACAGCACCAGGCCGAACCGGCCGACGGGCCGGCGGAGCAGCGGCGGGGGCATGCCGGAATCGTGGCACCTGCCCGGGTCAGGCCGAAAGTCGCAAATGTCACCGAGAACGTGAGGGTTATTCGAAGAGGTCGTGCAGGCGGGGCGGGGGAGGCGGACTGTGCCGGCCCCGGTTGGGCGGCAGCGGCGGCATCGAACCGGGCGACGGGCGGGCTGTGGCCAGCAGGGCGTGGACGTGGGCCCGGGCGACGAGACGATCGGCCTGGTCCTCGGAGGTGGCCTTGGACGCTTCGGACAGCAACCGCTCGGCCTCGGCGTAGTGCTGATGGGGTGTCATCGCGGTGCCTCCGAGGTCGCGATCAAGGTCTCATGATCCCAGTCAACCCCGCGGCCCCGGGATCGTCCACCGCCTGTCGCCCGCCCGAGAAAATCTTGGAACAGTCCTGAACTATCCACAGTCACGCTCCGTACCCGTGTGTAAGCGGAAAGAGAACATGGGGGAACGGACATGACGACGAGCTGGTGGGAGCGGCAAGGCGACCTGATCATGCGCAGGCCGTTCAACGAGTGGACCTTCACCCACATGAACCGGGTGCTGCCGAGTGAGCCGATCACCAAGGGCGAGCCCCGGCCGTTCCCGGTCGAGCCGGCCGATCTGGGCGGCCTGCGGTACGGCGCCGGCTACAACCTCGACGACCTGCACCGCCGCACCTTCACGACCGCGTTCGTGGTGCTGCGCGACGGGATGCTCGTGCACGAGGCGTACCCGGGGGTCTTCGCCCGCCCGGGCGCCCGCATGCAACTGTTCTCGCTGTCGAAGTCGGTGTTGTCGATGATGGTCGGCATCGCGCTCGCCGAGAAGCGCATCGCGGGCATCGAGGAGCCGGTGACGGCCTACCGGCCCGACTTCCGGGGTACCGCCTACCAGGACGTCACCATCGCCCAACTGCTCGACATGACCAGCGGCGTCGGCGACCTCGAGGTCTGGGACGTCGAGGACAGCGGCATCAAGCGCTTCGAGCGCGCGGTCGCCGGCGGCGGCGACGTCCTGGAGATCGTCAAGGGTGCCGTCCGCAGCCGGGAGGCCGGGGAGCGCTTCAACTACTCGACCTTCGACAGCCAGGTGCTCGGCTGGGTGCTCGAGGCGGCGACCGGCGAGAGCCTCGCGAGCTATGCGACGCGCAAGCTGTGGCAGAAGGTCGGCGCCGAGCACGACGCGTACTACTGGCTGACCCGGCGCCGGCCGCGGACGGCGATCGGCGCGGGGTCGCTCAACGCGACCGCGCGCGATCTCGCCCGCCTCGGCCAGGTGATGGCGGACGACGGCTTGGCGGCGGGTGAGCGGGTGGTTCCGGCCGATTGGGTACGCCGGAGCCGGATGCCGCGGCACGGGGTCGGCACACTGGGCCCGAGCGGATATCCGCACTACGGCTACGCCAACCACTGGTGGACCCTCGACAACGGCGCGTTCACCGGCGTGGGTGTGCACGGCCAATATCTGTACGTCGACCCGGCGGCCCGGATCGTGATCGTCAAGTGCAGCGCCTGGCCGACGCAGGACGATCCGGAGCGAGACTCCGAGACGATTACTGCCCTCAAAGCGGTCGCTTCACACCTTTCTGCCGGCCGGTTGATCACGACTTAGCCGAAAGTATTACCGCGAAAAGGGTGTTCCCGCCCCGAACAGGCGACCGTCTCGGCGATCTTCGGCCAATCGTCGCGGCGAACTGATCTCCTCTTTCCAGCAAGACTGAATTTCGGAAATATGAGGAGAAAAGTGATGAATCGCTTCACGCGTCTGCTGGCTATCACCGGCATGGGTCTCGGTGCCGCTGTCGCGCTCGCCGGACCGGCCCAGGCGTCCACCGCCGGCGCCGCCCACAAGGCGCCGGTTTCCACCAAGGCCAGCTGGGGCAACGACGACCGGGTCGTGGCCTTCTTCAACGACCCGTTCACCTGCAACCGCGTCGGCCGCCTGGGCGAGATGCGGGACCGCTGGGACGACTACGACTGCATCCGCGTCCACGGTGACTGGGCGCTCTCGGTCTCGGAGAACGACTGGGACGACTGGAACCGTCCGTTCGACCTGGGTGGCCACCACTTCGGCGGTCACTGGGGCGGCTTCCGGCAGACCCGCCAGTTCTTCCCGTTCCACCACGGTCGCCGCTGAAGTAACTCAGTAGCTCAGTAGCTCAGTAACTCAGTAAACGAAGCGGGTCACGCCCTCCCCAGAGCGTGACCCGCTTCCATTGTGGAGAGACTTTACCGCGGTGACACCGGCACCTGGATGGCGTCGATGTCCGGCGAGTAGACGGCCGAGCTGCTGTCGATCTCGACCGTGTTGCTTCCGGCGTGCAGATCGAGCGGCACGGTCGCGGTGGCCGCCCGGTCCCAGGCGCCGCTCGACACGAAGCCCAGCGTCACCGGGGACTGCCCGTTCGCCGAGACCGTCGCCGAGCGCGGGTCACCGCTGACGTACCGGATGTTGACCTGATAGGTGCCGCTGCGGCTCACCTTGACGTTCTTGAACTGCACCGCGCCGCCGTTGTACAGGTTGCCGATCTTCTTGCCGCCCGAGCAGTTCGCGCAGTCGGCCGGGCCGGCCCCGTTGATCACCGCGTTGGCCGGGCTCTCCGCCTCGTACGCCGTGACGCCGGTGCCGCCGTGCCTGGCCGGTGTGACGCGGTAGAGCATCGTGCCGTGCGCCGGGATCGTCGCCGAGATGCCACCGTCGTGCGAGCCGATGTTGCGCTGCGCCCACACGTCCCGGACGTCGGCGCGGCCACTGAAGCCGAGGCTGGTCCAGTTCGCCGACACCTGAGCCGGGAACGAGCCCATGTTGAACAGGGCTACGGTGTAGGAACCGTCCTTGTCGGGCGCTCCCCAGACCTGCGCGGTGCCCTGCGGGGTCACCGGACGCGCGGCGACTCCGGCCTGGTCGATGCCGATCACCTCGCGGTTGGTGAACAGCGATTTCCCGTACGCGTCGAGCTGCGAGACGTCGTCACCGGTGTAGAGCGGCGCCGCCGAGATGGCCCACAGCGTCATGTACGCGCGTCGCTCGTCGTTCGTGAGCCCGTCGACCTCGCCGTTGCCGACGTCGAGCGAGTCGAGGTCGTTCCAGCCGCCGGGTCCGGCCCAGGGCTGCCACGCGGGCACGTCGTCCCACCGGATCTTGACCGAGTTGTTCCAGGTGACCAGCGTGTTGCAGTAGCACTCCACGTCGGTGTCGATGCGCCAGCCGTTGGAGTTGGCCTTCCAGTCGGCGGCGTAGTTGCGGTCGAGTGACCACGAGATCAGGAACCGGATCGGGCGGCCGGTCCGGCCGATCGCGGCCTTCCACGCCTGCACGTCGGCGACGTTGTTGTAGTTGTCGCCGCTCTTGAACGAGCCCGGCCCGACGCCGTCCAGCTTGAGGAAGTCGAAGCCCCAGGAGGCGATCAGCGCGGCCTGCGAGTCGATGTACTTCTGCGCGCACGGCTTGCTGAAATCGATCTTGTAACCGATGTCCCACCCGTTGGTCGTCCGCAGGTCGGGGTAGACGATGTCGCCGGTGGTGCAGCCGGGCGCGTCGGCAATCGGCGTCTTGCCACCGTTGTAGGCCGGGATGTCGAGGCCGACCGCGAGGTAGATGCCGGCCTTGAGCCCCTTGCTGTGGATGTAGTCGGCGACCGGCTTCATCCCGTTCGGGAAGCGCTGCGGCGAAGCGATCTCGCGGCCGTTGTCGTCGAAGTGAAGAGCGTCCCATCCGCCGCCGGTGATGTCCCGCGACCAGCCGGCGTCGATGTCGATGTACTGGTAGCCGTACGGCTTGAGGTTCTTGGCCACCGCGTCGACCTGCTTGAGCAGGTTGTCCTGGGTGAGCCAGGAACCGCCGCCGTTCGGGTTGAGGCCGGGCCGGGTCGACGACTCCATGCTCCAGCTCGACCAGCCCATGAGCGGGGTGTCGGCGACGCCGGCGGCGGCCTGCTGAGCGGCGGCGGCCATCGCGCTGGACCGCTGCGCGGTGGAGGGGTCCTTGGTTTTGGCGCCGGGGGTGACGGCGTTGGACCTCGGTGTCGGCTTCGGGAAGGGTGCGCCGCCGGCGGAGGCCGGGGTGGCGCCGAGGGCGAGCGCCAGTCCGGATCCGAGGAGCGCGAGTGCTACGTGAGCGGGTCTCACTGCTGGTCCTCCAGTTGAGCAGGGGGTATCGCTCGTCCACAGTCGGGCCGCCGGGGGGCGACGACCCGACTGTGGACGAACTTCAGAGGGAGAAAGGCATTAGGGAAGCGGGATGACGCGCGACTGGATGCTGACGGCGGCGGCCCCGCGCGCCCACTCCTCGAACGGCAGGGGCCGGATGGAAAGCGGGCAATCGGCCGCAGCCCCGAAGGCCTGCCGCTCGAAGCCCGCGCGGATCGAAGTCTCGAACAGGTCGTAGGCGGCCAGTCCCTCGCCGGATACCACGATCCGGCTCGGCCCGACCAGGTTGGCGACCGCTGCGATGCCGAGCCCGATGGCCTCGCCGGCCCGGGCGAACACCGCCTTGACGCCGGGGTCCCCGCCCCGGGCCAGCGCGACCGCGTCGTCCAGGGAGAGGGAAGGCCGCGCGGTCACGGTGCGAGCCTGGGCGACCAGGGGCTCGGTACCCGCGATCGCCTCGACACACCCCCGGCCCCCGCAGTAGCAGACCGGCCCGGCCGCGTCGACCGAGAGGTGGCCGATCTCGCCGGCCACCCCGTGACCGCCGGCGACCAGCCGCCCGTTGACGACGAGCCCGCAGCCGATGCCGGACCCGACGGTGACCAGGGCGAACGAATCCGCCCCGGCCCCTTCGCCGAACCAGTGCTCGGCCGTGGTGAGTGCCTTGACGTCGTTCTCCACGGTCACCACCAGGCCGGTGGCGTCCGCGACGAGCTTGGCCAGGCTGACGTTGTGCCAGCGCAGGAAGGGTGAGTAGCGCACGAGCCCGGATTCGCGGTCGACGTCCCCCGAGACCGCGAGACCGAGCCGTCCGGTCCGACCCTGGAACGGACCGGAGCCGAGCAGGGAGGTGACCAGGGCCGAGATCGACGCGATCACGTCGTCGACCTCGGCGCCGGCCAGCCGCCGGTGTTCGACCGCCCGCACCTGGGCGGTCAGGTCGCACACCACACCGATGAGCTCGTCGCCGGTCAGCTTGATGCCGACGAAGAACTCCCGGTCCGGGCACACCGACAGGGGGGCCGCCGGGCGTCCGGCCCCGGGGCCGGTGCGCTCGGTCGCGGCGTGCTCGGTCAGGTAGCCGGCGTCGATCAGGGGCCGGGCCGCCTTGGTGACCGCGGCCGATGAGAGCCCGAGCTTGCGGGCCAGGCTGACGCGGCTCTGCGGGCCCTCGATGACCAGTGCGGTCAGGATGGCCGCGGCGGCGGGGGACCCGGCCAGAACGGCGTCGTCTACCGGAGGCATGTCCCGAAAGCTAGGACTAATAATTAACTTCGTCAAGTATTGATTTCCGGGAATCCCCGGTCCTAACCTCGCCCCACGTCATCGATCTGACATCGACGTGTAACCGCGAGGACTCCATGCCTGTCGCCTACGAGCCCCACCGCCGCCTCTGGCTGCTGACCGGGCCGTCCACCTCCTACGCCGTCCGGCTCGCCGCCGACGACGGGGTCCGGCACGTCCACTGGGGCGTGCCGATCACCCTGGACCAGGCGGCCGAGCTGGCCGACCGCGACGAGCGGACGCCGCACCCGGCCGCCAGCAGCTTCGAGCACGGCGTCGGCCCCGAGGAGCTGCCGGCCGAGGGCGGCCCGCGGTTCGGCCCGGCCGCGCTGCAGGTGCGCTTCGCCGACGGCGCCAGGGCGGTCGAGTGGCGCCACACCGGCGCCCACGTCGAAGAGAACAGCCTGCGCATCGACCTCGCCGACCGGCACTACCCGCTCGCCGTCGCCCTGCACTACCGGCTGGCCGGCGACGTCGTCGAGCGGTGGACCGCGGTCACCAACCACGGCACCACCGGCATCACGGTGCTGCGCTGCGACTCCGCCGCGTGGACCGTCCCGGCCCGGTCGCGGCACCGGCTCAGCCACCTCGTCGGCGCCTGGAGCAGCGAATTCCGCCTGCAGCGGGCCGACCTGCCGACCGCCGAAACCGTGCTGACCAGCCGGCGCGGCGTCACCAGCCACCACGCCAACCCGTGGCTGGCGATCGACGACGGCACCGCGGGCGAGGAGCACGGCGAGGTCTTCAGCGCCGCTCTCGCCTGGAGCGGCAGCTGGCGCATCACCGTCCATCGCGACCCGTCCGGCCGGGCCGGCTTCACCGGCGGCTTCGGCCACGAGGGCCTGACCTGGACCCTCGCGCCGGGCGAGACGCTCGAGACGCCGGCCTTCGCCGGCCTGCACACCATGTCGGGGTTCGGCGCGGCGAGCCGGTCCTGGCACCTTTACGTACGCGACGAGATCCTGCCCGAAGCGCAGGAAACCCGTCCCGTGCTCTACAACTCCTGGGAGGCCACCGGCTTCGACGTGGACGAGGCGGGTCAGCTCGCCCTCGCCGCGCGCGCCGCCGGCCTCGGTGCCGAGCTGTTCGTGATGGACGACGGCTGGTTCGGCGCCCGCACCAGCGAGCGGGCCGGCCTGGGCGACTGGACGCCCAACCCGCATCGCTTCCCCCGCGGCCTGGCCCCCCTGGCCGCCGAGGTACGCCGGCTCGGCATGCGCTTCGGGCTCTGGCTCGAACCCGAGATGGTGAACCCGGACAGCGACCTCTACCGCGCGCACCCCGACTGGGTGCTGCACATGCCGCACCGGCGGCGTACCGAGATGCGCCACCAGCTGGTGCTCAACCTGGGCCGCCCGGACGTCGCGGCCTGGACACACCGGTGGCTCGACGCGCTCGTCGGCGACCTGGGCCTCGACTTCCTCAAGTGGGACGCCAACCGGCCGTTCACCGAGGCCGGCTGGCCCGGCCACCCCGACCCGGACCGGGTGCACCTGGCACACACCCGGGCCGTCTACCAGATCATGGACCGGCTCCGCGCCGACCATCCCGGCCTGCGCATCGAGTCGTGCGCCGGCGGTGGCGGCCGGGCCGACCTGGGCATTCTGCGCCGCACCGACCAGGTGTGGCCGTCCGACAACACCGACGCGGCCGACCGGATCGCGATCCAGCACGGCTTCGGCCAGCTGTTCCCGGCCCGGGTCATGGGCGCCTGGGTCACCGACAGCCCGAACGTCACCACCGGGCGGGTTGTCCCGCTGCGGTTCCGCTTCCACGTGGCGATGGCGGGGGTGCTCGGCCTCGGCGGGGATCTGACCGCCTGGACCGCCGAGGAACTCAAGGAGGCGGCCGGCCTGGTCGCCGCCTACAAGCTGGTGCGACCGGTCGTGCAGCAAGGCGCGGCCTACCGGCTGAGCGGCGGCGGGACGCTCACCGGGGTGCACTACGCGCTCGGGGACGACCACGTGATCCTCGCCTGGTGCCCGAGCCGCCCGTACGGCCACACCCCCGGGCCGTTGCGGCTCGCCGCGGTCGACCCCGTGGGCGTCTACCGCGATCTCGACACTGCCGCGACCCACTCCGGGGCGGCCCTGCTCACCCAGGGCCTGCCCCTCGATCTCCCGGCCGGCGACCACGCGAGCGCGCTCGTCCGCCTCAAACTTGTCAAGGAGTAAGAATGAGCTACTCACGCCGTACGGTAATAAAGGGCGCCGCCGCACTCGGCGCGATACCGATTCTCGCTGCTTGCAGCGGCGGTAAGCCGCCGGCGAGCGCCGACAGCAAGGCCACCTCGCTCGGCTCCGGTCTCGCCGACGCCGTGCCGAAGTCGGGCATCCAGGCGATGGCCGACGGCTTCCAGGCCTCGTCCGGCGACACCGTGCGCCTCAACGTCATGCCACGCGACCAGCTGGTCAACAACATCAGCAGCTACCTGCAGTCGAACCCGGAGGACGTGGTCACCTGGTTCGCCGGCTACCGGATGCGCTACTACGCGGCGAAGGGCCTGCTGGCGCCGGTCGACGACGTGTGGGAGACGATCGGCAGGAACTTCGGGGCCGGCCTGGCCGACGCTTCGTCCAACGACGGCAAGAAGTACCTGGTGCCCAACTACAACTACCCGTGGGCCGTCTTCTATCGCAAGAGCGTCTGGCAGCAGCACGGCTACCAGGTGCCGGCCACGTGGGACGCGCTGATCGCGCTGTGCACCCGGATGAAGAAGGACGGCCTGAGCCCGATCGCGTTCGGCGACAAGGACGGCTGGCCGGCCATGGGCACCTTCGACTACCTCAACATGCGCACCAACGGCTACCAGTTCCACGTCGACCTGACCGCGCACAAGGAGTCCTGGAGCTCGCCCAAGGTGCAGGCGGTCTTCGACAACTGGAAGCAGCTGCTGCCCTTCCAGGACACCGGATCGCTCGGCGCGACCTGGCAGCAGGCCGCCCACAACATGGCCAACAAGAAGTCGGGCATGTACCTGATCGGCACGTTCCTGCTCCAGGAGATCACCGACAAGTCCATCGTGGACGACCTGGACTTTTTCCCGTTCCCGGCGATCGCGGTCGAGGGCACCGACGCGATCGAGGCGCCGATCGACGGGTTCGTGCTGTCGGCCAAGGGCAAGGACAACCCGGCCGCCAAGGCGTTCCTGAAGTACCTGGGCACCGGGGCGGCGCAGGACGCGTACGCCTCGAAGGACCCCTCCAACCTGCAGACCGCGGCCGACGCCGACACGTCGAGCTTCTCGCCGATCCAGAAGAAGGCGGCCGAGATGATCGCCCAGTCCAAGAACGTCAGCCAGTTCTTCGACCGCGATGCGCTGCCCGCGATGGCGACCAACGTGATGATCCCGGCGCTCCAGAGCTTCCTCAAGGACGGCAAGATCGACCTGAACAGCATGGAGACGCAGGCCAAGACCCTCTACGCCTCCGCCTGATGTCCGGTCGCGTCCGCCGCCTCACCGGGGGCGACCGAGCGGTGCTCACGGTCATGGTCGCCATCCCCACGCTGATCCAGGCCGTGCTGATCTGGATCCCGACGCTGCTCTCGATCGGCCTGTCCTTCACCCATTGGAACGGGCTGGCCGTCTCCGACATCAAGTCGGCCGGGCTGGGCAACTACCGGTTCGCGCTCGAGGACTACCCGCCGTTCTGGCCCGCCATCTGGCACAACGTCATCTGGCTGGCCTTCCTGGCGCTCGTCGCGACCCCGCTCGGCCTGCTGCTCGCGGTGCTGCTCGACCAGCAGATCAAGGGCACCCGGCTCTACCAGAGCATCTTCTTCACCCCGGTGATGCTCTCGCTGGTGCTGGTCGGCATCATCTGGCAGCTGGTCTACGCCCGCGACGAGGGCCTGCTCAACAACGTGCTCGGCACGGCCGGAAAACCCAACGCGGTCGACTGGTTCGGCGATCCGCACGTCAACCTGTGGGCGGCCCTGGTCGCCACCGGCTGGCGGCACGCCGGGTACATCATGATTCTCTATCTGGCCGGGCTGAAGGGCCTCGATCCGACCCTGCGCGAGGCGGCGTCGGTCGACGGCGCGAACAGGCGGCAGACGTTCTTCCGGGTCGTCTTCCCGGCCATGCGCCAGATCAACATCCTGGTCGTGGTGATCACGTTCATCGAGGCACTTCGCGCGTTCGACATCGCCTGGGTGATCAATCACGGCACCAACGGGCTGGAACTGCTCAGCATCCTGGTCATCCAGAACCTCGTGGGTGAGGGCCAGGTGATCGGCGTCGGGTCGGCGCTGGCCGTACTGCTGCTGATCGTCTCGCTGATCCCGATCGTCATCTACCTCATGCGGACGTTCCGGAGGGCCGACTGATGCATCGTCCGCGCTATGGCACTCACCTGTTCTTGCTGGTCATGTCCGCGTTCTGGCTGACACCGTTCCTGTGGACGCTATACACGTCGTTGCGGCCCAAGTCCGATACCGACAAATACGGCTACTGGAGCCTGCACGGGTCGTTCAACTTCGGCAATTACCGCACCGCCTGGACCGAGGGCCAGCTGCCGACGTACTTCGTGAACTCGCTCTACATCGCCGTGCCGGCGGTCATCCTCACGCTCGTGCTGGCGTCGATGATGGCGTTCGCGGTCAGCCGCTACACGTGGAAGTTCAACGTGACGCTGCTGGTGCTGTTCACCGCCGGCAACATGCTGCCGCCCCAGGTGCTGGCCGCGCCCCTGTTCGAGATGTTCAAGCACACGTCCCTGCCGTACGCGATCAGCTCCTCGGGCTCGCTGCTCGACACCTACTACGCGGTGATCGCGGTCGAGACCGCGTTCCAGCTCGGCTTCTGTACGTTCGTCCTCTCCAACTACATGAAGACCCTGCCCGGCGAGCTCACCGAGGCGGCCCTGGTCGACGGCGCGGGGGTGTGGCGGCAGTTCCGCCGGATCGTGCTGCCGCTGACCCGGCCCGCGCTGGCCGCGCTCGCGACCCTCCAGGTGATCTGGCTGTACAACGACTTCTTCTGGCCGTTGCTGTTCATCCAGAGCGGCGACCGCCTGCCGATCACGACCGGGGTCAACAGCCTCCAGGGCCAGTTCCTGATGAACTACAACCTGATCGCGGCCGGCGCCACGATCACGGTCATCCCGACGCTCGTCGTCTACCTGGCGTTGCAGAGACATTTCGTCGCCGGGCTGACCTTGGGCGCCAGCAAGGGGTGAGAATGATCTTTTTGGAGGAGACCTGATGGCTCAATTCGACCTGCCGGTTGAGCAACTTGCGGCATTCAACCCTTCCGTCGCGGCACCGGATGATTTCGACGAATTCTGGAGGTCGACGCTGGCCTCCGCCGGCGAGCACGACCTGGGGGCCACGTTCACCGAGGTCGACGTGCTCCTGCCCGAGGTCAGGGTCTACGACGTGCGCTTCGCCGGCTACGCGGGGCAACCCGTCGCGGCCTGGTTCCTCACCCCGGCTTCCGGGGGCGGCCCACGCCCCTGCGTGGTCAACTTCATCGGGTACGGCGGGGGCCGCGGCCGGCCGCACGAGTGGCTGGTCTGGCCGGCGGCCGGCTTTTCGGTGCTGGTCATGGACTCGCGCGGCCAGGGCGACGGCGACACCGAGGACGTGCCCGGCGTCGGCGTGCAGCACCGGGGGCTGATCACCCGGGGCGTCCTCAACCGCGACGACTACTACTACCGCCGGCTGTTCACCGACGCGGTGCGCGCGGTCGACGCGGCCCTGACCCGGCCCGAGGTCGACCCGTCCCGCGTCGTGGTGGCGGGCGCCAGCCAGGGCGGCGCGCTCTCGCAGGCGGTCGCCGGCCTACGCGCCGACCTGGCCGGCGCCATCGTCGACGTGCCGTTCCTGACCCACTTCCGCCGGGCCACCGAGATCACCGACGCCTACCCCTACCGCGAGCTGTCGGACATGCTGCAGCTCAACCGCGACAAGGTCGACGACGTCTTCGCCACCCTGTCCTACTTCGACGGCCTGCACTTCGCGGCCCGCGGCACGGCACCGGCGCTCTACACGGTCGGCCTGATGGACGCCATCTGCCCGCCGTCGACGGTCTACGCGGCCTACAACCGTTACCCGGGCCCGAAACAGATCCAGGTCTGGCCCTACAACGGCCACGAGAGCGGCGCGACCTTCCAGCCGCCGGTCAACCTCCGCTGGCTGCGCACAGTTCTCGGGAGCTGATCCGACGGCCGGCAATCGGTGTTCGAGCCACCGGGACACCGGGATTCCCTGGGGCGTGGGCCGGGGAAGTCTGGGGGCACGCCGGTTTCCCGTCCCCCAAGGAGTTGGTCCCATGTCGACCGTAGCCTCCGGCCCCGCCCTCGTCGCCCGGCTCGACCGCCTGCCGCGCCATGCCGTGGCGTTCGCCGCCACCGGGATCGTCGGGCTCGGGATGTTCGTGGCGTTCTACTGCAACTTCAACATCAACGTGTCGTTCATCCAGACCTGCATGGCGATCAAGCCCGGCTGTACACCCGGGAACGCGGGGGAGTTCCTGTCCCGGCCGGTGGTGCTGTTCCTGGTCGGCTACATGGCCGGGTGCCTGGGCCTCGCTCCGCTGTCCGACCGGCTGGGCCGCCGTCCGCTCCTCGCCGTCGTGCTCGGGTTCGCCCTGGTCGGCTCGCTCGTCACCGCGGTCGCCACCACCTACCCCGTGTTCGTGCTGGGACGGGCCATCACCGGTGTGGTGCTCGGCGGCATCCTGGCCGTCGGCAACACGTACATCGGGGAGACCGCGCCGGCCGCGGCGCGTGCCCGTTACACGGCGATCACCTTCATCATGTGCACGCTCGGCGCCATGGTCGGGATCGGCCTGGGCCTGCTGCTCACCACCGAGCCGGCCTCGTTTCCGGACGGCCTGCCGGTCGCGCTCGCCGGTCCGGACTTCGGCAGCGGGTGGCGGTGGATCTACGGCATCGCCGCTGTGGTCGCGGCGATCGCCGTTCTCAACTCGCTGCGACTCCCCGAGTCGCCGCGCTGGCTGATCGAGCACGGTCGCCTCGCCGAGGCGGAACGGGTGGTGAGCGCGCTGGAGGAGCGAGCCCTGCGCCGCGGACCGCTGCCCGAGCCGGCCGCTCATGTGGTGCTGCCCGAGCACGAGAAGCCGGTCGCCGCCGCCTACCGCGAACTGTTCTCCGAAGCCCGATATCGAAACCGGACGATCCTGCTCGTGTTCATGTGGATCTTCGGGTACGCCACCGTCTTCGCCTACTCGACCGGCTCTACCTCGGTCCTCACCGGCCTGGGCTTCACCCCGCCGGTGGCCGGCATGATCTCCGCGGTGGGTGGTATCGGGTTCTTCGTGCAGGGCCTCTTCTCCGCCCGATATTCCGAGGCGGTCGAAAGGCGGTTCTGGCTTCCCATCGGGGCGGCCCTGACCATCGTGGGGGCGGTGTTGATCGCCGCACTCGGCGACTCGATCGGCTGGGCCTTCGCCGGCTCGTTCATCGTCTTCTTCGGTTTCAACGTCTGGGTGCCGGCGACCTTCGCGCTTTCGGCCGAAAGCTTCCCGACCCGCATCCGATCGGCCGGGTTCGGATTGGTCGACGGTCTCGGTGTCACCGGCGGCATGATCGGCGTGCTGGTCATCGCCCCGCTGGTCGGGCATCTGGCCGCTCTAGCAGCGCTGCTGCTGATTTCGGGTTTCCAGATCGTCGCCGCGGTCCTGGCCCAGTTCACGCCCCGTACCCGTAACCGGGCGCTGGAAGACGTCTCCCCCTGAAAGGCCACCGAGGGACCGGGCCGGGCGAAGGCCCGGCCCGGTCCGATCAGCGGAAGGCGGTCACGAAGGAGCCGGACGGCGTACCGAGGCCGGTCACGTCGTCGAAGCCCGGGGTCACAGTCAGATTGAGGTCGAGTCCGTACGAGGTCAGGCACGGCTCCTTGTCGGCCTCGCCCTGGCAGTACCTCGAGCCGGCCGTGATCGGTGGGCCGGCCGGGTCGACCGGGCGGATGTCGTGCAGGGCCGGGGTGCCCGCCAGTTTGTAGAGCGCCGGATTCACGAAGCCCAGAGCGTGCCCGCTCGCCTGCCCGGCATCGGCGAAGAGCGCCGCCAGCAGCGGCGACGACCCGCTCGTGCCGCCGCCCATCGGCTGCTCCGAGTAGACCGGCGGCCCCGGGTCGGGCCCGCCGTCGGCCGGACCGGGATCGCCCGGATCGACCGGCGCCACCTCACTCGGCGCGGTGAAGCCGACCAGCCAGAGGGTTCCGGCGTCGGCCGAGACGTCCGGGACGACGCGGCGCGGGCCCGATACCACGGCCCGCTGATAGGCCGGCCGGGCGATCTTCTGGCTGACACCGCCGCCCGAGCCCATCAGAAACGTGCCGGGCGGCGTCGAGCCCAGCGGGGTGACCGTGTCGCCCCAGCCCCACTCGGCCTTCCGCTTTCCGTCGGCGCCGATGGCCAGGCTGGTGCCGCCGACGCCGGTCGCCCAGGCGTCCGAGGTCGGGAACGGCACCTTCGCCTCGCCGGTGCTGTCGTCGCTGCCGTCGCCGTAGTCGCCGGAGGAGAAGTTCATGCCGATGCCCTCGATCGCGCCCTGCTGCAGCACGATCTCCCAGGCCGCGATCAGCGCGGGCGAGCTGTCGCCCTCGATGCCCGGCCATGAGTCGGACACCACGTCGGCGAGGTGGGAGTCGACGACGCGGGTGTGCGCGTCGAGGAAGTCGTACGGGCCGTAGTTGCATCCGGCGCTCACGAAGACCACCTTCGCGTCCGGCGCGATGATGTGTACGGTCTCGACGTCGAGGGCCTCTTCCGGGTTGTCGCCGTCGGGCCAGTCGGTGCAGTCGAAGTCGGGCGGCAGGTTCTCCGTGTACTGGCCCGGCTTGAAGCCGGCCATCTTGTGGTCGGCGAAGAACCGGTTGGCGTCGGCCAGCATGGTCGGAGAGCGCGCGTCGAGCACGATCGCGACGGTCGAACCCTGGCCGGTGTAGGGGCTGCCGGTCACGCCGTAGGCCGACTGCATCTGCTGCGGCGTGTAACCGCAGGTGTCGGTCGGCGCCGACGTGTGCCCGTAGGCCGCCGGTATCGTCACCCGATGCTCACCCCAGTAGTGGGAGCAGGGAAAGGACGCGGCCGAGGCGGCACGCACGGCCGAGGGGCGACGCACGGCCTTCTTTGCTTGCGGCCCGGGCACGTACGCGGCGAGCCCGTCGACCGAAAGCACGGCCTGCCCGAGGGAGGCCGGCACCGACACGTCCCCGACCGGCGCAACCTGATACCACGGGAACTTGTCGTCGCCCTGCCGGTACGTCTGGAACGACGTGCCGAATGCCGCGGCCGCCTGGCCCACGGTCGCGTCGACGGCCAGGTAGTGGCCGGTGCCGCCGGTGACCGTCATGCCCTGCCCGGTCAGCCAGGTGCGGACCGCAGAGATCTGGGCGTCCGTCGCCCCGTAGCGCTGCCGATACTCCTCGGGCGTCAGATAGTGGGCGTACGCCGCGTTCTCCGGATCCGAGACCGCCTGCGCGGTGCGTACCCGGCCGGCCGCGTCCCGCCCGCCCAGGAACACCCGGAACTGAAGTTGGGCGCTCAGGTCGGTCGGCACGACGTCGCCGGTGATCGGCCCGGCGAGCGGCGACGGCAGCGTCACGCGCCCGGTGGGCGCCGGCGAGGCGTACGCCGTCCCGGCCCCTCCCGCCAGCGCGGCCACCGCAACGCCCACGACCACGCCGCGCCACGACCACCGCAGCATCGGTTCATGAGATGTCATGCCCCTAACGACGCAGTGGACGATCGATCTGTGGCGTCGGTGCCGATCGACCATGGCCGGGCCGTGACGTTGCCGGCGCGTACGCCCCGGCGTCGCACCCGGCAGAAGGTCTTCACCCGTCGTGGGCCGCGAAGGTCTGGCGCAGCTCGCCCACACCGTCGAGGCGGCTGATCAGGGTTTCGCCCGGCCGTAGGAAGCGCGGCGGGGTGCGCCGGTTGCCGACGCCCGCCGGCGTGCCGGTGAAGATCAGGTCGCCCGGCAGCAGCGGGCAGATCGCCGAGATCCGCGCCACCAGGTCGTCGATCGGGAAGATCATCTCTGCGGTGCGTCCGGACTGCAGCGTCTCGCGCGTGCCGCCGCTCAGCAGCGTCGACTCGAAGCCGATGTCGTCGCGGTCCGGGAAGGCGTCGGGGGTGACCGCTACCGGCCCGGTCGGGCCGAAGCCGGGGAACGACTTACCGAGCGAGAACTGCGCCGGCTTTCCCTGGGACTGGGTCAGTCGCTCGGACAGGTCCTGTCCGCAGGTCAGGCCCGCGACCGCGGCCCACGCCGAGGACCGCGGGATGCGGTGACCGCCGGCGCCGATCACCGCCACCACCTCGATCTCCCAGTCCACGTTGCCGGGTGGCAGGGCGACCGTGGTGACCGGGCCGGTGATGCAGCTCGGGAACTTGGTGAAGACCAGTGGCGCGTCCGGTGCGGTGAATCCCGCCTCGGCCGCGTGCGGGCGATAGTTCAGCGCCACCGCGAAGACCTGACGCGGGTCGGGCACCGGCGGTCCGAGTTGGGCGCCGGTGACCGGGACCGCGCCGGCCAGGTCGGCGGTCGCTGCCCAGGCCCGCACCTCGTCCCAGCGGGCGAGCGCGGCGCGGACGTCGGACGGCAGCACCCCGCCGGAGGCCGTTGCCACGTCGAGCGCGCGGTCGCCGGACACCAGGACCAGGCGGCCGTCGAGCGTGCCGAACCGCATCAGCCGGCCGTCTCCGAGTACAGGTCCGTCGTGTAGGGCGGGGTGTCGTGGGCCGCGCTCCACGGCACCACCCGGTTGCGCAGCACCCCGATGCCCTCGATCTCGGCCTCGATCTCGTCGCCCGGCCGCAGGTAGAAGTCGAACGGGTCGGGCTGCACCGCGGCGACCCCGGAGATGGTGCCGGTCGTGATGATGTCGCCGGCGCTGTAACCCTGCGCCGAGTGGTGCGCGACCAGGTGCGGGATCGAGATGACCATCTGGGAAGTGTTGCCCTGCTGGCGCACCTGACCGTTGACCCGGAGCTGCATCGCCAGCTTCTGCGGATCGGGAACCTCGTCCTTGGTGACGATCCACGGCCCGATCGGGCAGAACGTGTCGATGCCCTTGGAGAACGAGAAGACCCCGGACTTCATCTCCCGCCGCTGGATGTCCCGGGCGGTGATGTCGTTGAAGACCAGATAGCCGGCGATGTAGTCCTCGGCCTCGTCCGGCGAGAAGAACTTCCCGCTGCGGCCGATCACGATCCCGAGTTCCAGCTCGTAGTCGAGCTCCCTGGTCAGCCCCTCGGGATAGACGATCGCGTCGTCCGGCCCGATGATCGCATCGACGTTCTGAAAGAACACGATCCCTTTGTGTACCGGGTGGGACCAGTTCACCGCCTGCAACTCGGTGTGGTGCTCGGTGAAGTTGCCGGCGGTGTGGAAGAACTTCTTCGGCACGATCGGCGCGCGCAACCGGACCGCGGAACGTTCGAGCCGCTGGCCGGTCTCGTCGACGTGGCCGCCCCGCTCGAAGAACTCTCGCGTCGATCCGCAGCCCAGCTCCACCACCGTGTCGCCGTCCAGGCGGCCGACCCGGCCGTCGTCGAACGTGATCAGCTTCATCGCCATCACCGTAACTCTCGAAGTGTGAAAGTCGATTGCGTCAAACGGAAGCGTGCCGCGCTCGCCCGCGCGGTGTCAAGAAACCCGGAAGACCCGCAGCTGCATGGCCAGGGCCTGGTAGTACCCCACGATCGTCAGCAGCTCGAACACCCCGGCCGGTCCGACCGCGCCGACCGCCCGCCGGTATTCCTCGTCATCGAGGTCACCGCGGACGCACAGCGCGGACACGGTCGCCGCGACCAGCCGGTCGTCGTCGGCGAAAACATCGAATCGGCTCGTACGCAAGGCATCCAGCTCATGGTCGGTCAGCCCGGCGTGCCGCCCGATCGGCTCGTGCGAGCGCCACTCGAAGGCGGCGTCCGATGCCGTGGCGGTCACCAGGATCGCGATCTCGCGGGCCCGGTCGCTCAGCGCCGTCTCGTAGCGCACCGCCGCCCCGAGCGCCTGCCACGCGAACCCGAGCCTGGGCTGCAGGAGGAACGCGTTGAACGGCCCTTCGAGCCCCCCGCCGGCGTCGACCAGCGGGAACAACTGCGGCCCCTGAGCCCGGCGGCCGCCGGCGATCGCGTCATAGACGGCGCGCTGGTCGTCGTCGAGCCGGGCGGGGAAGAGCTTGCCGAGCCGGTGCTCCGGAGGGCCGCCGCCCGGCGCCGACGGGTGCAGCTCTGCGGGGTCTGGCTCGGTGCCGCCGGTCATGCGCCCGCGCTCCCGGCCGCGGCCAGCTGGGAGATCTCGGCGCAGGTCGCCAGCAGCACCGGCTTGAGCTCGCGCACGATGCGCTGGGTCGACCAGTCGCGGGCCTGCACCGCGAGGTTGACCCCGGCGACGACCCGTCCGCCGGCGCCGGTGATCGGCCCGGCCACCGAACGCAGCCCGTGGGCCAGTTCCTCGTCCTGCATCGCCCAGCCCTGGTCGCGGATCTGGGCGAGCTCCTGCCTCAGCTCGTCCAGCGAGACCTTCGCGTTGGGGCCGTGCTGGCCGGGGAACGAGGCGTCGGTGATGCGCTCGCGCAGGTCGGTCTCGTCGAGCCCGGCCAGCATCAGTTTGCCGATCGAGGTGTGCACCGCCGGCAGCGTCGAGCCGACCTGGATGTTGGCCGTGACCAGGTCGGAATTGCGCAAGCGGACCAGGTAGAGCACCCGGTCGCCGGTGAGCACCGCCAGGTTGACCGTCTCGCCGGTGGTCTCGCCGAGCCGCTGCAGCTTGGGCGTGGCCAGCGCGACCAGGTCGAGGCTGCGCAGGGCGGCCCCGCCGAGCGTCAGCGTGCGCACGCCGGGCCGGTAGTCGCCGCCCGGCAGGTGATCGAGGTAGCCCTCGGCGGTCAGTGTCATCACCACGCGGTAGACCGTGGGCATCGGCAGCCCGGACGCGGCGGCCAGGTCGCTCACCCGCCAGGTGGGCCGCTGCTCGTCGAAGAGGCTCAGCAGCCGCAGCCCCTTGGCGAGCGCCTCGACCCGGTATTCCGGCTTCTCGCCGCCCGTGTTCGGGCTCGTGTCCCGAGCGGCGACGGGGGTGGGATTTCGCCGGCTGGCGGCCATGGATCACCTTCTCGAAAGCGGATTTCATCGACCGCGCCCAGCTTAGGGCGTCGCAGCTGCCCGCCTGGACAGTGCCCGGCGGCTGGTTTAGCTTATCGGATAGTGACTTTCACAGAACGAGAACACAAGCGTGAGGTGCTTATGGACTGGTTGTCGCTCTCCGACCGGCCGGCACTCGTCGCCGGCGCCGGCGGTCTGGGAGCCGCCAGCGCGGTGGCCCTCGCCGCCCAGGGCGCATCCGTCGTCCTCGTCGACGTGGACGAGGAGCGGCTCGCGTCGGTGGCCCGCACGGCGAAGGAAGCCGGCGGCGGCGTACGTACGATCGCGGCCGACCTGCGCTCGCCGGACCGGTGCCGGGAGGTGGCGGCCGAGGCGGCCGGGCTGGTCGGCGTGCCGCAGATCTTCGTGCACGCGGTCGGGCGGAACGTCCGGCGGCCGGTGCTCGAGCTGGGCGACACGGACTGGGCCGGGATCGTCGAGCTGAACCTGTCCACGGCGTACTGGCTGGGCCAGGCGGTGGGCCGCCAGATGGTCGGCGCCGGCTACGGCCGGATGACCTTCGTCTCCTCGGTCTCGGGCCTGCTCGCGCACGCCGATCACGCGCCGTACGCCGCCACCAAGGGTGGTCTCAACCAGCTCATCCGGGTGATGGCCCGGGAGTGGGCGACGCGCGGCGTGACCGTCAACGCGGTGGCGCCCGGCTACATCGAGACCGACCTGACCCGGGACCACCTGGACCGGGACGGCAACCGGGAGGCCCTGGAAAGCCTGGTGCCGGCCCGCCGCCTGGGCGTGCCCGAGGAGGTCGCCGACGCGATCACGTTCCTCTCCTCGGACCGGGCGCGCTTCATCACCGGGCAGGTCCTCTATGTCGACGGCGGCCGGGTCCTGGTCTGAGAGAGTAAAACCGACAAATCCCCTGAATCGGAGGACCATCCGTGCCACTCACCCCTCTCCCCATTCCCCGCCGTTTCCAAGGCCGGTCCGTCGTCGTCACCGGTGCGGGCACCGGATTCGGGGCGGAGATCGCGGTCCGCGCCGCCCAGGAGGGCGCCCGTGCGGTCGGCGTGCACTACCGGTCCTCCAAGGCCGGTGCCGAGGCCACCGCGGAACGGGTTCGCGAGGCCGGCGCCGAACCGGTCCTGCTGACCGCCGACATCGTCGAATGGGCGCAGGTGGCGGCGTTGGCCGAGGACGCGTTCACCCGGCTCGGCGGCGTCGACGTGCTGGTGAACAACGTCGGCGACGTGGCACGCACGCAGATGTCCTGGCGGGACATCACCGAGGAGTCGATCGACCACGTCCTGGCGGTCGACATCAAGGGCACGATGGCCTGCATCCACGAGTTCGGTCGCCGGATGCTCGACCAGGGGCACGGCGCGATCGTCAACATCGGTTCGACCGTGATCGTGCGGGGGAGCGCCCGGGCCCCGCAGTACGCCGCCGCGAAGTACGGCCTGCTCGGCGCCACCAAGTCGTACGCGCACGCGTTCGCGCCGACGGTCCGGGTCAACGTGTTCGCGCCCGGCTTCATCGAAACCGAGGCCACGCTGGGCCGCGCGGACTGGAAGTCGGGCCGCGGCGACCAGCTGCGCGAACTCACCCCGATGGGCCGCATCCCGGTCCCGGCCGAGCTGGCCGGCACCGCGCTGTTCCTGGCCACCGACGACGCGAGCCACATGACCGGCGGCTACCTGGTGGCCGACGGCGGCTACAACATGGTCGGCGCCTGATGCCCGGCCACCCCCGGGACCTTCCGCTCGCCGAGGCGCGCGAGCTGGTGCAGCGGGCCGTCGACAAGGCCGAGCAGCTCGGGCTGCGCGGTGGCGTGGCGGTGGTGGGCGCGAGCGGTGCGCTGATCACGGCGTCCCGGCTCGACCACGGCGGTCCCGGCGGGATGGCGCGGGCCCGGTCCAAGGCCTGGATCGCCGCCACCCAGCAGATCACCAGCACCGAGCATCTGCACCGGATGACGACGTTGCCGGCGCCCATCTCGGCCGGCTTCGTGGGGGTGAGCCCGGAGGCGGTGTTCCCGGGCGCGGGCGGGATCCCGGTGCGGGACAAGGACGGTGTGGTGGTGGCGGGGGTGGCCGCCTCCGGGGCGACGGTCAGCCCGTTCCTGCCCGAGGGGGTGGCGCCCGAGGTGGTCAGTGCGGCCGGTGAGCCGGCGAACCCGGAGGACCTGCTGATCGCGTACGCGCTGGACATCCCGTACGCGGGCCAGCACGGCGACGACGCGGCCCGCTGGAAGCAGCGCTTCGGCGATCTGATGGTGCCGCCGGAAAACAGCCTCGGCATGCGCCCCGCCCCGCCCGCCGCCGCACAGCACGAGCTGGCCTGGGCGAAGGACCTGTGCGACCGCGTGCTGGCCGGGGCGCGCAGCCGGGGTCTCCTGGTGAGCGTGGCGGTGGTGGACCGCGGCGGCGACCCGATCCAGCTGGACCGCATGGAGGACGCCCCGGCCGGCGGCGTCGACATCGCTCTCGGTGTGGCCGCAGCCGCCGCGCGCTTCGGCGTCCCCAGTGAGCGGGTGGCTCAGTGGTACGGCAACGTCGTCACCGACCTGAACCCGGTAAAGGTGCTCGGCATCCCGGGCGGCCGGCCGCTGCACGACGAGAGCCGGCTCGTCGCCGGGCTCGGGGTAGGCGGCGCCGATCCGGCCGAATGTGCGGCCCTCGCCGAGACGGTGTTCCCGTGAGCGGCCGCGGCGTGGCGGCCTTCGCCCGGGCGGCGAGTCCCGTGAGCGGCCGCGGCGTGGCGGCCTTCGCCCGCGCGGCGAGTCCCGTGAGCAGCCGCGGCGTGGCGGCCGTCGCCCAGGCGGTGGGCCGGTGAGCGGCACCCGGATCGCAGTGCTCGGGTGCGGCGCGATCGGCAGTCTCTACGCCGCTCATCTGGCCCGCGTGCCCGGGGTCGAGGTCTGGGCGGTCGACCCCTGGCGCGAGCACGTCGAGGCCATCGAGTCGGGCGGCCTGACCGTCACCGGGCAGGCCGCGTTCACCGCGCCTGTGCACGCCCGGACCAGCACCGCCGGCCTGCCCCGGTGTCACCTGGGCATTGTCGCCACGAAGTCGCTGCACACGCGGGAGGCGGTCGTGGCCGCGAAAACCGTTCTCGCCGACGCGGCCGTGGTCAGCGTGCAGAACGGCGTCGGCAACGAGGAGCTGATCGCCGGTTTCGTGCCGCGGGTCATGCGGGGCACCATCGTCACGGCGGGCGCCGTCACGGCTCCCGGCACCGTCCGGTACGACGCTCCGGGTGACTCGTGGCTCGGACCGTTCGAGCCGAAACCGGCGTCCGCCGATGAGATCGAGCTGCTCGCCGGGCTGCTCAACGCGGGCGGCCTGAAAACCCACGCGGTAGCGGACGCCCGCGGTCCGCAATGGACGAAAGTGGTCTTCAACGCGGCGACCAGCCCGCTTGCCGCACTCACCGGGCTGACCGTCGGGCAGGTCTGCACCGATCCGGCGCTCCGGGCGCAGGTGGGGATCCTGATCGACGAGGCCCGGGCGGTCTGCGCGGCGGCCGGCATCGTGCTGACCCGCGACCCGGCCGAGGCGGTCGAGGAGGCGATCCGGGAAGCGTTCCGGCACAGGCCGTCGATGCTGCAGGACGTGCTGGCCCGGCGCCCGACCGAGGTCGACGTGCTGAACGGCGGGATCGCCGCCGAGGGCCGCCGGGTCGGCGTGGCGACGCCCGCGCATGACGCGATGGTCGCGCTGGTCCACGGGCTCGAGAGCTCCTGGAATTAGTCATGGACATCCTTCCGGGTGTCGTTTACGTTTCTCGCATGCAAGACAGAAAGTAGTTTTCGCTAGGTGAAAGTCGGGAGTCCGGCCGTGAGAATTCACCACCTGCGCCCAGCGGGCGCCATAGTCACTCTGCTGTTGCTGGCGTCCTGCAGCCACGCCTCGGATGCCGCCGGCTCGTCGGCCGGCAAACCGGCCGCGCTGCCCAAGACCCTGGTCTTCTCGCCGCTGTCGCTCGCCCCGCCCGCCCTCAAGGGCCTCTCCGAGGGTGTGAAGGGCTACGCGGGCGGCAAGGGCTGGGAGGTCATCGTCCAGGATCCCAACTTCGACTCGAGCACACAGACCCAGCAGCTCACCGAGGTGCTCAGCTCCGGCCGGGCCGGAGCCGGCTGGATCATCGCGGTGGCGCCGCCGGCCATCCTGCCGATCATCAGGACGGCCCAGTCGAAGGGCATCCCGCTGCTGGTCAACGGCCGCCCCGACGAGTACGGATTCGCCGGCCCCCAGCCCGGCATCACCTTCGACTACGTCGACTACGCGGCCGGCGGCAAGGCCCTCGGCGAGCAACTCGGCAACTGCGTCAACCAGAAGATGGGCGGCAAGGCCGAGGTGCTTGCCGCGCAGAGCTCCGCAGGGCAGGCCGGCAAGAAGGAGTTCGAACAGGCCGCCGCGGCCGCGCTCAAGGCCACCGCGCCGGGCGCCACGATCGTGCAGAGCGTGATCGCCAAGGACCGGGCCGGCGCGCAGACCGACATCGGCAACGTGTTGCAGGGCAAGCCCGGCCTGAGCGCGGTGATGGCCTCCAACGACGAGGGCGCGCTCGGCGCGATCGGCGCGTTCGCCGCCGCCGGCAAGACACCGCAGTGCGTGACCGACTTCGGCGGCAACGACGAGGTGCTGAAGAACGTCACCGGCGGCAAGATCTACGCCTCGATTGCGCTGCAGTTCCAGGCCGATATGACGCAGTCCTTCGACACGCTGGTGACGATGCAGGCCAATCCCAGGGCGAACGGTCAGGTGCTGATCGTTCCGCAGAAGGTCGTCACGGCCAAGGGATGACTGTGACGGCCGGAATCGTCAAAGCGTCCGCCGGGCCGGAGAGCGACCCGGCCGGCGTCCGCTGGCTCATCTTCGCCCGTGACCGCGGCATTCTCGTGCTGTGGGTGCTGCTGCTGGCCGGCTTCAGCGCGTGGGCCAGTCCATACTTCGCCAGCCTGGACAACGCGCTCCTGATCGCCAACGCGGCCGCGCTCACCGCCATCTTCGCGGCCGGCATCGCGGTCGGCGTCATTTGCGGCGCGCTCGACCTGTCGATCCCGGGCACGGCGGCGATGGCCGGCTGCGTCTGCGGATGGCTGATGACGCACGGGCTCCCGGTGTGGCTCGGCATTCTCGCCGGGCTCGCCGTGGGCATCGTGGTCGGGCTGGCGAACGGGTTGATCGCGCTGCGCGGCTTCAACCCGATCATCGTCACGATCGGATCGTTGTCGGTGCTGTCCGGGCTGGCCGCGGCGCTGGCGGGCGGATACACGATCCCCGGGCTGACCGGGCTGACGTTCCTCGGCACCGACCGCTTCGCCGGCGTCCCGGCGCCGGTCTGGGTGGTGGCCGCGCTGTTCCTGGCCGGCACCGCGTTCCTCACCCGCACCCGCGACGGCATCCGGCTGATGGCGGTCGGCGGCAACGCCGAGGCGGTGCGGCGGTCCGGCATCAACGCCGACCGCTACCGCGTGCTCGGGTTCGTGGTGAGCGGCTTCTGCGCGGCACTCGGCGGGCTGATCACGGCCGCGCTGGTCACCGAGGCCAACCCGGCCGCTAACCCGGGCATCATCTTCAACGCGCTCACCGCGGTGGCGCTCGCCGGGGTCTCGCTCAGCGGCGGCCGGGGATCGCTGCCGCGGGTGCTGGTCGGCGCCCTGATCCTCGGCACGATCTCGAACGGGCTGACCATCAAGGGCATCGAGCCGTACTGGGCGACCGCCGTGACCGGCGTGCTGCTGCTGGCCTCGCTCGGCCTGGAGAAGTGGGTGTCGAACACGGTCTCCCGACGGTTGGTCGCCACCGCCCAGGCCTCCGCCCACACTTCAACGAGGTGACCATGACCGATACCGGGCCCGCGCTGGAACTGCGTGGCATTGACATGCACTACGGCTATGTCCGCGCGCTGGACGGCATCGACATCGCGGTGGCGCCGGGCGAGGTCGTCGGGCTGCTGGGCGACAACGGGGCGGGCAAGTCGACGCTGCTCAAGGTGATGTCCGGGGTGCATCAACCGACCAGCGGCACGATCCTGGTGCACGGTGAGCCGACCGTGTTCAGCTCGCCGAGCCGGTCCACCGCGGCCGGGGTGCAGATGGTCTATCAGGACCTGGCCCTGGTCGACGCGCAGGACATCGCCACCAACCTCAACCTCGGCCGGGAGATCCTGCGCCGGGGCCCGCTCGGTTGGCTCGGCTTCGTCGACCACAAGGCGCAGCGCAGGCGCGCGGCCGAGGAACTCGACCGGCTGGGCGTGCGGACCGCCGCGGTGACCCGCCCGGTGGAGATGCTCTCCGGTGGCCAGCGGCAGGTGGTCGCCCTGGCCCGCGCCGCGACCCGGGTCACCGGCGACCGTAACGGCGTGCTGCTGCTCGACGAGCCGACCGCCGCGCTGGGCTACGAGCAGACCCGGCAGGTGGAGGCGCTGATCCGGCGGATGGCCGAGCACGGGGTGGCGTGCGTGCTGGTCACCCACAACCTGCCGCTGGCCGCCGCGGTGTGCGACCGGATCGTGGTGCTCAACCGCGGCCGCAAGGTCGCCGACGTGGCCGCCGCCGACACCGACAACGACCAACTGGTCGGCTGGATAACCGGGGCGCGGGGGTCGATGTTCGAATGACTTTTCTCTGGGGTGTCGCGACGTCGGGGTATCAGACCGAGGGCGGCAACACGACCAGCGACACGTGGTTCGCCGAGCACGTCACGCCGACGGTCTTCCGGGAGCCGTCCGGACCGGCCTGCGACGGTTACCGCCGCTGGCGCGAGGACCTCGACCTGGTCGCCGGGATGGGGCTGTCGGCCTACCGATTCTCGGTCGAGTGGTCACGGGTCGAGCCGGCCGAGGGTGAGTTCTCGGCCGAGGCGCTGGACCACTACGCGGCGATCGTCGACGGGTGCGTCGAACGGGGCCTGGCGCCGGTCGTGACGTACAACCACATGACCGCGCCGCACTGGTTCGCCCGGCGTGGCGGGTGGCTCGATTCCGGCTCGGCGGAGGCGTTCGCGCGCTATTGCGGCGTCCTGACCGACCACATCGGAGACTCGATCGCCTACGCGGTGACGCTCAACGAGCCGAACCTGCCGCGGCTGCTCGCCTGGGCCCCGATCCCGCGGAAGGTGCGCGACCTGGAACGCGCCACCCTGGAGGCGGCAAGCCGGGCGGCCGGCGTCGAGCGCTACCGGCTCGCCAACGTCGCGCTGCCGGAGGAGTTCGACGCGCTCGAGGACGGCATGGCCGCCGGGCACGTGGCCGGCCGGGCGGCGATCAAGGCACGCCGGCCCGACCTGCCGGTCGGGCTGAGCGTGGCGGTCGTCGACGATCAAGCGGTCGGCGATGCGACGACGGTCCGCGACCAGAAGCGAGATGCGGTGTACGGGCGCTGGCTGCAACTGGCGCGCGACGACGACTTCGTCGGGGTGCAGAACTACGAACGCGCCCGCTACGACGGCACCGGGTTGGTGGCGGGCCCGGACGTTCATCCGTCATCGCTGGGCAATGCGGTCCGCTACGTGCACGCCGAATCGGGCGTCCCGGTCTTCGTCACCGAGCACGGCATGGCGACCGACGACGACACCCGGCGCGCCGCGTTCCTGGCACCCTCGCTGGCCGGCCTGCGCGAGGCGATCGGCGACGGCGTGCCGGTCCTCGGCTATCTGCACTGGACGCTGCTCGACAACTTCGAATGGATCTTCGGGTACGGCCTGAAGCTCGGCCTGGTCGAGGTCGACCGGGAGACGTTCGCGCGGACGCCGAAACCGAGCGCGGCCGAGTTCGCCCGGATCGTGCGGGAAAGCCGGGGTGGCTGACCGTGCCGGGACCTCATCATTTCGGGTACTGGGTGCCGGACCTCGCGGCGGCCGTCGAGGAGAAGGTGCGAACCCTGGGCATCGGGCCGTTCCTGGTACACCGGCACGTCGCCTTCGACACCTTCCGGCTGGCCGACGGCACCGAGATCACCGACCCGGCCTTCTTCGACCACACCGCCGCCTTCGCCGCCTGGGGGCCGATCGTGCTCGAGCTGGGCCAGGTGCACTCGGTCGACGATCGCCTGGCCACGGCGTACGGAATCGGTTTTGACCGGATCGGTCATGTCTCGTGGGTGACCGACGATCTCGAGGCCGAGGGCGCGCGGCTGGAAGCCGCCGGCTGCCGGCCGATCCACCAGGTCCGCAGCGGTGACGTTCAGGTGGCCTGGTACGACGGCGGCCCGCTCTTCCCGCACCCGATCGAGCTGCATCGGGCCGGACCGCCGATCCTCGGCATGCACGCCCGGCTGGCCGCCGCCGCGCGCGGCTGGGACGGCCGTGACCTGATGCTGGACCTTTGACAACGGAAGTTAGGAGCGTCGACGTGACCCGACCGCTGCACGTGCTGATCGCCGGAGGTGGCCTGTCCGGCCTCGCGGTTGCCCAGGGCCTGGTCAAGAACGGGCACACCGTCGAGGTCTTCGAACGAGACCGCGACCTCAACCGGAAGCAGGGCTACTACCTGCACATGAACGCTTTCGGCGGCGAAGCCCTGCGTGCGCTCCTGCCGGACGACCTGTTCGCGCTCTACCAGGCCACGTCGCGCGTCACCTACGAACGGCGGGAGTCGGTCGTCCTGCACGACCATTTCGGTGAGCTCAGCTCGCAGCCGCACCTCGGGCCGCCGAACGAGGGCGAGATCCCGCACACCGGCGTGCACCGCCGGACGCTGCGCCAGATCCTCAGCGCCCGCCTGGGCGACGCGCTGCAGGTCGGCGCCGCGGTGACCGGATATACCGAGGACGCCGACGGGGTGACGGCCACGCTCGCGGACGGCCGCACCGCCCGCGGCGACGTGCTGGTGGGCGCCGACGGCATCCGTTCCGCGGTCCGGGCCCGGAAACTGCCGGACGTGCCGATCATCCCGACCGGCGTCCAGGGCATCGGCGTCTACGGCCGGGTGCCACTCACGCCCGAGCTTCGCGAGATCGTGCCGCCGAGCCTGATGGACGGCGTCGTGATCGCCGTCGACCGGGCCGGCAGCCGGATGCTGGTCGGTGTCTTCGACCCGAGGCAGCCGGTGCACGAGGCGGCGAAGGCGATCGCGCCGGACGTCACGCTCGACCCGGTCGGGCCCTACATGATGGTGTCCTGCAGTGTCGCCCCGGGCACCGAGGTGCCGCCGTCGGCCCAGTGGACCGCCGAGACCCCGGCGTTGCTGCGCGACTCGATGCGGCGAGCCGTGTCCGCCTGGCATCCGGCCGCCGCCGAGATCGTCGGCCGGATGGACCTCGACTCGATCTTCATGATCCCGTTCGGCTTCATCATGCCGGCCGAGACCTGGGAGCCGTCCCGGGTCACGCTGGTCGGCGACGCCGCGCACGCGATGCTGCCGACCCTCGGCATGGGCGCCAACCTGGCCCTGCGCGACGCCGCGAAGCTGGTCGAGCAGCTCGTCCAGGGAACCGATCCGGTCGGCGCGATCGGCGAGTACGAGCGGGACATGCGCGCGGTGGCTTACCCGTTCCATGCGATGACGCTCGACCACGACAAGAACTTCGGAGGCGGCGCGCTCGCCACCACGAGCGACGCCGGATGATCCGCCGCGGCGATCCCGGGTACGAGCAGGCCCGGGTCGGCCGGATCTTCAACGCCCGGCGCCCGGACCGCTACCCGGCCGCGATCCTGCTCGCGGACGACGCCGGCGACGTGGCGGCCGGCGTGCGCCTGGCCCGCGCCGAGAACCTGACCGTCAGCGTCCGGTCGGGCGGCCACTCCTGGGCGGCGTGGAGCCTGCGCGACGACGCGCTGCTCATCGACCTCGGCGGCCTGAACGGGCTCGACTACGACGAGGCGACCGGCGTCGTGGTGGCCGGCCCGGCGGTGCGTGGCGGCCTCGACCTGTCCCCGTTCCTCGCCGAGCGGGGGCGGGCGTTCCCGGGCGGCCACTGTCCGTCGGTCGGTCTCGGCGGCTACCTGCTGCAGGGCGGGCAGGGCTGGAACGGGCGCCGGACGGGCTGGGCCTGCGAGAGCGTGGTGGCGGTGGACGTGGTCACCGCCGACGGCTCGCTCCTGCGCGCCGATGCCACCCGGCACAGCGACCTCTTCTGGGCCGCCCGCGGCGCCGGCCCCGGCTTCCCCGGCATCGTCACCGCCTTCCACCTCCGGACGTACGAGGCCGCGGCCGTCATGTGGCACGACACCCGGACGTTCCACCCCGACGAGGGCCCGGCCCTGCTGGCCTGGCTGCACGATCTGCTGCCGACGCTGGACCGGCGGATCGAGCCGGTCCTCGCGGCGACCCGGCTGCCCGGCGAGCTCACGCTGCTGCTGCACACCACGGCGATGGCCGGCTCCGACGACGAGGCGGCCGCGCTGCTGGGGGTGTTCGCCGAGGGGCCGCTGGCCGGTCGGGAACTCAGCCGGGTCACCGGGCCGACCTCACTGGCCGAGGAGTGCGCGGCGCAGGACGCGCAGAGCCCTCCGGGCCATCGATATGCCGTCGACTGCACGTGGACCGATGCGCCGGCCAACGTCCTGGCGCCGCTGCTCGGCCGCCTGTGGAGCGAGCTCGACACCGAGCACTCGTTCTCGATCTGGTACGGATGGGCCCCCGAGCGGGAATTGCCGGACATGGCGTTCTCGGTGCAGGGCAACGTCTACATTGCCACCTACGCGATCTACACCGACCCGGCCGACGACGACCGATACCGCTCGTGGGTGCACCGGCGGACCGCGGACATCGCGCGGCACGGCACCGGGGTCTACCTCGGGGACACCGACTTCACCAGCCGGCAGGACCGGTTCCTGTCCGGCGAGAACTACCGGCGGCTGGAGGAGATCCGGGCGCGGCGGGACCCGTACGGGATCTTCGCGTCCTATCTGACCGCCGACCCGGACCGGCTGAACGTCCATGGCTGAGCCGCGCCTCGGCCACGTGGCGTTCGACGTGGCCGACCTGGACGCGACGTTCGAGCACGTGGTCCGGCTCGGCGCCGGGCCGGTGATAACGCCGTGGCCGTCGCCGGAACCGGGCGTGCGGATGGCCTTCGTCGCCGGCCCCGAGGGCAACCTGGTCGAGATCCTGTCGCGAGGAGCGCAACCATGAAGGTTCTGGGGCTCGGCTGCGGCCGGCCCGGAGGCAGCGCCGAGATCTTGCTGACCGCGGCCCTGCGCGCGGCCGGCGACGCGCAGCTGGTCCGGCTCACCGACCTGACCACCGACGACCACCTGTGGTGGCTGTGGGAACGGCTGGTCGACTGCGACGGACTCATCGTGAGCACGCCGATCGTCAACCGCACCATCGCCGCCCGGCTCAAGAACGTGATCGACTTCCTGCTCGGGCCGAACGCCGACGCCGCGATCATCGAACACCTGGTTGCCGTACGCGGTGAAGGCATCGAGCCGGCCGTCCCGTTCCGGGTCGACGAGCGGGTGCTCAAGCCTCGGGTGGCCGGCCTCATCGCGGTCGGCGGCTCGCTGACTCCACAGTGGAAGACGCTGGCGCTCCCACTGTTGCACACCACCGCGTTCTCGATGCACATGGCGGTGGTCGATCAGGTCGTGTTCGGCGGCGCGGGCACCCCGCAGTCGATCGTGCTGGACGACGCGGCGATGCAGCGCGCGGCGCGCCTCGGCGGCAACGTGGCGTCCCAGCTCGGCCGGGCGTTCGACGACGTGCGTTACCTCGGCCCGCCGGGGCTGTGTCCGATGTGCCACCTCGACGTTGTCGAGCTGAACGGAGGCGCGGTCACCTGCGCGACGTGCGGGAGTGCGGGCGAGTGGGCGGACGGCTCGATCCGGTGGACCGACCTGACGTCGTCGGTCATCTCGATGGCCGAGAAGCGGGCGCACGCCCGGGAGATCCAGGAGACCGCGGCGGCGCACGCGCGGATGCGGGCCGAGATCGACGAGCGGGCCGCCCGCTTCGGGACGTTCGAGCACGTGGCGCGGCCGTGATCCGGTACGGGGGCATCCACACCGCCGCCTGCTGGTCGCCCATCGCGGCCCCGGCATCCACACCCTGCGGCGGCCCGGCCCAGCCGATTCCGCTGGGGCGAGTGGCTGGTTCCGGGGGAGGAGCCGGTCCTGAGCGGCCTCGATCACGCGGATGTGGCGACGGCCTATCCCGCGTACTCGGCCGGGCGGATGGCGCGGATCGCCCGTATCCTGGGGCGTTCTCTTCAACGTGATGGGCCTGCAGATCGGCGCCCCGACCAGGTTCCGGACGGGGCGACGCGGCACCTCGCCCCTGGCGTTTCTAAGCTCGGAGGCGGTGCATGGCCTGTTCCATGAGCCAGGGGAGAGCGGTCCGGGCGACCCGGCCGTCGCCCGTCAGGTTGGCCACGACGGTGATGTCGCCGGTTCGGTAGACGCCGATGTCGCCGTTGATAAGGAAACCGGCCGGGTGTTCGACGCCGCGTGCCGAGTTGAGGCGCCAGGCGAGGCGGCCGCCCATGCCCGACACCGACTGGACCATCAGCAGCATTTTGCCGTTGTCGGCCGCGCAGTACTGGGTGCCCCACGGGATTGCGGATGCCGTGACCGGGCGGCCGAACATCTGGCCCACGTCGGAGACCCGGAAGAGTGGCGGGGCCGGTTCGGCCGTCGGCCTCTGGAGAAGGGGAGCCGGGACGACGTCGCGTTCGCGGCCCTGGCCGGTCACGGTCAGGGTGATGACCCGGCGTGACCACGGCCGCGCCGTGACCGTCACCGTGTCACCGTCCTGGCAGGACGTCGACGAGGAGATCGGCACGCCCCACGCTACGGTGCGGTCGCCGGTGCCGTCGTCGATCGCCAGGTAGTCGAGCCACGGGACCGGTGGCCGCGCTGGCCAGCCGGGTCGCCGTAACCCAGGTAGCGGTCCCAGATCGCCACCGACGCGGGCGGCAACTCGCCGAACTGGTCGTGTCCCCGCAGCCAGTCGCGCACCCCGAGCCAGCGCGCGGCGACCTTGCGGCCCGACGGCGTGTCGCGCTCGCCCATCGCCCGCCCGGCGATCGCCGACAGGATGCCGAAGGCGACGATGCCGGCACCGAATCCCGGCTTGTCGTCGTCGGAGCGCCCCAGGCCGTACTGCACCGCGGTCAGGCCGATCACGACACCGGCGACCGCGGCCGACAGCACGAGGAAGGTGACGACGCCCTTGCCGAAACGCCGGCGGGACAGGCCGGCCGCCCGCGCCTCGTCGATCACCGCGGTACGCAGCCGCGTGTTCCACGCCTTGGACTCGGCCTCGTTGCGGAAGGTCAGCGCGGTGATCGGGACAACCCCGCCGCGGCTGAGGCCGCGGATCCGGTCCAGCAGGAGTTTTTCGTACGGCCGGAGACCGCTGCCGTCCGGTGCCGCGGCCGGCACGTGGACCGTGGTCTGCATCGGGTCGAGGCCGGGCTGGCGCAGCTCGAAGAACCCGCGGGCGGCCAGGTCGAGCAGCGTCGACTCGGCCGCGTCCTCGGTCACCGACCAGCGCCCGACCAGGAAGCTGACCAGCGCGGGCGATTCGGGACCGAGGTCCATGGTGGCCGGTTCGGCCGCCGGGAGAGCCGGGTGGGTCGCCACCCGGCACATCGCGTAGATGCCGAACCAGACCGCGAGGGTGGCGGCGACCGCCACAAGATCGACCACCGCGGCTTCAGAACCGGACCTGAACCGGGCCGCGATCCTCGCCGGCCGCCTGGAAGAACTCGCGGGCGTGGAAGCCGGTCAGGCCGGCGATCAGGTTGGTCGGCAGCGTCTGCACCGCGTTGTTGTACGACTGGACCGCGCCGGTGAAGAACTGCCGCGCGTACGCGATCTTGTCTTCGGTGTTGGCCAGTTCGATCTGCAGCGCCGCGAAGTTGTGGCTGGCCTTGAGGTCGGGGTACGCCTCGGCGACCGCGATCAGGCGGCCGAGGGCCTGGCTGAGCATGTTTTCCGCCTCGGCGCGCCGGGCCGGGCCGGCGCCCTGGGAAAGGTTCATCGCGTTGCCGCGGGCCGCCACGACCGCCTCGAGGGTGCCGCGCTCGTGCGCCGCGTAGCCCTGCACGGTCTGGAGGAGGTTGGGGATCAGGTCGTACCGCCGTTTGAGCTGCACGTCGATCTGGGCCCAGGACGCGTCGGCCTGGTTGCGCAACCGGACCAGCCGGTTGTACGCCGCGATGACCCAGATGATCACCGCGAGGATCAGAACCAGTAACACGCCACCGACGACCGGGGTCGCCGCACTACCGCTCATGTCACCCTTTCCCGCATCGATTGAAGCGCTTATGCCACGCAACATAGTGGTGATACACATTGCGACGGGATTGACCGAACGGTCATGTCGTGGCGGCGCTGCCCAGCGTGCTCTGCCGGGCGATGAGCCGGTGCCGGGCGAGCAGTTCCACGCCGGCCACCGGTTCGCTGCTGCCGATCCGCATGATCAGGCGTTCCACCGCCATCTGGGCGATCGCCTTCTTGTCCGGCGAGATGGTGCTGATCGTCGGCCGGCCGTACCGGCCGTCCTCGATGTCGTCGTAGCCGATGATCGCGACGTCCTCGGGCACGCGAAGCCCGCGGGCGAGCAGGGTGTGGATGGCGCCGGAGGCGACCAGGTCGCTGTAACAGAAGACGGCGTCCGGCGGGTCGTCGAAGTCGAGCAGGGCGGCCATCGCGGTCGCGCCGTCGATGCGGTTGAACCGTGGTGTCCCGATGATCAATGATTCGTCGACCGGCAACCCGGCCGAGGCGTGCGCCTCGCGGAATCCTTCGGTACGCCGCTGGGCCGCCTCGCCGGTCGGGTAGGGCTGGTCGCCGATGGCCGCGATCCGCCGCCGCCCGAGTGAGATCAGGTGATTTACGGCGTCGCGGGAGGCGGCCACGTCGTCGATGCCGACGTGGTCGAAGACGCCGTCCGAGCGGCGCTCGCCGAGCACGACCAGCGGCAGCGTGCTGTCGCGGACGGCCAGGTCGTCCTGCGAGAGGCCGAGCGGGCTGATGATCATGCCGTCGAAGAGGAAGCCGCGCGAGCCCCGGCCGATCAGCTCGCCCTCGTGCTGCCGGTCGCCGTCGGTCTGGTCGATGAGCACGTTGTAGCCGCCCTGCCGGGCGGCCGGGATGATCGCCTGCAGCAGTTCGGCGAAGTACGGCGTGTCCAGGTAGGGCACGACGACCGCGATCTGCCCGGACCGTCCGTTGGCGAGGTTGCGGGCGAGCACGTTGGGCCGGTAGCCGAGTTCGGCGATCGCCCGCTCCACCTTGGCCTGGGTCGCCGGCGTGACTTTGGCGTAGCCGTTGACGACGTTCGAGACCGTGCGCGGGGACACCCCGGCGAGCTCGGCGACGTCGCGCAGCGTCGTTTCGCGCATCCCGCGCCTCCCAAGGGTGTGGCTGATTGTGACGACAGTATTTCGGTGCGATTGCCTCTTGCCAGAGCTGAACGGTCGGTGCATAGTCCTTTGCAGCGCTGCAATCGGAATTTACAACACACTTCACCGGCGAGTGGTGAGCTCCCCCTCCCCTCGGACCTAATCATCCACGCGCGACGTCGGCCGCTCCCTTGATGACGCCTCGTAATGGCGCACGCCCGCCGTCGAAGCGCTTCCGCCGAGGCCCCGATGGAGGCCGGAAGTATGCGAATTTCCAGAATGATGACGATCGCCGGAACCGTCTCGCTCGTGGCCGCCCTGGCCGCCTGCGGGGGCGGCAAGGGCGGCGGTTCGTCGGCCAGCCGGCCGAAGCCCACCAACTGCACCAACAAGATCGTTCACGAGGACGCGACCCGGGTCTCGGTCTGGGCCTGGTACCCGAACATGGCCAAGGTCGTCGACAACTTCAACAACGCGCACACCGACGTGCAGGTCTGCTGGACCGTCGCCGGACAGGGCCAGCCCGAGTACGCGAAGTTCCAGACCGCGATCTCGGCCAAGAAGGGCGCCCCCGACGTGGTCATGCTCGAGGCGGACCAGCTGGTCGGCTTCGAGATCCAGGGGGCGCTGGTCGACCTCAGCCAGTACGGCGCCAACGACGTGAAGGCCAACTTCAGCGCCGGCGCCTGGAAGGACGTCTCGCAGGGCAGCGCGGTCTACGCGATCCCGATCGACGGCGGCCCGATGGCGATGATCTATCGCACCGACGTCTTCCAGAAGTACGGCATCAAGACCCCGCCCAAGACCTGGGCCGAGTATGCGGCCGACGCCAAGAAGGTGCACGACGCCGGCGGCCCGGCGTTCGGCGACTTCGGCAGCAACGTGCCCGCCGCGACGACCGCCCTGATGATCCAGAAGGGCGCGAACCCGTTCGTCTACGACCTGAAGAACAAGCAGGACATCACCGTCAAGCTCGACGACCAGGCGACCAAGGACGTGCTCTCCTACTGGGGCGACCTGGCCACCTCCAAGGAGGTCGGTACTGTCGACCAGTTCACGACCGACTACATCGCGGGCGTGGTCAACGGGAAGTACGCGACGTACATCTCGGCCGCCTGGGCGCCCGGCTATCTGACCGGGGCCGGCGTGGGCAAGGGTGGCGAGAAGGGCAAGTTCGCGGTGGCGCCGCTGCCGCAGTGGGACCCGGCCAAGCCGGTCTCGGTCAACTGGGGCGGCTCGACCTTCGCGGTGACCAACCAGGCCGCCGACAAGAAGGCGGCCGCCGAGGTGGCCAAGGGCCTGTACGCCGACGACGCCTCGCTGACCGACGGCTGGAAGACCCAGACGATCTTCCCGCTCAACCAGACCGTGCTGAAGTCGGACGCGTTCGTCAACGCCAAGATCGACTTCTTCAACGGGCAGACCGCCAACAAGGACATCTACATCCCGGCCGAGAACGCCTACCAGGGCTTCACCTACAGCCCGTTCACGGTCTACTACTACGCCCAGTTGCAGGCACAGATCGCGAAGATCAACCAGGGCCGGACGACCGGCGCCCAGGCGGCCACCGACCTTCAGCAGATCATCGTGAAGTACGCCCAGAGCCAGGGCTTCAAGGTCAGCTGAGAATGGCCATCATCGAATCGGCGGCGACGAACGCCGGTGCGGCCCACGACGTACGGAAGAAAGCCGTGCCGGGATCCTCCCGGCGCGGTGCCGTGGGGTGGCTCTTCATCCTGCCCTTCCTGGTGGTCTTCGCCGCGTTCCTGGTCGCGCCGCTGGTCTACGCGGGCTACCTGAGCCTCTACACCAAGGGCCTGGCGACCGGCACTACGTTCGCCGGCATCGACAACTACACGCGGGCGTTCACCGACCCGTCGTTCCTCAAGGGTCTGTGGCTGGTCGTGCGGTTCAGCGTGGTCGTGATCCCGCTGCAGATGATCGTCGCGCTGGCCGCGGCGCTGCTGCTCGACGAGATCACCGGCCGGCTGGCCCGCTTCTCGCGCCTGATGATCTTCCTGCCGTACGCGGTGCCCGCCGTGATCGGCGCGCTCATGTGGGGTTTCCTGTACAGCCCGACGTTCGGCCCGCTGCAGCAGATCTCCGGCCTGTTCAACGTGCAGGCACCGTTCCTGCTCAGCCACGGCAACATCTTCTACGGCCTGCTCAACGTGGTGACCTGGCAGTGGTCCGGCTACTACATGGTGATCCTCTACGCCGCGCTGAAGAGCATCGACTCGACGATCTACGAGGCGGCCCGGATCGACGGGGCGGGTGCCCGGCAGATCGCGCTGCGGATCAAGGTCCCGATGATCTCGAGTGCGTTCGCGCTGATCATCGTCTTCTCGCTGATCGGCACCCTGCAGTTCTTCACCGAACCGCAGGTGCTCGGTCCGATCGCCAACGGCTCGGTCACGCCCGACTTCACGCCCAACATCTACTCGTTCAACCTGGCCTTCACGTACGCCCAGTTCAACTACGCGTCGACGATCTCGTTCTCGCTCGGCTTCGTGGTTTTCCTGGCCGTCGGCGTCTTCATGTTCGCCACCCGCAAGCGAGGGAGCCTGTTCACGTGAGCCCGCCCCAGCACCCGAGCTCACCCCGGCATGTCTGGGCGAAGCTGCTGCTGCTCGCCCTGGTCTGCTATTTCCTGGTGCCGGTCTGGTGGCTGGTCGTGGCCAGCACCAAGAACGCGCAGGGCCTGTTCTCGGGCTCCGGCGCGCTCTGGTTCCACGGCTTCCACCTGTTCGGCAATCTCAAGGAACTGTTCACCTACAACAACGGCGAGTACCTGCGCTGGCTCGGCAACTCGGCGCTCTACGCGGTGACCGGCGGCGTCGGCGCCACGGTCATCTCGGTGCTGGCCGGGTACGGCTTCGCGAAGTACAGCTTCCGCGGCCGTAACGCGATCTTCGCGCTGGTGCTCGGCTCGGTCATGGTGCCGCTGACCGCCCTGGTCATCCCCACCTTCGTGATGATGAGCAACGCCGGGCTGACCGACACGATCTGGGCGGTCATCCTGCCGTCGCTGCTCAGCCCGTTCGCGGTCTACCTGATGCGGATCTACGCCACCGCCTCGGTGCCCGACGAACTGCTCGACGCCGCCCGCATCGACGGAGCCGGGGAACTGCGCACCTTCGTACGGGTAGCCCTGCCGCTGATGCGGCCCGGCGTGATCACCGTCCTGCTGCTGTCGGTGGTCGCCACCTGGAACAATTACTTCCTGCCGCTGACCATGCTGTCGGACTCCAAGCTCTACCCGCTGACCGTCGGCATCAACCTCTGGGAGCAGCTGGCCAGCAGCAACAACGGCGGCGGCACCTCGGTCTGGGGACTGATCATCACCGGCTCCCTGGTCTCGATCATCCCGTTGATCATCGCGTTCCTGACCCTGCAGAAGTACTGGCAGGGCGGTCTGGCCGTAGGGAGCCTCAAGTGACCTCAGCTTCGTTTTCCCTCGACCCGGCGTTCACGGTCGCCCCGGTGTCGCGCCGCACCTTCGGCACCTTCGTCGAGCACATGGGCCGCGGCGTCTACACCGGCATCTACGAACCCGGCCATCCGAGCGCCGACGCGGACGGCTTTCGGCAGGACGTGCTCGACCTGACCCGCGAACTCGGCGTCACCGTGGTGCGCTACCCGGGCGGTAACTTCGTCTCCGGCTACCGCTGGGAGGACGGGGTCGGGCCGCGGGCCGACCGGCCGGTGCGGCGCGACCTGGCCTGGCACAGCCTGGAGACCAACGAGGTCGGCGTCGACGAATTCATGCGCTGGGCGCGCAAGGCCGGTGTCGAGGTCATGTACGCCCTCAACCTGGGCACCCGGGGCGTCCAGGAGGCCCTCGACGTGCACGAGTACCTGAATCATCCGGACCGCACCCGGCTGGCCGAGCAGCGCCGGTCCAACGGGGCCGCCGAACCGTACGGGATCAAGCTGTTCTGTCTCGGCAACGAGCTCGACGGGCCCTGGCAGACCGGGCACAAGACCGCCCACGAGTACGGGCGGCTGGCCGCCGAGACCGCCCGCGCGCTGCGCAGCGCCGACCCGGACCTCGAACTGGTGGTCTGCGGCAGTTCGGGCTCCGGGATGCCGACGTTCGGAGCCTGGGAGTCCGAGGTCCTTCAGCTGACGTACGACGCGGTCGACTTCATCTCGGCACACGCGTACTACGAACCGGTCAACGGCGACCTGGGCAGCTTCCTGGCGTCCGCGGTCGACATGGACCACTTCGTCAACAGCGTGGTCGCGACCGCGGACAGCGTCGCCGCCCGCCTGAAGTCCGCCAAACGCCTGATGATCTCGTTCGACGAGTGGAACGTCTGGTACCTGAGCGAGTTCCAGGCCAAGCGGGAAACCGGGTGGGAGGTCGCCCCGCGGGTCATCGAGGACACCTACAACGTGGCCGACGCGGTGGTGGTCGGCAACCTGCTGATCTCGCTGCTCCGGCACAGCGACCGGGTCACCGCGGCCTGCCAGGCCCAGCTGGTCAACGTCATCGCGCCGATCCGCAGTGAGCCGGACGGCCCGGCCTGGCGGCAGACGATCTTCCACCCGTTCGCGCTGACATCCCGGCTGGCCCGGGGCGACGTGCTGCGGCTGGAGATCCACGCGCCGACCTACGAGACCGCGCGGTTCGGTGCGGTTCCGCTGCTCGACGCGGTCGCCACCCACGATCCGCAGACCGGTGACCTCACGGTCTTCGCGGTCAACCGCCACCTCACCGACGGCCTCGACCTGACGGTCTCGGTCGCCGGGTTCGGACACCCGATGTCGGTCGCGGAGGCGTGGACCCTCACCGACGAGGACCTGTACGCGGTGAACACCGCCGACCAGCCCGACCGGGTCGTCCCACGCCCGGCCTCCGGGGTGGCCGTCGACGGTTCGGTGCTGAGCGCGACCCTCCCGCCCGTGTCGTGGAGCGCGATCCGACTGGTCCGGGCCGGCTGACGACGCGTACGGAAAAACGCCGGGTCACGCGATCGCGTGACCCGGCGTCGGAAAGATCTTTATCGGCCGGCGTGCCGGAGTACGTCGGTGAGGCGGCCGGCCGAGCGCATTCCGGCCAGCTGACCCTCGTGCAGGACGGTCAGGTCCTCGACCGCGCAGGCCGGCGGGGTGTGCCCGACCGCCGAGGCGAGCGCCGGATTGTTGCGCGCCCACGCCGACAGCACGTCGATCAGCGTGGCCTCCAGGCCCTCGCGGGTGGTCCCCCCGCTGAGCCACCGCGCGATCAGCTGCTGCCGGTACGGCCAGAACGACCACACCTTGGTCTCGTCGATCAGCTGCTCGACCGGGTCGGTGCGCAGGTAGCGCAGGGCGATCTGCATCGCGTCCGGGCCGCCGTCGGCGATCAGGTCGTCGACCATGCGGTGCCGGGCGTGCGCCCCCGCCACCTCGTAGAACGTGCTGCGGCAACCCCGCGGACGGGCCGCGCCAACCACGCTCTTCCAGGTCAGCGGGTGACCCGGGCGGGCGGCGAGCAGTTCGGCGGCGGCCTGGTAATAGACGACCTTGGTCTGCCAGTGATTGCGCCGCGGCGACTTGTTGTCGGCGAGCCGGCGGTGCCACTTGCCGATGACGGTGTATCGGAAGTCCTCGATCGTCGTTGACATCGCCCTGTGCCTCTCGGGTATGACCGGCCCTCTCGGGTGTGTGACTGGTCCAGCGATGTCGAGAGTGGCTGGTGCTGCCGCTGTGCCGCATCACGTGTTCACGTGGTTGTGGGGATGGCGGCCGGTGACCACGTCCAGAACCGCCTCCCAATCGGACGGTGATCGGTCGGCATGCCACGCGACGTGCTGGTCCGGGCGGATGAGGACCAGGCGGCTGGCCCAGCTCGCGCGGACCGCGGCATCCGCGAGTCCGAAATAGGTCATCGGCACGCCCCGGTCCTCGGCTGCCGCGACCAGCGGCTTTCCGACCGCCTGGTCGGTGAGGTCGACAAGCGTGAACTGGGGGCCGAGCCGGTCGAGCAGGGGCTCGCCCCCGGCCAGCCGCACGGCCGGCGGCCGCACCCCCAGGCGTACGCCCCGGCGTGCGGGCCGGGCACCCGGACGCTCCTGCCACAGCACCGGGGAGCGGGAGTCGGCCCCCGACCGCACCGTGCCGGCCGGGTCGAGCTGGGGCGGCTCCTGGATCACGAAGCGGGCCAGGAAGTCGGCCGAGGCGCCGGCCGCGGCCAGCCGGCCGAACCGGCGCCGGGTCTCGACCGCCCGCACCAGCAACTCCCGGTCGAGCAGCGCCTGCTGCCGGCGCTCGCCCTCATAGCTCGCGAGCAGGGCCGGACCGGCCCAGCCGTGCACCGCGGCGGCCAGCTTCCAGCCCAGGTCGACCGCATCGCCGACGCAGGTGTCGACCCGGCTGCTCGGCGGATGGAACCGGTGCGCCGCCTGCCCGGCCAGGAACGTCGTGCCGCGCCGGAAGTGGCCGGCCACCCCCAGGCCGTCGTCCCACTGGGCGACGCCGAGCAGGTCGGGGCCGTCGAGGTCGATGCCGAGCCGGTCGCGCAGCAGGCGGGCCGGGTCGGTCGCGGCGGCGTCCTCGCACTCGAGCGGCACCTGCGCGACCCAGGCGTCGGACGGGCCGCGCCGGCTCAGGGTGATGCCACCGGCGACGATCATCGTCGGGCCGGGGCCGTCGGTCTCCAGCGGCCCGGTCTCCGAGTCCCCGGCCAGGGCATAGTGGAACGCGATGCTCAGGTGATGACCGGCCGGTTCCAGCTCGTCGATCGGCACGCCCAGGCACCGGCGTACGGTGCTGTGCGCACCGTCGCATCCCACCAGGTAACCCGCCTCGATCAGATGGCGGGTGCCGGACCCGGCCTCGAGCGCGGTCGCTACCGTGCCGCCCGGCTCCTGGCGCAGATCGGTGCAGGTCCACCCGGTGCGCAGCTCGGTCAGCGGGTGCGCGCGCACCGCGTCGAGCAGCGCCGCGGCCAGGTCGGCGGCGGTGACCAGCAGATAGGGCTCGACCAGCGCGTCCTCGTCGGTCGCTACCGCGTAGGCCCGGGCCAGCTCGTCGGGGGAGGGCAGGTTGGAGATGTGCACCGGGGCCTGGTCGAGCCGGCGGCTCCAGAGCACCTCCACCGGGCGGCCCGGGTCGACCGCGGCCGCGCGCACGCGGTCGGCCAGGCCGAGCCGGCGCAGCAGTTCGACGCTGCGGCCGTCGACGAGCGTCAGGTCGGGGTGGCGCGGCGGCCGGGCCGCCCGCTCCAGCACCACCGTGGACACCCCGTGATGGGCGAGTTCGAGAGCCACGAGGCAGCCGGTCACCCCGGCGCCCACCACGAGCACCGGCGTGCGGAAGACAGGCGTCATCATCGAGTGCACCTCCGGCGCCCATACTCGTCTCGCGACTACCCCGCGCGCATCACGTAGTCGAGCCATTCCCGGCGCGCTCCTGGGCGACGACCTTGGCCAGTTCGACCCGCCGCCCGATGCCCAGTTTGGAGAAGATCTTGCGCAGGTGGCTGTCGACGGTGTGCCGCGACAGGAACAGCCGCTCGGCCACCTCGACATTGGTCAGCCCCTCGGCGACCAGCAGGGCGACGTTGCGCTCGGCCGGTGAGAGCTGCGGCAGGAAGGCCGGCGGGGCCTTCACCCTCCGCACCGGCCCGCGCCGCTTCTCCAGCCGCTCCTGCGCCTGGCGCGCGCCGCACCCGACGGCCAAGGTCAGCGCCTCCTCGGTCCAGGCGCGCGCGGTCGCCGCATCGATGCCCGCCCCCGCGGCATCTTCCAGGGCGGTGGCCAGGGCGAGTGGGCGCGGGGTGCCGCGGAACTGCTCGACCGCCGCCCGCAGCCGCCCGGGATCCTCCTTGAGCAGGCCCTCGGCGTGGTCGGCCGCGGCGGCCGCCGACCGGGAGCCCGGGTTGCGGCCGGCCAGCTCGCGGGCGGCCCGGGCGGCGCTCCCGGCCCGGCCGCGGTCGCCGGCCGACAGGGCGAGCGCGACCAGCGGACCGGCGGCGGCCGGATCGGCGGCGAGCAGGGCGGGCCGGGCCGGCATCGCGTCGTAGAGGCCGGCGACCAGCGCGACGGCCTCGTCCGGGGCGCCGGTCGCGGCGATCAGCAGCGCCTCCGGCCAGAGCACGTCCTCGGGGGCCGCGGTGATGCCGTCGTCGGTGTATCGGCGCATCCGGACCAGGCAGCTCTGTGCGGTCTCGAGGTCGGCCCGGAGCACGGCCAGCCGGATGAGCGAGCCGAGCAGCGGGACCGCCAGCTGGTTGGCGGTCAGCGCCTCGGCCGTGCTGACCCCGGCGTCGGCCTCGGCCGCCGCCTCGTCGAGCCGGCCGCGGGCGGTCAGCAGCGCGGCGTTGTAGTAGTGCCAGAGCGGCTGGGCCCAGTTGGCGCCGAACCGCTCCGACTCCTCGCGGCCCCGGCGCAGCGTGATCCCGGCCTCGTCGAAGCGGTCGAGCGAGGTCAGCGCGCTGCCGAGCCAGATGCGGGGATGCCGCGTGCGACCGGCGGCTCCGCCGCTGTCGGCCAGGTCGGTCGCGGCGCGGGCGTGGGCGTACGCGTCGGTCAACCGCCCCTCGGCCTGGGCGACCAGGGTGCGCGCGGTGCCGCCGAAGACCGCGGCGCCGGACTCCCCGGCCGCGCGCCCCAGCCGGTCGGCTTCGGTACCGGAGGCGTCGGCGCCCGCCAGGTCGTCCACGTAGACCAGAGCGTGGGCGCGGATCGCGTGCAGCCCGGCCCGCAGTCCGTCAGAGATGCCGTCCAGGCCGAGGCCGCGGTCGGCGTATTCGACCGAGGCCTGATTGTGCCCGGCGTGCTTGCACGCCTCGGCCAGCCCGAGCAGCAGGGCGGCCTCGTGTTCCGGGTCGAGGCCGGAGCGCAGCGCCTCCTCACCCAGCCGGCGGGCCTCGGCGATCCGGGCCGCGGCGGCGAGCAGGCCGACCGCCTCGGCGGCCAGTGTCGGCCGCTGCGGATCGTGCTCGCCGATCGCGCCGAGCGCGTGCAGGATCAGGTCGGCCGCGGTGGCCGGAGCGACCTCGGCGACCTCGGCCGCCGCGTCCCGCAGCGACCGGACCGCCTCGGCCGAGCCGGCGCGGCCGCTGTGCAGCAGGTGCTCGGCCACCTCGCGGGCCGGGCGGTGCTCGGCGCGGGCGATCGCGGCGGCGTCGCGGTGCAACTGCTCGCGGACCGCCCGGCGCAGACCGTTGTAGATCGCCTGGCGCACCAGGTCGTGCTTGAACGAGAGCCCGTCGATGTCCTCGACCAGCAGGCCGGCCGCCGACGCCTCGTCGATCAGCGGGAACAGGTCGGCCGGGTCGCGCCGCATCAGCCGGGCCGCCGCCTCGATGCCGAACGGCCGCAGCGGCACCGAACCGGCCTGCAGCAGCAGCCGGGTGTCGGGGGTCAGGCTCTCGAGGATGTCGCGGACGGTGTTGACGAAGCTGGACGGCAGGTCGCCGCCGATCACGGTGGCGGTGTTGTTGCTGACCACCAGCTGGCCGGTGCGACGCAGGGCGGTGACCAGCTGCTCGACCCGCAGCGGGTTGCCGCCGCAGCCGGACGCCAGGGCGAGCACGGTGTTGTCGACCTCGCTGCCGACCCGCTCGGCGCAGAGCGCGGCCACCGCGGGATCGCCGAGCACGTCCAGCCGCATCGGCTCGGTGACCCGGCGGGTCAGCCAGTCCAAGGTGTCGCGCCCGGTCGAGTCGCGCCCGGTCGAATCCCGCCGGCCGTCCCGGGCGGCGAAGATCCACCGCACCGGGAACGACTCCAGCGCCGGCACCAGCTCGCGAAAGGCGAGCGCGCTCAGCTCGTCCATCCAGTGGGCGTCGTCGATGACGACGAGCAGCGGGCGGCGGGCGGCGAACGTCTCCAGCGACGCCCGCAGCTGCTCGAGCACCAGATAGGAGTCGGCGTGCCGGTCGGGGCGGCCCAGCCAGCGGAACTCCCCGGTCGGCGGGCTGCAGTTGCGCAGCGCCCCGGCCAGGGTGACCAGCGGGGCGGCCAGGTCGTGCTTGAACGCCTCCCGGTGCGCGACCGCGATGCCCAGCTCGTCGGCGATGTCGCCGGCCCGGCGGAGCAGCCGTGACTTGCCGATGCCGGCCGGGCCGGTCAGGACGTGGCAGCCCCCCGCACCGGCCGCGGTGTCCTCGAGCGCCCGCCGGATGGTCGCCAGCTCGGCGTCCCGGCCGAAGATGTCGTCCTTCATGACGGCAGCCCGGACGCTATCGAGCCGGCGGCCGGCGGCCGGTCGGCTGCTGTGCAACGGCAATACCTGGTCAGAGCGATCTCCATGGCGGCGTCACGGATGTCTGCATGTATCTGGCGGACCGATCCGGCCGATCTTGTCGATCGGCGAATGACCCTTTCGGACAGACGTGCGCCCCGACCGGTGGCTCGGTGGCGGCCGTATGCCAGTTTCGCCCGGACTTTTCGGCTCGGCGGCGGGCCGACCCATCCGGGCGACAGAAACTCACCGAGGCGTCGCGGCGCATCTTGACATCAGCCCCGTCAAGAAATCCAGTCGATCATTTTCGATGGGGTTCAGCATCACCCGACGGACGGTCATCCACCCCCGGAATTCATCCGTACGAGTGGCCCAAAAGTCGGGAACCGCAACGGTTCCCGATTCGTCGTGTCCAACCCGGACACGTCTGCGCATGTTCACACGTCCTTTGACGTTGGTCAATGTTTGATAAATCGTGTCGCAGTGCCCGGCACCTACTCGTTCCGGCCTTGGTGACCTGCTTGTTCCGAAATACCTACTCATTCGAGTAGTGGGACCGCGGGACGCCCGTCGATAGCGTGCGAATTGCTTCATGGCAAAAGGGGGAAAGCGGTGCTCGGCAACGAATCCGGTGGCCGCCGGCGACGTCTCGGCCGCCTTTATCGGCATGACCGGTCGAGGCTGCTCGTGGTGCCGCTCGACCACGCGATAACGGCCGGCCCGATCGCGGCCGACCTCGACGACCTGGTCGGCCGGCTGGCCGCCGGCGGGGCCGACGCGGTGGTGCTGCACAAGGGGGCGCTGCGCCGGGTCGCCGCCCACCGGTTCCGCGACCTGGCCCTGGTGCTGCACCTCAGCGCGAGCACCGCGCTGGCCCCCGACCCGGACGCGAAGTTCCCGGTGGCCACGGTCGAGGAGGCGCTGCGGCTGGGCGCCGACGCGGTCAGCGTGCACGTCAACCTGGGCGCGGCGACCGAGGACCGGCAGATCGCCCACCTGGCCGCGGTGGCCGGCGACTGCGACCGTTGGGGCGTGCCGCTGCTGGCCATGATGTACGCCCGGGGTCCCGCGATCGCCGACCAGCGCGCGCCCGGGGTCGTCGCCCACGCCGTGGCGGTCGCCACCGAACTCGGCGCCGACCTGGTCAAGACCGCACTTCCGGGCGACGAGGCGGCTGTCGCCCGGATCGCCGCCGGCTGCCCGGTCCCGCTGCTGGCGGCCGGCGGAGCGGCGGGCCGGCCCGACGCGGTGCTGTCCGCACTGGCCGGCTCGCTGCGCGCCGGCGCCGGCGGTGTCGCCGCCGGCCGCCTGATCTTCACCTCCCCCGACCCGGACGCCGCGATCCACCGCCTGGCCACGCTGGTCCACGGCCGCACCCCGGCGGCGATCCGATGACCGCGCCCACCGGCTCCGCCGCGGCCGGATCGGCCTTGCGTGGGGAGAACTCGCGCGGGGCGAAGCAGTGCTGGCTTGACCTGCGGGAGCTGCCCGGCTGGCGGGCGGCCGCCGCTGAGGAGGCGCTTCACCAGCGCTTCGATGCCGTTGTCGCTTCCGAGGTGGCCGACCTGGAGACGCTGCCACCGACGATCACGCGGGTGCTCGCGCCGATCGGGCTCGATCTCCCGGACGACATCGGCAACGCGGACCTCCTGCTGGTCGACCCGGCAATGCACGGTGATCCGGCGGCGCTCAAGGGCCGCTTCCCGGACGTTCTGGTCGGGGGGCGGCACGAGGTCGTCGACGCGGTGACGCTGGAGCGCGCCTGCGAGGGGGTGCGGCGCGATCCGGTGACGCTGATCCGGTTCCGGGATCCGACGAACATCCCGATGGAGATCGTGCTGGCGGCGGCCGACGGGGCGAGCGGCACGATCGTGACCGCGGTCGACCGGGTCGAGGACGCCGAGGTGCACCTGGCCGTGCTCGAGCACGGGCCGGACGCCGTGCTGCTCGCCCCGGCTGCGCCCGGTGACGCGACCCGGCTCGCCGAGGTGGTGCGCTACCGGCCGGCCCGCCTGGACCTGACCACGTTCACGGTCACCGCCGTGCGGCACGCCGGGCGGGGTGACCGGGCCTGCGTCGACACCTGCTCCTATCTGCGGACCGACGAGGGCATCCTGACCGGGTCGCGGTCGCGGGCGCTGCTGCTCTGCGTCAGCGAGACCCACCCGCTGCCCTACATGCCGACCCGGCCGTTCCGGGTCAACGCGGGGGCGGTCATGTCGTACACGCTGGCCGGGCCGGAGCGCACGCGTTACCTGAGCGAACTGTCGGCCGGCGACACCGTGCTGGCGGTCGGGGCGGACGGGCGCACGCGGCGGGTGACCGTCGGGCGAGTCAAGATCGAGACGCGGCCGCTGCTGAGCATCGAGGCGGTCGCGCCGAGCGGCGAGCGGGCCAATCTCATCGTGCAGGACGACTGGCACGTGCGGGTGCTCGGACCGGGCCCCACCGCGCAAGAACCGGCCGTGCTCAACTCGACCGAGCTCAAGCCGGGTGACCGGATCCTCGGCTACCTGCCCGGGCGGGACCGGCACGTCGGCTACCCGATCGACGAACAGTGCTACGAGCAATGAGCGTCTTCGACTTCCACGCCCGCCTCGTCCCCGGCGGCGGCGACCGGCTGCTGCAGGCGATGGACCGGGCCGGCATCGACCGGGCCGCGGTCAGCGCCGGCGGCCTGATCGGGCTGGACGAGTTGTCGGTGCAGATCACGTACGGCGGACGGGCCGAGACGCCGGCCGACAACGCCGCGGTCGCGCAGGCGTGCGCGCGGTCGGGGGGACGGCTTCTGCCGTTCTACTTCGCGGATCCGCGGCGCGATGCCGACGCGTACCGGAAGGAAGCGGAAGCCTTCCGCGGCCTGGAGATCTCCCCGGCCGTGCACGGGTTCCGGCTGGACGAGCCGGTCGTGGCCGAACTGGTGTCGGTCGCCGTCGCGATGCGGCATCCGGTCTACGTCGTCACGACCGGGCGTCCGGGCTGCCGGCCGGCCGATCTGGCCCGGCTGGCGTTCGAGTTTCCGCAGGCCACTGTCGTCTGGGGGCACTGCGGTCACACCGGGCTGGAGGTCGCCGGGCTGGCCGAGCTGGCGCCCCTGCCCAACGTGGTGGCCGAACTGTCCGGCTGCCTGACCGTGACCGCGCGGACCGCCGTCGAACGGCTCGGCGCCGGTCGGGTGCTGTTCGGCACCGAGTTCCCGCTGCAGCATCCGGCGGTCGAGCTGGCGAAGTGCGCGGCGCTCGGGCTGGCGCCGGCCGACCACGACCGGCTCATGTGGACGAACGCATGCCGTCTGCTGGGGGAGGACACGACATGGTGACACGCCCGCACCTGGGGGACTGGACCGACGCGGTCGGGCTGCGACGCCTGCAACAGGCGCAGCTCGCGCACACGCTGGAGGCCGCCGAGCGGTCGCCGTTCTATCGGAAGCTCGGCCTGTCAGCGCTCGACGACATGCCGCTCACCACCAAGCAGGACCTGCGCAACGCCTACCCGTTCGGGATGCTTGCGGTCGACCGGTCGGAGCTGGCGACCTATCACGAGTCGAGCGGCAGCACCGGCGCGCCGACCGCGTCCTACTACACCGCCGACGACTGGCTCGACCTGGTCGACCGCTACGCCCGCAAGCACGTCGGCATCGAGCCCTCGGACACGTTCCTGGTCCGCACGCCGTACGCCCTGATGATCACGGGGCACCTGGCGCACGCGGCCGCCCGATCGCGCGGGGCGACCGTGGTTCCGGCCGACAACCGGTCGCTGGCCACGCCGTACTCCACCGTGGTGCGGCTGCTGCGCGACCTCGACGTGACGCTCACGTGGTCGCTGGCCGCCGACACGCTGCTGTGGGCGGCCGCGGCCGACCTGGCCGGAATCCGCGACTTCCCGGCCCTGCGCGCCCTCTTCGTCGGCGGAGACCCGCTCAGCCCGGCGAAGCGGGCCCGGATCGAGAAGATCTGGGGCGTGCCGGTGGTCGAGGAGTACGGCGCGACCGAGACCGGCAGCCTGGCCGGCCAATGCCCGCACGGCCGCCTGCATCTGTGGGCTGATCGGGCGATCTTCGAGGTGCTCATCTCGGGCCGCCTCCGGCCGGCCGGGCGCGGCCAGCTGGTGGTCACGCCGCTCTACCGGTCGGCGATGCCGTTGTTGCGTTACAACACCGAGGACGAGGTCGAGGTCTCGCTCGACGAATGCCCGTGCGGCTGGGCGTTGCCGACCGTGCGGGTCCTCGGGCGCACCGCCTTCGCGGCCGGCGAGCTCACCCAGGTCGGGGTCGAGGAGCTGGTGTTCGGGCTGCCGCCGGAGTACGGCGTGCTGTTCTGGCGGGCCCGCCCGGCCGGCAACCGGTTGACGATGCAGATCGAGGTGCCGCCGGAGCACGCCTCGGCGGCCGCGGCTGCGCTTCGGGATGCGGTCGGCGCGGCGTACGGCATCGAAGCCGGCATCGAAACGATGTCGCCCGGTTCCCTCGTGCCCTTCCGGCTGCTGACCGCCGGGCCGGAGCTGATGAAACCGCGCGGGCTCTTCGCGGCGGGTGAGGACTGGGATCGGGCCCTGCGGTACTACTGATCGGGAGTTCGGATGAGGATTGTCGTGGCCGGCGGCGGCATCGGGGGCCTAGCGCTGGCAATCGGTCTCCGGCGCCGGGGCATCCCGTGCGTGGTGCTGGAACGCGACCGGGTGCTCGGCTCGTCCGGTGGCGGCCTGCAGCTGTCGCCCAACGCCACCGCGGTCCTGCGCCGGCTCGGGCTGGGTGCCGCGCTGGGCGGCGCGTTCCGGCCGGCCGGGCGGCAGTTCCGGCGCTGGCGCGACGGCGGGCTCCTCGGCCGGGTCCCGCTGGGACGGGCCGCGCTTTCCCGGTACGGCGATCCGTACGTCACCCTGCGCCGTTCCACGCTGCGCCGGCTCCTGTACGACGTGGTCGCCTCGTCGGTGCGGCTGGGCCGAGCGGTGACCGCCGTCGCCGGGCCCGGCGTGACCCTGCCCGACGGTACGTTCGAACCGGCGGACGTGCTGATCGGCGCCGACGGCCTGAACTCGACGGTCCGGCCCGGCCTGATCGCCGACCCGCTCCGCTTCAGCGGCCACGTGGCCTACCGGGCCGTCGTGCCGGCCTCACTGCTCTCTACTGTGGACGTCATCGTGTGGCTCGGTCCGGGCCGGCATTGCGTCTGCTACCCGATCGACGAGGGCCGGAGTCTCAACGTGGTCGCTACGCTGCCCGCGGCTGTGCCCCCGCGGCCCGCGCGGGGCGTCCGGGCCGACGAGCTTCTCCCGGCGTACGCCGGTTGGGATCCGACCGTGCTCGGGTTGTTGTCGGCGGCCGGTTCGTTCGACCGCCACCCGCTGTTCGAGCGCCCGGCGCCAAGCCCGCGGGCGCGGGGCAAGATCGCCCTGCTGGGCGACGCGGCCCGGCCGATGTTGCCGTTCCTGGCCCAGGGCGCCTGCCAGGCGCTGGAGGACGCCGAATCGCTGGCCGCGCACATCGCCGGATCGGGCGGTCTCGCCGCCTACGCGGCCGAACGTCACGAGCGGGCCGAGCAGGTCGCCGCCGCCTCCCGGGCCGGGGCACACGACAACCACCTGGCGGACGGCGCCGAACAGCGGCGGCGGGACCGGCACCTGGCCGGTCTGACCCTGACCGACATGGACTGGATCTATGCGTCGCCCGGGCGGGTGCCGGCGTGACCGCGGCCGGTGAGACCGGCCAGTTCGACGCGGGAGCTGATGCCGAGCTTCCGGAAGATCTGGCGCAGGTGGTAGTTGACCGTGTGCGGCGAGCGGTTCAGCCGGCCCGCGATCTGCTGGTTGGTCAGTGCCTGCCCGGCCAGTTCGGCGATCTCGCGCTCGCGCACGCTGAGCACGGCCAGGTCACGCGACCCGCCCCGGCGAGTGGGTGCGGCCGGTGGGTGCGGGCGGCGCGTTCCGGTACGCGGTTGCTCGCTGCGCAGCGCCGCCACCACCGGCCGGGGCATCGTCGCCTCGACCGCGGCCCGCACCAGTTCGTGCCGGAACGCCAGCAGATCGGTGTCGCCGTCGAGCAGCCCGGCCGCGATCGCCTCGTCGAGGGCCGGCAGCAGACTGACCAGACCCGAGCGCATCAGCCGGGCCAGGCGAGCGAGCGGGAACCGCCCCCGCAACGTGGTCGCCGCCTGCACCAGGTGCCGGGCGGACGGCGAGAGCAGGGCCACCTGCCGGTGCAGCCGCGACTCGGTACGCCGGGGGAGCCGCGTCGCCACCAGGCTCAACCGGCCGTCCGCGGCCCGCACCAGGCCTTCCTCGCGCAGCCCGTCGAGCAGGTCGGCCAGCGCGCCCGGCCGTCCGGCGGCGACCCGGCAGAGCTGCAGCACGTCCTCGGCCGGGCGGCCGCCGAGCGCGGCGGCGACCAGCGCGGCGACCTCGGCCCCGGTGAGGGGTGGCAGGTGGATGTGGTGGGTCTCGCCGCCGAGCAGATGGTCGGCCGCCAGCGGGTCGGTCTCGATGCGGCCGGTGACCGTGACCAGCACCGGCACCGACTGGGCCAGGCGGTCGAGGGCGGGCCACGTGCCGGCACCGATCCGATGTGGATGATCGCAGGTCAGCAGCAGCGGGCCGGGATCCCGGCGGGCCCGCTGCAGCAGCCGACGGGCCCGGTCGGCGGTGATCCAGCCGATCTCGCCGACCGTGCGCCATCCGCGGTCGCGGGCCCGGACCGCGATCTCGGCCAGCAGGCGGCTCCGGCCGCTGCCCGCCGGCCCCTCGATGACCAGCACCGCCGGCCGGCCCACCGGCAGCGTGCCGAGCAGTTCGAGTGCCCGCCGGATCTGTTCGTCGCGCCCTACCAGAGACACCATGACCCCATGGTGGTCTCGGCTTCTTCCGGGAATCTGCTCGAATCAGGTGATTGACGATCCGTGTATCGGCGTCGCCAGCTCGGTCAGCGGACGACCGGTCCCGCCCGACGACCGCGCGATGATCTCGGCCGCGATCGCCACCGCGGTCTCCTCGGGGGTGCGGGCGCCCAGGTCGAGGCCGATCGGCGCGGACAGCCGGGCCAGCGCACCCGCGGTCACGCCGGCCTCCCGCAGCCGGTCCAGCCGGTCCTCGTGCGTGCGCCGGGAGCCCATCACGCCGATGTACCGGGCCGGGGTCCGCAGTGCGACCTCGAGCAGCGGGATGTCGAACTTCGGGTCGTGGGTCAGCACACAGAGGACGGTCCGCTCGTCGACCGGGGTGTTCGCCAGGTAGCGGTGCGGCCACTCGACGACCAGTTCGTCGGCGTCCGGGAAGCGCTTGCGGGTGGCGAAGACGCCGCGGGCGTCGCAGACGGTCACGCGGTAGCCGAGGAACCGGCCGATCCGGGCCACCGCGCCCGCGAAGTCGATCGCCCCGAAGACGATCATGCGCGGCGGGGTGGCGTACGACTGCACGAACACCGGCACGTCGCACGCGCTGATCGTCCCGGTCGTGCCGGCCGCCAGCATCCCGGCCGCCTGCGCCGCCGCGGAGTGGTCGACCTCGTAGTCACCCAGGCTCCCGCGGGACGTGAACGGCCAGACCACGAGCTGGGCGTTCTCAACCGACGCGGTGGCCACCGGCCGGCCCTCGAGGATCGCCGCGATGACCTGGTCGATGTCGGTCAGCGCGGAGTCCGGCTGAATCAGCACCTCGATGGTTCCACCGCAGGTCAGACCGACCTCGAACGCCTCGTCGTCGCTCACCCCGTACGTCTGGGTCTGTGCCTTTCCGGTGCGGAGCACCTCCTCGGCCGCCGCATAGACGGCGGCCTCGACGCACCCGCCGGAAACGCTGCCGAGCGCCTCGCCCCGGTCGTTCACGGCCATCGCCGCGCCCGGCTGCCGGGGCGCCGAATGCCAGGTGCGCACGACCGTGGCCAGCGCGAACGCGTGCCCGGCGGAGCGCCAGGCGGCCAGGCCGTCCACGATGTCGCGCATAGTGGCACCATCCGTGATCGCCCGGTGCCGCGTCAACAGCGAGTTAAGAGATCGCTTAGGTCGCTGTTGACTTTGCCGCACGTCGGCGCAAGATTCGGCGAAACCCGGAGGGTGCAGCAGTGCCGCGGCCTGGAGTGCGGATTCTGTACGCCCGGGATGATGATGACCGCCCGGGCCCTGCTCAACAACAACCCCGACCCGACCGGCGCCGAGATCCGCGAGGGGTACGACACGGCCCTGACCGTGGCGGCCGCGGCACTGCTGATCGGTGCGCCGGCCGGCCAGACCGTCCCCGGCCGCCGACGACTACTTCAGGCGGCGGCTCGGCGAGAAGGTTCGCTAGGGGTGCCCGGCCGCGTAGCGGTACCGGAGCCGCAGCCCGACCAGGCTGGCCCCGATGAGCAGCCCGAGCACTCCGATGGCCTTGAGTACGGCGTCGAGCACCAGCGTGTGGCCGCTGCGTCCGTCGACCAGCGACGCCACCCCGATGATCACGATGCCGAGGAGCAGTGTCGATGCGCCCACCGCCATCGGGCGCCGGCCGGTGCGGGCCCGGCTCCATTCGCGGAGGTACGGGAAGAGGATGAAGAACACCGGCACCAGCGCGAACAGCCCGGCCACCAGGTACAACGGGGCGAACCGGGGGCTCCACATGGACACCGCGGGGGCGTTCGGAACCTCTTTGGCGTTGACGCCGAGGAAGGCGATGACGAAGCCGACCGAGACGCCGAGCAGGCTCAGCACACCGGCGGCGAACGCGTTCCACTTCTGCCGTTCCTCGTCGCGCCGTCGCTCGCGGACGTCGATCGCGGTGATCTCGGACCGGACGCTGCCGCCGAGCTGACCGAACATCTGGCTCAGCGCTCGCGCCTGCCCGGACAGGTCCATCGCCTCGTACAGGGCGGTGTGGAAGGTCTCGATCCGCATCAGCGGGAACTCCACGCTGAACGTGAGGTCGAACTCCAGGTTGCCGAGGTTGTCGGCCAGCCCTTCCAGGGCGTCCCGGGTCTGTTCGCCTGCGACCTGGGCCTGCCCCGTCATCCGGAACTCGCGGACCTGCCGGTACGAGTCGTGCCAGATCTGCCGGAAGATCGACGCCGTGCCGACCGCGTGGACCGTGGACAGATAGATGCTGTCCTCGACCTCGCGCTGGTGGCCGTACAGCAGCGACACATAGGTGCTGACCACGCCCAGTGTCACCCGGTCGGTGGTGGTCTCGTTCAGCTGTTCGGGGCGCAGGACCCGGGCGAATTCCTTGCTGTACGGCCGGGAGTGCCGGAACAACAGGTTGTCGATCTCGCCGTCCCGGGGCTTGTGCGCATCGGCCGGTGGCGTCACGAAGATCAGCTGATGGCGTTCCGGTAACAGGCCGCCGTTACCGGTGCTCTTCCACCTTTCCCCGGTGTCGGACCCGAAGGGAAAGCCCATCAGGTGTTGGTTGAGTGTGTTGTCGGCGACCTTGAACCGGCCCTCGATTCCCCGATCGAGGATGTCCGACATCGATCCGATGCCCAACGCGGAATCGAGGTCCTTCGTCGTGAAGCTCAGCGTGATGGCGAGGACGACCTGGTTCGACGGCAGTACGAAGAGGGCGGCCTTGGTGGCACGGCCCGATCAGTGGCTGCATCACCCGTTCAAGGGAGCGATTCCGGGGTTCAGGTCGCCGACGCGTCGTAGATCGCGGTGATGGCGGCGGCCAGGGTCCGGTCGAACGCGGCGTCGTCCTGGTCGTGGCGCAGGTCTTCCATCAGCGCGCGGGAGAAGCTCGCGATCAGACCGTGGTTGCGGGTCAGGCGGGCGTCGGCTTCCTGCTGGCTGTAGCCGCCGGACAGGGCGACCACGCGCAGCACCGACGGGTGGCCGATCAGGTCGGCGTAGAAGTCGTCGACCGCGGGGATCGACAACTTGAGCATGACCGGCGACGGCACGCCGGCCAGGCGGTCGAGGATGCCCTGTTTCAGTAGTTCCTCGGCCTTTTCCTGCTCGGGGCTGTGGATGTCGACCTCGGGTTCGAGGATGGGCACCAGGCCGGCGCCGAGGATCTGCTCCGCGTACCGGAACTGCTGGTCGAGGACCGCGCCGACGCCGTCCGGGGCGGCGCGGCTGATGAACGAGCGCATCTTGGTGCCGAAGACCCGGCGTTCGGCGGCCCGTTCGAGCAGCCCTTCGAGGCGGGTGAACGGCTTCATCAGGCGTACGCCGCCGGATTCGTCGGCGAGCCCCTCGTCGACCTTCACGAACGGGACGATGTTCCTGCGTTCCCACAGGTATTGCGGGGTCGGCACGCCGTCGACGTCGCGGTCCATCGTCTGCTCGAACAGGATCGCGCCGAGGATGCGGTCGCCGGTGAAGGCCGGCGCCGTGATGATCCGTTGGCGGAACTCGTGCATGAGGTCGAACATCTGCTCGTCGTCCGCGTACGCCGAGGAGGGCACGCCGTAGAGCTCGAGCGCCTTGGGGGTGCTTCCGCCGCTCTGGTCCAGCGCGGCGAAGAAGCCGGCTCCGTGCGCGATCTTCGATTGCTGTTGCTGATCCATGACTCCCATCCTGACACCGCCGCCGGGGCGGCGTCAGGCGCGGAAGCGGGCGACCGCGCCCTGCAGCCGGTTGGCGACCTGGGCCAGCTCATCGGCTGATTGTTTGGTGTCCTCGACCCCGCGGGCGGTGTCCCGGGCAGCCGAGGCGACCCCGGTGATGTTGGCCGCGATGTCGGCGGAGGCGGTGGCGGCCGCGTTGACGTTCCGGTTCATCTCGGCCGTGGTGGCCGTCTGCTGGTCGACGGCGGAGGCGATGGTGGCCTGGAAGTCGCTGATCCGTTGGATCACCGCGGCGATCTCGGTGATCGCCTCGGTGGCGGCGCCGGCGTCGGCCTGGATGGTCTGCACCCGGCGGCCGATGTCCTCGGTGGCCTTGGCGGTTTCCTGGGCGAGGTCCTTGACCTCGGTGGCGACGACCGCGAAGCCCTTGCCGGCGTCCCCGGCCCGGGCGGCTTCGATGGTCGCGTTGAGGGCGAGCAGGTTGGTCTGCTCGGCGATCGAGGTGATCACGTTGATCACGTTGCCGATCTCGGAGGAACTGGTGCCGAGCTTCGAGACGGTGGCGGTGGCGGCTTCCGCGCTGTGCACCGCGGACGTGGCGACCTGGGCCGCTTCGCTCGCGTTGGTCGCGACCTCCCGGATCGAGGCGCCCATCTGCTCGGACGCGGCCGCCACGGTCTGCACGTTTTCCGAGACGGTGCCGGCCGCCTGGGAGACGACGTCGGCCTGGGCCGAGGTCTGTTCGGCCGCGGCGGCGATGCGGGTGCTCGTGGTCAGCAGGTGGTCGGACGAGTCGTTGAGGGAGCCGGAACTGGTGATCAGCGTACGGATCATGTCGCCCAGCCCGTCCAGGGCCCGGTCGAGTTCGCCGGCCATCCGGCCGAGTTCGTCGCGTTGACGGACGTCCGCGCGCGTGGTGAGGTCGCCGGCGGACAACGCGCCCACCACCGCCGAGACGCGCGCCAGTGGCCGGCCGATGAGCCGGGTGACCAGCATCGACAGGGCGACGGCGAGCGCGACGCCGATCACCAGCGTGAGGGCGATGTTGCGGATCGCCGCCGCGGACGCGTCCTGCGCCCGCTTCTGTACGGCCGAGCTGCGCGTTTCGATGGACTTCGCGAGCGCCCCGGTCACGTCGACGATCTTGAAGTAGAGGTCCCATGACGGGCCCATGATCATGGCGCGGGCCTGTTTGACCGCCTGCGAGGTGTTCTGCCGGTAGGTCGCGGCGATCTTGTCGTCCTGGGCCACCAGCTGGTCGAACATGCTCTGCAGGGAGGCGAGTTGGGCCCGCTCCCCGGCGGTCAGGTACTGCGTGTGTGCCGCCGCCAGGTTGGCCTTGATGTCGGCCACGATGCCGAGGAAGCCTTTGCGGTTGTCGGTCTGCGGATCGACCGCCTTGGCGCCGCCCCAGAAACTCGCGTCCCAGGCGTAACTGATCTGGTAGCCGCTGAAGTCGGCGTTGTTGGTCTTCAGCGTGTCGATCTCGTGGCCGACGATGCGCAGGTCGGCGAGTTGCTGGACCAGATGTCGCTGCGCGATGGTCGACTGGTAGCCGGTCGTGGCGACCGCCAGGGTCACCACGACCAGTACCGTGGCCAGGACCGTCAGCTTCGTGGTGACCTTGCGGTCCGCGAACCAGCGTGTCAACTGCATCGTGCGTTACCCCCGTGCGCGGCCTCTTCTCCCAATCATCTGCGCATTCCGGGCGGTATGGGTGCGGAACGCGAGGATCAGCGGAGCTGCCAGTCCTGGTTCGAGCCGCCGTTGCAGGTGAACAGCTCGGCCAGGGCGCCGTTGGCCCGGCCGGCGTCGTTGTTGCCGCCGATGATGTCGAGGCAGAGGCCGGACTGAACGCCGGTGATGGTGCCGTCCGGGTTGAGCCGCCACTGCTGGTTGGTGCCACCGTTGCAGGTCCAGATCGTCACCTTGCTGCCGGAGGCGCTGCCGTTGGCGTCCAGGCACACGGTGCCGTTGTAGGCCCGGAGCTCGCCGGCGGCGGTCGGGGTCCACTTCTGGTTGGCGCCGGTGTTGCAGTCCCAGTTCTCGACCGCGGTGCCGTTCGCGGTCTCGTTGTTGTAGACGTCGAGGCAGCGGTTGGCGACCGAGCTGACCAGCTGCCTGGCCACGCCGATGCTGGTGCCGCTGCCCGGCGAGACCCGGTACGCGACCACGCCGTGCCCGGGCACCGAGGCGCTGATCGAGCCGGTGGTGGTCGTGACCACGTTGGACCACAGGTTGGTCAGCTTGTACTGCGACGAGGCCGCCATGCCGACCGCGGACGCCGAGGTCGAAATGGTCGCGCGCCCGGCGTTCTCGTTGAACAGCGTGACCGCCACGTCGCCGCCGGCCAGCGGCTTGGCCAGCACGTCCAGTCCGCCGGTGGTGGTGACCGGTCGGCCCTGCACCCCGGCCGAGTCCTGGTCGACCCCGATCACGCCGGCGTTGCGATAGATGCCGAGCGTCTGCGGCGTCGCGTTGCGCAGGTCGGCACCGATCAGCAGCGGCGCCGCCATCGCCGACCAGAGCGTGAACTCGGAACGGTCCTCCTGGTAGGACATGCCGTTGCCGATCTCGAGCATGTCGGGGTCGTTCCAGGCGCCCTTGGAGGCGTACGGGTAGAGCCCGACGTTCTGGTGGTAGATCGACAGCATGCTGTTGTAGTTGGCCTGGATGTCATCGGTGGTCCGCCACAGGTTGCCGGTGCCGGCGCCCCACGTCCACACGCTGTCCTGACCCCACTCGCAGAGGCTGTAGACGATCGGCCGGCCGGTGGCGGCCAGCGCGTCGCGCATCGCGTTGTAGCGGACCTTCCAGTCGACGCCCTGGTTGTTGCAGTTGTCGTACTTGAGGTAGTCGACGCCCCAGGCGGCGAAGTCGGCCGCGTCGGTGGTCTCGTGGTTGAGGCTGCCCGGGTAGCCGGCGCAGGTGGCGGTGCCCGCGCTCTCGTAGATGCCGAGTTTGAGGCCTTTGCCGTGCACGTAGTTGGCGACCGCGGTGATGCCGCCCGGGAACTTGGCCGGGTCGGGCACGAGGTGGCCGGAGGAGCTGCGGGACGACGACATCCAGCAGTCGTCGATGTTGACGTACTGGTAGCCGGCCGCCTGGAGGCCGGCCGCGGCGATCGTGTCGGCGGTCTGCTCGACCAGCTGGGCGTTGACGTTGCAGCCGAAGGTGTTCCAGTCGTTCCAGCCCATCGGCGGGGTGAGGGCGAGACCGTTGCCTAAGGCGGCGGCGGGGGCAGCGGGGATGAGGACGGTAGCCGCGACGAGAGACGCGGCGGCGAGGACATGCCGGACTGAGCGCATTCGTGCACCTCGATGTGTGTCCGTGTGGGAACACGTCTCATTAGGTGCCGTTACATGGACTCGTGTCAATATGCGGGGCGGTTAGCTCCACAGAGTTACATGAACGGACGGCTTGAAGTGCCCGACGTTGACCCCGGTGCCCCGCATCATCGCCTGGATCGCCCGCGGCGTGGAGGCGAACCGGCCAGCTCGGCCGCCGCCGACGGCGCACCCTTCTCGGCCAGGGTCAGCGTGTGCCAGACCGCCTCGACCGTCGCCTGGGGACCGGCGAGTTGCACGAGCCGGCCCGCGCGTACGTCCGGAGCGACCGCGAAGGTCGGAGCCGGAGCGACGCCCTTGCCCCGTTTCGCCTCTTCGAGGGCGGCGGGTGGGGGTCATCACAACTGCAATCATGCACCGCGGTGCTATCCGTGCAGCGCCCCCTGGGCCGAGCGGCGGACGAAGAACTCGCGTAGCCGTCGTTCGGCTGGTCGTTCAACGGCGATGTAGAGAAGATGTGCGGCGCCGACGGAGGCGGCCAGCAGGCCGATCGCAAGCGCCAGATTGACGGTGTGATCGAGTTTTCGTCCGGCCACGCCGGCATGGAAGGCGGTGATCAGCGGGACGTGGATCAGATACAGGGCGAATGAACGGTCCCCCAAGGCAACCAGGGTGCGCGATCGCAGTGGCGTATTCCGGCCGCTGATGTCGGCGGTTGCCGCCGCGGCGATGATGGCGAACAGAAACGGCAGCAGCGCCGAGTCCGCGAGGATTCTCGGTATCGCCCCCTCACTGTCGTGCGGAGCGAACCTCAACAGTGCCGCGTAGACGCATGCGCAACTGGCGACCGGGACCCAGGTCGGCCACGGTGCCCGCCAGCCGCGCCGGATGGCCATGGCAAGGAGCATGCCGAGCGCGAATTCGCCGATGCGGTAAAGAGGGTTCAGGTAGAGCAGGAATCCCCATGCGGTATCGGGTACCACGAAAACAACGGCAAGCGCGGCTGCTGCCATCATCGCTACGGTGACGGCGGCGAGCCGGCGCAGGCGTTGCTGCTGCCATCGGGCGACTCGGATCAGCGCGGGGAAAAGGGCGTAGAAGAACGCTTCGGCGCCGAGCGACCAGGACGGTCCGTTGAAGGCGTAGTGCCAGGCCGGGCTGGGGATCCAGACGTGGGTGAACGTGAGCACGAAAGGAAGCGCACCCCATACCGGTGTGCCGCCGGCAAGCAAGATAACGGGAATGGCGAGTGCGGTTACCGTGGCGTGCGAGGGCCAGATCCGGGCGAATCGGCGGCTGTAGAAGCGACGGGCGTCCTCGCCCGGCCGGGCCGTCCAGGCGAGGACGAAGCCGGACAGGGAAAAGAAGAAGGCGACCGCCACATATCCGAGGCCGGCCGCCAGGCCGATGGCGTCCGGCAGAACGAATTGCAGGCTGAGGTGCAATATCACGACTGCCCCGGCGGCGAAGAACCGAAGGCTGGTCAGGGAGTCCAGGCGGTTCGGCGGGGCGGCGTTCGCTGGTGTCGTCATGGCGTCCGCACATCGCGACCGGCCGGCCGGACCGCGGCGAGCACCAGCAGAATCCACATGAGCCGGGCGTCGTAGTAGTCGCCGGAGAAAAGCGAGGCGCCACCGACGAAGACGCCGCAGTAACCGGCGGCCCGGGCCTCGAGCGACCGCTCGGCCCGGGGCACCCGGCCGAACTGGTGTCGCAGTTGAACAAATGCGTTGATCAGCAGGAACAAGCCGACGATGCCGCCCTCGGAGGCGACCGCGAGCGGCAGATTGTGCACGTACTTGTCGTATTCGCCGAGGCTGGAGACCACGCTGAAGCCGTTCACCCCGGTGCCCAGGAAGGGCCGTTGCAGGAACAGCTGCAGCGCGTATTTGAACAGTTCGCTCCGGCCGGAGGTGTAGCCCTGCTGGAAGGTCTCGGTGACGAAGCGCTGCTGTACGAAGCTGCCGATCGCCCGGCCGGCGACCGACCAGGTGACGCCGGCCAGCGCGACCGTCGCCAGGATCGGCTTGGTGAGGCTGCCGCCCCGCTTGCCCAGCCGCTGCAGCGCCGAGGGCAGGGCGAGCACCAGCGTAATGATCAAGGCCACCAGGCCACCGCGGGAACCGGAGGCGAGCGCTCCGGTCAGGAACGCCGGGAGGCCGAGCAGCCAGATGGCCCGGCGCCGGCCGCGGAAGTAGAAGTAGACAGACGTGAACGCGCCGATGACCATCATCCGGACGAACACGTTCGGGCCACCGCCCGGCACCGCCCAGCGGCCGTTCGCGCCCCGGCCGAAGCCGGCCGCCGCGACCAGGAAATAGAGCCAGGCGGTGACCTGGAAGCAGCCGAGGGTCAGCTGGACCACCCGGTCACGGTCCCATTCGGCCAGCATGACGTAGATGAAGACGAGGATCGCGACACAGGTCAGGTCGATCATCACGGGGCCGAGCACGGCGTTGCTGGGCGTCCACGTGGCCGAGACGATCTGGTAGCCGATCAGCAGCAGGATCGCCATCAGGGCGCCGGTGCCGGTGCCCGCCGGCCGGTGACCGGACTGGCTCAGTTCGAGCGCGAAGCTCATCAGCAGAATCGCGAACAGCGGCACCCGGACGTCGTTGAGCAGCAGCGGCAGGTCGAAACCGAGCCGGTCCAGGGTGAACCGCCCGGCCAGGGTCACGACGAAGGCGAGCACCACGACCAGGCCGGGTTGCCGCCGGGTGCCGGGAGTGACCATCACCGAGGTCATACCGACCGGGCCGCCATCGCGCGCACCAGCATGAAGTAGGCGGAGCCGCCCAGGGCGGCGGCGGCCAGGCCGAAGGCGAGGACCGCCGCGTACGGCGGGTGGACCACCGGCCGCAGGGCGTACGTCAGCGGCACCTCCAGCGCGAGCGCGCCGACCAGCAGCCAGGTCGTCATCGGCACGTCCTGCAGCGCGTCCAGGGTCGGCCGGATCGCGTAGAACATCGCCACCGGCACCGCCGCGAGCAGGCCGAGCCGCAGGACGGGCTGCGCGGCGGTGAACTCGGCGCCCAGGAACCACCGGATCAGCATCGGGGCGAGCAGCGCCACCACCGCTCCGGTCACCGCCGCCACTCCGGCCGCCGCGAGCGGCAGCACGAGCAGGCCGCGGTGCAGCGAGGCGCCGCCGCCCGGGTTGTGGAACAGGCCGCTCAGCCGGGGCAGCAGCACCGGCGAGAGCATCGCGAAGACCGAGCAGACCAGCGTGACCGCCGAGGTCATGAAACCCACGTACCCGGCGTCGCCGGTGCCGGGCAGGGCGTTCGCCACGGCGAACGTCGGGAAGGCGAAGAGCGCCGGGAGCGCCAGGTCCCCGGGCGTACGCCCCAGGCCGTAACGCACCAGCCGGCGCAGCGACGGCGAGCCCTCCTCCGGTCCGGTCCGGCCCGGGGCCCCGATCAGCGCGATCGCGCACGCCGCCGCGGCCAGCATCCCGGCGCCCTGCAGGACCAGGAACGATTCGATGCCGGGCGCGACGAAGAACGCCACCACCGGCACCACCGCGAGCCCGGCCAGCGACGTCGCGTTGGCGAAGACCACCTGTCCGGTGCCGCGCAGCGCCGCGACGGCGATGGTGCACAGGCAGTTGCCGGCCAGCATCACGGTGATCACCCCGACCGCCCGGCGGCCGTGCAGCCCGAGCAGGTGCGAGAGCGGCCCGGCCAGGGCGTACCCGGCCAGCGCGACCCCCACCATGATCGCCACCTGGACCGCGAACGCGCGCCGGGCCAGCCCGGTCGCCCGGGCCCCGCAGCGCGGCAGGTAGCGCTGGAGTCCGGTGCCGAGCCCGGTCATCGCCAGCGGCTGCACGGTCGACACCGCACCCCGCGCGATCTGATAGAACGCGAACCCGTCGACGCTGCCGCGCACCGCGACCAGGTGGAAGAGCACCAGTTGCAGGGCGAGCGAGAACCACTGCACGGCCACCGAGACCAGGTAGTCGTGCCGGACCGCGGCCGGCACCGAGAGCAGCAGCGAACGCAGGCGTCCGGCTGTCTCAGACATGAACCCGGGCCGGCGGCAGGGTCCGTTCCAGCAACTCGTCGACCCGCCGGTAGCCGATCACGGCCAGGGCGGTCAGAAACAGGATGCTCAGGTCGGTCCGCAGGCTGCGGTGCTCGACGTACGCCAGGCCGAGCTCGATCTTGCGGGGCCGCACGAGCTGGTCGTACGCCCGGTCGGGGTCGGGGCCGGCGATGATGTCGCCCTCGTTGCGGAAGACGATCGACGCCCAGTCGGTGATACCGGGGCGTACCTCGAGCAGGCGCCGCTCGGCCGGGGTGTAGCGGGCCACGTCCCACGCGACCTGCGGGCGGGGGCCGACCAGGCTCATCTCGCCGCGCAGCACGTTGACCAGGTTGGGCAGTTCGTCGAGCTTCCAGCGGCGCAGCCACCGCCCGGTGCGGGTGAGCCGCGGGTCGTCGGCCGCGGTCGAATCGCCGCCGAGGCGTCCCGCGTCGACGACCATCGTGCGGAACTTGAGCATGGCGAAGGTCTTCCCGTGCCGGCCGATCCGGGTGCCGCGGTAGAGGATCGGGCCGCCGTCCTCGTGCCTGATCCGCCACGCTGCGACCACCGTCAGCGGAACCGTGGCGGCGAGCGCGGCCGCGGCGACGGCGATGTCGGTGGCCCGCTTGGCGGCGTCGTAGCCGCGCTTCCGGTCGGCCGCCCGGCCCGCGGCGGCCCGCTTCGCCACGTCGTGGCCGGTCACGAACGGTCCACCGAGTAGACGTAGACCCGGGAGCCGACGCCGCGGTGCACCGAGGTGTGGCCTTCCAGACGCGCGCCGGACTTCTCGTAGAACCGGTGCGCCCGGGTCAGCTGGTCGCCGCTTACCGCCTTGACCGCGGTGTCGCCCTGCTGGGCGAACCAGTCCATCAGCCGGGACAGCAGCTGCTCGGCGATGCCGCGGCCGCGCCAGGCCGGCTGGACCACGATGTTGATGACCTCGGCCTTGGGCAGCCCGGCCGGGGCGGCGGACGGGTAGCGCAAGGTCTCGGCGGCGCGCCGGATCCGGGCCGGGCTGAGCAGCCGCGGCAGCAGCACCCGGGCCGCCGAGGCCCAGCGCCGGAGCGCGAACTCGCGGAACAGCGCCGAGGTGTCGCGGCAGCCGGCGATGTAGCCGACGGTCTCCCCGTCCGGGGCGAGCGCCACGAAGACCTTGCAATGCCGGCTGGTCGCCACGTGCCGGTAGAGCAGGCGCAGTGCCGGTTCGCCCAGAGTGGACAGGAAGCCCTCGGTGACCCCGTCGCGGTGCATCCGGGCGATCGTGGCGATCTGCCGGCGGGTCAGCGGGCCGTCGCCGATCCGGACGTCGCCCTCGGTCAGCGGTGCGTCCTCGACGACCGGGGCGGGCAGCGGCGAGACGATGCCCCACACCGAGCCGACGCCGTAGACGGTGTGGGTCAGCACGAAGGCGACCGGCATGGCGGCGAGCAGGCCGGGGTCCCGCTTGCGCCAGGCGAGATGGGCGGAGGCGGCGAGCACGGCACTGCCGTACGTCAGCAAGCCGGCGCCGGTCAGGCGGCGGAGGACCACCGACCGGGGTGCGAGCGCGAGGCCGGCGGCCGAGCCGGCGACGAAGGCCACCGGGACGAAGTTGCGCCACCCGCCGATCCAGCGGCCGACCAGCCGGCTGGCCCGGAACGGCCAGTAGCCGGCCTCGAAGATCCAGGCGCCGTAGTCGCGCCAGCCGCTGCGGGCGTAGTAGGTGCAGACGATGTCCGGGATCAGCAGGACCCGGCCGCCGGCCGCCCGCAGCCGCTGGTTGAACTCGCGGTCCTGCGCCCGCGTCAGCTTCTCGTCGAAGTAGCCGATGCGGTCGAACACCTCGCGGCGCCAGCAGCCGCCGAACACCGTGTCGACCCACTGCGGCTTGGACGCGCCGACCCGGTACTTCGCGTTGCCGGCCGCCAGCGGGTGCGTGGTCGCCAGCGCGAGCGCCCGGCCGAGCAGGGTGTCCTTGCGCGGCAGCGACTTGCGGATGCCGCCGACGTTGTCCGCCTCCGGGTGGTCTCGCAAGGCGGACACACACTTGCGGAGATAGTCGTCCTCGTAGAAGGCGTGGACGTCGAGCCGGATGATGAATTCGCCCTTCGCCTCCCGGATGCCCAGGTTGAGGGCCTCCGGCTTGCGATGGCCGGGATTGTCGAGCATCCGCAGCGACGGGTGGCGGACGGCGTACCGGCGCACGACGTCGCGGGTGCCGTCGTCGCTCATGCCGTCGACGAGCAGGATCTCGAGGCGGTCGGCCGGATAGGTCTGCTTCATCACCGAGTCGAGGAACTCGGCCACGAACGGGGCCTCGTTCCAGCAGGGGACGACGACCGAGACGAAGGGCAGATCGGACATCAGGGCCTCCCGAAGAAGCGGCGGATGCTGCCCGCGACGTACTCGACCTGCCAGTCCTCCAGCTCCGGGTTCATCGGCAGCGACAGCACGCGGCGGCAGAGGCGCTCGGTGTGCGGCAACTGCCAGTGGTCGAGGCCGAGGCCGCGCTGCCGGTGCAGCGGGGTCGGCCAGGAGATCAGCGTCTCGATGCCGTCGTCGCGCAGGTGCTCGGCGAGCGCGTCCCGCCGGTCGGTGGTGACCGGGTAGTTCTGGTAGACGTCGAAGCGGCGGTGATCGGCGTCCGGCCCGACCGGTATCCGCAGGTCGGGCAGGTCACGCAGCATCTCGTCGTAGCGGGCGGCCAGCGAGCGACGGCGCTGGATCCACTCCGGGAGCCGCCGCAGCCGCCAGTCGAGGATCGCCGCCTGCAGGTTGTCGAGCCGGCAGTTGTAACCCCAGCCGTCCAGGTCGCTCTTGCTGACCCGCCCGTGGTCGCGCAGCGCCAGCAGGCGGTCGGCCAGGGCCACGTCGTCGGTCAGCACCGCGCCGGCGTCGCCGAGCGCGCCGAGCATCTTGGCCGGATAGAACGAGTACGTGCTGGCCAGCCCGAACGTCCCCGCGGTACGCCGTTCGAAGGCCGCACCGAGCGCCTGCGCGGCGTCCTCCAGCACGACCGCGCCGACCTCGTCGGCCGCCTTCTGCACCGCGTGCATATCGACCGTACGGCCGTTGAGGTGCACCGGGATGATCACGCGGGTCCGCTCGGTGACCAGATCGGCCAGCTGATCGGTGTCCATCAGATGGTCGCTGCCGATGTCGGCCAGCACCGGTTTGGCCCCGCGCAGCACGAACGGCGAGAGCGTCGCCACGAACGTGTGGGCCACGGTCACGACCTCGTCGCCCGGTCCGACGTCGAGTGCGTGCGCGAGCAGCCGCAGCCCGTCGGTGCAGTTGCTGACCCCGACCGCGCGGCCCGAGCCGATGAAGCGGGCGAGGTTGTCCTCGAAGTCGTGCAACTGCTGCCGCAGCATCAGATCGCCCCGGGCGATGGTGTCCTCGATGATCGGCAGCAGTTCGTCGCGCTGGCGGCGCCACTGCAGCGGGTAGTCAACGAACCTGACTCGCCAGTCCACGGCTCGCCTCCCTGTGGTCGAGCACGCGCCGGCTGATCGCCTGCGGATCGAGGCCGTGCGCCGCGCGCAGATAGTCCTGGTCCCCGACGAGCGAGAAGGTCCGGTTCGGCAGACCGATGCGCACCAGCGGCACCCGCTCCGGCCACTCGGCCAGGGTCTCGGCGATGGTGCTGCCCAGACCACCGACGATCGAGTGTTCCTCGATCGTCACGATCGCCTCGTAGCGCTGGGCGGCGTCCTTCACCGCGCACACGTCGAGCGGGTTGAGCCAGGGGAACGACCGCACGTCGACCGGCAGTCCCTCGGCCTCGAGCAGGTCGGCGGCCTGGACGGCGACGTCGAGGATGCCGCCGGTCGAGAACAGCACGACCGGCCCGCCGCGGTCGCGGACGAGCACCGACTCACCGCGTACGAGGGAAAGCGGTGCCGGATGCACCTGCCGTTCGCCCGCCTTGCCCAGGCGAAGGTAGGCCGGGCCTCCGTTGTTCAGCAGGTCGGCCATGACCGCGCCGGTCTCGACCGGGTCGCCGGGCGCGGCGACCGCGATGTTCGGCACCGCGCGCATGATCGCCAGGTCCTCGGTCGCGTGATGCGACATGCCCAGAGCCCCGTACGCCATTCCGCCCCCGACCGCCACCACGGTCACGTCGGCGTGGTGGTACGCGATGTCGTTGCGGATCTGCTCCAGGCACCGCAGCGTCGGGAAGTTCGCGATCGAGTAGGTGAACACCCGCGCCCCGCCGAGCGCGATCCCGGCCGCGATCCCGGCCATGTTCTGCTCGGCCACCCCGACGTTGAGGAACTGTTTCGGGCAGGCCTCGATGAACGGCTCGACCGCCCGGAAGCCGATGTCCGCCGTGATCAGCACGATGTCCGGGTCGCGCCGGGCCGCCGCGGTGAGGTCCTCGAAGAACCGGTTCCTCATCGCGCCGCCACCTCCTCGAGAGCGCTCCGCAGCTCGTCGGGCGACGCGTGCTGGTAGTGCCAGGCGATGTCGTTCTCCATGAACGAGACGCCCTTGCCCTTGACCGTGTGGGCGAGCACGCAGCGGGGGTTGGTCGGCGACAGGATCGCCAGGGCGGCCGTGAGCTGGTCGTGGTCGTGCCCGTCGACCTCGATGGTGTCCCAGCCGAAGGCCCGCCACTTGTCGGCGAACGGCTCCAGCTTGGCCGTGTCCTCGGTCGGGCCCATCGCCTGCAGCTTGTTGTAGTCGACGACCGCGACCAGGTTGTGCAGGTCGTGGGTGTGCGCGAACATCGCCGCCTCCCAGACGCTGCCCTCGTCGCACTCGCCGTCGCCGAGCAGGACGTACGTACGCCACTGCTCGCCGTGCTGCCTCGCCCGCCAGGCCAGGCCGGCCCCGACCGACAGCCCGTGCCCGAGCGACCCGGTCGACAACTCGACCCCGGGAACCCCGACGTGGCTGACGTGCCCGGAGAAGAACGACCCGTTCTGGTAGTGCTGGTCGAGCAACTCGGTCGGGAAGAAGCCGCGCTGGGCCAGGGTCGCGTAGAGGGCCGCGCCGGCATGGCCCTTGCTCATGATGAAGCGATCGCGTTCGGACCAGTCCGGGTTCTTCTCATCGATCCGGAGAACCAGGTCGTAGAGGACGGTGAGGATGTCGGCGCACGAGAGGGCGGACCCGACGTGCGAGCTGCGGCCGCCGCTGGTCATGCGGAGCACGTGTTCTCGCACCGCGCGGGCAGTCTCGGTCGACGTCATCTCAGATCACCGCGTAACCGATGTAGGGATCGAACTCGAACCGCCGCAGCTCCAGCCGGTTGAGACCCAGTTCGTCGAGCGCCGCGCTGGTCTCGCCCGGCCAGAGCGGGTTGTCCAGCTCGTCGAAGGCCAGCACCGCACCCTTCGGCATGCGGGGAACCAGGTTCTTTATCGCGACCCGGGTCGGCTCGTACAGGTCGAGATCGAGGAACAGCAGGCTGACCACCAGATGCGGGTTATCGGCGACGAAGGCCGGGATCGTCTCGGTGACGTCGCCCCGGATCAGCCGGGCCTTGGGCAGGTGCCCGATGAACCGGTCGTCGTCATAGATCTCGAGCAGCCGGTTCAGCTCGTCGTAGCTGTCGGCGGCCAGGTCGCCGGCCGTCGCACCGGTGCTGCCGGGCCGGTCGGCCGCCGACACCGACGGGAAGCCGCCGAACGAGTCGAAGCCGTACAACCGGCGGGTCAGGTTGGTCGGCTCCAGGGCGGCGCTGAGCTGCGCGAACGTCATGAAGCTGGCACCCCGGTAGACGCCGCACTCGACGATCGAACCCTTCACCGGCAGCACCAGCTTGAACAGCTCGTAGAGGGCGGCGAACCGGGTCACCTGGGCCCGCCGGGCGTAGCGGGCCATGCTGGCCAGCCGGGTCGGCAGGTCGTCCGGGCTGCTCTCGAACACCTCGGCGATCCGGCCCGGTACCTGCCGCTCGGCCTCGGTCTGCCGGCCGCCCGGGGCGCTGGTCGGGGTGGGCGTCACGGGGTCCTCCTTCAGTGGGATCGGGCGCTGGGGATCTTCGGGTTTTCCTCGGCGGCCGTCGCGGTTTCATAGGCGGGGAACGTCTCGTGGCCCTTGGCCGGCACCATGTTGAGGACGCCGCCGAGGATCCGGGCGTTGACCGCGTGCAGGGCCCGCACGGCCCCGGTCACCTGGGCACTCTTGGTGCGCCGGGCCCGGGCCACGAACAGGGCGCCGTCCGACCGGGCGGCGATCACGGCCGCATCGGTCACCGGCAGCAGCGGCGGACAGTCGAAGATCACGACGTCGAACCGGCCGCGCAACTCCTCGACCAGGTCGGTCATCCGGCTCGAGCTGAGCAGCTCGCTCGGGTTGGGCGGGGTCTGCCCGCTCGACAGCAGCCACAGCCCGGCCCCCCACGGCTGGAGCACCTCGTCGAGCGCGACCGCCCCGGTGAGCACCGTGCTGAGGCCGGCCGCGTTCTCCCGGCCGAGGAACGCCGCCAGCCGCGGATGGCGCAGTTCGGCGTCGACGATCAGCACCCGGCCGCCCGACTCGGCGAACAGCAGCGCCAGGCTGCACGCCGTGGCCGAACGCCCCTCGGCGGGAACCGCGCTGGTCACGGCCACGACCTGCACCGGTCGGTCGGCATCGGCGTACTGGAGGTTGGTGCGCAACCGGCGTAGCGCCTCGGCCCGGGGCGACTGGGGATCGGAGACGAACGGACCCGACCGGCTCGGTGCGCTGGTGTCGATCGGCACCTGGGCCAGCACCGGCGCGCCGATCAGCGTCTGCAGCGCCTCGGCCGTCCGCAGGCTCGAATCGGAGACCTCGCGGGCCACGGCCAGGGCGGCGCCGACCATCAGGCCGGCCAGGCCGGCCAGCGAGAGGTTGTTCAAGATCTTGGGGGAGACCGGGTCCGGTTCCAGCTCCGGACCGGCGACGACCTCGACCCGGATGGTCGGCTTGCTCGCGTCGCCGGTGTTCTCCAGCGTGCCCACGACCTTCTCGAACAGCGGGGTGAGGGCCGTGACGGTTTGCAGCGCCTTTTGACGTGACCGGTCCTGCACACTGACCACGAGCATGACCGTGTCGGCGACGGTCTGCGAGGTGATCTGCTGGACGAGGTCGTCGCGGGAGACGCCGAGCCCGGGGGTGGCCGCCAGCGGCACGATGATGCGGTCGCTGGTGAGCAGCGCCGCATACGATTTCAGCCGCGCCTGCGAAAACATCGAGGCCGGATAAAGATCGGCCGCCTGCGCATTCGGCGTGGTGAAGAAAAAGGTGACGTCGGCGGCGTACGTCTTGGGCATCCGGAAAGTCACCACCAATGCGACGGTCAGGGCGAGGACAATGGAGGCCGCCACTATCCACCAGTGCCTCCTGGCGACACGGATGTAATCGCGTAGGCCCACGCCAGACCTCCCGGTGCCGTGGTTACGGCCAACATATGCCCAGGTCGCGTGGGGGATACCGGATTCGGGAAATTCGGTTTGCTATCGGCCCGACTGATAAAATACAAATGCCGCGATTGGTGCCCCTTGGGTCGGGAGTTGCTGATGTTTCTCAGGCGGTGGATTCCACTTGTCGCCGACGCCTCGGCCTGGATCGCCGGATTAGTTGCCGCCCGGCATTTTTCTCCCGCCGCGGCGGTCCTCGCCGTCGTTCTGCACGCCGGAATCGGGCACGCACACCACCTCTACCGGCGCCGGCACCCGATCGGCAGCTTCGAGGAGGTACGCGCGGTCACCAGTACCGTCGTCACCACCGCGGCGTTGCTGGTCGTGCTCTCGGTCTTCTCACACCGGACTCTGCCCCCGGACGAGCCCGCGCTGGGCGCCGCGGTGGCACTGGTGCTGATGCTGGCCGCGCGCTACGTGTGGCGGCTGAGAGTGGCCCGTTTCCAGCGGCCCGACGCGCGGGTCGCCGCCCCGGTCCTGCTCTTCGGGGCCGGGCGGGCGGCGACCGTGCTGGTCCGGTCGATGCTGCACGACCCGGACGGGCGTTACCTGCCGGTCGGGCTGCTCGACGACGACCCGGCCAAGCGCAACCTGCACGTGCACGGCGTGCCCGTGCTCGGCGGGCGCGACGACCTGGCCCGGGCCCTCGGCCGCACCCGGGCCGGCACGGTGATCCTCGCGGTGGCCAACGCCGAGGCCGACCTGGTGCGCGACATCCGCGACCGGGCCCTGGCGGCGGGCGTCCAGTTCAAGGTCGTACCGTCCGTGCCCGAGCTGATGGACCACCCGGTCGGCGTGCGCGACATCCGCGACGTGCAGATCGCCGACCTGCTCGGCCGGCACCAGATCGACACCGACCTCGACGCGATCGCCGGCTATCTGACCGGCAAACGGGTGCTGGTCACCGGGGCCGGCGGCTCGATCGGCTCCGAGCTGTGCCGGCAGATCCACCGGTTCGCCCCGGCCGAGCTGATGATGCTCGACCGCGACGAGTCGTCGCTGCTCGCGGTGCAGCTCTCGATCGACCCGGCGGCCCGCCTCGACGACCCGGCGGTCATCCTGGCCGACCTCCGCGACGCCGGGCGGATCCGAACCATCTTCCGCGAGCGCCGGCCGCAGGTGGTCTTCCATGCTGCCGCTCTCAAACACTTATCGTTGCTGCAGCGCTTCCCGGGTGAGGCAGTATTGACCAACATCCAGGGCACACTGAACGTGTTGTCGGCGGCCACGTCGGTCGAACGCTTTGTCAACATTTCTACGGATAAAGCGGCCAATCCGGTCAGCGTGCTCGGGGCGTCGAAAAGGATCACCGAGAGGCTGACCGCCGAGATGGCCCGCCGCCGGGCGGGCACGTTTCTGAGCGTACGGTTCGGCAACGTCCTCGGAAGCCGCGGCTCGGTGTTCACGACGTTCAGCGCGCAGATCGCCGCCGGAGGGCCGATCACCGTCACCGACCCCGAGGTCACCCGATACTTCATGACCATCCAGGAAGCCGTGCACCTGGTCATCCAGGCGGCGGCCATCGGGCGGGGCGGCGAGGCGCTGGTGCTCGAGATGGGCAAACCCGTGCGCATCGCCGAGGTCGCCGCCCAGATGGCGGCGATGGCACCGTCGCCGGTCGAGATCCGCTACATCGGGCTGCGGCCGGGCGAGAAGCTGGCCGAGGAACTGTTCGGCGAGGGCGAGGTGGACCGGCGCCCGATCCACCCGCTGATCTCGCACGTCTCGGTGCCGCCGCTGCCGATCGCCAGCCTCCGCACCCTCGACCCCACCGGCCCGGCGCCCGACCTGGCGGCCCGCCTCGACGCGCTCTGCCACGACGTCCCCGCCTTAGCGGCTTAGCCTTCCCCGCGCTCGCGCTCGCGCTCGCGCCCGCTCGCGGCAGCGTGAGCGCCGGTTCAGCTTCGCCTGCGCTGCCCGCGCCTGCGCTGCCCGCGCCCGGCGGCGGGCCGGGCCGGTCGTCGGTCAGCCGGGCCGGTAGACGGCGTCGCGGACCGGTGGGACGGGGTCGCGGCCCGGCACCGGTAGGGCCACCGCCTGTTCGACCGCTCGGCGGAGGCGTTCCTGTTCGGCCGTGCGCTCGGTGTGCCAGGCGGTCGACCAGACGCGGTGCAGATGCCAGCCCAGCCCCCGCAGCACCTGGTCGCGCAGGCGGTCGCGGTCGCGGGCCGCCGGGTGCGCCACGTAGCCTGCGCCGTCGCACTGGATGCCGATCGCGTAGCCGCCGCCCGGGTGGGGCACCGCCAGGTCGACGCCGACGCCGAGCCGCACCGGGAAGCCCCACGACTCCAGCGCCTCGCGTACCGACTCCTCGAACGGGCGCTCGGCGGCCGGCCGCACCGGGTGCGGCACGGGTGCGCCCCGCTCGGCGTAGTCCAGGTAGCCGGCGAGCATGCGTACGCCCTCGTTGTCGCTGTCCGGGATGTCGCGGGCCCGGATCGACGTGACGATCTCGATGCGGGAGCGGGCCCGGGTGATCGCCACGTTGAGCCGGCGCCGGCCGTTCGGTTTGTTGATCGGCCCGAAGTTGGCGCTGATCTTCCCGGCGTCGTCGAAGCCGTAGCCGATCGAGAAGATCATGACGTCGCGTTCGTCGCCCTGGACCGATTCGAGGCTCTTCACGAAGAAGCCGCGCAGCCGGTCGCCGCCGTGCAGGTCGCCGAGGCCGGCCACGTCGACCGCCCGTTCGATCGCCTCGGCCTGGGCGACCGAGAACGTCACCACGCCCAGCGACTGGTCGGGCCGGGTCGCGAAGTGGTGCGCGACCCGCTCGGCGACCTTCTCCGCCTCGACCGGGTTGTCGCGGCCGTTGCTGCGCCGATAGGTGCCGTTGACGCCGAAGACCTCGATGCCGTCGGTGCCGGTCGCGCTCGGGAACGTGATGAGGCGGCCGCGGTAGAACTCACGGTTCGAGTAGCCGATCAAAGACTCGTGCCGGCTGCGGTAGTGCCAGGTCAACGGCAGCCCGCGGAACGATCCGCACGCCTTGGCGAGCTCCAGGATCGACGGGAAGTCGGTCACGTCGGTACCGGCCGGCTCGTCGTCGACGGCCAGGGCGTGGTCGAAGAACGACGTCGGCGGCAGCTGCTTGTCGTCGCCGGCCACGATCAGCGCGTCGGCCCGGTAGATCGCGGCGATCGCGTCGGCCGGCGTCACCTGGGACGCCTCGTCGATGATGACGACGTCGAAACGGAGATCGGGCGGCAGGTACTGGCTGACCGAGAGCGGCGAGACCAGGAAACACGGTTTGAGGGCGAGCACCGTGGCCCGGGTTCGCGCGAGCAGTTCGCGTACGCCCACATGGCCGGTCGTCTTCATGGCCTCGCGCCGGATCAGCGAGGCCGATTCGGCCGGCACGGCCGTGAGGCCGGCGTCGAGCCGTTCGATGATCTCGGCCGGCGCCGTCGCCACCCGGCGGCTGTCGAGGCGGCGGAACTCGGCCACCAGCTGGTCGCGCTCGGCCGCGTGGAGCGGGCGCAGGCGGTCGTCGGAGCGGATGACCGTGTCGGCCCAGGCCTTGCGCAGCACGCCCGGGATGGCCGCGGGGTCGAGGTCCTGGTCGACGAAGAGGCCCAGCTGTTCGAGTTCCGCGCGGGCGGCGAGGTGTGCGAACCAGTCCTCGGGGCCGGTCGGGTCGGCTCGCAGGTCGCGCAGCGCCCGCCCGGCCCGGTCGTAGTCGTCCCAGTCAGCGTTCCGCTCCGCGCCGAACGCTTCCCGCAGCCGCGCCCGGGCCTCCTCCCACGACTTGGCCGCCCGGGGCAGGGCGTCGTCGGGGCGGGCCGCGGCGAGGGCGGCGGCCTGCTCCCCGCTCAGCGCCCCGCCGTTGAGTTTGCGCACCGCATCCGCCCAGGCCAGGGCGTCGTCGAGGGAATCGGCCCGGCCGAGGAGCGGCATCAACCGGGCGGTGTCGTCGGTCAGCGCGTCGCGGGCCTCGACGACCTGCCGGCGCAGCGCGGCCAGCCGGTCCACCTCGGCCAGATCCAGGTCGCGGCCCAGCGCGGCGCCGAAGGCCCGGATCGTGCGGGCGGCCTCGCGGAGCGGCTCCACCTGGGCGCGCAGCCGGGAAATCGACTCCGCGATGCCGTCGGCCGGGGGCCGCGTGGCCTTCAGCTCCTCGCGCGCCTTCGCGGCCAGCCGCTGCAGTTCGGGATCGGGGTCGGCGGTGCAGACGTACCGCGCGATTGCGGGGCGGATCGACGGCGGGGAGAGGCGCAACGCCTCGGCGGCGGTCCGGGTGGCCTCGTCGAGCGCCCGGAAGTCGGTCGCCACGCCGTGCCAGAAGTGGCCCAGCACCATGGCGTAGGCCTGCTCGGCGGCGGTCAGGTCGCGGCGGGCGCGCTGCCAGGCGACCGCGGCGCCCAGGCGGGCCACTGCCTCCTTGGGGTCGGCGGCCGGGAGGACGAAGGCGGTGATGGCCTTCCTGTCACGCCGATAGGCGCTTCCCCATTTGCTGAGGCGTTTGCGGTGCTGGGCGAAACGGGCCGCGAGTTGTTCCAACGGCTGGCCGAGGATCGACTCCGCGAAGAAGGGGCGGGCGCGCATCTCCACCGCCACCAAGGCTTCCAGGCAGCGCCGCAGGGCGACAGTTCCGGTCTGTACACCCGCGAGTACGCCGTCGGTGAACCAGAATTGCTCGGGCCGGTTCTTCTTCCCGCCGAGCGCGGCCAACTGGGCTATGCGGTCGAGGTCGGCGAAGGTTTCCACCGGCGGGATGCCGATCGCCGCGGTGATGCGGTCGAATTCGGCCTTGTGGCGTTCCCAGCGGTCGGCGTCCTCCGCGCAGCGGCGGGCCAGATTGTCGGCGGCGTCGGCGGTCAGGGTGTCGTCCACCGCCGGTAGGTCGTCGGTCTCGGGCAGATCGGTCCACGCCACTCCGGTCCGGGTGCGGAGGGAATCGCGGGCCCTTTCGAAGGCGGCCTGGGCGCGCGCCATTTCCTGGGCCGCTTCCTGGACCGGCTGCAGGCTCGGCGCGGTGAGCCATTCGTCGCGGACGCCGGGCGGGCGGCGCGCGGCGTGGGCAATCAATGCGGCCAGGGACGCGGCTTTGTCGGTCGTGTCGGCCCGGAAAGCGGCGGCCAGCGCGGCGTTTCGTTTGATCGCGACGGTCAGGAGGCCCAGGGCGTGCTGGGCGCCGGCGAGCGTCTCGTGGATTTTCCCGGTCCGGACTCCACGCCAGGCGAAGCCGGGGCTCGTGACCCGCCACGTCTCCTGCAGTCGTTCGGCGGCAGATGCTGCTTTCTGCAGTTGCTCGGCGGTCAGCCCGCTCGGATCGGTTATCGGCACCGGGATATCGGTGGTGCAACCGAGAACGTCGTGCAGCCGCTCCCCGAGCGGCCGGCGGATTTCGTTGACTGCTACGGCGTACGCGGAAAGCTGTTGGCGCCGCCGGCGCAGGCGGTCGTCGGGCCGGCTGATTTCCGGTGCGCTGGGAATGCGGTCGCAGGCGGCGGCGAGTGCCGCCGCGACCTCCTTGCGCCCGGCCTGATGGCTGTGGAGTTCGAGCAGGTAAGGATCGAGTCCGGCGTCGGCGAGCCGATTACGGACGACATCGAGCGCGGCCGCTTTCTCGGAGACGAAGAGAACCTTCTTCCCGGCGTGCAGGAGGCAGGCGATCATGTTGGTGATGGTCTGCGATTTGCCGGTGCCGGGCGGCCCGTCCATGACGAAGCTGTGGCCGTCGGTGGCGGCCGCGATGCAGGCTCGCTGAGTGGCGTCGGCGTCGAGCACCAACGGTGTCGTCTCGGGAGGTGCCTTCTCGTCGATGTCGGCCGGAGAAATCGGCGTGAAGTCGAAAGTCGTCTCGGGCTCGGTGGTCGCCAGGGCGCGAATGATCGGATGGGTGAGGATCTCGTCCTCGTTGTCCGTCAGGTCGCGATAGAGCGCCTCTTTGTGAAAGGTGAAGCACGACAGGACAGACACGTTCTCGGCCTCGGACAGGCCCGGCATCGGCCGATGAAGCTCCCGCAGCCGCAACGCGAGCGCCGGATTCTCCACCGCCTCGTCGACCGCCGTGATCAGCCCGTTCTCCACCGCCACCGGAATGAGAACCAGAGGGCTGACATGCTCCGCGTTCTCCTCGTCCTGCCAATGCAGCAGCCCCGCCGCCAGATGCAGAACCTGCACCCCCCGATCGAGGTAGTCCTGCTTCGCCCTTTTGACCAGCTGCCGCAGAGCCGGGCTGTCCTCCACCGGCCGGCTCTCGCCGTTCTTGAGCCGCTCGACCAGTTCGGCGGCCGGCGGATCGGCAATTTCCACCGACCCGGCCCGGGCCGGCTGAAAATGCAGGAGACGGCTGGTGCAGCTGAGGTCAACGAGGCATTCCCGCCACGCCTGCAACGCCGCTCGCACCTGCGCGTCGTCCCCCATAACCCGATTGCAGCACGCTAGCTGCCGCATTGGCCGCTTAATCCGGTACGGCGTTCCCAGCACCCAGACGAAGCGGCGCCCGCGCCGCTTCGTCTGTCCGGCCGCTCCCGGCAACTCAAGGCCGCAGCCGACCCGCCGGCTCATGCGCCGGGTCGTTGTTGTGCCGCGGGCTCATGCGCCGGGTCGCTGCTGTGCCCCGGCTCGTGCGTCGGGTCGCTGCTGTGCCGCCGGCTCGTGTGCCGATTCAGGAGCGCACGCGACTCGCCCATTCGACCAGCGCGGGATCCGCCAGCGAGCCGAACACCGCGTCGACGTCGAGCGCAATTCCGGCCAGCGACGGCACCCCGACCACGAACATCCCGGCCGCCCGCGCCGACGCGACTCCGGTGCGGGAGTCCTCGAACGCCACGCATCTCTCCGGCGGGACGCCGAGCCGCGCGGACGCTGCCCGGTAAAGGTCGGGTGCCGGCTTGGGCCGCGCAACGTCCTCGGCGGCGAGCACCTCACCGAACTCCAGCCCCGCCGAGGCCAGCGCCGCATCCACGAACTCGCGCGGGCTGTTGCTGGCCACCGCGACCGGCACCCTTTCCCGCACCGCCGCGACCAGTTCGCGGGCGCCCGGCAGGGCATCCGCGCCCGCGGCCAACTCCCGCGCCACCAGCTCGTGCAGCCGGCCCGCGATCGCCGCCGCGTCGTCCGGCCGCCCGAAATAGGCGGCCATGGCGGCCGCCCCGTCCTCGAGCGTCTTCCCGATCAGCAGCGCCTTCTGCTCGGCCCCGAAACCGAACCCATGCTCGGCGAAGATCGCCGACTCGGCCCGGCTCCACCCGCTCTCGGTGTCGACGAGCAGCCCGTCGCAGTCGAAAACAACCGCCCCAGCAACCTCCGGCAACCCCATCGCCCGCCCGCTCATCGGTCGTCGCCGCTGCCGCCGAGCACGCCGCGACTCTGGCGGGCGGCCAGTTTGGCCAGGTTGGTGGCCGCGATGTCGTCAAGCGACAGGTCGAGATAGTCGGCGAGCACCGCCACGTACCAGAGCACGTCGCCGAGTTCCTTCGCGATGTCGCCCCGGTCGATCAGTGCCTCGTCGCTGCCGAGGTCCCGCACCCACTTCTTGAACTTCTCGGCGATCTCGCCGGACTCGCCGACCAGCCCGAGCACAAGGTGCAGCAGCTCGTTCTTGGTTTCCCGCGATGCCGCAGTCCGGAGGGCACCCCGCTGATATGCGTCCAGTTCCACAGCGGACCATTATGGCCGCTGGGCTAGGGTCTCGCCCATGACGAGCCGCATCGGCGACATGGTTATCGACTGCCGGGATCCGGAGGTGATGGCCGCCTTCTGGAGCAGCGTCCTCGGTTACCGCATTTTCGCCCGCGACCAGACCGGGGTGGCGATCCGCGGGGCGACGGTCAGCCCGGACATCCTGTTTATCCGGGTGCCCGAGCCGAAGGCGGGCAAGAACCGGCTGCATTTCGACGTGTGCCCGACCGACCGCAGCCAGGAAGAGGAGCTGGAACGACTGTTCAGCCTCGGCGCCACCCGGTCGAGCATCGTCGGCAGCGGTTCGTGGGTGGTGCTGGAAGACCCGGAGGGCCACGAGTTCTGCCTGATGTCCAAGCGGATCGCGCCCGAGCCCGCGGCGTATCACGACGCGTAGGACCGGCCCGAGCCGATCAGGTCGGAAGCCCATCGCCGCCAGGCGGGTCAGAAGGAGCGCCGCCTGGAAGGCCGCTTGACTTCGGCCTCGCCCGCCCGCCACTCGATGACCGCCGGCGCGGTCCGCTCGTCGGCCGCCGCCAGATCCACACCAAGTGTCAGCACCGGCTCATGAGATCAGGTCAGGGTTCCCGGTGGCGACTTCAGCAGGGTGGCCGCCTCGTCCAGGTAGCCGCCGCGACCGTTCCGCAGGGCGTCGGCGGCGAACCGGACCAGGTCGATGTTGACGCCCGCGGCCCCGCTCGGATCGTGGACCTTGAGGTGCACGTCGAGGCTCACCGCGGTGCCGCCCCAACCTTGGGCCTCGATGTTGAGGTGGGCGACCTTCTCCGATTTCAGCTGGGGCAGGAAGCCGAGCGGCGCCATCTGCACCTTGTCGGAACCGACCGCGTTCAGCTTGGATCGGTGCTTGGTGTTCGGGTTCTCGACCAGGTTGCGGAAGTCCTCGGTGCCACCCAGGTTCACCTGGTAGGAGCTGACGAGTGTGAGGCCGCGCTCCTCGACCAGCCGCAGCAGCGCCCTGTGCACCACCGAACTGCCGAACTGGCTGGCCAGGTCGTCCCCGATCAGCGGCAGTCCGGCCTCCTCGAACCGGGCCCGCAAGGTTTCGTCCCGTGCGACCGGATCGGATGTGGTGTTGACGAAGGCGGCCCCCGCCCGCAGGGCCACCTCGGCGTAGGCACGGGCCGTGTCCGGCCGCCCGCTGGGCGCCGAATAGAGCACCACTTCGGCCTCGTTGAGCGCTTGCGCGACCCGTTCGACGTCTGCCGCATCGACCAGGCCGCGCTCGACGGTCACCCCCGACGGGGGCAGCTCCCGGCCGATCCGCGGAAAGTTGTTGGGCGCCACGAAGATCGCCTCGTGCAGGTCACGGCCCACCTTGTCGCCGGAGATCGCGAACGCGGCCACCACCGTGACGTCGGTGACGCCGATCCCGCCGACCTCGGGCCGCCGGACGCCGACGAGGCTGTTGCCGTCGGAATAGAACGCTATCCCTTGAACGAGCGCCGACGTGTTGTTCCCGACCCCGACCACCGCCACCTTGATCACGTCCGAGACGGTACAAACCGCGGGCCACAGAACCCACGGTAGGGTCGCCCGGTGGACGCTGAGGATGTGACGAGGGCCGTGATGCTGGCCCGGGACGCGCTGGCCGGCGCGGCCGGGCTCGACTGGAGCGTGTCCGCCGGGTCGCTGCAGTGGACCTGCTGGGAAACGGTCGAGCACATGAGCGACGACCTCCTCTCGTACGCCGCTCAGCTGAGCGCCGCACCGGCGGCCCGCACCACCTATGTGCCGTTCGGCTGGAAATATCACCGTGCGGGCGGGCCGCCGCTGGCGATCTACGGCGACCCGTCCGAGGGGCCGTCCGGGCTGCTCACCGTTTTCGAGTCGTCCGGGTCGTTGCTGGCGGCGATGGTCGCGACCACCCCGGCCGACCGGATGTCATTCCACAATTACGGCCCGTCCGATCCGAGCGGCTTCGCGGCGATGGGCGTGGTCGAGGTGTTGGCCCACATGCATGACGTCGCGGGCGGCCTCGGCTTCGCCTGGGAGCCGCCGGCCGACCTGTGCGCGGGCGCACTGCGCCGGCTCTTCCCGGCGGCATCGGCGGACGGCGACGCGTGGCAGACGTTGCTCGATGTCACCGGCCGCGGCCCCGTACCGCGGGAAAGCTGGAGGTGGGACGGGGCGCCCCGATGATTCCGTCCCCGGAGCAGATCCGGTCGCTGCACAAGGAAATCGCGCCGAGCGCGGAGGCCTTCGACCTCGTGTACACGCATTGCGAGATCGTGTGGGCTATCGCCGCGCAGCTGATCGAGGCGCGAAATCTGAGCGTGGACGCCGAACTCGTGCGCGCCGGCTGCCTGCTGCACGACATCGGGGTGCACCTGCTCGACGGCTCCGAGTACATCCGTCACGGCATCCTCGGCGAGGACCTGTTGCTTCGGCGCGGCTTCCCGCCGGTGCTGGCCCGCTTCTGCGCCCACCACACGGGCGCCGGCATCACCCGCGACGACGTGCTGCGCCAGCACCTGCCGCTTCCGGTCACCGATTATCTCGCCGATTCCGGCGAGGAACGTCTGCTGATGTACGCCGACAAGTTCCACACCAAGAGCACCCCGCCGGTCTTCGTGACCGCCACGACGTACGCCGGCCGGGTGAGCCGTTTCGGCGCCGCGCACGCCGCCCGGTTCTCGGCCCTCGTCACCGAGTACAGCGAGCCGGACCTGGCCCCGCTGGCCCGCGAGTTCGGTCACGCGGTGGAGTAGCCGGGCCCGGGCTCGACGCGTACGGTAACCGCGCCCAACCGGGCCGCCAGCGCGTCCCGGACGATCGGCTCGGGTGGCAGTTCGCCGCCCGTGTTTTCCGCCAGGCGGCGGAGGGATGTCATCTCGACGCCGTCGAGGCGGCAGGCGGTGAAGCGGTCGTAGACCGTGAGGTCGGGGTCGATGTTGAGGGCGAAGCCGTGGCTGGTGATGCCGCCGCGGATGCGCATGCCGATCGAGACGAGTTTGGCGTGGGCCGGGGTCCAGACGCCGACCAGACTGTTTCCTCCTTTCGGGGTGTCGCGGCGGACGGCGGGGAAGCCGAGGTCGGCCAGCCCGGCGATCAGGGAGTTCTCGAGCCAGCGGACCACGTCGGCCGGGCCCCGGTCCCGCAAGTTCATGATCAGGTAGCCGACGAGCTGGCCCGGGCCGTGATAGGTGGCATGGCCGCCGCGGTCGACGGGCACCACGGGGAGCCAGTCGCTGTCCGCGGGGAGGTCGGTCGGGGGAGTGTGCTTGCCGTAGGTGATGACCGGCGGGTGGTTGAGGAGGAACAGGCGGTCGGGGGCGCGGCCCTCGCGGCGTTCGTCCACCCACTGCGACATGGAGGCCAGGGCCTCGGAATAGGGGACCTCGCCCAGGTCGACCCGATGCATCGGCATGATTCGAGCCTAGGCTGTCGAAATTCGCGGACGCCCGTTCGTCGGGTGGGTGTGCGGATCCTCACCGACGGATCCGAATAGCCGGAAGGTCGGGAAAATGGCCAAGTATCTGCTGCTCATTCACGGGGTCGACGAAGAGTGGGAGGCGATGACGGAAGAGCAGTTGAGGGAGCACGACGCCGCCCACGTGCGGTTCCGGGAGGCGGCCGGCAAGCGGGTGGTGGGCGGGGAAGAGCTCGCGGCGGCGTCCACCGCGACGACCCTGCGCACCGACGGCGCCGGCGGACTGATCACGACCGACGGGCCGTTCCTCGAGACCAAGGAGGTGCTCGGCGGCTTCTACGTGCTCGAGGCGGCCGACCTCGACGAGGTCACCGGGCTCGTGGCGCTGCTGCCCGAGGTGCGGGCCGGGCACAGCGGTGTCGAGATCCGACCGGTCGTCGACCACGGATGACGTCGTCCGACGTGGTCGCGGCGGTGGCGCAGGCCCACCGCCGCGACTGGGCGCAGGTACTCGCGACCACCGCGCGCCTGACGCGGAACCTCGACCTGGCCGAGGAATGCGCTCAGGAGGCGTTCGCCCAGGCACTTGCGACGTGGCCGGGCACCGGGATCCCCGGCAACCCGGGCGGATGGCTGACCCACGTCGCGCGCAACAAGGCCCACGACGCGTTGCGCCGGGAGGCGGCGCTGAAACAGAGACTCCCGCTCCTGGTGACCGGGGAGGAGGACGATCCGGGCGACGAGCGGCTCATGCTGATCTTCACCTGCTGCCACCCGGCGCTCGCCCGCGAGACCCAGGTCGCACTCACCCTCAAGCTGGTCTGCGGGCTTTCCACGGTCGAGGTCGCGCGGGCCTTCCTGGTCTCCGAACCCACGATGGCCGCCCGTCTCACCCGGGCCAAGAAAAAGATCGCCGCGGCCCGCATCCCCTACCGCGTGCCCACCCCGGAACAGTTGGGCGAGCGCCTCGGTGCCGTCCTCGACGTCGTCCACCTGATCTTCACCACGGGCCACGCCCCGCCGGCCGGCGATCAGGTCGTCCGTCGCGATCTGGTCGACGGCGCCATCGCCCTCGCCCGGCTCCTGCACCTGCTCATGCCGGCCGAGGCCGAGGTCACGGCGTTGCTCGCGCTCCTGCTCTTCCATCACGCACGCTCGGCGTCGCGGCACTCCGGCGACGGCGCCTTGCGTCTCCTTCAAGACCAGGACCGTACGGCGTGGGACCGCACCCTGATCGACGAGGCTGCCAGTCTCCTGGCCGAGGCCCTGCGTCGGCGACCGCCCAGCCGATTTGCCGTGCAAGCCGCCCTCAGCGCGGTCCACGCGGAAGCGCCGTCCTTCTCCGACACCGACTGGTCGGAGATCGTGGCCCTCTACGACGTGTTGCGCCGCCTCTGGCCCGGCTCGAGCGTCGTCGACCTCAATCGCGCCGTCGCCGTCGGCATGCGCGACGGCCCGCAGGCCGGGCTGGACGCGCTCGACCCGCTGCTCGCCGAGCCGTCGCTGGCGACGTACGGCTACCTGAGCGCGGCCCGCGCCGACTTCCTGCGCCGTCTCGGCCGAACGACCGAGGCGGCCGACGCCTACCGCGAGGCGCTGGCGCTGACCGCCAACGAAGCCGAGCGCGCGTTCCTCAGCGGACGCCTCGGGTCGCTGTGAGCCCGGCTCGCGTGGTCACGCCGAGCTTCTGGAAGACGTGGGTCAGGTGGGTCTCGACCGTACGCCGGGTCACGAACAGCTGCTGGGCGATCTCCCGGTTGCCGCAGCCGTTCGCGGCGAGGGTCGCGACGCGGAGCTCGGCCGGGGTGAGGGCGTCCCACCCGGACGAGGCGGTCCGGCGGGGACGCGCGCCGGCCGCCAGCAGCTCGGTCCGGGCCCGGTCGGCGAGCGCGCGCATGCCCCCACGGGTGGCCAGGTCGAGGGCGCGGATCAGCGGTTCGCGGGCGCTCGCGCGCTGACCGGCCCGGCGCCGGGCCGCCCCGAGGTCGACCAGAACCCGGACCAGTTCCAGCCGGAACGGGCTGCCTTCCAGGACGTGGACCGCTTCGGTGAGTCGTTCGATCGGCGTACCGGTGCGGGCGGCCGCGCGGAGACCGGCGCCGTGCTGTCCGGTGGCATGCGTCCGCCTCGCCAGCTCGATGTGCTCGTCCGCGAGAGCCCGGGCGGCCGGCATCTCGCCCAGTTCGGCCAGCGCCAGGCAGTCGTCCACCCGCCAGGTGGCCAGCGCCGGATTTACCATGCCCAGCCCGCGCCACTCGTCGGCCGCACGGAGCAGCGCCTCATGCGCCTCAGCCGGCCGGTGCCGGGCGAGCAGCAGACGCCCCCGCCGCTCGGCGAGCATCGGCGCCGTCAACGACCCAGCAATCACCGCCGCCCGGTCCAGCAGGCGCGCGGCCTCGTCCAGCTCGTCCTGCTCGATCAGCACGTCGGCCAGCGGCAGCAGCGACCAGATCAGGGCGATCGGCGGGCTGCTGTGCTTCTTGAACTCGTACGCCATCCGAGCGTCCTCGCCCGCCTCGTCGATCCGCCCGGCCGGCACCTCGGCCATCGCCCGCAGGAACCCGCCGTGCGCCAGCGCGATCAGCCACCCCTTCGGCCGGGCCGTGTCGATCAGGGCACCGCACCGCTCGCGCGCCCCGTCCAGGTCCCCGCAGGCGATCATCGCGATCGTGGCCGTGGTGCCGAGGATCGAGTCCGCGTCCTCCTCGTCGTCGGTCGCCCCGCGCAGCAGCGCGCGGATCTCCTCGGCCGGCCGCCCGTCGTAGAGCGCGATCCACGCCTCGTTGACCCGCCCGACCGGAACCGTCCGCCCGCCCACCGGCGAGGCGAGCCGGGCTCGGGCGTCGTCCCGCCAGCCCGCCCAGATGCCGGCGTTCCCGATCAGCTCGGCCTCGATGCGGGCGAGCAGCCTGGGCGAGACCCCGTCCGTGCATTCCAGACCGCGCCGGCACAACCGCAGCGCATCGTGGAAATATCCGGCGAGTCCGAGCGCGCGCGCACCGGCCAGCGCCAGCCGGGCCCGCCGCTCGGGTTCGGTCGCGAGGTCGAGCGCCTCGCCGAGCAGCCCGGCCGCCTCCGGTCCGGCCTGGGTGGCGAGCAGCAGCGCCAGTTCGGCCCGCACCTCGGCCTCGTCCCCGGCTTCGCCGGGCGGCTCGTGGAGGGCCCGCCGCAGGAACGCCTCGGCGCTTTCGAGCGCACCCCGCCGCCCGGCTCGGCGGGCGGCCACGCGCAGCGCTTGCACGGTCGCCGGGTCCCGCGACGGCTCGGTCCGCATCAGGTGCAGGGCAACGACTTCCGGGTCGGCCCGCTCGGCCGCCAGGACGCCGGCCGCGCGCCCGTGCCACAACGCCCGCTCCCCGGGCGAAATCCCCTCGTGGAGGGCGGCCGCCACCAGCGGGTGCACCAGCGCGTAGGTTCCCTCGGCCGTCGCCCCGCGCAGCAGCCCGGCCTCGCCGAGCCGGTCGGCCGTCCGCGCGGCGCCCGCCGGGTCCAGACCGGCCAGAACGGCCGCCTGGCGAAGCGGCGCCGCCGGCCCGAGCACCGCGAACGCCCGCGCGAGGTCGCCCACCCCCGACGGCAGCCGGGCCAGCTGGCGGTCGAGCACGCGCGCCACCTGCTCGGGCCCGAACGTGCCGAGCCGCGCCCCCACCTCGTCGGTCGGCTCGACGCCCTCCGCGACCAGGTGCGCCAGCAGGGCCCCGAGCAGGAACGGATTGCCCGCGGTCACCGCGTGGCAGGCCAGCGCGAACGACGGCCCGGCGCCTGGCAACCGATGGCCGACCAGGGCGGTCACCGCGTCCGGGCCGAGCGGGACCGGCCGGATCGGTGGCGTGGACGCGGCCGCCAGCAGCTCGGCGAGCAGGCCCGGCGAGGCGGGTGGGTCGCCGGAGCGTACGGCGCCGAGCACCCCCAGCGGACGGTCGCCGAGCCGGCGGCTCAGCTGGACCAGCCAGCGCAGCGACGGCGCGTCGGCCCAGTGCACGTCGTCGACCACCAGCAGGGTCGGCACGCGGTCGGCCAGGCCGCAGGCGAGCATGGTCAGCCCATAGGCGGCCGCGTGCATGGCGTCACCGGCCAGGGCCGGCTCGGAGAAGTCGGCATCGAGGGCCCGGCGGGCCGGGCCGGTCCACGAAGAACTGTCCCGCAGCGGCGCGAACAGCTGGCGGGCGATGCCCCAGCCGGCGTCCTGTTCGAGCGGGCTGCCACTGGCCCGCAGCACTCGCAACCCGGACGCGTCGGCGGCCGCGGCGAGCAGGCTCGACTTGCCGATGCCGGCCGGCCCGCAGACGATGATCACCTGGCCCGCGCCCTGGCGCACGCCGCTCAGATGGCGACCGAGGGCCGCCATCTCGGCGTCACGCTGCATCAGAACGCGGGGCATGGGCCGAAGGTACGTCCGGTCGGCGACAGCCGAAACCTCGTGGTCGCCTCCACGACGCAACAATGAGCCGTCCGGCCGAGCATCGACACCATGACCACTTACTCGTTGCTGCGTGAATCCGCCGAATACGACCGCCTGCGGGCCCAGGCCCGCGTCTGGGAGACCGCGACCGCCCGCCTGCTCGACCGGATCGCCCTGCCGGTCGGCGCCCGCTGCCTCGACGTCGGCTGCGGCCCGGGAGAGACCGTGCGCCTGCTCGCGCACCGCGTCGGCCCGTCGGGTCACGTGACCGGGCTCGACTCGGACGCCGCCCTGGTCGGCGTGGTCAGCCAGCAGATGCCCGGCAACTGCGACATCCTCGTCGGCGACGTCACCCGGGACCCCATCGAGGGCACCTACGACCTCGTCTTCGCCCGCCTGCTCCTGTTCCACCTGCCGGAACGGGTCGAGGTGGTGCGCCGGCTCTGGGATGCGGTCGCCCCGGACGGTCACCTCGTCATCCAGGACTACGACCTCACCTCGGCCTGCTGCGTGCCCGCCGCGCCGGGCGTCGAGGACGTCGCCCGCCTGGTCATCGAGTCGTTCACGGCCGCCGGCTGCGACGTCCGGGCCGGCCTCAAGCTGCCCACCTTCCTGAAGGAGGCGGGCGTCGGAACGGCCGACGGCACCGACGTCTCCGGACTTCTGTTGCCGCTGAGCCAGGGCGCCCAGATGCTCGGGCACGTCCTCCGCAGCCTGCTCCCGTCCGCGATCGCGAACGGCGTCACGACCGGGGACAAGGCCGAGGCGGCCCTCACCCGGCTGAACGACGACGCGGCCGGCGACCCCGACCGTCCCATGCTCTGGCCGCTGATGGCCGGCATCTGGAAGACCCGGCCATGACCGGCCTGGACGTGAACCGGATCCGCGCCCACTTCGACTTCCCGGGCACCGGCCGGGTCGTGACCGACAACGCGGCCGGCACCCAGCCGCCGCGCGAGCTGGTCGAGCTCTTCCGGGAACTCACCCGGTCACGGCGTCGGACATCAGGCGATCCGCCTCACGGCGCGGAGGCCACCGCGTCGACCGCGCGGTCGACGTCCTCCTCGTTGTTGTAGACCGCGAAGCTCAGCCGGCGGGTCGAGCCGCAGCGCGTGGTGGGCCAGCGTGGCGCAGTGGCAGCCCGCCCGCGCCTCGACGCCGCGCTGGTCGAGGCGCTTGACCACGGTGAAGGGGTCGGTCCCGGCCCGGTTGAAGGCGATCAGCGAGGCCCGCTCCCGCGGCCCGTAGACGGGTCCTCCCGGGCGACGCCGCTCGCATGAGCCGGGACGAGCCCTGGGCGCCGGGTAGGCTGCGGCCATGATCCGGATCGGCTTCATGTTCGACCGCGACCGGCCTCCGGCGGAGCTCACCGGCTACGCGGCGCTTCTCGAGTCGCTCGGCGCCGACGACCTGTGGGTCGTCGAGGACCTCGGCTGGGCCGGGTCGATCGCGTCGACCGCGTTCGCGCTGGCCGCCACCGAACGGCTGCGGGTCGGCATCGGCATCGCACCGGTCGCTCTGCGCAACGCGGCGCTGCTGGCGATGGAACTGGCGATGCTGGAGCGCTCGGCGCCGGGCCGCCTGGTCGCCGGCGTCGGACACGGGGTGCCCGAGTGGATGGCCCGGGTCGGCGCGTCGACGCCGCGCAAGCTCGCGCTGCTGGAGGAGACGATCGTCGCCGTACGCGGCCTGCTCGCGGGGGAGACCGTCGAGCTGCACGGCCGCGAGGTGACGGTCGACGGCGTCAAACTCGTGCATCCGCCGCTCGCGGTCCCGCCGATCGTCACCGGGGTCGTCCAGCCGCGGTCGCTGGAGCTGTCCGGGCGGGTCGCCGACGGCACGATCATCGCCGAGGGGCACGGCCCGTCGTCGATCGCCGACGCCCGCGGCCACATCGCCCGCGGGGCGGCGTCCGGCGACCGGCCCGCTCACGAGCTGATCGTCTTCGCTTTCCTGCGCGTCGACGACGATCCGTCGCATGCCACCTCGGTGACCCGGGAGGCGATCGAGGGCCAGGCGGCCTGGCTCGGCGTGCCGCCGGCCGACGTCTACACCCTGACCGGCCCCGCCTCGTCGTTGCCGGCCCGGATCGCCGAGCTGGAGGCGGCCGGGGCGTCCACGGTCATTCTCCGGCCGCTCGGGCCGGACCCGGACGCCCAGACCCGGGCGGCGCTGGCCGCGATGAAGCCGCGCTAGGCCGCCCTAGTGCAGGTGCCGCGGCCGGCGCCGGTCGGCCCCGGCGAGGCGCGCCTCACGCGCCTTCTCGGCCAGCGGGTACTCCGCCCTCGGATCGGTGTACGACTTCGTCTCCCGCGCCACGGCGGCAAGAATGGCGACCGCCTCCGCGGTGGTCGGCTTGCGGTTTCTTCGCATGGCCACCAGCCCCCGACATTCCGGCGAAAACATGCTCCTCACACGCTGAGAACCATCGATCAGGTTCACCCTCCGAGCCAACCGATTTCCCACCCGCCGACGGCACCGCGCCGGCCGCATCGACAGGCCCTCTGGCCAGCGCCGACATGCCGCAGAAACCGCCCGGCCGGGCCCGACCGGCTCGATTGTCGCCATGCCGACACGCCGGTCGGTCGGCCCGGCTACCAGTACGACTTCATGACCTCGTGGACCCAGGCCGGCTCGCGGATCTCGGCGGCCGGCGGGTTCATCTCGGTCAGGTAGGGCTTGATGTCGAGGACCGGGGTGCCGTCGATCGCGTCCAGGCCCTGGACATGCAGGTGGAGGCCCTTGATGACCGACGTGACCGGGCCCAGTGGTCGTCCTCAGGGGTGGTGCGGGCCGTGCGGACGGTTCCGATCGGGGTCAGCGAGGGGTGTCTGAGAGCACGCCGTCATCCTGCCACCACGCTGGGACAAAACAGGCAACCGCTGACTGGGCCGGGCCTCGGCCAGCGCGGCGATCGGGGCGTCTTGCCGGAGCCCATAGCCGGCTTCCTCTTGACGAGCAACTTGGCGAACTTCGTGCGGCGTTGTCCTGTGATGATGTGTTGACCGAGGTGCTCACGCCGGCTGCGACGTTGGACCTTCACGGCTGGTATGTGACGGCTGGGTGCGTGTTCCAGACCGTGTGGAATGTGGTGACGGGCAGGCCGCCGACCAATGGCATCAGGGACTACGACGTCTTCTACTTCGACGCCAGTGATCTGCCGTGATGGACCGCATGGACTGTCGGACGTGTTCAATCTCGGCTGGTGCGCGCACGTCGAGGCGGCCCTGGCGGAGCCGCCTCGACGCTTTTACCAACCGGGGGACGGGAAGACTATTTGTTGGGGAAGACCGGGACGTTGGTGGTCCTGCCGCCGTTCGGGGCCACCGCGAACCACTTGCCGTTGACGCCCTGGCCGTTGATGTCGCCCGGCTTGGCGTCGGCGATGAAGTAGTAGACCGGGTGGCCGTTCACGGTGACCTGGCAGTGGCCGTCGGCCCGCTCGACGTAGCCGACGATCTTCGGGTCGACGCCCTTGGGGTAGATCTTGCCGGGTGATTTGATCAGCAGGGGTGGCCAGGCCTTGGCGCAGTCGCCGTTGCAGTTCGACTTCGGGGGCCGGGCGGTGTCGTTGTCGAAGACGTAGAGGGTGCGGCCGGCGCCGTCGGCCAGGTAGGTGCCGATCTGCGGGTTTTCGGTGGCGTCCAGTTCGACGGTGTGGCTGCCCGTGGTCCTCGACTTCGGCGGCGTGATGTTCGTCTTCGACTGGCCGCTGTAGATCTTGACCCACTTCTGCGTCTTCGCGACCGTCGGCGACGGCACCGGGTCGGCGGCCGCCGGGGAGTCGGCAGCGGAAGGGCCGGAAGCGGAAGGGCCGGAAGCGGAAGGGCCGGCGCCGGCCAGTACGGGCGGCTCGCCGGGACCCTGCGCGGGCGGTGGTGCGGCGGCGGTCGCGGCCACCGGAACGGTGATCTCGGCCGTCTGGTGCGAGGCTGCGGCCGGATGCGAGCAGGCGGCCAGTCCGGCGCCCAACCCGACCAGCGCCACCGTCAGAGTGATGCGCCTGTTCATGACTGCCCTCCTCGAAGAGACCTGCCACCCACACGACGCCTTGCGCCCGGATGGTTCAGTGCCGAGCTGTGCCAATTCGCGGGCGGTTTTGATCCGACCGGAGCCACGGGGACGTATCCACGGAAGCCACCGGCCCGTCCCCTGTCGCCTTCGGACGGACCGTGCCGCATGCTGACCATGGCGGCGCGTCCGGTGCCGCGGAGGGTGGAAGGCGATGCCGTCAACGAGCCGGGAGGTGGCCGATGAGGCTCTGGTCAGATCACTGTTCACCGAACACGGACGCGCCATGCTGGCGTATGCGACACAGCTGACGCGAGATCGCGCCGCGGCCGAGGACGTGGTGCAGGAGGCCCTGGTGCGCGCCTGGCGTCACCCGGACAGCCTGGCCAACGGCAAGGGCTCGGTGCGCGGCTGGCTGCTCACCGTGGTCCGCAATATCGTGGTCGACCAGGTGCGGGCCCGCGCCCGCCGGGCCCCCGAGGTGGGCGAGAGCCCACCCGACGCCGCGGTGGAGGGCGACCATGCCGATCGCATCGTCACCTCGATGGTTGTGGTCGATGCGTTGAACCGGTTGTCCCCCGAGCACCGTGAAGTGCTCGAGCAGGTTTACCTGAAGGGCAACACCGTGGCCGAGGCGGCCAAGGAACTCGGCATTCCGCCCGGGACGGTCAAATCCCGGTCGTTCTACGCGCTCCGCGCCCTGCGCGAAGCCGAACCTCAGATTGTTAGGGCAGCGTCATGAATCCGCCGACCAACGAACACGTGGACATCGCCGGCTACCTGATGGAGATGTTGACTCCGGAAGAGAAGCAGCAGGCGGACGAGCACCTGAGCCGCTGCGCCGAGTGCCGGGCCGAGGTCGACTCGATGCAGTCGTGGGCGGACGCCCTGCGTGAGGTGCCCGAGGAGATGCTCCTCGACGGGCCACCCGACGGTGCCGACCTGCTCCTGCAGCGGACCCTCCGGCAGGTGCGGCAGGAGTCCGGGGCCAAGCGCTTTCGGCGTACGGCGATGCTGGTCTCCGCCGCGGCCGCAGTGATCGTGGTCGCGATCGGGGGCGGCGTCATTGTCGGCCGTTCGACCGCACCCTCCGGCCCGGTCGCCGAGCCGACCGCCTCGGTGGTCGCGGGCACCCGCAACGGCGCCGCGGAAGACCCGACGACCGGCGCCCGCATGTCGGTGACCGTCACGCCGGCGGCCGGCTGGGTGCGGGTCGACGCCACCGTCGTCGGCATCAAGCCGGGCGAGAAGTGCCGGGTCGAGGTCGTGGCGAGGGACGGCACGAAGGTGCTGGCGGGCAGCTGGCTCGCCTCGGCGACCGCCGAGACCAAGCCGGTCACGCTCAACGGCAGCGCACTCATCGACCCGGCGCAGGTGCAGGCCGTCCGCGTGGTCAACACGGCCGGCCAGCAATATGTGCAGGTCAACGTCTGAAGGCGGTCACCAGTCGAACGCCGGCCCTCGAGCAATGCCACCGGGCAGGATCGAGCGGCCGGTGTACGTCCAGGTCTCGGCCACCAGGTAACGGTGCCCGTGCGGCGCCTGCAGGTCGACCGGGCCGCAGTTGTGCTTCATCTCGAAGTCGGTGAACAGCAGGCCCTTGCACGTGAAGGGTCCGGCCACGACCGCGTCGCTCGACGCGTCGCGCACCGAGAGCGTGAAGTCGGCCTGGATGCCCGGCATCGCCTCGGTCATGCCCATCACCCGGATCGCGTCGCCGAGCGAGTTGCACGGCTTGGCCAGCACCGGGTGCCCGAGGTCCCAGGTGTAGTCGTCGCCGCAGCGCCACGGCCCGAATTCGACCGACCCGCCGGCCGTGCCCGGCCCCACGGTCACCGCGGCGTGCGCCGGTCCCGCCGTCACCGCACCGGAGGCCGCGGGAGCCTCGAACGCGCCCGCCGGCGGTAGCCCCTCGGTCGGGGTGCCGGCGACCAGCACCGGCGGCGCGGCGGCCGAGGAGGGTCCCGGGGAGGCGGACGCGCCCGGCGAGGCCAGGCGCTCCTGCGCCGGGAGGTGGATCATCGGCCCGGTGGACTGGACGGCTCCGCGGGCCGGGGTGCTGTCGAGCACCCGCCACAGCTTGACCCCGCCCACTCCGGAGACCGCCATCAGGCCCGCGATCAGCGCGACCATCATTCCCGGCCGGCGCCAGACCCAGGACCGCGGTCCGTTACGCGGGCGTCGGCGGGCGGGCTCACGGCGTACGGAAGGATGCGCAGGCGCCTTCGCGCTCAGCGCCGTCATCCTCTCGGCGACCGGCAGGGCCGGCTCGCCGGCCGTCTGCCGCGAGAGATCGCGCAGAGCGATGGCGAGCTCGCCGGCCGATGGCCGGCGCCGGGGGTCCTTGTCCAGGCACCAGGCGATCATGTCCCAGACCGCGTCCGGCATGCCGGACGGACGCTCCGGCTCACTCTCGACGTGGCGCCGCAGGACGGCGAGCGGCTCCCCGGAGTACGGCGTGTGCCCGCTGACCAGCTCGTAGAGCACCACCCCGACCGCGTAGACGTCGGCCGCCGGATCGACCACCCCGGTCGCCGCCTCGGGCGCCATGTAGTGCGGCGTGCCCATGATCGCGTGGGGCGTGGTGAGCCCGGCCGTGTCGAGGACCCGGGCGATGCCGAAGTCGGTCAGCTTGACCTGGCCGGCGCCGTCGGCCTGCGTTTCGAGCAGGATGTTGTCCGGCTTGACGTCGCGGTGCACCACGCCCAGCTCGTGGGCCTGGGTGAGCGCCGCCGCGACCTGGGCGAGCAGCTGCGCGGCCTCGGACGGGGGCACCGTGCCGGAGGCGATCAGGCGGTCGCGGAGGGTGCCGCCGGCGACGAAGTCCATGACCAGAGCCAGCGACTCGCCCACGCTGAAGAGATCGCGGACGCCGACGATGTTGTCGTGACGCATCATCATCAGGATCGTGCGCTCGCGGACGAACCGGGTGACCAGTTTGGGCTGCCGCAGCAGCGAGTCGTGCAGGAGCTTCACCGCGACGTAGACGCCCGAGCTGCGCTCGATCGCCCGCCACACGGTGCCGGTCGCGCCCTGCCCGACCGGCGCGATGAGGATGTACGAGTTGCCCACGCACCGGCCACTGAGGTCGGCGGTGGCGGCTTCGGCCGAGGTGCTGCCGGGCCGCGAGGGGGATGACTGCACGTGTCGTCGGATCCTTCCGCGCATCGGTGGTCCAAATGCGAGGAAGAGCGTCTCGTTCTCACTTGTCGTCCGGCAACCCGTTACCGCCCGATCTGGCATGCACAGTCAGTCACAGCCCGGACCCGTCACTTTACGGACGGTGACTCGTTGCCGGAGTTGTCGCTTAAATGATCCTTAACTCCGAGGATCGACCGGAGTCGCGCGATGTCCGGATAGCGGGCCGTCTCGAGCAGGCCGAGTGCTGCCGCCCGGGCCCGCTGGGCGTTCTGGTCGTCGGCGAGCGCCCGATGACACGTGTAGAGGCCGATCAGCGGCTCGATGCGCAGGCCGGGCACGTCACCGTACAGCTCGAGGGCCTCCTCGAAGGCCGCCACCGCCTCGTCGATCCGCCCGCTGACCTGCAGCATCCGGGCCAGCTGCATCCACGAGCTGGCGGCGCCGTGCAGATGGGACAGGCGCAGGTTGATCTCGACGCTCTCCCGGAAGTGGCGCAGCGCCTTCTCCCGCCCGCCCGGCTGATAGTAGTGATACCAGCCGATCGGATGCAGCGTGTTCGCCTCCTCGACCCGCCCCAGCGGCTGGGCCATCGCCCGGTAGAGCTCGCGGGCCTCGGTCGCGTACGGGAACGCCGCCTCGGCCTGCTGCCGCGACGGCACCTCGTGCACGCCGGTGATGCAGAGCGCCACGCTGAGCAGCCCGTGGGCCAGGCGCAGCGGGTCGCCGGTCTGCCGCCCGACCTCGATCGCCCGCTCCAGGTCGGCGCGCGCCTCGGCCCGCCGGTTGAGCCGCAGGTGGCCGCGGCCGATCAGGTAGTGCAGGAACCCGACCCACCACGGGTCGTCGTCCTCCCGCGCCACCTCGAGAGCGCGGCGGGCCAGGTCGATCGAGTCGTCCAGGAAGTACCGCAGGTCCTGCTGGTAGGACGCGAGCGCCCAGGCGAACCGGCCCAGATGCTTCGGGCAGACCTCGGTCAGGGCGAGCAGGTTGCCGTATTCGGCGTCCATCCAGGCGAAGGCGGCGGCCCGGTCGGCGAACGCCACCGCGGCGGCCTCGGCCGGACCGGGGCCGAGGCGGTCCGGACTCCGATAGGGGTAGAGCACGGCGCTGGCGTTCCCGGCCGAGTACAGGTGGTGCTCGACCAGGCGCAGAACCACCCGGCGCCGGTCCTGTTCGGTGTCCCTGCTTGCGGTGAGCTCCCGGGCGTACGCCCGAAGGAGGTCATGGAAGCGGAACCGGCCCGCCTGGCTCTCGATGAGAAGGTGGGCGTCGCGTAAGCGACGCAGCAGGGCCCGCGTGCCGGGCCGGCCGAGGGCGGTGACCGCGTCGACCGCCGGCACCGTGAGATCGGGCCCGGGGTGCAGCGCGAGAAGGCGGAAGAGGTCGGCCTCGTCGGGCGCCAGATGGCGATAGGACCAGGAGAACACCGCGCGAAGGTCGGGCAGGGACTCGAGGCCCTCCTCCTCGGCCAGTTCGGCGGCCACCGCGGGCAGTGGGAAGGTCGCCGCGCGGGCGGCGACCAGGGCCAGGGCGAGGGGCAGGCCGCCGCAGCGCGCGACGATCGCGTCGCGGGCTTCCGGGTACGCGTCGACCGCCGCACCCAGCCGCACGCGCAGATAGTCACGGGCCTCCTCGTCACCGAACGCATCCAGCGGCACGGGTAATGCACCGTCCGCGACGACCAGGCCCTGTAACGCGCCACGGCCGGTCACGACGACCGCGCATCCTCCGGAGCCCGGCAGCAGCGGACGCACCTGGTCGGCGTCGCGGGCGTTGTCGAGCACCAGCAGCATCCGCCGCCCCGCCAGCACGCTGCGGAACAACGCGACCCGCTCGGTGCGGCCCGGCGGCACCCGGTGATCGGGCACGCCGAGCGCGAGCAGGAACGAGAACAGCACGTCACCCGGGTCGGCCGGTGCGTCCTCGGGACCGAAACCGCGCAGGTCGGCGTAGAGCTGGCCGTCCTCGTAGCGTTCGGCGGCCCGATGCGCCCAGCGCAGCGCGAGCGTCGTCTTGCCGACCCCGCCCGGCCCGGTGATCACCGACAGCGTGCTGGTGTCGAGTGCCGTCAGCTGTGCCTGCCGGCCCTCGAAGACGGTTCCCGAGCGCGGCAGCTGAGCCGGCCGCACCGCTTGTCGCATCGCTTCGGCCAGCACGTCCAGGCGCTGCTCCCGGATCGCCTGCTCCAGTTCGGACAGCACCGGCTCGGCGTCCAGCCCAAGCTCATCGGCCATCCGGAGGCGATGCCGCCGGAGCACGTCGAGCGCGTCCGACGAGCGGTGCGCCGCCCAGAGACTCAGCGCGAGCAGCCGGAACGCCTCGCCCCGCAGCGGCTCGGCCTCGGTCAGGGCGGTCGCCGCGGGCACCGCGTCGGCGGTGCGGCCCACCCGCAGCATCGCCTCGACCTCGCGCTCCTGGGCCGTCCGGCGTAGCTCCGCGAGCCGATTGATCTCGCCCTGCGCCCACGGCTCGTCCGCGAACTGCTCGTAGGGCGAGCCCCGCCACCACGCCAGACCGTTCTGCAGCGTCTCGAGCGCCTCCGGCGGTGGCAGATCGGGCGCCCGCAGCACGGCACGCTCGAAATTCCAGGCGTCGACCGCGTCACCGGGCAGGCGTAGCGCATAGCCGGCCGCTTCGCTGACCAGCACGCTGGGTGCGGCTCGGGGTGGGCGGTCCGGTTCCAGCAGGCGGCGCAGCCTCGAGACGTACGCCTGGAGACTCACCGTGGCGCTCGGCGGCGGTGCCCCGTTCCACAGCTGGTCGGCCAGCCGGTCGGCGGGCACGACGCGTCCGCGCGCCGCGACCAGCATGGCCAGTACGGCCTGCCGGCGGTCGCTCCCTGTCATGGTGACCGCTCCGGCGCGCACTTCGACCGGGCCGAGCACGCGTACCTCGATCATCGGCTGCCGATATTAATAGGTTCAACCAAATGCGCTGTGGTACTGGTGATCTATGCAGCGATCATCGGTCAAGATCGGCGCGCTCGTTCCGCTCAGCCGGCCCGGGTGGGTGGAGGCCGGGCGGCACCTGCTCGCCGGGCTCTCGCTGGCCGCCCGGGAGCTCGAGATCGACGGACGGCCGATCGAGCTGACGGTGCGGGACAGCACCGACCCCACGGCGGTGGACGAGCTGGCCGGCCTGGGCGCGGCCGCGCTGGCCGGCGAATACCACAGCGTGACCGCCCGGGCGACCGCCGCCCGGGCCGACGCACTCGGCCTGCCGTTCCTGTGTTCGTCCGCGGTGCTCGACGCGCTCACCGACCAACCCACCGACCGGGTCGCGCGCCTCGCCCCGGCCCAGTCGCACGGCTGGTCGGTCTACGCCGGGTTCCTCCGGGACGCGGGTCACCGGCGGATCGCGGTGGCCGCCCAGCCGAGCGTCTACTGGGAGGCGGGCACCCGCATCCTGCGGAACCATCTCGACGTCGTCGAGGTCGACCCGGCCGCGGTGTGCGAGGAGCTTGTCGACAGCGGAGCGACCGCCCTGCTCGTCCTGACCGGTTACCCGGAACCGGCCGCGTCGATCGTCGGTGCGGTCCGCGGCGACCCGCGGCTCGCCGAGGTGCTGATCGGAGCGCCCGCCGGGCAGCCGGAATTCGCCGACTGGGCGGGCGTCCCGTTCCTGCGCTACCTGCCGTCGCGTCTGGGCCCGCTCGGCACCCGCGTCTCGGCGGCGCTGGGGTCCCCGTCGTTCGTCGCCTTCGAGGGTTACGACACGGTGCTCGTCCTCGCCGAGATGTTGCGCTCGCCCGGCGCGTCCTGGGCCGACGTCTCCTGGGCCGGCGTCGACGTCGAAGGCACCCGCGGTCGCATCCGGTTCTCCCGGGTGCCCGGCATCAGCGTCTGGCAGTGGGCGTGGCCGCCGGTCCAGGTGGTCGACCGGGACCCGGCCGATCCGAGTCGCTTCCGGATCCTGCGCACCTGATATTCGATCGTTCGCGGGGATCGGGCCGGGCAGGATGCACGGCATGCTCGCCGAACTGTGGCCGCTCTACGGCCTGACCGTTGCCACCCCGAGGCTGGAGCTGCGCCTGCCGCGGGAGCAGGAGCTGGCCGCCCTGGCCGATCTGGCCGGGCGGGGCGTGCACCCGCCCGGCGAGCGGCCCTTCCTCACGCCGTGGACCGAGGGCAGCTACGCCGACCGGGCGCAGTTCGTGCTCCGGGGTCACTGGCACCAGCTCGCGACGTGGGAGGTGGCCGACTGGGGGCTCGGCCTGGGAGTGTTCCTCGACCGGCGTCCGATCGGGATGGTCAATCTGCGGGCGCGCCACTTCCCGGTGGTCCGGGAGGTCACGACGGCCTCCTGGCTCGGCCTGGCGCACCACCGTCAGGGTTTCGGCACCGAGGCCCGCACCGGGTTGCTCGGCCTGGCCTTCGACCATCTCGGCGCGGCCGCCGGGCTCACCGAGGTGTTCCAGGACAATCACGCGTCCCAGGGCGTCTCCCGCAAGCTCGGCTATCGGCCCGACGGGATCTCGGTCGACGCCCGCGACGGGGAGGCCGTCGTCTCCGACCGCCTCCGCCTGAGCGCCGAAGGGTGGCGTGCGCGGGAGCATGCCGCCGTGACGGTGACCGGTCTGCAAGCCTGCCGGGCCTCGTTCGCCGTTCAGTCTCCCGGGCAACCCCCGGAGTAGATCCTTCCCGTGGGCGAAAACTCAGCGCAGGGCCAGCCGGGCGCCCGGGTCGGGTTCGCCGCGGGCGACGCGGTCGCCCAGGTCCTGAACCTCCGGGCTGGGGCCGATGCCGAGCTCACTGTCGAGAATCCGACAGAGTCGTCGATAGTGGTCCAGGGCCTCCGGGCGGCGGCCGGCCCGATAGAGGGCGGTGATCAGCAGGGCGTGGCCGCGTTCGGTCAGGGGATCGTCGGCCAGCAGCGTCCGCAGACGGGGTACGGCCTCCAGGGGATGGCCCAGCTCCACGGTCACCGCGGCCAGGTCGAGCGCCGCGTCGCGGCACATTTCGGAAAGGCGTACGGCGTGCGCGTCCAGGAAGGCACTGCCGGTCGTGCCGGCGAGGGGTTGACCGTGGTGGAGCGCGACGGCGCCCCGCAGCTCGAAGGCGGCGCCCTCCAGGTCGTCCCGGCGCAACGCGTCAGCGGCCCGCAGCGTGTGCTGCTGGAACCGGGTCACGTCGAGCGAGTAGGCCGGGGCCAGGAAGACGTAACCCCCGTCGCGCCAGTCGATGCGGACCCGGGGCTGGCCGGGCGGGGCGTCGAGGACGCGGCGGAGACGCGAGAGGTACGTCCGGACGGCCGCGACCGCCGTCTCCGGCGGCCGTTCCCACAGGGCCTCGACCAGCTCGTCGATGGTCACCAGGCGGCCGGCGCGCAGCAGCAGGACGGCCAGCGTGCTGCGCTGCTGGGGCGTGCCCAGCCGGAGCTCACGGCCGTCCCGGTGGGCCCGCACCGGGCCGAGCAGAGCGAACGTGATCGTCATTGGAGGCAGTCGTCGAGCGGTCCGTGCTGCTCGTGCCGGCAGCCTTCGTCAGGGCGGGGCGTCGTGGTGGCGGGCACGGCGGAACTCCTCGAAACGTTTCACTGAGTGGTCGCCCGGAGTCTGACGCAGCCCACTTGCGGCCGACTTGCAATCGACTTTTCGGCCGCACCGCCCAAGACCGTGACACGACCGGGAAACGTCGCGCATCACCCTTTCGGTGCGGATTCGGGCGCCGGACGATTTCCGAAAACATCGACGATCGTCGGCGGCGCACCCGGCCTTCAGTCCCTAGACTGTCCCCGACACTCGCGAGAGGTTCCGCCAAGCTTCATGCAACGAGCGTCTTCGACGATCGGGCCCCCGGTCGTCGATCTCTGCGGACGACGGAGGTTGCGGCGTGGGCGTGTCGAACGGACCGAGCCAGCGACTCAGCGCGGAGCGGTTGCGATCGGCTCGGCGCCGACCCAACGAATCGCAGGGCGGCCTCTACGTCTCGCGGACCGCGTCGACCATGTCCAAGCAGTCCGGCGACCATCTGCCCCGCACGGCCGTCGACGCGTCGGTGCGGCACCTGCACGACCTGGCCCACCAGGGCAAACTCGCCGAGGCGGCAGCCGCCGCGCAGGGCGAGGAGCGCATCGAGCTGACCGGCGCGGCCTACGCGGTGGTGTGGCCGATCGTCTACACCCGCCTCACCCGGCGCTTCGAGCAGTTGCGCGGGCACGCGGCCTGCGCGGCCGGTGTGTCCAACCTGGCCGACGAGTGTCTCGACCGGTTCCACGACGACGTCGAGTTCGTGGTCGAAGACCTGCTCGCGCACGCCCGGCAGCCGATCCACCACCTCGAGGCGTGGATCGCCGCCCGGCTCACCGCGGCGACGGTCGACGGGCACCGCCGGTTGCGGGGCCGGCGAGGCGCGCTGCAGCGGCCCCGGCTGCCCAACTGGGTCGCCGACGGGCTCGGCCACGACCCCTGGCTGACCGCGCTGGCGACCGAGATCCTGGTCTGGGTCGGGGTGACCAGCACGGCCGGCACCGAGGTGTGGCCGCTCGAGGCGTGGGCTCAAGAGCGCGGCCAGCGCACCGGTGACTGGGCGGGCAGTGAGCCCGGCGTGGTCGCCCGCGAGGTCGAGACCGTGCTGACCGTGATGCGCCGCCGCGCCAATTGGTACGAGTCCTATGTCGAGCGTCCGCTCGGCGCCAAGCAGGCCCCGGTCGCCACGTCCCCGGTCGGCGAGGCGACCGGCGAGGTGGCGAAGCCGCTGTCCCTGGTCGAGCCGGCCGCCCAGGTCGACTCCGAACTCCTGCGGCTGGCCGCCGAGGCGGTGCGCGCGATCGACGCCCGCATCGCGACCGGCGAGCAGGCCGAGCGGGTCGTGGTCGACGTGATCCGCGCGGTCTTCGGCGGCTCGTTCACGGCCACCCTCGACCGCGCGCCGCACGCGGTGGCCGATCCGCTGGGCGGCGTGTCGGGCGCGCTGTCCAACGTCGGCACGGTCAACCGCATCGTCGCCACCGTCCTGTCGATCATCGGCGAGCGCCGCGGCGACCAGCGCTCGGCCTGACCGGTCTGCGTTCGGCTTGACCGGGCTGCGTTCGGCCTGACTGAAACGCGCTCGGCCTGCCGGTCTGCGTTCGGCCTGGCCGGGCTGCGCTCGGCTTGGCTGGTCAGCGGTGCCAGGCCACGCCGTAGCCGTGGCCCTGGCGGAGGCCGCGGAAGCTGACGCCGACCTCGCCGGCCGCGTCCGGGCCGAGGCGGTCCGGGCCCGGCACGGTGGTGGCCTGGTCCATCTGCCGGGGCGTGACCGCCGCCAGCCGCCACACCTCGGCCGGCGGGTCGGACGGGTCGAAGCGCACCCGGATGCGGCCCTGGTCGCAGGGGTCGAGCGGGACGATCGCGCAGTGGTCGCGGATCGGCTGGCCCGGCGGCACCCGGTAGTGCAGGCAGAACTCGAGTTGTTCGGCCGGCTTCAGGGTGCGGGGGAGTGCGACCGCGAGCCGGTAGTTGCGGCCGTCGGGGCCGCTGTCCACCTCGGTCAGCGTCACCCCGTAGAGGGCGTCGATCACCAGCGGCCGGGCCGGGCCTTCGGCGTCGGGGCGCGGGGGCAGATCGAGGCGGATCGTCAGGCAGTCCAGCGGGCGGTCGGCCTGCACCGTGCGGGTCTCGTACAGCTCCGGGGTCGCCGTGTCGAGCCGGAGCAGGCCGGTGAACTCGCGGACCCGCCAGCCCGAGCCCGGGTCGGCGTCGTCGCGTTCCGGGCCGGGATGGTTCAGTGCGGCCCGGGCGAGCAGGTGCGCGGCCTCGTCCATCCGCCGGCGGGCGGTGCGCCCACTGCAGCGCAGCTCGCGGGCCAGTGTCTCGGCGCGCTGGGTGAGCCGCGAGGCGGGACGGTCGTCGAGAGCCAGCGACCGCTCGGCGGCGACCCGCAGGTCGTCGGGCAGGTCGGCGGCCAGTTCGCCGAGCACCGCCTCGACCCGCCGGCGGGCCACGCCGTCCGGGTCGGCGGGTGTCACTCCGCACAGCCGGCGCAGTTGGGGGCCGAGGCGTTCGGCCGGCCGGGGCTCCCGCAGGCCGCGGCCGCGGCGCAGGCGGACCAGTTCCTGGTACAGATCGTCCTCGAAGGGCATGGGGGGCTCCCGTCGGCCGGCTGTCCTCGAACCACGGTCGCACAGGGACACGGAAGCTTCGGCGGTGTGTGACGAAATCGGTGCCGGGCCGTGCTGTCGGCTTATCGACACCGGTCGGAGGCTTGCGGCCCCGGCCATGACCGCGCGCCAAGATCTTCGGCCGGGAGCCCGCGCTCCTCAATGCCGTCGCCTCGGGTCGAGGCGGGCATCATCGCGGCGGTCTCCGCGGTGCTCGGCATGGTTGTCACCTTCAGCACCGAGGACGGCGCCGAGCGTACGACTGTGGCCGCGAGCTAGCCGAGGATGCGGCGGACGGTCTTCTCGCCGACCGGTTCGGCCTGGATGCGTACGGCCCGGCGCCGCTCGTCGAGCATGTCGGCGAGATCGGTCGGGCCGGCACCGTCGTCGGCGGCGGTGCGCCAGGCGTCGGAGAGTTCGGCGGCGAGCAGGCGGTGCAGGTCGTCGCGCTGCTCCGGGCTGAGGCTCATGAACCCGGTCTGTCTTCGATGATCATCAGCACATTGTGCACGGCGAACCGCATTCCGGCCTCCACCTCGTGGTTTCCGTACTCTGACGGACCGCGAAGGTCATTCCTGCTCGATCAGGTGTGATTCCACGCCGAAAGTCCCCCTGGTTCACTCGTCCCCCGGTACAAACCAGACAAACGGGAGAAAGTTACGCCCGCTGGGGGTGACCTGTCCGTCAGAGGAACCGCAACGGACAGCTGACGGAGGGGGTGCCGTCCGATGGGTGAGCAGGACGAGGTCGCGACACTGCACGCGGCGATCGACGACACCGCCGGTTTGCAGGAACACTTCTGGCGTGCGCTGGCCCGGCCGACCCTCGCCGACGCGGGCGAAGCCGCGCGGGCGGCCGCGGCGGACGCCGACGAACTGGCCCGCGAGCGGCTCGCCCATGGCGACACCGAGGCCGCACTGCGCCTGTTGGAATCGGCGCGCGGGCTCGCCCTCTACGCCGCCACCGAGATCCGGCCCGCCACCCACTACCTGGCCGAGGCCGGCAAGCTCGACCTGGCCCGGCAGTGGCAGGCCGCGGCCGTCGTGCCCGACCCGCACCACCTCCCGGCCTCCCTGCGCCGGGGCGTCCTCGCCACCCTGCTCACCAGCAGCCCGGCCGCCGGGCTGCTGGGCCCGGCCACGGTCGCCGAGATCCAGTCCGCGCTGGCCGCCACCGACGCCGACGCGCTGGTCCACCTGATCCCCGGCCACGCGATCGTCGTCCCGGCCGCCGCCCGGGTCACCCACCTGCCACTGCCCACGCTCACCCCGGCGTCCGACCACATCGAACGGTTCCTGGCCACGCTGGCCCTGCACAACGCGATCGCGTCGGCCCCCGGACGCCCGCGGGCCGAACTGCCCGACGTAGACCTGACCGCCGCGCTGCAAGGGCTGTGCCGCTGGGCGTGGGATGCGGTCGTCGGCCCACTCCTCGATCACCTGTCGGCGTTCCGTTTCCCCGGCGCGGCGCCCCTGCCCCTGCCGGCCCTCGGCGGCAGCCCGGCGCGGCGGCACGTGCCGCGCGTCGTCCTGGTCGCGTCCGGCGACCTTGCCCGGGTGCCCTGGGCAGCGGCCCGGCGCGGCGACGGCGCGTACGCGACCCAGCTGATGGCGATCTCCCAGGCGGTGTCGGCCCGCATGCTGTGCCACAACGCCGCCCTGCCGTCGATGCCTCCGGCATCGACCGGCCTCATCGTCGCCGACCCCGACACCGACGGTCAGGCGCGCGAACTGCCTTCGGCGCGGCTCGAGGCGTACGCGGTCAGCCAGGCCCTGTTCCCCGAAGCCCGCCTCACCGGCCGGCGCCCGGACGGGACCGCCAGCCCGTCCGGCGCCGGCACCCTCGACCAGGTCCGGGCGTGGCTGGCCACCAGCAGCCCGGACGCCGGCACCCTGCTCCACCTGGCGTGCAGCGGCTTCGCGCGGCCGGGCGCCGACGCGTACGCGCTGCTGGCCGGCGGCGAACGTCTGACCGCAACCGAGGTCCTGGCTCTGCGCGGGCACCCGCAGCGACGCCCGATCGACCTGGTGGTGCTGGCGGCCGGGCGCACCGGCCTGTCGGTGACGGGCTACGACGAGGCGTTCGCGCTGGGCGCGGCGTTCCTGGCCGGAGGCGTGCGCTCGGTGCTGTCGACCCGCTGGACCGTCCCGGACGCGGCGGCGCCGGCGCTGCTCTTCATGACCCACCTGCTCCGCCTGCCCGGCCGGCCGGTGTGGTCGGCGCTGCGGGCGGCCCAGCTCTGGATGCTCGACCCCCACCGCGAAATACCGCAATCGATGCCCGCCGACCTGGCCGACGCGGTCCGCCGCACCGATCCGGCGAAGGCGATCGCCTGGGCCGCGGTCACCCACTGGGGCGCTTAGCCTCGCTAGGCGAGGGTGGCCATTGCCTCCGCGAGGGCGTCGGTGGCGTGGAAGACGTCGACCTCGGCGAGCTGGAGGGGGCCGCCGGTCTCGGTCAGGCGGGCGGATTCGGCGCCGCCGGCGTAGACCGGGGCGAAGCCCAGGTCGCGGATGAGCCGGGAGGCGGCCACGCGGGCGTCGCGCAGGTCGGTGCAGACGAATTCGGCGAGCAGCGGGTCGTGGCCTCGGCGGCGGTCGAGGACCCGGGTGGGGAGGGTGTTGAAGGCCTTCACCCAGTGGGCCTCGGGCTCCCAGTGGATCAGGGCCTCCAGGGCGCTCGACTCGCCGGAAGGGAGGCCGCCCAGCGGGTTGGTCGCGTCGATGACGACCTTGCCGGCCAGGTTGCCGCCGGTCAGGTCGATGGCCTCGTGGGCCGACTCCCAGGCCGGGGCGAACACCACGACGTCGGCGAATGCGGCCGCCTCGGCGACCGGCAGCGCCGCACCGTGGCCGCCCAGGCGGTCGACGACCGCACCGAGCCGGTCCGGGTGCCGCGAGGTGACCGCCACGTCGTGTCCGCTGTCCGCGCACCAGCCCGCGAGGGTCGCGCCGAGCTGGCCTGCTCCGATCACGCCGATGTGCATATCGTCAGCGTGCCTGGCCGGGCTCGGCGCGACTGTCGAAATCGCCAAACTCAGTGGCTTCCGCCGAGCAGCGAGACCAGTGCGGGCACGGCCCAGGCCGGTTCGACGTGGGTGCGGGCGGTCGGCGTCCAGCCGGCGTCCGGGATCAGGTCGGGGTCGTGGGCGGCGTTGTACGCGGCCACCAGGTCGACTGGTTTCGCCGGTTCGACCAGCGTTCCGGTCGCGGTGATCGCGGTGCCCTTCCAGTAGTGGATCACGTTGCCCGCGGGGGTCTGTCCCAGCTTGAAGTAGTTGTTCTGCGCGTAGATCGCCGACTGCACGCCCACACCGAGTGAGTACTGATAGTCGGGGCTCGTCGCGATGTAGTAGTTGTCGTAGACGTCCACCTGGCCGAACCGCACCCGCGGCGCCCGCTGCAGCACATTGTCGAACTTGTTGTGGTGCACGGTGACCCGTAGCTTGCCGAGGTCGACGCCGACCGTGTCGGTCGAGCCGATCAGCATCGTCTTGTCGTGGTTCGAGTACGCGTTCCACGACACCGTGACCAGGTCGGACGCCTTGATGATGTCGCTCGCCCCGTCGTGCACCTGATAGGGCCGGCCGAAGAGGAGCGGCTGGTCCGAGTCCGGGTTGTCGCCGTCGTTGAACGTGTTGTGGTCGATCCACACGTTTGTCGCCCCGGTCAGCGACACCAGGTCGTAGAGCGAGTTCCAGTTGCCGGTGTCGCCGTCGGTCGGGTCCCAGGCCGGGAAGCAGTCGGCGGCGTCCGAGAACTGGATGTTGCGCACGATGACGTTGCTGACGCCGGCAAGCAGCAGGCTGCCGTGCGACAGGTGAGCGTGGTTGATGCCGACGATGGTGGTGTTGCTGCCGACGTTGACCTTGACGGTGAGGCCCTGGTTGGCGGCCGACCGCGCGCGGGCGTCCTCGAGCGGGCCGCTCGGCTTGGCGGTGCGACCCCAGACGGCCGGATCGTAGGCGGCCAGGAAGTCGTCGAGGCGGTAGGCCGGGTCGGCGTAGGAGGCGCAGTCGCGGTGGTGGTTGTCCGCGTCGACGCTGAGGTCGATGGCACCGCTCACGAAGACGATCTTCGGGGTGTCGCCGGCGACGGCCGCGACCAGTTCGGCCCGGTTGTGGGCGACGGTGACGTGCGCGGCGTCGGCTTTCGAGCCGCCGGTCGTGCCGGCGCCGGTCGAGGCCCAGCCGTCGTTCGCCGGTACGGCTTGGCGGGCATATCTGAGGTCCGCCGGTGAAAAGGCCGGGTGCGCGGCACCGGCAAGACCGGCGAGGGTCAGGGTCGCCGCGGCGGCGACGGCCAGGGAGCGTACGGGCATGAGCGGACTCCTCCGAGGAAAGCGCTTGCCTGGCGACCGTCGCACGCGCCGGGCAGACAGTCAATGACTTCGATGAAGCAGGAAATTTGCAGTCCGGCACGTCAAAGGCGCGGCATCGTCCGACCGGCGGCGGCCCGGCGGTGGTCGTTTGCCGAATAAGTGCCCGAACGAGTTACCGCTGTCTTATCGCGAATGCGGAATGGGGATTAATAGCGCATCTTTCCGTCGCTCATGATCGTTGAGCGGGCTGGACGATTCAGCATGATTGTCGTCGAATCATCGAGTGAGAAGAGTTTCAGTATGTCGTCAACGTTGTTCAAGACTGTCTTCGCCGGTGCCGTCGCGGCCGGTGCGCTGCTCCTGCCGGTTTCCGCTGCCCAGGCCGCGGATAAGCACCACCCGTGCGACGGGCCCGGCTTCGGTGGCCACGGCCTTTTCTCCGACGACTTCGGTTTCCGCAATGACGGAATCGGTTTCTGGAACGACGGTTTCAGTCCCTGGGACCGCGGTATCGGCTTCCGCCACCACCCCCGGCACCACGACACCACGGTCATCGTCGTGACCGTCCCCCAGAAGCACCAGAAGCACCACCACAAGCCCTCCACCCCGGCCGCTCCCACCGGTAACGCGGCCGGCGCGGGCTACACGAAGCCCGGGGCGGCGGCCGCCGGTAACGGCGGTTACCGCAAGGGCGCCTGACAACGGCTGGTGGCTGGGCGCCCCGAGGTCTCAGGGCGTCCAGTCACCCAGGAATGCGGCCGGGACGTAGGAACGGGCCTGGTCCGGTGTCAACTGTGGCCGGTCCGGTGTGATCAGCGCGCCCGGCCCGTAGTTCCGGTATTCGAAGAACCGGGCGTCCTCCCACGGCCAGTCCCCGAAGTCGCTCCACGCGACCGGACCGATGTGGGCGCCGATCGCGGACTCGCGGATGACGGTCTGGCCGACGGCGTTCGGATCGTTGCCCGGGTGCCAGGGCCGGCCCAGGAAGACGCTTCCGGGCGGTGCGTCGGTGGTGAAAGCGCACCGGGTGAACAGGAAGCCGTGCGGATTGCTGAGGTCGGTGCTGGGTGCCGTCACGTACCCGGCGGGGGTCGACGCCCGGTCGAGTGAGTGAATCCGGCAGCGGTCGAAGACCGCCGTGCCTCTTCCGAAAATGAAATCGACGTCGCCTTCGACATAGCAATCCCGGAAGTAGGACCGCGCGATCACCGCGGCGGCACTGCTGTTGACGTAAAGCGTGTCCTGATTGCCCAGGAAACGCACTCGGCGGAACGAAACTCGATCGGCCCTGGTCAATACGGCCACCGCCTGCCGAGACGGGATCTCCGGGTGGGCGGCCTCGTCGAAAAGATTAGCGAACGTCAGATTGGACACCGCGAAGCCCGGTCCGTCGATGGTCACCGAAGCGCTCCCGGTGGTGCCCCAGGTGCCGGAACCGTCCGGCTTCTCAGTTCCGTTGGCCCGGTCGTCGGCGATCACCACGTCGGCCGGGCGGCGGCCCAGCCCGATCAGCCGTACGCCGGATTTCGCCGCCGGCACGATGACCTGACCTCGGTAGACACCCGGCCGCACCACGATGGTCCCGCCGGGCGGCACCGCGTCGATCGCCGCCTGCACGGTCGGAAAGTCGCCGTTCGCCGCGACGACGAGCGGGCGCCGGGGGTACGCGACGGCGATGCCCGCCCCGGCGGCGAGTCCCAGGAAGCGACGGCGGTGCATGGCGACTCCTCGAGGGCAGGAAAGGCCTTTCCTGCCGGACGGTAAGCCGGTCGTCGACCCGCGTCAAGTCACGGAGCGTAGCCGCCGCGCGAACCTCCTGCGTAGACCCTTGATCTGCAAATATCCGCAGTGGAAAACGCATTCCTAGGACACCAAGACACTTGCGTTCATCGATGTCTTAGCTATGCTCGCCCCTCAACGGCTCCACTATGGGTAACCGAAGGGTGGAAGGCATGCGAAGAATTCGGCGGATCTCGATCGCCGCGGCGGTCGTCACCGCGGTCGGCGCGGCGACCCTGCTGCTCGGCCAGAGCGCGAACGCCACGACCGTACCGGGCAACACCGGCTCGATCGCGCTCGGCGCGACCCAGGTCGTCTCGGGCACGTTCGACGGCGGCATGAAGCGCTACTACGGCACCGGCAACCTCGGCAGCGGCGGGCAGGACGAGGGTCAGGACCCGCTGTTCGACCTGCCCAACGGCGGCACCCTCAAGAACGTCATCCTGGGCAGCCCGGCCGCCGACGGCGTCCACTGCGAGGCCACCTGCACACTGCAGAACGTCTGGTGGGAGGACGTCGGCGAGGACGCGGCGACCTTCAAGCCGAAGTCGGCCTCGGCCACGATGACGGTCAGCGGCGGCGGCGCGCTGCACGCCAGCGACAAGGTGTTCCAGCACAACGGCGTCGGCGGCACGTTCGTCATCGACGGCTTCCAGGTGCAGGACTTCGGCAAGCTCTACCGGTCGTGCGGCAACTGCTCGACCCAGGGCAAGCGCAACGTGGTGATCCGCAACGTGACCGCGACCTACAAGGGCAGCGCGCTCGCCGGCATCAACACCAACTACGGCGACACCGCGACGTTCAGCAACGTCACGATCATCGGCGACAGCAGCAAGAAGATCACGGTCTGCCAGAAGTACATCGGCAACAGCACCGGGGCCGAGCCACCGAAGAACGGCTCAGGTGCTGACGGTACGTACTGCAAGTACAGCAGCTCCGACATCCACTATCAGTGATCCAGAGGCCAGGTGCTCTCTCGCTGGATGAGCTCGGCGTCGACCCTCTCCGTCCTCGGGTCGGCGCCGGGTTCGCCGAGTGCGAGCTCCATGGCCCGTGAGCCCATCTCGGTCAGCGGCAGCCGGACCGAGGTGAGGGATGGCGTCACATCGCGGGCGATCGGCATGTCGTCGAAGCCGACGACGGCCACCTTCCGGCCGGACGACCGCAGTGTCGCGAGCGCGCCGACCGCCATCGAGTCGTTGAGCGCGATGATGGCGGTCAGCGGGGGATGCGCGGCGATCAGGTCGGAGGCGGCCGCGAAACCGCCGTCCCGGGTGAAGTCGGCGTGCACGACGCGCTGCTTCGGCAGCTTGCGCTTGTGGTGCCGGGTGGCCCGCCGCAACCCGTCGAGCCGGTCGGCGGTCGTGGTCAGCCCGGCCGGCCCGGCGATCACGCCGATCTCGGTGTGGCCCAGCGAGTAGAGGTGGTCGGCGGCGAGAAAGCCGCCCTGCTCGTTGTCCGGAAGCACCGCGTCGCCGGTGCGGCCGTGCCGGCCGACCACCGCGATGCGTCCGCCGGCCGCCTCGTAGGCCCGCATGCGGGCGTCGAGCCGGCCGGACGCGTCCTCGTCGAGGTAGCCCGAGCCGGCCACCACGATGGCGGCGACCTGGTGGGCGTGGAGCAGTTCGAGGTATTCGAGCTCGCGCTCGGGCTCGCGGAAGCTGTTGCAGATGATCACGAGCCGGCCGTTGGCGCTGGCCACCCGCTGCAGGCCACGGGTGATCTCGGCGAAGTAGGGGTCGGAGACGTCGTGCACGATCACGCCGACCGCGCTGCGGTGCGAGCGCGCCAGCATCTGGGCGTGGGCGTTCGGCACGTACTGCAGTTCGGCGACCGCCGCGAGCACGCGTTCGCGCAGGGTGTCGGCGACCGGTTTGCTGCTGCCGTTGATGATCCGGGATGCGGTCGCGGTGGAGACGCCGGCTCGGCGCGCGACGTCCGCCAGGGTGGCCATGCCCCGCAGGATACCGGCGCGGGTCTTGTGCGCCGGACGACACGCCTCTAGGTTCTAGGAAAGCGCTTACCTCACGGTTTGTGGGGATCGGTCTCGTGGGGACCGAGGTCAGGGAGGAACACAGATGAGCCGGACGACGATCGGGATCGTGCTCAACGGCGTCACCGGGCGGATGGGCTTGCGCCAGCATCTGATCCGCTCGGTGCTCGCCATCCGGCAGGCCGGCGGCCTGCCGCTCGCCGACGGCTCGACCCTCTGGCCCGAGCCGGTGCTGGTCGGCCGCAGCGAGGCCAAGCTGCGGACCATCGCCGAGGAACACGGCCTCACCGACTTCACGACCGACCTGCCGGCCGCGCTGGCCCGGCCGGACGTGCAGATCTACTTCGACGCCCAGGTCACGTCGGCCCGCGACAAGGCGCTGCGGATGGCGATCGATGCGGGTAAACACATCTATACCGAGAAGCCGGTCGCCGAGACCCTGGACAACGCGGTCGAGCTGGCCCGCCTGGCCGACGCGGCCGGCATCAAACACGGTGTGGTGCAGGACAAGCTCTATCTGCCCGGGCTCCGCAAGCTCGCCCGGCTGGTCCGGGGCGGCTTTTTCGGCCGCATTCTTTCGGTGCGCGGTGAGTTCGGTTACTGGGTCTTCGAGGGAGACTGGCAGTCGGCGCAACGACCCTCGTGGAACTATCGGGCGGCCGACGGCGGCGGCATCACGCTCGACATGTTCCCGCACTGGCACTACGTGCTCGAGCAGATCTTCGGGCCGGTGCGCGCGGTGACCGCGCTCTCGACCACCCACATCGACAAGCGGTGGGACGAGGACGGGCAGCCCTACGACGCGACCGCCGACGACGCGGCGTACGGGTTGTTCGAGCTCGACGGCGGCGTCGTCGCCCAGATCAACTCGTCCTGGGCGGTCCGGGTCAACCGCGACGAACTGGTCGAGTTCCAGGTCGACGGCACGCTCGGCAGCGCGGTCGCGGGCCTGCACCACTGCCGCCTCCAGCCGCGCGCTGCCACCCCCAAGCCGGTGTGGAACCCGGACGAGCCCACCACCCAGCGGTTCCGCGAGCAGTGGCAGGAGGTGCCCGACAACGAGGTGTTCATCAACGGATTCCGGGCCCAGTGGGAGCAGTTCCTGCGCTACGTGGCCGAGGACGCGCCCTACACCGGTGACCTCTGGGCCGGTGCTCGCGGCGTACAGGTCGCGGAGCTGGGGCTGCAGTCCTCGCGCGAGGGCCGCCGCCTGGAGATCCCGGAGCTGACTCGATGAGCTTCACGTCGCGCATCGCGTACGCGGCCGTGCCGGTGACCGCCGACCCGCGGGCGGAAAACGTGCCCGGCGCCCCGGCCGCCCTCGACTGGGAGGCGACCCTGGCCTTCCGGCGGCATCTGTGGTCGCTCGGGTTCGGGGTCGCCGAGGCGATGGACACCGCCCAGCGCGGCGCCGGCCTCGACTATGCGGCCACCCGTGAGCTGATCCGGCGCAGCGCGGCCGAGGCCCGGTCGGCCGGCGGGCAGATCGTGGCCGGCGTCGGCACCGACCAGCTGCCGCCCGGGCCGGCGTCGCTCGGCGACATCCGGAAGGCGTACGCCGAGCAGCTGGAAGATGTGCAGCAGGCCGGCGCCGCGCCGGTTCTGATGTGCAGCCGCCATCTGGCGGCGGCCGCGCGCGGCCCCGAGGACTACCGGCAGGTCTACGGCGAGCTGATCGAACGGGCCGACGGCAAGGTGCTCCTGCACTGGCTGGGTGAGGCGTTCGACCCCGCGCTGGCCGGTTATTGGGGCACCGACGAGACGGTCGAGGAGATCATCGCCGCGCATGCCGACCGCATCGACGGCATCAAGATGTCGCTGCTCGACGACGCCCGGGAGGTCGCTCTGCGGCGCCGCCTGCCCGCCGGCGTGCGGATGTACACCGGTGACGACTTCAACTATCCGTCGCTCATCAAGGGCGATGGATCCGGGCATTCGGATGCCCTGCTCGGCGTGCTGGCGACGATCGCTCAGCCGGCCTCGCTCGCCCTGCGCGCGCTCGACCGGGGCGATGTGGACGAATACGACCGCATTCTCGCCCCGACCGTCCCCTTGGCGAGACATCTCTTTTCCGCCCCCACCTATTACTACAAGACCGGCATCGTCTTCCTGAACTGGCTGGCCGGGCACCAGGACCATTTCGTGATGGTCGGCGGCCTGCAGTCCGGGCGTTCCCCGGCCCATCTGGCCGAGCTCATCGATCTGGCTCGCGCGGCCGGCGTGCTGGGCGAAACCGATCGGACGGCGGCCCGCATCCAAGCCTGGAAAACGACCGTGGGATGGAACCGATGAAATTTTCCCTCAACCAGGCCACGACGAAATACTGGCCGATGGAAGATCTGGCGCGCGGGCTCCTCGACGCCGGAGTCGGCGCGGTCGGGTTGTGGCGCGAGGATGTCACCGCGTACGGCCTGGAGCGCACCGCATCGCTGATGCGGGAGTCCGGTCTGGTGGTCTCGTCGCTCTGCCGCGGCGGGTTCTTCCATCGACCGGATTGGCTCGACGACAACCGGCGGGCGATCGACGAGGCGGCCGCACTCGGCACCGACACGCTGGTGCTGGTCAGCGGCGGCCTGCCGGACGGGAGCCGCGATATCGACGGTGCCCGGCGGCACGTCGGTGAGGCGATCGGGCAACTGGTCGACCACGCGCTGGGTTCCGGGGTGCGACTGGCCATCGAACCGCTGCACCCGATGTTCTGCAGTGACCGCTGCGTCGTCGCCACGCTGGGTCAGGCGCTCGCGCTGGCCGCTGCCTACCCCGCGTCGGCGGTCGGCGTCTGCGTCGACACCTACCACCTGTGGTGGGACGACACGGTCTGGCAGCAGTTGCGGGCTCACCCGGACCGGATCGCCGCATTCCAGCTGGCCGACTGGATCACGCCGCTGCCGGCGGGGGTGCTCACCGGCCGTGGGCTCCCCGGGACCGGCTGCGTCGACCTCGCCCGCTTCGCGCGCGCGGTCACCGACGCCGGTTACACCGGGTGGACCGAGGTCGAGGTCTTCAACGACGAGGTGTGGGCCCGGCCGGGCGCCGAGGTCCTCGCCGACGTGATCAAGGGGTTGCCCTCGTGAGAACGCTGCGGGTAGGGGACGTGCAGGTGGCGACCTATGTGACCGATCCGCCGCTCGACATCCGGCTCGCGCCCCGGCCCTATCTGCATCCGGTCCGCACGCTGGGCGGCCGGGTCGTGACCGATGCGCTCTGCTTCGACCATCCGTGGCATCTCGGGGCGTCACTGACAATGTCCGACGTCAATGGCTACAACCTCTGGGGCGGGCGCACCTTCGTGCGCGACCAGGGCTACGTCTGGCTGTCCGATCACGGGCGCATCCGGCACCATTGCTGGCTGCCGTCACTGAACGGCATTGCCGAGTCGCTCAGCTGGTGCGACGCGGAGGGCAAGGACCTGCTGCGCGAGCAGCGGACGATCACGGCCACTGCCGCGCCGCACGGTTGGTCGCTCGGATTTTCGTACGCGCTCGCGACGCCCCGGGAAACTACTGTCGCTCTTGGCTCCCCGGCGACTCACGGCCGCACCGGGGGAGCGGGATACGGCGGTTTCTTCTGGCGGTTCCCGGCCGGTCGCGCCACGGCCTTCACCGCCTCCTCCGGCGATCCCAACGGCAGCGCCGAACCGTGGGTCGCTATGACGGTCGACGATGCCTACACGCTGGTATTCCAGGGATTGCGGGACGCCGACCGGTGGTTTGTCCGCACTTCCGAGTACGCCGGGGTGTGCGCGGCGCTCGCCTATTCGCAGCCGTTGATCGTCGAACCCGATGCTCCGATCAATCGCGACATAACGGTCCTGGTCGCGGACGGTGTGCTCTCGCCCGACCAGGTCAATAGCATGATGCGGTGACTCGGAGGATTCTCGCCCTGCTGGCCGTCGTCGTCGCGTTGCTCGTTGTCGGCGCCGCGCCCGCCCTGGCCGACTTCCACCTCGTGAACAGCGTGCCGGCGGCCGGCTCGACCGTGCTCGAGACCCCCGGCGAAGTGAAGATCATCTTTGATCAACCGGTCAACGACGTGGCCAGTTCGGTGCAGGTCACATCGTCCGGCAGCGTCTACAACGACGGCGTCGTGACGGTCGAGGGCGGGAATACGCTGGTGCAGCCGGTCCGGCGGCTGTCGTCCGGCAACTACTCGGTCAGCTGGACCGCGGCGTCCGGCCCCGGCGCCCCGTCGACCTCGGGGAAGTTCGGCTTCACCGTCTCGGCACCGGCCGATCGCTCGGCCGGCACCGGCCAGTGGATCGTCGTCGGCGTGCTGGCGGTGATCGTCGCCGCCCTCGGCTCCACCCTGATCCGGCGACGGCTCGACCGGCGCAACGCCGCCACCCCTCGTAAATAGGTTGCGGCCGTTCTGCCGGAGCTGATCTCCTGTGCCCTTCCGACTCGGTGAAAGGAGGACCGCGATGTCTGCCATGCTGACCGCGCCCGTGTCCTCCTCCGATTTCGAGGCACGGCGCACTCTCTCCTAGGAGAAGCTGTGACCCTTGTCGTTCGCCCGATCAGCGGGCCCGACGAGATCGACCTGTTCAACCGCCTGCCCTACGTTCTCAACGACCAGGTGGCCGCCGACCTGGCCGCCGGCCGACGCCGTACGTCCTGGTTGTGGGTCGCCCTCCGCGGTGACCGGCCGGTGGCCCGCGCCGGCTGGTGGGCCCGTGCCGGCGACGAGCACCCGCTCCTGATGGACATCTTCGACGTCGACGGCTCACCGTCCGACGGTCTCGCCCTGCTCGCCGAAGCGTTGCCCGCGATGACCGGCCCGGGCGCGCTCGCGCCGCCGGAGTTCCTCCGTTTCGTTCCCGCCGAGGGCCCGTTCACCGGCCCGTGGCGGACCGTTCTCCAGGAGTCCGGCGCCCGCCTCCTGGTCGAGCGGCGCCGCCTCCAGTGGCACCCGGGTACGCCGGTGCCGGCACCCACCGGCCGCCTCGAGTTCCGTCCCGCAACCAGCTCGGAGGAGCTCATCGACCTGATGACGCTCGTCCTCGACGGCACCCTCGACGCGCACAGCCAGGCCGACCTCCGGCGGCTGAGCCCGCGCGCGACGGCGGAAGAGCAATATCGCGACGAGCTGGTCCGCTACCCGAGCCCGCGCGAGTGGTGGCGGATCGCCGGTCTGCCGTCCGGTGAACCGGTCGGCTTCGTGATTCCGGCCCGCAACGACTACAACGCCGTCATCGCCTACATCGGCGTCGTTCCGGCCCACCGCGGCCACGGCTACATCGACGACATCCTGGCCGAGGGCACCCGCATTCTGGCCGCCGAGGGTGTCCCGCGCATCCGTGCCAACACCGACGTCGGCAACTTCCCGATGGAGGCCGCCTTCGCGCGCGCCGGCTACGAGACCTACCAGCGCCAGATCGACCTGACCTGGCCGGCCGCTACGGCGTAACGATCTCGATGAGCAGCTGAGCCAGCTCGCGCGGCCGGGAAAACATCGGCCAGTGGCCGGTCTCGAGCTCGGCCAGGCGCCACCTGTCACCGGTGAGCAGTTCGGCGACGTCGTCACCGGGTTCGGGGTCACCGAGCACACATTTGACGTACGTCGCCGGAAGCTCGCCGAGCGGCCGGGCCAGCGCGGCGGGCTCGGTGAGCGACGCGCCCGGGTGGGGCGTCGAGCCGTCGACCAGGCGGGCGATCTGCTCGTCGGTGAGACCGTGGCCATCGAAATGGGCCGCTCCCACGAGCGGCCAGAACCCGCCGTTCTCGGCGATCGACGCCGTCACCTCGGCCCCGCCGTCGGGCCACATCGAGGCGAACGACTCGCCGTCGGCCGGAACGGCGGAGTCGAGGAACACCACCCGGGTCAGCCGGTCGCCGATCCGCTCGGCGGCCTGACCGACCGGGATGCCCGCGTAGCTGTGCCCGACCAGCACGACGTCGCGCAGATCGCGGCGCTCGACCTCGGTGACGATGTCCTGCACGTGGGTCTGCTGCCCGGCCGGCACGCCACGCTTGTCGGCCAGACCGGACAGGGTCAGCGGGTAGGCGCCGTGGCCGGCGGCCCGCAGGTGCGGCACCACGTCGTCCCACGCCCACGCCCCGAGCCGGGCCCCGGCGACCAGCACGAATTCCGCCATCGTCATACCGTAACGTCGCCCGGATGGCAGACCTCACCGAGGACGGCACTTCGTTGTCATCTCCGCGCGGCGGCGGCGAGCCACCGACCCGGACATCCCGCCGGAGGCCGCGGCGGAGCTCCGCCGGGCGCTGATGGCCGCCCGCCGGGACGTCGGGGCCGCGCTGCGGGCGGGCGACGACACGGCGGCCGCCCGCGCCCGGGTGCAGGCGGCGAAGGTTGCGGTCGGTGAGCGGGGCACTCCCTGGTGGGAGCAGACGCCTCAGGAGCGCCGCGAGCGCTGGGAAAAGGGCCTAGAGGATCGGCGAGGGGACTGACGGCTGGGTGCTGGCCGGCGGGGCCGCGGGCGTGGTTTGCGAGGTCTTCCGGGAGATCCGCCACGGGCTAACGCCGAGGCGGCCGGTGCTGCCCAGGTCGACCGGGCCGTCCGGGGTCAGGATCACCGACGGCCGGCCGGCGGCCGGCGCCATCTTCAGGTAGGGCGCATTGACCGGCGGATGACGGATGTCGTCGTAGGTGCTGCGCCAGACCACCACACATTCCGCCTGCTGGCCCGGCTTGAGCGTGACCGGGTGGGGCGGCCCGCTCCAGTCCGGGATCGACCCCGTGATGTCCGTGACGCCGTGCAGCACCTTGACGGTCACCGGACGGTGGTCCTTGCCGAGCGCTTGGACGGCCGGGTAGCCGTTCACCCGGTAGGTCTCATGACCGCAGTTGACCAGGGTGACGCCGAGCGCTCGCAGGCCCATCGCCCCGTCGGTCCCGCCGGACTGCAGCAGCACGCCCTCGGGCGGGCAGGTGGGCGGCGGCGTCTGTGCCGGGGTGGTCGGCGGCTCGGCCGGGTGGGCGGACGGAAACGTCGGCAGCGGTGGCAGCCCGCCGCCGCTGTAGCCGTCCGATCCGGGGGAGGCGCAACCGGCGATCAGGGCCACAGCCAGCGCGGCGGCAACTAGACGTCTCACCGGCACGATCATGCCGCAGCGGCGCAAAACGGTTCGACCCGGCGAAGCGCCGATGTCACGATGGCGCCATGACGACCGTTCGCATGATGCACCCCGACCCGGGGTTCTGACGCGACCATGCCCCGCTGACCGCGGGGCATTCCCTCTCCGCGGGGCGGGCGGAGGAGGGAACATGTCCGGCTTCTATGTCACGACCGCCATTCCGTACGTCAATGCCCCGCCCCATCTCGGCCATGCACTCGAGTTGGTGCAGGCCGACGTGCTGGCGCGGCATCGCCGCCGGCGCGGCGGCGCCGTGCGGTTCCTGACCGGCACCGACGACAACGCGTTCAAGAACGTCACCGCAGCCCGGGCGGTCGGCGTGCCGACCGAGGACTTCGTGGCCGCCAACGCGGCCCGCTTCGCGGCTCTGCGCGGGCCGCTCGGTCTGTCGTTCGACGACTTCCTCTCCACCAGCACCGATCCGCGGCACGCCGCGGGGGTCCGTCGTCTGTGGCGGGAGTGCGCGCACGACTTCTACCGCCGTCGCTACGACGGTCTCTACTGCAACGGCTGCGAGCGGTTCCTGGACGGCGATTCCTGCCCCGAACACCCGGAGCCGCCCACGCCGGTCGCCGAGGACAACTGGTTCTTCCGCCTCTCCCACTACCGGGACCGCCTGCTGGAAGCGCTCGAATCCGGCGAGCTCGACATCGTGCCCGCCGCCCGTCGCAACGAGGTGCTCGCGTTCGTGCGGGCCGGGCTGGACGACATCAGCGTGTCGCGCCCGGCCACCCGCGCCGGCGGCTGGGGCATCCCGGTGCCGGGCGACGAGTCCCAGGTCGTCTACGTCTGGTGGGACGCGCTGGCCAACTACGTGACCGCTCTCGGCTTCGGCCCGGACTACCGGCGCTGGTGGGCCGGGGCGGAGCGGGTCCACGTGATCGGCAAGGGCATCGTCCGCTTCCACGCCGTCCACTGGCCGGCCCTGCTGCTGTCCGCGGGCCGTCCCCTGCCCACCCGGCTCGTCGTCCACGACTACCTGACCGTCGACGGCGCCAAGATCTCGAAGTCGGCCGGTACGGCCGTCGACCCGGCGGATCTCGTCGCCCGCTTCGGCACCGACGCCGTCCGCTGGTGGCTCCTGCGCGAACCGGCGGCGACCACCACCACCGACTTCACCGTCGACCGGCTCCGGCGCCGGGCCGACCAGGACCTGGCCAACGGCCTCGGCAACCTGGTCCACCGGATCGTCCGGCTCCGCGCCGATCCGGCCGCCGAGGCCGGCACAGATCTGGCCGCCGACCTGCCCGGCCGCATCGACGACGCGCTGTCCGCGTTCGACTTCCGCGGCGCCACCGAGGCAGTCATCGAGGTCGTCGACCGGGTCAACCGGTTCATCGAGGCGGAACGGCCCTGGAAACTGGCCCGCACCGACCCGGTACTGGCCACCCTGCTCGGCACCGCCCGAACCGTCGCCGCCGAACTCGAGCCGTTCCTCCCGGACGGTTCCGCCCGCCTGCGGGAACAACTTAGCGACGGCGCCACGCCCGCACCGGCGTTCCCCCGCCTCGAGTGACGGTTTGCGGCGCTCTGGCATCGTGTGGCGGTGCTCGAGACCATCGCGGAACTGCTCGCCCGTCATGCCGCCGAGCGGCCGGACCACATCGCGTACACCTGCGGTGATCGCACGATCACGTTCGCCGGGCTGGACGCGCGGACGCGGCGGTTCGCGGCCGGCCTGGCCGCCCTCGGCCTGCAACGGGGCGAGCGGGTCCTGATCTGCCTGCCCGCCGGCATCGATGCGGTCGTCGCCGTGCTCGGCACCGTGCGGGCGGCCGGCGTCGGCGTCCCCGTCGACCCGCGCTCGTCGACCGCCGAACTGGCCGGGCTCGTCGACGACTGCGCGCCGCGACTGATGGTGGCCGACCTACCCCGGCGCGACGGCGGCCGCACGCCGGACGAGGTCCTCGCCGCGGCCGGTGACGGGGTCGCCCGCGACGACCTCGGGCCGGACGAGGAGGCGTGGATCCACTACACCTCCGGCAGCACCGGCCGGCCCAAGGGCGTGATCTCGACCCAGGGCGCCTGGCTGGGCATGGCGCGCGCGGCTCTGGTCGAACACCTCGGGTTCACGGCGGACGACCGGCTGCTGTGGCCGCTGCCGCTCTTCCACGCGCTGGGGCACGCCCGGTGCGTGCTGGCCGTCCCGCTCACCGGGGCCAGCGCGACGATCCTCGACCACCCCTCCGACGACGAGCTGATCGCCGCCCTTCAGACGACCCGGCCGACCGTCTTCACCGGGGTGCCGGCCGTCTACCACCGCCTGCTGAGCGCGCTCGGCGGCCGCCGCCTGCACGGACCGGACCTGCGGATGTGTGTCACCGGCGGCGCGCCCTGCCCGCAGCGGCTGCGCGAGGCGGTGCGCAGCCTGCTCGGCGCGCCGCTGGTCAACAGCTACGGCAGCACCGAGACCTGCGGCGCGATCGCGATGGAACATCCGGCGGCCGAGCCGGTCGCGGACGGCTCGGTCGGGCGGGTGATCCGCGATCTCCGCATCGTCGACCCGGCCACCGGCGACCCGCTGCCGCCGGGCGGCGAGGGCGAGGTCGTGGTCGACGGCCCCTGGCTCATGAACGGATATCTGGGCCACCCCGAGCGGACCGGGCCCTATCGGACCGGCGACCTCGGCCGGCTCGAGGGCGACCAGCTGGTGCTGACCGGCCGTGTCCGTGACCTGATCATCCGCGGCGGCGCCAACGTGCACCCGGCCGAGATCGAGAAGGTGCTGCTGGAGCTGCCCGAGGTCGCCGACGCCGCGGTCGCGGGGCGGCCGCATCACCGGCTCGGCCAGGTCGCGGTCGCCTACGTGGTGCCGGCCCGGCCCGGGGCGGACGCCGCCACCCTGCTGGCCGCGGTCCGGCGGCGGATGTCCGCGGCGAAGGCGCCCGACGACCTCGTGCTGGTCGACGCGCTTCCGCGTACGCCGTCCGGCAAGGTGAAACGCGACGAGCTGGCGGCGGTCCGCGAGCCGGACGACCCGGTGGTCATCGTCGCGATGGCCTGCCGCTACCCGGGCGGCGTCGCCTCGCCCGAAGACCTGTGGTCGCTGGTCACCGACGAGGTCGACGCGATCACCCCGCTCCCGCAGGACCGGGGCTGGAAACCGGACCTCTACGACCCCGACCCGGACCGGGCCGGCCACTCCTACGTCCGCGACGGCGGCTTCCTCGACGACGTGACCGGCTTCGACCCGGCTCCGTTCGGCATCGGGCCGGCCGAGGCCGTGGCGATGGACCCGCAGCAGCGGCTGCTCCTGGAAACGTCGTGGGAGCTGTGGGAACGCGCCGGCATCGACCCGGGCACGCTGCGCGGCAGCGACACCGGCACGTACGTCGGCCTGATGTACCGCGATTACGCCGGTCAGGCGGAGAACCCGTCGGCCGAGCTGGAGAGCCACCTCGGCCTCGGCTCGGCGGGCAGCGTCGCCTCCGGCCGGATCGCCTACACGTACGGGCTCACCGGTCCCGCCGTCACGGTCGACACCGCCTGCTCCTCGTCGCTGGTCGCGATGCACTGGGCCGCGCGGGCGCTGCGGACCGGCGAATGTGGTCTCGCCATCGCCGGCGGCGTCACGGTGATGTCGGCGCCGGGGCCGTTCGTCGCCTTCAGCCGCCTGCGCGGGCTGGCCCCGGACGGCCGGGTCAAGGCGTTCTCGAACGATGCCGACGGCACCAGCTGGGCCGAGGGCGCCGGACTCCTCCTGCTCGAGCGTCTGTCCGACGCCCGCCGCAACGGCCACCCGGTGCTGGCCGTGCTGCGGGGTTCCGCGGTCGGCTCGGACGGCGCCTCGAACGGCCTGGCCGCCCCGCACGGGCCGGCCCAGCAGCGCGTGATCCGGGCCGCGCTGGCCGATGCCGGCCTGAGCCCGTCCGATGTGGACGCGGTCGAGGCACATGGCACCGGCACACCGCTGGGTGACCCGATCGAGGCGCAGGCGCTGCTGGCGACCTACGGACGGGACCGGCCGGCCGGGCAGCCGCTGTGGCTGGGCACGGTCAAGTCCAACATCGGGCACACGCAGGCCGCGGCGGGCGCCGCCGGTGTCATCAAGATGGTCGAGGCGTTGCGGCACGGCCGGTTGCCGCGCACGCTGCACGTCGCGCAGACCAACGCGTACGTCGACTGGACCGCGGGCGACGTCCGCGTCCTGACCGAGGGCCGGCCGTGGCCGGAAACCGGGCGCCCCGCGCGCGTGGGCATCTCGTCGTTCGGCATCTCGGGCACCAACGCGCACGTCATCCTCGAGCAGGCGCCGCCTCTCGAGCCGTCTGCACCGCCGGAACACGCCGGACTGCTGCTGCTGTCGGCGGCCGACGAGAGCGCCCTGCGCAACCGGGCCGCGCAGCTCCTGGGCCACGGGGCCGCGGAGGCGATCAGCGTCAGCCGGGCCGCGCAACGACACCGGGCCGCGGTGGCGGGTGGGCCGGACGCCCTGGCCGCGCTGGCCGCCGGCCGCGCCCATCCCGCAGTGATGACCGGTGACGGCCGCCCGGCGGGCCCGGTCGCCTTCCTCTTCCCGGGGCAGGGCGCCCAGCGCGCGGACATGCGCGATCGGCTGCCGCACGACACCTTCCGCCGGGCGTACGACGAGGTGATGGCCGCCCTCGGCGATCCGGTGCCGGTGGGCGCCGACATCAACCGCACCGAGTACGCCCAGCCGCTCCTGTTCGCGTACGGCGTGGCGGCCGCCCGGCTGCTGGAATCGTGGGGGATCCGGCCGGACGTGCTGGCCGGGCACTCGATCGGCGAGTTGGCGGCCGCGCACGTCGCCGGCATCCTCACGCTGCAGGACGCCGCCAAGCTGGTGACCGCCCGGGCCCGCCTGATGGGGTCGCTGCCGCCCGGCGGCGTCATGGCGTCGGTCGACGCGACCGAACAGGAGCTGCGCCCGCTGCTGCGTCCGGGCGTCGAGATCGCCGCGGTCAACGGTCCGCGCTCGGTGGTCCTCTCCGGCGACCGGGACGCCGTCGCCGCGCTCGCCGGGCGCTACCGCCACACGATGCTGCGGGTCAGCCACGCCTTCCACTCGGCGCACATGGACCCGATCCGGGCGGATTTCGAGAAGGTGGCGGCCGAGGTCACCTATCACCCTTCCGCTGTCGCGGTGGTCAGCACCCGTACGGGACGACCGGCGGCCGGCGACGACCTGCGCTCGGCTTCCTACTGGGTCGATCAGTTGCGCTTCGAGGTGCGCTTTGCTGACGCCGTACGGGAACTGCCGCCGCTCGTCGTCGAGCTCGGACCCGTACCGACGCTGGCACCGCAGGTGCCGCAAGGCGCCGTCCTCGCGTCGGCGGAGGGTGCCGCCGCGCTCTGGGCCCGCGGCGTGGACGTCGACCGCGTCGCGCTGCTCGGCCGCCCCGATCCGCGGGTCGCCGCGACGTTGCCGACCTATCCGTTCACCCGTCGCCGCTACTGGCTCGACGGCAGTGCCGCCCGGCGCCCCGCGGCCCTGCTCGAGACGATGATGACGGTGCCCGGAACCGGCCGTCGCGTGGCCACCGCGCGCCTCTCGCCGTCCGGGCAGCCGTGGCTGGCCGATCACACGATCGGCGGCGAGACGCTGGTGCCCGGCGTGCTGTTCGCTTCGCTGGCGGCCTCGTTCGGCCGGTGGGCCGGCGTCCCGGCGGTCGCCGAGCTGGTGATCGACCATCCGCTGGTTCTTGATTCGTCCGATGTGGACCTGCAGCTGGTTCTCGATGCCGGGCACGCCTTGACGGTCTATGCGCTCCGCGGCGACCAGTGGGTTCCGCACGCCGGTGGCCGCTGCGCCCCGGCGCCCGCCGGGCCGTCTCCATGGGACTGGGCGGCTTCGTGGCCACCGGAGGGCGCCTCGCCGGCCGACCTGCGCGGCTTCTACGACGGCACCGGCTACGGTCCCGCCTTCCGTGGCGTGACCGCCGCCTGGCGCCGCGGATCGGACGAGGTCTTCGCCGAGGTCCGGCTGCCCTCGGGCGTGGAGCGCGGCCCGTCGCTCCATCCCGCCCTGCTCGACGCCGCGCTGCACCCGGCCCGGCTGCTCGGCCGGGGCGGTGACCCCTCGCGGGTGCCGTTCGTGTGGTCCGGCATCCGGCTGCACGGCACCGCGACGGAGGCCCGGGTTCGCATCCGCGAGCTCGGCCCCGACCGCATCGAGGTGCAGGTGGCCGCGGCCGACGGGCAGCCGCTGTTCTCGGTCGACGAACTGGTCCTGCGGGCGTTGCCGAGGGCGCTGTACCGGGTGTCGGTCGCGCCGGTGACGCCGCCGGCCGCCGGTCCGGTGCCGCTCGTGCTGGACGCCCTGTCGTCCGAGCCGGAATCCCCGGCGGCGGCCCGCGACCAGTTCTGGGCCGTGGCCTCGCAGCTCCGCGAGCAGCTGGCCGGCACCGAGCGGGTCGTGGTCACCACCGGCTCGGCGCTGGTGGCCGGCCTGGTGCGGGTCGCCGCCGCCGAATATCCCGGCCAGGTCGCGCTCGTCGAGCTGGACGGCACCGACGCTTCCCGGGAGGCGCTGCCGGCGGCGATCCGGGCCGCCGCCGGCGAACCGGAGATCCGCGTCGTCGCGGGCGTGCCCGGCATTCCCCGCCTGGTCCGCGCGGACGTCGAGGCGGGCCGCGCCGCCGGTTTCGGGGACGGGACCGTGCTGATCACGGGCGGCACCGGCGCTCTGGGGCGGCTGCTGGCCCGCCATTTGGTCGCCGCGCACGGCGTGCGCCATCTGCTGCTCGTCTCCCGGTCCGGCGGCTCGCCGGAACTGCAGGAGGAGCTGAGCCCGGCGGTGACGACGATCCGTGCCGCCGACGTCAGCGACCGCGAGCAGGTCGCCGCGCTCATCGCGGCGGCCGACCCGCCGGTGACCGCGGTCGTGCACACGGCCGGAGTGATCGACGACGGGCCGATCGCCACCCTGACCCGCGACCGTGCCGACAAGGTGTTGCGCCCGAAGGTCGATGCGGCCTGGCACCTGCACGAGCTGACCGGCGATCTGGCGGCCTTCGTGCTCTGCTCGTCGGCGTCGGGCGTGCTCGGCAAGCCGGGGCAGAGCGCGTACGCGGCCGGCAACGCCTACCTCGACGACCTGGCCCGGCGGCGGCGGGCGGCCGGCCAGCCGGCGCTCTCGCTGGCCTGGGGGCCGCTGGAGCTGGACGGTGGCATGCCGTCGTCCGGCGGGAAGCTGCGCCCGATGACACCGGGCGAGGTGACCGCCGCGTTCGACGAGGCACTGCGCAGCGACGAGCCGGTGCTCGCGCCGGTCGTCTTCGAACGGCCGGCCGAGGCGGCCGCCCCGCCCCGCAGTTCCCGCCCTGCTCCGACCGCGGTCGGTCTGGGAGAGCTGCGGGGTGCGGAGTTGGTGACCGCGCTCGAGACGTTGCTCCGCGACGAGGTGGCCGCCGAGCTGGGGCACGCCGGTCCTTCGATGGTCGACGTGCGGACCGCTTTCACCGACCAGGGCCTCGACTCGGTGAGCTCGATCCAGTTACGGACCCGGCTGGTCGCGGCGACCGGTGTCGCCATGCCACCCACCGTCGTCTTCGACCACCCGACGCCGGCCGCCCTGGCCCGCTGGATCGCCGACCGCCTGACTTCGGCCCCTTCGCCGGCTCCGATTCCTTCGCCAGCTCCTTCGCCGGTTGCGGACCCTGAACCGGCGGACACTCTTGCGGACATGTTCTCGGCGATCGCCGCTTCCGGGCAGTCCGGCCTGGCGGTCAATCTCCTGGCGACCGCCTCGGCGATGCCGATCGAGCGGCGGCAGCGCCCCACCGTCCGGCCGGTCGCGCTCACCACGAATCCGGACGGGCCGCTGCTCGTCTGCCTGCCGTCGTTGAGCCCGGCCGGGGCGGCCGAGTTCCTCGGCTTCGCCCGGGCGGCCCGGGAGGCGGTCACGGTGCTGCCGCTGCCGGGTTTCGACGTACGGCCGCGTACGCCCGCTTCGCTCGCCGAACTCATCGACCACCTCGCCGAGGCCGCCGAAGCGGCCGCCGGCGACCGGCCGTTCGTGCTGGTCGGCCGGTCGAGCGGCGGCCTGCTGGCGCACGCGGTGGCGGAACGCCTGCAGGACCGTGCCCCGGCCGGGCTGATCCTGCTCGACACCTACGAGCGTGACCTGAGCCGGCTGAGCGAGGACTGGATCGCGGCTCTGATCATCACCGGGCTCGGGCGGCTGCAGGGGCATCTCGACCCAGCGGCCCGGCGCGACGCCCTGCTGACGGTCGGCAGCTATCTGCGTCTTTTCCGCGGGTGGCGGCCGGGCCCGGTCAAGACGCCGAGCCTGCTGATCGCCGCCGGCCGCCCGGTCGCCGGGATGCCCGACGACAGCTGGCGAGCCTCCCGCGAGGTCCCGCATGACCGCGTCGAGGTGCCGGGAGACCACTTCACCATGCTCGACGAGGACGTCGCGGAGACCGCGGCCGCCGTCAGTCGCTGGCTGTCAGCGTAGGTCGGCGCGGCCGACCATCTGCTCGCTCCAGGCCCGGATCGCCGCGGCCTGCTGGGGGGTGAGCGAGTCGAGAAAGTGGCGGCGGATGTTGTCGCCGTGCCCGCGGACGGCCTTCTGCACCGTGCGGCGCCCTTCCTCGGTCAGGCCGACCGTGGTGCGGCGGTCGCCGGGGCCGCCCTCCGGCCGCCCGACCAGGCCGCGGTTCTCCATCCGGGTCAGCAGGTGCGAGACGCGGCTCTTCTCCCAGTCCAGCGATTCGGCGATCTCGCCGACGCGCAGGTCGCGGCCGGGCGCCCGGTGCAGTGTCATCAGGACGCTGAACTCGGCCTTGGAGATGCCGAAGTCGCGCTGCAGGCCTCGGTCGAGCTCGTGGGCGAGCAGCCGCTGGGCGCGCATCCAGGTGTCCCAGAACTCCCACTCCCCGGGTTCCAGCGCCATGGCCGACAGCATACCGGCATGTTGACGCGTCAACTCCACCGTGCTTAGAGTTGACGCGTCAACTCGAAGGAGGACTCATGCGGACCTTGGTACGCGGCGGCACGGTCGTCACCGTCGACCCGGCGATCGGCGATCTGCCTCAGGGGGACGTGCTCGTGGAGGACGGCCGGATCGCGGCCGTCGCGGAACGGATCGACGCGCCGGACGCCCGAGTGCTCGACGCGACGACGATGCTGGTCCTCCCGGGCTTCGTCGACACCCATCGGCACACCTGGCAGACGGCGTTCCGGGGACTCGGCGCGGACTGGACCTTCGGCGAATACCGGGCGGCCGTGTTCGGCACCCTCCGCCCCCACTACCGGCCGGAGGACGTGTACGCCGGCACGCTGCTCGGGCGGCTTGAGGCGCTGCACTCGGGCATCACCACGCTGCTCGACTGGTGCCACTGCGCCGACACCCCCGAGCACGGCGACGCGGCGCTCGACGCCCTCCGCGAGGTGCCCGGCCGGAGCGTCTTCGGATATTCCCCGGCCGAACCCGTGGCGGCGGAGCTCGCGCGCATGCGCGGGCGCCTGTCCGGCGACGACGGCCTCGTGACGCCGGCCCTCGGCCTGCGCGGCCCCCAGATGACGAGCATGGAGGCGACGATCGCCGACGTCGCCGCCGCGCGGGAGCTCGGGCTCCGGGCCAGCGTGCACCTCCACGCGAGTTCACCCGGGACCACGCAGCGCCGGCTGGTCGCCGCCATGCGCGACCGGGGGCTGCTCGACGACCGCACGACGGTCATCCACGGCAACGGGCTGGACGACGACGAGCTGGCCATGATGGCCGACCTGGGTGTCTCGGTGTCGATCAGCCCGGACGTCGAGCTGAAGATGGGCTTCGGCTGGCCCGAGACCGGGCGGATGCTCGCCGCGGGGATCCGCCCGACGCTGTCCATCGACGACTGCCTCTCGGCCGGCGGGGACATGTTCTCGACCATGCGCACCGCCCTCAGCGTCCAGCGCGGCCTGGACACCTCACAGGGGAGGCCGGCGACGCTGAACGCCCGGGACGTGCTCGAGTTCGCCACGATCGACGGCGCGCGGGCCCTCGGGCTCGGCGACCGGATCGGCAGCATCACGCCCGGAAAGCAGGCCGATCTGATCCTGCTGCGGGCGGACGACCTGACGGTGTTCCCGGTCAACCACCCGGCCGGCGCGGTCGTCGCCGCAGGCCATCCCGGCCTGGTCCATACCGTCATCGTCGCGGGCCAGGTCGTCGACCGGAACGGGACCGGCCCGGACGACCTCCGGGCGCGTGTGCTCCGCTCCCGGGACCGCATCGCCGACGCAGCGGGCGGCCTTCCGCCGGTCAGCCGAGCGGCACCCGTCGCACGTACGGGGGCGTCGCCCACGACACCCCCAGCTCCGACGGCAGGGAACCGCTCGACGCGACCTGCCGGATGAGGGCGTTCACGCCGCGGATGACGCGTACGCCGTTTCCGTGGTCCACGTATTTGTCGTCGACCAGGGTGGGGGTCGCGATCTCGGGTTCGGTCAGGGCCTCCAGCACGGCCGTGAAGTCGCGGGTCGCCTCCAGCGGGACCAGCAGAGGCGTGCCGGTCGAGCGGTGGTCGAGCAGATTGGTCAGCAGGTCTTCGCGGCCGGGGACGGTGACCGGGGCCGGATCGCCGGGCAGGGCCAGCCGGTCGGTCGGATATTCGAGTGTCGCCGGCCCGGTCGGCAGCACCGCGTCGATCTGGCCGGCGATGAACTCCTCGCCGGCCAGGGTCACCGCGATCGTCACGGTGAGCCCGCTGTCGAAGGTGACCCGCGCGAAGGCGGTGTCGTCCACCTCGATCGGCCGGGTCCGGTAGCGTTCCACGGCAAGTTGCCGCGGGTGTCCGGCGCCGGCGGCCGACGCGCTGGCCAGCGCCTGCATGACGGCATGGGCGAGCGGGTTGGCCAGTGACCCGTCGATCACCGGCCGCCCGTCGACGTTCCGGCGGCCGGCCCACGGCGCCCGCCGATAGTAGGCGTCGTCGCGCTGCCACGAGGCCAGGGCCGACACCGACGTTGCGGGGCCGCCCGCCACCGCGGCCCGGAACCGGGCCCACGCCTGCGATCCGAGCGCCTGGAAGCCGACCTGGCAGGACCGCCCGGTCGCGTTCAGCTGGGCGGCCAGCGTGCGGTGCGCGGCCAGCGAGGCAACCGGCGGCTTCTCCAGCAGCAGGTCGCAGCCGGCCTCCAGCGCGTCCAGCGCGATCGGCAGGTGGGTGTGCGGGGGAGTGCAGATCACCACCACCTCGGGGACGGTGGCGGCCAGCAGCTCCCGGTGGTCGGTGAACAGGGCGGTGCCTTCGGGCAGGGGAGGATCGGGGTCGATCGGCTGCGGGTCGGCGAGACCGACCAGCTGGACCCGGTCGACCGAAGCGATCTGCCGCCGGTGCCAGCGGCCGTGCCCGTTGGCGCCGATCAGCGCGACCCGAACCCGATCCGTCATGCAGTGTCTCCCTGAACAGCCGACAGCGTTGCGGCCACGCCGTGCCTCGTGAGCGAGGTCAGCCACTCGACCAGCAGAGATCGGACCACGTCGTCGGCGGCCAGGGCCGGGTCGAAGACGGTGTTCAAACCGAGCAGCGCCTCGACTACACCCTCCGGCGTGGACGGCGCGGCGGCAAGCCGTGCCCGGATGTCAGGAGCCAGCGGGTCGTCCAGCGGCAACGAGCGGCCGTCGTCGGCCGTCCCCTGGACGAACCGCATCCACGCCGCGACCACCAGCGCACCCCACCGCGGCACGCCGCCGGCCGCCCGCCGGTCCATGAGCGTGTGCAAAATCCGCTGCGGCAGTTTCTGGCTGCCGTCCATCGCCACCTGCAGCGTGCGGTGGCCCATCGCCGGGTTGGCGAAACGGGTCAGCGCCGACTCGCCGTAGGAGACGACGGTCGTGCCGGGCGGCGGATCCAGGGTCGGTGCGACGTCCGATGCGATGAAGGACCGCAGGACCGCGGAGAGGCCGGGAAGTTCTAGCGCGGAGGCGATCGTCGAATATCCGGCCAGCGCGCCGAGATAGGCGATCGCCGAGTGCACCCCGTTGAGGGTTCGCAGCTTCAGCAGTTCCCACGGCCGCGCGTCGTCGGTCATCACCGCGCCGGCGAGTTCCCACGACGGCCGCCCGCCCGCGAACGAGTCCTCGATGACCCACTGCGAATAGGGCTCGCCGCAAACGGCGGCCAGATCCGAGGCGCCCAGAGCAGACGCGGCGGTCTCCAGCAGCGCGGGGGTCGTGGCGGGAACGATCCGATCGACCATCGTGCCGGGGAACGTCACGCTCTCGCGTACCCAATCCAGCGTGGACCCGGCGGTCTGGGTGACCAGACCGCTCAGCCGATGACCGTTGGCCGGCAGATTGTCGCAGCTGACCAGCGCGATCGGGCCGGCGTCGGCCTTCTGCCGCGCCTGCAGGCCGCGGATGAGCAGGCCCGGGATCGTACGCGGTGAGCGATCCGTCGAAAGGTCGGCGCGCAGTTCGTCGTCCCACAGCACCTGCCCGGTGGCCGGATCGAGGCGGTAGGCCTTCTCGGTCACGGTCAGCGTGACGACCCGGATCCGCGGGTCGGCCAGGAGCTCGACCACCGTCGAGGGAGCGGCCGAGGCCTGGAACGCCCCCGCGACCGAGCCGATGACCCGCGTCGACGTCGACGACGGCCCGAGCGTCGTCACGCTGTACAGCAGGTCCTGCGACGTCAGCGCGTCGACGATCGCCGCCGACCGCGGCGCGACCTCGACGATGCCCCAGTCGCCGCCGTCGGCCGCCATCGCCTCCTCGGTGTAGACCGCCTGGTGGGCGCGGTGGAACGCGCCCACCCCGAGGTGCACGATCCCCGGCCCGAAGGAGCCCGGGTCGACCCGCGGCAACGACGGAGCGGGCAGTCGGCCGAGAGTGGCCCGGGAGAGTCTCATCGCCACGCCGGCCCGTCCGGGAACGAGAATTCGGCCACCGAGGCGGGCTTGATGTCGCTCGAATATCCGGGCGCGGCCGGCAACAGATAACGGCCGCCCCGGGTCCGCACCGGATCCTCGAAATGCTCGTGGAGATGGTCGACGTACTCGACCATGCGCCCGTCGAGCGAGGTGCCCACGCGCAGATAGTCGAAGACGGCGATGTGCTGCACCAGCTCGCACAGCCCGACCCCGCCCGCGTGCGGGCATACCGGCACCCCGAACTTGGCGGCCAGCAGGAGTTCCGCCAGCACCTCGCCGACCCCGGCGACCCGGCACGCGTCGACCTGCATCACCCGGATGGCGTCGGCCTGCAGCAGCTGCTTGAAGATGACCCGGTTCGCGGCGACTTCGCCGGTCGCGACGCGTACGGGTGCGACCGCGCGCTGAATGCGCGCGTGACCGAGAATGTCGTCGGGATGGGTCGGTTCCTCGATCCAGTAGGGGTCGGCGTCCTTCAGGCGGCCCATGTTGTTGATGGCCTCGTCGACGTCCCACACCTGGTTGGCGTCCATCATCAACAGCGCGTCCGGCCCGATCTCGGACCGGATGATGCCGGCCCGCCGCACGTCGTCCTCGATGTCGCCGCCGACCTTCATCTTCACGGCGCGCCATCCGGCAGCGTAGGCCTCGCGGGTCAGCGCCCGGACCTTCTCGTCGGGATATCCGAGCCATCCGACGCTGGTCGTGTAGGACGGGAAGCCGTCGCTTTCCAGCAGTGCCAGCCGATCGGACAGGCCGATCCGGCCCTTGTCCAGAATGGACGCCGCTTCGGACGGCGTCAGCGCGTCGTTGATGTGGTGGAAGTCGACGGCGGCGACGAGTGAGGAGGTCGGCATCTCGGCCAGGAAGCGCCACAGCGGCTGGCCGGCCTGCTTGGCCCACAGATCCCAGACCGCGTTGACCAGGGCGCCGGTCGCCATGTGCAGCACGCCCTTCTCCGGGCCGAGCCAGCGCAGCTGCACGTCGGCGATCAGCGACCGGTGGAAGGCGAGGCGGTCGGCGGCCAGCTCTTCGAGGGTGCGGCCCTCGAGGTGATGGGCGAGGGCCCGCACCGCGGCGCAGGCCAGTTCGTTGCCACGCCCGTTGGTGAAGGTGAAACCGGCACCCTTGAACGGACCGTCGGTCTGCAGCTCCACATAGGTCGCCGAGTAGTCGCCGCGATTGATGGCGTCGGACCCGTCGCCCGCGGCGGCGGTGGGGAAGCGGACGTCGTGCACGTCCACCCGGGTGATCGTCGTCATCGGGCCGCTCCCGCGGTGTCGAGGCGGAAGATCCGCTTGGGCAGGTGGTAGGCGAGGTCGGCCATCGTCTCGGCCGCCTCGTCGAGCGGAAGCCGGTTCTGCAGGACGAGCGAGGCCAGATAGGCGGCGTCGGACCGGCGTGCGATGTCGTGCCGTACCGGGATCGAGCAGAACGCGCGGGTGTCGTCGACGAAACCGGCCGTGTTGTAGAAGCCGGCCGTCTCGGTGACCGCGTCCCGATAGCGGCGCAGGCCGTCCGGCGAGTCGAGGAACCACCACGGCGCGCCCAGGAACAGGGCCGGGTAGCCGCCGGCCAGCGGGGCCAGCTCGCGGCTGAACGTGTATTCGTCCAAGGTGTACAGCACCACGCGCAGGCGTGGGTCCATGCCGTACGCATCGAGCAGCGGCCGCAGGGCGTGCACGTAGTCGGTCGCCTGCGGGATGTCGCCGCCGACGTCGCGGCCGTGCGCCGCGAACAGCTCGGTGTTGTGGTCCCGCACCGCCCCCGGGTGCAGCTGCATGACCAGTCCGTCGTCGATCGACATCCGCGCGAACTCCAGCAGCATGTGCCCCCGGAAGGTCTCCGCGTCGGCCGCCGGCGCGAGCCCGCGCAACGCGCGGTCATAGAGGGCGGCGGCCTCGTCGGCCGAGAGGTTTTCGGTACGCGCGGTCGGGTGCCCGTGGTCGGTCGAGGTGGCCCCGGCGGCGATGAAGGCCTCTCGCCGTTTCCGCAGCGCGGCCAGGAAGCCGGCGTACGTGCCGGTGTCCTCCCCGGCCAGCTCGCCGAGCCGGGCCACCGCCTCGGCCCAGCCCTCGCGCTCGAAGTCGACGACCAGGTCGGGCCGGAACGTGGTGACGACCCGGCCGCCCGGGCCGCCCCACCCGTCGGCCGCCAGCTTCGCGTGCTCGGCGAGGTCGTCGGTCGGCGACTCGGTGGTCGCCAGCACCTCGATGCGGAACTTCTCGAACAGCGCCCGCGGACGGAACGCCGGCTCGGCGATCTTCGCGGCGATCGCGTCGTACATGTCGTCGGCCGTCGCGGCGGAGAGCCGGGTCTCGATGCCGAACACGGTCGTGAAGGTCTGCTCGAGCCAGAGCCGCGACGGGGTGCCCCGGAACAGATGCCAGTTCTCCGCCAGGAGCCGCCAGATCGTGCGCCCGTCCGTCTCGACCGCACCGCCGTCGCGGCGGGGCACGCCCAGCCGGGCCGGTGGGATCCCCTGGCTGAGCAGCATCCGGGTCACGTAGTGATCGGGCACGATCAGCAGGCGGGCGGGATCGCCGAACGGCTCGTCGTCGGCCAGGATGCGCGGGTCGACGTGGCCGTGCGGGCAGAGCAGCGGCAGGTCGCGCACGGCTTCGTGGAGCTCGCGGGCGATCTGTGCCTGCCGCGGGTCGACGGCGAATATCGGGTCCGGTTGTTGGACAGGCACGGTCACCTCTCGGGTAGGTCCAGCAGATCCGCGACGCGGACCGGCTCGTGTGTCTCCAGGGAGCGGTTCGCCGCGAGCCCGGTGAGCAGGGCGAACGCACCGTCGCGGGCGGTCGCCGAGCGGGCCAGCGGGTCGGTCTTGCCGCCGAGCAGCACCGCGGTCATCCGGCTGTCGGCGCCGCCGTGGCCGCCGCGGTCGTGCGGCTGCAGCTCGATCGCCTGCGGCGGCTTCCAGTACGGCCGGAGCGTCAGGGTGACGCCGCCGCGCTCGGGCGGCGCCTCGTCGCCGTGCTTGATGTCGCCGGTCGCCTCCGGGCTGACGTGGTCGCTCTCCACCACTTCGAGCTCCAGCCGGCCCTGGCTGCCGTTGACCATCAGCCGGTAGCCCTCCCAGGGCGCGTACGCGGTGAGGTGGTAGGTCATGGTCGCGCCGGTGTCGTAGCGGACCAGCACGGCCATGTCGTCCTCGATCGTCACGCCGGGGGCGAAGACGTTCTGGTCGCGGAAGTAGCCGTCCTCGCCCTCCGCGTCGAGGTAGAGCTCTTTCAGCCGGGGCTTGGCCGCCAGGTCGATCGCGAACGGGTCGTCGGCGGCGGACGGGCTGCCGTGCGCGCGCTCGTAGTCGCGGGCGTAGCCGTGCCGCTTGCCGTCCGGCCCGTACATGAACAGCCGGCCCTGGGCGTAGACCTCGGCCGGTGCCGCGCCGAGCCACCAGTTGACCAGGTCGAAGTGGTGGCCGGACTTGTGCACGAGCAGGCCGCCCGAGTTGGCCTTGTCGCGATGCCAGCGGCGGAAGTAGTCGGCGCCGTGCCGGATGTCGAGCAACCACTCGAAGTGCACCGAGCCGATCTCGCCGACCGCGCCGCCCGCGAGCAGGGTGCGGACGACCTCGTGGACCGGGTTGAACCGGTAGTTGAAGGCGACCCGGACGTCGCGGCCGGTGCGCTCGACCGCGTCGAGGATGCGCCGGGCCGACTCCGCGTCGACGGTCATCGGCTTCTCGGTGATGACGTCGACGCCGGCCTCGAGTGCGGTCACGATGTGCCCGGCGTGGGTGCGGTCGACGCTGGTCACGAGGAGTTGGTCGACGTGCTCGGCGGAGAGCATCGTGGCCAGGTCGGCGGCGGCGTAGGTCGGCACGGGCGACGCCAGCCACCGGTTGTGGGCGTCCATCCGGGCCTGGTTGGTGTCGGCGAGCGCGACCAGCTGGACACGGTCGGGATGGTCGCCGATGGCCCGCACCCACATCTCGGCACGGGCTCCGGCGCCGACCACGGCGAGCCGGCGTGGTTCGTCTGCGGACAACGGGACCTCCGGTTGCTGTATCCGGATCGTAACTACAAAGGTTTGCAGTGAAGTTAGGGGTCTCGATGAGGAAGGGTCAATCAGCTGCCCGCATTATCCGTCTTCGTCTAGTTTGACGTATCGGGTAAGCGTTTACCTGTCACCTGTTTGCAACGGATCAGCGTTGACATCGATGCAACCGCTTGCATTAATGGGGAACACCGCGTGACCGCCACCACACCGAAGCAAGGAGGCCGGAGCGTGTCAGTCACCATTCGCGACGTCGCTCGGGCGTCCGGCGTGCACATCTCCACGGTGTCGCGCACGTTCTCGGCTCCTCATCTGGTCAACCCCAACACCCGCAGCCGCGTGCTGGCCTGCGCCGAGCAGCTGGGCTACCGGCCCAACCGGGCGGCCCGCGCACTGATCACCGGCCGGACGTACAACATCGGCCTGATCGTGGCCGACATCGCCAACCCGTTCTTCCCCCCGCTCATCAAGGCCGCCGAAAGTCACGCCCGCAAGCACGACCACCACATCTTCGTGGCCGACACGAACGAGGACCCGTTCGTCGAGGAAGAGGTCGTGCGGGCCCTCGCCAAGCAGGTCGACGGGGTGCTGCTGTGCAGCCCGCGCATGAGCAACACCCTGATCGAGCAGCTCAGCCGCGAGGTGCCGCTCGTCGTGGTCAACCGCCAGATCCCCGGCCTGCCCGCCGTGGTGATGGACGTGGCCCAGGGCGCGGCCCGCGCGATCGAACACCTCACCGGCCTCGGCCATCGGCGGATCGCCCTGATCAGCGGTCCCCGAGGGTCATGGACCAGCCGGGAGATCCGGCGCTCGACCACCGCGTCGGCGCGGGCCGGTCGCGCCGAGCTGACCATCATCGGCCCCAACTCGCCGACCGAGAACGGCGGTCTGGCCCTGGCCGAGGACGTGCTGCGAGCCGGTGCCACCGCCGTGCTCGCCTACAACGACCTGATGGCCATCGGCCTGATCGAAGGCCTGCTGGCGGCCGGCGCCCGGGTGCCGCAGGACGTCAGCGTCGTCGGCATCGACGACATCATGCTCAGCCGTCTCACCCGTCCCAAGCTGACCACGGTGGCGACTCCCACCGCCGCCGCCGGTCGGGCGGCCGTCGACATGCTGCTCGCGCACGGCGACGACCGCCGCACCACCGCTCAAATACACCTGCAGACCGAACTGGTCATCCGCGACTCGACCGGGCCGGGCCCGGGTCCGCACAGCCCTGCGGACCCGGGCATCGCGTATGCGCCCGCGACCGGTGGTGTCGCCTCCTAAAAAGGAGTTCGATCCATGTCTCCCAACGCCGGTACGGGTGCGAACGCGCCCGACCAACGTACCCCTGGTTTCCGTCCCACCCGGCGCCATCTGCTGGCCGGTCTGGCGGCCGTGCCGTTCCTGGCCGCCACCGCGGCCTGCGGGGATTCCTCGTCCGGGTCGTCCTCGTCCAAGACGACCGAACTGTCGTTCTTCTGGTGGGGCGCCCAGGCGCGGGCCGATCTGACCGACCAGGCGCTCGCGCTCTACACCAAGAAGCATCCCAACGTGACGTTCAAGAAGACATGGCAGGCCAACCAGGGGTACTTCGACAAGCTGGCCACCCTGGTCGCGGGCGGCAACGCGCCGGACATCTTCCAGATCGACGACAACTACATCGCCGAGTACTCGGGGCGGGGTATCACGCTCGATCTCACGCCGTACAAGCAGAGCAACAAGATCGACTTCTCCAAGTTCCCGGAGAGCCTCTGGAAGTACGGCATGGTCGACGACAAGCTGGCCGGGATGGCGTTCGGCGAGAACACCCAGGGCCTGGTCTGGGACCAGTCGCTGCTCGACAAGTACAAGCTGCAGCCGCCCAAGACCGGCATGAGCTGGGACGACTTCATCACCTGGGCGGCCGGCGTGTCCAAGACCGCCAAGATCCCGGGCACGATGGATCCGAGCGCGATCTACCAGGCCCTCTGGGTCTACCTGCGACAGAACGGCGCCGACCTCTACAAGAACAACCAGCTCGGCTTCGACGAGTCGCACATCAACTCCTGGTTCACCCTCTGGAAGGGCGCGCGCGAGAAGGGCGCCTGCCCCACCCCGGACGTCATCCACGAGGGTAACGCCACCGACATCAGCAAGCAGCTGGTCGTCACCGGCAAGGCCGACACGTCATGGGTGTGGGTCAACCAGATGCCCGAGCTGAAGAAGAACACCAAGGACGACCTCGGCGTCATGGCGTACCCCGGCGACCCGAGTGCCCAGTGGGCGCGCGCCTCGATGTACTTCTCGATCTTCAAGGGCTCGAAGAACAAGGACGCCGCCGCCGACGTGCTCAACTTCCTGGCCAACGACCCCGACGCGGGCAAGATCCTGGGCACCGACCGCGGGTTGCCGTCCAACCTGGACGTCCGCAAACTGGTCGCCGACACCACGACCGACCCCAACATGAAGCAGACCATCGCCGTGCAGACCGACCTCGGCACCCGGTTCGGCCCCAACTCGCCGACTGTCCCGCCGAAGGGCCACAGCAAGGTCAAGACGGAACTGGTCCGCATCGCGGAGGAGGTCACGTTCGGCCGGCAGACGCCCGCACAGGGCGCCGCGGCCTTCGTGACCGCCGCCAAGGCCGCCATCGGGCAGAGCTGAGGGCGCGCCTGTGCTCACGGCGACCACGCCCGCGCCCCCGGTTCCCGCCGCTCAGCGGCGGGGCCGTGGGGCCCGCCGGCGGCGGCAGGACGCGGCCGGCTACATCTTCCTGTCGCCGTGGCTGCTCGGCTTGCTCGGCATCACGGCGATACCCATGCTCATCTCGCTCTACCTGAGCTTCACCGACTACAGCCCGCTCGGTTCGCTGTCCGACGCGACCTGGGTCGGGCTCGACAACTACCGGCGGATGTTCACCACCGACCCGTCCTACTGGCACGCCGTACGCGTCACGGTCGAGTTCGCGGTCATCGCCGTACCCCTGAAGCTGGCCGCCGCCCTGGCGGTGGCCCTCCTCCTCAACCGCACCTTCCGCGGCATCGCCTGGTTCCGCGGCCTGTTCTACCTGCCGTCCCTGCTGGGCGGCAGCGTGGCCCTGGCCATCGTGTGGCGCAGCATGTTCAACCGGGAAGGCGCGTTCAACTCGCTCCTCTCGCTGTTCGGCATCCACGGGCAGCCGTGGGTCAACGACCCCAACTTCGCCCTCGAAACGCTGATGCTGCTGGCGATCTGGCAGTTCGGCGCCCCCATGGTGATCTTCCTGGCCGGGCTCAAACAGGTGCCGACCGAGCTCTACGAGGCGGCCTCGGTCGACGGCGCCGGCGCGTGGCGCAAGTTCCGCAACATCACGCTGCCGATGCTGTCGCCGGTCATCTTCTTCAACCTGGTGCTCGAGACGATCCACGGCTTCCAGGGCTTCACCGCGGCGTTCGTCGTCTCCGGCGGCACCGGCGGCCCGGTCGACGCGACGCTGATGTACACCCTGGACCTCTACGTCAAAGGCTTCACCGAGCTGGACATGGGCTACGCGTCGGCGATGGCCTGGGTCTTCCTCGTCGTGGTCGGCCTCGTCACCGTGGTGCTGTTCAGCACCGGGCGCTTCTGGGTCCATTACTCCGACAGTGAGGCGAAATGATGCGCTCGAGGCTGCGGCTGCTCGTGCTGATCGTGATCCTCGCGGTGGTGCTCTATCCGCTCGTGTGGATGCTCGGCACGTCGTTCAAGTCGCCGCAGGAGATCGTCAGCAACATTGGCCTCGTCCCGAACCATTGGACGCCCGGCAACTTCCCGGACGGCTGGCGGAAGTTCGACGTCGACTTCGGACGGTTCTTCCTCAACAGCGCGATGGTGGCCGTGCTGACGATGGTCGGCAACGTGCTCTCGTGCCTGCTCGCCGCGTACGCCCTGGGCCGTTTGAAATTCCGCCTGCGCGCAATGTGGTTCGCGATCATGATCGGAACCCTGTTGCTGCCCGCACACGTCCTGATCATCCCGCAGTACATCCTGTTCCGGACCCTCGGCTGGGTCGGCGGCTCCTGGCCGTACCTCCCGTTGCTGGTGCCGCATTTCCTGGCCACCGAGGCGTTCTTCGTCTTCCTGATGGTCCAGTTCATGCGGGGCATCCCGCGCGAACTCGACGAGGCCGCGGTCATCGACGGCGCCTCGCCGTTCCGCGTCTTCCGGCACGTGATCCTGCCGCTGAGCCGGCCGGCCCTGGTCACCACGGCCATCTTCTCGGCCATCTGGACCTGGAACGACTTCTTCCGCCAGCTGGTCTACCTGTCCGACCTGAAGGACTACACCGCACCGGTCGCGCTCACCCTATTCATCGACTCGACCAGCGAGGCGTCGGTCGGGCCGATGTTCGCGATGTCTCTGGTGTCGCTGATCCCGGTGTTCCTGTTCTTCATCGCCTTCCAGCGCCTGCTGGTCGAGGGCATCAACACCAGCGGCCTGAAGGGATGAGATCGCGGTGAAACTTCACTGGCGTGATTCGGTGCGCGCGGCCGCGGACCTCGCAATCCTCGGCTTCGCGGTGACGGCCGCTTCGCTGCCGCTGCTCACCGCGGGCGCGGCGGTGGGCACGGCGAGCGAGGCGGTCCGGCACTTCCAGGCGTACGACACGTGGCCGCGCCCGTCCTCGCTGGGCGCGGCGTTCCGTGGCCGCCTGGTGCGCGGCCTCTGGGTCGGTCCGGCCTTCCTGGGCGGCCTGTTCCTCGTCTGGCTCGACGTCCTCGGCCTGCGCCGGGGCGTCGTGCCGGGCGGCCCGGTGGTGCTGAGCGCGGTCCTGGCCGTGGCCGTGCTCGCTCTGGGCTGGGCGGCCCTGGTCGCCGTCCTGGGCGGCCGGCCGCGGGCGGCTTATGCGCTCGCCCTGTCCCGCCCGCCGCTGCTGCTCGCAGCGGTCGGCGTGGTGCTGGTGGCGTTGACCCTGGCGCTGTTCGTGCACCCGGCCCTGGTCCCGCTGCTGGTCGGCTTCCTGCTCTACGCCCTGCACGCCGTGACCGCCCGTTTGCGCTGAACTTCCGGCCGCCCGAAAACCCGTGGCCGGGATCCGTCGGCCGCGGTTAGCGTGCTACCCGAACACGCCGTCCAGCTGAAGGCATGCCGTTGTACGTCCGGTGAGACCTCCCGAGCGCTTTTCCCGCGCGTCGCGCCTCTGCGCCGCGCTCCTTTTCGCTGCGGATCTCTCACAGGAACCGGTATATCGCCGTGCTCAAAAACTGGGCCGTAGTGCCCACCTGCCTGCCACTCGTCCGCCGCCGATGTCCCGGCTGCGGCTTCGGGCGTTTCCGGGCGAGCGGCAAGTTCCGCGTCAACGCCAACCACAAGCTCCTCGACGCCTGGCTCCTCGTACTCTGCAACGGATGCGGGGAGACGGCGAAGCTCACCGTCTTCGAGCGGTCCACCGTGCGATCCGTCCGGCCCTCGCTGCTGGACCGGCTGCATCGCAACGACCCGGGCCTCATCGCCGAGCTGCTTCCGGACCCGGTCGTGCAGCACCACAACCGCATCTCCCTCGACTGGGCGGGCGCTTGGCGTCTCGACACCGGCGGATCGGACCACATGGATGCCGAAGTCGTCGACGTCGCGGTCCGGTTCGCGGTGCCGATCCCGGTGCGGCCGGTGCGGCTGGTCGCCGAGGGTTTCGGTCTCCCGCGGGCCGAGGTCGACCGGCTGATCGAGGAGGGAAAGCTCGTCTCGGCGGCGCGGCTGAGCGGCAAGCTCTCGACCGACTTCACGTTCACGCTGAAGCGTTGAACCGGACCGTCTAAAGTCAGCTGTCCGTTTTGAGCCGTCAAAGGCGACGAGCTCACGGGACACTCCGTTACCCCATGTTCACCTTCTCCTCAGGCGACCTCTCGGTCGGTCCAACAACCATCGATCTCTGTGATCGGCGGCCACCGGGGATGGTGTTCATGGGCCGGAGGTTATTCGCCTCGCGGCCGCCACGGTCCTGGCGGTCGCGACCGGCGCCGCGTCCGTGCCCGAGCCCGCGTCCGAGCCCGCGTCCGAGCCCGCCGCCCCGCGTCCGAGCCCACGCCCGAGCCGGCGTCCGAGCCCGAGCCGGCGTCCGAGTACGCGCTCGAGCTCGAACCCTGTCCCGTGTCCGCGCCCGTGTCCGCGCCCGCGCCCTGCGTCCGAGCTCGCGCCCTGCGTCCGAGCCCGAGCCCGCGTCCGAGCCCCAGCCCGCGTCCGAGCCCGAGCCCGCGTCCGAGCCCGAGCCCGCGTCCCAGCCCGAGCCCGCGTCCCAGCCCGAGCCCGCGTCCCAGCCCGCGTCCGCGGCTGGTGGCCTGTGGCACCGCGGCTCGGCCGGACGCTTCGTCGGCGGCCGGGCCGACCGCGTCCTGCAAAGCGCCGGTGAGGGTGACCGAGGCGACGACGGCTACCAGCACGGCTGGTTGCGAACGCGGACTGGACCTTCACCGGTACTGAGTCGGCGGTGCCCGACCGCGTGGGCCGGGCCGACGGCGGCGGCTGGGTGCCGGTCGACACCACTCTGTACGCCAACGGTGACCGCACAACCTCGCCCATCGTCTTCCCCGAACCTTGGTCGTGCTCCGGCGGCGGCGCCGGAGAGCACGGCTCGCATGGTTACCCGGGCCGCGAGCTGATCTGGACCTGGACCGGCCGGATGCTGCCGGCGCCCACCCAACGGCGCCGTGGCGATCTCTTCCCGACGTCGGGAAGAAGGTCCCTGCGGGTCTTTGACCCGGCGATGCGCGGCTCCTCCTGTCGACTGACACATGTTGACTGAATCAACATGTCGTCCAGTCGATCCAGTCAACAGGTTGCCCGCCCCGGCATCAGATGGCGCCGGCGCGGGAGATCGCCGAACGCTCCGACCGAGGACAACGGCACGCGCACCGGTGGCCCATGTGACGCTGATCGCCGGGGCCGCCGCGCTGATCCTCATCGGGCGCGGCCGATCGTGAGGACCGCGACGGCGGCGCCGGCCATCGGGGCCGCCGGTGGCGACGCTAGGTGGTGACCGGCTCCCGGATCAGGTCGGTCACCGCCGAGGCGGGCAGCGGGCGGGCGAAGTGGTAGCCCTGCGCGTACCGGTAGCCGAGCGCCGACAGGCGCCGGGCCTGCTCCTCGGTCTCGATGCCCTCGGCGACGATGTCGAGGTCGACCGCCCGGGCCAGGGCGATCACCGCGGCCGGCATGGTGGCGCGGGTGCCGCCGGTGTCCTGGGTGAACGAGCGGTCGAGTTTGAGCTGGTCGACCGGCAGTTCGTGGAGCATCGTCAGCGTCGAGCGGCCGGTGCCGAAGTCGTCCAGGGCGATCCGGATGCCCATGCGGCGCAGCTCGGCCAGGTTGGTGACGGCGTCGCCGAGTTCGACCGCGGTGCTCTCGGTGATTTCCAGGGTGAGGCGGGTCGGTGCGATGCCGGTGTCGGCCAGGGTGGCCGCCACCCGGCCGACGAAGCCGTGGTCGGAAAGCTGGTGGGCGGTGATGTTGACGTTGAGGATGAGCGAGTCGGCCGGCCACGCGGCCAGCTGCCGGCAGGCCTCGCGCAGCACCCAGTCGCCGAGCGGGACGATCAGTCCGGTGCGCTCGGCGGCCGGGATGAAGTCGGCCGGTGGCACCACGCCGCGGGTCGGGTGCTGCCAGCGGACCAGGGCCTCGACGCCGCGCAGGTGGCCGTCGCCGAGTTCGACGATCGGCTGATATTCGAGGAACAGCTGGCCGTCGGTGATGGCGCGGTGCAGCTGGGCGCCGAGGGCCGCGGTGTCGGCGACGGCGACCGCCATCGAAGGTTCGAAGACCAGGTAGTTGCTGCCGCCGCCGTTCTTGGCGGCGTACATGGCGATGTCGGCCCGCCGCAGCAGGTCCTCGGGCGCGTCGTCCGGCGAGGCTGCGGCCAGCCCGATGCTGGCGCGCACGAGGAGGTCGCCGACCGGCTCGGCCAGGGCGGCGATCATGCGTTCGGCGGCCGCCGACGGGGAGTCGGTGGCGAGGATGACGACGAACTCGTCGCCGCCCAGACGGGCGACGGTGTCGCCGGGGCCGATCGCCGACGTCAGCCGCTGGGCGACCGCGACCAGCAACGTGTCGCCGGCGCCGTGTCCCAGCGTGTCGTTGACGGTCTTGAAGTCGTCGAGGTCGATCAGGGCCACGCTGACCGGCTGCCCGGCCGACAGCGCGGCGGTCAGCCGGGAGGCGAACAGCGACCGGTTCGGCAGATGGGTCAGGGCATCGTGGGTGGCGCCGTGGTCGAGGCGGCGCAGCAGGCGGGCGTTCTCGCGGAACGCGGTCAGCTGGCGGCTGACGACCAGGCCGGTCAGGGCGACCGCGGCGAGGGCGGCCGGGAGTACGTCGGAGTCGTGCTCGGCGATGCAGAGCAGCAGCAGCGCGTCGACGATAACGATCGCCAGGTAGGGGAGGCGGCTGAACGGGCGGGACACGGCCGCCCGGTGGTGATCGTCGAGCGAGACCCGGCCCTGCACCAGGGCGGCCGCGGTGACGCAGAACAACGCGACCGGGATGGCGATCTGCGGCGTGTTGAGCCACGGGCGGTCGCTGATGAAGCGCTGGCCGACACCACCCGAGGCGGCGAGGAGCAGGCCGAAAACGAACAGCCGCAGCGAGCCGGCGGCGACGAACGCGCGTCCGGCCAGGGCCGCCTTCGCGATGGCGAACAGCGCGAGCAGTTCGAGGGCCAGCACGAAGGTGTTGATGATGACGGTGGTGGTCTCGTCGCTTGCGGTCTCGGCGAGCATCGGCCGGGTCTGGAAGTGCCAGAGGAACACCGCGCCGGCGAGCAGCACCGTGCCGCCGTCGAGCACTATCCGTACGCGGTCGGAGCGGGTCGAGGCACCCAGCGGGAGCCGCAGCAGGCCCCAGAGAAGAACGAGCACCGCGCTGCCGTAGGCCGCCGCGGTCGGAACCGAGATGGTCTGCCGCGGCGTGCCGGAGGCCATCGCGTCGACCGCGTTGAGCGTCACGCCGACGCCGATCAGGACGCAGACCGTGGCGAGGTGCCGCCAGAAGCGGCGGGTCGCGTCCGGCAGCGAACGCCGGCGGGCGACCCGGGCCGCGGCGAGGGCGGGGAAGAGCGTGGAGAGCGGAGCCGCGACCCAGAGGAGCACAGCGGGGTGGACCGGGCCGGCGAGACCGGCCGCGAAGACGGCCACGGCGACAACCGCCGTGACCAGCGAGCCGAACAACATGGCCTCCCTGATCGGCGGGAAGCCGCGGTAGATGAGTGAACTCAGTTCAGTTCGTCGGCGAGCAGCTTGACCTCGGCGACGAACTCGGCCGCCGCCCAGGTGCCGGTCGCGTCCAGCACGCGGTGCACGGCGGCCGGGCTGAGCTCCCACATCACCTGCAGCACCCGCTGAACGACCTCCCGGTCCATGCCGACCAGGAACATCACCGTGGTGAGGACGGCGACCCGGCGGTGCAGCTCCCAGAGGACCAGCGGGAAGTTGAGCGTGGAGACGGCCGGCAGGTTGTCGCGGTCGACGTCGGCGAGCACCCGGAGGAACTCGCCGACCGTCAGCTCGCGGAGCCGGCCGGAGACGTCGTCGCCGAAGGCACCCCACAGGCTGTCGAGCAGGTCGAGCCGTTCGTCGCCGCCCAGCGCGGCCGCCGGGACCTCGTCGAGGATCTCGGTGACCTCGGTGTGCCGGCCGACCGCTTGCACCGCGGCGACCAGCACCGCCTCGGCCCAGGTGGGCGAGTCGGTGGCGGAGGCCGCGTCGGCCGCCTGCAGCAGCAGTTCGGCCAGGGCTTCCGGGCCGGCGGCCGACTGCTCGCCCAGCGCCTGCACGGTCAGCAGCGTCAGCAGGGGAGGGCCGGGGTAGCGCAGCGCGGCGGCCAGTTCCTCGCGTCCGGCGCCGGTCCAGCCGGCGACCACGGTGGCGAGCAGGCGTTCGTCGGGCTCGCCGAACTCCAGCGTCGCGCGCATCAGGCCCTCGTCGATGCCCGCCTCGGCCTCCCCGGACAGCAGCCGGGCCGCCTCGCGCAGCGGATGGCCGTCGATCCGGGGCGCGGTCGTCCAGGCCGCGAACCCGACCAGGTCGACCGTGTCGACCCGGCGCTGCCGGTTCCAGTCGACCAGACCGGCGTAGTAACGGAAGAGGTCGGCGTCGGTTCCGCCGGGGCGGAAACCGAGGCCACGCAGGCAACGGGCGATGCCGCGGCGCCGATCGGGGTCGGCGGCCGCCAGCGTACGGCGTAACTGAGGCACCGCCTCCGCCCCGAGCCGCAGGCACTGACCCCACGCACGGACGGCGACCGCGAACTGGACCTGCTCCTCGCCGTCCCGCGGCGACCAGCCGCTGTCGACCAGCTTCTCGGCGGCGGGCCGCCACAGGTCCGGGTCGTCGCCGCCGAGCGCCGCCCGCAGGGCCGCGCGACCGGACGGCCCCAGGCCGGCGAGCGTCGCCGCGGCGGCCCGGCGCACGCCGTCGGGGCCCTCGGCGAGCGCGTCGGCCAGGGCGTCGACCATCTCCTCACCCGAAGAGTCGCGGACGGCGACGGCTGCGGCGGACGCGGCCTCCTCGCGTACGTCTTCCGCCGCGTCACCCAGGGCGACCAGCAACCGGGCCGGCGCGTCGGCACCCAGGCCGGCCGCCGCCCGGACCGCCGCCCGGCGGACCTGCCGTTCGGGATCGGTCAGCGCCGCATCGATCTGGGCCCGGCCGGCCGCGTCGCCGAAGGCGGCGAACGCCGTCATCACCGCCGCACGCACCCTCGAGTCCTCGTCGGTCGCGTGCCGGGCGACGACCCCGGCCGAGCGTCGCGCCCGGAGCTTGCCCAGCGAGACGATCGCGGCCGCCCGGACCCGGGGATCGTCGTCGTCGGCCAGGTGCACCAGGTCGGCCTCGCGGGCCGGCCGGTCGACGAGACCGAGTGCGGTCGCCGCGGCCGCCCGCAGGCCCGGCTCGGCGTCCGAGGTCCACTCGGCGAGCGCGCGGCACGCCTCCTCGTCGCCGATGTCGGTGAGCGCCGACCAGGCGTGCGCCCGGGGGAGACCCGGCCGGTCGCGCAGCATCGGGCGTAGCGCGGCGACCGCGCCGGGGCCGCCGATCCGGCCGAGCACGAACGCGATCCGCGCCTTGGCCTGCTCGTCGCTGGCCGAGGCGAGGCCGGAGACCAGGGCCGGGACCGCCTGTTCGCCGATCCCGGCGAGCCCGGTCAGCACCGGGTGGAAGGTGCGCCACTCGCCGGCGAACAGGTCGCTCATGGCCCGTTCGACGTGGCGGCGGACCACGGCCGGCCCGGCGACGTAGCCGCGGCCGATCAGCTCGGCCGCATCGGTCCAGTGCAGCTTGGCCAGGAACTCGTCGGCCTGGGCGCTCAGGCCGCTCCAGGCCAGCGCGGTCGACTGCCAGTGCGTGGTGTGGGCCCGGCACCAGGAGAGGAAACCGTCGGCGCCGACCCCGGCGAACGCCTCGGCCAGGAAGTACGACCGGAGCAGCTCGTGCTCGAACCGGACGTGGTCGCCGTCGTGCACCAGCAGCCCGGCCGCGACCGAGGCGGCGGGTAAAGCCTCGCCGACGAAGATCGACACGACCTGGGGCGGGGTGAGGTCGTCGCCCATCTCGTCCGGATCCATCGCGCGGGCCAGTCGGATGTGCGCGTCGATCGCGTGTTCCCAGGGCGGCATTTCCTGGTGATCTTCCCGCTGCTGCTCCCAGACCGTCTCGGCGAGGCGGGCCAGCAGGCGGCCGGCGCTCAGCGGCAGGCGCTCGCCCGGGTGCTGCTCGAACAGGTAGAGCAGGGCGGTCAGCAGGTAGGGGTTGCGGGCCGGACGCGACCGCGGGATCTGGGCCACGAACCCGGCCGCCGGCTCCGGGCCGAGGCGGCGCTCGGCGATCTCCCGGACCTGCGCGGTCGTCAACTCCTTGAGGGTGGCCCGGGCCAGGTCGCCGCCGATGTCGAAATGGTCGGGGCCGGGCGGCCGGGAGGTGAGCACGACCTGGGCCGGGGTGGCCTCGGCGAGCCACTCGGCGAGTTCCTTGAGGCGCGCCTCGGGGTGCGGTCCGAGATCGTTGAGGCCGTCGAGCAGCAGCAACAGCTCTTCCGGCGGCCCCTGCGGGGCGAGGAAGTCGGCGAAACTCTGGCCCTTTTCCCAGCGGCTCAACGGAACCAGGGCGGGCCGGTACGTCGTCGCCCGCCGGGCCAGCCATCGAAGGGCGGTGCTTTTGCCCGAGCCGGGGTCGCCGAGCAGCAGCAACCGAGGGTGTACGGCGAGCGTGCGCTCGAGGTCGTGGAGCGCGCGGGACTCACCGTCGACGTCGACCGGCACGTCGAAGGTCCAGTCGTCGCAGAAGGCGAGCTGGTCCGCCATGTGTGTCGTTCCCGTCGAAGACCTGACCGGCACGTCCGAGAAGAGAATGATCCAACGACGACTACGGGGCACTCGTCCGGACGGTTCAACCTCGCACGGCTCAGCATAGGCTGAGCTGGGCGGGATGGAACGATCTTGGGAGCAGGGTTGACTGACCGGGTTAGCAATTGGGCGGGAAATGTCGTCTTTGGGGCGAAGCGGGTGCACCGGCCGACGTCGGTCGACGAGGTCCGGCGGCTGGTGTCGGCCGGTGGTCCTCTCCGGGTGCTCGGCAGTGGGCACTCGTTCAACCGGATGGCCGACACCACCGGTGACCTGATTCTTTTGTCGTCCCTGCCCCGCCTGGTCTCGGTGAGCGCCGACCGGACCTCCGTCCGGATCGACGGTGGCATCCGCTACGGCGAGCTGGCGCCGCTGCTCCAGGCGCAGGGGCTGGCCCTGCACAACACCGCCTCGCTGCCGCACATCTCGGTCGCCGGAGCGATCGCTACCGCCACGCACGGGTCCGGTGTCCTCAACGCCAACCTGGCTACCGCGGTGTCGTCGCTCGAGCTGATCACCGGGGACGGTTCGCTGGTGACGCTCGACCGCGAAAATCCGGACTTTCCGGGGGCGGTGGTGCATCTCGGGGCGCTCGGAGTGATCACCGCGCTGACCCTCGACGTCGTGCCGACCTTCGACATCCGGCAGTACGTCTACGACGACGTGCCGCGCTCCTCCATCGCGTCGTCGCTGCCCGAGATGCTCGCCGACGGCTACAGCGTCAGCCTCTTCACCGACTGGACCGGCCTCGACGCCAACATGGCCTGGCTCAAACGGCGGGCCGACGACCCGATGAGCGGCGACTGGTTCGGTGCGCACCCGGCGGACGGGCCGCGACACCCGGTGCCCGGCATGCCGGCCGAGAACAGCACCGAGCAGCACGGGGTGCCCGGACCCTGGCACGCGCGACTGCCGCACTTCCGCATGGAGTTCACGCCATCCAGCGGCGAGGAACTGCAGTCCGAATATCACGTGGCCCGCTCCGACGCGCTTGCCGCGATCGACGCGGTCGCGGCGATCCGTTCTGAGGTCGCCCCGGTTCTGCAGGTCTGCGAGATCCGGTCGATCGCCGCCGACGAGCTGTGGCTGAGCCCCAACTACCGGCGCGACAGCGTGGCATTGCACTTCACCTGGATCGCGGACACCGACGCGGTGCTCCCGGTGCTCGGGGCGATCGAGGTGCAGCTCGCTCCGCTCGCTGCCCGGCCACATTGGGGCAAGGTCTTCACGACGGCTCCGGCCACTTTGCGTACGCTGTTCCCGCGCCTTTCCGACTTCTCTTCACTGGTCGCCAGATACGACCCGGCCGGCGTCTTCCGCAACGAGTGGCTCGACTCGGTCCTGAGCTCCCGCTGAGGGCGTGCCTGGACTCACGTCCCACGGGACCAGTTTTGTCACCCAGGAGGAGTAACTTTCCTCCATGCCCGCCGATGCGCCGCAGAACAATTCCAGCCGGTCTCCCGACCGCCCCGCCGGCCCGCCACCCTGGCGGGTCGAGGGGGCGCCGCCCGGCCACGGTTCCGACAGCCCGAAGAAGCCGCGACCGGCCTGGATGCGCTTCGGCTGGATGCTCGTGGTGCTCCTCGCGCTCAACTGGATCATCTCGTCGTTCCTGCTTGCGCCGCCGGCCCGCACCGCGGTGTCCTACACGTTCTTCACCACCCAGGTGACGGCCAACAACGTCTCCGAGATCACCTCGACCGGCGACACCATCGAGGGCACGTTCCGCAAAAAGACGTCCTACACGCCGAGCGGTGAGACCAAGGCGGAAGACGTCGACCGGTTCAAGACCCAGCGGCCGTCGTTCGCCGACGACCGGCTCTTCGCCGCGCTGCAGGGCAACAACGTGCCGGTCAACGCCAACCCGCCCGACGCGCCGGCCCCGATCTGGCAGCAGCTGCTGGTCGGCTTCGGCCCCACGATCCTGCTGGTCGGCCTGCTGGTGTGGGTCAGCCGGCGGATGGCCGCCGGGCTCGGCGGCGGGGGTGGACTGGGCGGCTTCGGCCGGTCCCGGGCCAAGCTCTACCAACCCGAGTCGGGTCCACGCACCACGTTCGCCGACGTGGCCGGCATCGAAGAAGTCGAACAGGAGGTCACCGAGATCGTCGACTTCCTGCGCGAGCCGGAAAAATACCGCAAGCTCGGCGCGCAGATCCCGCACGGCGTGCTGCTCTCCGGCCCGCCCGGCACCGGCAAGACGCTGCTCGCCCGCGCGGTGGCCGGCGAGGCCCAGGTGCCGTTCTTCTCGATCTCGGCCTCCGAGTTCATCGAGATGATCGTCGGCGTCGGCGCCTCCCGCGTCCGCGACCTGTTCGACACCGCCAAAAAGGTCGCCCCGTCGATCATCTTCATCGACGAGCTCGATGCGATCGGCCGCGCTCGCGGCGGCGCCCAGTCGCTCGGCGGCAACGACGAGCGCGAGCAGACGCTCAACCAGATCCTGACCGAGATGGACGGCTTCACCGGCGCCGAGGGCGTGGTCGTGCTGGCCGCGACCAACCGGGCCGAGATCCTCGACGCGGCGCTGCTGCGGCCGGGCCGCTTCGACCGCCGCGTCACGGTCAGCCCGCCCGACCTGGTCGGCCGGCGCAAAATCCTCGAGGTGCACACCCGCGGGGTCCCGGTCGCGCCCGGCGTGCGCCTGCAAGACCTCGCCTCGGCCACGCCCGGCATGGTCGGCGCCGACCTCAAAAACCTGGTCAATGAGGCCGCCCTGCTGGCCGCCCGGCGCGGGCACACCCAGGTCGAGACCCCCGACTTCACCGACGCCCTCGAAAAGATCATGCTGGGCACGGTCCGCGGCATCATGCTGACCCCGGACGAGAAGGAGCGCACCGCGTTCCACGAGTCCGGCCACGCCCTGCTCGGCATGCTCACCCCGGGCGCCGACCCGGTCCGCAAAATCTCGATCATCCCGCGCGGCCAGGCCCTGGGCGTCACGTTCCAGTCCCCGGCCACCGACCGCTACGGTTACTCGGCAAAATACCTGCGCGGGCGCATCATCGGTGCCCTGGGCGGCCGGGCAGCCGAAGAGGTCGTCTTCGGCGACATGACCACCGGCGCCGAAAGCGACCTCGACCAGGTCAGCAACATCGCCCGCCAGATGGTCGGCCGCTGGGGCATGTCCGAGGCGATCGGGCCGGTCACCGTCCTGCCCCCGCCGGGCCAGGAGTCTCCACTCGGCCTCGACGGCGTAGCCCCCGCGACGAAGGAACTGATCGACGCCGAGGTCCGCAAAATCGTCGACTCGTGCTACGCGGAGGCGCTGGAACTGCTCGGCTCCCACCGGCCCCAGCTCAACCAGCTGGCACACCGCCTACTCGAATCCGAAACCCTCGACGAGGACGACGCCTACGCCGCCGCAGGCATCGACCGCGAAACCGCCCCGGGCGCCGTAGCCCGCGGCGAAACCCCAGGCCACAACCCGGCGCCGGGCTTACCGGTCGCCCCGGTAGCCGGCCAGTCGACGCCTTCCTGACGGTTGGTGGGCGAGGCTTTCTTACGCTGAGACGGGATCGGGCCCGAGAACGAGGTAGAGCGTCTAGCTCGTTCCCGGGCCCATCCGTTGCACAGTCTCGACCCGCTCTGCGCTCTCAGTTCCGCGCCGCCTCGCGCGTTCCCGGCTTGGCGGTCCATTGACGGGCCCGGCTGCCGTCCCTTTGGGTCGCGGGACGCCTGTTCTCCCAGTCGGGCGGGCGAGCTGAACCGGGCCGGTCGCGCTTGCCTCCCGAGTCGGTGGGCAATCTTCCTGCACTGCTGCCCGGTGGGCGGCCTTCGGGCAAGGCCCGACCGGCATCCATAGTCGGCAGGGGATGCCTTCGGTTGGGCTTGGCAGCCTTCCTCACCGCAGGCGGGGCGATGGCTTCGGCGGCTCGGCATGGCGTGGGGTGGGCGGCACCCTTGCATCGCTGGGCCACGACCCGAGGTCACGCGCCGCCGGTTCGGCCCTCTCCAACCGCGAGGGCGGCGATGGCGCGCAATCCATGAGCCCAATCCGGGCCAGGCTTCCGCCGCGCCGCGCCGCAACGCCCCCGGCTCCGGCCGGCCTCGAATCCCCGCCCCTTCGAGCCTTCGAGCCTTAGGCGGCTTTGTCCGGGCCGGGCGAGCCCGACTTCTGGCGTGGGGCGGATGGTGTCTTTTGGAGTGGTTCGGGAGGCTGAGCTGCGGCTTGGTGGCCTTGAGGTGGGGCGCAGCGGAGGTTCTAAGCTGTCCGGCGTGACGCTGGGGGCTGGGGTTAGGCTCGGCGGCCGATATCGCCTTGACGTGCGGATCGGCGCTGGGGGCATGGGCGAGGTCTGGCGGGGGACCGACGAGGTGCTCGGGCGTACGGTCGCGGTCAAGGTGATGCTGCCCGGCGTCGCCGGGGACCCCGGGTTTGCGCAGCGGTTCCTGTCCGAGGCGACCGCGATGGCGCGGGTCAACCATCCGGCGGTGGCGTCCATTCACGACTACGGGACCGACGCCGGGGTGACCTACCTGGTGATGGAGTTCGTGGACGGTGAGTCTCTCGCGGGGCTGCTGGGCCGGGTGGGGCGGCTCGGTGCGGCCGACACCATGCGGGTGATTGCGCAGGCGGCCGAAGGGCTGCAGGCGGTGCATGCGGCGGGGCTTGTGCACCGGGACGTCAAACCGGCCAATCTGCTGATTCGCCGGGACGGGCAGGTTGTGGTCACCGACTTCGGCATTTCGCGGCATGCGGACGCGGGCCGGCTCACCGTGTCCGGGGCGATCATCGGTACGCCCAGCTATCTTTCGCCCGAGCAGGTTCTCGGGCAGCCGGTCGGGCCGCTCACCGACGTGTACGCGCTCGGTCTCACCGCGTACGAATGCCTCGCCGGGCGGAGGCCTTTCCAGGCGGACAACCCGTACGCTGTGGCGATTCTGCGCGTGCAGCAGGCGCCGGCGTCGTTCGGGATGCCGCTGCCGGCTGCGGTCCTGGCCGTCGTCGACCGGGCGCTGGCCGTCGACCCGGGGCAGCGCTGGCCGTCCGCGGCTGCCCTGGCCGACGCTGCCCGCACGGCCGGCTCCGGAAACGTCCCGCCGCAGGCGGTGCCGGGCAGCCAAGGAGGGCCGGCCAGGGGTGGTGGCAAGTCGCGGAGCCGCGTCGGGGCTGCGGTCGCCGTGCTGCTGGTCGGTGCCGGGATCGCGGTTTGGGGCGTGACCCGCGGCGGTGGCTCCAGGGTCGGCGGGAGCCGCCCCGGGGCGGCCGTCAGCATCCCGGCGGAGGCCGCCGTTCCGGCCGGGTTCAGGGTCTGCGGTGCCGAACTCTGCCCGACCGAGGAGATGTGCTGGGGCGGCATCACGTTGCTCGCCGGCCGGGAGGTTCCGCCGAGGCGTCTCGACTGCAAGGTCGAGCACTACATGCAGACCTTCGCCGCGATCCCGCTGCCCGGCGACGTCAACCTGTTCGACGTCGATCTCGACGGCCTGATGAAGCGGCCGGACGTCAAGCGGGCCTGCACGCGCGAGCTCATGCAGGAGCGCAGCAAGGATCAGAACCGGACCAAGGGCTGGACGATCAACGCCTGGCCGATTCCGGTCTCCGCGGGCGGCAGCACCTACTTCCTGCATTGCGTCGCCGGGTTCAAGGTGATGACGGGGTCCGTGTTCGGAGGTTGAGCAGGGCTTCTCAGGGTGACCGCCGGGTGAGGCGGCACCTGCGGGACACGCTGCAGTTCAACGCCGGCCTGAACTTTCGGAGTTAGGCGGCCCGGTCCGGGGTGGCGTTGCCGCGGCCTCCCGGATGTCGTCGCGCCGACCTCGATGAACGGCGAAACCATCGTCGAAACTCTCGGAAACATGTTGGACCTTGCGGTCCGCCGGGAGGCGCTCAAACGATGTCGTGATGTACCTGTGCAGGTGATATCACCGCCATCTCGCTCCGAAAGTTGCTGTTGACAACGCATGGACAGCCGTCGAATACTGGCGCCGATCGGCAGCCATCCACTGGTGTCGATCCGGGTCACCACCGAGGCCCGCACGAGAAGGAGCACCACATGACCGACGTCCACGCACCCCCGACAAAACGCCGGCTGCGGCTCGGCACCGCCGAGACCGCGACGGCGACCTGGCCGAGTGCCCAGGTGATGACCGCGAAGCCGAACGGCAGCACCACGTGGCCCACCGTGTCCTGTTCGGCGAGCTGATGGCGTACATCAAAAGAAGGGAAAGCACGATGCGCAAGCGAATCCTGATCGCCGCGGTAGCCTTGGCCGCCGCCAGCGTGCTCGCTGTCCTGGAAACGCCGGCCCACGCGGCGACCTGCAACGGCTATGTCGGCATCACGTTCGACGACGGACCCTCCAATGACCACACTCCGGCGCTGCTGAACGCATTGAAGCAGAACGGTATCCGGGCGACCGTCTTCAACGAGGGACAATATGCGGCCGCCTATCCGGCCCAGGTCGCGGCCGAGAAGGCCGCCGGCATGTGGATCGGCAACCACAGCTACACGCACCCGCACCTGATCCAGGAGAGCCAGGCCCAGATCGACTCCGAGGTCTCGCGCACCCAGCAGGCGATCGCCAACGCCGGGGGCGGCACGCCGCAGCTGTTCCGTCCGCCCTACGGCGAGACCAACGGGACGCTGCAGTCGGTCGAGCAGAAGTACGGCCTCACCCAGGTCATCTGGGATGTCGATTCGCAGGACTGGAACGGCGCCAGCGTCGACGCGATCGTCGCCGCGAACGCCCGGCTCACCAACGGCCAGGTCATCCTGATGCACGAGTGGCCGGCCAACACGCTGGCCGCGATCCCGCGCATCGTGCAGGGGCTGAACAGCCGGGGTCTCTGCGCCGGCATGATCTCGCCGCAGACCGGCCGCGCGGTCGCTCCCGACGGGAGCAGCGGCGGTGGCGGTGGCGGTGGCGGCGGCGGTGGCGGCGGCGGGGGCGGCAGCAGCAGCTGCACCGCGACCCTGTCGGCCGGGCAGTCGTGGAGCGACCGCTACAACCTGAACGTGGCGGTGAGTGGCGGAAGCAACTGGACCGTGACGATGAACATCCCCTCCCCGGAGAAGGTCATCGCGACCTGGAACACGACGGCAAGCTGGTCGAGTGCGCAGGTGATGACCGCGAAGCCGAACGGCAGCGGCAACAACTTCGGCGTCACGATCCAGACCAACGGCAAGACCACCTGGCCGACGGTCTCCTGCAGCGCAACCTGATCCGACCGTCCGATGTGGCGCGGCGGCCTCCGGAGGCCGCCGCGCCACGCTTGCTTGATCAGGGGTCGCCCCTTTCCGTACGCGGTGACCAGCGCATCCGCGTCCGGATGCCGTCGTCGCGCACGTCCTGGAAGCCGAGGCGCCGATAGAGTGCGTGGGCGCGCGGGTTGACGGCGAGGACGTCCAGCTCGACCGGCCGGTCCCGCAGCAGTTCGCCGATGAGGTGGCTGCCGGCCCCGCGGCCCTGGTGCTCCGGCCGGATCTCGATGCGGCCGACGTAGACGTGCTCGGGTGTGTCCTCGACGATCAGCAGTCCGGCATCCTCGCCGTCGACCGTGACGATGCGGGTGCGCGACGGGTCGAAGCCGCGGTCGTGCAGCGCGCGCTGGTCGGCCTCCACCCAGCCCCAGACCGCCTCGATGTAGGCCTTCATGGCGGCGCGATGAACCAGGTAGCAGAAGTCGGCGTCGGCCGGGACAGCTGGACGGAGGCCGATCATAGGGCTTCCTTAAGTATTTGCGTCTATCGATGTAACTCTTGTTCGGCGGACAACGTCGTGTTTAGCATCTCCGCAAAACAACATTGACGTCGGTGAAATAACGAAGCCGTCGTCGAAGCGCTTCGATTGGATCGAGATGCGAAAGCGAACACTCGGCCTGTCCGTGGCCGTGGCGACAATGGTCGCGGCCGGAGCGGGCGTGGTGACGGCCCTGCCGGCGTCCGCGCTCAGCGGCTGCACGGTCGACTATGCGATCAGCAGCAGCTGGCCCGGCGGCTTCGGGGCCAACGTGACGATCAAGAACCTGGGGGACGCGGTCGGCTCGTGGACGCTGACCTGGTCGTACGGTGCGGGCCAGCAGATCACCCAGGCCTGGAACGCGACCGTGACCCAGAGCGGCTCGCAGGTCACGGCCAAGAGCGCCGGCTACAACGGTTCAGTGCCGACCAACGGGACGGCGTCGTTCGGGTTCAACGGCTCGTGGAACGGCAGCAACCCGGTGCCGGCCGCGTTCAGCCTCAACGGCGTGGCCTGCACGGGAAGCACGACCGGCCCGACCACCGGCCCGACCACCGGCCCGACCACCCCGCCGCCGACCCAGACCAGCGGCGTCCCCAGCGACGCGGCCTGGGTGGGCACCGGCCAGTGGGACTCGTGGACCAACAACGGCTACACGCTCAACAACGACGTCTGGGGCGGCGGGGCCGGCCCGCAGACGATCTGGGCGCGTACCGGCTCCAACTGGGGTGTCGTCGCCGACCATCCGCGCACGAGCGGCGTGAAGTCGTACCCGCACAGCGGCAAGACACTCAACCGCCAACTGAGCTCGCTGTCCGCCGTGAGCAGCTCGTTCAACGTGTCGGTTCCGGCCGACGGCGACTACGAGACGGCGTACGACATCTGGGCCAACAGCAACGCCTACGAGGTCATGATCTGGGCCAACCAGCACGGCGCGGTCGGGCCGATCGCCGAATCGTACGACTCGAACGGCGCCGTACCGACCGCCCGCAACGTCTCCGTGGGCGGCAGCACGTTCAACGTCTACCGGGGCTCGAACGGCGCCAACGCGGTCTACTCCTTCGTCCGTACCAGCACCACGAACGCGGCGACCGTCGACGTGCTGGCCGTCCTCAACTGGCTGCGCACGCAGGGCTGGTGGGCCGACGTCACGATCGGCGACGTCCAATTCGGCTTCGAGCTGAGCGGCACCGCCGGCCAGTCGAGCTTCACGAGCAACAACTTCACGCTCTCCTACAGCTAGCTGCGGGACCAGGTCCGCAGGGCCCACCACCAGCGGATCGTCTCGGTCACCGGGGTGCCGCCCGCGTCGTTGAAGCCGGTCAGTTCGTGCAGGCGGCGCAGGCGGTACCGGACCGTGTTGGGGTGCAGGTGCAACGCGGTCGCGGTGCGGTCGAGCCGCTGCCCGCGGTCGAGGAAGGCCAGCGCGGTCGAGACCAGGTCGCGGTGGAAGGGGTCGGCCGGGTCGAGGTCGGCGAGCAGGTCCTGGCTGAGGAAGCCGGCCAGCAGCGGCTGGGCGGCGAGCGCGGTCTCCCCGGCCAGGTCGGTCACGCTGCGGACTCCGGCGGCTCCGCCGGCCAGGCCGGCGGTCAGGGCGGTCACCCCGAGACGGTACGCGTCGGGCGCCTGCGAGAGGCGTACGGCCGGAGTGGTCACCACCAGCACCCCCGGCTCCTCCCGCGTCGTCGGGGGCAGGCGCGGCGTGAGCCCGCTGAGCCGGCCGGCCACCGGAGCGAGGACGCCACCGCACCGCGCGTACGTCTGCTCCATGGCCCGGACCCGGCCGGGGTCGGCGGCGTCGGAGACCACGCAGTGATAGCGGCCCGACCCGGTGAGCCCGAGGGTCGCCGGGTCGATCGCCGGCCCTTCCTCGTCGAGCAGCAGGTGGCGCAGCACCTGGATGCGGTCGGCCCGGCCGTCGTGGTCGAGGTCGCGCTCGGCCGCCCGGTAGCCGTCGATCACGTGGTGTTCGAGCGCGGTGCCGAACCGGTCGAGTTTGAGCAGGGCCTGAAGGAGCACGTCGTACGGGATGCCGGCGGCCCGCCCGCGGTTGATGGCGATCTCGAGGATGCGGCTGCGCCCGGCGTGCACCCCGGAGAGCAGCCCACCGACCGGCACGCCGAGGGCGGCCCGTTCGGCGCCGAAGCGGAAGGCCGACGTGAAGTCGAGGTCGTCGGCCGAGTCGTGGGAGAACGCGGCGAACCCGGCCGCCATCAGCGCGGCCACGTGCCGGCGGCTCTCCGCCCAGGGCAGGCGGGCGACCTCGGGGAAGTCGGCCCGGGCCGCTCCCACGACGTCATCGATCAGCTGCTGGTCCTCGGCGAGGTCGCGGACCAGAGCGTCGAGCGCATCGGTGGCCATCTCGATAACCGATCGACAGGGGTCTTTGAAGGCCCTGATGTTACCGCTAGGTAAAACCCCCGGCCGCGGGGCAGCGGCCGGGGGGTCTCGGTACCGGACGGTCAGGGAGCCCCGACCAGTTCGGGCATCTCGGGGGCGGTGTCCTCCGGCGCGGCGACGTGCTTGCCGGAGGTGGGCCGCATGAACTTCGGTGCCCACCAGTTGGCCTTGCCGAGCAGGATCATCAGGGACGGCAGCACGACCGCCCGGATGATCGTGGCGTCGAGCAGGATCGCCGTCGCCAGGCCGACGCCCAGCTGCTTGAAGTCGATCGTGCTCAGCGTCGCGAAGATCGAGAACACGCCGACCATCACGATGGCGGCACTGCTGACCACGCCGGCCGAGCCGCTGATGCCCTGGGCGACCGCCTCGCGGGTCGGCACGCCGCGCTGGACCGCCTCGCGGATCCGGCTCACCACGAACACGTGGTAGTCCATCGACAGGCCGAACAGGACCACGAAGAGGAACAGCGGCAGCCAGCTGACGATCGCGTCCATCGAGGTGAACCCGAACGTTCTCGGCGCCCAGTCGCGCTGGAAGATCAGCACGAGCAGGCCGTAGGCGGCACCGGCCGAGAGCAGGTTGAGCACGATCGCGGTCCCGGCCACGACCAGCGAGCGGAACGTCCACGCCATCACCAGGAACGTCAGCACCAGGACGAATCCCGCCACGATCGGCAGGATGTGCCAGACGTGCTCGGCGTAGTCGACGTTGGAGGCGATGTCGCCGCCCACGGCGTACTCGGCGCCGGAGATGCCGCCGAGGTCGGCCGGCACCAAATTCTGCCGGAGGTGGTCGAGGGACTGCCGGGCCTGGTCGCTGCGGCCGGAGAACGGTGTGGCGACGGTCAGCGTCGAGACGGTCCGGTCGGGCGAGACCTTGATCTCGGGGCCGGTCGCCTCCAGCTTGGCGAACAGCGGGTCCTTCTGGGTGTCGCCGGCCAGCTTGGTCAGCGCGGCCCTGACCTGTCCGGCCTGGGCGGCCGGGGCCTGCACCGCGATCACGTGGGTGGTGCCGTTGCTGGGGAACGCCGCGGACAACCGGTCGTACGCCTGCATGACCGGCGTAGTGCGTGGCAGGTCCTCGGTGCCGACGAACTTCAGCTTCATGCCGAGCGCCGGGGCCGCCACCGCGAGCAGGGCGAGCACGCTGACCAGCAGCGTGGCGAGCGGCCAGCGCAGCGCCGGGGTCAGCAGCCGGCGCCAGACGCGACTGCCCTCGGGGGCGCCGATGTTCCGGCTGGTCAGGCGCCAGAGGAACGGCACGCGGGGCCGGTCGACCCAGCGGCCCAGCTTGGCCAGCAGCGCCGGGAGGACGGACAGCGAACCGAGCACCGCCACCGCGACGACCAGGATCGAGCCGACCGCCAGCGAGGAGAACGTGGAGTCGCCGGCCAGGAACAGGCCGGACATCGCGATGACGACCGCGGTGCCGGAGACGACCACGGCGTGGCCGGAGGTGGCGGCGGCGATCTCGACCGCGTCGACGTGCCCCCGCCCGCGGGCCCGTTCCTCGCGTTCCCGTCGTACATAGAAGAGCGAGTAGTCGACGCCGACCGCCATGCCGATCAGCAGGATCACGCTGCTGGTCACATCACCCATCGGCACCAGGTGTGAGGCCAGTGTGGAGAGACCTATCGCGGCGGCCACCGAGGAGAGCGCCAGCAGCACCGGGACGCCGGCCGCGATCAGCGCGCCGAAGGCGAGGATCAGGATGACCAGGGTCACCGGGAGGCTGAGGACCTCGGCCCGCTGGAAGTCCTTGCCGATGGTGTCGTCGAGGGCCTTGTTGATCGACGGGCCGCCGACCTCCTCGACCCGCAGCTCAGGGTGCGCGCTCTGGACCTCGGCAGTGGCCGCGAGCAGCGGCTGGATGCGGTCGGAGGCGGTGTCCGGGTCGCCGCTCATCGTGATCGGCACGAGCAGCGCCGAGCCGTCCTGGGCGGGCACCGGCTTCTCGACCTTCTCGACGCCGGTCACCGTCTTGAACTTCGCGGCGACGTCCGCGGCGACCTTCGACGCCGCGGTCTGGTCGAGTGCGCCCGACCGGGCCGTGATCAGGACGTTGTCTACCGCCGGCGCGTCGCCGAACTTGCCGTGGTCGATCATCACGTAGGCGCGGCCGGACTCGCCGATCGCGTCGTCCTCCGGGGTCGACTTGTTCGTGCCGGCCGCATTGCCCCCCACGAAACAGACGGCCACGAAAACTATCCAGAGCGCGATCGCGCGCCACGGGTGTTCGGCGCTCCACCGCGCCATGCGTACCGTTACCGGTCGCCTGCCCATTCCGGCCCCCTATGCGTCATGCACCTTTGTCGTAGCTGAACCTAGGCAGGGCATGAGCTGGGAACATCCGGGCTCGACCCGCAGCGGACCCGTATGTTGCACCCCAGGGTTTCCCCCGATACGACGGAAATCCACAGCGGACGGTTACCGTTCGTCGGACAGTTGACCGGGGCATATCGCTGCCGCTCAGGGCTTTCTAATGTCCCGGCCATGCCACCTCTTGCCCAAGCCCTGATCGCGATCGGGGCGGCCGCCCCGATCGCCTCTTCCGCCGCTCTGGCCGCGCCGATATCCCGGCCCTGGGTGCCGGGTCCCCCTCGGTTCTGAATCATGGGCACGGTGTGGGGACCGCCACGGTCGGTGTATAGGACCAACTTGGTCCGTAACCGACTACTCTGGTCCGCATGCCGCGCCCGAGCCGCCAGCAGATCGACGACGAGATCCTCGAGACCGCCGCGTCGCTCTTCGCGCGGCACGGGTTCAAGCAGACGTCGGTGCAGCGCATCGCCGACGCCGTCGGCTACTCCAAGACCGGCCTCCTGCACCGTTACCCCACCAAGGAGGCCCTCCAGGCGGCGGTCATCGACCGCTCCGTCGACGAGTTGCGGGCGATCACCGCAGTGGTCGCCGACCTGCCGCCCGGCCCCGATCGCGACCGCGCCGCCCTCAACGGCGTGGCCCACCTCGCGATGCGCCGGCCCGGCTCGGTGCGCCTGCTGCTCTCCGGCCTGCTCGGCGAGAAGGACGACGACATGGGCCAGACGCTCAAGGAGGTGGGCGCGGGGGTCTTCGAGGCCTTCGCGGTCGACCCCTCGGCCGACCCGGCCCGGGCCCTGCGGGTGATCGGCGCGCTCGGTGCGCTGGCGATCGCCCGCATAGCCCTGCTCGAAGGCGGTTTCGAAGGCGAGGCCGAGCTGGTCGGCATCGCCTTCGACGCGCTCGGACACCCCACCCACTAGCAAGGGATCCCTCATGGCAACACTCCTCTACCGCCTCGGCATGGGCTCCGCCCGGCATCGAGTCGTGGTCATCGTGGCCTGGCTGGTCGCGCTGGCCGCGGTCGCGGTGGGCGCCGCTACGCTGTCCGGCAAGACGGTCAGCACGTTCAAGATCCCGGGCCAGGAGTCCACGATCGCGCTGGACCTGATGACCAAGAAGTTCGGCTCCGCCTCGGCCGGCGGCTCGGCCCAGGTGGTCCTCGAGGCCCCGGCCGGTGGCAAGATCACCGACCCGGCCAACGCGGGCAAGGTCGCCCAGGTGGTCGCCGAGCTGGGCAAGCTGCCCGGCGCGGCCAACGTCAGCAACCCGCTCGATCCGAAGGCCCCGGCGGTGTCGCCGGACCAGACCACGGCGTACAGCACGGTCACCTATGCCGTGCCGGCCTCCGAACTGACGAAACCGCAGCGCGAAGCGCTGCTCGACTCGGTCGGCCAGGCGCGATCGACCGGCCTGGGTGCTGAGGTACGCGGTGACGCGACGCAGAACCCGGCCGACATCGGCGGCGCGTCCGAGGGCATCGGTGTCGTCGTCGCGCTGATCGTGCTCGCGGTGACCTACGGCTCGCTGATCGCGGCCGGCATGAACCTGCTGACCGCCGCGGTCGGGGTGGCCATCGGCGCGCTCGGCATCACCACGCTGACCGGCTTCGTCCAGCTGCAGTCGACGACCTCGATCCTGGCGGTGATGCTGGGCCTGGCGGTCGGCATCGACTACGCGCTGTTCATCGTCACGAGATTCCGGCAGGAGTTGCGGCGCGGACTCCCGGTGCGGGAGGCCGCCGCGACGGCGGTCGGCACGGCCGGGTCGGCCGTGGTCACCGCCGGGCTGACCGTCGTGATCGCGCTGGCCGGCCTGGTGGTGGCGGGCATTCCGTTCCTCACCGAGATGGGCCTGGCCGCCGCCGCGACGATCATCATCGCGGTGCTGGTGGCGATCACCCTGGTACCGGCCATGCTGTCGGTGATCGGGCTCAAGGCGCTGCCGCGCCGCAAGCGCGACGTCACGGTCCGGACCGAGGACACCGGGCGCGGATTCATCGCGGGCTGGGCGCGTACGGTCTCCGGTCAGCGCTGGATCAGCCTGGTGATCGCGGTCGCCGCGCTCGGCGCCGTCGCGATCCCGGTCTTTTCGATGCGGACATCGCTGAGCCCGCGCGCGGCCGACGGCAGCACCCAGGCCAAGGCGGCCCAGATCATCAACCAGCGCTTCGGCCCGGGCGTCGCCGGCCCGCTGCTGGTGCTGGTCGACGGGCCGGACGCGGTGTCCTACGCGGGCACCGTGCAGAAGCAGGTCGCCGGCCTGCCCGACGTGGCCCTGGCCCTGCCGCCGCGGCCCGCGCAGAGCGGCGACGCCGCGCTGGTCACCCTGATCCCGAAGTCGGGCCCGGAGAGCCAGACGACCGTCGACCTGGTGCACGCGATCCGCGACCAGGTCGCCGACGGTCCGGGCGCCAAGGTGTACGTCACGGGCCAGACCGCGATCAGCATCGACGTCTCGCAGAAGCTCAGCCAGGCCCTCCCGGTCTATCTGGTGCTGGTGGTCGGGCTGGCGTTCGTGCTGCTCGTGCTGGTGTTCCGCTCGCTGCTCGTACCGGTGTTCGGCGTGCTCGGCTTCCTGCTCACCATCGGGGCGTCGCTCGGCGCGACCACCGCGGTGTTCCAGTGGGGCTGGCTGGCCAAGGCGCTCAACGTCGGCTCGACCGGCCCGCTGATGAGCCTCGCGCCGATCATCATCGTCGGCATCCTGTTCGGCCTGGCCATGGACTACCAGGTCTTCCTGGTGTCGCGCATGCACGAGGCGCACGCCCACGGTGCGTCCCCGCGGGACGCGATCGTGACCGGTTTCAAGCAGGCGGCCCCGGTCGTGGTCGCGGCGGCGACGATCATGTTCTCGGTCTTCGCGGGCTTCGTCCCGCAGGGCAACGACACGATCAAGCCGATCGCGTTCGCCCTGGCCATCGGCATCCTGTTCGACGCCGTGGTGGTCCGGATGATCGCGATCCCGGCGGCGCTGTCGCTGATCGGACGGGCGGCGTGGTGGCTGCCACGGTGGCTGCGGTGGCTGCCGGCGCTGGACGTCGAGGGTGCGGCGCTCGAGCGTGCGAACCGGGACTCGGCGGCGGCCGACCAGGTCGAGGTGCCGACGCCCGCCTGAGCCGGCGTTCCGGCCGGCCCCGCCCGCGATCGGGTGGGGCCGATCGGCGGCCGGTCGCGTCTACTGGGCCGGGCCGGGCGGGCGGGCCGATCGCGTCTACCGGGCCGGGCCGGGCGGGCGGGCCGATCGGCCGGTCGCGTCTACCGGGCCGGGCCGGCCGGGCGGGCGGGCCGGTCGGCCGGTCGCGTTTACCGGGCCGGGCGCTCGTAGAGGAGCTCCCGGCCGTCCTCGTCGTCCCACTGCTCGCCGACGTGAGCGAAGCCGAACCCGGCAATGGTCGCCAGCGAGGCGTGGTTCTCGGGGCTGATGCTCGCCCGGACCGTGACCACGGCCGGCTCGGCGGCGGCCCAGCGCAGCAACTCGGCCACCATCGCCCGGGCGTGGCCGCGCCTGCGATGGTCCGGGTCCGTGCTGTACCCGATCTCCACCATCCCGTCGTCGTCCGGCGGACCGTGGAAACCGGCGGCGCCGACCACCACCTCGTCGGGGACCGATACGGCCGCCCGGACGATCCAGTCGGCCGCCCGGGGATCGAGGGCGATCTGGTCGAGGCGCATCCGCCACAGCCAGGTGACGTCGTCGGAGAGGAACCAGTCCGAAAGCTGGACTCCGCAGACGGTGCGGGCGGCGGGCAGGTCCCCGGCGAGCAGGGCTTCCAGCGCTGGAGGCGGCAGGCGCACGAAACGTACGGCCGGCGTAGAAGTTTGCAGCATCGCGCAGATCATCCCATGGCCGGCGGCCGCGGCATCAAGCTCAGCGGCGCCAATCGCGTCATCGCGACCCACGGGTCACACCAGCCCCAGCAGGACAGCAATGAGTCCGATTTATCGGAAGTAACCGGGCCAAATGGCAGCGTGACGGGTGTCCGGCTTGCTGGAATCGGGATATGACGCCGGTGGACGATGATGTGCGGGCGGCGTTGGATGGCTGGCGGGACGAACTGCTCGATCTCACTGGCGCCAACCGCCTGATCAACCTGAGGCCCGACGCCCCGGGCGCCCTGGAGATCGCCGGCCCGTCACCCAAGAGCATCGTCGAGGCGCTGCGGCAGGGCGACGACTGCGGGTTCGCCGGCGCCGAGGGCGTACCGGAAACGCTCGACCCGCGTCCCGCGTTCACCGTGCGCACCCGCGTCCCCGAAGAGATCATGCGGCCGGTCCTGCACCGGCTCGAGGTACGCGCCCGCGAGGAGTTCCTCGACCGTGGCGTCGCCACCCTCCACCTCGCGATCGGCCTGCTGCACTGGCAGGACGAGACCGGGCCCACCTACGCGAGCCCGCTCCTGCTGCTCCCGGTCGAACTGGACGGCCACCGGCTGCGCATCCGCGGCGAGGACCCGGTGATCAACCCGGCGCTGACGCTGCGGCTGCGCAAGCTCGGCGTCGAACTGCCGGTCGCCGGTCCGCTCGCCGACCTCGACGTGACCGTGCTCTGGGCCAAGCTCGACGTCGCGATCAGCGACTTCCGCTGGCTGGCCGACGAGACGATCGTGCTGTCCCGGTTCACGCTGCACCGCGAGGCGGCGTACCAGGACCTGACCGCGCAGCAGGAACGCGTGCTGACCCACCCGATCGTGCGGGCGCTGGCCACCGGCGACCGCGACAAGCTCTACGACTTCACCCCCATCCCGCCGATGGAGATCGACGAGCGGCGGCCGCCCGAGGAGGTGCCGCTGCTGCTCGACGCCGACGCGGACCAGCGGGCCTGCGTCGCGGCCGCGGTCGAGGGCCGCAGCTTCGTGATCGACGGTCCGCCGGGCACCGGCAAGACCCAGACGATCGCCAACATGGTCGGGTCCCTGCTGCACGCCGGCAAGCGGGTGCTGGTGGTCTCGGAGCGGGCGGCCGCGCTCGACACGGTCTTCCAGCGGCTGGACGCGGCCGGGCTCGGCGACTACCTGCTCGCGCTGCACAGCCACACCACCGGGCGGGCCGAGGTGGCGTCGGCTCTGGCCGCCGCGCTCGACACCGAACCGCCGCCGCTGGCCGGGGTCGACCCGGTGGACCGGCGGGCAGTCCGGGAACGGCGGGAACGGCTTCAGGCGTACGCCGACGCGATGAACCGGGTCCGCCGGCCGATGGGCCGGAGCCTGCACGAGGTGCTCGGGATCTGCGCCGGGCTGCTCGAGGTCCCGGCCGCCCCGGTACCGTCGGCGATCCCGGCCGACCTGTCGCCGGCCGGCTTCGAACGGGTCCGGCAGGCGGTCGCCGACTACGCCGCGACCTGGCGCGACACGTACCTCTGGCGGGACGTGATCGACCGCGAGCCGCTCGGCCTCCGCCTGCGCCGCGCCAAGCTGGCGTTGGACGGGCTGGCCGAGGTCGCGGAGCAGAATGCTCCGCTGGCCGAGGCGTTCGACCTGCACGAGCCGGCCGACGCGGGCACGCTCGCGGCGCTGGTCGGGCACGCCGCCCGGCGGCCACCGCACGTGCACGAGGACTGGCTGACCATGCGCAACCTGCAGCCGGTGCAGCGCGCGATCGACGAACTGAGCCGGCACCTGGCCGCGCTCGAATACGAGGGGGTGGCCTGGTCGGAGCTGCCTTCGGCGACCGAACTCGGCACCGTGCCCGACCTGTACCTCGACCCGCCGGCGCTCGACCTGCGGCCGCTGATCGCGACCCAGGCCGAGGAACTGGCCCGTAAGTTCACCGACGACGCCGACGTGCTCGAGCAGCACCAGGAGAACCTGGCCCGGGTCACCGCGCGCCTCGGGCTGCCCAACGTGGTCAGCTTTCCCGACATCGCACGGGTGGTCGCCCTGGCCGACCTCATCAGCCGGCCTCACAAACCCGAGGCCGCCTGGTTCGAGCCGGGTGGGCTCGCTCGCGCCCAGGAAGGCGCGGCCATTTTGCGTACGCGCATAGCCGCCGCCGAGGCGGCCGAGAGCGAGGCCCGGCAGCACTTCCGTTCCGAAGCCCTGGACGAACCGGTCGACGAACTGGCCGAGCGGTTCGCCACCCGGCACCGGGGTGCCCGCAAACTGTTCGGCTCCTATCGGCGCGACAAGAAGGCCGCGGCCGAGGTGGCGCTGCCGACCGTGAAACCGGCCGACGCGGTGGCGCGGCTGGACACGGCGGCGGCCTGGAAGCAGGCATCTTCCTTGCTGGAAGCTACGCAAGAGGAGTTCGGCCCGGTCCTCGGCCGCTACTTCAACGGCCGCGAGACCGACTTCGCGGCCCTCGACGAGGCGTTGCGGACGGCCGCCGAGGGTATCGAGACGACGCCGGCCGAGGCGCTGCCCGCGGTGGCCGTGCACCTGTCGGCGCCGCGGCCCAACAACGCTCTGCTGCGGATCGTCAGCGAGGCCCGCACCGCGTTCAGCACGTGGATCGCCAAGCTGTACCCGCCGCCGGCCAACGCGGCCCGCCCCGAACTGGCCGAGGGCAGCATCCAGGGCGCGATCGCGTGGCTGCGGGCCCACGTCGGGCCGCTGAACAAGGCGGCCGACCTGATCCGGGCGTACAGCGGGCCGACCGGGCGGCGGCTCACGCTGGGCGAGGCGCTGGACCTGTCCCACCAGCGGGAAGCCGCAGCCGAGGCCGAGGCGGCGATCTGGCGCAACGCGGCCAGCCACGCCGCGTTGCTCGGCACCGGCTACCGGGGCACCAAGACCAACGTCAAGGCGCTGGCCGACATCGCGGCGTGGACGGCCGAGGCGCGGCGCCTGCGGTCCGGCAACGACGAGCCGCTGACCGACAAGCAGGCCCACGCGCTGTCCGAGTGCTGGCCGTCGACCGCTCTCGCCGACGCGGTGGCCGACTGGCAGGAGGCGCGCGGGCAACTGCTCGACGCGTTCGCGCCGGTGCGGCGGGGCGAGCTGGGCATCCTGCTCGACGACTACGACCGGGCACACGAGCTGCTCGGCGCTTTGCTGACCGACGAGGAGGGTCAGCACCAGTGGTTCGCCCACGCCGACGCCGGGCAGATCTTCACCGACCACGGGGTCGACGCGGCGGTCGACTTCTGCGCGGCCGAGGGGATCGCGCCCGCCGCGATGTGGCCGGTGCTGGAACGGGCGCTCTACCGCGGCTGGGCCGAGGCGGTGCTGCGTGACGATTCCGACCTGAACCCGGTCGGGGCCGAGGACCGCAACCACCTGGTCGAGGAGTACCACCTGCTCGACGAGGAACTGACCGCGGGCGCGCTGGCCGACATCGTGGTCGCGGTCGAGAACCGGCGCGGCGGCCCCACCGAGGTCGTCCGCCGGGAGGGCAACAAGCACTTCGGCCACCTGCCGGTACGCGAGCTGATCGCCCTCACCCGCACGACCGTCCTCGGCCTCAAGCCCTGCTTCCTGATGTCCCCGTACGCCGTGAGCACCCTGCTCCCGCCGGACATCGGCTTCGACGTCGTGATCGTCGACGAGGGTTCGCGGCTGACCCCGGCCGACGCGCTGCCCGCGATCCTCCGGGGTGCCGCCCTGATCGTGGCCGGCGACGAGCGTCAGCTCCCGCCGACCTCGTTCTACGACCGGCCCGAGGACACCCCGACCGACGCCACCCCGCTGCTCGAACCGGCCCGCCGGGCGCTCGCGACCCTGCCGCTGACCACCCACTACCGCAGCCGGCACGAGGGGCTGATGGCGTTCGCCGACCACGCGTACTACCAGGGCGCGCTGACGATCTTCCCGCGGGCCGAGGTGTCCACTCCGGACATGGGCGTCGCATTCTTCCCGGTCGACGGCGTCTACCGCCGGGAGACCGCCCGCGACAACCCGATCGAGGCGGCCGCGGTCGCCGACCGCGTGCTCCACCACCTCGCGCACCGGCCCGGCCAGACGCTCGGCGTGGTCACCCTGGCCGCCGCGCAGGCCGAGGCGATCCGCGACGCCCTGGAGTGGGCGATCGAGAAGCACCCGCAGTATTCCGGCCTGTTCGACGGCGACCGCACGACCGGCTTCTTCGTCAAGAGCGTCGAGGCGGCCCAGGGCGACGAACGCGACGTCGTCATCTTCTCGGTCGGCTACGGCTACGACGAGCACGACAAGATCAGTACGAATCTGGGCGCGCTGACCCGGCCCAAGGGCTGGCGACGGCTCAACGTCGCGATCAGCCGCGCCCGCCGGCTCGTCGAGGTGGTCTCGTCGCTGCGCGCCGAGGACGTGCCCGACCTGGGCAACGAGACCGTACGCCACCTCAAGGCCTACCTGGACTACGCCGAGCACGGGGCCGCGGCGCTGCTCGGCTCCGGCTCCGACGAGGCGTCGACCCCGCTCGAGCAGTCGGTGATGGACGCGATCCGCTCGTGGGGTTACGGCGTGCGGGCCCGGGTCGGCACGGCCGGCCACACCGTCGACCTGGCGGTGCGGCACCCCGGCCGGCCGGGCGAGGTGTACGTGCTCGGCGTCGAGTGCGACGGCCCGGCCTACCGCGCGGTGCCGGCGGTGCGCGACCGCGACCGGGTGCGCGAGCAGGTGCTGCGCGACCGGGGCTGGACGCTCTACCGCGTGTGGTCGACGGCCTGGTATCGCAACCGCCACCACGAGGAGAGCCGCCTGCTCGGCGCCATCGAACGCGCGATCGAAGGCCCGACGCACACGCCCCGGCACGCGGCCCAGCTCCCGCACCGGCCGGAGCCCTACCGCCGGATCGACCAGGAGCTGACCGGCGGCACGCCGATGCTGGGACCGCTGCTGGGCCCGGCTCCGGGGCCGGTCCTGGGGCCCATCTATGGCCCGGAGCCGCCAAGCCAGCGGATGTGAAGTTGGCTCGGATAGCCTATCGTCACTGAAATGATCTACTCGATCACTCCCGGCGACGATCCACCCGTTGTTCTGGTGGCCGGCCTCGGCTTCCGTCAGGACAGCTGGCATCCGGTGATCGACTTGCTCCGCACGGGCAGCACGACGTTCGCGTACGACCGCCCGGGCATCGGCGACACCCCCGGTCGCGCCGACCCGGCGCGGCCGATCTCGTACGGCGTGATGGCCGAAGAACTGGCCGAACTGCTCGAACAGTCCGGTGTGGACAAGCCGATGGTGCTGGTCGGCCACTCGATGGGCGCCAACATCGTGCGCGTCTTCGCCGACCGCCACCCGGCGTGGGTGGCCGGGCTGGTCTTCGTCGACGGCTCCCTGCCCCGCCTCGCCCTGCCGGCCGGCGACGACGTCCTCAACGACGGCGACAACCCCGACGCCAGCCCGATCGACACCCTCGCCGGCGAGGTCGAGGTCCGCAAGGCCACCCCGCCCCCGGTGCCCGCAATCGTCCTGGGCCGCACGCCGGGCTGGTGGTCACCCCGGCCGATTCCGCACCCGGCACTCGACGAGCTGTGGCAGATGAACCAGCACGACCTGGCCGACGAACACCACGCCCCCCTGATCATCGCGGCGGACGCCGGTCACCACCTGCCCCGCGAGGCGCCGGAGCTCGTCGCGTACGCCATAGACCTCGTCGTGGACGCCGTCCGCACCAACCGCGACCCGGCACCCACCGAAGAAGATCTGGCCGCCGCCGGCGGCCATTTCGGCTGACGCTGGTGCCGTGGGAGATCAGCCGGGCGAGTTACTTGGCCGGGTGACCGGCCTCGGTCGCCTCGATCTGCTCGCGGGCGCGTTCGAACGGGTCGCCGTAGGCCTTGATGGCCTGGCGGGCGAACGCCTGCTGCACGGTCGAAACCCGCTCGCTGCGGCCGCGGCCGAGGAAGCTGACGATCCAGTGCAGCACCGCGGTCAGCCGGTTCTTGAAGCCGACCAGGTAGAACAGGTGGACCGCCACCCAGATGAGCCACGCCACGAAGCCGTCGAGCCGCAGCTTACCGATGCTCGCCACCGCCGAGAAGCGGGAAACAGTGGCCAGGCTGCCCTTGTCGAAGTACTTGAACGGCTTGCCCGCGGGCTTGCCGGCCAGGCGGCTCTTGATCAGCGCGGCGGCGTAGCGGCCGCCCTGGATGGCGACCTGGGCGACGCCCGGCAGCTGCTGGCCGTGCTCGTCGTTCAGGTTGATCAGGTCGCCCACGACGAAGATCTCGGGGTGACCGGGCACCGTGAGGTCCTTCTCGACGTGGATGCGGCCGGAACGGTCGGCCGGGGCGCCGGTCGCCTCCGCGAGCTGGCGGGCCAGCGGGGGAGCGGCCACGCCGGCCGCCCACATCTTGGTCATGGCCGGGATGCGTTCGTGGCCGCGCTCGGTCTCGACCTCGATGCCGGTCGCGTCGACGCCGACCACCTTGGTGTTGAGCTCGACCTCCACGCCGAGCAGGTGCAGCTGGCGCAGCGCCCGGGTCGACAGGTGGTCGCCGAACGTGTTGAGCACCGCCCCGACCGCGTCGACCAGGATGATCCGGGCCCGGCGGGGGTCGATGTGCTTGTACTGCCCCGGCAGGTTGCGGTGGGCCAGCTCGGCGATCTGACCGGCCATCTCGGTGCCGGTCGGGCCGGCGCCGACGACGACGAACGTCAGCCAGCGGTCGATGTCCTCCGGGTCGGTCTGCAGGTCGGCGATCTCGAACGCGCCGAAGATGCGGGCGCGCAGCTCGAGCGCGTCGTCGATGCTCTTCATGCCGGGGGCGAACTCGGCATAGCCGTCATTGCCGAAATAGGACTGCGAGGCCCCGGCCGCGACGATCAGCGTGTCGTACTCGACCGTGTAGTCGATGCCCGGTCCGGACACCGACACGATCTTGTTCTCGACGTCGATGTGCTCGGCCCAGCCCAGCTTGACGTCGACGTTGTCCTGCCGCTTGAGCACCTCGCGGATCGGGGGCGCGATCTCGCCCTCGGAGAGGATGCCGGTCGCGACCTGATAGAGCAGGGGTTGGAACAGGTGGTACGCCGTGCCGTTGATCAAAGTGATGTCGACCGGTGCGTTGCGCAGAGCCTTGATCGCGAAGAGGCCGCCGAACCCGGCGCCGATCACCACAACCCGATGCCGCTGCATGTCTGCTCCTGTCGCGTACGCCGTTGCTACCGACTAGTACAGCGTGCTGATCAGGGTGATTATGCCCGGCCCGGGTGTGAGCTGGCACCCGGGCCGGGCTGCCCTTTTATGGAGTCCAGACGATGCTCGGGTTCACATGGCCGGTCCAGTCGAAGACGGCCATGTTGTCCCAGCCGTCGCCGGTGCCGTTCATGTTGGCCGGATCCCAGCCGTTGCCCTTGACCGCATACCAGGTGGGCTCCCAATAGAACACGCCGATCGCCCCGGCATTGCGGGCCGTGTCCTGGATCCAGGAGAACTCGGTCGCCTGCCCGGCCCAACTGGCGGCGTTGCCGTCGCACGGCACGGCGCCGGTGTATGAATTGCCCTCGCTGTCGGCATTGGCGGTGGTGAACGGGTAGGCCGTCTCGGCGATCACCACCGGCTTGCCGTAGCGGGACTTCACGTCGGTGATCACGTTGTAGAGGTTGGTCAGGCTGCCGTGCCAGAAGCAGTAGTACGACAGCGCCGTCACGTCCCAGACCACGCCCTGGGCTTTGATGCCGTCGTAGAACCAGCGGGCGTTGGCGTCGCTGTCCGCGTCGGCGGTGTGGATCACCACCTGGGTCCCGCCGTTGCACGCCTTGGTCGCGGCGTAGCCCTGCTTGAGCAGCGACGCCAGCGGAGCGAAGTTGTTGCCGGTCACCTTGCCCTGCGGCCACAGCATGCCGACGTTGATCTCGTTGCCGATCTGCACACTGTCGGGCGTGGTGCCCTGAGCCTTGAGGCTCGAGCAGACGTCGTACGTGTAGTTGTAGACGTCCGACTGCAGCTGGCTGAGCGAGTGGGAGGCCCAGCCGGCGGGCGGGTACTGCTTGCCCGGGTCGGCCCAGGTGTCGGAGTAGTGGAAGTCGATCAGCAGCCTGAGACCCTTCGATTTGATCGACGTCGCGGCCTGCAGCACCTTGGCCTTGTTGTTGTAGCCGCTGGCCGGGTTGTTCCAGACCCGCAGCCGGGCATAGTTGAGCCCCTTCGACTTGAGGATGTCGAGCGGGTCGGCGGCGGTGCCGGCGGCGTTGTAGTACTTGGCGCCCAGGTCGAGGCTCCGCTGCAGCGAGGAGACGTCGGCGCCGAGCATGGTGAGGGAGTTCGCGGCGTGGGCGGGAGTGGCCGCGACCGCAAGCGGAACGGTGCTGAGGACGGCGGCGGCGAAGGCCACACGCAGGGACGGTTTCATATCGCTCCTTCTGTGAACAAAAGGTGCGGACCGGCGACGGTGGAGACGCCGGCGTGGTGCCCTTCCAGCGGCCCGGGGGAGCGGGGTGGCGTGCGTTGGTTCTCGGCGGCCTCAGCAGAGCTGGATGCCGTGGTCGTTAGGCGCGGGAGAGCGGATGAGGGCTACCTGTCGCGAGCCGGCGGGGTCAGGCCGGCGGGGGACCGATCCAGCGGAAGTCGGGCCCAGACGCGGCGGTGGCGGCCGGGTCGGGCCGGGGCGAGACGGCGTGGGCCGGGTCGGGCCGGGGCGAGACGGCGTGGGCCGGGTCGGGCCGGGGCGAGACGGCGTGGGCCGGGTCGGGCCGGGGGGAGGCGGTGGGGGACGGGTCGGGCCGGGGGGAGACGGCGTGGGCCGGGTCGGGCCGGGGGGAGGCGGTGGGGGACGGCGAGGACTCGCGCAGGACGAGCGTCGTCGGCACGGTGATGGACAGCGGGGTGCGGCCGGCCACCACGTCGGTGAGGAGCCGCACCATCTCTTCGGCGATCCGGTCGAGAGGGTGGTGCACGGTCGACAGCGGCGGGTCGAGTGTCTCGGCCAGCCCGGTGTCGTCGAACCCGACCACCCGCACGTCGTCCGGGACCCGGCGGCCGGCCTCGCGCAGCACCGGCAGCGTCGCCGCGGCCATCGAGTCGGACGCGACGAAGACCGCGTCGAGGTCGGGCGCCCGCTCCAGTAGCACCCGCATGGCCGCCGCCCCGCTCTCGCGGCTCCAGTCGCCGTGCACGATCCGCGCCGGTTCGATGTCGAGCCCGTGCGCGATCAACGCGTCCGTGTAGCCCTGCAGCCGGTCGACGCCGCCCGACGTGTCCTGCGGCCCGGTGATCATCGCAATCCTGCGGCAGCCGGCCGCCAGCAGGTGCTCGACCGCCGAGCGGCCGCCCGAGCGGTCGTCGGCCGCCACCGAGCTGATCACCTGCTCGTAGCCGAGCACCCGCCCGCAGGCGACGATCGGCACGTCGGAGCGCACCAACTGCCCGAGCAGCGGGTCGCCGGAGTGCGGCGAGACCAGCAGGACGCCGTCGACGTGACCGCCGGACAGATAGGCGAACGTGCGGCTGCGCTCCTCGGGGGTGGCCGCGATCATCAGGATCAGCGTCTGCTCGCGGTCGGACACCGCCTGGGCGACCCCACGCAGCAGCACCGAGAAGTTGGGGTCGGAGAACAGCAGGTGCTGCGGCTCGGTGAGCAGGAACGCGATCGAGCCCGACCTGCCGGTGGCCAGCGAGCGCGCGTGCGGGTTGGCCGTGTAGCCGGTGCGGGCGATCGCATCGCGCACCGACTGGAGGGCCTCGGGGCTGACCCACTCCCGGCCGTTGAGCACACGGGAGACCGTGGCGTAGGAGACGCCGGCCTCGCGGGCTACATCGCGAATAGTGGGCCGCTTGCGGGTCGGCACAACGGGGATCATATCCGCCACCACCTCACGCTTTGACCGCACCGGCGCCGAGGTCGACCCGCCAGTAGCGCTGGAGACCGAGGAAGAGCGCGACAAGCGGGATGATCGACAGCAGCGCACCGGTGACCACCGACGTGTACATCGCCGGCTGCGACGCGCCCTGGTTGAGCAGGCCGCTCAGGCCGACCGTCACCGGATAGAGGTGGTCGTCGCCGAGCATGATGTAGGGCAGCATGAAGTTGTTCCAGATCGCCACGAACTGGAACAGGAACACCGTCACGAGCCCGCCCCGCATCATCGGCAGGGCAACGCGGCCGAACGTCCGCCAATCGCCGGCGCCGTCGATGCGGGCGGCCTCCAAGACGTCGGTGGGCACGGCGGCTGCCGCAAAGATGCGGCACAGATAGATCCCGTACGGCGAGATGATGCTGGGCAGGAGCACCGACCAGTAGGTGTTGGTCATCCCGACCTTGGCCAGCAGCAGATATTGCGGCACGGCCAGCAGCACCCCGGGCACGAGCACGCCGGCCAGGATCACGTTGAAGATCGCCGACTTGCCGGGGAACGTGTATTTGGCCAGCGCGAACCCGGCCATCGCCGAGACCAGCATCGACGCGGCCCCGCCGACCCCGGCGTAGAGCGCCGAGTTGACGATCCACCGCCAGTAGAGCCCGCCGCGGTAGTCGCTGAGCGTGCGCACATTGTCGAACAGGTGGGTGCTCGGCGAGAGGGTGAGCGTGCTGAACAGTTCGCCCGCGCTCTTGGTCGACGCGATCAGCACCCACAGCACCGGGAAGAGGCAGTAGGCCGCGCCGAGCAGCAGCAGCACGGTCGCCGTCGGGCTGCGGCGCAGGTTTCCCCGGCGCCGCACTCTGGGCGCGGGCTTGGTGGCGGCCGGTGTGACCGGCACGGCGGTGGTCAGGGCCATCGTGTCAGTCCTCCTGGCTGAAGGCGCGCGAGCCGACGATCTTGAGGAACCCGAACGACAGCACGAAGCTCGCCACCGCGATCACGACCGAGGTGGCCGCGGCCGAGTAGACGTCGTTGCGGGTGAAGGCGTCCCGGAAGACCTTCATCAGCGGGGTCCACGTGGTCGAGATCGTGTTGCTCAGCGGCCGCAGCGTCATCGGCTCGGCGAACACCTGCAGGGTCGCGATCAGCGAGAACACGAAGGTCATCACCAGCGAGGGCGCGATGATCGGAATCTTGATGCGGAGTGCGATCTGGGTGTCCGAGGCGCCGTCGAGCCGGGCCGCCTCGAACAGGTCGGTCGGGATCGCCCGCAGTGCGGTGTAGAGCACGATCATGTTGAAGCCGGTGCCGCCCCAGACCGCGATGTTGGCGACCGCCCAGAGCACCCACGAGTTGCCGAGAAAATTGGGCGGGTTGAGGCCCGCGCCCTGCATGGCATCGACGATCGGGCTCACCCGGGGCAGGTAGAGGAAGCCCCAGAGCAGCGAGGCGACCACGGCGGGCACGGCGTACGGCAGGAAGATCGCCGTGCGCGCGAACGTGCCGACCCGGGTGCGTCCGGCGTCCAGCAGGAGGGCCATCAGCAGGGCCAGGCCGAGCATGATCGGGACGACGATCGCGCCGTACGCCCCGATCCGCTCCACGCTGGGCGAGAAGTCGGGGTCGGTCATCGACCGGGCGTAGTTGCTCAGCCCGGCCCACACCTCGGACCGCGAGCCGGCGCCCAGGCCGAGCCCCTTGACCTGCACGCGGCGCAGGCTCAGGTAGACCGTGTAGACGATCGGCGCGGCCAGGAAGGCGGCGAACAGGATCAGTGCCGGCGCGAGGAATGCATACGGTGCTCCACGCGTACGGGAAAAGCTTGCTCGCATCGGACCGCGACCTCCCCTCGGTTTTTCGGCCGGCTCAGCCGGCGAGCTTGAAGCCGGTGTTCTTCATGTCGGTGGTGGTCGCCTGTTGCATGGTCGCGAGCGCGGCGGTGAACTGCGCCGCCTGCTTCGACTCGGCCGCCTTGCCGAAGGCGTCGTTGTAGGAGCTGAAGGTGACGTTGACGTCGGGCCCGTAGGTGAACGGGTTGGTGGCCTGCGCGGACTGCTGGGCGATCGTGTAGAAGTCGGGCTGGTTGCTGAAGAACGCCGGCGGCGAGGTCAGCGCGGTGCCGGTGGCGTCGTTGGCGGCCGGGTAGACGTTGGAGTCGCTCGCCAGCGCCTTGAGCGCGGCCGGGTCGGTGTTGAGCCAGGTGATGAACTGCGCTGCCTGGTCCTTGTGCTTGCTCTGTGAGGTGACGCTGGTCGCCGAGCCGCCCCAGTTGCCGTTGGTCGCCTTCGACGTGTCCCACTGCGGCAGCATCGCGGCCTTCCACTTGCCCTTGGTCTTGGCCGCGTTGCCCTCGAGCACGCCCGGGCTCCAGACCGCGCCGAGCCAGCCGACCTGGGTGCCGTCGTTGAGCGCGGCGTTCCACTCCGGCGTGTACATCGGCTTGTTGTCGATCACGCCCTGCTGCACCAGGTTGCCCCAGTAGGTCGCCACCTTCTGGCTGTTGGCGTCGTTGATGTTGACCGACCAGGAGTCACCCTGCACACCCCACCAGCTGGCGCCGGCCTGCTGGGAGAGGCCGGTGAACCAGCCCGGGTCGTTGGCCGAGAAGGTGCCGAGGTAGTGCTTGGCGTTGGCCTGGTGGATCTTCTTGGCGTCGGCGGCGTAGTCGTCCCAGGTCGCGGGCGCTTTCAGCCCGAGCTTGTCGAAGACGTCGGAGCGGTAGAAGAACATCATCGGGCCGGTGTCCTGCGGGACGCCGTAGACCGCGTCCGAGCCGAGGGTGACCGCGTTCCACGCGCTGCCCGGAAACTTCTCCTTGAGCGAGCCGGCCAGCTTGCCGATGTCGGCGATCGCGTTGGCCGAGACCAGGGTCGGCATCTTCTGGTATTCGGCCTGCATGACGTCGGGGGCGCCGCTGCCCGCCTTGATCGCGGTGAGCAGCTTGGTGACCGCGGGGTCGCCGCCGTCCTGCTTGTTGACCGTGACGTGGACGTCGGGGTGGGTGGCGTTCCAGCCCGCCACCACCTTGTCCATGTTGGGGGCCCAGCTCCAGTAGGTGAGCTCGACTTTTCCGCCTCCGCTGGAGGAGGTGCCGCCCGCTTTATCGTCGTTGCCGCATGCGCTAGTCAAGATCAAAGTCGCGGCCAGGACTCCGGCCAGCGTCGTCTTCTTGTTCATCGGTCCTCCGGATGACGTGCGTCACTGAACCGTGCCTGTGACCGGTTACAGTGCTTCTTTCTTTCCCGGCTGTCAAGGGCTTGCCCCGACGCTGCCAACAGGCTGTATGGTCCTGTGACCGGTTACAGAATCATCTTCGTCGGAGGAGTTGCCCGTGCTGCTCGCGCGTCACCAACCCTGGGCCACGCCACTGCGCCGGCCGTCGATGGGCAACGACTCCCGACCCGGCGTCGCCTTGACCAGCCGGGCCCTGTGGCGCGACGGCGCACCGGTCATCCCGGTCTCCGGCGAGCTGCACTACAGCCGGGTTCCGCGGTCGCGCTGGCAGACGCGGCTGCGCCAGATGCGGGCCGGTGGGGTCACCGTGGTGGCGTCCTACGTGTTCTGGCTCCACCACGTCCCCGCGCGTGATGTCGTCTCCTTCGACGGCAACCTCGACGTGGCGACCTTTGCCGATCTCTGCGATGCCGAAGGCCTCGACCTGATCCTTCGGATCGGTCCGTGGTGCCACGGAGAGACGAGAAACGGCGGCTTTCCCGATTGGGTTCAGCACGCTTCCGTAGGCCATCGGACCGACGACCCTGGATATCTCGAACTGGTGCGCGAGTGGTTCGGTCAGCTCGGGCGTCACCTCGACGGGCGCTCGTTGTTCGGCATCCAGCTGGAGAACGAGCTGTACGACCAGCCCGGGCACCTCGACACCTTGCAGTCGATCGCCCGTGACGCCGGCCTGTCGGCGCCGCTCTGGATGGCGACCGCGTGGGGGAGTGCGTCGCTGCCCGCCACTTCGGTGCTGCCGCTCTACGGCGGTTACGGCGACGGCTTCTGGGTCGACGCCGATGCGCCATGGGACCCGACCTTCCGCGCCCATTACTTCTTCTCCCACGTCTGGGACGATCCCGGCATCGGGGCCGATCTGCGCCGCGACCGGCCGGTGGCCGCTCCGTCCGCGCTTTCGGCGCTCTTCCCGCCCGCCACCGCCGAACTCGGCGGCGGCATGGCGACGGCCTACCACCGGCGACCCCGGCCGACGGCGCTCGACGTGGCGACGGTCGCGCACTGCAAAATCGGCAACGGGTCGGCCTGGCAGGGCTATTACATGTACGCCGGTGGCACCAACCCGCCCGGCACCCAGGAGTCGCACGAAACCGGCTATCCGAACGATCTGCAGCGCCTCGGCTACGACTTCCACGCGCCGATCGGCGAATCCGGGGTCCTCGCTCCCAGCCATTCCCTGCTCCGCCGGCAGCACGCGCTCCTGGCCGCGTTCGGGGCCTCGCTGACCGAGATGCCGTCCAGCCTGCCTGCCGTCCTGCCCTCCGGCGTCGAAGACACTCACACCCTGCGGTGGGCCGTGCGTTCGGACGGCGTGAGCGGCTTCCTCTTCATCGCCTGGCACCAGCCGCACGTGCCGCTTCGCGCCTTCCACGGCGCTCAGTTCGAGGTCGCGCTGGACGACGATTCGCTGGTCCTGCCGTCGGCACCGGTCGACATCCCGGCCGGAACCCTGGCGTGCTGGCCGCTCCGGCTCACGTTGGGCGGCGTACGCCTGGACTGGATCACCGCCTCGGCCCTGACCGTGCTGCCCGGGCCCACACTGGTCGTGACCGCCGCGGCCGGCGTCCCCGTCGAATACGCGATCGACGGCGTTGCCCACCGGGTGACGCCGACCCGCGAGCCGGTCCGGGTGGGCGACCTCGATCTGCTGGTCCTCCCGGCCGGCGACGCCGACCTGGCCTGGGTGTGCTCGGACGGACCCGCCGGGCGCCGCTTGCTGCTGAGCTCGTCGGAACTGACCTGGGGCCCCTCCGGCCAGATATCCTCCGCCGGCCCGGACGTGCTCGTCTACGACCCGGACTCACGAGGCTTCTCCCCGCTCGCCCTGGACCCCGCCGATGCCCACCCCCTGAATGGGCAGGGATCGATAGCGGTCGAGCGTGCGGGCGGCCGCGCGGTGCCGGTCTCCTACGGCAAGTTCGACGGGCGCGAGTCGGCGCCGGGCCCGGAAGTGTTCGACGAGCTGGCGGCGGTCTACCGGGTCGAGCTTCCCGGGTGGGCGGCCGATCCGGCGCACGACGCGCTGCTGTTCATCGGGTGGGCGGGTGACGTCGGCGAGCTCCGAGTGGACGGGCGGACGGTCACCGACCGATTCTGGGATGGGTCCGAGTGGGTCGTGAACCTGCGTGACGCCGGCTACCGGGCCGGCGCGCGGCTCAGCCTGCACCTGTTGCCGCTGGCAGCCGGGTCGCCGGTGTGGTTGCCGGACGATGCACGGGAGCGGCTGCTCGGCTCGGACGGGCAGTTGCTGGCTCTCGACCACGTGCGGGTCGCCGGGCGGGTGAGACTGGAGGAGACCTCGTGAGTCTGGAAACCGGGCACCAGGTGCGGAAGACGTCGCGCCGCATGGCCGACGGCCGGGAGATCATCTATTACGACGACACGCCACCCTTCCCGAAGCGCGAGGCCGTCGACGTGCGGCCGCTGCCTCCGGTCGCGGGTGCGTCGACTGAGATGCGGTACGACCCCCTGACCGGTGAATGGGTCTCCCTCGCGGTGCACCGCAACGACCGCACGTTGATGCCGCCGCCCGATCAGGATCCGCTGGCGCCCACCTCGCCGGGGGGCTTTCCGACCGAGATCGCGGAGGCGTCCTACGACGTCGTCGTCTTCGAGAACCGGTTCCCGTCGTTCTCGCCGCGGGCCGTGGGCCCAGCCGGGGCCGTGGGCCCAGCCGGGGCCGTGGGCCCAGCCGGGCCGGCGGCCGGCGATCCCTCGCGCCAGCCGGAGCAGGCACCGCCGGACGGCGCTTCGCCGCGCTGGGCCGGCGGGTCGGGCGGGCTGGTCGACGGGGATCCGTTGTGGCCGGTGCGGCCGGCGTTCGGGCGGACCGAGGTGGTGTGTTTCTCCTCGGCGGGGGAGGGTTCGTTCGGATCGTTGTCGGTGTCGCGGGCGCGGACGGTGATCGAGGCATGGGCGGACCGGACCGCCGTGCTCGGTGCGATCGACGGGATCGAGCACGTGTTCATCTTCGAGAACCGGGGGCGCGAGATCGGCGTGACGTTGCCGCATCCGCACGGGCAGATCTATGCGTTCCCGTTCGTGCCGCCGAAGGTCGCGCGGATGCTGGAGATGGCGGAGCGGCACCGGGCGAAGACCGGCGGGAATCTGTTTCGCGACATCCTGGACGCGGAGCGTCGGGCGGGCACGCGGGTGGTGGCGTCGTCGGAGCATTGGACGGCTTATGTGCCGGCGGCCGCAAGGTGGCCGGTGGAGGTGCACTTGGCGCCGCATCGCGACGTTGCGGATCTGACTGGGTTGTCAGGTGCGGAACGGGACGATCTGGCCCGGTTGTATTTGAATGTGCTGGGGCGGCTCGACCGTTTCTACGAAGGGCCGGAGCCGCTTCCGTACATTTCCGGGGTTTATCAAAGCGGCCGTGACATTTTCCGCCTGCATCTTCAGGTCTTTTCGGTCTTGCGGGGACCGGGCAAGCTGAAATATCTCGCCGGCGTCGAATCGGGAGTGGCGTCGTGGGTCAGCGACACCACCCCCGAAAGAATCGCTGCCCGGCTGCGGGAGGTGGCCTAGTGTTTCGTCGTGGATGGCGTTCAAACCAATTGAACCTTGCGAACGGTCAATGGCCGGAAGTTCGGTTTGATGCGGCGTCAGAAGGCGCCCTTTCGTCGGCAGGGGCGACGCCTTGCGGCCGGCGCATTGGCCACTCAAGTGGCAGCGCCGCGAACCACATCACGTCGTAGCGCTTGCCCTGCCAAACGCTGTGTGCGCGCATCGTTCCCTCGTACTCGAAGCCGGCTCGGCGAGCCACAGCGGCCGAGTCCTCATTCCCAGCGACGACCGTCAGAAAGACGCGGGCTGCTCCCACGTCGAACAGCCAGCGCGTCAGGAGGATCACCGCTCGAGTCGCATAGCCGCGCCCTCTCGCCTCTGGCCCGATCCAGTAGCCGAACTGTGCGACGTCCTCGTCGGACCAGTCGTCGACGCCACAGCAGCCGACGGGTTCGCCGGATGTCGTGTCCACGATCGCGAATACAACACCAGAGGGTGTCCCCGTCGCAGCAAATGCACGCCAGTTGACCGCGAATTCGTCCATGGCGGCCTCAGCGTCATTGATCGAGGGCGGCGGAGCCGGATTTCCCAGCCGGTCATGGCTACCGTTGTAGCGCCGGATCGCAGGGTCGGCCTGTGCTACCGCCATGAACCAGGCGTCATCTCTCGACCAGGGCCGCAGGGTGACCACGCCGTCGGAGAGCGTCAGGGGCGGACTTCCGTCAAGCATGTGAGCCAGCTTGCCACCGCGCCGGACCGGTGTCGGCCCGCCGGACCGTGGTCGTTGGCCGCGTCCGGCTCCGGAGGGCGACGCCACACCACCGACGCCATATCGTGCCGTCAGCCCGGCGTGCCGACGTCACCGTTCCGGGTTGGTTGCGGAGGTGTACCGCACGTCCTGAACGAGCATGTACCCACCGTCCGGATGCGGGGAGGCCCGCAGGATGTCGGTGATCGTTGCGCGCACCGTCGGACGCTGCGACTCCGGAACCGAAAGCCACATCGCCCGTTGGCCTGTAGTCCAGGAGAACGCCTCCCACTGCTCGACGCTGGTGAACCGTGTCTCAAGCGGTCGGCTGACCGTGTGTACGTCGGTGAATCCCGCGGCGGTGAACAACGCGTCGACCGCCGCGTCGGGGCTGGACGGGCTCAACGGGCCTTCTGTCCGGGCATCCAGCATATGGGCCGGCAAAAACGGAGCGAAGACCTCGTCCACCTCGCGCCAGGCCCGGCCCGCAACTCCGAACGTCGAGATCACACATCGCCCATCAGCGACCAGCCGGCCACGCCAGTGCCGCAACGCGGCCACCGGATCAGGCAGGAAGAACAACACCAGCGACGCGGTGACCGCATCGAACATGCCCAGGCCAGGGTCGGGCCGTTGGGCGTCGCCGAGCTCGACCCGCACATTGGGCGACCCGGCCGACGCCGCCCGGCACTGCGCCACCATCGCCGGCGACACGTCGACCCCGACCGCCGAGCCAACGAGCGGGGCGACCCGAACGAGGACCGCGCCCCGGCCGCATCCCAGATCAATAACCCGCTGGCCCGGGCGTGGGTCGAGCACCTGCACCAAACCATCGGCAATCGGGCCGAAGAACTCGACGCCAGTCGTGTCATAGACCGGGGCGAGCTGGTCAAACATCGAAGCGACCCGGGCCGCCTCGGACGACGTATCCGACATCGCGTCATTGGATCGACCCACCCCACCGATGTCAATGACCGGCCACCACCGGAAGTCGAGCACCGCAGTCACCTACCGGGCGCGTCGACGGTCCCGACATCGCCGTATGACGACGCCGACAACCGGCCCACCGACGAGCAGGCCGCGATGGTCCCGCGCAGGCCGGCGGGTCATGCGCACCAGCTGTTACGCGCCCAGATCGGCGAGGCGGTGGCGGAGGGTGGCGGCGGCGGACTCGTCGATCGTGGCCAGCAGGTCGATGGCCGGCCGCCACGCCGCGCCGGCCGCCTCCCGGTCGCCGGTCGCCACGTACGTGTCGCCGAGGTGGGTCAGCAGGGTGGCCTCCAGGTAGCGGTCCTCGGCCTTGCGCGCCATCGCGAGAGCCGTGCGGTAGGCGTCGGCGGCCCGGGCGTACTCGCCGAGGTGGTGATGGGCGTAGCCGATGGTGTCCCAGGTGTCGGCCAGGGTGCGGTGGTTGGCCGGGTCGATCAGGGTCAGCGCCCGCCGGCAGTAGGTCAGCGCCCGGGCATGGTCACCGAGCCGGACGTGGCACCAGCCCACGGCGTTGAGTGCCCGGGCCAGCTCGTCGGTGTCGCCGGTCCGTTCCGAGCACGCGACGGCCAGCTCGGAGTGGTGCAGCGCCCGGTCGACGTTGTCGAGGGTGTCGTACATGTAGGACAGCGAGTGGTGGGTGATCGCCTGTCCGGTCAGGTCGCCCGCCTCCTCGTACAGTCGCAGCACCGCCCGTAGCTGGGCCTCGGCCTCGGCCTCGCGGCCCAGCAGGGTGAAGCCGTGCGCGAGGCGGCGGTGGGCGTACGCCCGCGCCCGCGGATCCCGGGTGACTCCCAGCGTGAGCTCCCACGACCCGACGAAGTCCTGCCAGTGGCCCAGTCGCTCGAGAGCCGTGTCGGCCGCCCAGGCCAGCTGCCACGTCTGCCGGTCCAGGCCGGTCTCGGCGGCCCGGCCGAGGACGGCGAGCAGGTTGGCCCGTTCGGCGGCGAACCAGACCGCCGGGTCGGCCGCGTCGTCGATGCTCGTTCCCGTCGCTGGTTCGGCCAACTCGAGGATGCGCGTCGATCGCAGCGGGTTGAGCAGCCGGTCGGCCGCGGCGGCGGAGTGCAGATAGTGGTCGGCGAGCCGGGCGAAAGCCTCGTCCGGCCGGTCGCTCTCGGAGATCAACTCCATCGCGTACGCCCGGAGGAGGTCATGCAGCGCGTAACGGCCGGAGCCGTACTCGATGAGCAGTGACGCCCGGGTCAGTTCGGTCAGGCCGGCCCGGACGTCGATGCCGGCCAGACTTTCGGCGGCGCGGATCCCGAAGTCGGTCCCGGGATGCAGTCCGAGAAGGCGGAACAGGTGGGCGCCCGCGGTGGTGAGGGCCCGGTAGGACCAGGAGAACACGGCCCGGACCCGAGTCAGCGAGTCGCCGGCGTCGAGCGAGTCCAGTTGCCGTCCGGCCTGGCCCAGCTCACCGGCGAGCGCCGCGAGCGGGAAGCTCGTCTCCTGTGCGCGGGCGGAGACGATGGCGAGGGCGAGCGGCAGTCCCGCACACAGGGTGACGACGCGCGCGGCGTGCTCCTCCTCGCGCTGGACCCGATCGGCGCCGAGGCGCCGCAGCAGCAGCTCGCGCGACTCGGCCGGGGACATCACGCCGAGCGACAGCGGCCGGGCGCCGTCGATGGCGACCAGACCGGTCAGCCGGTTGCGGCTGGTCACCAGGACGATGACGGACGCGTTGCCGGGCAGCAGTGGGCGAACCTGGTCGGCGTCGTGCGCGTTGTCGAGGACGACCAGCATGCGGCGGCCGCTGATCAGGCTGCGGTAGAGGGCCGCCTGCGCTTCCAGGCCCCGGGGTACGGCGGTGGCCGGCACTCCGAGCGCATCGAGGAACCGGCGGACGGCGTCGGCGGGCTCGGTGGTGCGGCCGCCGGGGTCGAAGCCGCGCAGGTTGATGTAGAGCTGCCCGTCCGGGAAACGCCCGGCTACCCGGTGCGCCCAGTGCACGGCCAGCGTGGTCTTGCCGACCCCAGCGGTTCCCGACAGGCCGACGATGACGACGGCGCGGTCCTCCTCGGTGAGCCCGGCGGCATGCCGGTCGAGCTCAGCGATCGCAGCCGTCCGTCCCGCGAAGCCCCGGATGTCGGCCGGCAACTGCGCCGGTCGCACCGGCAGCTCCTCGCCCGGCCGCGCGGCGCCGTTCGCCAGGGCGCGGTCCGGACCCTGCAGCATCTCGACGTACATCCTGTGCAGGAGCGGACCGGGATCGACGCCCAGCTCCTCCCGCAGTACCGCCGCCTGTTCGTGGTAGACGCTGATCGCCTCCGCCTGGCGCCCGTCGCCGGCGAGCGCGGTCATCAGCAACCCGGTGACCCGCTCCCGCAACGGCAGCGCGCGTGCGATGGCCTGCAGCTCCGGGATGAGCTGACGGTGCCGCCCGAGCCGCAGCTCGCATTCGGCACACTCCTCGAGGACCGCCAGCCGCAACTCCTCCAACCGCGTCGCATGCTGCTCGACGACACTGCCCGGCAGCCCGGCCAGCGGGCGTCCACGCCACAGTCGCAACGCCGCCCGGAACCCGTCGGCGGCATCGCCGAACTCGCCGCGGGCCGCACTCACGCGGGCTTCGCCGACCATGCCGGAGAACCGGTTGAGGTCCAACTGTCCGGCGCCGACCACGAGCTGATAGCCGAAACCGTGAGTGCGTACGAGCCCCTTCGCCGTCCCGAGCGCGCGCCGCACCTGGGAGACCGCGGCCTGGATCTGTTTGCGGGCCGTCGCCGGCGGGGCGCCGTCCCAGACCGTGTCGGCCAGTTCGTCGACGGTGACGGTGCGGCCCTCCTGCAGCAGCAGGGCGGCGAGGACCAGCTGATTCCGGACACCGCCCAGTGGCAGGCTCCGTCCGTCGAGCCGTACGTCCAGCGGTCCGAGGACGGCAAAGAGCGGCTGTGTGGTCCCCATGATTGCTTCGCCCACCGCAGCACGCTATCGAAGAGATTCGCTCCACAGGGGGCACTGGTCCGCATGGCAGGAACTCGCCAATACCGGATCGATACCGAGCGCAGACCGGTCCACCGAACACTACGGGGACATCGCGACACACACGGTGCGTCGCGCAATCAGCCCATCGACGCAGGAGCACTCATGACAACACGAAATGTTCGGATCCGACTTGGCATGGCGGTCCTTGCCGGTGCCGCCGCCATGCTTGCGCCGGCCGACGCGCAGGCCGCCACCGCCAACAGCACCGGCGGCTACAGCTTCGACTGGAGCTACGGCCACCGCGTTTCGAGCTGCGACAACCGGTCGGACAGCCACTCGGTGCTCGCCCGGTGGTACGACGGCAGTCACTTCGGCACTGTCATCGACGGCAACGGCGCGAACAACGGTTGTGCGGACAGCTCGTACCAGGACGTCGCGGCCAAGAAGCACCAGTCGTGTTACCGGGGCACGCTCGGTGAGAGCTGCGGCGACTACGTCTACACCGGCTACTAGCAGACCGGGGCCGGCGGCCACCCGCCCTGGTCGCCGGTCCTGTAGTCCCCGGAACTCCAGATTGGGTTTGTCGTGCCTCGATTCGTGCAATTGGCGGCGCTCACGGCCGCTGCCGCCGTCGTGGTGCTCTGCGGTTGGTCGATCCTCGCCGGCCACGCCGTTGACACCGCCCGGCAGACACGCCTGGCCCAGCGCGTTCCCGCCACGGCCGGCCCGGCCGACGCTGCCGCGGCCCGTTACGCCGAGACTGCGGACGTCATCAACGGACGGCAGTATCCGGTGATCGCCCTGCTCCCGGGGGGCGCCGCCGTCGCACCGCCGCCCGGTCTGCCACGCTGGCCGGCGCCTGGCGAGGCATGGCTGTCGCCGGCGTTGCTGGCCCTCGACCACGACGGGGACCTCCGCAGCAGGTACGGCCACACCGGCGGATCGATCCTCCCGGCCGGCCTCACCGACACCGGTGAGCTGCTCGTCTACTACCAGCCGGCCACCGACCCGGCAGCCTTCACCCAACGCTGGACACCCATCTCCGGCTGGGGTGGGCACCCCCCGACCGGCGATAGCCTGCCACGTCCGTCGATCTTGCCGGTGTGGCTCGCCGCCGTCCTGACGGCCGGCCTGGTCCTCGCCCTGGCCTCGGCGGCGGGCGCTCGGACGACAGTGACTGGAGCGGGCATCTCCATCCAGCGATCCGTCCGGATGCTGGCCGCGGCCGGCCTGGGTGCGACGGTCGCAGCCGTCGCATCGTGGCTGACCGTCCGCTTCGGGGTGGCCTTGCCGGGCACCGGTCACGGCCTGGCGGGAGACGATCTGGAACCGGCGGGAGGCCGGCTCCCGATCCTGGCGGGTGCCGCGGCCGCAGCCGTCACCGCATCCGCGCTGCTAGGGGTGGCCATGGCCGGCGCCCTCCGGGGTCTGCGTCGCCGGCTGTCCGCCTCCTGTCACCGGTTCGCGGGCAGCGGTTGGCCGGGCACGCTGCTGGTCGGCAGCGGCTTGATGCTCGGTGCCGGTGTGATCGGCGTGCCCATCTCGGACCGACTGCTCCTGGCCGCGGGCGTCACGCTGGTCGCTGCGACACCGTTCCTGCTGCTCCGCCGCGTCGCCGATGCCGGTCACCGGCTGGCCCAGCACCCCTCCGCCCTGGCCAAGATCATGGGTCGGTGGCTACGCACTGAACCGACAGCACTGGTGGTCCTCGGGACCGTCCTGGTCGTCATGCTCACCCCCGCCGCCTGCCTGCAGACCGCATTGACCCGCACGGACGGCGACCCGGGCCGATCCTTGTGGCTGCAATCCACGGTCGGCTATCAGATCGTCGAGATATCCGGAGTCGCCGACCCCGCTGACCGGGCGCGGGTCGTCGGCCTCATGGGCGCCGACCATGTTCTGGAAGTCGACACTGCCGGCCGGACCCCGGTGCTTACCGGCACCTGCGCGGCGCTCCGGCAACTCGGTCGTTCGCCGGGCTGCCCGACGGCACCGACACCGGCGACCGAGGCCTACGCCGAGTTCAGCGCGTTCGGCCGGGCCTTGACCGCCATCGGGATGCTCGCTCCGGGCCCCTCCGGTGCCTCCGTGTCCTCGGTACGGACCGGCGACGAGACACGCGCGCTGCTGGTGCTCAACGCCGACGGCGCGGCCGGCTACCGGGTCATCGCACGCCTTGCCTTCATGGCACTGCCGGTGCCCTCGCTGCGTCTCCCCGGCCAGGAGTGGCTCGGTGCGGTGCGGAAGCACCAGGACGACGCCGCGTGGGTCCGCCTGGTCGCCGTCCTTGCCGCGGCGATGACCGCGACCGTTGCGATCTTCGGTGCGGCGGCCGGCCTGAGCGCCGCATCGGCCAAGTTCCCAGCGCGTCGACGAGACGTCTTTGCCGCCTTCGTGTTACCTGTCGCAACCGTGAGCATCTTGGCCGGTGCAGTTGCGCTGGTGGCAGCCCTGGCGGTCTACGGCGCCCATGGCACCGGCAAGATCGCCCTCGCCATCCCGCTTGTCGCCCCGCTTACCGTCGTGGTCGCCGCCGTTGTCGGCGGGGTTCTCGCGATATCTACCCGCGGCCCGTCGGTCGGGGTGCGGATCGGGCCGATCGGCCATCCTGTCGCAGCGCGCTCGGACGCTCCTCGGTGACCTCACGGCAGATGCTCAGTGCTCGCCGATACATCTGCTTGTGGCCGCTTACAACGGGGATTTCGCGTAGCGGCGGCAGGGAACCGCGACGGTGCCGGTCGCCGTTGCCGCCTCGTAGTCGAAGCCGCCGGCGTCGTGCCAGCCCTGGCGCTCGTAGAACCGCCGGGCGCGGGCGTTGCCCGGCACCACCGCCAGCCAAGCGCCGGCGAAACCGGCCGCCGCCACCTGGCGCTCGGCCTCGGACAGCAGGACGGCGGCAACCCCGGCGCCCCGGTGCGCGGCGGCAACGTAGACCTGCTCGACCTCGTCGCCGCGGACCATGATGAAACCGGCCACCTCGCCTCCGACGACCGCCACCGTCGTGTCGCCCACCCGGGCGGCCGCGCGCACCGCGAACGACTCCGGTGTGCGGAGGGAGGCCAGCGCCTCGGGCACGTGGCCGGCATGGCCGTCGCGCCAGCCGTGATGCCAGATGTCCGTGATGACATCGGCGTCGTTGGCCGTCGCGGCGCGCAACTCGACATCTGTCATGTCCGGCCGCCGATCCACAGTGGAATGCAATGATCGCCGGTATCAGGATACGTCTCTGACGGGAGGCCGTGCGTTCCTCAAACGGGCCGTCACCCCACCTGGTCCGCGACGCCGGCATCCGGCAGTTCCTCGACGTCAGCACCGGCATGCCGACCGCGGAGAACACCCACCAGGTGGCCCAGGCCGCCGCGCCCGAATCCCGTATCGTCTACGTCGACAACGACCGATACTTGCCGGGTAGTACGCACACGTTCGGATACAGGTCGTACGCACGGCCCACGCTGGAAAGCGACTCAGTGGCGGCGAGCACCTTCAGCAGCACCAAGACCTGCCGCTCCGGCGAGGCCGGCACCTTCTCCACCTCGTCGTGCGCGAAGCGGTGCGCCTTGTATGACGGGGCCATCTCGACGCGCCAGGCCGGTCGCCAGTGCGCGTCCAGCGCGCCGACCAGGCGGTCGGGCCGCCCGGTCGGCCCAAGCTGGGCGATAAACCCGCGCATCGTCTTGACCAGTTCCCCGGCCTCGGTTCGTGCCGCCCTCTCCCGGATGCCGTGAAACGCCCGAAAGGAAAACTCGGCCAGCAGCGGCCAAGTCCACCCGCTCACGCTGCCACACCGGTACGACATCCTCGGCGATCGGCGGCGCGCCGTTACATCCCGAGCGGCTCCGGCGGGACGTTGCCGAGGCTGGTGTCGCCGCCCAGCGACGGCGGCAGGTACTGCTGCTGGGCATGGCTCGACTGCTTGTGCTCGCGCAGGTACTGCCGGAGCTGGTGGATCATGTCCTCGGGCGCGGGGAACTCCGGCGGCTGCCCGTTCGCGATCCGGAAGCGGGCCTTGCCCGAGATGCCCATGACCATCTCGATGGCCGGCTGACCGGAGACCATCAGGCGCAGCAACTGCCGCTGCGTGACCTCCACCGTCTTGTCGTCCTCGGAACCGGCCTCGGTCAGGCCGGTGCGGTGCAGCGGGAAGCTGACCCGGTTGCTCTCCGTCTCCAGGCCGCCGACATCCTGCAAGTGGTATTCCTTGGTGCCATCGGCGATGGTCGCCCCCGTGCTCATCTCCCAGATGCACTCGTAGGTCGAGAAGCGGTAATTCGTCGCGAAGACGACGAGGACCTTGTAGTGCGAGGCCCGGACGGCGTTGTCGTCACCGATCGCGAACTGCAGGTGGAACCCGTTGGCGGAGGAGGGGAAGCCGGAGAAGACCAACAGGTTCACGCCCTTCTGGATCGTGAACTCGCCGCCCATGTTGATCTTGAGTTGTCGATGGGCGTTCTCCACTGCCAGGTTCAGGCCCTCGGACAGGTAGCCGTCCATCTCCTCGTCGGTGGCGCGGGGGTACGCGCGAGCCATCGCCCCGTTGTAGGCGTTGCTTCGGCTGATCAGGGTGCGGGCGCCGCGGAACCCGGCCACCGACCCAGCGATGAGCATGATCAGGCCGAGGCAGGCGCCGCTGCCGGCGTCACCCGCGGCTGCCGTGATGATCCCGATGAGGACCAGCAAGCCGCCTCCTGCGGCGAGGATCCCGGGCTTGGTGTAGTCGGGCGGTTGCGGAACGGGGACGAAGTACTTGTTGACCCGCTCTTCGCGGAGTTCGAGCTGCTGGGGATACATGGTGGTCCTTGTTCTCTAGTACCGGTTGAGGAGTTGCCAGACCCGGCATTCGCGCGCGGGCACGTGCCGTCGGATCTCTTCCGCATGGGTGGTGCTGACCTGGCCGATGCCGGACAGGTCGGGTCGCGGTCCGGGCATGTGCCCGCGGACGTAGTAGTCCTCGTAGACCAGCGCGAGCAGCGCACCGGCGTGCGGTGAGCCCGGGGCCCGGCGCAGCGCCGCGTTCAGGACCCGTTCAACCGCTTCGACGGCCATGGCGGAGTGCATCGCCGGACGGCGACCGCCCAGCATCGTGAGCGCCCAGTAGTAATAGGTGTCCGAGGACTGCCGTTGGCGGCCCTCGACCACTCGCAGCGTGTCGAGCGCCTCCGGGTAGCGGCCGAGCGCCAGCTGCCCGAGGAAGCGCACGAAGTCGGGATCGGTCCGCAGCGGGTCGCCGAACGTGCCGGCCAACCATGGCTCGTGGTCGACGAGGGTCGCGAGCGGGATCATCCACGCGGCCGTTCCCGGCACCGAGGCGACCACCATGCCGATCACGCAGCCGGTCTCCTCCTCGACAACGGCGCCACCGCTGAACCCCTTGTCGATCTGGCTGGTCCAGCCGTCGAGCGGGTCCATCTGCAGCCAGCGCCCGGACGGGTCCGTGCCGGACACGCGGGCCTTCGCCCACCGGCCGAAGTCGTCCCTGGCGTTGCGGGGCAGGCCGAGCAGGCGCACGGTGCTCCCGGTCCGGGGAGCGGAACGTGGAGCCATCGGCGCGAGTTCGCCGGAGTGTCCGGTGATGTCGACGACCGCGATGTCGGCCCGGTCATCGGCGGGCCAGCCGCCCGTGGGCCGCACCGGCCGCTCGCCGAGCGACCTCACCTCGCAGGTCCGGCTCTCGCCGATCACGTGCGCGCAGGTGAGCCCGCGGGTGGCGGTGACCGCGAAGCCGGAGCCGGCGCCCACGATCGTCAGCCGCCAGGACTCTTCCGCCGGAGTCATCGAGGTGTCCGTTTCCAGACCATCTCGATGCCGATGTTGGCCTCGACGCCGGTGCGGGCGATGACCGCCCCCGCCTCGGCGTTGAACTTGATCCCGAACACGAGCTTGATCTCGTCCGGTTCGGTCGTGGTCCGCATGGTCGCCAGGACCGAACGGGTCGCGTCCCGGATCCGGAGCAGGTTCTCGTCGAACGTCTCCTGGGCTTCCCGCATCCGGTCCCGGCCGCCCACGCGGACCGCGCCTTGGTCGCGGTCGTCGACCTCGACGATCACCGACTCCCCGCCGGAGAGCCGGAAACGCACCAGATCTACCGCGGAATGATCACTCACCGAGGCCGCCTCCATCGATATGAGTTACCGAGTGGAGGCAAGCTATCAATGTGCTAATTGGACGCATACGGCCGACCGGACCGCCCTCGGGAGCGCTCGGGCAGCTCGGGCAAGCTGCGCGGGTGACCGCGGGCCCCGATGTTGTTCGCGCTTGAGCGGTTCTGTCCGTGTGGGGAACCGGAAGTAGGCGCCGTTCCGCACCGCCACAGGGCGCGCGCCCGGACGGACAACAGGACGGCCCTTGCCAGCCGGACCGGGACCGGTGGCCCCGTCGCACCGGAGTGGTTTGGTCGGGACCACCCGGAGCAGGGGTGGGGTGAGACCATGATCCGGTGACGATCGCGGATGCCTATCGGGAATTCGATCTCTACGAGCGCTTCCTCGGTTGGTCGACGCCGTAGGATGCGCGGCGTGACGCTTGAAAGGTTCGACGCCGGCACGCCCCACCCCGCCCGGCGTTACAACTATTGGCTCGGCGGCACGGACAATTTCGCGGCCGACCGGGAGTCCGGTGACCTGCTCGCCCGGTCGTACCCGACGGCCCGGATCGCTGCCCTGGCCAACCGGGCCTTCCTCGGCCGAGCGGTCGGCTATCTGGCCGGCGAGGCCGGCCTGCGGCAGTTTCGTCGACATCGGCACCGGCTTGCCGACCGCCGGCAACACCCACGAGGGCGCGCAGCGCATCGCGCCCGACTCCCGCATCGTCACGTCGACAATGACCCGCTCGTGCTGGCGCACGCGCGGACGCTGCTCACCGGAACGCCCGAGGGCGCCACCGAATACCTCGACGCCGACCTGAGAAGCCCGGCTGCGATCCTCGAGGCGGCGGGCCGCACCCCCTCGACCTGCCCCGGCCGATCGGGCTGATCCTCCGAAGGGTTGGCGATCGTCGAGCCGGGTCTGGTGCCCTGTAACCGTTGGCGTCCGGAGCCCGGCCAGGATCTGCGCGAGGTCGACGAGTTCGGTGCCGTTGCTTTGAAGCGCTGACCCCCGGCGTACGGGAAATGGCGTCGGCCTCGCAAGGCCGGCGCCATTTCGCTCAGGACCATGCGCTTCGGCGGCGTTGCAACAATTGCCCGCCGATTTGCAAAGAGGGGGCGTGCTCTATTGCCACACCGTCGGATAAGCGTTTCCGGGACGGATTTGATTGCCGAAATCTCTCACCGGCGGTGTCGCCGACGGTGGCTGATCAACCTCAACCTGTGATCTACCAGGGCATACGCATAACGATCCGATCTCGGGGCGGCGGGAAAGTCGCCCACCCAGTACCGTCCGCGTGGCTGAACCAACGAATCGCGGATTGGACTCCACCATAATGTCGGTCGACCAGCAGTATCCCCCGCCGCCCGGGCAGCCGGGTTATCCGCCGGCGCCGCCGCAGCAGCGCGGCTTCAGCGGCCTGGCGATCACCGGCTTCATCCTGGCCTTCCTGATCGCGCCGCTCGGCTTCATCCTGAGCCTGATCGCGGTCTTCACGACCGGTGCCGCCAAGGCCCGCGGCCGCGGCCTGGCGATCGCCGGCGTGATCATCTCGCTGATCGTCATGATCGGCGTCGGCTCGCTGATCTACGCCGTCTCCAAGTCGACGGTGGCCGACCCCGGCTGCGTCGCCGGTAAGGAGGCCATCCTCAAGGGCCCGAGTCAGCCCGACCAGGCCCAGCTCCAGAGCATGATCGACGACCTCAACGCGGCGGCCGGCAAGGCCAAGCACGACAACGTGCGCGACGCGATGAAGGCGCTGGCCAACGACTACACGAGCCTGCTGAACGGCATCAAGTCGGGCAAGGTCCCGGCCGGCATCGTCGACAAGGTCACCGCCGACGGCCAGAAGATCGACGACCTCTGCACGATCAGCACCAAGTAACTCAGGCATCGAAAGGGCGGCACCGGCCATTCGCCGGTGCCGCCCTTTCGTCGACAGCGACACCGGTGCGGTGCCGGCGTTCACGGGCAGGACTGGACCGGCCTGATCATGGTGGCGGTGGTCAGCGGCACCTGGACGGTGCCGGTCGCCGTGCGGATCGTCGTCACGCCGTTCGATGTGGAGGTTACGGTGCCGCAGGCGGTGCCGACCTGGAGGAACGGGCCGGATTTCGGCGGGGCGTACCAGGTCGTGCCCACGGCGGCGACCAGGAGTGCGGCGCACACGAGCACCAGGCGTACGCCCAGGCGCAGCGCCCGGACCGCGGCAATCACCTCTTGATGGTCGCCGGCCGGCGGGGGTGGCAGGTCGGCGACCGGTGTGACCGCGAGGCGGCCGTGCGCCGCCCGAAGCAGCGCCAGCGCACCCGCCGCGCCGCTGATCAGCGCGGCCAGCAGCAGGACGCCGACCAGCGCGGCCCAGCCGGTCGCCAGCGTGGTGACGTCGGTGCGGCCCTTGATCAGGCCGAAGCCGAGCAGGGCGACCAGCAGGGCGCCGAGGCCGTTGCGCCAGGCCAGGGCCGCGGTGCGGACGCGGTCGAGTTCCGACTTGAGGAGGCCGGCGATCTCGCGGGCCCGGCGCAGGTCGTCCGGGGTCGGGGTCGGGCCGGGACGCAGGCGGATCACGGCTCGGTGTCCAGCTCGACGGTCCAGTAGGCGCCGCAGCCGGCCTGGCCCTCGGCCCGGGGCGGATGGTCGGCCACGCATGTGCAGAAGATCGTCCGGTAGGTCGGTGCAGGCGTCGCCGGGTCGTCGCGGAACACCTCGGTGACCAGCGTGAAGCTGAACGGGTCGTGGCAGCGGGGGCAGCCGCCGCTGAGTACTACCGCCGAGCCGAACTCGCGTGCCGTCAGGGTGGCGGCCGCCTCCTGGGCGTAGGCGTCGTCGGTTACCTCGGCGTACGGCAGCGGCTGCATGCCGTCGATTTTAGGGGTGCGGGGCGAAATTCACGTTTATCTAGATAGGCACGTCGAAGCCCGCTTCACACGTAATTTACAAAAATCAATATTTTCGAGCATCAATTTCTGTCCTATGGTGACGCTCAACCCCCTTACTTCGCGAAGGAGCCACCATGCGACTGCGCTCGGCCCACCGGCTGGCCACCGTACTGGCCACTGCCGCCCTGCTCAGCCCGGTTTCCGCCGGCACGGCAACCGCCGCCGCCGACGGGTTCGGGCCCGCCCACCACCCGGCCGGGGCCGCTGCCCTCCGGACGGTCGGCGGCACGTTCAACATCAACGGTTACAACTGGGGCGGCTACGCGGCCACGGGCACCTTCAGCTCGGTCGCCGCGACCTGGTCCGAGCCGACCGTGAAGTGCAACTCCCGCAGCGACCTGTACGCGCCGTGGGTCGGCATCGACGGCTACTCGTCCTCGACCGTCGAGCAGACCGGCGTCGCGACCGACTGCTCCTCCGGCTCGCCGGTCTACCAGGCCTGGTACGAGATGTACCCGGCCGCGCCGGTCTACCTGAGCTCGTCGAGCTACCCGGTGCGGGCCGGTGACAGCATCCACGCCTCGGTCACCCACACCAGCGGCAGCACCTACACGCTGGCGATCAGCGACACCACCCGCGGCTGGAACTACTCGACCAACAAGTCGCTCTCCGGCGCCCGCAACGCCAACGCCGAAGCGATCATCGAGTCGCCTCCCGGCAAGTACCCGAACTTCGGCACCCTCAAGTTCACCTCGGTGACCGCGAACGGCTCGCCGATCGGCAACTACAGCCCGGTCGCGATGGACCCGAGCGCCAACGGCGTCTACGAGGCGCACGCCAGCGCCCTGTCCGGCGGCAACAGCTTCACCATGACGTACTCGCACGAGTGATCGGGGCGCGCCCGCCCGCGACCGGCCGGGAAACTTCCGGTACGACGCCGGCCGGGCGGGACGCGCGCTAGATTTCTGGCGTGACGATCGCCGATCTCGACGTCGAGCCGGCATCGACCGGCCGGGCGCGCCGGATCATGGCGCCGTCCCGGTCGGTCGCGCTGTTCGTCATCGGGCTGTGCACGCTGATCGTGGTCACCGGGTCGGTCCGGTGGGCTTCCCGCGCCGCTCACCTGCTGTGGGTGAGCCCGTACGACCGGGACAACGACACCGTGACGCTGACACCGACGACGCTGTTCGTTTCCCATCGGGCGACCCTGACGGCGTACGACCTGGCCGGCGGTGCGGTGCGATGGTCGGCCCCGGCACCCGCGGTCGTGCCGACGACCCCGTCGGAAGCCGGCGGGGTCGTCGTGGCACCGGCGGCCTTCGAACGATACTTCGAGCGGCCCGACCTCCTCCTGTCCCGGACGACCCTCACGATCGCCCGGGACGCGCGGACGGGCGAGCAGCTGTGGATGGCGCAGGGGGCGCCGCAGGACGTGACCGCGCAGTCGGTGCTGCTGCTCGACGACACCGGCGACGTTCCTCAGCTGCGCGCGGTCGCGCCGCGCGACGGCCGCACACTGTGGAGCCGGGCGGCACCGGGCCTCGCCGGCGTGGTCGTGGCCGGCGATGCGGTGGTCACGGCCGACACGGGCGGGCGGCTCACGGTCGTGAGGTACGCCGACGGTTCCACTACGCGTACGGAAAAAGTGCCGTGGCCGGGCAACGCCCGGCTGACCGTCGCCGCGGGCCGTCTGATCGTCACCGGCCAGGGACCCACCGGACAGACGAATACCGTGTACCGGCCCGACACGCTCACCGAGATGTGGCGGGCCGGCGGCGCACTCTTCGACTGCCACGCCGTCGTGTGCGGCGCCGAGCCGCGCGGCCTGGCCGGCTACGACCCGGACACCGGTGCACGCCGCTGGCGGCAACCCGGCATGACGGTCGCCTGGCCGGTACGCACCGACCGGATTATCGCGTCGTCCGAGCTCAGCGGCCAGTTCCAGCTGCTCGACCCGGCGACCGGGCGGCCGCTCGGCGAGGCCGGCGCCGGCGGCGGCGCCGGCACCTGGCGTCCCGACGGGCGAACTGTCGTGTCCGACCCGGCGGCGCCGTCGTCGGCCTACGAGGTACGCGGCGACGGCACGATCGTCCGCCTCGACCTGGGTACCGGCGGTCAGGACGTCGAGGGCACGATCGACGGCGGGGGCTGGGTGGGCTGCCGCAATGTTGCGAAGTACCTGGTGTGTCTGCAGAGCTCGCGCCTGACGGTCGCCGCGATCGGCTGATCTCACTCCTGGACCGCACGCGCATCGGCGAATGTCGAACGTTCGGGGGAGATCAGCTACCGGGAGCGGCCGATAGTCTCGGGCCGTGACGCGGACGGGCCCGGTCGACGCAGCGCGGTGGTACGTGGCCGCCACAGTCGCCGTTGCCGTACTCGGCACCGGATGGTGTGTGGCCTACCTGACGGTCGGCGCCGGGTCCGAAGCGATCGCCTATGTCTTCGTTCCGGTCGGTGGTGCGCTGGCGACCGCCTCCATCCGCCGGCTCGCCCGGGGCGGGGCCGGCCGTCGTTTCTGGCGCGCCGTCCTGCTCGCCATGGGCGCGATCACGATCGGATACGCCTGGCTGGCCGTGGACATGATCACCCACGCGGCCGAGGCCCGTACCCGCAGCACGCCGGTGCCCGCCGCGGCCTGCGTGGCGCTGGGGTTCCTGATCGCCATCTGGGGGCTGGCCCGGGTGCCGGTCGCCGCGACCGGTGGCGTCGAGCGGTGGCGCATGGTGCTGGACCGGACGATCGCCTTCCTCGGCTGCGCGGCCGCCCTCTGGTACGTCGGACCGGCCCCGATGCTGTCCGCCCGCGAGCCGTGGAGCCGGCAGGCGATCCTGCTGGTCGGCCTCGGTTTCGTGGTCGCGGTCGGCGCGGCGACGAAGGTGTCCTACATTGCCGGCGGCCCGGTCGACCGGGTGGCGATGCGGCTCATCGCGGCGGGCGGCGGTGTCCCGGCCGGGGTGGTCGCCGTCCTCGCGGTCCAGTTCGGATATATCGCCAGCGTCCCGGCCCAGGCGATCGTGATGCCGCTGGCCCCGGTGCTGCTCACGCTCGGCGTGGCGGCTCAGGGACGCGCCGACCGGGGACTGCGCCGGGACACCGGCGGTGCCGGCGTGCTCCTGCCATACCTGGCCATGGTGGCGGTCGACGTGCCGCTGGTCGCGGTCGCGTTCGGCGCGCCGCTTCGCTGGCCGGTCCGCGTCGCCCTGATCGCCGCGGTCGTGGTGACCGCGCTGGTCACGGTCCGGCAATACCTGGCGTACCGGGAGAACGCGCGGCTGCTGGAGAACACCCGGGTCCAGGAGGAGCGGCTGCAGTACGAGGTCAGCCACGACGGCCTGACCGGGCTGCCCAACCGGGCGCTGTTCCGCGACCGGCTCGCGGCCGCCCTGGCCACGGCCGGCCCGGTGTCGGTGCTCCTCGTCGACCTGGACGACTTCAAGACGGTCAACGACCTGCTCGGCCACGGGGTCGGCGACCGCCTGCTGGTCTCGGTCGCCGGGCTGCTGCGGGCCGAGGCCGGGGACGCCGGCCTGCCGGTACGGGTCGGGGGTGACGAGTTCGCGGTGCTGCTCGCCGGCGACGGCGCCGGCCCGGAGGACCTCGCCGGGCGGCTGCTGGCCGCGCTCAGCCGTCCGATCAGCGAGCACCGCCTGCTGGTGCAGGCCAGCATCGGGATCGCCGACGCGGGGCCGGACGCCACCGTCGACTCGGTGCTGCTGGACGCCGACGTCGCCATGCACACCGCCAAGCAGGGCGGCAAGGCCCGATTCATGCGCTACGCGGACGGCATGCGGGAGCCCGTCCTCGCTTACATGCAGCTCGGTGGCGAACTGCGGCGAGCCCTGGAGAACGATGAGTTCCGGGTGGTCTACCAGCCGATCATGCGGCTCGGCGACAACCGCCTGGTCGGCGTGGAGGCCCTGATCCGGTGGCATCACCCGGCCCGCGGCGTGGTCGGACCGGCCGAGTTCATCCCGGCCGCGGAACGCACCGGCCTCATCGTGCCGGTGGGACGCTTCGTGCTGCGCGAGACCTGCCGCCAGGCGGCGGCGTGGCTGGCCGAGTTCGGCCCGGACGCGCTGAAGGAGGCCGGCCTGAACGTGTCGGCGCGGCAGCTGCACGACCCCGATTTCGTGGCCGAGGTGGCGAGCGCGCTCGCCGACTGCGGGCTGCCCTGCGAGCGGTTGGTGCTCGAGGTGACCGAGTCGGCGGTGCTCCGCGGCCGGCAGGTTTCCCGGGCGCTGTACGAACTCGACCGGATGGGCGTCCGCCTCGCCCTGGACGACTTCGGCACCGGCGAGTCGTCGCTGAGCCTGCTGCGGGCCTTCCCGGCCGCGGTCATCAAGCTTGACAAGTCGTTCGTGGACGGCATCGAGATCGACGACGGACGACCGGCCGCCGCCGACGCCCGGAAGGCGGTGGCCCGCGCCGTGATCCAACTCGCTCACGCGCTCGGCCTCGACACCGTCGCCGAGGGGGTCGAGAGCGCCGAACAGGTGGCCGTGCTCCGCGATCTCGGCTACACCGTCGGCCAGGGGTTCCACCTCGCGGAACCGATGACCGCCGACGGCGTTTCACGCCTGCTTGCCCGTCAGCAGTCCGGAGCGCTGCATCTCTGAACGTATTCGTGTGAGCACTGTTTGTTCGTGCGGATCACGAGGGTATGGTGTGGGCCACAGTGCCCGTCCGGTCTCGCGACGGCCGTACGGAGGAGAGAGCGTGCCGGTCACCGGTCAGCGGGTCGTGCGTCGGACCCTGGGGCGCCGGTTGACCCGGCTGCGCGTGGCGACCGGGAAGAGCAGACGCGAGGTCGCGGAAGCGAAACTCGGCATCTCCGAACCGACCCTGCATCGCATCGAGACCGGCAAGGTCCCGGTGACGGTGGCCAACGTGCGCGCGCTGTGCTGGCTGTACGGCGTGGACGAGAGCGTGACCAACGCCCTGTCCGACCTGGCGCTGGGCACGTCCCAGGAGGAGTGGTGGGACGCGAACCCCGCGATTCCGGACTGGTTCAAGCTCTACGTCGGACTCGAGGCGAGCGCCAGCGCCATCCGGACGTACGAGGGCGAGGTCGTCCCCGGCGAGCTGCAGACGGAGCAGTACGCCCGCGCGATCTACGGTGCCGAGCGGTCACTGGAGGGCGACGCGATCGAGCGGCACGTGAAGCTGCGGATGCAACGCCAGGCCGCGACGGCGGCCCGGCACCCGAAGCCGCAACTGGTCACCGTGCTCGGTGAGGGGGTGCTGACCCGGCAGGTGGGCGGCCCCGGCGTGCTGGCCGCGCAGATCGAGCACCTGTGCGGGGTCGCGCGACAGGAGCACGTCGAGATCCTGGTGGTGCCCTGGTCGGCCGGTGCGCACGCCGCGATGGCCGGGGCGTTCCGGATCATGGACTTCGACGACCCCGAGGACCCGGACGTGGTCTATCTGGAGTCCCACGTCGGCGCGTTGTATCTGGAGGAACCGGCCGAAGTGCAGGAATACCGGCGCATCTTCGGCTTGATCTGCGAGGCCTCCGTGCCGATCGCGACCTACGCATCGAATGGCGGCCATCGTTAAATGAGTGACTCCCGCAAGGCGGCGACCGCCGCCCGCATGTACGACTACTACCTCGGCGGCGTGCACAATTTCCCCGCCGACCGGGAGGCCGCCGACGCGGTCATCGAGCGGTTCCCGTTCATTCCCGGTGCTGCCCGGGCCAACCGCGCCTTCGTCGTCAACGCGGTACGGCACCTGTCGGAGTCCGGCATCCGGCAGTTCCTCGACATCGGCTCCGGAATTCCGACCGTGGACAACGTGCACTCGATAGCCCGGCGGATCCATCCGGAGACGCGGGTCGCCTACGTCGACATCGATCCGGTGGCGGTGGCCGAGAGCATGGAGATCCTGGAGGGCGACGATTGCGCGCTAGCGGTGCGCGGCGACGTCCAGCAACCACGGGCGGTCGTCGGGCACACGGAGGTGCGCCGGTTGCTCGACTTCGACCAGCCGATCGGTGTGATCCTGGCCGCGGTCCTGCATTTCGTCCCGGAGCATCGGGTCGCCGACGATGCGGTGACCGAGCTGATCGGGTCGGTCGCTGCGGGCAGCCACTTCGTCGTGTCGCACAGTGCCGCCGAGAGTTTCCGGCTGTTCACCGCCACCGAGGACGTCTACCAGCGCCGCACCTCGACCCCCGGCACCGTGCGGACCCGTGCGGAGGTCGAGCGTCTGTTCACCGGGCTCGAGCTGCTCGATCCCGGAGTGGTGTGGGCTCAGGAGTGGCGCCCCGGCGCCGTGACGCAGCGCGTCGACAACCCGGGTGCCGGCGGTATCTGGGTCGGTGTCGGCCGCAAGCCCTGACCGTCACCCGGTCAGCAGCTGGTCGAACTCGCCCTTCTTGGCCCCGTCGAGGAACGAGTCCCACTCTTCGACGGTGAAGCGCACCGTGCTCACCTCGGGTCGCTTGCTGTTGCGTACCTCGATCAGACCCGCGTGCCGCCGCACCTCGACACAGCTACCGCCGTTGCCGGTCGACCTGCTCGACATGATCCAGTCGCTGTCGCCATGCATTGCATTGCTCCTTATAACCGACGTCACTCTTCGTGATCTAGTCGCACTGACGCGTGTTTCAACACCGGACCAATACGTACAAATGCCTTGGCCAGCGATTGCCTCTTCTTTCGTGATGAAATTTCGCGTACCGAGCGTAGGCGATGGCCAGAAGTCGCTGCGAGGGGCCGGACTGAACTTCTGCACTGTGAAATCTTGCACCGTGGAAGTTTGACAGGGGATGATGGCGATCACGCTGCGGCGTGAATCGTTCGGCAAGCTCCACTGTGTCAACGGTGACAATCCGCTGTGGTCAGAGGGGACGTCAATGGAAATCCTCGGTCAGGCCGACCGTCTGCCGGCGCACGCGCCGGACGGCGAGGAGGCGGCCGGGGCCGAGCTGGAGCGGCTACGGGCACAGGTCGCCGTGCTGGAGTCCGAGCGTGCCGCGCTGTGGTGGGCCATCCACCATGACGACCTCACCGGCCTGGCCAACCGCCGGCTGCTCAACACCGTCGGCCCGGAGATGCTCCGCAAGGCCGCGCGCTACGCCGTGCTGGTGCTCGACCTCGACGGCTTCAAACCGGTCAACGACCGGTACGGCCACGCCGTCGGCGACGCGGTGCTGTGCACCATCGGACGGCGACTGTCCAATCTGGTCGACGGCCTGGTGGTCCGCCTCAGCGGCGACGAGTTCGCGGCGATCCTCACCGAGGCGTCACTCGCCGGCGCCCACCGCGACTGGACCCGCCTGGTCGGCGCGATCTCGGACGCGGTGGCCGAGCCGATGACCATCGACGGCAACCGGCTCGCCGTCACCGCGTCGATCGGCGTCACCACCGGCCACTGCGGCCCGGCCACGATGACCGAGCTGATCCGCCGCGCCGACCTGGCGATGTACCACGCCAAGACCAGCCGCCACCGGTCGTACATCGCCTGGGACCGCCAGTAGAGCGTACGGTTGCGGACGTGGAACTCGTCGGGGTTCAGAAGACTCTCGGCCCCGTCCTCAAAGCCAAAGCGCTGGACAACCGGCTGCCGGCCCCGATCCTCGGCGACCCCTACGCCGAGCAGACGATGCGCCGCCTCGACCCCGGCTACGACCGGGGCCGCTTCGGCGCCAGCCAGCTGGGCCTCGCCGCGCGAGCACACCACCCTGATCGGCTCCGACGTCACCGACCTCAGCTGGCTGGAGCGAATCCCCCGTGGCCGGGCGGTGCTGGTGATCGCCGAGGGACTGGTGCCCTACCTGACGGAAGTCGACGCCCGGCGGCTGCTGACCGGCATCGTCGACACCTTCCCCGCCGGGCAGATACTGTTCGACACGGTTTCGGTCTCGGCGTGGCGTACCTCGAGATGGGATCCGCTCGCGCGCAGATACAACGCGCAGTTCCACTCCGGCTTCGACGACACGGCGGCTCTCGCGGATTGGCACCCGCGGCTCGAATACGTCGACGAGGCGCCGATGAACGACTCGCCGGTGCTGATGGCCAAGGCGCCCCCGGCCATCCGCAGCATGTTCCGCCTCATGAACCTGTTGCCAGGCTTCAAACGGTCCAGCCGCATCCTCCGGTTCCGGTTCTGACCCACCGAGGCCGAGAGCCGCGCGATCCGCCGGCTACTCGAGGAGGCGGAAGCGGTAGAGGCCGGCCGCGCCGGCGACGGTGAGGGTGTGGGCGGAGGTCCAGGTGCAGGTGTACGCCACCTGGTCGACCCGCATCATCGCGATCGCCCCGTCGGCCGGGTGCCAGATCTGGATCGCGCGCCGGCTGTCGACGGTGGCCAGATGACGGCCGTCCGGGGAGACGGCCAGCGATCGGATCAGGGCGCCGCCCGCGGTGCGGAAGCGGGTGCGGTGCTGGCTTTTCAGGTCGAACAAGTCGAGTACCGGGCCGCGGGCGACCCCGATCCTGCCGCCGTCGGACGAGACCGCCACGGCTCCGATGATGCCGCTAGCGCCCGTCGCGCGGCGGCGGATCGTGCCGGTGGCCGGGTCGAGCAGCAGGATGTCGTCCTCGGCGGCGACCACCAGGGTGTTGCCGTCCGGGCTGAACGCGGCCGTGGCCGCGCCCCGCAGCAGCCAGAGTGCGCGCCCGTCGGTGCTGTCCCACATCTGCAGCGGCGCGTCCGGTCCCCAGGTGGCGATCAGCGCGCCGCCCGGCGCGATGAGGGTCGAGGCCGCGTCGCCCTGGTGGCCGAGCAGGGCCGCCCGGATGCCGCCGGTGACCGTGTCGCGGATCGTACGGTCGTCGCCGAGCACGAACCAGGCGCCCTCGTCGGCGACCGCGGCCGCCGAGACCGGGCCGGGCGCCGCCACGAAATGCGAGCCGATGTTGATGGCCTGGTCGGTCGCGGTCAGCAGCGTCCGGCCGTCGGGGGAGAGGGACACCGCCCGCAGTGGCCCGCCGGTCGGCACCGACCGCGGCCCGAAGCCGGCCTCCCAGACGCGCACCAGTTCGTCCTGACCGCCGGTGGCCAGCCACCGCCCGCCGGGGGCGACCACGAGCGCGTCGACCCGCCCGTCGACCCAGTTCAGGGAGTCGGTGCTGCCCCGGTGGCCGGGGTAGCGGCGAAGCTCCCGGCCGCTCGCCGACCACAGGAGAACCCGGTTGTCGGTGCCGCCGACCGCGAGCCAGCTCTCGTCGGGCGCCCAGGCCAGGCATTGCGCCGGTCCGCCCAGCCGGGTCTCGTCCGATGTCCGCAGGTCCCACCGGAGGGTCGCCGAGGACCAGAGGGTGGCGGCCAGGAACCGGGCGGACGGGCTGACGGCGAGCGCCGAGACGACGCTGCCGGTCGAGAAGTGGAGGGTCTTGCGGCCGGAGCCGACGTCCCAGACGCGCACCTCGCCGGTGAAGTCGCCCGCGGCCACGAAGCTGCCGTCCGGGGCGACGGCCAGCGACCGCACCGCCGCTCCCGCCCCGCGCAGCGTGCGTTTCGCCCGCCCGCTGACCGCGTCCCACAGCCGCACCGAGCCGTCCTCGCCGCCGGTCGCCAGCCAGCCGCCGCCCGGCGAGATCGCCACCGCCCACACCTGCCCGGTGCCGCAGTCGAGTTCGGCCAGCGCCTCGCCGGAGGCGGCGTCCCACAGACGTACGAGGTGGTCGTTGCCGGCGGTGGCCAGCCACCCGCCGCTCGGCGCGATCGCCAGCGCGTGGACCGCGTCCGGATGGGCGTCGATGCGCAGCCGCAGCGAGCCGTCGGTGAGATCCCATGCACGCACCTGGCCGGTCACCGTCCCCGCGGCGAGCCAGCTTCCGTCCGGTGCGACGCCGAGGGCCTCGGTCCACGTTCCCGCGGCGAGGGTGCGGACCAGCGCCGGATCGAGCGGGTCGGGCAACGCCCCGTCGACCGCCAGGACCGGCCGGCCGGGCGTCCGTAAGCGGCTGTGCAGGATGTCGGTCACGGCATGTGGCGGGTCGGTCGGTGCCAGCAGGTGCGCGGCCCGGGTCAGCTTCCGGCGCAGATCGCCGGAGGGCGTCCGGGCGAGGTCGGCGAGCGGTCCGGCGAGGCCGTCCCGCTCCAGGCGTACGGCGAGCCAGTCCGGTCCCGGCGGTTCCCGGTCGGCGGCGAGCAGATGTTCGACGTAATGGTGCCGCAGGTAGTGGGAATCGGCAGGCGTCGGGGTGCTGTCGAGCAGGGCGGCGTGCAGGGCGGGCGCGCCGGCGGCGGCTCCCGGCAGCCGTACGGTGGCGCCCACGCCCGTCGAAGCCCGCGCGATCAGCCGCAGGTCGGCCAGCCGGGAGAGCAGCGCGTCACCCTCGTCCGGAGTCAGCCGGCCGGTTTCGAACCAGAACCCCAGCACCAGCTCGACCGGCACCGCGTCGTCGGCGAACACCGCCAGTTCGGCCCACCGGTCCCGCTGGTCCGGCCGGAGCAGGTCGGCGAGCGCGGTCACGGCGCCGTCCCGTTCGAGCGCGAAGGCGACCACCCGCGGGTCGGGCCGGTCGGCGAGCAGCCGGTTGGCCCGACGCAGCGACCGCGGCAGCCCGTCGCCGAGCGCGGCCAGCTGGGCGACCGTCTCCTCGGGCAGCGGCGGCCGCCCGGCCATCAGCACCGATCGGGCCAGTTCGGGCGGCATGCGGCCGAGCGGTACCGACAGGCCGGTCCCGGCGGCCAGCGACGCGTCGTGGGTCGTGACGAGACGAGACGAGACTCCGGTGACCGGGAACGCGGCGAGCTGCTCGGCCGAGCACACGTCGTCGAGGATCAGCAGGTAGGGCGGCCGGTCGGCGAGCACCGCGGCGAGCTGTCCGGCGGCGTCGGCCACATCGGACCCTGGATGCGCCTGGGCCGCGTCCCACCCGCGTACGAGATTTGTCACCTTGGCCGCCAACGCACCCAGCCGGGCGTGCGGTCCGAGAGTGACCCAGTGGATGCCGCGGAAGCGGCGCTTGATGCGCGGGTCGGCCTGCACGAGCCGGGCCAGCGTGGTCGTCCCGGAACCGGTCGGCCCGTGCACCGTGACCGTCATGCGCGGCTCGCGCAGTGCCTCGGCGACGCGCGCCACTTCCTCGGCCCGGCCCAGCTTCCCGCCGCGCGGTATGAGCTCCCCGGGAGGCGTCCTCGCGCCTCGGAGACGGGCCGTGACCTGGCGGAAGTCCATGATCAATTGTTCCGGCCGGCCGCCGGTCCGTCCTTGCCGCCGAGCCGGTAGTGGGAGCGGCGAGCCGGGCGGACGACCGGCGTGTCGAGCTGATCCATGGGCGACATCATTTCGTTCGGCGGCCCGCGTGCGAAACCCCGGAACGGGGGTAAGGTCTGATCTCGTGGGCGTACGAACCTGGATCGAGGGCTGGCCGGTCTATCGTCAGCTGACCGGGACCGATCCGCTCGGCCGGGGTGCCGCGGCGCAGTCCGACCATTCCAGGTCGCTGACCTCCCGCACCGAGACCGCCGATTCCGTGGCCCGCTCCGTGTGCCCCTATTGCGCGGTCGGTTGCGGACAGAAGGTCTTCGTCAAGGACGGCAAGGTCGTCCAGATCGAGGGCGACCCGGACAGCCCGGTCTCGCGCGGCCGTCTCTGCCCCAAGGGCTCGGCGAGCCTGAGCCTGGTGACCAGCGACCGGCGGCAACAAAAGGTCCTCTACCGGCGGCCCTACGGCACCGACTGGGAGACGCTCGACCTCGAGACGGCGATGGACATGATCGCCGACCGGGTGCTGGCCGCCCGCGAACAGACCTGGGCCGACCAGGACGAGAACGGCAAGCCGCTCAACCGCACGCTGGGCATCTCGAGCCTGGGCGGCGCCACGCTCGACAACGAAGAGAACTATCTGATCAAGAAGCTCTTCACCGCGATCGGCGCTATCCAGATCGAGAACCAGGCTCGCATTTGACACTCCGCCACCGTCCCCGGTCTGGGGACTTCGTTCGGCCGTGGCGGGGCCACCAGCTTCCTTCAGGATCTGGCTAACGCCGACTGCATCGTGATTCAGGGTTCCAACATGGCTGAGGCCCACCCGGTGGGCTTCCAGTGGGTGGTGGAGGCCAAGAAGCGCGGTGCCAAGATCATCCACGTCGATCCGCGATTCACCCGCACGAGCGCGCTGGCCCACACCTATCTGCCGGTGCGCGCGGGAGCGGACATCGCGTTCCTCGGTGGGGTGATCAACTACATCCTCACCAACGAGAAGGACTTCCGGGAGTACGTCCTTGCGTACACCAACGCGTCCATGATCGTGAGCGAGGACTTCCGCGACACCGAGGACCTCGACGGCCTGTTCTCCGGTTACGACCCGGAGACCAACACGTACGACCAGTCGAGCTGGATGTACGCCGGCAACGAGGAAACCGCGGCGGACTCGGGTGACTCCCATGTCGGCCGGGAGACCGCGTCCGGGCTGCGCAACGAGTCGCACGGCGTACCGGTGCCGGGCGACGTGCCGCGCGACCCGACGCTGCAGGATCCGCGCTGCGTCTACCAGATCCTCAAGCGGCACTACGCCCGCTACACGCCCGAGGCCGTCGAGCGGCTCTGCGGCGTGCCCCAGGACAAGTTCCTCGAGGTCTGCGAGGCCTGGACGGCCAACTCGGGCCGCGAACGCACCAGCGCGCTGGTCTACTCGGTCGGCTGGACCCAGCACAGCGTCGGCGTCCAATACATCCGCACCGGCGCGATCATCCAGCTGCTGCTGGGCAACATGGGCCGGCCCGGCGGTGGCGTGCTGGCGCTGCGCGGGCACGCCAGCATCCAGGGTTCGACCGACATCCCAACCCTGTTCAATCTGCTGCCCGGCTACCTGCCGATGCCGCACCACTCCAAACACGAGTCGTTCCGGGACTGGGTCGACGAGATCCGCCAGCCCGGCCAGAAGGGCTTCTGGTCCAACGCCGAGTCCTACGCGGTCAGCCTGCTCAAGTCCTACTTCGGCGACGCCGCGACGAAGGACAACGACTGGGGCTTCGGCTGGCTGCCGAAGATCACCGGCGATCACGGTACGTACCGGCAGACGCTCGACATGATCGACGGGAAGATCAAGGGGTTCTTCCTGCTCGGCCAGAACCCGGCCGTCGGGTCGGCGCACGGCCGCGCCCAGCGGATCGGCATGGCCAACCTCGACTGGCTTGTGGTCCGCGACCTCTACATGATCGAGAGCGCCACGTTCTGGAAGAACGGTCCCGAGGTGGCGACCGGGGAGATGAGTCCTTCCTCGGTCAAGACCGAGGTGTTCTTCATGCCGGCGGCCTCACACGTCGAGAAAGAGGGCACCTTCACCCAGACCCAGCGGATGCTGCAGTGGCGGGAAAAGGCGGTCGAGCCGCCGGGCGACGCCCGCAGCGACCTCTGGTTCTTCTACCACCTCGGCCGCCGCATCAAGGAGCGGCTGGCCGGCTCGACGCTGCCCCGCGACCGCGGCATCCAGGCGTTGACCTGGAACTACGGTGACGATGAGCCGGACGGCGAGGCCGTGCTCCGCGAGATCAACGGGTACGACCTGACCACCGGCGAGCCGCTGTCCACGTTCAACCAGATGAAGCCCGACGGCTCGACCTCCGGCGGCTGCTGGATCTACACCGGTGTCTTCGCCGACGGGGTCAACCAGGCCGCCCGCCGTAAGCCGGGAAGCGAGCAGAACTGGGTGGCCGGCGAGTGGGGCTGGGCGTGGCCGGCCAACCGGCGCACGCTCTACAACCGCGCCTCGGCCGACCCGGACGGCAAGCCGTGGTCGGAGCGGAAGAAGTACGTCTGGTGGGACGCCGACAAGGGCGAATGGACGGGCGAGGACGTGCCCGACTTCGAGAAGGGCAAGGCGCCGAGCTATCGGCCGCCCGAGGGCGCCGAAGGCGTCGCCGCGATCTCGGGTGACGACGCGTTCATCATGCAGGGCGACGGGAAGGGCTGGCTCTACGCGCCGAGCGGCCTGATCGACGGCCCGATGCCGACCCACTACGAGCCGGCCGAGTCGATGGTCCGCAACCCGCTCTACACCCAGCAGGCCAACCCGACCCGCAAGGTCTACGACCGGTCGGACAACCTGACCAACCCGAGCCCGCCCGAGCCGCACGCCGACGTGTTCCCGTTCGTGTTCAGCACGAGCCGGCTCACCGAGCACCACACCGCGGGCGGCATGAGCCGTCAGCTGGCCTACCTGTCCGAGCTGCAGCCGGAGATGTTCGTCGAGGTGTCGCCCGAACTGGCCCGCGAACGTGGTCTCAGCCACCTCGGCTGGGCGCACGTGGTCACCGCGCGGGCCGCGATCGAGGCGAAGGTGCTGGTCACCGACCGGTTGACGCCGTTGCGCATCGAGGGCCGCATCGTGCACCAGATCTGGCTGCCCTACCACTGGGGCGGCGAGGGCCTGGTCACCGGCGACTCGGCCAACGACCTGATCGGCATCACGCTCGACCCGAACGTGCTCATCCAGGAGAGCAAGGTCGGCACCTGCGACATCCAGCCCGGCCGCCGGCCCATCGGTCCGGCGCTCCTGACGTACGTCGAGGACTATCGTCGGCGCGCGGGCCTGACGCCCGACCACCACACGCCGATCGTGACCAAGGACGAGGTGCCGGATGCCCAATAGCCTGTTCGGCCCGCTCGACCCGGCCCCCGAGGCGGGCTACGTCGACGCGCCACCGCGGGTCGGCTTCTTCACCGACACGTCGGTCTGCATCGGCTGCAAGGCGTGCGAGGTGGCGTGCAAGGAGTGGAACGCCATCCCGGACACCGGGTTCAACCTGCTCGGCCAGTCCTACGACAACACCGGCGGCCTGTCGGCCAACTCGTGGCGGCACGTGGCGTTCATCGAGCAGCCGCGGGCGTCGACCGGCGCGGGCACCGACGTGCCGGGAGCCTTCGCCGGGCTGCCGGTCGGGCCGTCGGTGAGCGCACAGACCGCGGTCGTCGCTTCGACCACGACCGTGCCCACCGGCACCGAGCCCGGCATCACGCCCGCCGTCGATGCGCTCGCCGCGGCCGCGACCATCGGCACCTCTTCATCCGGTTCCTCCGGCACGCAGTTCCTGGGCATGCCGGGATCGGACCTGCCCGGCCGCACGATCGACGCGCCGCGGAGCGATTTCCGCTGGCTGATGATGTCCAACGTGTGCAAGCACTGCACGCACGCCGGCTGCCTCGACGTCTGCCCGACCGGGGCACTGTTCCGCACCGAGTTCGGCACGGTCGTCGTGCAGGACGACATCTGCAACGGCTGCGGCTACTGCATTCCGGCCTGCCCGTACGGGGTGATCGACCGCCGCGAGGACGACGGCCGGGCCTGGAAGTGCACGATGTGTTACGACCGCATCGGCGACGGTCTGCGGCCGGCCTGCGCGACCGCCTGCCCGACCGAGTCGATTCAATACGGCGAGCTCGACGAGTTGCGGGAGCGGGCCGCGGCCCGGGTCGCCGCGCTCCACGAGCAGGGCGTCGAGTCGGCCCGGCTCTACGGCCACGACCCGTCCGACGGCGTCGGCGGCGACGGCGCGTTCTTCCTGCTGCTCGACGAGCCCGAGGTGTACGGGCTGCCGCCCGACCCGGTCGTGGCGACCCGCGACCTGCCGCAGATGTGGAAGAAGGCCGGCCTGGCCGCCCTGACGATGGCCGCCGCCGTGGTGGTCTCGTTCTCCGGAAGGCGCCGATGAACGATCACCAGTCGAGCAACGGGTCCGGCGGGAGCGACAGTGGCTCCCGGGCCGAAAGCGTCTCGCAGCCGGTGGCCGGATCGCAGCCGGTGGCCGGATCGCAGCCGGTGGCCGGATCGCAGCCGGCGGGCGGGTCGCAGCCGGCGGGTGAGTCGCGGGCCGGGGATGGCGCGGGGGGCGGCGGGGGCGGCGCGGGGCGCGGCGGGGATGCCGGGGAACGGCGGCGCCGCGGTGGCGGCGACCGGGCGATGGTGCCGCCGGCGAACTTCCGGTCCTACTACGGGCGGCCGATCGTGCGGGCGGCGCCGTGGGAGAAAGACATCCCTTCCTACCTGTTCACCGGCGGTCTCGCCGCCGGGTCGGCGCTGCTTGCGCTCGGCGGCCAGCTCAGCCGCCGGACGGCGCTGCGCCGGGCCGGCCGGCTGAGCGCGCTCGCCGCGGTCGGCGTGAGCACCTACTTCCTGGTCAACGACCTCGGCCGGCCCGAGCGGTTCGTCAACATGCTGCGGGTGGCCAAGCCGACGTCGGCGATGTCGATGGGCACCTGGATCCTCTCCGGCTTCGGCGTCGCGGCCGGCGCGGCGGCGGTCGCCGAGGCGGCCCCGCTGCTGCCCCGGCGCGGGTTGCTCGGGCTGGTGCGCAAGGTGCTGCCGCCGGTAGGCGCGGCCGCGGGTCTCGGGGCGGCGGCGTTGGCGCCCGGCCTGGCGACGTACACCGCGGTGCTGCTGGCCGACACGTCGACGCCGAGCTGGAACGCCGCGCGCAACGAACTGCCGTTCGTCTTCGCCGGGAGCGCGATGGCCAGCGGCGCCGCGGTCGGCATGATCGCCGCGCCGGCCGACCAGGCAGGGCCGGCCCGTCGGATGGCCGTGCTCGGCGCCGGGCTCGAGCTTTACCACGCCCACCGGGTCGAGAACGGGATGGGCCTGCTCAGCGAGCCCTTCCATCAGGATCAGGCCGGGAAGTGGCTGCGCGCCGCCCGTACGCTCACCGCCGCGGGCGCCCTCGGGGCGCTCGCCGGGCGACGCAGCCGGCTGATTTCCGCGCTGTCCGGGGTTGCCCTTCTCGCCGGTTCCGCATTGACGCGTTTCGGCGTCTACGAAGCGGGTATCGCGTCGGCCAAGGACCCGAAATACACGGTCGTCCCGCAACGGGAACGGCTCAACGACAAGCTTCGCTGATCAAGCGTTCCTCCTGCTCGAACACAAGATGCGCAAGGGCGTCGGGGCCGGTAGCGTCATTGACTAAAGTCGATCAAGGCGCGCCCCCGGCGAGGAGGTCGAGATGGCGACGTCCAGCACCAATACCCCCGAACAGGTGACCGACGAGAGAAATCCCACCCGTGGCCGCTGGTGGATCGTTGTCGCCGCAGTTCTCGTCCAGCTCGCCCTCGGCGCGGTCTACGCGTGGAGTGTCTTCAACAAACCACTGCAGGCGGAGTTCGGCTGGAGCAAATCCGAGGCCGTACTCCCGTTCGAGTTCGCGATCGGCACGATTTTCATCGGCAGTCTGATCGGTGGCCGCATTCAGGACCGTCGTGGTCCGCGCACGGTCGCGCTCGCCGGTGTCGTGCTCTATGCGATCGGCACCATGCTCGCCTCTCTGGTCAACACCAGCGGCCAATTGTGGCTGCTCGTCGCGACCTATGGAGTGCTCGGCGGCATCGGTCTCGGCGCCGCCTACATCACGCCGATCGCGATGCTGTCGAAATGGTTCCCGGACCGGCGTGGCCTGATCACCGGCATCGCGGTGGCCGGCTTCGGCTTCGGCGCCGTGCTCACCGCCCCGGCGGCCAAGGCACTGCTGAACGGCACCGACGACAAGACGAGCGTCTTCCTGCCGCTCGGCATCGCCTATCTGATCGCGGGTGTGGTCGGGGCGCTGTTCTTCCGCAACCCGCCCGAGGGCTATCAGGTGCCCGGCTTCGTGCCCGCCTCGACCGGGCGGGCGGTCGCCGGAACCCGCAACTACACGCTGCCCGAGGCGCTGCGCACCAAGCAGTGGTACATGCTGACGGCCGTTCTGACGCTGAACGTGACCTGCGGCATCGGATTCATCTCGCAGGCCTCCGACGCGGCCCAGAGCGTGGCCGGGGTGTCCGCGGGCACGGCGGCCACGATGGTCGGCGTGCTCGGCCTGTTCAACGGCGGCGGCCGCATCTTCTGGGCCTGGCTGTCGGACCGTACGGGCCGGATGACGGCGTTCCTCGGCATGCTGGCGTTGCAGCTCGTGTGTTTCGCGATCCTGCCCTGGGCGTCGGCGTTCGCGCTGTTCGCGGTCCTGGCCGCGCTGATCTACCTGGCCTACGGCGGCGGGTTCGGGACGATGCCGGCCACCGCGGCCGACTACTTCGGCACGCCCAACGCGGGTGCGATCTACGGCGCGATGATCGTGGCGTGGAGCATCGGCGGCGTGGTCGGGCCGCTGCTCACCGCGGCGCTCTACGATGCCGACAACCAGAGCTACACGCTGCCGTTCCTGGTGCTGGCCGCGATCGCCCTGGTGTCGCTGGTCCTGCCCCGGATCACCCGGATGCCCTCCGAACCGGCGACGGTCGAATAGCGGCCGGGGGCGGCACGGTCCTCGAGGCTGTGCCGTCCCCGCTCCGACCGGGACGCGGATCTCGGGGAGCCCGCCCGGCGTCTAGCATTCACGGCCATGGACGCCAGCGAAATCGCCACTGACGAACCGGATCCGCGCGCGATCGCCGCCGAGCGGCTGACCTTCTTCGCCGACGCGGTCATCGCGATCGCCATCACGCTGCTCGCCCTCGAGTTGAGTGCCCCCGAGGGGCGCACCAACCGCGAAGTGCTGCACTCGATGTATTTGCATCGCGACGAATACATCTCGTTCGTCATCAGCTTCTATGTGATCGGTTTCTACTGGGCCCACCATCACAAGGTCTTCCGCTATGTCACCGTGCTCGGCGGCCGGCTCGTCTTCCTCACCCTGCTGTGGCTCTTCCTGCTCGTGCTCGATCCGTTCGCCACCCGCGTGCTCAGCGGAGACGGCGGATTCCAGGTGCGATTCGTGTTCTATGCGCTTGTGCAGACGCTGGCCGGCCTGGTGTGGCTGTTGATGGTCGCCCAGATCCAGCGGCACGGCCTCTATCGAGCCGCCACCCCGCCCGACCTCTTCAAGAACGCCTATTTCGGTACGGGCGGGCTGGCGGCCGGTTTCCTGCTGTCCATTCCGTTCGCGTTCTTCCTCAGCGATTACGCCTACGACCTCTGGATCGTCGTGCCGATCGGGACGGCGCTGGTCCGGCGGCTGTTCTTCAGCGGATCTCCAGCGTGATTCCCTCGCCCCGCGAGGGGAAAAGCTCGCCGACGATCGGGTGACCGGGGATTTCGCCCGCGATCAGCAGCCCGCCCGACGTCTGAGCGTCGGCCAGCAGGAGCAGTTCGTCCTCGGTCGCCGAGCCCGGGTCGAGGTGCGGGCGCACCCAGTCGAGGTTGCGCCGGGTGCCGCCACTGACGTACCCGTCGCGGAGCGCCTCCCGGGCGCCGTCCAGATAGGGGACCGCGGCCGCGTCGACGCGGGCCGTCAGGCCGCTCGCGCGGGCAAGTTTGTGCAGGTGGCCGAGCAGTCCGAAGCCGGTGACGTCGGTCGCGCAGACCACGCCGGCCTTGAGGGCGGCCTCCGACGCGTCCCGGTTGAGGGCGGTCATCGTGGCGATCGCCTGCGCGAACACCTCCCCGGTCGACTTGTGCCGGCTGTTGAGCACGCCGATGCCGAGCGGCTTGGTCAGCGTGAGCGGCATGCCGGCCGCGCCCTGGTCATTGCGCATGATCCGGTCGGGGTCGGCGACGCCGGTGACCGCCATGCCGTACTTCGGTTCCGGGTCGTCGACGCTGTGCCCGCCGGCGACGTGGCAGGCGGCCTCCCGGGCCACGTCGAGGCCGCCGCGCAGCACCTCGGCGGCCAGTTCCATCGGCAGCAGCTCCCGCGGCCAGCAGAGCAGGTTGACGGCGACGACTGGCGTTCCGCCCATCGCATAGACATCGGAGAGCGCATTCGCCGCGGCGATGCGGCCCCAGTCGTACGCGTCGTCGACCACCGGCGTGAAAAAGTCGGCCGTGGCGACGATCGCCGTGCCCCGCTCGATCTTCACGACCGCCGCGTCGTCCCCGTCGTCGAGGCCGACCAGCAGCTCACCGGGCCCGTTCGGCGGGGCGCCGACCAGCCCGGCAACCACCGACTCGAGTTCGCCGGGCGGGATCTTGCAGGCGCAACCGCCGCCGTGGGCGTACTGGGTGAGCCGAGTGATCGTCATGCGTCCACTTTTACACCGTTGCCGTCGGTTAGGGTGATCGGCGGAGGCGTTCAGGTGGCTGGTGCCCCTCCCGGTCTTCAAAACCGGTGTGACCCGGCACCCGGGTCAGGCGGGTTCGATTCCCGTCCGCCTCCGCTATCTGTTTCACAACAGACTGTTCAGAACAGCTGGGTCGCCGGCGTGATCGAACGCCACCACAACCACCGCATTCACGGCCGACAGCTGCCGGAACCGCATCCTGCTTCCCCGCCTCTTCCCGCTGAAAATCATGAATAGCGGGCCACTTTGGCCGGATACGATCCGTCGATGTCTACGGTAACCATTCGGCGGGGCGGCCCGGCCGACGTACCGGCCGTGCTGGCGGTTTTCGACGGTGCGGTGCGGTGGCTCGTGGCGCGCGGGCAGGCCGGCCAGTGGGGGAGCCGGCCGTTCTCCTCGATCCCGGAGACGGTTGCCCGCGCGGAGAGGTACGCGAGGTGGGACGGCTTCTTCGTCGCCGTCGGTGCGGGCCAGGTCGTCGGTGCCCTGGTCGTCGGCGAGTCGTCCGAGCCGGTGCCGGCGCCGGTCGAGCCCGAGCTGTTCGTCAACCTGCTGGTGACCGACCACTCGGACGCCGCCCGGGGCGTCGGCGCACTCCTGCTCGAACACGCGGCCGTCCTGGCCGTCGCGCGCGGAGTCGGCGTGCTGCGGCTGGACTGCTACGCGGGCAACGGCGGCGGCCTGGTCCGCTATTACGAGCGGCAGGGCTTCACCGCCACCGAGACGTTCACAGTCGACCAGCCGGGCGGCCCGTGGCCGGGCCAGGTGCTGGAGCGGCGTCTGCCAGGGCGGCGGTGATCTGCCGCGTGGTCTGCTCGGCGATGCGCGCGTCGCCGGCCGCGTAGGCGCGGTGGGCCGGCAACCCGCCGGTCAGGGTCCAGCCGCGGCCGCGGGCCCACGTTGCCTCGTCGAGGTCGAGCGCCGCGCGGAAGGCGGCCCTCGGGGCCGGTTCCAGCAGGGTGTACGCGATCTGCAGGTCGGTCGCCGGATCGCCCGCGCCGAGGCCGCCGAAGTCGATGACCGCGCTCAGCCGCCCGTCGGCCGCGAGCAGGTTGCCGGTGTGGAAGTCGCCGTGGAACCAGACCGGTGGGCGGTTCCAGGCCGGGGCGTCGAGGGCCGCCTGCCACACCCGGGTCAGCGCCGCCGCGTCGAACACCCCGGCGAGGTCGGCGATCGCCGACCGCGTGACCTCGTCGCGAGCCGCGAGCGGTCGACCCGACAACGCGGCCGCCGCGGAGGGAACGGGCAGCCGCTGCAGAGTGGACAGGAACTCGGCCAGGGTGCGGGCGGTCCCGACCGAGGCGCCCAGCCCGGCGGCGGACGACCCCGGCAACCAGCGCGACACTCCCCACGGCCAGGGATAGCCGAGGTCGGGCCGCCCGACCGCGACCGGGGTCGGCACGGCCAGTGGCAGGTGCGGTGCGAGGAACGGAAGCCACGCCAGATCCTTGGACGCCTGGCCGATCGGGCCCGGGTGCCGCGGGAACCGCGCCGACAGGCCCGGCCCCAGCCGGTAGATGACGTGGTCGGATCCGGCCGGCTCGAGGCGGCGGAGCGGCAGGTCACGCCACTGCGGGAACTGCGAGTCGACCAGCCGCCGGGCCAGCGAGACGTCAACCGGAAACACCCGTCGAAACTGTCAGGCGGCGGGACGGATCTCGACAGGATTACCGTACGGGGGTGACGGATGCGCGACGGCTGGTGCCGCGTACGGATGTGGTGTTGAACGATCCGCGCCTGAGGGAGGCCGCGGAGCGCTTGGGCCGCCCGGTCGTGAAGGCGGCCGTGGCCGCCGCCCAGCAGCGGGCCCGCGAGGGTGATCTGGCTCCCGAGGCGGTGGCCGGGGCGGCCGTCGCGGCGTTGCCGGGCACCGCGGGCGGCCTGCATCCGGTGCTCAACGCGACAGGCGTCGTGCTGCACACCAACCTGGGCCGGGCGGCACTGTCGGGCGCGGCCCGGGAGGCGATCGTGGCGGCGAGCGGGCACACCGATGTCGAGCTCGATCTGGGCACCGGCAAGCGGGCGCGGCGGGGCCGCGGTGCGATGGCGGCGCTGCACGACCGGGTGCCCGAGGCGGGCGCCGTCCATGTCGTCAACAACGGCGCGGCCGCTCTGGTCCTCGCGGCGACCGCGCTCGCCCGCGACCGGGAGATCATCGTCAGTCGCGGCGAGATGGTGGAGATCGGCGACGGCTTCCGCCTGCCCGACCTTCTGGCCTCGACCGGTGCCCGGCTCCGGGAGGTCGGCACGACCAACCGCACGACGGTAAAAGACTACGCAGACGCCATAAATCCGGACACCGGCTTCGTGCTCAAGGTCCACCCGTCGAACTTCGTCATCAAGGGCTTCACCAGCGGCGCGGCGGTCAGCGACCTGAAGACGCTCGGGGTCCCCGTCGTTGCCGACATCGGCTCCGGCCTCCTGCAACCGGATCCGCTCCTGCCCGACGAGCCCGACGCGGCCACCATGCTGAAGAAGGGCGCCGACCTCGTCACCGCCAGCGGCGACAAACTGCTGGGCGGCCCCCAGGCCGGCCTCATGCTCGGCACCCAATCCCTCATCGAGAAGCTCCGCCGCCACCCCCTGGCCCGGGCTCTGCGGGTCGACAAACTCACCCTCGCCGCCCTCCAAGCCACCCTGGAAGGCCCCGAGACCCCCACCTGGCAAGCACTGAGGACACTCCCAGAAGCCCTCCGGCTCCGCACCGAGCAGGTCCTCGAAGCGATCGGAAGCGGGCCCGTCACCCTCGAGAAAACCGAGGCCGTCGTCGGTGGCGGTGGGGCGCCCGAGGTTGCGCTCCCGTCGTGGTCACTGTCGCTGCCCGAGGCGTACGCGAAAAGCCTGCGCGAAGGCACCCCGCCGATTGTCGGAAGGGTCGAGCACGGCCGCCTTCTGCTCGATCTCCGCTGCGTGCCCGCCGACCGGGACTCCGATGTCGTCGAGGCCGTCCAGCGATGCATGTCGTAGCCACCGCCGGCCACGTCGATCACGGCAAGTCGACGCTGGTGCGCGCCCTGACCGGCATGGAGCCGGACCGCTGGGCGGAGGAGAGGCGCCGGGGCATGACCATCGACCTGGGCTTCGCCTGGACGACGCTGCCGTCGGGGGCGACCGTCGCGTTCGTCGACGTGCCCGGCCACGAGCGGTTCGTGCCCAACATGCTGGCCGGGGTCGGCCCGGTGCCGGCCGCGATGATCGTGGTCGCGGCCGACGAGGGCTGGATGCCGCAGTCAGCCGAGCATCTGGCTGCCCTGGCCGCCCTGGACGTGCGGCACGGCCTGCTGGTCGTGACGAGAAGTGACCTCGCCGATCCGTCGGCCGCGATCACCGAGGCGCGGGCGGAGATCGCGAAGACGTCGCTGGGTGCGGTGCCCGCGGTGGCGGTGAGTGGCGCCACCGGCGCCGGCCTGGACGATCTCCGGCTCGAGATGGACGCCTTGCTGGAAGCGCTGCCGGCTCCGCAGCGGGAAGCGCCGGTCCGCCTGTGGATCGACCGCGCGTTCACCGTCAAGGGCGCGGGCACGGTGGTCACCGGCACCCTCGGCGCCGGCAGGATCAAGATCGGCGACGAGCTGCGGCTGGGCGATCGGACGGTCCGGGTCCGCGGGCTGCAGAGCATGGGCGCGGCCGAGACCGAGGTCGCCGCCGTGGCCCGGATCGCGGTCAACCTGCGAGGCGTCGAGAAGGACGCGGTCAGCCGGGGCGACGCGCTCCTCAGCCCGGGGCATTTCCGCGACACCGACCTCATCGACGTGCGCGTGCACGGCGACGCCGCCACCGACCTGCCCGCGGCAATCACCCTGCACGTCGGCTCGGCCGCGGTCCCGGTGCGGGTCCGGCCCCTCGGTGCGGACACCGCCCGGCTGCGGCTCGCCCGCCCACTGCCGCTGCGCATCGGCGACCGGGCGCTTCTCCGCGACCCGGGCAAGCATCACGTGGCCGGGGGAGTGACGGTGCTCGACGTCGTACCCCCCGGTCTTGGCCGCCGGGGAGCCGCCGCGGCCCGGGCCGCCGATCTGTCCCGCATGGACGGTGTCCCGGACCTGGCCGCCGAGGTCGCCCGGCGACGGTTGATCCGGGCCGGTGATCTGGCTGCGATGGGCGTCCCCTTGTCGTCGCCGCCGACCGTGCCGGGCTGGTTCGTCGCTCCCGATCTGTGGTCCGATCTGTCCGACCGGGTGGAGTCGGAGGTCGCCAGTTACCAAAAGCAGAATCCGTTGGAGCCCGGCATGCCCGTCGATGCTCTTCGGCACCGTCTGAAACTGCCGGATCGAGCCCTGGTCGAGGCCCTGATCCGTCCGCCGCTGTCGCTCCGCAACGGCCGCGTCGCTGCGGGCGACAAATCAGATATGTCCGAGCTGGCGGGTCTCATCGATCAGGCCTTCAGCGGTCTGGCCCCCTTCGCCGCCCCCGAAGCCAACGACCTCACCGCTCTCGGACTCGGCCCCCGCCAACTGGCCGCCGCGGTTCGCATCGGACTCCTGATCCAACTGGCTCCCCAGGTCGTCCTCCGGGCCGGGGCCCTCGACGAGGCCGGGACCGTTTTGTCGAAGGTATCGACACCCTTCACTCTCAGTGAGGCCCGGCGGGCACTCGGCACGACCCGCCGGGTCGCGGTTCCCCTGCTGGAACTGCTGGACCGCCGAGGCATCACCCAGCGTCACGCCGATGATCGGCGGACAGTGACCTGACCGGATCAGTTCTTCTCCGGGACGCCCCCTGTTTGCGGTCGCCGGGAGAAGAATGGCGGCCATGAGCCCGATCAACCGCCGTGGATTCCTGGCGATGGCCGGCGGTGCCACCGCCATGGCCACGCTGTCGCCCAGCATCGCGCGTGCGGCGGCCATCCCGGCCGACCGCCGCACCTCCAGCATCAAGGACATCGACCACATCGTCGTCCTGATGCAGGAGAACCGGTCGTTCGACCACTACTTCGGCTCGCTGCGCGGGGTGCGCGGCTTCGGCGACCGCACACCGGTGACCCTCCCGGACGGTCAGTCGGTGTGGCACCAGAGCGGTGTCCTGCCGTTCCGTCCCGAGGCCGACGACCTGGGCCTGCAGTTCATCCAGGACCTGGCGCACGGCTGGAACGACGGGCACGACGCGTTCGCCGGCGGCCGCTACGACAACTGGGTGCCGGCCAAGACGCCGACCACGATGGCGTACCTGACGCGGGAGGACATCCCGTTCCACTACGCGCTGGCCGACGCGTTCACGGTCTGCGACGCGTACCACTGCTCGCTGCTGGGTCCGACGGACCCGAACCGTTATTACATGTGGACCGGTTACGTCGGCAACGACGGCAAGGGCGGAGGCCCGGTCGTCACCAACGACGAGCTGGGCTACGGCTGGACGACCTATCCCGAGCGGCTGGAGCAGGCCGGCGTCTCCTGGAAGATCTATCAGGATCAGGGCGTAGGGCTCGACGCGGCCGGCTCGTGGGGCTGGACCCAGGACGCCTACATCGGCAACTACGGCGACAACTCGCTGCTCTACTTCGACAACTACCGCAACGCGGCACCCGGCAGCCCGCTCTACGAGAAGGCCCGCACGGGAACCGCCGGCAGCGACTTCTTCGCGCCTCTGCGGAACGACGTCGTCAACGGCAAGCTCCCGCAGATCTCCTGGATCGTCGCCCCCGAGGCGTACACCGAGCACCCGAACTGGCCCGCCAACTACGGCGCCTGGTACGTCGCCCAGGTCCTCGACGCGCTGACCGCCGACCCTTCGGTGTGGGCCCGCACGGCGCTGTTCATCACCTACGATGAGAACGACGGCTTCTTCGACCACATGGTCCCCGGCTATCCCACGGCCGGCCAGTCAACCGTGTCGACCGCGGGCGAGTTCCTCGACGAGAGCGGCTTCACCCCGGGCCCCTACGGTCTCGGCGTCCGCGTCCCGATGGTCGTCGTCTCCCCGTGGAGCACCGGCGGTTACGTCTGCTCCGAGGTCTTCGACCACACGTCGATCATCCGGTTCATGGAGAAGCGGTTCGGCGTCCACGAGCCCAACATCTCGCCCTGGCGCCGCGCGGTCGCCGGCGACCTGACCGCCGCATTCGACTTCGGCAAGACCCGCACGACGCCGCCCCATCTGCCCGGCACCGCCGGCTACCAGCCGCCGGACCGCGACCGGCACCCCGATTACGTGCCGACACCACCGGACGACCCGAAGCTCCCGCACCAGGAGCCGGGCCGCCGCCCGGCCCGGCCGGTGCCCTACGACCTGGCCGCCGACGCCCGCTACCACGGGTCCAAGCTGGAGATCACCTTCGCCAGCCGGGGCTCGATCGGCGCGGTCTTCTACGTAACCCGACCCGGCACCGACCCGCAGACCTTCACGGCCGCCGCGCACACCCACCTGACCGGCACCTGGCCGGCCACCGCCGACGTCACGGTCCACGGCCCGAACGGCTTCCTCCGCCACTTCCGCGGCGCCGGCGTTGACGCCACGATCCGCCACGACCGCCTCACCCTGGCCAACCCGTCCGGCCGCCCGGCCCGCGTCCTGCTCACCGACGCCTACACCGGCGACCGCACGGTGGTCCGCCTCAACCCCGGCCAGAGCCAGGTCCACAAGATCCGCCTGCGCGACGGCTGGTACGACGTCTCCCTCACCGGCGACCTCGACAAAACCTACGCCCGGCGGCTGGTCGGCCACATCGAGGACGGCAGGCCGAGCCTCAGCCAGCCGTAGTAGGGGGGTGCCCGACGGCGCCTGCGCCCGCTACGAGGCGTCTCCCGGCTGCTGCCATCTGCCCCGGCGGACCACGTCGGCCCGGGGAAGCCGCCGGGAGCGAAGGTCACGGGCCGGTTCCTGGCTGTACCCGACGGAGATCGCCCCGATCGGGTTGTACTGCGGTGGCACCCCGAACTCCTGGCGGAACGTGTCGATCCGGTCGGCGGGCAGGCCGAAGAAGCAGGCACCGAGGCCGGCGTCGACGGCGCTCAGCAGCATGAGCATCGAGGCGAAGCCGGCGTCGATGTCCCAGTACGGCGCCGGCCACCAGGCGTCCGAGCGGTCGGTGTGGCCCTTGTCGGACTGGGCGTACCGGTCGAGGTAGGCGTCCTTGTTCGCGAGCGGAACGATCAGCAGCGGCGCCTGAACGTTCGCGGCGAACCAGCGGTCGGGGTCCTCGGCGGGGCGCGCGGCGGCCCGGAAGAGCTCGATGTCGGCGGGCGTGTCGAGGACCAGGAAGCCCCAGCCCTGCGAGAACCCGGCCGAGGGCGCTCGCAGTCCATTGTCGATGATGCGGTCGACGACCTCGGGCGGAACCGGCCGGTCGGTGTCGTAGTGGCGAACCATGCGGCGCCGCCGCAGAACGTCCTGAAAGTCCATCTGCGCAACGTACCCGGGGCGCGCTATCGCTGCCGGGCCGTTGAAATCGCCGATCCGGCAGAATCTGGGTATGCGACTGGAGCCGATGACCGACGACCGCTACCGGAGCTACTACTCGGAGCAACTCAACTCCTACGCCGTCAGCATCGAGAAGAGCGGAGTCCCACGGGAGGAAGCGGTCCGGCGCGCCAAGGAGGGCACCGACGCCCTGCTCACCCGGGGTCTGCGCACCCCGGGCCACCATCTCCTCGTCGCCTGGAACGACGACGAGGAGGAGGTCGGCCACATCTGGATCAAGCTGACCGACAACCGCGCCTACGTGTACGACATCGCCGTCCCGGAGCACCTGCGCCGCCGGGGTTTCGGACGCTCCATCATGGAGCTCGCCCAGCAGTGGTGTCGCGATCAGGGCGCGACCGAGATCGGCCTGCACGTCTACGCCCACAATCCGGGCGCCCGCAGCCTCTACGAACAGCTCGGCTTCACCGAGACCGGCCGCCTGATGAACAAGCCTCTCTGAAGTTACCCACACGGCCACGGTCGGACCGTGCGGGTCGATCAAAGCCGGAGGCTACGGCAACATCACTACCTTCCCGCTGGCCCGGTTCTCCTCCATGTAGCGGTGGGCCGCGGCCACCTCGTCCAACCCGAACACCCGGTCGACGTTCGGCCGGTAGACGCCGGCCGCGACGTCGTCGACGATCCGCTGGAGCGTCGCCGCGCCCGCACAGCCCCGGAGGTCGTTGCTGTGGAAGGCGGTGAGCCGCGTCCCGGACGGGATCGTCGCGATCGGCTCGAAGTCGCGGAGCAGCCACCCGCTCAGCGAACCGGCCACGCACACCGTCCCGCCCCGCCGGACCAGGCGCAGCGACTCCGCCACCGTGTCCGTGCCGACCAGGTCGAGGACGTGGCTCGCCCAGTCGTCCCGCGGCCGTCCCGGCTCGACCAGGACGTGTTCGACGCCGGCCGCGGTCAGCGCCGCCGCCTTGTCCGGCCGCCGGGTCGTCGCCGCGACCTCGATGCCGCGGCCGGACGCGATCGACGCCGCGGCCGTGCCGACCGAGGACGTCCCGCCCCGGATCAGCAGCCGGTCACCCGGACCGGCACCCAGGGCGTCGAGGGCACCGTACGCCGTCAGGTAGGTCTCCGGCAGCGCGGCCAGCACCTCCCGGGGCAGCGCGGTGGTGATCGGCATCAGCAGGTCGTCGGGCAGCAGCGCGTACTCGGCATAGCCGCCGTCGAAGTCGCGCCCCATCTCGCCCATCACGGCGGCGACGGTCGTCCCCGCAGGCACTGCGGCCGAGGCCTGAACGTTCGTCCGCCCGGGCGGCGGCCGTCCACCGGTAGATTGCCAAGTTATGCCCGAGGCCCGCCAATCCCGCGTCTGGCCGTCCGGCGGCGTGCACCTGTGGCCGTCGGGCGGAACGAGCGAGGCCCATTCCCATTCCCGCGGCCATCTTGTCTACGCGGCCCGTGGCGTCCTCGCCGTCCACTCCGACCGGGGCACGTCGATCGTCCCGGCCAACCGCCTCGCCTGGACGCCGCCCGGCGCCACCCACCACCACCGCGCCCACGGCGAAACCGACATGCGGATCGTCTTCCTGACGGCCGCCCTGACCGGGCGCCTCCCGCCGCGCCCGGGCCGACAACTCCCCGCTGGCCGCGCTGGGCCGGGCGGTGGGTGCCGGGGCCCGCACTCTGAGCCGCCTCTTCCGCGACGAGCTGGGCATGACCTTCTACGAGTGGCGAACCCAGCTACGCATCTGCCACGCCCTTCTGCTGCTGGCCGACGGCCACGACACGACCCGCGTGGCCCACGCCTGCGGCTGGTCCAACCCCAGTCACTTCATAGCCGCCTTCACCGCGGTCGTCGGCACCACCCCGGGCCGTCACCGCTTGACGGACTCAACCGTAAGTCGTAGCTTACGGTAAGCCATGACGAACGCAACCGCGATGCTGAGCGCCCTGGGTGACCCCACCCGGCAGGCCATTCTCGACAAGCTGACCCACGGGCCCCTCGCCGTCGGCCAGCTCGCCGACGTGCTGCCGGTGAGCCGCCCGGCCGTCTCCCAGCACCTCAAGGTGCTCAAAGAAGTGGGCCTGGTGATCGACCGGCAGGAGGGCACCCGCCGGCTCTACCAGGCCGATCCCGAGGCCTTGGCGGTGCTGCGCGCCTACCTCGACGCGTTCTGGGAGCGTTCGCTGGCCGCCTTCCGAGACCGGGCAACCGACGACAGGACCGGAGAAGCCCATGATTGAGACAGATAGCGCGGTGCGCCGGGAGGTCGTCGTCGACGTTCCCCCCGCGCGCGCCTTCGAACTCTTCACCGCCGACATGACCTCGTGGTGGCCCGCCGACCATCACATCGGCTCGGCCCCGATCGCCGAGATCATCGTCGAGCCGCGGACCGGCGGCCGCTGGTTCACCCGGCACGAGGACGGCACCGAGACCTCGACCGGCGTCGTCGTGGTCTGGGAGCCGCCCGGCCGCTTCGTGGTCACGTGGCAGATCGGCGCCGACTGGAAGTTCCACACCGACCTGGTCACCACCGTCGAGGTCCGCTTCGAGCCGGTTGGGGACGGGCGCACCCGGGTCCGGCTGGAGCACCGCGACCTCGACGCCTTCGGCGCCGATGCGGCCGCGATGAAGGAGACCTTCGAGGATCCGGGCGCCTGGCAGGCCACGCTCCGGGCGTACGCGTCGGTCGCGTCATGACAACCCGCTACGTGGTGCTCTACCACTCGGCCGAGGATGTGGCCGCGAAAGCACCGGCCCATTTCCCCGCCCATCTGGCGCGCATCCACGAGTTCCGCGACCGGGGCGAGATCCTTTCGATCGGCACGTTCGCCGATCCCCAGGAGCAGGGCGCCATGGCGATCTTCCCGACCCGTGAAGCGGCCGAGGCGTTCGTCGCCGACGACCCGTTCCTCCTCCACGGCGTCGTCAAAGATCATGAGATCCGCGAGTGGACCGACATCATCGGTTGAGGGCCGGCTCCAGCCGCAGGAACGGCAGCCGGCGGCCCAGTTCGCGCAGGTCGGCGTCGGAGCCGCCGATCTCGTAGCCCGTCCGGCGGGCGACCACACGGGCCGCCCGCCGGTGGCGCCGGCCGTAGGCGAGCAGCACCGCCGAGCCCTCCTCGGCATCGAGCGCCCGGGCCTCGACCGGCTGCTGATGCGCGCCGATGATCATCGTCGTGCGCGGCGCCGCGAGCAGGTTGCGGTACCAGTCGCCGCGCGGCCCGAAACCGGACGCGACCGTCACCGCGCCACCGGACCGGTCAACCACTTCGAGCACCACCTCGTGCCGCCGCCCGGTGCGCCGCCCCACGTGGTGGACCAGCACCAGCCGCCGCCCGAAGATCCATCCGAGCCGGGCTCGGTAGAAGCCGGGCTCGGTAGAAGAAGGTCGGCAGCCTGAGAAGCCGTCGGCCAAGGCCGCCGGGAGGGTCCGGCTTGCTGAGCGTACGCACGGAATCAGCGCTTGGCCCGTGCCGGCTGCACCGGGCCGTGGTCGTCCGGATCGAGGCGCAGGACGCCGTCGATCGCCGCGATCATCGGCATGATCACCCAGTTGTAACAGGGAACGGCCACCGCCTCGGCGAGCTCGTGCACCTTGGGCGCGGTCACCGTGGCGTCGATGTGCGGGATGTCGGGCCGGACGTCGCTCCTGACTGCCCCCAAGTCGTTGCTCAGCGCGATCATTGCCCTATGCACTGGTTGTGCGCCAGCCCTTGGCCCACACGGTCAGGTCAGACGTATAGGGCCGTCCACCCCGGGTATCCGCAGCTAGGAGACCGGGAAAGACGACATGACACGCACGACGGCGCTCGCAGGCGGCCGCCGGCAGTTGCCGGCACACCCCGCGCAACGGGCCCGGCCTGGCTCGACACGTACCTCTTCAGGGGGTTGCCATGCTCTTCGCCGACCGTGACGAGGCGGGCCGCGAGCTCGCCCAGGAGATAGCGCGCCTCTGCCCTCCGCGCTCGGGCAGCCAACGGCCGCTGGTGCTGGCGCTGCCCCGTGGCGGCGTACCGGTGGCGGCCCACGTAGCCGCCGCGATCGGCGCCGACCTCGACGTGGTCGTAGCCCGCAAGATCGGGGCGCCCGCCCGGCCCGAGTACGGCATCGGCGCGATCGCCGAGGACGGACCGCCCCTCTTCGACGTCGACGCCCTGGACGCGCTCGGCCTGACCGAAGCCGACCTGGCCGAGACCGTAACCGCCGAACGCGCCGAGCTGGCGAGGCGCATCCAGCGCTACCGCGGCGACCGGCCGCTCCCGTCGGTCACCGGTCGCACGGTCATCCTGGTCGACGACGGGCTGGCCACCGGCGTCACCGCGGTCGCCACCCTGCGCCGGCTGCGGCTACGAGCCCCGGCCAGGCTGATCCTCGCCCTGCCGGTCTGCGCGAGCGCCGCCCGCGCCCTGGTCGACGCCGAAGCCGACCAGGTGATTTGCTTGCACATGCCGCCGCTGTTCCGTGCGGTCGGCCGGTGGTACGACAACTTCGACCAGCTGACCGACGCCGACGTAGACCGCGTGCTCCACGCCCCGGTGCACTGACCGGCCGGCCTGCTGCTGCGGGCCCGTCAGTCTCCACCGCAGGACGGGCCGCTTACTGAACGGCCGGCCTGCTGCTGCCGGCCCGTCAGTCTGCACAGAGGGCCGCCACACCCCCCGGCCCGCCGCGCAGAGGACGGCCGCTTACTGAACGGCTGGCCTGGTGCTACCCGCGCGTCAGTCTCCACCAGACGGACGGGCCGCTTACGGTGCGGTCGGCGCGCAGGTCGATGCGTACGGCTGCAGGCCCGGGAAACGCCTCGGCCGCGCCGATCGTCTGGCCGGCGCGCACCGAGGCGCCCGGCGCCGAGGTGGTGACCTTGACCGGTACCGTGAGGCCCGGCCAGCCGATGACCTTCAATGCGGACGCCGCGCTGACCGTCGCCTCCTCGCCCCACTCGGTCGTGATCTTGCCGATCGGCTGGGCCGGGATGATCGAGTAGCTGCGGATCACCGACCGGGCCGAGGTCAGCAGTTTGTGCACGACCTTGTTGACCCGCGCGAGCTGGGCCGGCGTGCCCTCGCCGGGCTGGTTGAAAACCGCGCCGACGATCGTCAGGACCTGCCCGTCGAGCTCGATGCGGCTCGCGAACACCAGGTTGCCGCCGGCCTCCGTCGTCGACCCCGTCTTGATGCCGAAAACGCCGTCCTTGCCGAGCATGCCGTTGTAGTTCTTGATCTTCCCGGCGACCGGGATCGTGGCCGACGGCTCGGCGATGATGTCGGCGAACACCTCGTCCTGCAACGCCGCGCGGGCAAGAATTACCTGGTCGGCGGCGGTGCTCACGGTGGTCGGCAGGAAGCCGCTCGGATCGGTGTACTTCGTGCCGGTCATCCCCAGCTCGGCGGCGGCGTCGTTCATGTCGTCGATGAACGCGTCCTCGGTTCCGGCGTGCCACACGCCGAGCATGTGGGCGATGTTGTTGGCCGACGGCAGCATGAGAGCCTCGAGCGCCTGCCGCTCGGTGATCCGCTCACCCGTCTTCACCTTGACCAGCGACTGCCCGCTCGGCATGCGCGACTGGTAGTCCTCCACATCGGCGGCACTCACGGTCAGCACGGGACCGGGGCCGCCGGCGGTCAGCGGATGGTTCTTGAGAATCAGGTACGCCGTCATCACCTTGGCGACACTCCCGATCGGCGCCGCCTTCTTGCCGTTGACCCCGCCCAGGCGCCCCAGCCCCTCAACCATCATCTCGGCCGAGCCGGCCTTGGGCCACGGAAGCTTGAGCGCCGACCCCGGAATCCTGATGCTCCGAGCAACGTCGACCGTGATCGTGGGCGAGGGCGGCGTCCGGCGAAGCTGGACGGTGGCGCCGGAGGTGAGCGCGGCCAGAACCACGATCAGCGCCAGGAGCAGGGCGCGGCGCTTGGTCAGACGCAGCCGGAGGGCGATCGGCGCGGGGTGGGCGGTCTCGCCGGGCTCCTTCTGAGGCGCGACAACCTGCGTGGCGTCCGCGGGGGCAGCATCTCCGGTCGGCGACGACGATGCGGCGGCCGCGGTGGTTTCCGCCGCCGACGGCGCAAGCGAGGTGCTGTCCGCCGTCGCGGGTGACGTGCCGTTCGCCGATGCGGTTCCCTCATCCGGCGATGGCGGTGCGGCGGGTTCAGGGGATGGGGTGTCCTTGGCCAGCGGTGACGGTGCGGCGGGTTCGGCCGATGCGGTTCCGATGGCCGGCGAGAGCGGCCCGGCCGGTTCGGCGGATGCCGCGTCCTCAGCCGGCGATGGTGGCGGGGCCGGTTTGGCTGTTGCAGTGCCCTTTGCGGGCGCGGAGGCGGGTTTAGTCTTCGGATTGATCGGCTGGGTTGCTTCCGCGGGTGGAGCGGTATTCGACGGGAGCACCATCGGCCGCGTGGCATCGCCGCCGGGCCCAGGCTCCTCGGTTTTCGGTGTGGCCGCTGGCTGAGCCGGTTGGGTGGGCGCCACGGCCGCGCCAGCTCCGGCGGTCTTGTCGGGTGCCGAAGGCGGGGCAGCCGAAGGCGTGGCGGCCGGGGGCGCGGCAGCCGAAGGTGGGGCGGCGGGGGGCGGGGCAGTCGAAGGTGAGGCGGGCGGAGCGGTCGACGGCTCGGCGGCAGCCGAGGGCCCCGCGGTCTTCGGAGACGCTACGGACGCGGTGCCTTTCGCGGATCCCTTCGGGTGCGCGGCAGTCGGCGGTTCCGCGAGAGCCGAACCTCGTCGGGGATCGGGCGGCACAACTTCGGGCGACGCGGGTGCGGCCGGTGGCGTGGCCCCTCCGGAGGCCTTGGCCGGTGTCACTGGTTGAGCTTCCGTCGGCGTCTCCGCGCCCTTCGCGGGCATGGCGGAGGGTGTCGCCCGTCCGGAGGCTTTGACCGGTGTCACCGGTTGAGCTTCCGCGCCCTTCGCGGGCATGGCCGATGGTGTAGCCCGCCCCGAGGCTTTGACCGGTGTTGCCGGTGGGGCAGCGGCCGCCGGCTCCGCGGCCTCCGGCTGGCCGGAATCCGGCGGCGTTGTCGGTCCGGAGGCCTCCTCCGGCGCCGCCGATTCGGGAGCACCTTTCTCCCGAACAGGCGACGAGGCCGTTTCCTTCGAATCCCCGGCCGCCGGTGACATCGGCCGCGCGATGCCCTTCGCCGGCGTCCCCGGCCGGTCAGCGGTCGGCTGCGCTTCCGGCGTCGTAGCCGCCGCGTCGTTGTCAGCGTCCGTTGTCTCCGGGGTCGGCTCGGCACTCCCCGATGCTGTCGGTTCCGGCGCCGCCCTCGCAGCCACCGCCTGAGATCCGCCCGCGCCGGGGGAGTCAGCCGACCCGGCCGCGCCTTCAACGCCGCCCGACCGTTCAGGATCGGCCGCGTCCCCAGAGGCTTGCGGAGCACCACTCGACGACCCGACGTTGGCCGCGGTTGCCGGCCCCGGAGCCGAAGCCGGCTTCGAGGGTGACGCGGCTTTGACCGGCGAGGTCGGCGCCGCGGCCGGGGGTGGCCATGGCGGCGGCGCGGACGGCGAGGCCGAGTCTGCAGCGGCCGGCTTCGTCGGTACTTTTGCTTCCGACTGGGCGATAGGCTGCGTCGAAGCGTCCGCCTCAACCGTGCCCGGGCCATCCGGCTCGGCCGCCTTCGCCATCCGTTCGCTCCTTTCCCGGCCCGGACCACCCGGGCGCCGGGCCATTATTCCCGGGTTCCCCAAACCGGGAAATGTCGCCTGCACGATTGCGCACCCGAACCAACCACCACTAGGAGTGGTACACCCTGGCAACGTCGACTCCCGGGAGTTCGGATGACCGCGACACTGCCTCAGACCAGCACCGCTACCTCGCCGGCACGCGTCGCCCGCATTGCGGCCGTCGTGTTCGTCGTCGCCAATCTGGTGATCGTCGAGGGGATGTTCTTCACCGCCGGTCCTCCGGCCCACAACACGCTGAGGGCGGTCGGCCGTTTCCTCGGTCTGCATCTGGCGTTCGTGATGGCCTTGCAGCTTCTGCTGATCTCCCGCCTGCCGTTCCTGGATCGGCGTATCGGCATGGACCGTCTGACCACCTGGCACCGCTGGACCGGTTTCACGATCTTCTGGCTGGTGTTGTTGCACCCCACGTTCGTGCTGCTCGGCTATTCCGAGCTCGACAAGCTCTCGTTCTTCGGCGAGTTTTCCAACCTGGCCGGGCAGACCCCGGTCCTTTTCGGCATGGTCGCGGCGGCCCTGGTTGTGCTCATGGGCTTGTTCTCCATGCGTTTCGCACGGCGCCGCCTTTCGTACGAGGCATGGCACGCTCTCCACCTCGTCGTCTACGTCGTGATCGTCCTCGCCATCCTGCATCAGCTGTCCGAGGGCACCGCTTTCCAGACGAACGCTCTGACGCGGCTCTATTGGTGGGCGCTCTGGGCGTTCGCGATCGGCGCCCTGGTCGTCGGCCGCATGATCGTCCCGCTGGTTCGTAATGCCCGGCACCGGCTGACCGTCGCCGCGGTGGTGCCCGAGTCCGGCGATGTCGTCTCGGTCTATGCGACCGGCCACGATCTGGGCCGCCTCAATTGTCGGGCCGGCCAGTTCTTCCTTTGGCGGTTCCCCGGCGACAACGGCTGGTTCCAGGTCAATCCGTGGTCGTTGTCGGCGGCTCCCGACGGCCGGCGTCTCCGCCTCACGGCGAAGGGCATCGGAAAGACCAGCAGCTCTCTGCGCAATCTTCAGGTGGGGGCGAAAATCTTCGCCGAGGGACCGTACGGGGCATTCACCGCCGACCAGCGCACTCGCCCGAACGCGCTTCTGATCGCCGGGGGGATCGGTGTCACGCCGATTCGGGCGCTGCTCGAGGACGAGCAGATGACGGGTGACATTGTTGTTCTCTATCGGGTGCGGGACGAGGCGGAGGCGGTGCTTCTCGGCGAGTTGCGCAATCTGGCGTCGATGCGCGGCGCCCGGCTTCACCTGGTCACGGGGCGTACGGGTGCGGGGTCACCGCCGTTCGACCCGTTCGGCGCCGAAAACCTGAGTCGTATGGTTCCGGACGTGACCGACCGTGACACGTACGTCTGCGGCCCGATGCCGATGACCGAGGCGGTCCTGCGGGGTCTCCGCGGGCTGAACGTGCCGTCCGCGCAGGTCCACGCGGAGGTTTTCCGCCTGGCGAGTTGAGGTTGCGGGCATCCCCTAGGGTGCCCGAGTAACTACGTTCCGGCGCCGTCTGATCACGACGTTGTTCCGCTCACTTCGCTCGTGAGGGTGGCAGGATGCCGTCATGCCTTCCTCCACCCGGCACTTGGGCGAACGCATCGGCCGCCCCGCCGCCGAGGTCTACGCGTTCGTCGCCGACCCGGCCAACCTCCCGCGCTGGTCCTCCGGCCTCGGCAGCTCGATCCGGCAGGTCGACGGCGAGTGGATCATCGAGTCGCCCGAGGGCGAGCTCCGCTTCGAGTTCGTCGCGCGCAACGACCTCGGGGTTCTCGACCACCGCGTCACGTTCCCGAGCGGTGACATCTTCTACAACCCGATGCGCGTCGTCCCCTACGACGACGGCTGCGAGGTCACCTTCGCGGTCCGCCGCTTCGGCGACATCTCCGACGCCGACTTCGACCGCGACACCGCCGCCGTGGCGGCCGACCTGGCCAAGCTGCGTGAGGTGCTGGAAGCAGGCGGTTGACCGCCGCCGGGGTTAACCGCGGGGCAGATAGCGCGCGGCCACCGCGGCCGGTTGCTCGACCACCCGTCCGGCCTGCAGATCCCAGGCCAGGCGGATGAACTGCGCGTGCGTCCACGCCAGCGGCGTAGCCGAGAACGTCGGACGCCCGGGGGCCGGACCCGCCTGATCCCACACCTGCTCCGGCAGCATGTCGCCCGGCCCGGCCGCGGCGGCCATGGCCGCGAGCTGTCGTGCGGCGGTGGACGAATCGCCAGCGGCCAGCGCCCATTCACCGCGTTCGCCGTTCAGCAACGGCCACGCGCGCCCCCGCGACACCATCGAATCGGGCGGTTCGTCGTACTCCCACTGGCTTCCGTCGGCCTGTTCGCCGTAGCCGTCGAACGACGCCCGATGCCAGTAGAACCCGTTCGGCGTGGCCACCCCGAGTTGGCGATCCACCACCGACAGGCTGTTCACGATGTCCCGGTCACGCGCCGGGAGGACGCCCAGCCGCACCAGCTCGAGGAAACTCGGGTCGACGACCTTCCGCTGGTCCATCGCCGACGGTCCGCTGTCCCCGATCGCATACGTGGTACCGAGGTCCGGGTGGCCATCTTTGGTGAGTCGCAGGAAGTAGGGCCGCGGAGAATAGGGCCCATTCGTGGTGACCGTCCATTCCTTGACCCGGGCCCGCCAGTTGTCCGCCGTGGACAGATATCGGCGAGCGGCGGCGGCATCGCCGTTGGCCGCTGCGATCGTCGACGCGCAGACCAGCCCGGCAATGGAAGCAGCGATAGTTCCCGGTGAATAGCCCGACTGGTTTTCCCACCTGTCCTGCGGTGTGAGCGGCGCTGGAGGATAGTTCACCAGGAAATCGGCCGCGCGCCGCACGTGGGCCCAGGTGGAGGCGTCCCGCCTGCCCAGCTGATAGGCGAGCACGATCGGCAGCGCCACCTCGTCCAGTTGCAATCCGCCCCACACCGGTGTGCCGTCCACGCGGGAATTCTGCGGGAACGACCCGTCGGCTTTCTGCTGCACGCCGAACAGGAACGACAGCGCCCGCGAAGCGCCGGAAACGTCGCCGGCGGCCAGCAGGCCGGTCGCTATCTGATAGAGGTCACGCGACCAGACCAGGTGATAGGGCCCGGACGGATCGTCCTGACCGAAGGCCCACGGTGCCGCCGGCGCCGCCACGAAAGCGCCCGGATGCGTCTTGTCCTCACTCGCGGCGAGCACCATCGTCGACATTCGATAGAGCCGCCGTTCCGACGACGTCTTCAAAACCGAGGGCGGCGGCTTCAGAGCCGAGAGATAACGGTTCCAGCCGTACGCGTACGCCCGTTGTATGCGCGGGAATCCCGCCCGGAGTGACCCCCGTGCCGTGTCGAGCGCGGCGGAGGCGCTGGCGCCGAACGCCAGTGCGAGGGTGGCATGCCGCCCGATCTGTCCGGTCTGCACGAGGCTGCCGGCCGAGGACGACCGGTAGTGCCAGTCCATCCGCCCGTCGGCCAGCAGGTCGGTCCGGCCGTCGCTGATCCCGGCGAAGCCGCTGGACGTGGCACGGAACCCCGGCGAGGCCATCAGCGCGCTCGACATCCCACCGTCGGTAGCGGTCAATGCGTCACCCTCGGTGCGCCCCGCATCCCCGCCGCGGCTGTTCGCCAATGCCGGGTCGAAGATCACGTAGGCGGTGACCGGCCCGGACACCCGCACGTCCACCAGCACCGTGTTCTGGGCCGGATCGGTCGTGTACGACGCGCTCAGACGCCATCCGGGCCCGCGGAACGCCTGCCGGAAGTCCAGGGTCGGGGATGTGGAGGTCGCCGTGGCCGGCCATGCGTGCCCGTGACCGTCGGCGACGACGAACGTGAGGCCTCGCGCGGCGGGCGCGTCGACCGTCGGGTAGAAGATCTCCCCGAGCCCGCCCGAGCGCTGCACGGTGGCCCAGACCGTGCTCGCGCTCGATCGCGCGGTCAGGAAGCCGGCCTTGTCCGCCGGGAGATATTGCTGGTCAACACCGGGAGCCCCGGGCGCATTCGCCGGGGTCAATCCCAAACTGAGTGCGACCAGACCGCTCACGAAGCGTCGTTGCCTCATACCGAGCGGTATACACCCAGCCGCCCGGGCGCGCCATCCGGGAACGGGTGCAGTGATGTGGATCCGGTGGACAAGCGGGTACCTCTGGAGTTGGCTGATGAGGCGCAATCTTTACCGGAGAGAAGGACAACACATGCAGTACCGGCAGCTTGGCCGTACCGGCCTGAGGGTCTCGACGTTCACCCTCGGCACGATGGGCTTCGGCGGCACCGGCTGGGCCACGCCCGTCGGCAAGATCGACGTGGACGGGGCCCGCGAGGAGATCGAGATCGCCAAGGACGCGGGCGTCAACATGATCGACACCGCCGACGTCTACTCGGAGGGCCTGGCCGAGGAGATCCTCGGCCAGGCGCTCGGTAACACCCGCGAGGACTGGTTGATCGCGACCAAGGTCCGCATGCCGATGGGCGACGGCCCGAACGACGCCGGCCTGTCCCGACACCACATCATCCGTGGTGCCGAGGCCAGCCTGCGGCGGCTCGGCACCGACTACATCGACCTCTTCCAGGTGCACGAGTGGGACGGCCACACGCCGCTGGAAGAGACCCTGACCGCGCTCGACGACCTGGTCCGCAGCGGCAAGGTGCGCTACGTCGGCTGCTCCAACTACGGCGCCTGGCAGATGATGAAGGCGCTCGGCATTTCCGACCAGCGGCACATCGAGCGGTACGCGAGCAACCAGCTCTACTACTCGCTGCAGAACCGCGACATCGAGACGGAGATCGTCCCGGCCGCGGTCGACCAGGGCGTCGGCATCCTGGTCTGGAGCCCGCTCGCCGGTGGCCTGCTCTCCGGCAAATACCGTCGCGGCGTCGACGCCCCGGCCGGCAGCCGGCACCTGACCGAGTGGTCCGAGCCGCCGGTCCACGACGAGGACAGGCTCTACGACACGATCGAGCTCGCGGTGAAGATCGGCGAGTCGCACGGCGTCTCGGCGGCCCGGGTCTCCCTGGCGTACATCGCCCAGAAGCCGGCGGTAACCTCGATCATCGTGGGCGCCCGCACGCCGGAGCAGCTGCGCGACAACCTCGCCGCGGCCGACCTGGTGCTGACCGCGGACGAGGTGAAGGCGCTCGACGACGTGAGCAGCACGCCGCTGAGCTACCCGTTCTGGCACCAGCGCAACACCAGCACCGACCGGCTCTCCGAGGCCGACCTGACCCAGATCAACCACTACCTGTAACGGCCGGCCGCTTAGATCAGAAGGCCACCGACGGCAGCCCCAGCGCCTCACCCACCGAGGCGTTGGTGAGCTGCCCGGCGTGCACGTTCAGCCCGAGCGCGAGCGCCGGGTCCTGCTCGAGCGCCTTCTCCCAGCCGAGGTCGGCCAGGCGCAGCGCGTACGGCAGGGTGGCGTTGGTCAGCGCGTACGTCGAGGTGTTGGGCACCGCACCCGGCATGTTGGCCACGCAGTAGAAGACCGACTCGTGCACCCGATAGACCGGGTCCTCGTGGGTCGTGGCGTGCGAGTCCTCGAAGCAGCCGCCCTGGTCGATCGCGATGTCGACCAGCACCGAGCCGGACTTCATCCGCTTCACGAGGTCATTGCTGACCAGCTTGGGAGCTTTCGCACCGGGCACCAGCACCGCGCCGATCACCATGTCGGCCTCGAGCACCGACTGCTCGATCGCGTACGCCGACGACACAAGCGTCTTGACCCGCCCGCCGAACTGGGCGTCGATCTGCCGCAGCCGGTTGATGTTGAGGTCGAGGATCGTCACCTCGGCACCCAGGCCGAGCGCGATCGTCGCCGCGTTCACCCCGGAGACGCCGCCACCGATCACCGTGACCTTGGCCGGCGCCACGCCCGGCACGCCACCCGGCAGCACGCCCCGGCCGCCGCTGTTACGCATCAGGCTGTACGCCCCCACCTGCGGCGCGAGCCGTCCGGCGACCTCGGACATCGGCGCGAGCAACGGCAGCGAGCCGTCGGCCAGCTGCACCGTCTCGTACGCGATGGCGGTCGTCCCGCTGTTCATCAGCGCCTTGGTGCCCTCGGCGTCGGCGGCGAGGTGCAGGTAGGTGAACAGCACCTGCCCGGCCCGCAGCCGGTGGTACTCCTGCGCGATCGGCTCCTTGACCTTGAGCAGCAGGTCGGCCTGCGCCCACACGCTGTCCGCATCGGGAATGATCGTCGCGCCCGCGGACCCGAAGTCGCCGTCGGTGATCGCCGATCCGGCACCGGCGCCGGCCTGGATCAGGACCTGGTGACCACGACGCACGAACTCCGCAACCCCGGCCGGGGTGATGGCCACCCGGTACTCGTGGTTCTTGACCTCGGTCGGCACACCGATCCGCATGACTTGTTCCCTCTCCGTAACTGCGAGCGCCGTTGCTCCCTTGCCGTTAGCCTGAAACGATGTGCTGCGGAGATGCAACAGTGGCGCATAACATTCTGGCGGTAGCGCCGAGCACGAACAACATGCGAAACGACGGTGGTCAATGACCGACGTACCGAAGGATCTTCGAAGTGTCGACGACATCGACAGAGAGTTACTGACCCTCCTCGAGGCCGACGGCCGCATGCCCAACAACGCCCTGGCCGAGCGCGTCGGCATAGCCCCGTCGACCTGCCTGACCCGCATCCGCCGCCTCCGCGAGATCGGCGCCATCCGCGGCTTCCACGCCGACGTCGACCCGGCCTGGATCGGCCGCCCGATCGAAGCGATGATCGCCGTCCGCATCCGCTCCGAGTCCCGGGACGCCATCGGCAAGTTCGCCGAGTCCCTGGCCGGCATCCCCGCGGTCCGCGACGTCTACTTCGTCTCCGGCTCCTACGACTTCCTCCTCCACGTCGCCGCCGCCGACGTGGACGACCTGCGCACAGTCATCACCGAACGCCTCAGCGGCACCCGCCTGATCGCCGGCACCGAGACCTACCTCATCTTCGAACACCGCCGCGGCGCCTGACTCACCCGAGCGACCCGCTGCCGGCTTTCCAGACGTACGCGGGTGGATGACGCTCACGGGCCCGTGTGCTCGCGACCTCGGCGTCACCCAGCCTCCTGCCGCGCGTCGCGCACCTTTGCATGGTCACCCTGCCTCCGCGCATGGTCACCCTCCGGCTCCGGCTCCGGCTCCGGCTTCGCTTCCGCTTCCGTCGGTCCGCTCCGGCCCGGCCGGGTTCCGGGCTCTTCCGTCGCGGCACACCCACGGCGATGCGACCGGCCGGTCGGTAGCGGAACCGGCTGCGCTTTCAGGCCGTGGGCGTCGCCGACGGGACAGCAGTCGAGTCGTCCGACGGCGCGGGTGTCGCGTCGTCCGAGGGCTCCGGGGTGACGTCGTCCGAGGGCTCCGGGGTGACGTCGTCCGAAGGCTCCGGCGTAGCGTCGTCCGACGGGGTGGTCGGCGACGCGGCGGGGGTCGATGCGCTCGGTGCGGGCGTGGGGGAGTGCTTGACCGGGGGAAGCGTCGCCTCGATCTGCGTGGCCGTGTAGGCCGACGCCTGGTGGAAGCCGATCACCGAGATCCGGGCACCGGCCGCCAGCGCCGCCGCCGACTTGTTCTTGCCGCTCAAGTGGACGCGGGTGGTCGCGGTCACTGCGATGGTCACGGTCTTACCGCGTACGTCCTTGGTGCCGCCCTTCGCAGCGACCGTGACTGTCCCCGCGACCGAATCAACCGCGGTGATCGTGCCGGTCGCCGTGAAGGCGACCTTGGCCGGCTTGACGGGCTTGGCCGGCTTGGCGGGGCGGTGGGACGAGGCCGGGGCGGGCTTGGCGGGATGCCCGGAGGATGACGATGCGGACTTGGCGTAAGCCGCCGTGGTGGCCGAGACGGCCGGGGCGATGACCGCGACGGCCAGCGCCACCGCAGCCGTGGTGCGACGAATCCGCACGTGAGCTCCTAATTTCGAGGGGAGCTCGATCGTGACCCCGCTGAGTTGCAAGGCCGGGTGCCGGCCGGTTGCAAGCAGCGGCGCCCCCCGGGCTGGAGGGGGCGCCGCCGCCGTTTACCGGGACCTACTTGTTGAGGGTGCAGGGGGCCGTGCCCTCGACGTTCAGGTCCGGCCGGGCTGCGTTCCGGCCGATCGCCGTGGCGATCCGGTTGATCGTGGAGACCCGCTTGTCCGCCAGCGGGCCGAGGATGGCGTTCTGGATGAAGTTGGGTCCGCCCTGGCCGATCGTGCTGGCCAGGCGGGCGTTCGCCTCGCTGATCTGGGTCTGCAGGAGGGCGAGGTTGCGCTGCACCTCGGCCTGAGCCTGGGCCGGGACGGACGGCAGGCCGGTGAGTTCGGGGCAGTTCACGGTCGGCGCGGCCGCGGTCTGGTCACCGGGGCCGGCCGTTGCGACGGCGGTCGGCTCGGGCGTCGCCACGGTGCCGCTGTTGCCGACCGCGCAGGTGCCGAGGCCCTGCTCGTCGAGGACCGGCTTGGTGGCGTGCCGGCCGATCGAGATGACGATGCGGTCGATTGTGGAGACTCGCTTGTCCTTGAGCGGGCCGAGGATGGCGTTCTGCACGAAGTTGGGTCCGCCCTGACCGGCGGAGCTCGCCAGGCGGTTGTTGGCCTCGGCGATCTGGGTGTTGAGGAGCGTGAGGTTGCGTTCGACCTCGGCCTGTGACTGAGCCGGGATGGCCGGGAGCTTGTCGGCCACGCTCGGGCAGGAGATGGTCCCGGCGGCCGAGCCGTTGGCACCGGAGTTCGCGCCGGTATTTGCGCCGGAATTTGCGCCGCCCGCGGCGGTGGGCACGGCCGTGGGCTCGCTCGCCGAAGCGGCGCCGCCCTGGTTCACCTTGCAGGTCCCGAGCGCGTTCTCGTCCAGGCTCGGCTTGGCGGCGTGCCGGCCGATCGAGATGACGATGCGGTCGATCGTGGAGACTCGCTTGTCCTTCAGCGGGCCGAGGATCGCGTTCTGCACGAAGTTGGGTCCACCCTGACCGGTCGAGGTCTTCAGGCGGTTGTTGGCCTCGGCGATCTGGGTGTTGAGCAGGGCGAGGTTGCGCTCGACCTCGGCCTGTGACTGGGCCGGTACGGCGGGCAACGCTTCGGCGACCCCGGGACAGACGATCGTGGGAACGGTAGACTCACTCGCCGACGCCACACCGAGGCCGACGCCGACGATGGTCACCGCGACCGCCGCGACGCCGGCGATCTGCCAGCGTCGACCGACCCGGAGCCCGGCGAACCTGCCCGGCCGCCGATACGCGTTGGTACGGGTTCGATACATGGACCTGTGCCTTCCTGGGGGACCGCGAGCGCTCGGTCGTTCCGCGCTCTCACCCGGCCTTACGGGAGCGCTCCCACGGAGGGATCAGGTTCTAAGGAATTCTTAAGATTCGCCCCCGGTCGGGCGGTCGGAAGGTCCTTCTGAACAGCCACGAGGCTTCATGTCGAATCCCGGGGTGCGGCCGGTCGCCGCTCGACGAAGCCGCCGGAAGAGGCACGTCCGTCGCGTGCCTCTTCCGGCGGAGTAAAGGCGGCGAGCCCGATTTGCAGAGAGAGGCGGGCCCGCCGCGGTCCTTTATGAGCAGGCCGCCGAGCTGAGCTTCACCGAGGCCGGCGGGCTCGCAGTCCCGTTGGCAGTGAAGCCGATCGTCACCGAGGCCCCGGCCGCGAGCGTTGCGGCATAGGAGGGCGCCGCCGCGGTCACCGTCGTCCCGCTCTGGGTCACGGTCGCGTTCCAGCCGCTGCCCAGCGTCACTCCGGACGGCCAGGTCCAGGTCACCTGCCACGGGTTGACCGCCGCGCTGCCGGTGTTCTTCGCCGTCACCGAACCTTGGAAGCCGCCCTGCCAGGCGTTGTCCTGCTTGTAGATAGCCGTGCAGCCGCCGGTGGCCGGAGGAGTGGTGCCGCCGCCCGGAGGCGTGGTGCCGCCGCCCGGAGGCGTGGTGCCGCCGCCCGGAGGCGTCGTGGTCGTGCCGCCGCCGTTCGGCACCGGCGGGATCAGGTACGGCTGGAGGATCGACTGCTTGGCCTGGTTGACCGTGGTCCAGTCGTCACCCACGATGCCGCCGGTGTCGCCCGAGTCCGGGTTCCACGACCAGTACGTGAACGACATCCCGTTGACCCCGGAACCCATGTACGCCATCAGGCTCTGCAGCCAGACCTTGTCGATGTTGCTCTGCAGCGTGGTCCCGAACTCGCCGACCATGATCGGGGCGATGTTCTGCTTGTAGAGGTAGCCCCAGTAGTTGTCCCAGATCGCCGGCATGTTCGCCGGGTAGGACGGGTCGTCGAACCACGTCTGGTGGTACACCGAGGTCGCGTACTCGTGCGGGGAGTAGACGACCCGGTTGGCCACCGACAGCTCGACCGGCTGCGCGCCCGCCTTCGTCAGGTTGCCGCCCCACCAGCCGCAGTTCTCGTCGTTGCTGGTGTCGTTGTCATAGACGTTGTTCTCGCCGCCGCTCGGGCAGCTCACGCCCTCGACGAAGATCAGCCAGTTCGGCTGCACCGAGAGGATCGCGTTGCCGGCTCGCTCGGCGGCCAGCCGCCAGTCCCGGGCCTGGTCGCCGCAGCCCCAGCAGGCGCCGGTCGAGTTGGGCTTGGTGCCCTCGGCGTGCGGCTCGTTGTGCAGGTCGGCCCCGATCACCGTGGTGTTGCCCGCGTAGCGCCGGGCGAGCATCTGCCAGTCCGCGATCCAGGTGCTCTCCGGGACCGCCGACGTGTACCAGAGCGGGGTCTGCTGGGCGGTTGTCGGGCGGTGGCGGTCGAGGATGACCCGCATGCCCTTGCTGCCCATGTAGTCGATGACCTTGTCGAGGATCTGCAGCGGCGAGAGGCCGACCAGATCGGGGTTCGTGTTGGTGTTGATGCTGGTGGCGACCGCGTTCGACTTCAGCGCGTCATCCGAGAACGGGATGCGCACGGTGTTGTAGCCCAGCGAGGCCATCTGGTCGATCATGTTGTGCCACGGGTTGCTCGCCCAGAGACCGTGGAAGGTCTTGTTGTCGGTCTCCATGCCGAACCAGTTGAGGCCGGTCAGCCGGACCGTCGCTCCGGTGCTGTCGACGATCTTGTTGCCGCTGGTGTGCAGGTAGCCGGTGCCGGTTCCGCCGGTGGCGGCGGAGGCGGTGACCGGTAGGGCGGTGATCAGTGCCGCGGTGGTGACAACCGCGGCGAGTCCGCCGATCAGGGCGGACAGGCGTCTGCGGGACATGCGACTCCTTCGGGGACGGGGAGAGGGGTCACCCGGCTCATCGTGACATGGGAGCGCTCCCATCACAAGTCACCACCATCGATGTATAAGCACTGTTACGTTGAGGCCATGGATCTGCTCGACAGCAGCTACTGGCACAACATCCATGCCGTGCTCGGCGCCATCGACCAGGACATCGCCGGCCTTTACACCGAGACGGGCATCGAGGGCGTCCGCACGCGTTTCGTCGGTCCGCTGATCAGCATCAACCGGTTCGGCCCGATGACGATCCGCCGGCTGGCCGACCGCTGGGACGTCTCGCATTCCGCGATGAGCCAGACCGTGGCCGCCATGCGCACCGCGGGCCTGGTCGAGAACGCCCCGGCCGCCCCCGGCGTCGACGCCCGCACCCGGCCGGTCCAGCTGACCGGCCGCTCCCGCGAGCTGATCCCGTTTCTCGAGGCCGAATGGCGTGCGACCGAGCTGACCGTGCGGGAGCTCGACGCCGAGCTGCCGTACCCGTTGAGCCGCGTCGCCGACGACCTCGCCGCCCTGCTCAAGCGGCGCTCCTTCGCCGAGCGCCTGCGCGGCAACCTCTCATGAACGCCCTCGTCGACATTCGCCCCCTGCGGGAGAACCGCACCTACCGGCGACTCTGGCTGGGCACCACCGCGTCCGGGTTCGGCGGCCAGTTCAGCGGTTTCGCGACCATCTACTACGTCTGGCAGCGCACACACAGTGCCGCCGTGGTGGGGCTGGTCGGCCTCGCCGTGGGGGTTCCGCTCATCGTTCTGGCCCTGGCCGGCAGCGCTTTCGTCGATCACGTCGACCGCCGCCGGCTGGCCGTCGTCTGCACCTGGGTCCAGCTACTCGTCTCGGCCACGATGACCGCGGTCGCGTTCACCGATTTCGGCGGCGTTCCCGCCATGATGCTGCTGGTCGCCGTCTCGTCGGGGGCTTCCGCGCTGGGCGGCCCGGCCCGGCGGACCTTCCTGCCGGCGCTGCTGGCCGGCGAACGTCTGGCCGCCGGCCTCGCCCTCAACCACTCGTCGTTCCAGCTCGCCATGCTGACCGGCCCGGCCGCGGCCGGCGCCCTGACCGCCGCGTTCGGCCTGCCGTGGTGCTTCGCCTTCGACACGCTCTCGTTCGTCGCCGCACTGATCGGTCTCGCGGGCCTGCCCGGGGGCATCACCGGCGGCGAGGGCCCGGCCGGCCTTGCCGCGGTCAAGGCCGGCATCTCGTACGCGGCCCGCACCCCCCAGGTGCGCGGCGCCCTCCTGGCCGATCTCGCCGCCACCGTGTTCGCCATGCCGTTCGCCTTGTTCCCGGTCATCAACGCCGAGCACTTCGGCGGCCGCCCGGAGGTCCTCGGCCTGTTCACCACCGCCGTGGCCGTCGGCGGAGTGACAGCATCCGTCCTGTCCGGCCTGGCCACCCGCCGCCGCCGTCCCGGCGTCGTTCTGCTGACCTGCGGCTCGGTCTGGGCGGTGTCGCTGGGCCTGGCCGGCACGGTGACCCACCTTCCCGCGGTGCTCGTCCTCCTGGCCTGCGCGGGGGCGGCCGACACCTGGGCCGTCGTCTCCCGGGGCACGGTCGTCCAGACCGTCACTCCCGACGCCTACCGGGGCCGGGTGTCCTCGTTGGAATTCGTCGCCGGGGCGGCCGGTCCCCAGCTGGGCAACATGCGCGCAGGACTGGTCGCCGCGGCCACGTCCGGGGGAGCGGCCCTGGCCATCGGCGGCCTGACCGGTGTGGCCGCGACGGCCTTGATCGCCGTCACAACGCCGGCGCTCCGCCGGTTCACGACCGATCAGTGAAGGATTGCTCAGGCCGAGCCGATTCGCTCAGGCCGAGCCGATTCGCTCAGGCCGAGCCGATTCGCTCAGGCCGAGCCTCGCACGACGAGCCGGGTGCTGAGGATGACCTCGTCGCCACCGGTCTCGTCGCCGTCGAGTTTGGCCAGGAGCAGACGCACGACCTCGCGGCCCATCTCGGCGATCGGCTGGTCGACGCTGGTCAGGGGCGGGTCGGTGTGGCGGGCGATGACCGAGTCGTCGAAGCCGATCAGCGCGACGTCATGGGGAACCCGCCGGCCGTGCTGGCGCAGCACGCGCAGAGCGCCGACCGCCATCATGTCGGAGGCCGCGAAGACCGCGTCGACCTCGGGGTGGAACTCGAGCAGCCGCTGCATCGCGGCCGCCCCGCTCTCCTCGCTGAAGTCGCCGAACGCGACCGGCCCGTCGCCGACGACGTCGCGATAGCCGTCGAGCCGGGCGATGCCGGCCGCCATGTCGAGCGGACCGGTGATCGCCGCGATCCGGCGGCGACCCTGCCGTTGCAGGTAGGCGACCGCCTCGCGCGCGCCGCCCCGGTTGTCGGCGTCGACGAAGGTGCCCCGCTCGGCATAGGTCGGCCGTCCGACCCGCACCGTGGCAACCCCGCGCTCCTCGAGCAGCGACGGAAGCGGGTCGTCGCCGTGCACCGAGAGCAGCAGCGCCCCGTCCACGTGCTGGCGCGTCAGGTACCCCTCGAGCGTCCGGCGTTCCTCCGGCGACTGCCCGATCATGAGGACCATCTGCAGGTTGCGCGCCACCAGCACCGACGAGATCGTCTGCACGATGCGCCCGAAGAACGGCTCGGCGAAGAACCGTTCACCCGACTCGAAGATCACAAGCGCGATCGAGTCGGTCCGCTGCGTCACCAGGGCCCGCGCGGCCCGGTTGGGCACATAGCCCAGCTCGGCGATGGCGTCCTCGACCGCCTGCTTCGCCCGCGGGCTGACCTGCGCCGATCCGTTCACCACGCGGGAGACCGTGCCGCGTCCGACGCCGGCTCGCAGGGCCACTTCTTCCAGGGTCGGTCGCCCGCTGGCCCGGTTTCGCTCCGTCGTCATGGCGTTGCACCTCCTCCGCGCGATCAGAGGTCGCGCCCGACACAAAGTACCTGTCACGCGCAGCCCGCACGGCCCGCGCTCGACACAAAGTACCTGCATCACCCGCCCAAAAGCATGATCACTTTGTGCCCAACCCCCACTAACCCGATATCAAAACCGGTCTTTCGGGCGTCGGCTCGCGTCTCGGCACAGCCTGAACAAGTACGCCTTTTCCCCTCCCCCGCAAGCACAGCGCCAGCACTCCGCCTCCGGCGGCTGCCGCGGCCACCCGCCTGCCACAACAGGCCGTCCCCGGCCGCCGGCCGGGCGGCCGGCAGCTGCTCTCGCCAGGCAGCAGTCGCGCCGAGCAGCCACCGGCCGAGCCGACCACCAAGGCGCCGGGGCCAACGTTTTCCGAGGTGCTTTCGGAAAGCGTCCGCGCAGCGTTGACCGCGGATGCCGCACTCAGGCGCACCAGAGCCGTCATGGTGCCAACGACGAGCCGCCATCGAACGCGGCTCCCGCGCTGCCCGTCGGAGCGGCCCGCTATGTGCCGGCAGCCCGGTCAAGGTCTTCGAGGCGGGACTGGAGCACGGCGGCCCGGGCCTGGGTGATCCCGTCCTCGCCAACCCGGATCTGGATCTTCTTCCGCAACGCCTGAACCTGCCCGGTCAGGTCGGAACCCTGCGCGTTGGAGAGGGGCCCCAGCAGGTTGAGCAGATCCTGCGCCACATCCCCCCGAATCTGCCCCGAAGCCTCACCACCCTCGACGGCGTCCCGCATCCGGCTGACCGCATCCTCAAAACTCAGGCTCGCCTTGGGGGAGGGACGCCCCGACGTCGCTGCCGCGGTCGTAGTCGTAGGAGCCGCGGTAGTAGCAGTCACGCCAGGTAGCGCCGAAGCCGTAGCCGCCGGCGGCACCGCAACGTCCCGATCGGCGTCCCGATGCGTCCAGGTGAGCACAGCAAAGGCCCCGGCCAGCGCCGCCAGCACCACCGCCGCACCGATCCCGAAGGCGGTCCGCCGCCGAGGCGCCCCAGCCATGTCCAGCGTGGCCGCCGAAGCCCGCCCGGTCGCAAAATCCCGCGTCCCACCGGGCCGCCGCACCCCGGGAGGTCCCGATCCCGGCCGCAGCACCCCGCCGCCGGCGCCCCGCCCACCCGGCCGCCACCCTTGAGCCTCATCACTGTCGGTATAGGCAAACGACGACCGCCCAGCCCCACCCGAAGACCGCGCCACGCGCTCCCCGGCCCCGTCGTAGCCCCCACGCCGCCTGGACGATCCGCCCGCCGCAGCGCCCCCGACCCGCGCGCCCGTCGGCGTGTCCTGACCCGCGGCCGAGCCGCCGAGGCCGGCCTCGCCCACCCCCGCGTAGCCGGGCAACCCACCCCGCACATCCGCAGCCCCGGGTGCCTCGGCCGCACCGAGCCCGGCCGCAGGGCCCGGCCGCCCACCGCCCGTCCCGAACTGGCGCGCCGGTCCGCCTTGCCCTTCCGCTGCTCCAGCGGAGGCGGCCGCTACCCACTGGTCGGCTGATACGCCGGCCGCCCGCACCAGATTGCCGACCGATCCGCTAGCCCCGGCCCGCGACGTGTTGCCGCCGTTCCCTCGGACCTGAGAAGCGTCGCCGCCGTTCTCTCCGGCCCGAGATGCGTGGCCGCCGTTCTGCCCGGCCCGAGACGCGTTGCCGCCGTCCCCTCCGGCGCGCGAAGCGTGCTCGTCCTTCTCCTCAGCGTGAGATGCGTGGCCGCCGTTTTGCCCGGCCCGAGACGCGTTGCTGCCGTTCCCTACGGCCCGCGAAGCGTGCTCGTCAGTCTCCCCGGCCTCGGGAATGTTGCCGCCGTTCTCCCCGGTCTGAGGAGTATTGCTGCCGTTCTGCCCGGCTTGTGAAGCGTTATCGCTGTTCCGCCCGGCCCAGAAAGCGTGGTCGTCGTTCTCTCCGGCCCGAGGAGCGGGAACGCCATTCTTCCCGCCCAGGTCTCGCCCGTCATTTGCTGCCTCGGGCCAGGCGGCCTGGCTGACCGTGGGGCCCGCCGCCGGGCTGACCGTGGGGCCCGCGGCTGGGCTCACCGCCAGGCTGACCGCGCGGTCAGCCGCTGGGACGACCGCGGCGGCTGCCGGTGCCGGCGGCCGTGACCGCAGCGCCACCGCCAGCAGGTCGGCCCGCAGCCGGGCCGCTGTCGGGCGTCCGGCCGGATCGGCGTCCAGGCACCGATCGACCACGTCGCGGAAGTCGGCCGGAAGCGATTGCGGCAGCTCGGACGGCCCGTTCACCCGGGCCGCCGCCAGTTCCTCCCAGGTCTCCACCGGGTAGGGCGGGTCGCCGGTGACCATTTCGAACAGCAGCACCCCAACGCCGTACACGTCGGTGGCCGGCTCGGCCGGCATGCCGTCGAGGCGCTCCGGTGCAACGTAGGCCGGGGTTCCGAAGGTCGCCCCGGTGTCGTCGTCGTCCGGCTCGCCTGCCGCCACGCTGATGCCGAAGTCGAGGATCTTCACGCCGTTCGGGGTGAGCATGACGTTGCCCGGCTTGATGTCGCGGTGGACCACCCCGCTGGCGTGCGCCGCCGCGAGTGCGTCGGCTACTGCCGCCCCGATGTGGGCCGCCTCGGCCCAGCCGATCAGCTCGCGGTCAACCCGGGCCGCCACCGATTCGCCGGTCAGCAGCTCCATGACCACGAACGGCACCACCGTGCCGTCGGGGCGTACGGCCTCGCGGTAGTCGTGGACCGCCGCGATGCCGGGATGCGACAGCCGGGCCGCCATGCGGGCCTCGCGCCAGACGACCTGGGGCCCGGTGGGGAGCTTGACCGCGACCGGCCGGTCGAGCAACTCGTCCTCGGCCCGCCAGATCTCGGCCATGCCACCGGTCTCCAGCAGTGAGACCAGGCGATAGCGGCCCGCCATCAACGCGCTCGCGACCGGCCAGTCAGAGCTCATTGAGGAACATTCGCCCAGCCGGGTCCCGGTGTCAACCGTCCTGTGAAGCTTTAAGACGGACCGAACTTATCGTTCGATCGCTACGTAATCGAGGTCGCCGGCGAAGTAGTCGCACCCCACCGACCGCTGGTCGCACTCGGTCTTGCCACCGATCGACAGCGGCCAGTTGTTGGCGATGCGCCCGGTCGGGCCGTACTTGCCGGCCGCGGTACGCCCGTCGATCGTCAGGCTCACGCCTCCGTCCGTCCGCTCGCAGCGGATGACGTGCCACCTTCCGTCGTTGATCTTCTGCGACCCGGTGACCAGCACCTGGCCCGCCGATCCGCGGAACCAGCACTGCACGTGTCCGTTGGGGATCTGCAGTTTCCAGCTGCCGCCGGGCACGGTGGCCTGGCCCTTCTGGACGATGTTGCCGAACTGGTAGATCGTGCGTAGTCGCATGGTGACCGCGAAATCGCCGCTGCCCGGGTTGAGCAGGTCGCTGCTCGGAACGACGATCAGGTGCCCGGGGTGGGTCGGCGGGGTGTCCGGCTCGAGGCGCGGGAACCGGAAGCCGAGCGCGCCGTCGTAGTAGGAGCCGACGCCGACCTCGTCGCCGACCCGGCCATTCAGCCCGTTACCGGAGCTGTCGTGCATGGTGCGGGAGCCGGCCGGCTCGTCCATGGCCCAGATTGCCACCGGGTAGTCGGCCGCCGCGCTGGCGGTTCCCGAGGTGCAGGCGAGGACCGCCGTGGAGCCCGCCAGCACGACGATAAGGCGTCGGATCTTCATGGTTCATCCCCGATGGCGACATGTATGCCCAATATAACGAGGATGATCTTAAGCGGCGTTTATGACCGAATAATGGCAAAGTAAGCGATCCGGGGGCGCCGGGGTTCCCCGCACGCTTGACATCTGGTTGACCACGAGACGCCGGATGACATGATGACTGCGACCACCCGGCGTCAGGTGTCCGGCGGAAAGGACTGCGGCCATGGCGCGCTTCGAGGCGACGACCTCCGACGAGGCCGGCCGCGTCCGTGTTGCACTGGCCGGCGAGTGCGATCTCGAGGTGCGCGAGGAAATGACCGCCACCCTGCTGGACGCCCTCCATCGCAGCCCGGTGGTGGTCGTCGACCTGGGCAGCCTCGACTTCCTCGACTCCAGCGGCGTGCACGGGCTGATCACCGCCCACCACGCGGCCAAGAAGTCCGGCCGGAAGCTGTTCGTGGTCAACCCGACGGGTGCCGTGGCGACGGTTCTCGATCTCACCGGCGTCGGCGCTCTGCTCAGCCCGCCCCCGGGCTCCGGCTGTGTGAGTCCATGACCGGAGGCCTGCGGCACTACGAGATGAGCTACGACCGTCCGGCCGACCTGGCCGAGGTGCGCGCGTTCGTGCGAGCCAGTGCCGGCCATCTCGGCCTGCCCGAGCGCCGGGCCGACCTGCTCACTCTGGCGGTCAGCGAGCTGGCGACCAATACCCTGCAGCACACCGCGGGCGGCGGCCGGGTGCGCCTTCGGGCCGAGCCGGGCCGCCTGCTCTGCGACGTCATCGATCGGGGCCCGATGCGCCTGCTCGGCCGGGAGATGCCGGCCGCCCAGGAGGTACGCGGCCGGGGCCTCGCCATCGTGGAAAGCATCTGCGACGAGGTGGGCATCGAGTCCGAGGACGGTAGCACCCGGGTGTGCCTGACCTTCCTGCTCGAGGTCGAGCCTTAAAGCACCCGTGCCGTAAGCGTGCACGTGTCGTCGTCCGGGCTCGGGCGGTTGAGACGCGACGCGAGCTGGGCAATCGTTGCGTGGTCCACATCGGCCGAGGCGGCCACGACCAGGTCGGTCACCTCCGTCAGGAGGGGCGGATCACCGAGCGTACGGCGTTCGACCAACCCATCGGTGTAGAGCAGCACCAGGTCGTCGCGGGCGAGCCGGAGCGTGCTCACCGGATAGATCGTGTCCCCCTCGGCCCCGAGCAGCAGCCCTGTCGGCAGATCGAGGGGTACCGCCGCGCCGCCCCGCGCGAGCAGCGGTGGCGGGTGGCCGGCCCGTGCCCAGCACAGCTCGCCGGCCACCGGGTCGAAGACGGCGAGCACCGCGGTGCCGGTGATCTGCAACTGCAGGCAGAGCCGGTTGAGGTGGGCCAGCAGCAGCGACGGGTCGTCGATGCCGATCGACAGCCAGGCGATCAGGGCGAAGCGGAGGTGGGCCATGCCGCTGGCCGCACCCACCCCGTGCCCGGCCACGTCGCCTACCGCCAGCACGGCCCGGCCGCCCGGCAGCTCGTCGGCGTGGTACCAGTCGCCGCCCACCCGGACGGCGCTCTCGGCCGGGAGGTAACCGGCCATGACCTCGAGGCCGGGCAGCGGGAACGGCGCCGCCGGGATGGGCTGGATCAGGTTCTGCAACTGCCCGGCCAGCCGGTGCTCGGCCAGGGCGGTGATCTCCCGCGTACGCAATCGGTCGTTGAGTCGTTGGATCGCCGAGCGTGAGCTCTCCCGGGTGGTGACGTCCTGCAGGACGGCATTGATTTTCAGCGGGGTTCCGTCCGCGTCGCTGACCACGTCGGACAGGATGCGCAGGTGCTTGACCACCGGCCCGGTCCGGAACCGGACCGTGACGTCGGACGCCGATCCGCTGTCCATGGTCTGCCAGGCCGCCTCGCTCATCCCGCGATCATCGGCCAGCATCGCCGCCGCCTGCTCGGCCCGCGACAACGGGCCCAGCGTCGGGTCACGTTCGAAGATCCGGTACATCCCGGGCGACCACTGGCTGGCCCCGGTCGTCATGTCGTACTCGGCCCAGCCGAGGCTGCCCAGCAGCTCGGTGATCTCCAGGCGGCGACGATCCTCGTCGAGGCGCTGCCACCAGACGAGCAGCCCGCCGAGGACCCGGTGCACGGTGACGTCGAAGGTCGAGTGCGCGACGATGCCGGAGCGCTTCTCCTCGTACCGGAACTCGCCCATCTCGTCCGGCTCGCCGGTGCGCAGCACGTCGAGGTACATCTGCCAGAGCCGGCCACCGACGATGGTCGGGTAAAGGTCGCTGAGCCGGGCGTGGAGCCGGGAGGCGCCGCGGCCGTAGATGTCGTGCGCGTCGCCGCTGGTGGCGGCGATCAGGAAGTCGGCGACCGAACCGTCCTCGCCGATCTCCGGCAGCAGCCAGGAGCATCCCGCCGGCACGACGGCGAGGATCTGGCGCACCACGGCCTGCACGGCCTCGTCTGCCACCCGCTCAGCCTAGTGCGGCATCCCGGATATGCGGTTTGTCTTCCACCGCGCGGATGACCACTATCGATCGCAGTCGACGTCGGGGGTGTCGGTGATCGCTGCGCGCATTCGCCTGCTGCGCCTGCTCGGGCGGGCGGGTACGGCCCTTTCGTCGCTGCTCGGGGTGCTGCAACTGATCCGGGCCGCCCTGCCGGTGGCCCAGGCTCTGGCGGTGGGCCGTCTCGTCGCCGTCCTGTTCCGGCGCTCACGACAATCGCCGGGCCCTGACCGCGGCCACGCTGGTCGCCGGTCTGTTCCTGACCGAACAGGCGGCGTGGCAGCTGACCGGCATGGTCCGGGCATGGTGGTCAAGCGGATCGACGGCCGAGTCACCGAGCAGGGCACCCACGAGGAGCTGATGGCGGCCGACGGGGCTGATGCCCAGCTGTACCGGTTGCAGGAGCGCGCCTACCGCTTAAGCGCCGGCCTGTCGACGCGTGACCCGTCAAGCGGGCGGCGCCAACCGCTGAGGGGCCGGGCCCGTCGACTCCCGGATGGTCAGGTGGGTCGGCAGTACGACAGCGCGCCGCTGAGGTTGGGCCGACGAGGCGTCCAGGTGGGACAGCAGGAGTGAGACGGCGACCCGGCCGGCCTGTTCGATCGGAGCGGTCAGGGTTGTCAGCGGCGGGTTGCAGAAGTCGGCGCCGAAGATGTCGTCGCAGCCCACGACGCTCACGTCCGCGGGCACCCGCACGCCCCGCTCGCGCAGCCGCGCCAGGATGCCGATGGCGAGCAGGTCGTTGAAGGCGATGTAGGCGGTCGCCCTGGTGTTGAGCAGCGCGTCGGCGGCGGCCGAGCCGAACATGCGGCCGCGCGGGAACGGCCCGACCCGCTCGAACGCGCGCCCGTAGCGCTGCCCGGCTGCCTTCAGCGCCTGCCAGCGGGCCCGGTTCGACCACGAGTTCTCCGGGCCGTAGGCGTACGCGATGTCGCGATGCCCGAGCGATACGAGATGCTCGACCGCCAGTGCCATGCCGGCCGGAGTGTCGATCACCACGCTGGGCACGCCACGCACGTTGCGGTTGACCGTGACCAGCGAGATTTCGGCTGCGAGATCGGCCAGTGCCCGCTCCGGCAGCCGGGACGCGGTCAGGATCGCGCCGTCCATCCAGCGGCGCATCTTGCGCAGCATCTCGGCCTCGTGCTCGCCCGAGTCCTCGGTGTCGATGAGCAGTTGCGCGTACCCGGCCGCCTTCAACTGCTGCTGCGTGCCCCGAATCAGACCGAAGTAGAACGGATTGGTCACGTCGGAGACGAGCACGGCGATCGTGCCGGTGCGCCCCGAACTGAGTGCCCGCGCCTGCGAGTTGGGCACGTAGTCGAGTTCCCGGGCGGCGGCTTCGATGCGCTCCCGGGTGGCGGCGCTGACCCGGCCCGGCTTGTTCAGCGCGCGCGACACCGTCGAAGGCGCCACCCCGGTCGCCTTCGCGATGTCGGTGATGGTGACGGCCCGCCGAGCTCTCATGCCTGTGCTCCCTTTTGGGCCAGCCAACCAGGCGTGGCAAAATTTGGCAAACGATTGCCATCCACATTGATCGATTGTTAACTTCCCGGCATGACCACACGGCGAGTGTTGATCGCGCTTACCGGCGCGGTTCTTGTCACCTCCGGCCTCACGGCCTGCGGCGGGTCCGGCGATTCCGCTGGTGGCGCCGGCACGACGATCAACGTGCTGATCGGCGCCAACACGATCTATCCCGAGCAGCAGCGGCAGTGGTTCTCCGACGTCTCGGCGCGTTTCGCCAAGGAGAACAGCGGATCCACGATCAAATTCGAGACGTTCGCTTCCGCGAACGACGAGCTCACCCGCATCCAGACGTCGGTGCTTTCCGGTCAGGGCCCCGATGTGTACGCGCTGGGCACCACGTTCACGCCGACCGCGTACGCGACGGGAGCCTTCCAGACGCTCAGCGCCGACGACTGGACCAAGATCGGCGGCCGCGAGAAGTTCGTCCCCGCCGATCTGGGCATCTCCGGCCCGGACGCCCAACACGAGGCCGGCATCCCGTTCGCCAGCCGCCCGTTCGTGATGGCCTACAACAAGGACATGCTCGCCGCGGCCGGCATCGACAAGCCGGCCAACAGCTGGGACGGTCTCCTTGCCCAGGCCAAGAAGACGACCGGTGCCGGCAAGTACGGCCTGGCGATCGGCTACGCGGACGGCTTCGACCCGTGGAAGTTCGTCTGGGCGATGTCGGTGCAGGCGGGAAACCCGCTGGTCGACGGCAAGACGGCCACGCTGAGCGACCCGCGCACGATGACGGCTTACAAGACCTACCTGGGCTGGCTCGCGACCGACAAGGTCGTCGACCCGGCCGCGGTCGCCTGGAAGAACGCCCAGGCCGTGGCGGCGTTCGGCGAAGGGAAGGCGGCTTTCCTGCCGATGGTGTCGGCCAGTTCGCGGCCGGCCCTCGACAAGTCCTCGGTCGCCGGTAAATATGCTTACGCCCTGATGCCGACGATCCCGCCCGGCGCGACCGCCGTACCGGCCGGCGGCAAACCCGCCGCGAGCATCCTGTCGGGCGACAACCTGGTTGTGGCGAAGTACTCCAAGCACAAGGACCTCGCCCTCGCCCTGGTCAAGCAGCTCACCAGCGCCGACAGCCAGGAGGCGTACTACAAGCTGCTCGGCGAACTCCCGACCAACGCCGAGGCGGCCGCCACGCTGAAGAACGACCCGGTTCTCGCACCCATCGTCGACTCGGCCTCGAAGTCGGTCGGCACCCCGTTCACCGGCGGCTGGAGCCAGATCCAGCTGGCCCTGGTCAACGTGGTTGTCCAGTCGATCCCCGACCTGTCGGCGGGCAAGGTCGACGACGGCAAACTCAACGGCCTGGTGCGGAAGGCGCAGGCCGACGCGCAGGGCGCACTGGACAAGGCGAAGTGACGACCCGCACCCCGGCCCCGTCGTCCGAGCAATCGGCCGGCGGCGCCGAGCTGTACCGGTCCGGTCCGGACCGGCCCCGCCGGGTGACCCGAGCCAACCGCCCACTGTGGATGCTTCTACCGGGCGGCCTGCTCACGCTGGTCGTCATCGTGGTCCCGCTGGTGGTGGCCGTCTACATCTCGCTCGCCGACCTCGACCAGTACACGATCCGCGAGTGGGTGCACGCCCCGTTCATCGCCCTGGACAACTACCGCGAGGCACTCACCGACTCGCCGCTGCTGCACGGCATCGGCCTCAGCGTCGCGTACGCCGCGCTGGTCACCGTCGTGACCCTGCCGATCGGGGTGGCGGCCGCACTCGCCACCCAGGACCGCTTCCGGGGCCGCGGGCTGGTCCGTTCCATCTTCCTGGTGCCCTACGTGCTGCCGGCCTTCGTCGTCGGCACGGTCTGGCGCATCATCCTGCAGCCGGAGGGGATCGCCAACAGCTGGCTGGGCCACCTCGGCTGGCATCCCGGGCTCTGGCTGAACGGCCCCAAGAGCTTCTGGGCCCTCGTGATCGTCCAGGTCTGGGCGTCCTGGCCGCTCATCTACCTGCTCGCGGTCGCCGGACTGCAGTCGATCGACCCGACCGTGCACGAGGCGGCGGCGCTCGACGGAGCGGGCTGGTGGGCGAAGTTCCGGCACGTGATCGGACCTCACCTGCGCGGCCCGCTCGCACTCGCCCTGATCATCGCCTTCCTGCACAACGTCAACAACTTCACACTGCCGTTCGTCCTGTTCGGCGTTCCGGCACCGCATGATGTGGAGGTGCTGCCGGTGCTGACCTGGGTGGAGAGCTTCCAGAACCTGAGGTTCGGGCTGAGCGCCGCGATGGCCGTGATCTCGCTGGTGCTGATCGTCATCCCGATGGCCGTCTACCTGCGGGCGGTCCGCCTCGCCACCGGCGAGGACGGGGCACAGCGATGACCACCGCCCGGTCCGACGAGGTCGCCCGGATGCTGCCTCGGCCGCTGCGGGCGGTCGTCCTCGTGCTGCTCCTGGTCCTGGTGCTCGGACCCGTCCTTTACGTGATCTTCGCATCGGTCAGCCCGGATCTGTCGGTGGCGGCCGGCCATTTCCTGCCCAGCCGTTTCGAACCTGCCAACTACGTGCACATCTGGTCGACCGTGGACCTGGGCGAGGGGCTGGTCAACAGCCTGATAGTGGCCGGGTCGGTAGCCGTGTTGTGTGCCTTTGTCTCGCTGCTGGCCGCGTACGTCCTGGTGGCCTTTGCCTTCAAAGGCCGGCTTTTGATCTTGCGCGGGTTGCTCGCGCTGCAGAGCGTGCCCGGCACGCTCCTGCTTTTGCCGGTGTTCGTGCTGTTCTCCAGCATCGGCAGCACTCTCGGGGTGACTGTGATCGGCACCCGGTGGGCCCTGTTCCTCACCTATCTGACCTTCGGTCTCCCGTTCTCGACCTGGGTGATGGTTACCTACCTGCGCGGCCTGCCCCGCGAGCTCGACGAGGCCGCCCGCGTCGACGGCGCCTCGTCGTGGACCGTCCTGACCCGCATCGTTCTCCCGCTGAGCTGGCCCGGCCTCATCGTGTCGGCAATCTTCGCCTTCCTGCTCGGCTGGAACGATGTCCTGTTCGCCTCGGTGATGACCAACCCGGAAACCCGGACCGCGGCGGTCACCCTGCAGGTCTTCGGAGCGACCCAGGAGGGCGGTGCCCTGCCGCTCTACGGCCAGTTGATGGCGGCCGCGCTGGTCTGCGCGGCACCGGTCGTGGCCCTCTATCTGATCTTCCAGCGCTATCTCATGAGTGGGCTCACCTCGGGAGGGGTCAAGTGACCTGGAAGCTGTCCGGCTTCGGCGATGAGATCGACGCGGACCCGGTGGTCCAGCTGAGCGTGCTGAGTGCGCTCGGCGCGGGGTTCATCGAGGTACGCAGTGCCTGGGGCGCCAACGTCGTCGACCTGACCGATGACCAGCTGGCATCGCTCGGCCGGCTGATCTCCGAGCGGGGGATGGGCGTCTCGGCGATCGCGTCGCCGCTCGGCAAGGTCGACTATCAGTCGTCCTTCGACGCCGAGTTGCACCGTTTGTCGCGGGCACTTTCGGCGGCCCACGTGCTCGGTGCCCGGTACATCCGGATCTTCTCCTTCTACCGTCCGGCCGGCGTGGCCCCGGCGGCGATCCGCGACGAGGTGCTGCGGCGCCTCTCGACGATGGCCTCGGTCGCCGAGCGCAACGACATCGTGCTGCTGCACGAGAACGAGAAGGAGATCTACGGCGACATCCCGTCCCGAGTTCTCGACCTGATCGAGTCGGTCGGCTCGGACGCCCTGCGGGTGGCGTGGGACAACGCCAACTTCGTCCAGGTCGGCGTGAAGCCCTTCACCGACGGCTACGCCATGCTCCGCCCTCACCTCGAATACCTCCAGGTCAAGGACGCGGTCGCGGCGACCGGCACGGTCGTGCCGGCCGGGGAGGGCGACGGCGAGCTTCGGGAGACGCTCACGGCGCTGCGCGATGACGGGTACGCGGGATACGCCTCCCTCGAACCTCATCTCGCCATGCAGTCGTCGACCGGTGGCTTCTCGGGGCCGGCCGAGTTCGGTCGCGCCGCCCGCGCCTTCGCGGCACTGACCCAGGAGATCGGAGTATCGCTGGCATGACTGATCAGCTCACCGTGGCGATCGTCGGAGCGGGGATCATCGGCCGCAACCACGTGGCCGCGATGCTGCGAATCCCGCAGTTCCGCATCGTTGCGGTCGTCGACCCGATCGCGCCCGCGGCCACTCGGCTTGCCGCGGCGATCCCTACTTCGCCCGCCTGCTTCGCGAGTCTGGACGAGGCCCTCGCGGCGGCGAGGCCGCAGGTCGTCGTCATCTGCACGCCGAGCGGCCAGCACGTCTCGCAGGCTCTCATGGCCCTGAACTCCGGCGCACATGTGGTCATCGAGAAGCCCCTCGACGTGTCCGTCGCTAAGGCCCGGCCGCTGGTCGACGCCGCCCGATCGGCGCCCCGGCAGGTCGTCTCCGTGATCAGCCAGCACCGCTTCGACCCGGCGACCGTCACGGTGAGCGCGGCGATCTCGGCCGGCCGCTTCGGCACGCTCACCTCGGCTGTCGCGACCGTCCCCTGGTGGCGCGGCCAGGACTATTACGACTCCGCCGGCTGGCGGGGAACACTGGCGCTGGACGGCGGCGGTGCCCTGATGAATCAGGGCGTCCACACTCTCGATCTTCTTCTGCACTTCCTGGGCCGTCCGGTGTCCGTGTTCGCGTACACGGACCGGCTCGCCCACACCGGGATCGAGGTCGAGGACGTACTGGTGGCGGTGCTGCGGTTCGAATCCGGGGCGCTGGCGACGCTGCATGCGACCACGGCCGCCTATCCCGGCTCCGGTGTTCGGCTCCAGGTGCACGGATCCGAAGGCTCTGCCGTCCTCCATGACGATCAGCTCGAATCCGCTTCCTTTGCCGAGCCGGACACCCTGGCCGATGCCGAGCCGGCGGGGACGCCCAAACCGGAGGACAACTTCATCATCGGGCATTTACGGCAGTATGAGGACATAGTGGAGGCGATATTGACCGGGCGGCCGCCGGGAGTCGGCGTCGAGGACGGTTTCCTCGCACTTTCGGTGGTCGAAGCCATTTACAGGTCGGCAAGCTCCGGCCAGCCCGAGTCGATTGATGGGGTCTCTCGATGAAGTTTTCGGTCTTCACGGCCTCGACACCCGAGTGGACTCCGGCCGAGGCGGCCCGGAATCTTGCCGACCAGGGTTGGGACGGCGTCGAATGGCGAGTCACCGACCAGGCACCGGCCGATCCGCCCAGCTTCTGGGCCGGCAACCGGGCGACCTGGCCACTGACCGGTCTCGAAGAGAGCGTTCCGGAGATCGGGCGCGTCACCAGCGAGGCGGGTCTCGAGTTCTCCGGCGTCGGGGCGTACGTCAAGGTCAGCGACCGGCCGGACGTCGTCCGGGTGCTCTCGGCGACGGCCGCCCTCGGGGCCGGGCGGGTTCGGCTCACCATGCCGGCGCTGGGTGACGACACGTATCCGGCGCTGTTCGCGCAGGCGCGCGCCGACCTCGAATGGGCAGCCGCCCGAGCCGAGGCTCACGACGTCAAGATCCTCGTCGAGCTGCACCACCGCACGATCGTGTCGTCGGCGTCGGCCGCGGTGCGACTGGTGGACGGCCTCGATCCGTCGCATGTCGGGGTGATCCACGACGTCGGCAATCTGGTGATCGAGGGCCACGAGGATTTCCGCGCCGGCCTCGAGATGCTCGGCGACCACCTGGCTCACGTCCATGTCAAGAATGTCGCCTGGCAGGTGGACGGCGCCCACCCGGACGGGTCGGTCGCGTGGCGGGCCGAGTGGTCACCGTTACGGTCCGGTCAGGCCGACCTCTCGGCCTATTTCCGCGCTCTATCGGCGGTGGGGTACGACGGATGGGTGACCGCCGAGGACTTTTCCGTCGATGTTCCGCTCCCCGAACGCACCCGCGACAACCTCGTTTACCTGCGGTCTCTCAGCGAATCGGCGGAACTCTCGTAATGGCGTTATCACGTCCCACTTGCTCTCGCTAAATACCAGTTCAGCTTGGTAGAGTCCGCGCCGATCACGCCAGCGCCGTCGGCGCCTACGGAGGTCTCCACGTGTCTGACAACCGCATGAAGGATCGGGTCAAAGTGCTGCTGAATGGGACGTCATCGGAAGGTGAGACCTCCGAGCACGCGCTGGTCTCTCCTCCGCAGCAGCCGGCTCACCCCAACCAAGCCCTCCAGGTGCTGACGCTCGCGCAGCGCACTGCCGAGGAACACGTCGCCCGGGCTCACCACCAGGCCGACAAGATTCGCACCGACGCGCTGGCCGCGGCCGAGCAGATCGCCCGCGACGCACAGGTGCACGCCCACAACGTCCGGCGCGAGGCCGACAAGGTGCTCACGGACGCCCGTGCCGCGTCCGAGCAGGTCGCTCGCGACTCACACGCCCGAACCGAGGAAGCGCGGCGGATCGCTGACAAGATCGTGGCGGAGGCCCGTGCCCAGTCCGAGCAGATAGTGGCCGAAGCCCGCGCCAGCTCGGAGCACCTCAACCACCAGGCCCGTCAGCGCTACGACGATGTCGTAGGCAGCCTGGGCACCAAGCGCGAGGCGCTGCAGAACCAGATCGAGGCTCTGGAGCACTTCGACCGGGAGTACCGGTCGCGCCTCACCGCGTTCATGCAGAACCAGCTGCGTGCGCTCTGGGTCGATCAGCCCCAGACGAACATGGACCTGCCCGAGCACGCGCTGCTGCCCGAGGTAGCGGCCCATCCGAACGCGCAGAACATGCACCAGGGCCAGCAGATGATCGTCGACGAGCGCGCTCCCGAAGCGTCCGTGGGCGGCCCTCGTCACGGCGTCGAGGAGTCCGAGGACTCCGTGCCGGCGCAGCGACAGAGCCCCGAAGAGGACGAGAACGACGACGAGGAGGAGCTCACCGAGCGGTGAGCTGTGCCTCCGCGGCGTGATCAAGCCGGTGCCGGCCCTGAGGGGCGGGCGCCGGCTTGCTCTTTTCGGCGCCCTCGTCGCATCGGCCCTCGTCGCGTCGGCTGTCGTCGCTCAAACGTCGGGTCAAGCCTCGAAACGTCTGGTCGCGCCTTGATGCGTCTCGATCCGGCGAGGCAGGGGGCATGACGGGGTCCCTGCAGAGCAGCAGAGACTGCAGGGACCCCGGTTCATCATGCTATCGCTGCCGATTCGGCAGGTCTCCCGCCCCCGTCCGGTCGGTTGGCCTCGTCAGCCATGGTGCGTCGTCGCACCCGAGGCTGGGCGGGAGCCCTGCCCACACTGTGGAGTTGTCAAGAAACGAGTCTGTTCATGCCGGGACAGGGGTCGACTCCCGGCGCTATCCCGGCGTGACCGTGGCCGGCACGTTCAGCTGCCAGCGGTCGTCGAGCGTCAGCGTGACCGTCTCCCGCGGAATGACCGGCTCGGGCGAGTCGACGGACTGAAACGTCTCGGTGCTGCGGATGAGCAGGTCGCCGGCGGCGATGTCCTGACGCCAGATCACTCCGTCGAGCCGCCCGGCGCGTGTCACCGGCACCTCCAGTGACCCCGGGAAGCCAGGTGCGGCGGCGCCTTGTCCGAATGCCGCCTCGGCCACGACCTCGCGGTCGGTCAGCTGGGTCATGGTGTTGCGATCGGGAAAGCCGAAGCGGGCGGTCAGCCGGGCGTCGGGAGAGAGCGGAGGCACGGCCAGGCCGAGCCGACTCTTGCGCCAATCGGGATCGACCAGGAACCGTGCCGCGCGCATGGACAGGCCGGTGTGCGACTCGGTCCGCTCGATCGTCTCGCGCCAGGCCGTGCTCTTGGTCTCGCCGGTGGCATCCGCGGTTCGGGTGTCGAAGCCGGCCACGCTCAGCCGCACCCGATCGGGAATGAAGACTGTCGCCGGGTGGGCGAAGCGCTCCGCGACCCGGGCCATCAGCTGTTGGCGCGCCAGGTCGAGTCGCGGATGGTTCAGGTAGACCATGCCGATGATGACGTCGAACGGGCCGATCGCCGCGTCGGCGTCGTCGAGATCGCAATCCAGGAAAGTCACGCGGTCGCCGACGCCGTTTTCCTCGGCGAGCCGCCGGGCCATCGGGAGCGGGCCACCGTCGATGCCCACCACGTGGCGCGCGCCGAACTTCGCGGCCATGATGGCCAGGGTGCCGAGCGCGCCGCAGCCGGCGTCGAGCACTGTCGACCCCGCGTGGACGTGTCGGGCCAGGGCAAGACGCAACGCCAGCAGGCGCTCGGGGTGATGAGCGAGCAGGGACAGGTGGGACAGAGGAGCGCTTCCCTCGGGGTCGAACGGCATGCGTCAACAGAACCATTGACACCTACGCGGTGTCAACTACGATGTTGACATGACCGCGATTCCTCCTCTCTTCGATCTCATCCGTGACGTCCTCCTTGATGGGACAGCCGAGCCCCGAGATCCGATCCGGCACATCGGCCACGCGGAGCGACTGGCCGGCGAGTTGACGCATCTCGGCGAGAGCCTGGTCGGCTTTTTCGTCGAGCAGGCGCGCGCCGAGGGGCTTTCGTGGGCCGACATCGGTGCGCCGCGCGGCTTGAGCCGGCAGGGCGCTCAGCAAAGATATGGGCCGTTGCTGACCCACCTGACCATCGCCGACCTTGTCGAGGCGGGCGCACTGCGGCAACTCGGCGAGGCGGCGTTGGCCGCGCTGCACCGCGCCGAAGTGCACTCGGCCCGTCTGGGCCGCGATGCGATCGACAGCGGCGATCTACTTCTGGGCGTGCTGGACGATGACGAAAGTCCGGCCGTGGCCGCGATCAGGGAGCTCGGGGTCGACCCGGTCGTCCTCCGCTCGGAGCTCGAGCAGTCGGCGGAGGGTTCGGGTGGCCCGGGGCAGCGTCATGGCTCGGCCGCATTCGAGTCCGGGAAAGCGAGCGACACCGGCGGGGACCAGTCGGTCAGGCTGTCTCTGAGCGTAGAAGCGCGACGAACTCTCGACGGAGCGCTCGCCGAGGCGCGAGGCCACCGCGTCGGTCCCGGTCACCTGCTCCTGGGCATGTTGCGCAACCCGGCCGGTCGGGCCGGTCGGGTCCTCGGCGCGCGCGGCATCACCAAATCTTCGGCGATGGGAGCCATCCTCGCCGTCGGCAATCACCAGACCGCGGAAAGGGAATGACGGCGATGGATCAGGTGATGGCAGGCCTTCGTGCCCTACCGACGACGGGCTTCCTCGTGCTGAGGGGCTCCGAGACCGTCCTCGACTACGGCGACAACACCAGTCCGGCATATCTGGCCTCGGTGCGTAAGAGCGTGTTGTCCGTGCTGTTCGGGCGTTCGGTCGGGAACGGCTCCATCGCGCTCGACGCCACTCTGGGGGAGCTGGGCATCGACGATGTCGGCGGCTTGCTGCCGATCGAACGGCAGGCCCGGGTTCGTGACCTGCTGACGGCAAGGTCCGGCGTCTATCACGCGCCATCGACGGCGACCGGCCTCGAGGAGGGTGCTCCGGAGCGAGGGTCCCAAAAGCCGGGAGAGCACTTCTTCTACAACAACTGGGACTTCAACGTGCTCGGCACGATCTTCGAGCGCTGCACCGGGCGGGCGGTCTTCGACGCGCTGGCCGAAGACATCGCGGAGCCGCTCGGCTTCCAGGACTTCGACCTCGGGCGGCAGCGACTGCTCGGCCGGTCCGACCGGTCGGTCCATCTCGCCCATCACTTCTTCCTGTCCGGCCGCGACCTCGGCCGCATCGGTCAGATGATGCTCAACGGCGGCCGCTGGGGCGATCGGCAGGTCGTGCCCGCCGAGTGGGTCGCGGCGAGCACGACGCCACAGGTAGGGCTCGAGGCCGGGGCGCCCATGGGGTACGGCTACCTCTGGTGGATCCCGCAATCGCTGCCCAAAGGCACGTTTCTGGCGATCGGTAACTGGGGGCAATACCTGCTCGGCATCCCGCCGAACACCGTGGTCGTGCATCAACGAGCCGTCCCGGACGACCTGGTCGTCGCTCGAGCCGACGGATCCGCGCCGGCCGGGCCCGTCGGCGCCGTCACCCCGCGGCAGTTCATGGGCCTGGTCCGCACGGCACTCAAGGAATTGGGAGGATGAGGCCTCGACGGGTGAAACAGAGATTGCCGAATTCGCCCGAAAGAGCGGGAAGTTATCCGGCGTGTACACCACCCGGACGCAAAACGGCCGCGAGAGCATCCGGGATAGAGCAAAAGCACCACGGCGCACCAACGCCCGGCGCATGCTGTTCTGAATAACGCCGGAAGCGAGATGGCCGGAGCGCGCATGGCTGTAGTGCTGATCGCCGAGGATGACGAGGACATTGCCGTGATCCTCACCCGGCTACTCAAGCGGGCAGGACACACCGTGTCGCGCGAGCCGGACGGTCTGGCCGCATTCGAGTCGGCGATCGCCAACCGGCCTGATGTGGTGCTGACCGATCTGGGCATGCCTCGGATGGACGGCCTGGAGCTGTCGCGGGCTATCCGCAGCCACCCCGATCTCGCCGGCATCCCGATCCTCATGCTCAGCGGTCAGCTGCATCCCGGTGACACCCAGCCGGCCGAGGCCGGAGTCTGTGCGGTGCTGCTCAAACCGTGCCCCAACGACCGCGTCGTCGCCACAGTCGGCGAGCTCGCCCAGTACGGCAGCCACGCGCACGGCACCGGCGCGGCGGAGTGCCCCCGCCGCAGCGTCGTCACCGCCTGACGGACCGGATCGCCGACGCCAGCGGTAGTGGGCGCCAGCGGTGGTGGGCGCCAGCGGTGCCGAGTGCCAGCGGTGCTGAGTGCCAGCCGTGGTGGGCGCCGCCGTGGTGGGCGCTGGCCTTGGTGAACGCTGGCCCTGATTAACGCCCGCCTTGATGGGCCGGCGTCCGCGAGTCGGCGTCCGCGAGTCGGCGTGCGCGAGTCGGCGTGCGCGAGTCGGCGTGCGCGAGTCGGCGTGCGGAGTCGGCCTGCGCGAGTCGGCCTGCGCGAGTCGGCCTCCGTGAACAGGCCTCTGTGGGCCCGGCGCCTAGGTCGGGAAACGGCTGCCCGTTTCACGTCACTGCGTTCTTGCGCACCTAGAGTGGTCGGATGCTGTCGTCGACGCCCCGTACTCGGCACCGCCGGATCAAAGAGAACGGGCGTAGCGAGCCCGCCGAGCTGCTTGCCGTGCTGGCGGCGGGGCGGATTGCGCACCTCGGCGTCGTCGTCGACGGGCATCCGATGGTGGTGCCTACTGTCTATGGGTTCGACGCGGAGCGGATCTATCTGCACGGGTCGGTGGCCAGCCGGAGCCTCACCACGGGCGCCGAAGTGTGTGTGACGGTTACGGTGTTCGACGGGCTGGTGCTTGCACGGTCGGTGTTCGAGCACGGCATCAACTATCGGAGCGCGATGATCTACGGGGTGCCGGAGTGGGTTCGCGACGACGAAGCTAAGCTGCACGGCTTGCGGGTGCTCACCGAGCACGTGGCGCCCGGTCAGTGGGACTATGCCCGGCAACCCTCGCGCAAGGAGCTCGCTGCCACCGCACTGCTCGCGCTCTCCCTTGGAGAAGCCTCGGTCAAGGTCAGTGACGGCCCGCCGGACGACGGTGACAGTCCGGACGCTGCGCTTGGGCTCTGGGCGGGTCAGCTCCCGGTGGTCACGACATGGGGCGTGGCGGTCCCCGATCCGGCCCTCCCATCCGGAACCGGCCTGCCGTCCCACCTCGCGGCCTACGAAGGCCGCCCGGCCTGAGCCGGGAGAGCGGGAAGAGTTGGGGGATGAGGTCCGGCGCGGCCTGAGGTGGGCGAGCCGTGAGGACGGGCGAGGTGGGCGAGCCGTGAGGACGGGCGAGGTGGGCGAGCCGTGAGGACGGGCGAGGTGGGCGAGCCGTGAGGACGGGCGAGGTGGGAGAGCCGTGGGCTGAGAGCCGAGGTCGGAGAGTCCCGAGTTGAGAGCCGCGGTTGGAGAGTCCAGATGCGAGAGCGGCGAGCTGAGAGCCGAGGCGGAGAACCGCGAGCTGAGAGCCGACCCGGTCGACCCGCAGAAGAAGCCTCGTCGACCCGCAGAAGAAAGCCTCGGAGCGGGTCAGTGCACCACGGCCAGGCCGCGGTCGGTGTTGTTGAAGCGCCTCCCGTCCGTCTCCGTCACCGTCACGATGTCTTCGATGCGGACGCCGAAGCGGCCCGGCAGGTAGATCCCGGGCTCGATCGAGAAGCACATCCCCGGCACCAGCGGCCTCTCCTCGCCTTCCACCAGGTATGGCGGCTCGTGCGTCGTCACCCCGATGCCGTGGCCGGTGCGGTGGATGAACTGCGGGCCGTACCCGGCTGCCGTGATGACTTCGCGGGCGACCCGGTCGATTTCCTGGCAGCTCACCCCGGGCCGCACCGCCGCGAATGCCGCCTCCTGGGCCTCCCGCACGATTCCGTGCACCTTGACCAGCAGGTCGGACGGCGCGTCGACGACCACCGTGCGGGTCGTGTCCGAGCCGTATCCGTCCATCAGGCCGCCGAAGTCGAGTACCACCGCGTCCCCGGGGGAGATGGTCCGGGGGCCGGCCGAGTGATGCGGGTCGGCGCCGTTCGGCCCGGACGCGACGATCGTGAAATCGACCGACGAATGCCCGAATTGTCGGAGCAGGCCGGCCAGGTCGAGAGCCACGTCCTGCTCCCGGCGCCCGGCGAAGGGCACGGACAGGATCGATGTGTAGGCCGCGTCGGCCGCCGCCCCCGCGGCCTCCAGGCGGGACAGCTCGGACGAGTCCTTCACCGCCCGCAGCATGGGCAGCGCGTCGGAAAGGCCCCGATAGCCCGTTCCCGGCCGCGCCCCCATCAGCCCCAGCAGGTGCAACGCCCACGTCGAGTCCGACACCCCGTACGACCCGGAGGGCGTGAGCAGCCCGGCGGCCAGCGCGTACGGGTCGTCGCCGTCGCGCCAGTCGAGCAGGTCCAGCGTGAGGACCGCCGCCGCGTCTCCGCGTTCCAGCGCCGGAACGATCAGTGCCGGCGGGTGGGCGCGGGTCAGGACCAGCAGCGTGAGCCGTTCGGTCTCCGCCGGCGGCCGGTAGCCGGTCAGCCAGGTCAGGTCGGGTCCGGGGCTGACGAGAATCCCGTCCAGGCCTTCCGCCGTGGCGGCCGCCACGGCCCGCGACATCCGCACGGCGTAGTCAACAGAATCCATGCGTCGACCTTAAGCAGCCGCCGCGACCAGCTCCTGGGAAACACTGGTCACCGCGCGCCCCGCCACGTCGGCCCGATCGTGGAGTTCCCGGAGGGTGGCGGCCTGGCCGGCCACGTCACGCTTCTGGGCGTACGCCTCGAGCCGCGCGCAGGCCCCGGCCAGCCGATGGGCGCCGAGCGTGCCCGACGACCCTTTCAGCCCGTGGGCCAGCCGGTCCACCCGCGCGTGGTCGCCGTCGACCACCGCGTTGTCGATGTCGGCCAGCACCGCCGGGAGGCGCCGGGCGAACGCGAGCAGGATGTCGGCCAGCCGCACCTGGTTGGCGAAGTCGGCGCCCGCGATCGCAGCGATCGAGGCGCGGATGTCGTCGTCCTCGCCGGTCGGGGGCGCCGCCGGGGTGGCCCGGGGGTGGCCTCCGGACAGCACCAGGTCGAGGTCGGCCTCCTGGATCGGCTTGGCCAGGAAGTCGTCCATCCCGGCCCGTCGCCCCGCCGCCTGGTCGTCGGCCGTTGCGTTCGCGGTCAGCGCCACGATCCGCGGCGAGCCGTGCGCGGGCGGCGCCGAGCGGATCTCCTCGGTGGCTGACAGCCCGTCCAGGACCGGCATCTGCACGTCCATGAGCACCAGGTCGTACGCCACCTCGTGCACCGCCCGCACCGCGTCGGCCCCGTTGTCGACGATGTCAACCGTGTGACCGCGGCGGGTCAGCATCAGCTCGGCCACCCGCTGGTTGATCGGGTTGTCCTCGGCGAGGAGCACGTGCAGGGGCGGCTGGTGCGTCCGGCGGCGCCGGGCCGGCGTACGGGAGGAAAGCGCGACGTTTTCGTCGCTCAGCCCGACCGCCGCCTCGACCGTGAAGGTCGAGCCCGATCCGGGTGTGCTCGTGACCTGGATCGTGCCGCCCATCGCCTCGGCGAGCCGTCGGCTGATGACCAGGCCGAGCCCGGTGCCGGTCCGCCCGCGGGTGCCCGGATCGGCCTGGCTGAACGCCTGGAAGAGCCGGTCGAGCTGGTCGGGCGGTATGCCGATGCCGGTGTCGCGGACCGCGATCCGTAGGCGGTCTTCAACGAAGGTGACCCGTACCGAGACCCCGCCCCGATCGGTGAATTTCACCGCGTTGCCGAGCAGGTTGACCAGGATCTGCCGCAGCCGTGTCTCGTCGGCGATCACGGTCAGCGGGCAGTTGGGTGCCATCTCGACCGAGAGCCGCAGGCCTTTGGCATCGGCGGTGAGCGCGACCAGGTTGACCGCGTCGTCGAGCAGTCCGTGCAGGTTGACCGGCTGTTCGTCGAGGACCAGTTCGCCCGCCTCGATCTTGGAGAAGTCGAGGATGTCATTGATGATCACGAGGAGCGACTCGGCGCTGCCCCGCACGATGTCGACGAGTTCCTGCTGCCCGGCGTCGAGGGGGCCGTCGTTGAGCAGGCTGGTTCCGCCGATCACCGCGTTCATCGGGGTGCGGATCTCGTGGCTCATCGCGGCCAGGAACGCCGACTTGGCCGCGGTCGCGGCGAGCGCCTCGTCGCGGGCGGTCGCCATCGCGGCCATCGAGGAGTTGACCGCCCGGGCCATCTGGGCCAGTTCGGCCGGGCCGGTCACCTCGGCCGGCCGGGTCAGGTCGCCCTCGATCACCCGCTCGGCCGCTTCGGTGACCACGTGGGCGGCCGAGGTGATCCGCTTGGTGATCCAGCGGCCGGCCGCGGCGACGAACAGCGCGGTGCCGACCGACACCGCGATGATCAGCAGCCGGGTGCGGCGGGCGCTCTGGTCGATCGCGTCGAGATGCTGGTCGAGCACCGCGTTCTCGCGGTCGTGCATCGCGTCGACCAGCGCGGTGACCCGGTTGAAGTCATTTTCGGCCGGCGCAGCGAGGTCGGGGGCGGCCAGCAGCGGCCGGATCTGGCCGATCAGCCGCTGCTGCGCCGGATCGTCGGCGGTGTCGTGCTGAACCTCGTCGAGGGTCTGGTCGAGCAGGCCGGCCGTGTCGCGGTAGAGCTGCAACGAGGCCGTGTTGTGGTCGCTCAGGTATTCGCGCTGGGTGCGGTCGGTGGCGTTGACCAGGTCGCCGAGCTTCCCGATCCCGCCGAGCACCCGGTGCGACCGGGTGAGCGGCTGCTGGGCGTGCATGAGCGCGCCGATCCGGGCGTACGCCGCGGCGCCGACCACGCCGAGGGCGACCAGGGCGACCGCGAATCCGGCGGTGAGCATGCGGCCCACCGTCCAGCGCACGCCCTTCCGGCGGGCGGGCGTCGTCATATGGTTACTCGAAGTAGAGGCGCCAGCTTTTCCAGCGCCGCCTCCACCCGCGCCAGCTCGGCGCCGACCCGTCCCAGCGTGAGATCGGGGTCGGGCACCCGTCCGTCGCGGGCGGCGCGCTCGATCTCGGCGAAGATCGCGGCAAGGGTGTCGGCGCCGAGGTTGGACGCCGACCCCTTCAACCCGTGGGCGTGGTTGCGTATCTCGCCCGGGGTGCCGCCGCGCAGCAGTTCGGCCAGCCGATCCACCCCGACCGGGGTCTTGGCCAGGAAGGAACGGATCAGCCCGCCGACCAGTGCGCGTTCCGGCCCGTCCGGTTCCGGACCGGTGATGTCCGCCAGCCGGGTGCGGATCTCGTCCTCCCGGCTGTGCACGTCCATGCGTACATCCTGCTGCGCCCGGCTCCCGGGCGCTCCGCTTTCCGGCAACGCCCGGCACCGGGCGTGTCGCACCAGACAGCCGAATCGCTCACCCGCCCCGAGCTTCGGCCGATGGATTACGCGTGACCACCCAGACCCGCGCCCCCTGGCGATACGTCCTGGTCACCGGCGGGATCATCGCTGTCTCCACGATCTGGTACCTGCTGCAGGTCACGGTCGGCGCCGGTCCGGATGCCATCGCATACGTGACCATGCCGGTGACCGCGGCCGTCGGCGCCCTCGCGGCCCTGAACCTGGTGCGCCGCGGCTCGCTGAGCCGCCAGGCCCGCCGGTTCTGGCGGTTCATGATCTTCGCCTTCGGCTTTCTCAGCGCGGGCTACGCGCTGCTGACCGTGGCCGCCTTCCGCGAGTCCCCGGTGCTGCCGTCGATGCCGGTGCCGGCGGCGGCGCTGGCCGGAGCGGGCTTCCTCACCGCGATGTGGGCGATGGTCCGGGTGCCGCTCGGCATCACCAACTCCGGCGAGCGGTGGCGGCAGTGGCTCGACCGCTCGATCGCCTTCCTCGGCTGCGGAACCGTGCTCTTCCACTTCGGGTTGGCGCCGCTCATGATGTCGGCCGGGCAGTGGAGTGTCCAGGCGATCACGCTGATCGGCATGTCGTTCGTGCTCGCGATCGGCGCGGTCACCAAGGTCGCCTACATCCGGGGCGGCCCGATCGACCGGTCGGCGTTGCGGATGATCGGCGGAACAGGTCTGGTCGCGGCTGCGACGGCGGTGCTGATGACGACCGCCGGCAACCCCGGCACGATTCCCGCTCAGGCCGTCCTGATGCCGCTCGCGCCGGCGCTCGGCGTACTCGCCGCCCGCCGGCAGTGGAACTCCACCGGCGCCCGGCCCCGGCGGGCGAACACGTGGCTGCCCTATCTGGCGGTCGCGGCGGTCGACGTACCGCTGGTAGCCGTCATCCCCGGAAGCCTGACCTGGACCGACCGGTTGGTGATCGTCGCCTCGGTGATCGTTACCGGTCTGGTGACCGTCCGGCAGTTCGTCGCCTTCCGCGAGAACGCGCGGCTGCTGCGCGAGAAGCGCGCCTCCGAGGAGCGCCTGCAGCACGAGGTCAGCCACGACGGCCTGACCGGTCTGGCCAACCGGGCGCTGTACCGGGAGCGCCTGGCCGTCCAACTGGCGACCGGCGACACGACAGTGCTCCTGGTCGACCTCGACGACTTCAAGACCGTCAACGACTCGCTCGGGCACGACGTCGGCGACCGCCTGCTCATCGCGGTGGCCGAGGTGCTGCGCGCCGAGACCGGCGCGGACGGCCTTCCGGTACGCCTCGGCGGCGACGAGTTCGCCGTCCTCGTCACCGAACCGACGGCCCTCGGCGAGACCATCGCCCAGCGGATCCTCGACGCGTTCGGGGGCCCGGTCAGCGAGCACCAGCTGCTGGTGCACGCCAGCATCGGCATCGCCACCGGGGCGGCCGGCAGCCCGCTCGACCGCCTGCTGCGCGACGCCGACGTGGCGATGTACTCCGCCAAGCAGCGCGGCAAGGCCAACTGGGTCCGTTACCACGAGGGCATGGAACAGCCGGTCTCCACGCACGCCCAGCTCGGCGGCGAGCTGCGGCGGGCACTGGACGGGGGCGAGTTCGCCGTCTTCTACCAGCCGATCGTCGCGCTCGCGACCGGCCGGATCGTCGGCGTCGAGGCGCTCGTCCGCTGGCTGCACCCGGCCCGCGGCGTGGTCGGCCCGGCCGAGTTCATACCGGCCGCCGAGGGCACCGGCCTGATCGTCCCGCTCGGCCGGTATGTGCTCCGCGAGACGTGCCGGCAGGCGGCCACCTGGCTGGCCGAGTTCGGCCCGGACACGCTGCAGAAGGTCGGGCCGAACGTGTCGGTGCGGCAGCTGCACGACCCCGACTTCGTCCGCGACGTGCGCGAGGTGCTGGCGGAGACCGGGCTGCCGGCCGACCGGCTGGTGCTCGAGCTGACCGAGTCGGCCGTGCTGCGCGGGCCGCAGGTGTCGCGGACCCTGCACGAGTTGCACGACTTCGGCGTACGGATGGCGCTCGACGACTTCGGCACCGGCGAGTCGTCGCTGAGCCTGCTGCGCTCGTTCCCGGCTTCGATCGTCAAGCTCGACAAGTCGTTCGTCGACGGCATCGAGCTCGACGAGCCCGGCTCGGCGGCGGCCGACGCCCGGCAGGCGGTGGCCCGTGCGGTGCAGCAGCTGGCGGGCGCGCTCGGCCTGGACACCGTGGCCGAGGGCATCGAGAACCAGGAGCAGGCGGACCGGCTGATGTTGCTCGGCTACACGCTGGGTCAGGGCTACCACATGGCCCGGCCGATGCCGGCCGCCGACATGACTCGGCTGCTCGCTTCCCAGCGCGACCACGCCGCCGCTTAAGGTACGGCCCATGACTGAGCTGGAACAGGACGACGGCACCCGAACCGCCCGGTCGCTCGAGGCCTGGCTCGGCACGCTGACGTTCGCCGATCTCACCACCGACGAGGTCACGGCCCGGCTGGTGGACGGGGTGGCGCGCTGGGGCGAGAGCCAGGGCTGGCGGGTCTACCGCCGGGCGCCCAGCGTCTTCCCGCTCCCGCCGCCGCTGCGCGGCAACTCGGTGGTCGACGTGGCCTGCGCCCGGCCCGAGGCGCCGCCGATCGTCGTCGAGGTGGACCGGCTGGAGCGCCGCCGCACGGTCGACAAGCTTCTTGCCGAGGCGGCCGCCGGTCGCCTGGCGATCCTGGTGCGGTGGGGGAGCGGACCGTTCACTGCGCCGCCGCTGCCGGTGCACCTGGTGACCCGGGAGGCGTCCCGGCAGCGCGGCCGCTGGCACACGATCGTGGAGCTCCCGGCGCCCCGGCATTCCGGCGCGCTCGCGGCCGAACCGGAGGAACTCCCGTGGGGGGAAAAGTGAATAATTCGGGTACCGTGTCCGCGCCCCTGGGACAGGCTGGAGGGGTGCAGCCCGGCCGCTCCTCCCGACACCCGGCGTCCTGGTGGTCCCAGTTCCAGGACGTCACCGACCGGTTCGATGCCGCCTCGGTGACCGAGGTGCTGGCCGACGAGATCATCCCTAAGATCTCCAACCCGCTGCTGCGCCGCGAGGCCGAGATCGCGACCGAGGTGGTCGTACGCCACCTCAACAAGATTTCGAGCCCCGAGCTGGCCGAGCGGGCCGCCAAGTCGACCGCCCGGCTGATCGCCACCGTCGAGCGCCTGAACGAGCGCGCGACCAGCGAGGACCTGGCCACCGGCGAGACCGCCGCGCTGGTGCACGTGCTGCAGGGCCGGTACGCCGACGCGGCCAGCGAGGCCGAGCCCTTCGTCGGCACGGTCCCGCTGATCAAGGCGTTCGTGGCCGCGCTGCGCCTGGAATACTTCGACGTCGCCCTGACCGTGAAGCTGATCGGTGCCGGTCAGGGACCGTCCAGCGCGGTGCAGACCGGTCTGGCGATCGGCCGCTACGGCTGGTGGCCGGACTGGTTGCTCAAGATCGTGGCCGACCGCGCCATGGCCGGCAAGCTCGACAAGGAGACGATCGCGGCGCTCGACCGCTGCGCCTACGCCGAGCTCAGCCCGGCCCAGTCGCGCATCGCCAGCCGGATCCTCAACGGCGACCAGAACATGATCGAGGCCTCGGCGAACCGGCTCGAGGACCTCGGCGAACAGGACGCCGCGAACAAGCTGCGCCAGGGCGACCTGACCGCGGTCGCCCTGGCCGCCCGGCTGATCCCGCTCTAGGCACCACCGGCTTCCAGCGTGACCGTCTGTGGCTGGAAGGATGCCCCGGTCACGTCGACACCGGCCGCCTTGACCTGCGCGAGCGCCTGGTTGATGTAGTCGTTGGTGTAGGCCGAGGCGTCCGGCTCCTTCTTGAGCACGGTGTCGCCGGTCTGGTTCTTGGTGTGCAGCGAGATGTCGACCGTCTGCTTCCACGCCGCGCTGTCGACCAGGCCGATCCCGCCGGTCGACGGCCAGATCAGTTTGTTCACCTCGTTGACCTGCCACAGCTGGTGGCTCTTGCCGAGCTTCGAGCCCTTGGCCACCACCATGTCGCGGCACTTCTGCAGGTTGTCCCGGCAGAATGCCCAGCCCTTGATGGTGCCGGCCAGGAACTTGACCGTCTGCTGCTGGTAGGCCGGGTTGCCGAGCTTGGCCGTGTTGGCCCACACCGCGTCCTGCAGCATGGCCGAACCGTTCTGCTTCCAGTCGATGATCGAGAAGTCGTCCGGGGTGTACAGCTTGCCGGTGGCCGGGTCCCTGGCCTCCAGCAACTGGGCGTACTCGTTGTAGCTCATCGCCTGGGCGGCGTCGATCTCGTGCTTGAGCAGCGCCTGCATGTCGAACTGCTGCTGCACGAGGGTGACGTCCTTGCCCGGGTCGAGCCCGGCCTTGGTCATCCCGGCGAACAGCTCGAACTCGTTGCCGAAGCCCCAGTTGCCGATCTTCTTGCTCTTGAACTGGGCCGGCGAGGTGATGCCGCTGCTCTTCCACGCGACCTGATAGGTGCCCGAACGCGCGAAGATCTGCCCGACGTCGGTGATCCCGGCGCCCTGCTCCCGCGAGGCCAGCGCCTTGGGCACCCACGCGACCGCGTAGTCGGCCCGGCCCTGCGCGAGCACGGTCTGCGGGACGATGTCGGTGCCGCCCTCGAGCAACTGCACGTCGAGGCCCTGCTCGGAGTAGAAGCCCTGGTCGACGGCGGCGATGTAACCGGCGAACTGGGCCTGGTAGAACCACTGCAGCTGAAGCTTGATCGGGATGAGCCCGCTCGCGTCGGCCTTTCCGGTAGAGGTCTTGTCGGCGGTTCCGCAGCCGGCCAGCACGAGCACCGTTGCTGCGGCCATGGTGGACAACAGGCGAATCTTCGACATCGGAGCACCGTCCTATGTGATGAGTCGAGCCCGGTACGGCATGGCCAGCCGCTCGATGAGCAGCGTGGTGAGGTAGAAGACGAGTCCGAGCAGGCAGGCGCCGACCACGAAGGCCCAGGCACGGGGATAGGCGGTGAACGCGGCCGCGGACGTGATCCGCGAGCCGAGCCCGGTCTGCAGCCCGCCGAAGTACTCGGCGACCACCGCGGCGATCACGGCCAGCGACGACGCCTGCCGCAGGCCGGTGAAGACGTACGGGAGCGCGCCGGGCAGGCGCACCTTGGCGGCGAAGGTCCACCCGCTCGCCGCGTACGAGTGCATGAGCTCGCGATGGATCGGGTCGACCTCGCGCAGCCCGCGCAGCGTGTTGACGAAGACCGGGAAGAACACCACGATCCCGGTGACCAGCCGGCGGGGGATGCTGCTGGTCGTCTCGAACATGTTGTTGAGGATCGGCGCCAGCGCGATGATCGGCAGCGCGTTGGCGACCGCGGCGAACGGGATCGACGCCTCGCTCAGCGGCCGCCAGCGGGAGGCGGCCAGCGCGACGAGAATCGCCACGACCGACCCGCCGATCAGGCCGACCAGCGCATTGGCGCCGCTGGCCAGGGCCGCGTGCCAGATGTTGGCGCGCTGCTCGACGAACTCGCTGCCGATCTCCGACGGCGCCGGCAGGATGAACGGCGCGATCCGGCCCAGGGTCACGGTCGCCTGCCAGGCCGCTAACGCGACCAGGCCGACGACGACCGGCGGCAGGACGACCCGCATGCGCTTCATGCGGCTTCCGCTCTTTCGGTACGCGGTGACCGCAGCGCCCGGCGCACCTCGGTGATCTTCGAGAAATACGCCTCGGACTGCCGGCCGGCGTCGTCCCGCGACGGCAGCGACACCTCGATCGAGGCCGTGATCCGGCCCGGCCGGGCCGACATCACCACCACCCGGTCGGAGAGGAAGACCGCCTCCGAGATCGAGTGGGTGACGAAGACCGTGCTGGTGCCGGTCTTCCCGCAGATCGCGAGCAACTCCGACTGCAGCCGCTCGCGGGTCATCTCGTCGAGCGCGCCGAACGGCTCGTCCATCAGCAGCAACGGCGGCTGCACGGCGAGCGCCCGGGCGATCGCCACCCGCTGCTGCATGCCGCCCGACAGCTGCGCCGGGTAGTGCGAGGCGAACTCGGCCAGCCCGACCAGCCCGAGCATCTCCTGGGCCCGGGCCCGCCGGTCGGCTCGGGACATGCCCCGCAGTTCGAGCGGCAGTTCCACGTTGCGCAGCACGGTCCGCCACTCGAACAGCCCCGACTGCTGAAAGGCGATCCCGTACGCCTGCTGCTTGCGCGCCGCCCCGGCGCCCTGCCCGGCGACGGTGACCGTGCCGGCGCTCGGCGGGATCAGATCGCCGATCAACCGCAGCAGGGTGCTCTTGCCGCACCCGGACGGCCCGATCAGCGAGACGAACTCGCCGTCGCCGACCGTCAGATCCACCTCGGACAGCGCGACCACCTCGTCGGGCCGGCCGGGGTTGAACACCTTCGTGACCTTGTCGATGATCACCGCGCTCACAGGGTCACCACCTCCACGTGGCGCCGGTGCCGCATCAGCGGCAGTTCGAGCAGGCTGACCGCGCCGGCGACGAGCAGACCCAGCAGGGCCGCCCCGAGCATCGCCGTGTAGACCTTCGCGGGGTCGGTGGTCGCCTCCCGCGAGTATTCGATGATCAGGCGGCCGATGCCGCCCCGGGTGCCGGTGGAGATCTCGCCGACCACCGCGCCGACGACCGCGGCCGCCCCGGCGAGCCGGAGGGACGGGAACAGGTAGGGCAGCGACGCCGGGAGGCGAAGCTTGACCAACGTGCGCCACCACCCGGCCGCGTAGCTGCGCATGAGCTCCACCCCGCTCACCGACGGCGACTCCAGACCGCGCAGCATGCCGACGGCGACCGGGAAGAAGGCCAGGTAGGAGGCGATCACCGAGACCGTCGCCCAGGGCGGCATGATGGTGCCGCCCCACCCCGCCACCAGTGGCGCCAGCGCCACCAGAGGCACGGTCTGGCTGAGGATCACATAGGGCAGCAGGCCTCGCTCGACGATGCGGAAGTGCTGCATCAGCACCGCCAGGACCAGCCCGACCACCGCGCCGACGACGAAACCGGCCGCGGTGATCCCGAGCGTGAAGCCGCAGGCCGACAGCACCACCAGCCAGATCGGCTGCCCGCCCGTGATCTCGGGGCGGCCGAGCCGCTGCAGCACCGTCCACAGGTGTGGCATCGAGAGGTCGTCGGCCCGGGGCAGGATGCGCACCCCGAACAGGAGCGTCCCGTCCGGACTCCCGACCGCCTTGTAGCCCTCCCACAGCGCGACGAAGACGGCCAGGCCGGCGACAGCGAACAGGAGGCGTCTCACGGCAGGACCGGGATGATCTGCGACCCGTAGGCCGCGAGCGTCGACTCCTTCGCATCGTGTTGCAGGTAGACGGCGAACTGGTCGACGCCGAGGTCGCGCAGTTCGCTCAGCCGCTTGAGGTGGTGCTCGACCGGCCCGAGGATGCAGAACCGGTCGACCACCTCGTCGGGCACGAACGTGGTGTGGGTGTTGCCGGCCCTCCCGTGCTCGGCGTAGTCGTAGCTCTGCCGGCCCTTGATGTAGTCGGTCAGCACCTGCGGCACCGCGCCGTTGCTGCCGTAGCGCGCCACGATGTCGGCCACGTGGTTGCCGACCATCCCGCCGAACCAGCGGCACTGCTCGCGCTGATGGGCCAGATCGTCGCCCACGTACGCCGGCGCGGCCACGCAGAACTTGATCGCCGCCGGGTCGCGCCCGGCCTTCTCGGCCGCGCGGCGCACGGCCGCGATCATCCAGGCGGCGATGTCCGGGTCGGCGAGTTGCAGGATGTAGCCGTCGCCGACCTCGCCGGTCAGGGCGAGCGCCTTCGGCCCGTACGCCGCGACCCACACGTCGAGCCGGCTCGCCGACGCCCAGGCGAGCTGCAGTTCCTGCCCCCGCACCGTGACCCGTTCGCCGCTCGCCAGTCCGCGGATCACCTGCACCGACTCGCGCAGCTGGGCCAGCGTCTGCGGCTGGAGCCCGAGCACCCGCAGCGCCGAGTCGCCCCGGCCGATCCCGCAGATGGTCCGGTTGCCGTACATCTCGTTGAGCGTGGCGAACAGCGACGCCGTCACGGTCCAGTCGCGGGTGCCGGGGTTGGTGACCATCGGCCCGACGATCACCCGCTCGGTCTCGTCGAGGATCTTGGAGTAGATGACGAACGGCTCCTGCCAGAGCACGTGCGAGTCGAACGTCCACACGTGACTGAAACCGGCCGCCTCGGCCTTCTTCGCCAGGTCGATCACCACCCGGGCGGGTGGGTCGTTCTGCAGCACGACGCCGATGTCCATCGCGGCCCCCTCAGAGCAGGTAGTCGGAGAGACCGCGCGGCAGGTATTTGCCCCGGCCGGCCCGGCCGGTGTACGTGCCGCCCGTGCTGATCACCTCGCCGCGGGAGATCACGGTGTCGACCTTGCCGGCGATCTCCCAGCCCTCCCAGGCCGAGTAGTCCATGTTCATGTGGTGTGTCTCGACGCTGATCCGGGTGCGGCCGTCGGGGTCGTAGAGCACCACGTCGGCGTCCGAGCCGGGTGCGATCACGCCCTTGCGCGGGTAGAGGCCGAACATGCGGGCCGGTGTCGTCGCGATCGTCTCGACCCAGCGGGCCAGTGACAGCTTGCCGTCGACCACGCCCTGATAGAGCAGATCGACCCGGTGTTCGACGCTGCCGATGCCGTTCGGGATCTTGGAGAAGTCGCCGAGGCCCATCTCCTTCTGATCCTTCATGCAGAAGGGGCAGTGGTCGGTCGAGACCACCGACAGGTCGTTGGTGCGCAGTCCCTGCCAGAGGTCGGCCCGGTGGCTTTCGTGCTTACTGCGCAACGGCGTCGAGCAGACCCATTTGGCGCCCTCGAACCCGGGCGCGCCCAACTGGTCTTCCAGCGTCAGGTAGAGGTATTGCGGGCACGTCTCGGCGAACACGTTGCGGCCGAGGTCGCGGGCGTTGCGCACCTGTTCGAGGGCCTTCGACGCCGACAGATGGACGATGTAGAGCGGGCAGTCGGCGGCCACGCCGGCCAGCCAGATCGCCCGGCTGGTCGCCTCGGCCTCGAGTTCCTGCGGCCGGGTGATGCCGTGGTGGATCGGGTCGGTCTGGCCGCGCTCGAGCGCCTGCTTGACCAGGACGTCGATGGCCGGCCCGTTCTCGGCGTGCATCATGATCATGGCGCCGTTGTCGCGCGCCTTCTGCATGGCTCGCAGGATCTGCCCGTCGTCGGAGTAGAAGACGCCCGGATAGGCCATGAACAGCTTGAAGCTGGTGATGCCCTCGCTCGCGACCAGCTGGTCCATCGCCTTGAGCGCGTCGTCGTCCACGCCGCCGAGGATCATGTGGAAGCCGTAGTCGATGTGGCACTGACCCTGCGTCTTGGCGTGCCAGGCGGCCAGGCCGTCCTGCACGACCTCGCCCGTGCGCTGGATGGCGAAGTCGATGATCGTGGTCGTCCCGCCGATCGCCGCCGCCCGGGTGCCGGTGTCGAAGGTGTCGCTGGCCTGGGTGCCGCCGAACGGCATCTGCATGTGGGTGTGCGCGTCGATCGCGCCCGGAATCACGTACTTGCCGGTCGCGTCGATCGTCTCGACGTCCTCCGGGCCGCGGCCGGGCGCGAAGACCGCCGCGATCGTCTCGCCGTCGATCAGCACGTCGGCCGCGCTCGCCCCGGTCGGCCCGACGACCGTGCCGCCCTTGATCAGCATCATCGTCACAGCTCCACCGTGCGCGTGTACGACTCCGGGCGGCGGTCGCGGTAGAACTGCCAGCGCTCGCGGACCGTCCTGATCAGGCTCAGGTCGAGGTCGCGCACGATCAGCTCGGGGTTGTGCGTGTCGCCGACCTCGCCGACGAACTTGCCCTCCGGGTCGGCGAAGTAGGACTGGCCGTAGAAGTCGTCGTCGCCCAGCGGCTCGATGCCGACCCGGTTGATCGCGCCGATGAAGTATTCGTTGGCCACCGCGCTGGCCGGCTGCTCGAGCTGCCAGAGGTAGCTGGAGAGGCCACGGCTCGTCGCCGACGGGTTGAAGACGATCTGTGCGCCGCCCAGGCCCAGCTCGCGCCAGCCCTCCGGGAAGTGCCGGTCGTAGCAGATGTAGACGCCGACCTTGCCGACCGCGGTGTCGAAGACCGGGTAGCCCAGGTTGCCGGGGCGGAAGTAGAACTTCTCCCAGAAGCCGTTCACCTGCGGGATGTGGTGCTTGCGGTATTTGCCGAGGTAGCGGCCGTCGGCGTCGACCACCGCGGCGGTGTTGTAGAGAACGCCCTCCTGTTCCTTCTCGTACATCGGCAGGACCATGACCAGGCCCAGCTCGGCCGCGAGGGCCTGGAAGCGCTCGGTGGTCGGGCCGGGGATCGACTCCGCGTACTCGTAGTAGGCGGCGTCCTGCACCTGGCAGAAGTACGGGCCGTAGAAAAGCTCCTGGAAGCAGATCACCTTGGCGCCCTGTGCGGCGGCGTCGCGCGCGTAGTCCTCGTGCGCCTTGATCATCGATTCCTTGTCGCCCGTCCACGTGGTCTGGACGAGGGCGGCGCGGATGACGTCGGTCATGAAACGCCCCTCTCCTTGATCATCCGCGCTGGTCAAGCGCGTCCTGTGATCACTTGTTCTACTCCCCGTTAGACATCTTGAGCTAGACCAGAGCTTCCTGGCTCCGCTTCGATCGCCTTGCTTTCGCGTCCCGAATGCCGTAGGACTCTAGCGACACAGGTTCGGGCGGACAATTGCCCGAATGTAACGGAACGTTTCGGAGACGTAACTTGCTCGGGTTGATCAGCGGCGCCGTCGACGACCGCAGCGCGCGGGGGATCGCCGCGGCCGTGAGCCGTCTGGTGACCTCGGGCCGCCTGCCCGCCGGCAGCCGCCTGCCGACCGTCCGCGACGTGGCCCGCGAACTGGGGGTCAGCCCGACCACGGTCAGCGAGGCCTGGCAGAGCCTGGGGCGGGCGGGGGCGATCCGCACCCGCGGCCGCTCGGGCACGTTCGTGGCCGGCCCGGTGCTGTCCCGCGGCGACTGGCGTTACACCCAGCTGGCCGGTCCCGCCGTCCCGGTCGCCCGTGACCTCTCCACCGGGGTGCCCGACCACGACCTGCTGCCCGACCTGACCGAGGCGCTGCGGCGCATCGGCGACGGCCGGCTGACCAGCAGCTATCTCGACGAGCCGGTGCTGCCCGGCCTCGAGGCGGTGCTGCGCGAGCGGTGGCCGTTCCCGCCCGAGCGGCTCACCGTGGTCGACGGCGCCCTCGACGCGCTCGACCGCATCCTCGGCGCGGTCGTGCGCTTCGGCGACCACGTGCTGGTCGAAAATCCGACCTTCGCCCCGATCCTCGACCTGCTGCAGACCGTCGGCGCGACCGTGGTCGGGGTGCCGATCGACGACCAGGGCCTCGAGCCCGCGGCGCTGGCCGCCGCTCTCGACGGCTACCCGCCGGCCGCGCTCGTTCTGCAGCCGCGCGCGCACAACCCGGCGGGGGTGAGCATGTCGCCCGGGCGGGCCGCCGAGCTCGCCGGGGTGCTGGCCGGGCACCCGGACGTGCTGGTGATCGAGGACGACCACGCCGGCGACATCGCCTCGGCGCCGCCGGTGAGCATCGGGCGGCATCGGCCCGAGGGCACGGTCCACGTGGCCAGCTTCTCGAAGAGCCACGGTCCCGACCTGCGTCTGGCCGCGGTCGGCGGGCCGGCCGCGGTGGTCGGCGCGGTGGCCGACCGGCGGCTCCTCGGGCCGGGCTGGTCCAGCCGGCTGCTCCAGGGCGTACTCCTGGACCTGCTGACCGACCCGGCGGCCGTGGCCCGGGTCGCCGCCGCTCGCGACGCTTATGCGTCGCGGCGGACGGCCCTGCTCAAAGAGCTGGCCGGGCACGGCGCCGAGGCGACCGCGGCCGACGGCATCAACCTCTGGTTGACCGTCGACGACCAGCAGATCGCCATGGTCTCGCTGGCCGCGCAGGGCATCGCGGTGGCGCCGGGCGCGCCGTTCTGCGTGACTCCGCTGCGCTCCGATCACGTCCGTGTCACCGTCGGGCTGGTGGCCGGTGGTTTCGACGACCTGGCCGGCGCGCTCGCGTCGGCCGCTCATCTGGACAGCCGCGGCAGCGGCGCCCGGGAGCGGGCGCACCCGCGCGGCTGGCGCTGACCCTTGGAGGATTCCTTGTCCGACGACCTGCTCGCCCGCCACCGCGCCGTGATGCCGGGCTGGATGCCGATCTACTACGGCGACGACGCCATCGAGCTGGTCGCAGGCTCGGGGCGGCGGGTGACCGGCTCCGACGGCCGCACCTACCTCGACTTCTTCGGCGGCGTGCTGACCAACATGATCGGCTACGACATCGCCGAGATCAACGAGGCGGTGCAGCGTCAGCTGTCGAAGGGGATCGTGCACACCTCGACGCTCTATCTGATCGGCGAGCAGGTCGCGCTGGCCGAGAAGATCGCCCGCCTCAGCGGCATCCCGGACGCGCGGGTGTTCTTCACCAACTCGGGCACCGAGGCCAACGAGTCGGCGCTGCTGTTCGCCACCAACATCCGCCGCTCCAACCAGATTCTGGCGATCAAGAACAGCTACCACGGCCGCACGTTCGCGACCATGGCGATCACCGGGCACCGCAGCTGGTCGTCGAGCTCGCTGAGCCCGCTCAACGTCTCCTGGCTCGCCTCGGCCGACCGGCTGCGCGGGCGGATGGCCGGCCTGGCACCGGGCGACCTGGCCGAGGCGGCGGTCGACGACCTGCGCGAGGTGCTGACGACGGTGACCGCGGGCGACGTGGCGGCGCTGATCGCCGAGCCGATCCAGGGTGTCGGCGGCTTCGTGGCCGGACCCGACGGGCTGCTCGGCGCCTATCAGAAGGTGCTGGCCGAGCACGGCATCCTGCTGATCGCCGACGAGGTGCAGACCGGCTGGGGCCGCACCGGCGAGCACTTCTGGGGTTACCAGGCGCACGGCGTGACCCCCGACCTGATCACTTTCGCCAAGGGCATCGGCAACGGGTTCGCGCTCGGCGGCGTGGTCGGCCGGGCCGAGGTCATGAACGCGGTGCAGGCCATCAGCTTCTCCACCTTCGGCGGCAACCCGCTGTCCGCGGCGGCCGGCAACGCGGTGCTCGACTACGTGCTCGACCACGACCTGCAGGGCAACGCGTCCCGGGTGGGCTCGATCCTGCTCGACGGGCTACGGGCGCTCGACCTGCCGCTCATCGGCGAGGTGCGCGGCAAGGGCCTGATGATCGGCATCGAGCTGGTGCGGCCGGGCACCACCGAGCCCGACCCGGCGGCCACGGTGCGGGTCTTCGACGAGTGCCGGGCCGGGGGCCTGCTGGTCGGCAAGGGCGGCCTCTACAGCAACGTGCTGCGGATGGGGCCGCCGCTCACCCTGACCGAGGACGAGGCGCGCGAGGGTCTGGCGATCCTGACCGATGCCCTGACCCGGGTCAGCGCCGAGGCCCACGTCGCCTGAACGACCCGGGCCGGAAAACACCGCAGACCCGTCACCTGGAAGGGGTGACGGGCCTGCGGCTGTGACGGAATCCGGTTTTAGACCGCCGGTTCGGCGCGGTCCGCGTCGGGGGAGGGCACGCGAGGAACCGGCGGCGGTCTAGGTGCTGCTGTGATGGGCGATCGGCTGTTCCGAATCGGTCAGCGAAGCCAGGGGATCGAGCGGTCGAGCAGGCCGCGCGAATTCAATTCATGCCGCAGCGGGATCTTGTCGTCGACGAAACCGTCCCAGTTGACGCCCCAGTAATTGGCGGTGTGGGGCGAGTCGCCGAGCAATTGCTTCTGCACCGGCGTGCGGTTGGACCACCATTCGCTGTCGCGGTCGATCGGCATGTCGTCGAGCGGCCGGATCCACCGGTAGGTGTAGCCCACGAACAGCATTTTGCGGGTCACCGTGCTGGTGTTGGGCGAGCGGGAGTGCCAGAGGCGGCGATCGAAGATGAAGCAGTCGCCCGGGTTGGCGGTGATCTCGACGGTGCCCTTGGGGTCGGGGTTCTCAACCGAGGTGTCGGCCGGACGCTCCAGCGAGTTGTCGAGGTGGCTGCCCGGGATCACCTTGGTCGCGCCCCGGCCGGTGCGCGACAGGTCGGACAGCACGTACCCGATCTTCAGGGAGAACATCGGCCGCGGGACGTCACCGCCGAACACCTCGGGGTCCGAGTTCTGCCGGTAACCGTCCTGGTGCCAGCCCCACGACGGCTTCTCGTCCGGACCCTGCGGCGGCGTCACGTCGAGGTGGTTGTGGTGGGAGTAGATGTTCCACCCGGCGAGACCCCAGATGAACGGGAAGGTCGTGGGCTGGGTCAGCAGTTCGCCGAACGCCTCGTCGCGCGGCAGGAAGCCGAGCATGTGCAGCGTGCCGTCCTTCTTGAGCTTGCCGGCCGCCTGCTCCTGGGCGTACACCCGATCGACCGCCTCCTCGAGCCGGGCCCGGTGCTCCTCGGAAAGGGCGTTGCGCACCAGCAGCACGCCCTGCTCGAGGAATTCGGTGCGCTGCTCCGGCGTGATGCTCTCAAAACCGGTCAGGCCCGGATAAAACTCGGCGGAACTCATTCCCGTTGTCCCCCTTGAGATCTCCACATAGATCTGCGCGGGCCCCTGGTTTCTGGGCGCGCGCTCGATGGAGAAGACGTGACCAGCCCTCGTTTACGTTGCAGCTCTTTCGAAAAAAATCAAAGAATTACTGATCGTGATCGCAGAAACGGGAAAATGAGGACTTCGGGCAATTTGGGGTCCTTGCACCGATCGGATATCCTTCGGCATCCTGATCGGACGAATCCCAGGTTTCCGGTACGGTTTGCCCGTCAGTTCCTTACCCGCCGCACAACGGTCGGCGAACCATGGCGCGCGGTGTCGAGCTTGGGAACCCGCAATGGCGGTCGCCCCAACACAAGTTGAACATTCAATCCATGGTCGTCGACCTCTTCAGGTCTGACGTTTCGGGCGCGACGCTGGCGGAGTGACCCAGTCAACCGTCATCTTGGCCCTGGTGGTCGTCACAGCCCTCGGCTTCGACTTCACCAACGGGTTCCACGACACCGCTAACGCGATGGCGACGTCCATCGCCACCGGGGCGCTGCGGCCGAAGGTGGCCGTTGCCCTCTCCGGCGCCCTCAATCTCGTCGGCGCCTTCCTCTCCGTCGAGGTAGCGCTCACCGTCTCCAACGCCGTCGTGAAGATCCAGAATAAGGACGGCTCGCCCAAGGCCGACCTGGTCGGCGACGGCGGCAAGGCGCTGCTGCTGATCGTGCTGGCGGGCCTGATCGGTGGCATCGTCTGGAACCTGCTGACCTGGCTCCTCGGCCTGCCGTCGAGCTCCTCGCACGCGCTTTTCGGCGGCCTCGTCGGCTCGACCATCGCGGGGCTGGGCTGGACCGGCGTCAACTGGGTCGGCGACGGCACCAAGCTGGACGGCGTCGTCGGCAAGGTGATCCTTCCCGCGGTGGCCTCCCCGATCATCGCCGGCATCGTGGCCGCCGCCGGCACCTGGCTGATCTACAAGGTGACCCTCGGGGTCGTGGCGCGCTTCACCGACAACGGTTTCCGCTGGGGCCAGATCGGCAGCGCCTCGCTCGTCTCGCTGGCGCACGGCACCAACGACGCGCAGAAGACCATGGGTGTCATCACGCTCGCCCTGATCGCCAGCGGCAACTGGCACGACACCAAGGGCATCCCGTTCTGGGTCAAGATCGCCTGCGCGCTGGCCATCGCCCTGGGCACCTATCTCGGCGGCTGGCGGATCATCCGCACGCTCGGCAAGGGCCTGGTCGAGATCGCCCCGCCGCAGGGCATGGCCGCCGAGTCGGCGTCGGCCGCGGTCATCCTGGCCTCGAGCCAGCTCGGTTTCGCGCTCTCCACCACCCACGTCGCGACCGGCGCGATCCTCGGCACCGGCGTCGGCAAGCCGGGGGCCCAGGTCCGGTGGAAGGTCGCCGGCCGGATGGTCGCGGCCTGGCTGATCACCCTCCCGGCGGCGGCTGTGGTCGGCGCCCTGATGTGGTACATCGGACACATCGTCGGCGGCGGTGTCGCCGGCGCGGTCGTCGTCTTCGTGATCCTGCTGGGCCTGGCCGGGTTCATGTTCTACCGCTCACGGATCGACCCGGTCGACCACAACAACGTCAACGACGACTGGGAAGGCACTCCGCAGCAGCCGGAGCGCGTCCCCGCCGGCGCGGCAAGCTGAGAGGGCACCCGACATGCACAACGTGACACTGGCTCTCCAGGGCGCCTGGAAGGTGCTGGCCGCCAGCCTGATCCTGGGCGCCGGCCTCCCGCTGATCTTCGCTCTCGGCATCCGCTCGCTGGCCTGGGGAGCGGGCGGCGACGCCGAGGTCCACGCCACCGGCGTGACCGGCCCGAAGGCCAACCCGGCCGGTACGGTCCTTGCCTGGGTCCTCTTCATCGTCGTGCTCGCGGGCGTCGCGCTCGGGATCACCTTCGTCGTGGCGACCGGTTTCGGCAAGGTCATGACCTTCGACCACATTTATCCGACGATCCACTCCAAGTGACAGATAGGTAGGCGAGTGCGGTGGGAGATTCCCGCTCCAGCTTCCTGACGCGCGCCGTGGACTGGCTGCGCGCCGGTTACCCGACCGGTGTGCCTCGGCAGGACTACGTCGCCCTGCTCGGCATCCTGCGCCGCAAGATGACCGAGGAGGAGGTCAAGAAGATCGCCACGGCCCTGGCCGACCAGTCGATGGGCAGCGACGACCCGATCTCGGCCGCGGACATCGAAAACATGATCAGCGGCGAGATGCTCCAGAACGCCACTCCGGAGGACGTCGTACGGGTCTCGGCCCGGCTCGCCGCCGGCGGCTGGCCGCTGGTCGACCCGCCTAACGACTGAGTGAACTGAACAAGAACGGCCGGGGCCTGGAGGCTCCGGCCGTTTGCTGTCCGTGCGGCAAAGGCGACATACCGCTCACCTTAGGGAAACAACAGGTTAACAGCGGCGGAACATCGAAAAGGTTCCGTTCACCCCCTAGGCCCCGGTCGGCAACGTCGGTGACGATCACCTGGTGACCCAGACTTCAGTGATCCTGGCACTGGTGATCGTCACGGCTCTTGCCTTCGACTTCACCAACGGGTTTCACGACACCGCGAACGCGATGGCCACCACCATCGCCACCAACGCCCTGCGGCCGAAGACCGCTGTCGCTCTGTCCGGCGTACTCAATCTGGTCGGCGCCTTCCTGTCCGTACAGGTCGCGCTCACCGTCACCAACGCCGTCGTCAAGATTCAGAACAAGGACGGCTCGCCGCAGGCCGGCCTGACGTCCGACGGAGGAAAGGCGTTACTGCTCATCGTGCTCGCCGGCCTGGTCGGCGGGATCGTCTGGAACCTGCTCACCTGGCTGCTGGGCCTGCCGTCCAGCTCGTCGCACGCGCTCTTCGGCGGGCTGATCGGCGCCTCGATCGCGGGCCTCGGCTGGGCCGGGGTCAACTGGAACGGCGACGGCTCCAAGCTCGACGGCGTCGTCGGCAAGGTGCTGCTACCGGCCGTCCTGTCGCCGGTCATCGCCGGCGTCATCGCCGCGGTCGGCACCTGGATCGTCTTCAAGGTCACCACCGGACTGGCCGCCCGCTACACCGATCGCGGCTTCAAGTGGGGCCAGATCGGCAGCGCCTCGCTGGTCTCCCTCGCGCACGGCACCAACGACGCCCAGAAGACGATGGGTGTCATCACGCTGGCTTTGATCGCCAGCGGCGACTGGTCCGACACCAAGAGCATCCCGCTCTGGGTGAAGGTCGCCTGCGCCCTGGCCATCGCGCTCGGCACCTACTTCGGTGGCTGGCGCATCATCCGCACGCTGGGCAAGGGCCTGGTCGACATCAAGCCCGCGCAGGGCATGGCCGCCCAGATGGCGTCGGCCGCGGTCATCCTGTCCTCGAGCCACCTCGGGTTCGCACTCTCCACCACCCACGTGGCGACCGGCTCCGTGGTCGGCTCCGGCCTGGGCCGGCCCGGCGCGCTGGTGCGCTGGCGGGTGGCGGGCCGCATGGTCGCCGCCTGGCTGATCACCCTTCCGGCCGCCGCGGTGGTCGGCGCGGTGATGTGGTGGCTCGCCCACCTGCTCGGCGGTCTCGCCGGCGCACTGATCGTGTTCGCCGTGCTGATCGTCACCGCGGTCGCGGTCTGGCTGCGGGCCCGCAAGACCCCGGTCGGCCGGCACAACGTCAACGACGAATGGGAGGCCGCAGCCGACGACCGCGGACCCCTCGAGTTGGTGGGCTGAGGAATGAACAACCTGCATTTCGCCCTCGACGGCGCCTGGCGAGTGTTCCTGGCCAGCCTGATCCTCGGTGCCGGCCTGCCGGTGCTCTTCGGCCTCGGCATCCGCTCACTGGCCTCCGGCGGAGAGGCTCCGGCCCCCGTCCCGGCCAGGATCACCGCCTACCTGCTCTTCACCGTCGTGATCCTGGGCGTGCTGCTCGGTCTCACGTTCATCGTGGCGACCGGCTTCGGCAAGGCGCTCAGCTTCGAGCACATCTATCCCACGATCGTCGCCAAGCACTAGTTTTCCGGCCAGATGGTGACCGGGCCGTCGGTGAGGTGGCAGACCACCGCACCGGCGGCCGCGTCGCAATGGCCGAACGCGTCGTCGGTGGTGCCGAGGACGCGCACGGCCATCCGGTCCGGGTCGAAGCGGCCGACGAAGCCGGGGTGGCCGTTGCTCACCGCGTACGTCAGGAAGCCGTCGGATCCGACAACCTGGCGCCAGCCGCCGAGATCGAGCCGCACCTGCCCGGTCTCGGGGTCGAGGACCGTGAGCGGTACCTGATCGGGCGTGCCGTCGCCGTTACCGGCCAGCAGATATCTGCCGGTCCGCGCGGCGTAGGTCCAACGGTCGGAGGTCCAGCGGGTTTGCCCGGTCGCCGGGTCGAGGGCGACCAGTTCCGGCAGATAGGCGCACAGCACGGTGCCGCAGTCCGGTTCCAGCGAGGCGTCCGGGAACTTCCACGAGCCGGTCGGCACATGCCAGCGCGGGGTCAGGCCGGGCAGCGTGTAGGCGGTCGCCCCGGATGCGTCGTCGCCGACCAGGAACAGGGAACCGGCCGGCGCGGCCAGCGCCCCGGACGCCGCCGCCTGGACCGTCGCGACGTGCTTGCCGGTCAAGGCGTCGTAGCTGTCCAGCCGGCCCTGGGGGCCGGCGGACACCAGCCACCGCGGCATCGAGCCCGGCTGCTCGGCGGCCAGCAGCAGGCCGCCGGCGGGCGCGAGCACCTGCCAGCGGTACAACCCGGTCCGCAGGTCGACCGCGTCGATGTCCTCGGACGAGTCACGGTCGTCGGCGAGAAGCACGACCCCGCCGGTGGCCGAGGCGCCGCGCACGACACCGAACTGCCACCAGTCCGACCGGCCTGTCGCGTTGTCCATCGCGATCACCGCCGAGCGCTGGCCGACCGTGGTCTCCACAAGCGTGGTCGCGCCGGCCGCCAGCACCCCGGCCACCGGCTCCGGGATCTGCAGCGTGGTGCGGGCCAGCAGCGTGCCGTCGGGCAGCCGGTAGGTGCGCATCAACCGCGGCCGGCCGGTCGGGGCGGCGTCGACCACGTACAGGCGGTTGCCGCTGACGAAGACGTTGTCCTGGTTCTGCGCCGTGATCAGGGTGGCGCGCACCTGCTCGGGCACCGGCGGCGTGGCCGGACCGAGCAGGGCGATCAGGAGCAGGCTCAGCACGGCGAGGGCGGAACGGCCCCGGGGATGCGACCGCCCCGGCCGATCGTGCACGGCCGGGGCGGTGTCGAGGCCGATCAGCGCGGAGGGCACGCCGCATTCTGCCTGCCGGTCAGCCCTTGGTCGAACCGAGGGACAGGCCGGCGATGAACTGCTTCTGCAGCAGCACGTAGATCAGCACCGTCGGGACGGCCGCGATCAGGGCGGCCGCCGCGATCAGGTTCTGGTTGGCGACGAACTGGCCCTGCAGGTTGGCCAGCGCCGAGGTGATCGGGCGCTTGTCGCCGGTCGAGATCAGCGTGATGGCCCAGAAGAAGTCGTTGTAGACCCAGGTGACCAGCAGGGTCGCCAGCGCCGCCAGGGCCGGCCGGCACAGCGGCAGCGTCAGCCGCCAGTAGCGGGTCCACAGCGAGGCGCCGTCCAGCAATGCCGCCTCGTCGATCTCCAGCGGCACCGACTTCATGAAGTTGCTGAGCACGAACACGCAGAACCCGAGCTGGAACGACAGGTTGATCAGGATCAGGCCCAGGTACGAGTTGTAGATGCCCAGCGCCAGGTAGATCCGGTAGAGCGGGGTGATGATGACCTGCTGCGGGAGCAGGTTGCCGGCCGTGAACAGGATCAGCAGCGGGATGTTCCACTTGAAGCTGAGCCGGGACACGACGTACGCCACGCAGGACGCGAGGAACAGGGCCAGCAGCACCGCCGGCACCGTGACGTAGATCGAGTTGAGGAAGAACTTCCACATCCCGGACTGGCTCCACGCGTTCGCGAAGTTCGACAGCGTGAGGTGGTGCGGCAACGACACGTATCCGAGCTTGTTGGTCTCGGAGATCGGCCTCAGCGCGACGTAGAGCGCGAAGACGATCGGCGTGATCCAGAGCACGGTCATCACGATCATGAACAGCTGGGACGCCCAGCTCGCCACTCGTGGGCCCATCGGCGCGCCTTGCTTCGCGGCGTGGGCCGGATGCTCGGTGTGCGAGGCCGGCGAGGTCGTCACGGCGGTCATGGCTGCTCCTCCCGGCGGAACGCCTGCCAGAGAAAGATCGAGATCGGGACGAGAGAGATCACCAGCAGGATGACGCCGAGCGTGGAGCCGAAGCCGATGCGCTGGGTCTCGCCGACGATGTTCTGGGTGACCGCGACCGAGAGCAGTTCCAAGCCGCGCAGCGGATTGCCGCCGCTGGTGATGTAGACCAGGTCGAACGCGCGCAGCGACTCGATCACGGTGACCACCAGGACCACGATGTTGATCGGCCGCATCGCCGGGAAGATCACTCGCCAGAACGTCTGCCAGCCGGTCGCGCCGTCCACGGTCGCGGCCTCGCGCAGCGACGGGTCGACCGCCTTCAGGCCGGCCAAGTAAAGGATCATCACGTACGGCGCCTGCCGCCAGCTCGCCTCGACCAGCAGCGCCCACAGGTTGAGGTGCGGGTTGCCGAGCCAGTCGATCACGTTGTCGTTCTGGTTGTGGTGCACCAGCGTGTTGATCAGCCCGAGGTTGGGCGAGTAGATCAGCTCCCAGATGATGCCGATCAGCGCCAGGGACAGCATCACCGGCAGGAACAGCAGGCTCTGGTAGACGCGGGTGCCCTTGATGCCGCGGTCGAGGATGACCGCGAACAGCATGCCCAGCGGGGTGGCGATCACGATGAAGACCCCGAGCCAGATCGCGTTGTGCTGCACCGCGGGCCAGAAGTCGGGGTAGTTGGTGAACGCCTGCTTGTAGTTCTGCACGCCGTTCAGGCAGCCCGGCTGCGGGATGCCGGGTGCGGTCGGGAAGTTTGCGCAGGACTGGAGCTTGATGCTGCCGATGCCGGTCCACTTGGTGAACGACAGGAAGATCGAGCCCAGCGCCGGGATCCAGATCAACGCGAGGTCGAGCAACAGCGGGATGCCGAGCATGCAGGCCGCGACGAGCTTGTCGCGGCGGGTGAGCGTACGCCCGCGGCGGCGGCGCCGAGGCGCCGCCGCCGGAGCAATGGTGGTTTCTGCCATCAGCTGAAGATCGTCTTAGCCTGCGACTCGGCGTTCTTCTGGATGGTCTGGATCGTGCCCGGCGTCGGGTCGTCGATGAACTGCTGGATCAGCTTGATCATCGCGTTGGCCATGTCCGGCACCGTGTCCCGGTCCATGAACTGCGAGACGTTCTTGCACTTCGCGATCTCGGCGACCGACTTCTTCTGGATCGCGTTGTAGGTCGGCACCTGCAGGCCCTGGGCCAAGCCGACGTCCCATGCGTCGGTCTTGAGGAACGCGGCCTCGGCGTCGCCGGTGCCGATGTACTCCAGGACCTTCTTGGCCGCGGCCTGGTTCTTGCCCTTCTTGGGCAGGATGAAGCCGTCGGCGGGGGCGTCCATGAAGTCGGTGCCCCACTGCGGGTCGATCGCCGGGTAGACGAAGAAGTCGAGGTCGTCGAGGTTCTTCTTGTCGTAGTTGGCGGCGACCTGGTTGGAGCCCTGGAACATCAGACCGGCCTGCTTGTTCTCCAGCGCCTTGGCACCGTCCTGCCAGGTGCGGCCGTTGGCCGCGCTCTGCATGTACGGCATGATCTCGCGCCAGTGGTCGAAGACCTTGGTGACGCCGGGGTCGGTCCACGGAACTTCGTGCTTCATCAACTTGATGTGGTAGTCGTACCCGTTGGTGCGCAGGTTGATGATGTCGAAGGTGCCCAGCGCCGGCCAGCCGTCCTTGTCGGCGAACGCCTGCGGCACGATGCCGTCCGACTTCATCTTCTTGAGCAGGGCGACGTAGGCGTCCCAGGTCGTCGGGACGGTGTAGCCCTTCGACGAGAAGACGCTCTTGTTGTAGAAGACGACCCACGGGTAGTTGTAGATCGGGACCAGGTAGTAGTGCCCGTCCAGGCCTTTGGAGAGGCTCTTCGCGGCGTCGTTGAAGTTGCCGCCGATCTTGTCCCACACGTCGTCGAGCGGGGTGAGCAGGCCCTGCGCGGCGAAGAACTGCAGCCGGTAGCCGGCGAACCAGGTCGCCAGCGAGTCCGGCGTGCCCTGCAGGTAGTTGCTGATGTTGTTCTGGAACGTGTTGTGGTCGGTCGTGTTGACCGTGACCGGCACCTTGGTCGAGGTCGTCGCGCCCTGGGTGAGCGTGGCGAACGCATCCTTGGGCGCGGCGTCGGAGTAGTTCGAGCCGAACGTGATCGGGCTGGTGTCGGAGCCCGACGAGCTGCCGGACGATTTGTCGTCGTCGCCGCACGCGGCCAGCAGCGGCGCGGCCAGCCCGGCAGCGGCGACCGCACCGGTGCCCTTGAGCAGGTTACGCCGGCTCATCCCGGACCGGTTGCTTGCGAACGGACTTGACATGGACCGCCTCCTGAGTGGACCTGCCGCCTCGTGGGACGGCGGTCGTTATCGCGTTTGGGAGTAATTATGAAACCAAACGAACAAAGTTCAACGGATACGGCCAAGTCAAAACGCAGTTATGCACGACTGTCAAGGCTCTGTTTCATCAAGATTTCACCGAAAGATCAACTGTCCAGGTCAGGGGCGGTCGGCTGCGCCGGGCGAGTCCGCTTGCGCTGGTCACGGTCCAGCTCCCGAGCGTACGGTCGGGGGCCGCGCACCCGGCTCCTGGACCCCTCCGCCACCCTAGGCCGCACAATTGTGCACGTGCACAAAGGGGCCCCGGGCGTGCCGGCAGTGCGGGCCGGCTGGGCCGACCCGCACCTCGCCTCAGCCGCGAAGGGCCCGCGCCAGCACGCCGATGTCGGCCTGGTCGGTGAACAGGCCGTCCACGCCGGCGTTCAGGAACGTGACCTGCTCGTCGATCGCCCGGCCGTACGCGTTCGGGTCGGTACCGACCCGGTAGTCGGCCGGCAGGAACTGGTTCTCGGCCCGGAAGGTGTACGGGATGACCTTGAGCCCGGCCGCGTGGGCGTCGTGCACCAGCGACGTCGGCTTGCCCAGCGTGTCGTCCGCATTGCGCCCGATGACCTGCACCTTGTCCGGTCCGATGCCGTCGACGAAGGTCGACAGCTCCTTCAGCCCGGCCGGGGTCAGATAGTCGGCGTAGCTACGCGGGTCGCTGAACGGTGTCCCGGCCGCACTGGTCAGGAAGACCAGGTGGACGTCGACCCGGTACCGGTCGTTGAGGTCGCGCAGGTTGTGCGCCTCGAACGACTGGATCCAGACGTTCGCGCTCCGATGGTTGAGGTGGTTGCGGTCGAGGGCGCGCACCAGCGGGGTCTCCAGCTCGAGGCCGAGCCGCCGGAAGTACGTCGGGTGCTTGGTCTCCGGGATCACGCCGATGTCGCGGCCGAGTTCCTTCGACAGGCGGGCCCGCAGATCGAGCATCTCCTGGAACGTCGGCACCTCGAACAACCCGTTGTACATCGTGTTGTGCTGCCGGACCGCGGGCAGCCGCTCGACCGCGCGCAGCGTCTTCAGCTCGGCCAGCGTGAAGTCGTGCGTCCACCAGCCGGTCGTGCTGACGCCGTCGAGCAGCACGGTCCGCTTGCGGTCGGCGAACTCCGGCCGGGCCGCCACGTCGGTGGTGCCGCCGATCTCCGGCTCGTGCCGGCAGACCAGCACGTGGTCCTTCGTCGAGACGAGGTCCGGCTCCATGTAGTCGGCGCCCATGCGGGCGGCCAGCTCGTACGAGGCGAGGGTGTGCTCGGGGCGGTATCCGGCGGTTCCGCGATGACCCATGACCAGCGTGTGCGTGGTCTTGCCGTGCGCGAGGGCCGGCGTGGCCACGGCGGCGGTCAGGGCGGGCGCGGCGGCGGCGGCGGCGCCCATCCGCAGCACCTGGCGGCGGTCTGCCACAGATTCTCCACGGGGCTTCGCGCCCGGCGACGGTCGCCGGGCGTCCCGTGGGCAGTCGACCGGCCTCAACCGTCCGTCAGAAGAAGATCGTGTGGCGTGTTCCGGAACGGCTCGGTAAGCGTCGAAACAGGTCACCTGTCCGGGGGACCCGCGCCGATGTGTCGGCGATTTTCATCGGGGAGTCTCATGCGGTCGTTCGTCAACGAGCCTCGCCCGCCCGGCGCGCCCGGGCGTTCCGGTCGCGACTGGACGATCGTCGGCGTGTTCGCTGCGCCGGCCGTCCTCGAGGCCCTGACCCGGCCCGGCCGTACGCGAGCGAACTGGCCCGCCTGGCTACCCCGGCCCTGGCCGGGCCGCCGGTCCACCTGGCGATCGACGGCAATCTCGACAACCTCCCGCCGGCCGTCGGCGCGGCCCTGTTCCGGCCGGCCCAGGAGGCGGTGACCAACGCCCGGCGGCACGCCCGGCACGCGACCCGCATCGAGATCCGGGTCGCCGCCGACGACACCTCGGAACGCGCCGTCCTCCTGGGCGGCGTCTTCACCGCCGGCCCCAACCCCGACCGCGGCTGGAGCGTGACTGCGACCCTCCCGCGGGCGGTTTCAGCCGGCTGACCCCCAAACAGCTGAGTAGGTTGGGCCGCATGGCGGGTGCGGTGATAGTGATCGTGGCGGGCGTCGTGGTCGCGCTGGCCGGCGCCCTGGGCCTGACCGGCCGACTGCCCCGCAACCGGCTGGTCGGCGTCCGCACGGCCGCCACCATGCGCAGCGAGGAGGCCTTCCGCCAGGGCAACCGCGCGGCGGCGCCGGCGATCATCCTCGGCGGCCTGCTCGCCGTCCCGGGCGGCGCGGCGGTGCTGCTGGGCGCCCCCAAGGCCACGGTCTTCCCGGGCATCCTGCTCATGGTCATCCTGGCCTTGGCCGGCGCCGCACGAGCCAACCGGGCTACCCGCATCCAGTAATACTGTCCCTATGGGCCCGGCGCTGAGCTACCACGACGCGGCGCGGATGCTCGGCGGCGACACGGCGAAGATCCAGAAGCTGGTCGACGTGCTGATCGGGGCAGGCATGATCGCCCTGGTCGGCCCGTTCCGTGACGTCCTGGGCTGGTTCGACGCCAAGGCCGAGCTGAGCAAAATCACCGAGCACCTGATCACCGGCCTGGTCGAGCGGCAGCGCTCGCTGTCCCGCCACGAACGCTCCGAACGCCTCCGAGCCGCCCACGTCGTCCTGGTGACGGCCGCGTTCTTCGAAGTCCTGGCCGAGGCCGAGGTGCCGCTCGACCCGGGCGGCCTGCGGTTGAGCCCGGCCGAGCAGCAGTCGCTCGCCTCCCGCGCCGCGCGGATCGCGGCGGCACCGGCTCCCGGCCCGGCCGAGTCGCACGAGGAGTTCCGGGCCCGGCTGACCGGCTTCTACCGCGAACTGGCCACCGTGGTGACCGACTTCGGTTCCGGGCTCACCGTCTGGGAGCACCTCGGCCCGTTCGCTCTCGACCAGGCGAAACGCACGCTGGCTGACCTCGCCGAACCGGCCGTGGAACGTTTCGACAGCCTGCTCGGCCGGCTCGCCGCCGAGTTCCCGGAAGTCGCGTTCTGGGCCGGCATACGCGAGCACAACGCGATGCACGCCCGGCTGCGGGACACCACCGCGGGGCTGGCCGCTCTCGGCGAAGTGCTCGAGGCCATCGCGGTCGGCCGGGCACCGGACGACCGCCGCGCGGGCCTCGCCCGGACCTACGCGGCGGCGCTCGACCGGCCGATCGCCGAGGCGGGCGAGGTGCCGCCGGGGCTTCGCCTCCCCACGCTCGGCCGGGCCTTCGTCGCCCAGGCCTACCGCGTCGCCGAGGTGACCGGCCCGGCGCCGCTGAGCAGCGAGGACTGGTGGGAGAGGCGTCCCGCTCGTAACGATCTGCTGGCGTTCCTCACCGCCCGGCTCACCTCGCCGGAGCTGACGGCCGCGCCGATGCTGGTGCTGGGGCAGCCCGGCTCGGGCAAGTCGGTGCTCGCCCGTGTCCTCTCGGCCCGGCTGCCCGCCGGCGACTTCTTGCCGGTGCTGGTGGAGCTGCGGTCGGTGCACGCCGCGGCCGACGTGCAGGAACAGATCGAGCAAGCGGTCCGGATCGACACCGGTGAGCGGGTCGAGTGGCCGGCGCTGAGCCGCTCCGCCGGCGAGGCGCTCCCGGTCCTCATCCTCGACGGCTTCGACGAGCTGCTCCAGGCCACCGGGGTCAGTCAGACCGACTACCTGCTGCGGGTGGCCGCCTTCCAGCGCCGGGAGGCCGACCAGGGCCGCCCGGTCGCGGTGATCGTGACCAGCCGCATCAGCGTCGCCGACCGGGCCCAGGCGCCCGAGGGCGCGGTGGCGGTCCGGCTGGAGCCGTTCGACCGCGCCCGGGTCGGCGCGTGGCTCGACATGTGGAACCGCACCAACGCCGCGGAGGTCGACCTGGAGACCGTCCTGCGCTATCCGGACCTGGCCGGCCAGCCGCTGCTCCTGCTGATGCTGGCGGTCTACGACGCCGAGGGCAACAGCCTCCGCGACGTCGGGACGCTACGCACCGATCAGCTGTACGAGCGTCTCCTCGAACGGTTTGCCCGGCGCGAGGTCGAGAAGCGGGGCGCCGGCCTGCCGGTCCGCGACCGTGACCGCCGGACCGAGCTGGAGCTCCGCAAGCTCAGCGTGGTGGCGTTCGCCATGTTCAACCGGGGTGCGCAGTGGGTGACCGAGGACGAGCTGGACGCCGACCTGCGCGCCCTGCCCGGGCTGGCCGGTGGTGATCCGGCCGGGTCGCCACCAGCGGGTCTGCGGGCGCCGATCCGGGCCGCCGAGCTGGCCCTCGGGTCGTTCTTCTTCGTGCACCGGGCTCGCGCGACCCGGGACGGCCTCGGGCTGTCCGCGTTCGAGTTCCTGCACGCGACGTTCGGCGAGTTCCTGGTCGCCCGGCTGATCCACCGGATCGTACGGGACATGGTGGCCCGGGAACGCGCGTCCACCTTCGCGACCGGCGTGGCCGTCGACGACGCCCTCCTGCGCGCACTGCTGTCGTTCGCGCCGCTGGCCGGCCGCCGCCAAGTCGTCGCGTTCGTGCACGGCATGGCCGGTGACCTGTCGCAGGAGGACCGCGCCGACTGGGCCGGCCTTCTGGTCCGGCTCTTCGGCGCGGCCCAGCAGCCCCGCCCGCCCGACGTCTTCGACGCCTACCTGCCGGGCCGACTGACCGTGCCGGCCCGGATCGCCGCGCACACCTCGAACCTGCTGATCCTCATGCTGTGCACGACCGACGTCACCGCCGGCCGTCTGTCCGGTGCCACCGAGGCCGACGACCCGTACGGCATCCGGACCGTCCGCTCCTGGAAGGAGCTGGCTTTGCTCTGGCACTCCCAGGCGGGCCCGAGCGGCTGGGGCGGGCTGCTCGACCATGTACAGGTCGACCGTGTCCGGCGCGACCGGTACCGGGACGTCGCGCTCAGCCTGCGGCTGGACGTGCCGACGACCGTCCCGCCGGTCGACATGAACTGGGTGCTCGGCGTCGAACGGCCGGAGGAGGACGCGCTGGGGGACGCCCGCACCTGGATGTTCCTCGACGAGGGACGGCAGGTGCGGAGGGAAACGCACTTCAGCTGCGATCGGACCGACGACTTCCAGCAGCACGCGGTCGAGCCCCTGCATCAGGCCGGCATGGCCTATGCCGGCGACCTCGTCTACCTGCCGCGGGGCGAGGCGCCGGTCAACGTGCTCGGCGCTTTTCTCCGCCTCCAGTACGACCGCGAGTTGGGCCGCGCCGACCGAGACGCCTTGTACCGGCGGGCGGAGGCCTGGACCGACGAGTTCCCGGGTGCCGGCGAACTGCTGCTCCGGTGCGTGGAACTCGATCGGGACGCCGACCCGCACGTAGTGATGGAAATCGTCGGCGTGATCGTCGCCCGCGACATCGACTCCCGGACGCGCGAGGCGGTTCTCCGCTGCATCCTCGCGCACCCCGGCCTGGCCGGCCACGACAACATACTGAGTGTGGTCGGGCCGATCCTGGACACCCACGACTGGACCGATCTGCACCTGGAGGTCGCGATCCGGCTGTGCGAGCAGAAGGTCTTCCGCTACTTCCTCAGCGGGGACCGCGCCCACCGGCTGATCGAAACCTACGGGAAGACCCGCCCCGACTTCGCCTCCCGCATCGGCATCCTCGTCGACGACTAGCTGCGCTCTCAGAGGCGGAGTTCCGACCAGTCCAGCAGCCCGGCTCCCAGGTCGCGGACCGTGGCCAGCAGGCCGAGGCGGGCAGCCCGCAGGGCCGGGTTCTCGTCCATCACGAAGACGTCGACGAAGAAGTCGGCCAGCGGCACCGCCAGTCGGCGGGTGATGGCCGTGAACCGGACCAGGTCGGGTTCGTCCAGGGTCGACAGTTCGGCCGCCACCTCGGCGACCGTGGCGTGCAGCCGCAGCTCGGCCGGCTCGACCAACGCCGACTCGTCGTAGGAGTCGGGGGTGTCGGGTGGCACGATCCGGCGGCAGCGCTGCAGCGCCTCGGCCACGCGTACGAAGTCCGGGTCGAGGACCAGGGAGTCGAGCTGGGAGAGGAGCCGGTCGGCGACCGACGGGCGGGCGTGGTGGGGCAGCACGGCCCGTACGCGGTCGACCGGCCGGCCCTCCTCGACCAGCACCTGCTCGAGCCGCTTGGCCAGGAACTCGCGGGCCGACAGCAGCACGTCCTCGCTGACCACGACCGGCTGCCGGGCCGCCGCGAACGCCAGTCCGTCGGTCAGGCTCAGCCCGGACAGCGCAGGCAGGGCGCGGTGCACGGCGATCAGGCCGAGGAACGCCCGGCGTACGGCGAACGGGTCGCTGCTGCCCGTCGGCAGGCCGACCGTGGCGGCCAGGCCGGCGATCAGGTCGAGCCGGTCGGCGAGCGACAGCAGCGCGCCGGGCAGCGACGACGGCAGCCGGTCGCCGGTGTTGCGGGGCAGTTCCGCCTCGAAGATCGCCGTTGCGACGGACGGGGTCTCGCCCGCGTTCTCCGCATAGTCCTGGGCGAGGACGCCGGCCAGCGACGTCATCTCGGTGACCAGTTGCGAGCCCAGGTCGAACTTGACCAGCTGGGATGCCCGTTCCAGGGTCGCCGACCAGAGGTTCAGCGGCGACGCCAGATCGGCGGCCACGCCCGCGATGCGCGCCGCCCGGTCGGCCATCGACCCGAGCTTGTCGGTGAACGTGAGCCGGGTCAGGCGTTCCCGCATCGCCGGGAGCGGCACCTGCCGGTCGGCGCGGTAGAAGAAGGCGGCGTCCTCGTAACGGGCCCGCAGCACCGCCTCGTTGCCGGCCCGGACCAGTTCGAGATCGACCGGCCCGTTGGCGACGGTCACGAACATCGGCAGCAGCGAACCGTCCTCGGCCGAGCGTACCGGCAGATAGCGCTGGTGCTTGCGCATCACGGTCGTCAGCACCGCCTCGGGCAGCGTCAGGTAGCTCTCGTCGAACGTGCCGAGCAGCGGAGCCGGGGCCTCGACCAGGTAGGTGATCTGTTCGATCAGCGCGGCCTCCCCGGCCACGTCGACGCGACCGTCCGGGTACACGCTGTCCTGCGCTCCGGTGACGATCAGCTCTTCGCGGTCCTCGGGGTCGGCGACGATGCCGTTGATCGCCAACGTCTCCATGAAGGTCTCGGCCGACGCCACCTCGACCACCGGCTGGGCCGCGGTGCGCAGCACCCGGGTGGTGCGGCCGGCCGCCATCGTGCCGACCGCGACCGGGATGACGTCGTCGCCCCACAGGGCGGTCAGCCAGCGGATCGGCCGGCTGTAGCTGAGCTGCGGATCGTTCCACCGCATGTTCTTGGCGCCGCGCAGGCCGGAAACCACCTTCGCGAGCAGGGGGGCGAGGACCTCGGCGGCCGCGCCGCCGGCTTCGTGCCGGCTCACGGTCACATGACGTACGCCGTTGAAGTCGGACTCCTCGACCTCGCCGGCCGTGATGCCGTGGCCCCGCAGGAAGCCCTCGAGCGCCTTGGTGGGGGAGCCGTCGGGGGCGTACGCGGCCGTGACTTTGGGGCCACGCACGACGCGTACGGAATCGGACTCGCGAGCCGCGACCGAACCGACCACCGCGACCAACCGCCGGGGTGTCGCGAACACCCGGACCTCGTCGTGAGTGAGCCGCGTCGCGGCCAGGCCATCGGTGACCGCTTTGTGCACGTAGTTCTTGGCGGTGCGCGCTTCGGACGGCGGCAACTCCTCGGTGCCGATCTCGAAGACCAGGGCGCGGGGCTGCGCCCGCTCGGCCGGAAGCGCGACCGGGCGGGCCGGCGGCAGCGCCTGGACCTCACCCAGCGGATGCCCTTGCTCCGCGCGGCGGGCCTCCCAGAGCCGGGCCACGTCGCCGGCCAGCCGGCGCATGCGGGCGAACTCGGCCGCCCGGTCGGCGGTCGAGACGGCACCGCGGGCGTCGAGCACGTTGAACGCCTGCGAGCACTTCAGCACGTACGTGTGGGCGGGCACCGGCAGCCCCGCGTCGATGAGGCGTTGCGCCTCCGCCGCGTACAGCTCGAGCAGCTGCCGGTTGGCGGCGACGTCGGCGTCGTCCAGGTAGTAGCGCGACATCTCGTATTCGCCCTGGCCGAACACCTCGCCGTACGAGATCCCCGGCGCGTACTCGATGTCCTTGAAGTGGGTCTTGTCCTGCAACGCCATGATGATGCGCTCGATGCCGTACGTGATCTCCACGCTGACCGGGTCGAGGTTGATGCCGCCGGCCTGCTGGAAGTACGTGAACTGGGTGATCTCGAGCCCGTCGAGCCACACCTCCCAGCCCAGACCCCAGGCGCCGAGCGCGGGGGAGGCCCAGTTGTCCTCGACGAACCGCACGTCGTGCGCCTTCACGTCGATGCCGAGCGCCTCGAGGCTGCCCAGGTAGAGCTCCTGGGGGTGGCCCGGGTCGGGCTTGAGGATCACCTGGAGCTGGGTGTGGGTCTGCAGGCGGTTGGGGTTTTCGCCGTAACGCGAGTCGTCGGGCCGCACCGACGGCTCGACGTAGACCACCCGCCACGGCTCCGGACCGAGCACCCGCAGGAACGTCGCCGGGTTGAGCGTGCCCGCGCCGACCTCGGTGTTCATCGGCTGGACGGTCAGGCAGCCCTGTTCCGTCCAGTACGCGGTCAGCCGGGCCAGCGCGTCCTGCATCGTCAGCATGGGTCCGAAGTCTAGGAGGTGGGCTGGAGGGGTACGTGCGATATATGACCGAGCTGCTCGTAGGTGATCTGTACAACTTCCAGGACCTGCTGTCTTCCTCGGAAGCCGCCCTGGTGTCGAAGGTGCGTGAGTTCCTCGCAGCCGAGGTCGTCCCGATCGCGAACGATCACTGGGCGCGTGCCGCCTTCCCCTCGCACCTGGTGAAGCGCTATGCAGACCTGGAGATCGCCGGCAAGGTGCACTCGTCGCTGCTCAACGGCTGGCTGGCCCTGGAGATGGCGCACGCCGACGCGTCGATGGCCACGTTCTACGGCGTCCACTCCGGCCTGGCGATGGGCAGCATCCGCACATGCGGCTCGCCCTCGCAGCAGGAGCGGTGGCTGCCCTCGATGGCCTCCTTCGACAAGATCGGGGCATTCGCACTGACCGAGCCGACCGGCGGCTCGGACGTGGCGGCGGGCCTGCGCACAACGGCCCGTTTCGCCGACGGCACGTGGATCCTGAACGGCGAGAAGCGCTGGATCGGCAACGCCACCTTCGCCGACCTGATCGTGGTCTGGGCCCGCGACGTGGCCGACAACCAGGTGAAAGGCTTCGTGGTCCCGTCTTCCGCCCCCGGCTTCACCGCCACGAAGATCGAGAACAAGATCGCCCTGCGCATCGTCCAGAACGCCGACATCGCCCTGCGCGACGTCCGGGTGCCCGAGGAGGACCGCCTGCAGAACGCCAACTCCTTCAAGGACACCGCCAAGGTGCTCCGCCAGACGAGGAGCGGCGTGGCCTGGGAGGCGGTCGGAGTCATGCTCGCCGCGTTCGAGATCGCGCAGGAGTACGCCTCTTCGCGAACCCAGTTCGGCAAGCCGATCGGCGCGTTCCAGCTGGTACAGGACCTGCTCGTCCGTATGGTCGGCAACCTGACCGCCTCGCTCGGCATGTGCGTGCGCCTCGCCCAGCTGCAGGACGCGGGCCGCTACCGGGACGAGCACTCGGCGCTTGCCAAGGCGTACTGCACGACCCGCATGCGCGAGGTGGTCGGCTGGGCGCGCGAACTGCTGGCCGGCAACGGCATCGTCCTCGACTACGACATCGGCCGCTTCGTGGCCGACGCCGAGGCCCTCTACTCCTACGAGGGCACCCGCGAAATCAACACCCTGATCGTCGGCCGGGCCATCACGGGCCAGAGCGCCTTCGTCTGATCCCAATCCGTCTCGTCACAGGCGCCGACAAATGACCACGACGCTTACGGACATCGACCGGCCGGATTCGGCGGGCTAATACACCGCGACCTTGCGTAGTCATCAATGCAACATCAATTCCGCTGGGTATTACTGGAACCCTTTAGCGCTCGAATTTTTTCCTCGATTTGTTCGCGCGCCGCCAACGTGGTATCCCGGAACTGCGAGTCCAAAATCACCACCGCCTGCTCTTCACTCAGCGAGAAGGCCTCTACGACCTGGGCGACAGCGACCTCCGAAGAAGACGCGTGCTGAGCGATCGTAATAACGTCAAGGGCCCGGGTCGCGGCTATCAGCTTGGCTTCAAGCAGCCGGAGTTGACGTACGTTCTCGCTCTGATGATCAGCCTGAGTCATGCGCGAATCATAGTAATCGGTCTCCCGGAACGCCTCCTGGTTTACCCGTAGGGCGTTACCGATCTGCCGCGGATGACGCGCGGCGACCGGCGCGGTCGTGACGTGTCGTACGTGTCGCTAGGGTCCGGGCGCGCGCTCTTACCGATGAGAGTGCTTGCCGGATTACGAGCAGAACCACTCGAAAGATTGCCACCGTACCGTTCGGCGTTCGCCATGTGCTCGTTGCCGACGACTGCGGGACGACTGAACCAAGGTTGTTGTCATGATGACTGTTGAAGCGCGGTCGTCCCGTCGACCGAAAGGTCAGAGCTTCTGGCGCTCGGTGCTGTACACGGACTTGGCGACGGTGGTGGTGGTGGTGGTGGCGGCGGGCGGCCGTTGCTTGGTGGTCACCAGGATCGCGATGTCGGAGGAGGCGCCGATCACCAGCACCTGTTGGAGGCCGTTCTTGATTTTCGGTTGCACGAAGCTGGCTGCGTTCCGGTCGCCTTTGATGTTTCGCCGGGCGCTGCCCCAGATGCCGCCGTCGGTGGCGCCGGCCTTTGTGGTCGCGAATTTCACGCCGCCACCGGGGTGGTCGAACCGGTAGATCCGGATAGTGACGTAGGCGCCGTGCTTGTCGATCCACCGCCGGACGTACCCGTCCGTGAAGTCGACATCATCCAGGTTGAACTCGCCGAGATCGCCCGGGGCGCCCATGCCGAGGCCGGCGAGTTCGGCGGCCGCGGTCGTATCGGTGAGGGTCTCGGCGGCCTTGACGCCCGGCCACTTACGGGCACCCTCCGGCGCCCCCATCATGAAGCCCTTGAGGTCGCCGGTGTGCACGACGTCGCTGTCCGAGGGCTCGGTCGCCGGGTCGGTCGGAGCGTCGGCCGGGGTCTCGGCCGGGTCGGCGGTGGGCAGGGCGACCGGCCGCCCGGTGCTGGGCTGCGGTTCGCTGAGGTGGTTGACCACGAAGAACGTCGTCGTACCGGCACCGAGGCACAAGAGCGCGACGATTCCGGTCACCACGCTCACGATCAGCCCGGCCCGGGAGGGCTTCGGGGGCGGCGGGGGCGCGGCATAGCCAGGCTGTGCCCCCGGACCTGGGAAAAACGGACCGGGCGAACTGCCTGGTGAGTGATCGAGCACCGCGACAGTGTCGTGACCGGCTCCAGCCGGGGCAATACTCTGATCGGCCAAGATCAGAGCAGGTGGGTCCGGCTACGTCTCCACCAATGCGGCTGTAGCGCCGTCCTCGGTGCGGGCGCGGCGACGCTCGCAGCGGATCTGCGCCGCCGCCACCCCGCCGAGCATTGCCGCCCAGACGACGGCCATACCGGCGCTGATGAGCGCCTGGCGGGTCGGGCCCGCGTGCAGCACCGCCACGGCCGGAAGCGGCAGCACGGCAGTCCAGGCCGCCGCAACAGCACCGACGGTCAGCCCGGCACGGGCACGGATGCTGCCGTGGCCGGTGAGCGTGGCGGCGCGCAGGCGGCGCCGATAGCCCGGTCCCGCGACGTCCACGGCGGCCTTGGCCGCTTCGTCCGGGAACGCGAGCCGTACGACGTCGTCAGCGCGCAGTACCTCGACCGTGAGGAGCCGCCGCCACACCGCCAACAGGGTCACGACCGTGGCAGCGATCAGAGCCGCTACCAGCACGATCGAGAACCCGGTGCCGGCGATAGCCGCGCAGGTCATCGCGGCGAGCGACAGCGTCCAGAAGCCCGGATGCAGGAGCTTCCGATGGGCCAGCGGGCTGCGAAGGTGTTCGAGTTCATGGGCGAGGAACGCATCACCGGCAGATCGATTCCCGGCGTGCATTTTCAGGAAACCTACGTTCAGGACCAGGATCTGACGGCTGAACCACCGATAGCTGTGCAACACGGTGCGGGAAGGCACCGTGTCGATCCGCACGCTGATGGTAGGAGCGGAGTGAGACATGGTGCCGAGGACATTCTTGACGGCGTCGTCGAACTGCCCGCCGGTTGATCCCCACTCAGTGTCGCGTGGGGGCACGCCCCGCATGCCGGACAGCCGGTGGGTCTGGTCCTGCAACCACCACACCAGATCGTCCCAGCGGTGCGGACGGCGACGCCGGCGCGTGGCACCGGACAGGGCGAGGCTCGTACGGCGAGCGCCACCCAGCAGCCATAAGGCGCTCAACACCTTGGTCAGCTTTCCCGGGCACCGCTCGATCAGCGCCGCCCACTCCTCGGCGTACCGTTCCCGCGCCTGCGGATCGCCGATCCGCCGGGCCGCCACCCGCACGATCCGCCGCGCGATCGACGGTGCCAGCTCGCCGAGTTCGTTGGTGATCAGCGAGAGGACGAACCCGCCGCCGGCGGTCAGGAGGGTGACCAGTACGCCGGCCATCACGCCCAGCCCGGGAGGTACCAGGGGCGCCGCCGCGGCGCCTGGACGGGTGCGGGCCGGATCGGCGCGACCTGCACGTGGACGGCGGCCAGTTGCTCCACATCCGCGCGGTACGTCCGGCGTCGCGGGCCGTCGGGGCGTACGGCACTGTCCCACTGGCTGCGGATCCAGCCACGCTGTTCCAGCCCGATCAGAGGCGGATAAACCGCGGCGAGGCCCCGACCGGCGGTCGCGGCGATGTCGGCGCCGTCCAGCGGGCGGTCGGAGCCGAGAAGGACGGCCAGCACGGTGAGCTCGTCGCTGCTCGCCGGCGGCCTGGCCACGTTGCCCATCGTATCGAGGGGCAGCTCGAACAGGCTTCACCCAGGCGGGGCATCATCATGGCCGCCGCAACCTCCGGCCAACCGCGCGAACCGTGGAACCAGAGGCGGCGAGGCGATGGCTCGCGAGCCCTCGGGGTGGAAAGATTCCTGGCCGTGAGGTCTCTGGTGGGGTGGGTGCGGGGCAAGGATCCGCAGCTGGTGGCGGTGCGGCGGGCAGGTCGCATCATGATCGTGGCGTGTCTTGGGTTCTACATCTGCCGGTACGTGCTCGGCCGGCCCGCGATGGCGCCGTACGCGCTGTTCGGCGCCGTCGCGCTCGGTGCCCTGTCGCAGATTCCCGGCAGTCCGCGGCAGCGGGCCCGCACCCTGCTTGCCGTGCTGCCGGTGGGCTGGGCCCTGGTCACGCTCGGCACCGTGCTGTCGGTGACCAACTGGGCGGCCGCCGGCGGCATGTTCCTGCTCGGCTTTGCCGTCAGCTTCGTCGGTGTGGGCGGCCCCCGGCTGGTCGGGCTGGCCGCCGGCATGCAACTGCTCTACATTCTGCCCTGCTTCCCGCCGTACGATCCGGGCTCGCTGCCCTCTCGGCTGGCGGGCCTCACCATGGCCGTGTTGCTCCTGGCCGCGGCCGAGGTTCTGCTCTGGCCGGATCCCGCGCCGGTGCCCTACCGGAAGCGGCTCGGCGATGCGGTCGGCGGGCTCGGTGCCTGCCTGTTCGCGCTGGCCGACAGCTGGGGCGGTGACCCGACCGGCCGGGACCGGCTGGCCGCGCTGCTGCCGGAGGCTACCGACGCGGCCGACGCGCTGCGGCCCTCGCGGCTTCCTCCGACGCAGCGGCCCGCTTCGGCCGGGCGGCGGGACCGGGCGCTCAGTTCGGCCGCCGGCACTTCGCGGCTGATGCTGGGGCGGGCCGTCGACCTCTACTTCACCGAGGTGGAGGACGCGATCACGCTGCCCGCCGCGACGAAGCTGCTGCGGGAGACCGCCGGCTGTGTCGAGGCGGCCGCGGCCTGGCTGCACGGCACCGGGCCGGTGCCCGACACCGGGCGCATCTCGGGCGCGCTCAACGAGTTTCGCATCGCCCGCATGAACACCGACCCGAACGGGCTGCCGCCGGAGCGGTTGCGGCTGGGGTCGATGGCGTTGGCGCTCGGCGAGTGGACGAAGTCGCTGATTTTCGTGATCCGGGTGGCGGCGGGGCTGCTGCCCGATCACCCGGACCCGACGCCGCCGGCCGCGCAGCCGGGCCAGTTCTGGTTCGCGTACCGGAAGGTTCCGAACCTCTGGTGGCACCGCCTGCGGGAAAATCTCACCCCGCGCTCGGTCTATTTCCAGGGCGCCCTGCGTCTGGCCGTCGCCTTGGCGGCGGCCCGGATGCTGGCCGGGGTCTTCGACCTGTCGCACGGGTTCTGGGTGCTGCTGACGATTTTGACCGTGCTGCGCACCAGCGCCGCCGAGACGCGGTCGGCGCTCAAGCCGGCGCTGGTCGGCACCGTGGCCGGTTCGGTCGTGGCGGCGGTGCTGCTGGTCGTGGGCGTCGACCCGACCGTCTACGCGATCATCCTGCCGTTCGTGATGTTCATCGGGTTCGCGGCCGGGCCGCTGCTCGGGTTCGGCTGGTCGCAGGCACTGTTCACGCTGGTCATCACGCTGGTGTTCGCTCAGGTGACGCCGGTCGACTGGCGGCTGGCCGAGGCGCGCGTGCTCGACGTGCTGGTCGGGGCCGGCGCGGCGGTGCTGATCGGCCTGTTCGCCTGGCCGCGGGGCGGGGGCGGCGAGTTGCACCGGGCGGTCGGCAACTTCATCGGCGCCGCCTCGCGGGTGATCCGCGAGACGGTGTCGGTGATGGCCGACGGCGAGCGGCCGGGCACCGCGCTGCCCGAGGCCCGGGCGGCGGGCATGCTCGCCGACGCTTCCTACGCGCTCTATCAGAGCGAACGGCACGATGCGTCGACCATCGATTGGCAGGCCACTCTCGTGGCCGGGCATCATGCCGTACGCGGGGCCGAAGTGCTGATCCGGTCGTGCCCGGCCGGCGGCCTGCTGCCGAGCGTGGGGCCGTTGACCGCGACCGCGTGGGATGTGGCCCGCCGTTTCGAGCGGGCGTCGGAGGGGCTGCTGGCCCGGGACCGGGGTTTCGTCGACCGTCCGGCGCCGGATCGTGCCGAGCCGGTCGAGTGGCCCAACGACCTCGGCCCGGAGCTGTACGTCATCGCCGACCTGCGGGCCTGGTTGGACGGTCTGCGCGACGACGTCACGCGGATCGCCGGCCGTCCCGAGCGGGTGGACCGGCTGCGTGACCGGGTTTCGCAGCTCGCCGACGGCGCTACCTGAAAGATCATCAACTTCACCCTCCTGGGCCTCTGGTGGGTGGCCGTCCAGGAGCTCGAACACCTACGCCAGACCGGGGCGGGCCGGATGGCCTGTCGCGGTGGGGCGAGGTGGCCGCAGAGGAGGAAGAGGCCACCCGGATCAGCATTCCAGCGACTCCTCGGATCCACTGACCAACCGACCTTCGGCCATGCTGTCGGCGATCTCCCAGAACGATTCGGGCCATTCGCCGGCCGCGTTCATCTGGTTGAGCACCTGCCAGTGGTGGCTGCTCTCCATGGCGTTCTGCGCCCGCTTCACCTCGACCTCGTTGCCGGCCGCGCGGGCGCGTTTCCAGTCGGCGATCCAGCCGCAACCGACCACCTTGGTCACCTCGGCCCCGAACTGGTAGGGGTCGTTGGCGCCCAGGTCCTGCAGTGCCGCCTTGGTGAAGCCGGGCGGCAGCGGGATGTCGACCAGCACCTTGTCGGCCGCCGACCCGGCCCGCTCCGGGGTGACGATCTCCGGCGGCATCGCGGCGAGGAACGTCCGGGCGTCGACCTGCCTGATGTGCGTCAGCGTCGCGGCGAAACTTTCCGGGGTCCAGCCGGTCGGCCCGGTGCGCATCTCGACGAACAGGCCGTTGCGCGGTTTGAGCATGACCGCGAAGTCGGACGGGCTGTACGTGAACCGGTTGCCGGCCATGCCGTCCACCGTGACCGCCACCGGCGGGCTGACGTCGAGCCGGTCCTGGTAGTAGGAGTCGTACGCGGACGCGGGGTACCAGTCGAATTCCAGCTCGCGGTCGCCGTCGGCGAACCTGATCGTCCCGCTCTGCCCGGCGAACCCGTAGACGGTGGTGGCCTTCCAGCCCGGTTCCTGGATGAGCATCCGCGGGCTGTCCTCGACCGCCTTCAGGGCGATCGCCGGGGACGCGGAGGCGGAGGCGGCCGGCTCCGCGACGGGTGAATTTCCCGGCCGGCTCTGCAGCGTGGCGACCGTGACGACGGCCGTCACGGCGGCCGCCGCGGCGATCGGTCCGGCGAAGCGTCGCAGGCGGGACGGCCGCCGCTCGGCGACGATGTCGTCCAGGAGGTCTTGGTCGGCGCCGTCGAGGTGTTGCATCACCTCGGGCCGGTAGGGGTCGGCTTCGCGCAGCATGTCGTCGGTCATTTGCCCTCCTCGGGGAGGCCTATGGTCAGCACGTCACGTTCATGTCCGGCCGCGTCGGAAGCGTGACCGAGGAGATTGCGCAGCCGGGTGCGCGCCCGGGACAACCGCGTGCGGACGGCGGACGGGCTGATCCGGAGCACCGCCGCCACCTCCCGCGGCTCCAGCCCTTCCCAGGCGGTGAGCATCAGCAGTTCGCGGTCGGGCTCGCCGAGCATGCCGAGCGCGTCCCGGACGGCGAGCCGCGAGGGCAGGTCGAGGTCGGGGGAGGACTCGGCGAACGAGAGCAGGCGCTGGCGGAGCCGCTCCCGGCGGGCGTCGCCGCGGTGGTGGTTGGCCAGCACGCGACGGGCCACGCCGTACAGCCAGAGCCGGGCCTCGTCGCCCGGCGGCATTTCCTTGAATCGCCGCCAGGCGACCAGGAACGTCTCGGCGACGACGTCGGCCGCGTCGGCGGGCTGCGGGACCCGCCGCGTCGCGTACGCCAGCACCGCCTCGAAGTTGTCGGCGTACACGCGCCGGAAGCGTTCCTCGGAGCTCATGACCCTTCCATGTCCGGCTGTCGGCCGAACGTTACCGGCTCAGGCGGCCTGACCGGCCCGGCGATATCCGCCGCCGGACGCCTTGGTGTCCCGTTTCGCCTCGTACATCGCGGCGTCCGCGACCTTGATCAGGGCGTCGTACTCGGTGGCGTCGTCCGGGAACAGCGCGATCCCGACGCTCCCGCCGATCTGCACCTGGACGCCGTCGATCTCGAACGGCGACCGCAGCTTGTCGACGATCCGCTCGGCCACGTGCTCGGCCGCGGCGGCATCCGGGTCGCAGGTCAGCAGGATCGCGAACTCGTCGCCGCCCAGCCGGGCGACCACGTCGTTGTCCCGCACCGAGGAGAGCAGCCGCTTGGACACCTGCTGCAGCAGCACGTCGCCGGCCTGGTGCCCGGCGGTGTCGTTGACCTCCTTGAAGCCGTTGAGGTCGAGCAGCATCACGGCCGCCCGGGTGCCGGTGACCGCGGCCTGTTGCACCGCCTCGGACGCCCGCCCGTGCAGCCGGGAGCGGTTGGGCAGCCCGGTGAGGGAGTCGTGGTACGCCTGGTGACTGAGCTGGGCCACGTGGGCCTGGGCGGCCTGCCGCATCTCGGCGCTGTCGACGATCAGGGCGCCCTCGACCGAGAGCTGTTCGGCCAGGATGCGGTCGCGGCTGGTCCAGTCCCGGGTGCCGCTGGTGTCGCCGCACAGGATCATGCCGACCGCGCCCTGGTTGGAGAGCAGCGGCAGCGCGAGATAGCAGCGCAGGCCGACGCTCTGCACGAGCCCGCCCGGCCGTACCTGGGCGGTCGACGCGTCGCCGACCAGGGCCGGCCGGCGGTCGGCGGCGATGCCGCGCCAGATCGGGGAGCCGGCCGCCGGCTGGCCGACCAGGGTCTCGATCTCCGACGGGAGGCCGGCGCTGTGCACGTACCGGATCCGCCCGTCCCCGTCGACCAGGTAGAGCGCGGCGAACTCGGTGCGGAACGCCTCGGCGGTCGAGGCGGCGAGGACCCGGCCGGCCGCCTCGATGCTGGTCGCGGCCATGCCGCCCTCGAACAGGCGGCGGATGATCGTCGAGGTGTGCGACACGAACTGCCGCTGCTTCTCGGCCGTCAGCCCCTGCAGCGTGCTGGCGAAGTGCAGCGCGATCTCGGCCAGCACCTCCGGGCGCAGGGCGTCCAGAACGCTGCCGGTGAGCAGGAGGACGCCGACGGTCTGCCCGCCGATTCGCAGGCGTACGGCCATCTGCTCGCCGCTGATCAGCGGTGGCGCACCGGCCGCCATGCGGAAGACCTTGCCCGCGGTGAGCAGGTCGCGGCGGCCGGCCGGGCCGACCTGGGCGCACGCGTTCATGAGGCCGGTCTCGGAGTCGAGTTCGAAGACGGTGGCGGCGGTGAGCCCGCCGGCGGCCCGCAGGTGGGGTTCGGCGAGTTCGAGGACGTGCTGCATGGACGGGGTGTCGCGGGTCATGAACGAGACGAGTTCAGCGAGCAGCGCTTCCTGCGCATCTTCGAGAGTCGTCTGGGTCATGGCCCAAGAAATCGGCACCGCTGTCAAGGGGTTGAGGGTTCGGTTTGCACGAACCTACCCGTGCATTGATGCCGATCGAACCTTGACGGAACCTGAGTAAAATTGTTGGATTGTGTTGCCTTCTTTCTCGCGGAAGGGAACATCAAGCATGAAATCTCCCGTCCTCTTGCTCGTCGCCGCGCTCCTGGGTGTGCCCGGCGCGGCCGCGCCACCCACCTGGCACGCCGGCATCCCGCCGCTGGCCACCCGCTGGACCTCCCAGGTCGGCCCCACCAACGCCCTGCCCGAATATCCTCGCCCCCAGATGACCCGCTCGAAGTGGCAGAACCTCAACGGTGTCTGGGAGTTCGCCGCCGACAAGGGCCAGGCCGTGCCGGCCGGGCAGAGCCTGGGCGAGCGCGTGCTGGTGCCCTATCCGATCGAGTCGGCCCTCTCCGGCATCCAGCGCCACGAGGACCGCATGTGGTACCGCCGCACCTTCACCGTCCCCGCGGGGTGGAAGGTCGGCTCCGGCAACCGGCTCGAACTGCACTTCGGCGCCGTCGACTACGACGCCAAGATCTATGTCAACGGCACCCAGGTCGCCACCCACCGCGGCGGCTACGACGGCTTCGACGTCGACGTGACCGACGCGCTGAAGGGCACCGGCCCGCAGGAACTGATCGTCTGGGCCGAGGACCTGACCGACGCGACCGGCCAGCCGATCGGCAAGCAGCGCCGCACCTCCGACCACGGCATCTTCTATCAGGGCAGCTCAGGCATCTGGCGCACGGTCTGGATGGAGCCGGTGCCGGCCGCGCACATCGCTTCGCTCACGCTGACCCCTTCGGTCACGCAGGGCGTCCTGAAGATCAAGGTCAACACCGTTTCCGGTACGGGGTTGAGCGTGCGAGCCTCCGTGCCTGGCGGCGGCTCGGTAACCGGCCCGGCCGACACGGTGTTGTCGCTGCCGATGAAACACGCCCGGCTGTGGTCGCCGGACAACCCGTATTTGTACGATCTGACGGTCAAGCTCTCCTCCGGTGATCAAGTCGGGTCCTACTTCGGGATGCGCGAAGTAGGCACGGCCAAGGGCGCCGACGGCAAACTCCGGATCACGCTGAACGGCAAGATCACGTTCAACATGGCCAACCTCGACCAGGGCTTCTGGCCCGACGGCCTCTACACGGCTCCCACCGACGCCGCCCTCAAGTGGGACCTCGAGCAGGACAAGACGATGGGCTTCAACGCCGTCCGCAAACACATCAAGGTCGAACCCGACCGCTGGTACTACTGGGCCGACAAGCTGGGCCTGATGGTGTGGCAGGACATGCCGTCGTCCAACACCGGTCCGGTCCCGGCCGAGTGGCGGGCCCAGTTCGAATCCGAACTTCGCGCGTTGGTCGACACCCACAAGTCGTGGACGTCGATCGTCGCCTGGATCCCCTTCAACGAGGGCTGGGGCGAGTGGAGCAGGGACGACACCGGCCGCATCGCCGACGACGTCAAGGCGCAGGACCCGACCCGGCTGGTCGACCCGATGAGCGGAGTCAACTGCTGCAACTCGCACGGCGACTCCGGTAAGGGCGACGTGATCGACTTCCACCAGTACCTGGGCCCGGCCTCACCGGCGCCGTCCGGCAACCGGGTGGCGATCGACGGCGAGCACGGCGGGTTCGGCCTCAAGACCTCCAACCACATGTGGTTCGGCGACGGGCAGGCCTACGAGATGGAGCCCGACTCGGCCACGCTGACCGCGAAGTACGTCGCCAACCAGCAGGACGTGCTCACCTCGGCCCAGTACTGCGGGATCAGCGGGGCCATCTACACCCAGCTGTCCGACGTGGAGGGCGAGCTCAACGGGTTCTTCACGTACGACCGTACGGTCACCAAGATGGACCTGCGGCAGGTCCGCACCATCAATCAGAAGATCATCAAGCAGGCGGACGGTTCGGGTTCCAGCGTGCCCACTCCGCCGCCCGGCACGCCGGGCCTCACGGGCGTCGCGTTCTGGCCCCTGGACGGCTCGTACGGCACGTTGACTCCGGCCGGCGACCCGTCGTTCGTCGCCGGGCACAACGGGCAGGGTGTCGCCTTCAACGGCACGTCGCAGTACCTCGACGCGGGCAAGCCGGTCCTCAACACGGGCTCCGACTACTCGGCCGCGGCGTGGGTCAAGCTCGACAAGGCCGACGGTGCCTTCCAGACCGTGGTGAGCCAGGACGGCCCGTCGAACAGCGACTTCTTCCTGCAGTACTCGGGGGCCGACCAGAAGTTCGCGATGAGCTTCGCCGGCGTGCGCGCGCTGGCGTCGTTCAAGCCGGCCGTGGGCCAGTGGTACCACCTGGTCGGCGTCCGCGACACGGTCAAGGGGGAGCTCCGGCTCTACGTCGACGGCGCCTTGGACGGAACGGCAAGCGCCTGCCTCCCGCAGGCCGCTCCGACCGGCAACACGGTGATCGGCCGCGGCCGGTACGGCGGCAACCCGGTCGACTACCTCGATGGCACCGTCGACCAGGTGCACCTCTACGACCGGGCCCTGTCCGCCGACGAGATCAAGCAGCTGTACGACTCGGGCCAGTAATCAGCATCGCAGTGCAATGAACAGCCCTCGCCCCCATCCGTCCCCGGGTGGGGGCGAGCTCGTACTTGACCACCACCGGCCCCGCCGGATCAGTCGGAGGCCGTCTCCAGGGAGCTCTTCCGGGCGTCGGCCACGTCGGCCATCAGGTCTTCCCAGGCCGGGTCGCGGCGCAGCGGCGGCAGCGTGACCGCACCCGCGGAACGCGCCGCACTGTATTCCCACCATGCCGCCACCCGGATCGGCCACAGTCCCATGCGGACCGCCCCGGCGAGGAAGCACCGGTGCGCGAGCAATGTCGCGGCCAGGATGTCGGGGTCGAGCGCGGCGCCCGGCGTATCGAGGGTCCGGCCGAGCGCCCGCACGTCGCGGTGCATCTCCGAGTACGCGATGAGGTTGGGCATCGCCGGGACCCGCAGGTCGTGGCCGGGGATGACCATGCTGTCGGCGTAGGCCGGAGCGAAGACCAGGTCGTCGGTGGTGACGATGAGCGGCAGGATCTCGCGGCCGCGGCGCACGTCGAGCTGGACCGCCGCGGCGCCGGTCGGCACGAAGACGCTCTCCGCCGCGGTGATCTCGCCCGGGTCGAGTTCCGCCGTGTCGCCCAGAGCCGGGACGTGCACATGCAGCGCCCCGCGCTTGACCGCGACCTCGACACCGGAGATGGAAGACAGCGCGTCGGTCAGCTCGAATACGTGCACGCTCCTGTTATACGCCCCCGTTAAGACACTCCTAAAGATCGCTTGTTAACCGAACGTTTCTGGGTCATTGCGGTGGGAGCGCTCCCATGTAATGCTGTCCCCAAGCCGGGTAGCGATGCCCCTCGATGCGCTAACCGGCCTGATCCCCTCGGCGCACACGTGCGCCGCCGCATGTCTCGAGGAGCCACCACATGAGACCTGTCCTCATCCGCGGACTGACCGCGGCCGCCGCCGTAACGCTCATCTCCGGTCTCGGCATAGCCGTCGCGACCAGCGCGAGCGCCGCGGCCGGCTGCCGGGTCGACTACTCCGCCAACTCCTGGTCGACCGGCTTCACCGGCACCGTCAACGTCACCAACCTCGGTGACGCGATCTCCGGTGGGTGGACCGTGGCCTGGGACTTCCCCGGGAACCAGACGGTGACCCAGGGGTGGAGCGCGACCGTCACCCAGTCGGGTAAGCACGTCACCGCGACCAACCCGTCCTGGTCGCCCGCGATCGCTTCCGGCGCATCGGTCAACTTCGGATTCAACGGGAACTACTCGGGGACCAACACGAACCCGGCGACGTTCACGCTCAACGGTGTTGCCTGCACCGGCTCCACCGGCCCGACGACCGGCCCGACCACCGGCACCACCACGCCGCCGACGACGTCCCCCACGACGCCGCCGACCACCGGCCCGACCACGCCGCCGAACAACGGCACCAAGGCCGACAACCCGTACGCCGGCGCCAAGGGCTACGTGAACCCGGAATGGAAGGCCAAGGCCGACGCCGAGGCCGGCGGCAGCCGCGTCTCCAACAGCCCGACCGCGGTCTGGCTCGACCGGATCGCCGCGATCAACGGCACCACCGACAGCAGCTCGAACGGCAGCATGGGCGTCCAGGCGCACCTCGACGCCGCTCTCGCGCAGGGCGCCGGGTACATCCAGTTCGTCATCTACGACCTGCCCGGCCGCGACTGCGCCGCGCTGGCGTCCAACGGTGAACTGGGCCCGAACGACCTGCCCAAGTACAAGAGCGACTACATCGACCCGATCGCCGCGATCGAGGGCAACGCCAAGTACAAGAACCTGCACATCATCAACATCGTCGAGATCGACTCGCTCCCGAACCTGGTCACGAACACCTCGGGTCAGGCCGGCGCGACCGCGATGTGCGACACGATGAAGGCCAACGGCGGATACGTCCAGGGTGTCGCGTACGCCCTGAACAAGCTCGGCGCCATCGGCAACGTCTACAACTACGTGGACGCCGCGCACCACGGCTGGATCGGCTGGGACTCCAACTTCGCCCCGACCGCCGACCTGCTCTACCAGACCGCGGTGGCCTCCGGCAGCGTCAACAACGTGACCGGCTTCATCACCGACACTGCGAACTACTCGGCGCTGCAGGAACCGTACTTCAACATCAACACCACGGTGAACGGTACCTCGGTGCGGCAGTCCAAGTGGGTCGACTGGAACCAGTACGTCGACGAACTGTCGTTCGCTCAGGCGTTCCGCACCAAGCTGGTCTCCGACGGCTTCTCGTCCAACATCGGCATGCTGATCGACACCTCCCGCAACGGCTGGGGCGGCGCGAACCGGCCCACCAAGGCGAGCACGGCGACCGACGTCGACACCTTCGTCAACCAGTCGCGCATCGACCGCCGCATCCACGCCGGCAACTGGTGCAACCAGGACGGCGCCGGCCTCGGCGAGCGCCCGAAGGCCGCCCCGGCCACCGGCATCGACGCCTACGTCTGGGTCAAGCCCCCGGGCGAGTCGGACGGTTCGAGCTCCCTGATCCCGAACAACGAGGGCAAGGGCTTCGACCAGATGTGCGACCCGACCTACACCGGCAACGCCCGCAACGGCAACAACAAGACCGGCGCCCTGCCGAACGCGCCGATCTCCGGCGCCTGGTTCTCAGCCCAGTTCCAGCAGCTGATGACCAACGCGTACCCGCCGCTCTCCTGACCTGACCCGCCCCCGAAGAAACGCCGGGTCCCGCTTCCTTCCCACGAGGAGCGGGGCCCGGTGCTGTACTTATGGCTTCGCTTCGCTCCGCGGAGCGCTCGCCCCTTTTGGTCGGCGTCATGACACGGCGTTTTCTGACGCCCGTGCTCTTTGCGGGCGTCAGAAAACGCCGGGCCATAACGCCGACGGGCGAACGCTGGGTTGCTGACTGGTGGGGGCTAGGTTGCTGGGGTATGGAGCTGTTTGCGGCGGCGGGGACCGTTACTGGGAATCGGTACTCGGCGAACTTTGATGCCTACCGGCTCGAGGTGGCGGGGCCGCTGGCGGTGGTCGCCGACGGGATGGGCGACGGTGCCGGCAGCGCCTTCGCGAGCCGGACCTCGGTCGAGCAGTTCGTCAAGACCGTTCGCGAGGCCACGGAGCCTCACTCGCCTGCCGCGCTGCGGCAGGCCGTCGCCTCCCTGCATCTTTCGGTACGGAAGTTCGCCCGCGACCACCCCGGCCTCGCCGGCTGTACCCTCACCGCCCTGGTCGGGGACGCGGGCGCAGGAGGCTGGGTGGTGCAGATCGGGGACAGTCGCCTCTACCGCCTCCGCAACGGCCTGCTCGAACTCCTCACCAGCGACCACACCGCGGCCTGGACGGGTCTGCTGCACGGCTGGTTCGGCCACGAGTCGGCCGAGGCGCGGGCGGCCCGTTACCGCCTGACCCGCTACATCGGCCACCCCGACACCCCCGAGCCCGACGTCCTCAACGTCAGCCTGCAGCCCGGCGACGTCTATCTACTGTGTACGGACGGCGTGGCCGACCAGCTCACGTACGACCAGATCGGCGACGCCCTGCAGACCCCGCCCACCGCCGTGGACCGCCTCCTCGACCGCACCCTCACCGCCGGCGGCGCCGACAACGCCACCGCGATCGTCCTCGCCGCCTAGCGAAGCCGCGGCTCGGGACCGGCGACAATGCCCGTGTGGCGCAAGACGAGATGCCGCTGCCCGCGGGCCGCATGACGGCCGGCATCACGCGGCGGGGCGGGAGCGTGTTCAGGCCGGTCGGGTCGTGGAGTGCGGCCGTTCACGAATACCTGGGCCATCTCGGCAGGGCCGGGTTCGACGGTGCGCCCCGGGTGCTCGGCGTGCGGGACGGGCGGGAGGAGCTGACCTTCCTGGAGGGTGAGGTCGGGGTCGACCCGGACTGGGAGCCGGGTCTTCCGCCGCACCTGCCCGGCTTTGCCCGCAGCGACGACGCTCTGGCCGCCGCCGGGCGGCTGATTCGGCGCCTGCACGAGGCCTCGCGCGGGTTCGTGCCCGAGCATGTCGGCTACCGCTTCCATCCGCATCCGCCGCGGCCCGGCGAGATCGTCTGCCACGGCGACCTGGGCCCCTGGAACACCGTCTACCGCGACGGACTGCCGGTGGCGTTCATCGACTGGGACGCGGCCGGTCCGCGCGACCCGGTCGTCGACGTCGCGGCGGCCGCCCGCGCGTTCGTGCCGCTGGCGTCCGGGGTGCCCGTCGAGGGCGCCCGGTTGCGGCTGTTCGCCGACGCCTATGGCTTGGCCGACCGTCGCCGCATCCTGCCCGCGCTGACCGCGGCGACCCTGGCGACCACCGAGAACATCCGCTCCTGGCCCCTCGACGCGGCCGGGCTGGCCGGGGCGCTGGAGTTCGTGGCCGGCGAGCTGCGGTGGCTGCACGGTGTGCTGCCGTCCCTCGAGCGGGCACTATCGGGTCATGACTGACTTCACCACGCTGCCCGCCGGCCTGCCGGTGCCCGAGGATGACGGCGCCGCCGCTCATCTGCCCGGGGCCGCGCTGCCCGCGCTGACGCTGTCCGCCAGCGACGGCAGCCGCGTCGACCTGCGTGGGCTGGGTGAGGGGCGCACGATCCTCTACCTCTACCCGCTCACCGGCCGTCCCGGTGTCGACCTGCCGCGGGGCTGGGACGAGATCCCGGGCGCCCGCGGGTGCTCGACCGAGGCGTGCGATTTCCGCGACCACTTCGCCGAGTTGCGCGAGGCCGGGGCGTCGAGGGTGTTCGGGCTGTCCAGCCAGGATCCGGCCTACCAGGCCGAGGTGGTCGAGCGGCTGAGGCTGCCGTTCGTCATGCTGTCCGATCCGGGGTTCGCGCTCGGCTCGGCGCTCGGCCTGCCGACGTTCGCCGCGGACGGGCATGAGCGGCTCTACCGGCGCCTCACGCTGGTCGTCATCGGCGGACGCATCGAGCACGTCTTCTACCCGGTGTTCCCGCCCAGCACGCACGCCCAGGAGGTGCTCGACTGGGTCCGGCGAGCCGGCTACTGAGATGAGCGCAGCTCGGCCGCCTCGGCCGTGCGGGACTCGATGATCTGCTTGGCGAAGGCCAGGGCGGCCCGGTTGCTGCCCTGGGCCTGTTCCTTCTGGGCGAGGGCGACCGCCTCTTCCTGGTGGGCGGCCAGGGCCTTGACCGGGTCGTCCTTTCCGGCCGCCGTTTTCGGGGCGGGGGAGAGCGTCACGCCCCAGGTCGTCAGCCATCCGGTCATCCGGCTGATCTCGTCCCGCTCGGTGCTGATGATCGCGTCGGCGAGTACCTGGCGGTCCGGCTGCTGGGCGACCTGCTCGGCCAGTTCGATGCCGGCCCGGTGGTGGGGGATCAGCGCCTCGACGAAGGCGACGTCGCCCGCGTTGTGTTCCGGTCCGGCGGTCGGCGTCGCCGGTGCGGCGCTCTGGCACGCGGCGAGACTCGCCGCGCCGAGCAGGGCAGCGACGAGTCTCGATGAACGGCGCATGGGCCGACGCTATCAGTAAACAGTCTTATCGGTCCCGGTGCCGGGGCATGCTGTAGAAGCCGGTCGGCAGCGTCTGGGTTTCCTGATGCCAGCCGGGCCCGCCGGCCGCCGCCCGGCGGTTGCGGGAGCGCACCCGCATCAGCAGGGCCACGCCGGCGAACACGAACACCGCGCCGACCCCCAGGCCGGGCAGCAGTACGCCGGAGCCGCTCGACTTCTTCGCCAGGGCGGCCGGGTCGGCGTTGGCCGACGACGGCAGGTTGGCCACCACGGCTTCGGTCGGCTGCGGACTGAACGTCGGGGTCGCCGAGGGCGAGGCCGACTTGGACGGCTTGTTGGCGACCGCGGTGACGATCCGGGACGAGGCGCTCCCGGTCGCGAGCACCTGCCCGCGCTGGCTGAGCGCCTGGGTGGAGAAGTTCACCGAGCCGTTGTCGGGGCCGGTGAAACTCACCGTCCACTTGGCGGTGACGTTCTGGTTGCGGCACAACTGCCCCGGGTCGAGCTGCTCGTCGACCACCCGGGCGTCCTCACCCTGGAAGCGGGCCCGTACCGGAACGGATTGACCGTTCTCGACCCGATTGACCCGGACCTGGTCGAGGCTGACCCCTTTGGTAGATATGACCAGCGCCCACTTGACCTTGGCGCATCGGCCCTGCAGGCGATCGCTCGTGGTCGAAACGACCGCGCTGAGTGTATGAGCATCCTTACCGACAGTGAACGTGTCCGGCGCTTGCGTGACCTTTACGTCAAACCCGGGCAGATCGGCCACGGCGGGGGCGGCCCAGGTCATCGTCGCGGCGACGACGGCGAGGGCGGCGGCGGCCCAGGTGGCGTACCGCTGGGGCATGGTTCTCATCTCCTCAACTGCGGCTTTGCGTCCGCATGCTTACCGGATGGTTCGTCGCAGGGCGACGAAAGGTTCATCCGGCGTGACGAGTCACTCTACGAGTCGCCTTATTTTTTGCTTAGCCAGCGGCTCCTCATAGGTGTCTGCCCAGCTCAGCACCCTTCTTCGCGGCGGAGGAGGAAAGTACCTGACAAAAGACGGGCGCGGCGTTCATCCGATCCCGGTCGCGCTACGTAGATGGGGGAGGGCACGAAGGGGGCGACTTTCTCCAGCGTGCCTGCCAAGAGCATCAGCACGGGGCATCCCCCACGGATGCCGGCGTCCCACCGCCCAAGGGGACGTGACCGCTGCGGAGAACGAGGAGTCAATGGCCCGGACGAAGAACAACCAGCGATCCGCCAGTCGTGTGGCAGTCGAGGTCGGTGCTACCGGAACCAGCCCAGTATCCAAGATGACCGTGCTCATCCTGATCGTCAGCGTCATCGCGGCGATCTGGGCGGTGTCGATGATGCTTCCGGCGGGACGAGTCGGCTACTACTACTTCTTCCTCTACGCCGAGTACTACTTCGGCGTCATCGCGCTGGTGGCCCTCTCGATCACCATCATGGTGGGCCTCGTCGCGACCGACCGATTGGTCCTGTCCATCCGGCAACGGGTGATGCTCCAATCGGCTCACCGCACCACCGGCCTCATCGCCGTCTCCTCCCTGGTCGTGCACGTCTGGACCAAGGTGGTCGACACCCAGCTCCCGATCAGCGTCGTCGACGCCTTCATCCCCTTCATGGCGCCGTACAACCGGGTGCTGATCGGCTTCGGCACGATCTCCGCCTGGATCATGATCCTGGTGATGTGGACCGGCATCGCCCGCGCCCGCTTCATCGGCCAGGACCGGCCGTGGCTGTGGCGCTCGATCCACGCGATCTCGTACCTGATGTGGCCGATCGCGCTGCTGCACGGACTCGGCGCCGGCCGCCCGGCCAAGGCCTGGGTCAACGTCAGCTACATCCTCTGCATCCTGGTCGTGCTGATCGGCCTGGCCGTACGCCTCTCGGTGAGCCTCAACCGCAAGAAGGACTTCTCGTCGACGATGGGTACGTCCGGCGCGTCCGGCATGCGCCCGGCCGGCCAGATGGTCCCGACCGCGGCCGCCCCGGCCAAGCGCGGCCGAGGCCGCGAGCGCGCCCCCGAGCCGGAGACACTCGGCCCGGTCGCGGTGCTCGACTGGGCACCGGCCGCCGCGCCGCCGATGCCGCCACCGGTCATGGAGGAGCCACCGGCTCCGCGCCAGCGCCGCCCCCGCGACGACGACTTCGACTACGAGGACCAGCCGCGCCGCCGCCGGTTTGCGGACGACGACGAGTTCACCGGCACCCAGACCCGGATGCGCCGCCCGGACTTCGAGGACACCTCGGCCCGGATGCGCCGCCCCGAGATGGACGACACCTCGGCCCGGATGCGCCGCCCCGAGATGGACGACACGTCGACCCGGATGCGCCGCGTCGAGATGGACGACACCTCGACCCGGATGCGCCGCGTCGAGATGGACGACAGTCGCTACGACGAGGCCCCGCGCGGTCGTGGCTACGAGGAAGAGGCGCCGCGCGGCCGCCGGCGGGCCAACGACGACTTCGAGTACGACGACGCCCCCCGCGGGCGGCGGCGAGCCGACGACGACTACGACGACATCCCGCGCCAGCGCGGCGGATCCCACTACGCGGCCGACGGCCGCTACGGGAGGGATGAGGTCGACGCGCCCCGGGCCCGGCGTGACCGGGGCGCCTACGACGACGAAAGCGCCGACCCCATTCGCTCCGATTCGGGGCGGCACAGCCGCAGCCAGTTCGTGGACTTCACCGACGAAGACCAGGGCTACCTCGAGCCGGACGACACCCCGACGCTTATCGACATGGCGTCGCGCCGGGCCCGCCGCGAGGCGGCTCAGCAGGAAACCGTACGGGGTCAGGCGGGCCGGGGGGCTCGCCGCGGTGGCCGCGGGCGGGGCAACGACGATGCGGCTGACGACGGTTACTGGTCGCAGTTGCGAGGGGAAGCGAATTGAGCACGGCCCAAGTTCCGCCGGTCACCTCGATCGGCGTTCCGCGGATCACCGCGGGCTTTGACGAGTACGGTCGCCTGGACCTTCTGGCCCACCAGGAGGTGCACGGCGGATTCGCGGCGCTGTCCTCCGGCGAGTTGATCGGGCTCGCCGAGCGGATCGAGCTGCGTGGTCGCGGCGGGGCGGGCTTCCCGTTCGCCCGCAAGGTCCGTGCCGTCGTCGACTCCTGCCGCCGGCAGGAGCTTCCGCCGGTCGTGGTCGTCAACGGCACCGAGGGTGAGCCGCCGTCCTGGAAGGACAAGGCGATCCTCACCCGCGCCCCGCACCTGATCCTCGACGGGGCCGCGCTGGCCGCGGCCGCGCTGGACGCCGAGGAGATCGTCATCGGCATCGCCGACGACGGCATCGGCCAGAGTTCGATCACCGCGGCGCTGGCCGAGCGTCGGATGCCCTGCCCGACCCGCATCGTGACCGTTCCACACCGGTTCATCTCCGGCGAGGGCGGCGCGCTGGTCCGCGGCATCAACGGCGAGGCGCACATCCCGCCCGGCCGCAAGGTGCGGTCGAGCGACAACGGCGTGATGGGCCTGCCCACCCTGCTGTCCAACGCCGAGACGTACTCCCAGCTGGCGATCGCGGCGCGGCTCGGCCCGTGGGAGTACAACGCGGTCGGCATCCCCGAGGAGCCGGGCACGGTCATGCTGACCGTAGGCGGCTCGTCGACCGCTCCGGCCGTGGTCGAGGCGCCCAGCGGCACACCGCTGCTGGACGTGCTCGAGATGTGCGGCGCCGACATCGGTCCGGGCCTGCTCGTGGGCGGCTACCACGGCAAGTGGATCACCGCCGAGGCGGCGCAGACCGTGACGATCTCCCGTAAGGGTTTCGCCAAGGTCGGCGGCACGCTCGGCGCCGGCATGCTGATCCCGATCGGCTCCAAGACGTGCCCGCTCGGCGAGGTCGCCCAGGTCGTGCAGTACCTGGCCGGCGAGTCGGCCGGTCAGTGCGGCCCGTGCCGCCTCGGCCTGCCCGACCTGGCCCGCGCGGTCCAGCTGGTGTCGCTGGGCGGCAGCGCGCTGGAGAACGTCCGTCAGGCGGCCGGTGTGGTGAAGGGCCGTGGCGCGTGCAGCCACCCGGACGGCACCGCGCGCTTCGCGCTGTCCGCGCTGGAGACTTTCACCGCCGAGGTGGAAGCACACGCCAACGGCGAGGGCTGCGGCAAGCCGATCCGCGGCATCCTGCCCCTGCCGTACACGGCGGAGCAGGGCGCCCGGAAGCTGGCGCTGGACTGGTCCCGCTGCGACGGGCACGGACTCTGCTCGGCCGTCGCCCCCGAGATCATCCGCCTCGACGCGAACGGGTTCCCGGCGTTCCCGCAGACCCCGCTGCCGCCGTGGCTGGAGAACGGCGCCCGCAAGGCGGTCAACGTCTGCCCGGCGCTCGCCCTGCGGCTGACCGAGGCCGTACCGGCCAACTGAGCAAGCGGCCGCGGCGAACCTCGATGTCGTGGGCGGTCGCGCCGAGGACCGCGGCCCAGAACGGCGCGACGGCGGTTCGGTCGGGGCTGTCGAGGCCGAGTCCGAGCTGGACGACCCCGGCGGACGAGGGGCTCAGGCCGGCCTGTGCGGCCAGGTCCGAGATCGTACGGGCGCGGCGCCGGCCAGCTCGTCGAGGGCGCGCGGGAGGGCCAGGTCCCGCTCGGTCACGCCGCCCTCGTCGTGGCTCGACAGAAGGACCCCGACCGCGGAAGGCCGCAGGTCGAGGTCCGGGTGGTGATTTGCCGCCTTGGCCGCCGCGCCGATCCGGTCGATCAGCGCGAGGCCGGTGGCGAAGTCCCCGGTCGGAATGCGGGTGGCGATCCGGCTGAGCAGAAGCGTCCAGCCGGGTGGCAGTGCCCGGGCGCCCTCGGGGTACGGGAGCTTGGTCATGGCTCCCATAGTGCCGTCAGACGGCGGGCGGGTAGGCCGTGGCGTACTCCGGCTGCTCGGCCGGCATCAGGATCCACAGGACCGGGTAGATCAGGATCTGGCTGCCCGGGATGACGAAGAGGATCAGCATGAACAGCAGACGTGCGATCCACGGGTCGAGCCCGAACCGGCGGCCGAGGCCGGCGCACACGCCACCGAGCAGGCGGCCCTCCCGCGGCCGGACAAGGCCCTGGCGGGACATCGCGTCGTGGACGGTGTTCATTGGGGTGTCTCCCTCGCTCGAGTAGCTGACTCGTCAAGAGTGGCTGCCGGGGACACCGGGAAACCATCGGGAAAGGCCCTGAGCTGTCCCTGAGGCCGGAACCTGGGGAAAAACCGGCAGACGTAGCCGAACCGGCCGTCAATCGCGAGAAACGTACATGTTAGCTGCACAATCCCGTTGTTTCGAGAGATCATTACTTCATGTACGTAGCACCTCACGCGCTGTGCCCGTTGTCGTGAAAAGCCGTACGTTCGGGATCTTGTCGCCGTTCGTCGGCGGCGACTACTACGGCGCGATCATCGCCGGCGCCAATGACGCCGCGGTGGCCGGCGGCGACCGGATCATGGCGATCCAGACGCTCGACCCGGGCGCGCACAGCGCCGACCGGGCCGGGCTGCCCGACTTCCGGCGCCCCGTTTCGTGGCGCCACCTCGCCGGTCTCATCGTGCTGCCCGGTGCCGTGCACACCGACTACGCCCGGGGCGCCCGCGCTGCCGGCCTGCCGGTCGTCTTCGTCGGCCACGACGCGACCGACGCGGGCTGCTCGGCGGTACTGGCCGACAACCGCAGCGGGGTGCGCGAGGCGGTCGCCCACCTGATCGGGCACGGCCACGAGTGGATCGGCTTCGGGGGTCATCTCGCCCACTTCGACCTGCGGGAACGCCACGAGGGGTACCGCGAGGGGCTGCTCGCGCACGGCATCGTGCCCCGGCCCGAGCTGCTCTTCGAAACCGGGGACAATCACGAGAGCGGCGGCGAGGCGGTCGCCGACGCGCTGATCCGGGGCGGCATGCCGGCCACCGCGGTGGTGCTGGGCACCGACCGCAACGCGATCGGGCTGGTGCAGCGGCTGCGGGCGGCCGGCTACGCGGTGCCGGGCGAGCTGGCCGTGGTCGGCTTCGACGACATCGCCGACGCCACGTTCCTGCGGCCCAGCCTCTCGTCCGTGCGGCAACCCCTCGACCGGATCGGCGCGACGGCGTACGAGCTGGTCCGCGAGTCGCGTGCGGAGCCGGAAGCACGGCACGTGCCGACGATTTTCCTGCCGCGCGACTCGTGCGGTTGCGCGACCGGCGGGCTCGCGGTCAACGACGAGCAGACCCGGCGGCTGTTCGCGCAGGTGCAGTACCTGCAGACGACCCTGAACACCCAGCACGAGCTGGGCATCGAGCTGCTCGGCAGCCGGGAGCACGAACCCCGTACGCTCGCCTGGCTGGGGGACACCCCGGCCGTCGCCGGGGTCCTCGCCATGTGGCCCCTCGGGGTTGTCCCCGAGCCGGCCGGAGATCCCCGGCTCGAGATCGTCGGCACCTACCAGGGCGGTGCCGCGGCCGAACCGGGCCGCGAGATGCCGATCAGCGAGTTCCCGCCGAGCGGCCTGTTCGAGCTGGCCGACGGTGCGGCCGGCAACGCCGTGTTCGTGGTGCCGGTGCGCAGCAGCACCAACGACTGGGGTCTGCTCGCCGCGGTCGGCCGCATCCAGGCGACCACCCCGCCCGGCCGCGAGCTGATGAACCAGTCCGGTGCGCTGCTCGCCGCGGCGCTCGACCGGCAGGCGATGGTGGCCTCGCTGCGGGACAAGGAGGAGTCGCTGCGCAGCGCCGCCCTCCACGACCACCTGACCGGCCTGCCCAACCGGGTGCTGCTGGAGGACCGTCTCGACCAGGCCCAGCTGCGGGCGACCCGCCAGCCCGGCCACCGGTTCGCGATCCTGCTGCTCGACCTGGACGGGTTCAAGGCGGTCAACGACTCGCTCGGGCACGCGGCCGGCGACCAGCTGCTGATCGAGGTGGCCAGGCGGCTGCTCGGTCTGCTCCGCAAGTCGGACACGGTGGCCCGGCTGGGCGGCGACGAGTTCGTGGTGCTGCTCGACGGCATCGCGAGCCCCGGGTGGCAGAACATCGTCTGCGAGGCGATCACGTCGTCGATCGCGGAACCGTTCGAGATCGACGGGCGCTCGGTCGAGGTCGGCGTCAGTATCGGGGTCGCGGTTTCGGCCGAGGGCGTCTCCGATCCCGACCATTTACTGCGTGAGGCCGATGCGGCAATGTACAAGGCCAAAGAGCTCACTAAGCGCCGCTGATTCGGCGTTCTTATCTTGCATTTCATATAGCCGCGTAGTGCTTGAGATGCCTGGGCATTCGCGCTTTCCGGAATGTCATGGGTCGATTGTTACGCCATTGATCGACACGGTCGTCCTGGTGAGCCCGGTCGCGGCCGGACGGCGTGGCGTGCTGCCATCCGCGAGCGGCGCCGGGCCTTAAAGTACCTGGTAGGAGCCCGCGCCGGGGCCGGCGTCGCTCGAGACTAACACAATGGTCCGTGCCGCTCCAATGAACCTTTACTGAACTCACAACGGCGTTTAAATCGGTTGACAAGACTGCAGGCGTATATAACAGACGTTGGTGACTATCAATGGGTTGACCCATCGATCTTGATCGTGTTAGCTTGTGGCTCCACAGGGGACGCAATCGAAGGAGTCAGAGTGCGAAAAAAGATTCTCGCTCGCCTCGGAGTAGTAACCATGGCCGCCGCTCTCGGCGTGTCCGCCCTGCCGCAGTCGGCATTGGCCGCAGGGGCCAGCAACCATTGTTCACTTCGCACCTGCACCGTCACCGCGAGAAACTTCCCGGGTGGGACGATCTCCGTGGACGCCGACTCGGGCGGCACCTCGGACACCGCCTTCTGGGGCCTTACCGACGGCACTTCGCCCAATCCTCGGTGCAGCGTCAGCTTCCCGACCAACGACCCGCCGCGCTCGTGGACGTGCTCCGGCATTCACTCCGGAACGGTGACGGTGATCCTGACCGGGCCGGCGCCGCTCTCCATCGGCGTCCGGTGGTAAGTCCGCGGACGCGGTAATCGGCTGATCTCCGCAACTTCGTGGTAGATCCGCACGATCGGTAGTTGCGTGGAGCCGTCTCGAAGGCATGTTCCTGCCGGCGGCTCCACGCCTGCCTCCAGCGGCGCCCGATCACGCGTCGCACGCAAGGCCGTCCGACGCGCCGCGAGGCCGACGCGCTGAGCGGAACCGGCCGGCGGTGGTCCAGTGCCGCGGTGGTCCAGTGCCGCGGTGGTCCAGTGCCCCGGTGGTCCAGTGCCGCCGTAGTCCAGCGCCGCCGAGGTTCGGTCCCGGCCGGAGTTCAGTCCCGGCCTGAATTCGGTCCCGCCGGCGTTCAGTTGTCGCGGTCGGCCAGCGCCGTTGCCGCCTCTTCGAGGAGCGCCTCGATCGCGGCGGCCGGGTCGGCCGGCGGGTCGGGGAAGGGTGCCGGCTGCTCGCAGCGGTCGAGGAGCAGCTCGATCAGGCCTGCACGGTCGAGGATCGGGCCGGCGTCGATGCCGCCCGGCAGGATGCGGATCTCGACCGTGTCCCGCAGCGGCGGGTGGTCGGTCAGCACCTGGGTCAGGTTGATGTCGAAATACTTCGTCAGCTCGCCCTCGTCGGCCGCCTTGCGCAGCTGCTCGACCGGCGCGCCGCCGTCGGCGGCCGCGACGAGAGCCTGCGGCAAGGGGGCCAGGCGCCGGCACCGGGGGTTGGTCTGCAGGAGCGTACGCAGGGGCTCGCGCCAGTGTGCGAAGAGGCGGACCAGGTTGCTCAGGGCGTGCGCCGAGCGGAACGGCCCGCCGTCGACGTGCAGGTGCACCGCCGCCTCGGCCGGCACGGTGAAACCGAGCTCGCGGGCCGGCCCGAGCAGTTCCTCGAGGGCCGCCTCATGATCGCCGGTGAGCGGCGGTGTGACGATCTCGCAGGGCCGTTCCCGCTCGCCGCCCTGCGGAGCGGCCAGCGCGATCGTGACCCCGCCCAGGTCGTCGAGCCGGTAGATGTCGTCGATGCGGTGCACGACCGAACCCCAGAGCTGGGCGGTCGCGTCGAGCGCGGCGTCAAGCGTGCCGCCCGGGTCGCTGTGCCGTTCGAGCAGGCGCAGCAGCCGCGGGTCGTCGCTGAGGACGCGCCACCAGCCGGGCGGCGGCGTGGCCCGCGCATCGAGACCGGCCAGCAGGGTGATGTCGTCGACCAGGGTGCAGAGGGGCGAGCCGTCGGCCCGCCGCACCTCGAACCCCTGGGTGAGATGCAGGAACCGCCCCAGGCCAGGGACCAGGGACGGTTCGCTGTCGGCATGCCACACCGGGTGGATCCGCCCCCCGCAGCGGCCGGCCAGCTCCACCGCGAGGGTGCGCCGGCTCAGCCCCTGCGGGGCCATCAGCTCGATCTCGAATCCGGTTCGCCGGTGCAGCAGTGCGGTCACGGCTTGATCGGGAGACTTTCCCCGGCGAGCAGCTTCTGGCCGCCCTCGACCTTGGCCTGGTACGTCGACACGTGCCAGATCTTGCCCAGCTTGACCGCGTCCGCCTGGGTGTAGCCGGCGTCCCAGAACTTCAGCTCGGCGGCCTGCTCCTTGGCGGCCTTGACGTTGGCCGGCTTGGGCTTGAACGGCAGCGCCTGGTGGGCCTCGATCTTCTTACCGGCAACGACCTTGGCGTCCGACGGGTCGGAGAGGTGCCATGCCTTGGCCAGCTTGACCGCGTCGTCCCACACGTAACCCGCGTTGAAGAACGCGTCGAGCGCGGCCTGGTCGGCCTTGACCTGCGGGTCGTCCTGTGACGGCGGCGGCGTGTCCGGGTTGCCGGTCGGCTTGATCGGCAGGGTCTCGCCGGCGAGCAGGCGACGGCCGGCCTCCGACTTGACGTTGCCGATGTTGGCCTTGCTGTGCCACAGGGTGGCCAGCTGGACGGCGTCGTTGTAGCCGTAGCCGGCGTTGAAGTAGGCGTCCCAGTCCTTCTGCTGGTCGGCGTCGCTGTAGGAAGCGGCGACCGACGGGACGTCATTGGGCAGGCCGGCGGCGTTGATGCCGGTGGGGCCGGTGTTGCTGTGGGCGTTGCCGGGCAGGAACGCCGGCAGGTTGATGCCCGCGGCGATCAGGCCGGCGCCGAGCACGGCGCCCCCGGCCACCTGGGCACCCCGGCGACGACGCTTGTATTTGCGGGAAAGCTCCTGCACGCGGGCATAGACGGCGCCCGGGTCCGGAGTGTTCTTTTCGTGGGACTCGAAGGCCTCGCGCAGCTGGTCTGCGTGCTGGGTCACGACTTCTCCTCGGCGTGAATCCGGTTCTGCTGCTCCGAGAGCCGGAGCTTCTTGATCGCCCTCGACGCATGGCTGCGGACCGTGGCCGGCGAACAGTTGAGCAACTCGGCGATCGCCTCGTCGTCCTGCTGCTCGTAGTAGCGCAGCACGAGCACCGCTCGTTGCTTGCGCCCCAGCGTGGCCAGCCGGCTCCAGAGTTCGTCCGCCTCGACGACCCCGTCGGCGTGGTCGAGGACCCCGCCGCGGGCGTCGTGGATGTCGACCAGCCGTTCGCCGACCGTGTGCACGTTGCGGAAGGCCCAGGTGCGACGCCAGGAGAGGTACTCGTTGAGCACCATCCGCCTGACGTAGGCCTCGGGGGAGTCCGCCTCGCTGATCCGGCGCCATTTGACCTGCGCCCGGGCCAGCGCCTCCTGTACGACGTCCTGTGCCAGGTCGTGGTCGCCGGTGAGGACGACCGCGTAGCGCAGGAGACTGGGAAGCCGGGCCACCGCGAATTGCTCGAAGGTCACGGTCATAAGACGGATCCCATGCCTGAGTTGTGCACCGTTTACCGAGAAGAATTTCCCCGCCGGACTAGTCCCTGGTCAGGCCCGCTCTCCGCAGGGCCTCGGCCATCTCGCTGTTGATCGGGGCGGACTGCTGGCCGCCGCGCGGGCCGCCACCCTGCCGCTGCTGCCCGCCGCCCTGTCGCTGCTGGCCGCCGCCCTGTCGCTGCTGCCCGCCGCGGCCCTGACCCTGGCGCCCGGGCTGGCCGCCGCCCTGTCGCTGCTGCCCGCCGCCGCCCTGGCGTCCCGGCTGGCCGGGCTGGCCCGACTGGCTGGGCTGGCCCGACTGGCCGGGCTGGCCCGACTGGCCGGGCTGGCCCGACTGGCTGGGCTGGCCCGACTGGCCGGGCTGGCGGTCGTCGCGCGGGCGGCCGCCGCGGGTCGGCTCGTCGGTCAGGCGCATGGTCAGCGAGATCCGCTTGCGGACCTCGTCGACCTCGAGCACCCGCACCTTGACCACGTCGCCCGACTTGACCACCTCGCGCGGGTCCTTGACGAACGTGTTCGACAACGCCGAGACGTGCACCAGGCCGTCCTGGTGGACGCCGATGTCGACGAACGCCCCGAACGCGGCCACGTTGGTCACCACGCCCTCGAGCACCATGCCCGGCTTGAGGTGGGAGATCTTCTCGACGCCCTCGGCGAAGGTGGCGGTGGTGAACTCGGGCCGCGGGTCGCGCCCCGGCTTCTCCAACTCCTTGAGGATGTCGGTGATCGTGGGCAGGCCGACCGTGTCGGTGACGAACTGCTCCGGGCGGATCGCCTTGAGCAGCGGGCTGTTGCCCATGGCCGCCTTCAGGTCGGCGCCGGCCGAGCTCAGGATCGTGCGGACCACGGGGTAGGACTCCGGGTGCACGCTCGACGCGTCGAGCGGGTCGTCGCCGTCCGGGATGCGCAGGAAGCCCGCGCACTGCTCGAACGCCTTGGGGCCGAGCCGGGCCACCTTCTTGATCTCGCTGCGGGTCTTGAACGGCCCGTTCGCGTCGCGGTGCAGCACGATGTTCTCGGCCAGGCCGGCGCCGATGCCCGAGACCCGGGTCAGCAGCGGGGCCGAGGCGGTGTTGACGTCGACACCGACCGCGTTCACACAGTCTTCGACCACGGCGTCGAGGGAACGCGAGAGCTTCATCTCGGAGAGGTCGTGCTGATATTGCCCGACGCCGATCGAGCGCGGGTCGATCTTGACCAGCTCGGCCAGCGGGTCCTGGAGGCGGCGGGCGATCGAGACCGCGCCGCGGAGCGAGACGTCCATGCCGGGCAATTCCTGGGCGGCGTACGCGGAAGCGCTGTAGACCGAGGCGCCGGCCTCGGAGACCATCACCTTGGTGAGCCCGGCCTCCGGGTGCCGCTTGATCAGGTCGGCGGCCAGCTTGTCGGTCTCCCGCGAGGCGGTGCCGTTGCCGATCGCGATCAGGTCGACGTTGTGCTTGCCGGCCAGGGTGGCCAGGCGGTGGATCGACTCGTCCCACTTGTTCTGCGGTACGTGCGGGTAGATCGTGTCGGTCGCGACGACCTTGCCGGTCGCGTCGACCACGGCGACCTTCACGCCGGTGCGGAAGCCCGGGTCGAGGCCCATCGTCGCGCGGGTGCCGGCCGGCGCGGCGAGCAGCAGGTCGCGCAGGTTGGCGGCGAACACGCGTACGGCCTCGTCCTCGGCCGCCTGCCAGAGGCGGACCCGCAGGTCGGCGCCGAGGTGGATGAGGATGCGGGTGCGCCAGGCCCAGCGGACGGTGTCGAGCATCCACCTGTCGCCCGCGCGCCCCTGGTCCGAGATGCCGTTGCGGCCGGCGATGCGGGCCTCGAAGTTGCCTTCTTCGCCCGCGGGCGTCGGCTCCATCGTCAGGTCGAGAACGTCCTCCTTCTCGCCGCGGAACATCGCCAGGATGCGGTGCGACGGGAGTTTGACGAACGGCTCGCCGAAGTCGAAATAGTCCGAGAACTTGGCGCCGTCGGTCTCCTTGCCCTCACGCACCCTGGCGACCAGGCGTCCCTTCGTCCACATCTGCTCGCGCAGGTCACCGATGAGGTCGGCGTCCTCCGCGAAGCGCTCGATCAGGATCGAGCGGGCGCCGTCCAGAGCGGCCGTCGCGTCGGCCACGCCCTTTTCCGCATCGATGAACGCCTCGGCCGACGCCCGCGGGTCGAGGGTCGGGTCGCCGAGGAGTTGGTCGGCCAGCGGCTCGAGGCCGGCCTCCCGGGCGATCTGGGCCTTGGTGCGCCGCTTCGGCTTGTAGGGCAGATAGATGTCCTCCAGCCGGGCCTTCGAATCGGCGGCGAGGATGGCCTGCTCGAGGGCGTCGTCGAGCTTGCCCTGGGAACGGATCGACTCGAGGACGGCCGCGCGGCGATCCTCCAGCTCGCGCAGGTAGCCCAGGCGTTCCTCCAGGGTGCGCAGCTGGGTGTCGTCCAGCGTGCCGGTGACCTCCTTGCGGTAGCGCGCGATGAACGGCACCGTCGCGCCGCCGTCGAGCAGCTCGACCGCCGCTGTCACCTGGCCCTCGCGGACCCCGAGTTCCTCTGCAATGCGCTGATGGATCGCTGTCGTCACGTCGACGATTCTTACCGAGCCGCCGTGCCCTTGTCGCGCCGCCCCGCTCGATGCATTCTCTGATCACCCGCCGGAGCGGGGATAGGGTCATATTTATGCAGGCGACCATGTTTTACGGGCCCGAGGACATCCGCTGGGAACACCGGCCCGACCCCAAGATCGAATTGCCGTCCGACGTCGTCGTCCGCGTCACCGCGGCCTGCGTCTGCGGCTCCGACCTGTGGGGCTTCCGTGGCTTCCACCCCGAGGGCGACCCGCGTCCGATCGGCCACGAGTTCGTCGGCGTGGTCGAGGAGGCCGGCGCCGGGGTCGCCACGGTCAAGGCCGGTGACTTCGTGGTCGCCCCGTTCGTGATCAGCGACAACACCTGCGTCAACTGCCGCAACGGCGTACAGACGTCGTGCCTGCACCGGCAGAACTGGGGCGGCCTCGACCTTCACGGCCGCCAGATCGACGGCTGCCAGGGTGAGTACGTGCGGGTCCCGCTCGCCGACGGCACCCTGGTCGCCACGCCCGGGCAGCCGGGCAAGGAGCTGATCCCGGGCCTGCTCGCCCTCTCCGACGTGATGGGCACCGGCCACCACGCGGCCCTCGCGGCCGGTGTCGGCCCCGGCCGGACCGTCGCGGTGGTCGGCGACGGCGCGGTCGGCCTCTGCGCGGTGCTCGCCGCCGTACGCCTCGGCGCCGAACGCGTCATCGCCTGCTCCTCGCACGCCGACCGTCAGGCGGTGGCGACCCGCTTCGGTGCCACCGACGTCGTCGCCGAACGGGGCGACGACGCCGCCGCCGTGGTGCGCGACCTGCTCGGCGACACCGGCGCCGACTGCGTGCTCGAGTGCGTCGGCACCGAGGCCTCGATGGACCAGGCCATGGCGACCGCCCGGCCCGGCGGCAGGATCGGCTTCGTGGGCGTGCCGGTCGGAGGCTCCCAGGTGCGGATCGGTCCGATGTTCCAGCGCAACATCGCGGTCGGCGGCGGCGTCGCCCCGGTCCGCGCCTACCTCGACGAACTGCTGCCCGAGGTGCTCGACGGGCGGCTCGACCCGGGCCCGGTCTTCGACCTCGAACTGCCGATGGCCCAGGTCGCCGACGCCTACCGGGCCATGCACGAGCGCCGGTCGATCAAGACGTTGCTCTGGCCCTGACGTTGCGCTCCAGGGCCCACAGCGCCGCCTCGGTCCGCGAGGCGGCGCCGGTCTTGCGCAACAGGTTGGAGACGTGCACGGTCACGGTGCGCACCGAGATCTCGAGGGCGCGGGCGATCTGCTTGTTCGACATCCCCTCGGCGATGCAGCCGAGCACCTCACGCTCGCGTGCGGTGAGATCGTCCGTCTGCGGTGCCGCCAGCTCGCGCAGGCCCGCAGGGCTCAGGCGGGCGATCAGCTCGGTGATCAGGTACGGGTTTCCTTCGGTACGCCGCCACACCGCCGACGTGATCTCCACGGTCACGGCTTCCACGCCGTACGCGTGCCGCAGGAGCTCGCCGACCTCAGCCTGCGCCAGACCGCTCAGATGGCGCCGGACGGCGCCCGGTCGCCCGGTGAGCCGGGCGAGCGTCCGGGCCGTGAGCTGGGGCGAAACGGCCTCCTCGGGAAGCTGGCTGGTGACCAGCAGCAGGGCCGGAAGGTCGGTCGCGGCGAGCTCGGCGACCAGGTTGAGGCTCGCCGGGTCAAGAGCATGAAGATCTTCCACCACGAGTACGGCCGGGGAGGTGCCGATCAGCGCCCGCACGGTCGTCACGGCGATGCGCAGCAGGGCGTCCGGCGTGTACCGCTCACGAGGGACATCCGGGTCCTGTTTCAGCCAGGACAGGGCGCCCTCGGGCACGTCGGGGATGTCGGCGTCGCTTTTCGCCAGCACCGCGGCCAGCCAGTCGTAGGGCGCCGGGGAGTGCACGCGGGCCGCCCCGGACAGGACCGTGGTCGATCCGGCAGCCTGCAGCAGCGCCCCGACCAGCGCACTTTTGCCTGTTCCGGCGGCACCTGTCAGCACGGCGGTGACCGGCCGGTTTTCTGCGCGCACGATGTCGAGGGCCCCCCGCAACTCCTCGAGCGCGGGCGCCCGCCCCACCATCGGCACCGCCATCACCACCCAACACTACGTAGGAGGTACTAGAGACTTCTGCGAGGGTGTTTGGCAGTCTTGTGACATGACGCTAGTTGTCCGGGCGGTCGCCGCCACCGATCAGGGCCTGGTGCGGTCCAACAACGAAGACGCGGTGTTCGTCGGCAACCGCCTCCTCGTGGTGGCAGACGGCATGGGCGGTCTCCCGGCCGGCGAGCTGGCCAGCGACATCCTGGTGCAGGCAATGGGCGTCGTCGATGAGCTGCCCGACACCGGCGAGCCGCTGCAGGATCTGATCGCCGCCCTGCAGACCGCCAACGAGCGCATCGAGGCTGCGGTCGCCGACGACGACGCCCGCGACGGCATGGGCACGACGGTCACCACGCTGCTGCTGTCGGGCGACCGGGTGGCGATGCTCAACGTGGGCGACTCCCGCTGCTACCGCCTGCGCGACGGCTCACTGAGCCAGCTCACCCGCGACGACACGTACGTGCAGGCGCTGGTCGACCAGGGCGTTCTCACGCCCGACGACGCGCGCCGGCACCCGCAGCGGGCCCTGGTGACCCAGGCCGTGCAGGGCGGCCCGTTCCGCCCGGCCGGCCGCATGATCCCGGTGCAGGTCGGCGACCGGTTCCTGCTGTGCAGCGACGGCCTGTCGGACTACGTGGAAGACAGCGTGATCGCCGAAACCCTGCGGTCCAACGCCGACCGCAAGACGGCCGCGGCCGAACTGGTCCACCGCACACTGGACAACGGCGCCCCCGACAACGTCACCGTGATCGTCGCCGACATCGACGAGGTCGACCAGGGCCCGTCCTAGGCGCACGGCCGCGAGGTCGCCTTGCTCCTGCGGATCCGGTAGGCGCCGCTGTTGCTCACGGTGTAGCGGATGGTCCAGTGCGTGCAGGTCTCGGAGGAGCGGCCGCGCGGGCCGTCACCCGCGGTCTGGTGGCTGACGAAGGTCACGTCGGCGGCGAGCAGGCCGCCGGAGGTGTCGGCGAGGCCGGTCAGCGCGATGTCCGAGTCGGTGGTCGAGCGGGTGCCCCGGGCCAGGGCGTTCATCTCGGCCGGGTCGGACGGGTCGACCGAGCCCGCGGGGTCGAGCACCGAGCCGACCGCGTCGTAATTCTTGTCGTTGACGCCGCCGAAGTAGGTGTCGAACATCGCGGCCACGCCGGGCGCCCGTTCGTCGGTCACGCCGGGGCCGATGGCGACGATGCCGCTCGGGGCGGGCGGGTCGGTGGTCGGGTCGAGCGTCTCTGCGGTCTCGGGCGGGTCCGAGGTGTCGGTGGGGTCCGTCGTGGCCGGGTCCGTCGTGTCGACGGTGGCCGGGGCGGCGATCGGTGCCGTCGTGGTGGAGGCGGGCGCCGGATGGTCGTCCTTGGAGAGCAGACGGGGCACCACGATCGCGGCGGCGACTCCCGCACCGACCAGGGCGACCGTCGCGACGGCCACGATCCAGCGGACGGGGAGCGGCTGGTGGCGGCTGTGGTGATCGTCGGGCGCCGTCGGCTCGGCTTCCCGGGCCGGCGTCGCTTCCCAGGTCGGCGTCGAGTCCCGGGCCGGCGTCGCTTCCCGGGCCGGCGTCGCTTCCCAGGCCGGCATCGCGGGCGTCCACGGGTCGGCGGCCGGCGAGGGAGGCGCGGGCGCGGGCCTCGGCGCCGGTCTTCCGGTGGCGAGCGGGCGCGTTGCGCACACCGCGCAAACCGGTGCGTCGTCGTCGTTCGGCTCGGCACAGCTAGGGCAGATCCACATGCGACGACTTTCTCGAGACCGGCGATTCTCTCCGCCAATGACTAGCACTTTTCGTCGCAACCGGAAATGCTGCCCGTACCCGAATTAGACGGAACGATGTCGGCCGCCTGACCAGGCCGTTTCGCCGTTCGGGGGAGGCGCCGCAGGTGGCCGGTGACGCCCGGAACTCCTCATCTCTTCGGTCCATTCTCGCTGACTGATCGATGTGGTCGACTACGCATCGTCGCGAAAGGGAAATCAGCGAGATGACTTATACCGACGCCGAGCAACACGCGTTCATCCATGCCGACGGCATCTCGAAACAGCCGGGGACGCCGCTCACCTCGACCACCCGCTATCTGAGCGGGGCGGCCTACGTCGACCAGAAGTACGCCGAGATCGTGATCGACGAGATGATCGGCGAGAGTCATCGGGCGGTCGCCCCGGCCCTCGGCTACGACCTCGTGACGATCATCCGGCACTGCTTCCGGGCCCAGCGCCTCTGGTTGCGGCAGAACGCCCTGCTCACGCTCGTGTTGCTGGTCGGGGCGTTCGTCTTCACCGGGCCGACCGTGACGCTGTTCGTGGTCTGCCTGCTGGCGTACCTGTTCATGCCCGACCGCACGCGGGTCCGCCGGAAGGGCCGGCCGGCCTGGCAAGTGGTCGTCGGGCTGCTCCTCGTGGTCGGGCTCGGCGGCTGCCTGTTCGGTCCCGCCGCGGCGCTGCTCTCGATCGTGGGGTCGGGGTCGTTCTCGGGCTCCAGCCTCGGATCGACATACGATTCGCCGGCCGGTAGCGACTCGACCGGCTCGGTGGTCAAGTTCGGTCTTGGCCTGCTCGCCGTGGTCGTCGGGCTGATGGTCGTGCTGACCCTGCACCGCTACTGGATGATCGACATCATCACCACCGACCTGGCCCGCGGCAAGCCGGCCGGGCGGCTGCGTCCGGAGGCCCGCGAGGTGGAGCACCGCCTGGGGGTCGTCGGGGCGGCTCAGTCCGGCAACATCGTGCTGCACGCCGGGTTCGAGCCGTTCGTCGGCGCTGGTGAGCGCATCAACGCCTGGGCGGTGGCGACCGAGTTGCGGGCCCGGCCGCCCCAGGGCGCCGAACCGGGGGCGGGTCCCGGTCCCCGGGTCGACATCGACCCGAACGGGCTCATGCATCACCTACGGCACCGGCTGGCCTCGATGCGGGGCCGCGACCTGCCGGGCCCGGCCCAGATCATCGGTCTGCAGTTACGCGACCAGGTCGTCTCCTCGGGCACCCGGTGGCACGACTACCCGCTGATCGACGACCGGACCCGGCTGCCGTACTCGTTCGCCGAGCCGGCCACCGTCGAGGCGATCATCCGGTCGCCGCAGACCAGCGCACGGCACTTCCTGCGGGCCAGCGTCGGCGCACCGGACCGGGCCGCGCTCGGGGCCGACGGCCGCACGATCATGCCGGCCGAGCACCAGAGCGCGATCAGCTCGACGTTCATCCACGTCGCGGTCGAGGGCGGCCTGCTCTACGTCGAGCTGGTGTCCACGGTGCTCGGCCCGATCCGGCAGGCCTACCTGGACATCGACCGGTACTCGGCGACCGACGACCGGCTGAGCCCGGCCGTCGGCGAGGCGTTCCGGAGGTTCCTCGGCGACGTCGCGGTGGCGCCGTTCCGGCTGGTGCGGGCGCTCTACCGGCGGCTCACCCTGATCGGCGCGATGCACAAGGCCGACCAGGAGGCGGCACGCGAGCCGGTGTACGACTTCGGCTCCCGCATCGACGTGCGGGAGCTGGCGAGCCGGCCGTCGTACGCGAACTATCTGCAGGGGCTGGACGCCGAGAAGTACACCCGGCTGATCGACAAGCGGGTGACCGAGGCGATCGACGAATACCTGGTGTCCCAGGGTGTCGACTCGGCCGACTTCGTGGCCAAGGCGAACTTCTACCAGTACAACAACAGCGCCGTCGTCGCCGGGGACGTGAACGGCTCGATCGCCGTCGGCATGGGTGCCAAGGCGAGCCAGGCCGGCGTGACCATCACGACCGGACAGGGCAGGGGAGTGTGACGTGAGCAACGAGATCCGCATCGGCGGTTCGGCGTACGGGGCCATCGCCAACGGGCCGAAGGCCCGGGCCGTGCAGCGGGATGTCTCGATCAACCACGCCGGAGGCGGCAGCGAGGCCTTCCTCTCCGCGCTGGCGGCGTTCCGGACGCTGGTCGACCAGAACGCGGACCGGATCCCCGAGGCGGCCAAGGTCCGCAAGGACGCACAGTCGATCGAGGACGAGTTCCGGAGCCCGGAGATCGACGCGCCCGCGATGCGCGACACGATCGTGCGGATCATCGGCCGGGTCGGCATGGTCGGCACGGTGCTGGAGGCGGCCAACAACCTGCGGGAGCTGATCGACACTCTGGTGCACTGAAACGGCGGCTCAGTCGGCATCTATCGTCAGGCGGACCGCTACGGTGTCGCCGACGTCCAGCTGCTCGGCCTTCCGGACCCAGGTTTTGATCGGGACCAGGTAGGCGCCGTCCTTGGGCCACAGGGACGTCGTCCACTGGGTGGCGCCGACGGTGACGCCGACCGGAATCATGCCCCAGCCGTAACTGACCAGCGACGCCGCCGAGGCGATGTCGCGGCAGTGCGGCTCCGGCACCGTCACGAAGTGCCAGGGGGCCGGGCCGCGCCAGAACCACAGGTCGCCGGTGAACTCGATCAGCATGGCTCGGACTCGGCGTCGCTCTGGCGGATCCGGTACGCATCGTCGTGGCTCAGGGTGTAGACGATGTCCCACTCGGTGCAGGTCTCGGCGGGCCGGTCGTGCGGACCCTCGCCGGCCTTCTGGTTGCTCCGGAAGGTGACCTCGGCCGAGAGCAGCCCGTGGCCGGCGTCGTCGAGCGAGGTCAGCGTGACGTGCGAATCCCTGGTCGAGCGGGTGCCGTCGGCCAGCTCCTGCATGTCGTCCTCGTCGTCGGGGTCGGTGGTGCCGTCGGGGTCGAGGACCGTGCCCACGGCCGGGTAGTCCTTGGCGTTGATGCCGTTGAAGTAGACGTCGAGCATCGCGGCCACCTCGTCGGCGCGGTCGTCCGTGATGTCGGGTGCGATGGCTACCGCCGGGCCGCCCTCTTCCGGATCGGGGGAGGACGGGGGTGCGCTGGAGCCGGTCGCCGTCGTCGGGGTCGGTGTGCTGCCGCCGTTGTCGTGCGAAAGCAGCTTGGGGACCACGATCGCCGCGGCCACGCCCGCGCCGGCCACGAGCACGGCCGCGATCGTGATGACCCGGCGGGGCCGGACGCCGTTGCGCTGCGTGACTTGGATCGTTGCCGGGCGGGTCGGCGGTTGCGGGGCGGGGACGATCGTGCCCACGAAGGGCCGGGTCGGCGCCGGTACCGCGGCCGAGGTCGGGGCGCCGGAGCCGGGGGCGTGGTGGAACGGTGACAGGACGGTCTCGGTGTCGGCCCGCGAGGCCCAGGGATCGACCGGAACCGGGTATTCCGGGCGGGATCCGCCACCCGGGCCGGATCCGCCACCTGGGCTGGGCCCGCTACCTGGGCTGGGCCCGCTACCTGGGCTGGGCCCGCTACCTGGGCTGGGCCCGCCACCTGGGCTGGGCCCGCCACCTGGGCTGGATTCGCCACCCGGGCTGGATTCGCCACCCGGGCTGGATTCGCCACCGGGACCGGATCCGGCACCCGGGCCGGAAAGCCAGCGGGTGCCACAAACCGGGCAAACGTGGGTCTTGTCGTCGTTGTGTGCGGCACATTTGGGGCAGATCCACATACGACGGCATCCTCAGCTGTGCCTCGGCGATTCCTCGGGACCCCATTCTTACCGGAGGCGCTGCTCAGCGAAGCCGGGCGCCCTGGTGAACTAGCCTCGGGGGCATGCTGATCACGACTGAGCGGCTGGTGCTGCGGCGCTTCCGGGCGGCCGACGCCACCGCCCTCGCGGAGTACCGGTCCGATCCGGAGGTGGCCCGCTACCAGTCGTGGGATGCGCCGTTTCCGCTGCTGCGGGCCGAGACCGCGGTGACCAACTTTATCGCCTCCGACCCGGACAAGGCGGGCTGGTTCCAGTACGCCATCGAGCACCCCGGCGAAAAGGCGCTGATCGGGGACGTGGCCGTGCACCTGCACGACAACCTCAAGCAGGCCGAGGTCGGGTTCACGTTGGCTCGCGCGTACCAGAAAAAGGGTTTTGCGACCGAAGCCGTCGGGGCCGTGCTGGATCGGCTCTTTCGCGTGCAAGGTCTGCACAAGGTGACCGGGGAGTGCGACGCCCGCAATGCCGGCTCCGCCGCTCTGATGGAGCGGCTCGGGTTCACGCGGGAAGGGCACCTGCGCCAGCAGACCTGGATCAAGGGTGAGTGGACCGACGACCTGATCTTCGGCCTGCTGGCGGAGGAGTGGTTGCTAGACCGGGCGCAGCCAGACCGCGCCGAGCGGCGGCACCCGCAGTGACACCGAGAAGTCGAGCCCGTGCCAGGGGAGCGCCTCGGCCTCGACCGAGCCCAGGTTGCCGACACCGGAGCCGCCGTAGAGCTCGCTGTCGGTGTTGACCACCTCGGCCCAGTGGCCGGGCCGGGGCAGGCCGATGCGGTAGCCCTCGTGCGGCACCGCCGCGAAGTTGACCACGCAGACCAGCGGGTCGCCGTTCGGGGCGAAGCGGATGAACGAGAACGTGTTGTGCTGCGAGTCTTCGCTGGTGATCCACCGGAAGCCGGACGATGACGTGTCCTGGCTCCAGAGGGCCGGGGTTTCGCGGTAGACCCGGTTGAGGTCGCGCACCAGGCCGTGGACGCCGGCGAACTGGGGGTTGTCGAGCAGGCCCCAGTCGAGGCCGCGCTCCTCGCTCCACTCCCGCATGTCGCCCAGCTCGCCGCCCATGAACAGCAGCTGCTTGCCGGTGAACGCCCACATGAAGCCGAGCAGCGCCCGCGTGTTGGCCAGCTTCTGCCAGTCGTCGCCGGGCATCTTGCCGGTCAGCGAGCCCTTCCCGTGCACGACCTCGTCGTGGCTGATCGGCAGGATGTAGTTCTCACTCCACGCGTAGACCGTCGCGAAGGTCATCTGGTGGTGGTGCCACTGCCGGTAGACCGGCTCCTTCTCCATGTACGAGAGGGTGTCGTTCATCCAGCCCATGTTCCACTTGAAGCCGAACCCGAGACCGCCCAGGTGGGTTGGGCGGGTCACGCCCGGCCACGCGGTCGACTCCTCGGCCACCGTGATCACGCCGGGGTTGTTCTTGTAGACGGTCGCGTTCATCTCCTGCAGGAAGCTGATCGCGTCCAGGTTTTCCCGCCCGCCGTACTGATTGGGCGTCCACTCGCCTTCCTTGCGCGAGTAGTCGAGGTAGAGCATCGAGGCGACCGCGTCGACCCGCAGGCCGTCGGCGTGGAACTCCTCGCACCAGTAGACCGCATTGGCGACCAGGAAGTTGCGCACCTCCTTGCGGCCGAAGTCGAAGACGTACGTGCCCCAGTCGGGGTGCTCGCCGCGCCGCCAGTCGCCGTGCTCGTACAGCGGTGTCCCGTCGAAGCGCGCGAGCGCCCATTCGTCCTTCGGGAAGTGCGCGGGCACCCAGTCGAGGATCACGCCGATGCCGGCCTGGTGCAGCTTGTCGACCAGGAAGCGGAACTCGTCGGGGTTGCCGAACCGCGACGTGGGGGCGAAGTAGCCGGTGACCTGATAGCCCCAGGAGCCGCCGAACGGGTGCTCCATGACCGGCATCAGCTCGACGTGGGTGAACCCGGCGTCGACCACGTATTCCACCAGCTGAGTGGCCAGTTCCACGTAGGACAGGCCCGGCCGCCACGAGCCGAGATGCACCTCGTACGCGCTCATCGGTTCCTGGTGCCACTGCTTAGTCGCCCGCTCACGCATCCAGGCCTCGTCGCCCCATTCGTGGGACGACTCGAAGACCACCGACGCGGTCGCCGGCGGCACCTCGGTGTGCTGGGCCAGCGGGTCGGCGTGCTCGCGCCACACACCGTCGCGCCCGAGGATCTTGTATTTGTACCGGGTGCCCACGTGAGCGTTCGGGATGTACAGCTCCCAGACGCCGGAACTGCCGAGCGAACGCATCGGCCATCCGTCGTACGGCCCCCAGCCGGCGAAATCGCCGACCACCTGAACCCCCCGGGCGGCCGGCGCCCAGACCGCGAACCCGACACCGGTGCCGCGAGGCTGGGCCCCCAGCACCTTCCACAGCTTCTCGTGCCGGCCCTCGCCGATCAGGTGCAGGTCGAGCTCGCCCAGGGTCGGGAGATGACGGTACGGGTCGTCGCACTCGACACCGTCGACGTCGAGCCGGTAGTCGAGAACCGTGCCAGGAAGTTCGGCGGCGAAGACGCCGTCCGGGTGCACCTGCACCATGGCGACCCGCTCGTCGCCCGCGATCACCGACACCGCCTTGGCGCCCTTGCGCAGCGTGCGGATCACGGTGTGGTCGCCGCTCGGATGGGCACCGAGCACCGAGTGCGGGTCGTGGGTCTCGCCGGCCACGATGCTGTTCAGGGTGCGCTGGTCAGCTGCCAGGGCGGAGGTCACGAAAGGCTCCTTAATGGGGTTCAGCCGACGAGCCGGGCGATGGATCGCAGCGGGATGCGCAGCCACCCCGGCCGGTGCCGTGCTTCGTATGCGGCCTCGTAGACCGCCTTGTCGAGCTCGTACGCCGCCAGCAGGTCGGCGTGCTCGCGCGGGTCGAAACCGGCCGCCTTGGCGTATCCGTCGCAGAACGCCGCCCGGTTGCGGTCGACCCACTCGCGGGCCCGGGCGGCCAGATGCTCGTTGTCGGACTGGTCGACGAGCAGTTGGTAGGCCGCGTATTCGTAGCTGCGCAGCACGCCCGCGATGTCGCGCAGCGGCGAATCGGGCATGCGTCGCTCGTCGAGGGGTGCGCCCGGCTCGCCCTCGAAGTCGATCAGCAGCCAGCCGCCCGGGGTGCGCAGCACCTGACCCAGGTGCAGGTCGCCGTGGACGCGCTGAACTGTCACCTCGCGGCCGGTGAGGTTGCGGAACTGCTGCTCGATGCGCGGCACGTACTGCTGGATCTCGCCGACCGCGTTGGCCGCCGACCGCAGCCGGGCCAGCACCGCGTCGACCGGGAACGGCGCCGGGCCGCTGCCCAGCGCGGCGGCCAGGTCGGAGTGCACCGACGCGACCGCCTCGCCGAGACGGTAGGACTCGCTATGGAAGTCGCCGCCGACCTGGTCGGCCCGCATCTCGGCGTCGGCGAACAGGTCGCGGGCGCTGGCCGTGGCCATCGCCCAGCCCTCGGCCGAGTTGGCCGCGTACGCCGTGACCATGCCCAGCGGGCACGACTCGCCGCTCTCGGTCGTCTCGAACGAGCCCAGGAGCTTGGCCACGTGGACGTTGCCGGACCGGCCGAGCACCCGGTTGAGCTCGATGTCGGGGTTGATGCCGGCCGAGACCCGGCGGAAGACCTTGAGGATGGCCTCCTGCTCGAAGATCACGCTGGTGTTGCTCTGTTCGGCGTCGAACACCCGCGGCGCCGTGTCGAGCGGGAACGTCGCTCCCGGCTCGGGCTGGAACACGACGTCACCGACCGTACCGCCGGCGGCGATCAGCTCGAGCAGCCGGCGGGCGGCCCGCGGATCGTAGAGCGCGTCGTAGCCGGTGCGGTTGTCAGCGGTGCCGATCGTTGCGACGGTGCTGTATTCGACGATCGGGCCCGAGTCCCAGGCCACCACCACCTGGTAGCGCTCGGAGCTGCCGTCGGTGTATTCGACGTCGATCAGCACCAGGTCGAGATTGTCGGCGAGCGTCGTAGACGACGCCTGCTTGACCGAGGCGAGGGTGCGGGCACGCCCCGCGTACCACCTCTGCTCGGGGAGCCACTCGGCGAAAGGCAGCGTCATTGCTTCTCCTCGGCACCGCACAGCTGGAACCAGTAGAAGCCGTGGCCCGGCAGAGTCAGAAGGTAGGGCAACTGGCCGATCCGCGGGAAGTTCACGTGCCCGGTCAGCTCGACCGGCGTGTACCCGTTCCAGTGCTGCAGGTTGAGTTCGATGGGTTGCGGGAACCGCGACAGGTTGTTGACGCAGAGCACCACGTCGTCGCCGTCCTCGCGCAGGTAGGCCAGCACGGACGGGTTGGACCCGCCGAGCTCGCGGAACGTGCCGACGGCGAACGCCTCGTGGCGGCGGCGCACGGCGAGCATCGTACGCGTCCAGTTCAGCAGCGAGGTGGAACTGTCCCGCTGGGCCTCCACGTTGACCGACTGGTAGCCGTACACCGGGTCCTGGTTGGCCGGCAGGAAGAGCCGGCCCGGGTGGGCGGTGGAGAAGCCCGCGTTGCGGTCGGGCGTCCACTGCATCGGGGTGCGTACGCCGTCGCGGTCACCCAGCCAGATGTTGTCACCCATGCCGATCTCGTCGCCGTAGTAGAGCACCGGCGAACCGGGCAGCGACAGCAGCAGGGCGGTGAACAACTCGATCTGGTTGCGGTCGTTCTCCAGCAGCGGGGCCAAGCGCCGGCGGATGCCGACGTTGGCTTTCATCCGCGGGTCCTTGGCGTATTCGGAGTACATGTAGTCGCGCTCTTCGTCGGTCACCATCTCGAGCGTCAACTCGTCGTGGTTGCGCAGGAAGATGCCCCACTGGCAGTTGTCCGGGATGGCCGGCGTCTGCGCCATGATCTCCGAGATCGGGAAGCGCGACTCCCGCCGGACCGCCATGAAGATGCGTGGCATCAACGGGAAGTGGAACGCCATGTGGCACTCGTCGCCGCCGCTGCGCGGGTCGCCGAAGTATTCGACCACGTCGGCCGGCCACTGGTTGGCCTCGGCCAGCAGCACCCGCCCCGGGTACTCGTCGTCGATCACCTTCCGGCAGTGCTTGAGGAAGGCGTGGGTCTCGGGCAGATTTTCGCCGTTCGTGCCCTCGCGCTCGTACAGATAAGGGACCGCGTCCAGCCGGAAGCCGTCGATGCCCAGGTCGAGCCAGAAGCGCAGAACGTCGATCATCGCTTCCTGCACGGCCGGGTTGTCGTAGTTGAGGTCGGGCTGGTGGGAGAAGAAGCGGTGCCAGAAGAACTGCCGGCGCACCGGGTCGAACGTCCAGTTCGACTCCTCGGTGTCGACGAAGATCACTCGAGCGTCCTTGTACTGGTCGCTGGTGTCGCTCCATACGTAGAAATCGCCGTACGGGCCGTCGGGGTCACGGCGTGACTCCTGGAACCACGCGTGCTGGTCACTCGTGTGGTTCATCACCAGGTCGGTGATCACCCGGATGCCGCGCTTGTGTGCCGCGTCGAGCAGGGCCACGAAGTCTTCGACGGTGCCGAACTCGGGGAGCACCCGATAGAAGTCACTGATGTCGTAGCCGCCGTCGCGCAGCGGCGACTGGTAGAACGGCGGTAGCCAGAGACAGTCGACGCCCAGCCACTGCAGGTAGTCGAGCCGCTCGATCAGGCCGCGCAGATCGCCGGAACCGTCGGAACTCGAGTCGTAGAACGCCCGGACGAGGACCTCGTAGAAGACCGCGCGCTGAAACCAGGTGCGGTCCGCGGGTAGCGAGCGTGCGTGGCCGAAGTCGTCCGCGTTGGGATGCTCGACCACACCGTCCTCGACATGGCTGCCCTCGGCCGGATCGAACTCGCTCTCGAGATCAGTCATCAGGTTCCCACCTACCCACGTGCCGGAAAATGAATCAAAGACGCGGCTGCACAACGAAGATGTGGGCCGGTTCGACGTACGGATCGATCCGGACCGGGTTGTGCTGCCCCCACTCGTAGGTTGCCCCGGTGACCTGGTCGGTGACCGTGAAACGGTCATGCCAGTCCATTCCCAGGGCCGGCATGTCCAGCACGGTGTTGCCCCACTGCACGTTGCCGGAGTCGAACGTGACCACCACCAGCACGGTGTTGCCGGTCGTCTCGTCGCGCTTGGAGAAGCAGAGCAGCGCGCCGTTGTCGACCTCGTGGAACACCAGGTTGCGCAGCCAGTGCAGGGCCGGGTTGGCGTCCCGGGTCCGGTTGAGCATCGTGATGTAGGGCGCCAGGGAGCGGCCGTTGCGCTCGGCGGCCGCCCAGTCGCGCGGCCTCAGCTCGAACTTCTCGTTGTCGAGGTATTCCTCGGCGCCCGGCCGCGCGACGTGCTCGAACAGCTCGAACCCGGAGTACATGCCCCAGGAGGGCGAGAGGATCGCGGCCAGCACCGCCCGGATCTTGAACATCGGCGGGCCGCCGTGCTGCAGCGACTCGTGCAGGATGTCCGGGGTGTTGGGCCAGAAGTTGGGCCGCATCCAGTCGAGCGAGGCGATCAGCTGGCCCATGTATTCGCGCATTTCCCAGGCCGAGGTGCGCCACGTGAAGTACGTGTAGGACTGGCTGAACCCGATCTTGCCGAGGCCGTTCATCATGGCCGGCCGGGTGAACGCCTCGGCCAGGAACAGGACGTCCGGCTCCTCCTCCTTGACCTTGGCGATCAGCCACTGCCAGAAGTTGAGCGCCTTGGTGTGCGGGTTGTCGACCCGGAAGATCTTGATGCCCTGCGCGACCCAGTGCCGCACGATGCGCAGCACCTCCTCGCGCAGGCCCTTGTAGTCGTTGTCCCAGTTGAGCGGGTAGATGTCCTGATATTTCTTGGGCGGGTTCTCCGCGTAGGCGATCGTGCCGTCGGCCCGCGTGGTGAAGAACTCGGGGTGCGACGTCACCCACGGGTGGTCGGGTGCCGCCTGCAGCGCCAGGTCCAGCGCGACCTCGAGCCCGTGCTCCTCGGCCTTCGCGACGAACGCGCGGAAGTCGTCCAGGGTGCCCAGCTGGGGGTGGATCGCGTCGTGGCCGCCCTCGTCCGAGCCGATCGCCCACGGCGAGCCGACGTCCTCCGGGCGGGCCACCAGCGTGTTGTTGCGGCCCTTGCGGTTGACCTTGCCGATCGGGTGGATCGGCGGAAGGTAGAGCACGTTGAAGCCCATCGCGGCGACGGCCGGGATGCGTTCGGCCGCGGTCGCGAACGTGCCGTGCCTGATCGGGGTCCCCTCGGGACTGACCTCGGCGCCCTCCGAGCGGGGAAAGAACTCATACCACGACGAGTAGAGCGCGCGCGGGCGATCGACCCAGATCGCGTACGACCGGGTGGTCGTCACCAGGTGACGGACCGGGTTGTCCCACAGCAGTTCCTCGAGGTCGAGCGCGGGGGAGACCCGGGCGAACAGCGACCGCTGCTCGTCGCGCAGGGCGGCCGCCGCGTCGCGCACCCGCTCCTCGTGCTCGCTCGGCACGATCTTGGCGGCTAGGTCGAGCACCTCGGCGCCCTCGTCGATGTCGTTGTGCAGATCCTCGAGGCCCTGGCCCGCCCCGATCTTTTTCACCACGGCGTCCCGCCACGTGCGGTAGGGGTCGTCGAACGCCTCCACCGTGAACGTCCACCGGCCGACCCGGCTGGGGCGGATCACCCCGTGCCACTGGTCGAGGCCGGGCTCGCCCGGCAGCATCCGGGTGAACGGCTCGGCCTCACCGTCGGGGCCACGCCAGACCACGTTGACACCGAGAGCGTTGTGGCCTTCGCGATAGGACACCGCGGCGACCGGCACCAGTTCGCCGACGACCGCCTTGGCCGGGTAACGGCCACAGGACACCGAGGGCGTCACGTCCTCGATGGGGAAACGACCGGTCATGATCTCCACCGTAGTCAGAAGGGCGTGGGCGGGGTCGGCAAAAAGTGAGACATCGTCAAGGCATACTTCTCCGCAGTGGAGCCGTCGCAAACGACGCAGAGCCGACCTGTTCAACCTACCGGAGCGCGCCCGGCCCGCCTCATCCGCACCGCGCCTTGGCGCCGCCCACGAATTCGCTGATTCGGCCCCGCACAGCACCCGTTCATGCTTACCGGGCTTGATCATCGGCACGTTACCGGCCGGCAAAATCACGTTTCCCGATCGGCGCCCGCGCGGGAAAGCCGGCGGACGCAACAGCCGCCCCGGCAGTCTGCCCGGGATCGTCGAGGTCGACACATGACTGCGCCCCGCGGCCGGACCGGATCCGGTAGCAGAACGGTTTCGCCGAAGGGCGTTCGAGCCCTCCGGGGAGCACGTCGGTTGCCGGAGGGTCCCACTCCGGTGACCCTGCTCAGCACCCCTGCCCCGCCCGCCGACCAGATCCTCGACGCGGCACCGACCGGCTGCCGCGCCCGAACGGATCGGAGCACAACGTGGCGAGTCCCTCTGGTGAGCTTTCCCCGGTGATCGCGGCGAGCACCCACTGGCTCTCGCGCGCCTACCCGGCGGGCAGCCCCGACTCCATCGCGCACACCCTGTCCGAGCTGCAGGCCCGGCAGGCGATCACGGTCGCCGCCTGGCTGCGCTACCCGACCGAGATGGACGCGGCCCTGGTCGCGATCGCCGGCCCGGGCGGCTCGGCCGTCCTGGACTGGCGCGCCGGCAGCGAGCCGGACGACGAGGCGCTCGAGGCCGAGGGCTGGCGCACCTGGGTCGACGAGGTCGTCGTCTCGTGGGCCGCCTGCCTGCTCGCCGACCCGATGCTGGCCCGCCGCGGCGTCGACGCGGTGCTCGCGGCCGTCCCGTCGGACACCTCGCGACCCAGCCCGTACCCGCGCATCCCGGGCGACGTGCCGCACGAGTTCCGCCGGCTGCTGACCCCGGACGAGCGCGACCTCAAGGCGGCCGTCCTGCTGCGCCACCCCGACCTGCTCGAGTCGATCGCCGAGCTGCACCGGGACACACTGCTCTACCTGCTGGACGCTGAGCAGAACGAGGCCGCTCTGCCGGCTTGATCTGGTTGTTGTTCTGAGTCCCGCCCCGGCACTGGGTGGGGCCGAGTACAGCACGGGGGTGCGACACATTCGGCGGGCTGTCCACCGGCTCGACGACGCGTACACAAGAAAGCCGCCGCCCTCGATGGGCGGCGGCTTTCTCGGTCTTGGTCTCAGCTGTCAGCGAGCCGGGCGGGGAAGCCGCCGGTGGCGATCGGGCCCCAGCGGTCGATCGTGATGCGGATCAGGGACTTGCCCTGGTCTTTCATCGCCTGGCGGTATTCGTCCCAGTTGGGGTGTTCGCCTGAGATGACGCGGAAGTATTCGACCAGGGGCTCCAGCGCCTCGGGCAGGTCGAGCACCTCGGCCGTGCCGTCCACCTGCACCCAGGCGCCGCCGAAGTCGTCCGACAGGATCAGGGCGGAGACCTGCGGGTTGCGACGGATGTTGGTGGCCTTGACCCGCTCGGGGTAGGTCGAGATGACGATGCGGCCCTCGGTGTCGACGCCGCAGGAGTTGGGCGACGACTGGGGACGGCCGTCCCGGCGGGTGGTCATCAGGATCGCGTGGTGCCGGGGGCGGATGAACTCGAGCAGTTGCTCGCGGTCGGCCCGGGTGTTGGTCGCGATGGTGCGGGGCACGGAAACTCCTCAGTTGTTCGCGGGTGCGCGGCCGGCCTGGGCGCCGCTGGTCCCGCCGCCCTCGGCGTGGGCCTGCGCCGCGGCGTCGACCGGGACGACCCCGGGGCCGTGCGCCTGCTCGGCGGTGACCGCGGCGCCGATGATGCCGGCGTTGTTGAGCAGCGTCGCCGCGACCATCGGGGTGCGGATGTCGATCAGCGGGAAGAAGCGGTCCGACTTCTTGCTGACGCCGCCGCCGATGATGAACAGCCGCGGCGAGAGCAGCGCCTCGACGGCGCGCAGGTAGTCCTGCACCCGGCCGGCCCATTTTTCCCAGCTCATGTCGTCGGCCTCGCGGGCCCGGTCGGACGCCCGGGTCTCGGCGTCCTTGCCGTCGAGCTCGATGTGGCCGAACTCCGTGTTCGGGATCAGCTTGCCGTCGAGGAAGAGCGCGCTGCCGATGCCGGTGCCGAAGGTCAGCATCATGATGAGGCCGGCCTGGTCGCGGCCGGCCCCGAACGCCACCTCGGCCACACCGGCCGCGTCGGCGTCGTTGAGCACCGAGACCGGCATGCCGAGCCGGTCGGTGAAGAGCTGCGCCGCCGGGGCGTCGAGCCACGACTTGTCGACGTTGGCCGCGGTGCGGGTGACGCCGTCGACGACCACACCGGGGAAGGTGATGCCGACCCGGTCGTAACCGCTGAACTGCGCCGCGACCTCGGCCACCGCCTCGACCACACTGGTCACGTCCGACGGTTGGGGTGTCACCACCCGGTAGCGCTCGGCTAGGAACTCGCCGCGCACCGTGTCGACCGGTGCGCCCTTGACCCCGGAGCCGCCGATGTCGATGCCGAGAATGGCCATCCTGTTTCCCGTCTCCAGTTCCGAAGATGTTTCTCGCTGTCTACCACGGGGCACCGACATCGCATGGTGGGCGGTTGACCCGCTGGGGTCCTCTTACCCTCATCGTGGGGGGTAAGACTCATACTTTCGGCTAGGCACGGCTCCGCTAATCAGATAACCTCAACGCTGAACGGTCGCCGCACGCGGGCACGGCTCTCTGCCCGCCCATGGAGGACCACAGCGATGACCCTGCTCTACGCCGAGACAAGCACCGACAGCGCCACCGAGCTGCTCCACGCGCTCGCCGACGACCCCACCCGGCCCGGTCTGCGTGACCGCACGATCGAGGCGTGGCTGCCGCTGGCCCGCCACCTCGCCCACCGCTACTCCGGCCGCGGAGAACCCGCCGACGACCTGATCCAGACCGCCACCGTCGGCCTGATCAAGGCGGTCGACAAGTTCGACCCGGACCGCGGCGTCGACTTCGCCGGCTACGCCATCCCGACCATCATCGGCGAGATCAAGCGGCACTTCCGCGACCGCACCTGGTCGGTTCGCGTGCCCCGCCGCCTGCAGGAACTGCGCCTGGCGATCACCGAAGCCAACAGCACCCTGACCCACACGCTGGGCCGTTCGCCGACGGTGCCGGACATCGCGGGGCACCTCGGAGTCTCGGAAGAGGACGTGCTGGAAGGGCTGGAAGGCGCCCGCGCCTACAACGCCACCTCGCTGTCCACCCCGGTCTCCGCCGACGGGATCACCGAGCTCGGCGACACGCTGGGCGGCGAAGACCACGAGTACGAGCTGGCCGAGACCCGGGTGGCGCTCGGCCCAGCGCTGGCGACGCTCGACGAGCGCGAGCAGAGGATCCTCACGCTGCGCTTCTACGGCAACCTGACCCAGTCGCAGATCGCCGACCAGATCGGCATCTCCCAGATGCACGTCTCGCGTCTGCTCGGCCGGGCGCTCACCAAGCTGCGCACGCAGCTGGCCGCCGGCCTCTAGGCCCGCGCCCCTTTCGCGCCTGCCGGCGGGGGAAACCCGCCGGCAGTTGTGCGCCCGTGACCTGCTCCCACCGGTAGGGTCCCCGGGCAATCGCGAGGCCCTTGTCGAAAGCTCAGATCGGGACGCCCCGGGCCGATCTGGCCGGAGAACAACAGGGCGGACCGAGGGGAGCACCGTGGCGGGCAACCAGCTGGTGGCTGTCTCGCCCTATGGCCCGCTGGCCGACCTGGCTTTCGAGACCTACGACCTCACCGCGCACGGCCGGCACCTGGAAGCCCTCGCCGAGGCGGACCGGGCCGAATTCGTGGTCCACCTGTTCGGCGACCATCGCACCGCTCGGGTGATCCGGCTGGGCCGGGTCTATGCGCTGGCCGCCCTGGGCCGGCTGGACGAGGCGCTCGCCGTCGGAGAGGCACTCGTGGCCGAAACCGGGGAGGCCACCGCCCCGCTCGCCACCAAGGCCAAGATTCTGGCCGACGTCGCCGACTCCCTGCTGCGGCTGGGCCGGATCGACGACGGCCTCAACTATGTCGCCCGCGCCTGGGGACTGCTCGAGGTGGCTCCGCGCGGCACCGTCCGGTACGTGTCCGCCATGTCCTCGCTGTGTGACGCGGCTCGGGCGGCCGAGCTGTTCGAGCTGGCCGACGACTGCATCCGTACGGCGATCGAGACGTTCTCGACCGGCGCCGACCCGGTCTATCGGGAGGCCGTCCTTCTTCAGAAGGCCGAGCTCCTGCTGGAGTGGGGGCTGCGCCTGGAGCAGATCGGCCGGCAGGAGGAGGCGGCCGGGCTGTTCGCGCGCAGTGCCGCGACCCTCGACGACTGGGACGAGCTGCAGGAGTCGGGGCCGATCGGTGCCGCGCTGCTGGCGGTCGGTGCGGCCAAGACCGGGCGGCCCGAGCTCGCGTTGGACCTGATCGAGAAATATCTGTGGCCGATGCGGGAGGCGGGTCAGAAGCACGAGGCCCGGTTGCTGCATCTGGCGTACGGCCTGGTGCTGCGCGACCGCGGTGATCTGGCCGGCGCGCACCGCGAGTTCGTGGCCGCCGACGAGCTGGCCGGTCTTCCGGGCCAGCACCTGCTGTTCCGTTACGAGCTGGCGCAGGTGGCTGCGCTGGAGTCGCCCGGGGTGGCCACGCAGACCATGTTCCGCGCGCTGACCAACCAGTTGGAGCTGCTGTGGCGGCTGCGGCTGGATCGGCGGACGATGCTGCGGCAGGCGATCCGCCGGGTCGAGCTGGAGGCGGCGCGGGAGCGGGCCGACCGGGCCGCCGCGTCGGACGCGCTGACCGGGCTCGGCAACCGGCGGTTGTTCGATCGGCTGATGGGTGATCTGCGGGGCGCCGGCGCGCTGCTGCTGATCGACGTCGACCATTTCAAGGGGATCAACGACACGTTCTCGCACAGCATCGGCGACCGGGTGCTGGGTGAGATCGCGGGAGTCCTGCGGGACCACTGCCGGCAGGGCGAGGTGGCGGTGCGGTTCGGCGGGGACGAGTTCGCGATGCTGCTCAAGACCGGGCCGGTCGAGGCGGCGCGGGTCGGCGAGCGGATCCGCCAGGTGGTCGTGAGCTACGACTGGAATGTCGTGGCGCCCGGTCTGCGGGTCACGCTGAGCATGGGGCTGGCGACGTTCGCCGACGGAACGAGCGGCCACGAGCTGTTCGACCTGGCCGACCGGCATCTCTACACGGCCAAGCGCAACGGTCGCAATCAGCTCGCAGCCGCCTGAAAGCCGAAGTCACTCGGCTCCGCTCGCGTTCCAGTTGAGCTGGACCAGCAGGGTGCGGGCCTGGTCGGCGACCTCGGGGTCGGTGGTGACCGCATATTGCCCGGCCTGCAGCGAACTGCGGGACGCGAAGTCGCGCCGGCCCCCGGTGGCGGCGTGGGCGATCGCGCCGAAGACCGCGCCCCAGACCGCGCCGATCAGCAGGCAGACGAAGATGACGGCGAACCAGTTCGAGTTGCTGAAGATGCCCAGCAGCAGGCCGATCAGCAGGCCGAACCAGGCGCCGCTGGCCAGTCCGGCGCCGGCCGCCCGGAGGGTGGTGAGGCGCCCCAGCACGTTTTCGACCAGGCGCAGGTCGGTGCCGATGATCGCGGTGCGCTCGACCGGGAACTTGTTGTCGGACAGGTGGTCGACCGCCTGCTGCGCCAGGGCGTAGTCGGCATAGCTGCCGACGACGACCGTGGCGGTCGCGGCGATCGGGCCCCCGGTCTGCGACGGCAGGCGGGGCACGCCGGCTGGTCCGGGCGGTACCGAGGAGGTGGCGGGGCCGGCGGCCGGAGGAACTGCGCCGGCTGCCGGGGAGTCGTCGGCTGGAGTGGTCATTTCGGGCCTCCCGATGAGGGGGATCAGTCCGTTTCCGAAGTGGCGGGTGCAGGGGCCGGGGCGGTCACGACCGGAAGGGGCCGCCGGCGGGGGCCGGAGGTGAGCCGCACCCAGAAGACGAAGGAGCCGGCCGTGGCGGCGGCCATCACGGCCGAGCCGGCGAGGAAGGCGATCCGCCCGGACACCAGGCCCGGGTGGAACCGCTCGGAGAAGGCGACCGCGAGCATGCCGAGCACGCCCGCGGTAGCGGTGATCGCGAAGGCGGCGAGCAGCGGCCACTGGGCGAGCCGGCTCGGGCGTTCGCCCGGCTCCGGCTTGCGCAGCCGGAGAACCCGGATGACGAAGACGGCGGCCGCGCCCCAGGCCAGCACGACAAGCATGGCCGCCATGGTGTCGCTGGGACGGTGCCATTCGGCCCACACCGTCGCGATCGCGATCACGGTGACGTAGACGAAGCCGATCAGGGCGACCGTACCGCGTACGGCCCGGGGCAGGACCAGGACCAGCGCGTACACGACGGAGGCCGCCGCGGCCGTGTGGCCGCTCGGGAAGGAGTTCGGACCGGGGAAGTGGTCGAGGTCGGGCCGCACCAGGTGGCCCTTGAGCAGTTCGACGCTGCCGTTGGCCCCGAGCACCAGGAAGGCCGCACCGACCGCCAGGTCGACCCGCTTGCGCAGAATGCCGATGGCCGCCGCCACCACGCAGACCAGCACCACGCTGGCCAGCGTCGTGTTGTCGAGGGCCCGGCCGAGCACCTCGTCCATCTTGGGGTGGTGCACCCCGCTGCGGAGGGCGGCGTTGTCGACCGCCTGCCCGAGCGAGGTGCGGACGAAGAGCCGGTAGACGAGGTACGCCCCGGCCGCGGCCAGCGCCGCGATCGCAAGCGGTAGCAGTACGTGGCCCGGGCCGCGCCGGGGCGCCCTCAGATCGACTGTCTGCTCTCGCGATGCCAGGGCCGTCATCGGCTGGGGTCCTCCTGCTGTGGTGAACGGGGACGGCGGCAATGTGCCCAGCCGTCGTGATTTTCAAGCCCCATCAGTCTCCCGGGTCTCGCTGAGAGCTTCCAGTGCCACCCAACCGTCAACGCAACTCAGCCGCAACCTCGCACGCTCTGGCCCCGCAACTGCGCGACGAGATCTTCGTCAGGACGCCGACGAAGTACGAAGGGGACGTTTTCATGCGCAGGTTGACCCGACGCATCATCGCCGGGCCGTTGCTGGTCCTGGCCGCGGGGGCCGGGACCGGTCTCGCGCCGGACGCCGCACAGGCGGCGACCGGCATTTCCGCGACCATCCGCGTGAGCAGCACGCTGATGGTCCGCGCGGCCGCCACGCTCGACTCGAGGGTGCTGGGGAGTCTGCGCAACGGCCAGAAGGTGACGGCGCTGTGCGGCGTCACCGGCCCGAGCGTCCGCGGCTCGATCCGTACGACGACGCAGTGGGACAAGCTGAGCACCGGCGGCTATGTGACCGACGCGTACGTCGCGGCCGCCCGGGGCATCCCGCGCTGCACGACGCCGCAGGCGCAGAAGGTGCAGGCGAAGCCGGCCACCAAGACGACCTACAAGGTGGGAACGGTCCGCAGCGCGGACGGCAAGGTCAACATCCGGACCGGGCCGTCGCCCTTGTCGCCGGTCAAGCGGACCGTGCTCACCGGGGCCAAGGTGCAGGAGGTCTGCGGCGTGGTGGGCACGCTGGTCAAGGGCACCGTGCGTACGACGACCCAGTGGAACCGGCTGAGCGACGGCACGTACATCTCGCACGCGTACGTCGTCACGCCGACCCTGCACCTGTGCCCGGGTGCCGCCTCGACGCCGCCGGCGTCGACCCCGGCGCTGACCCCGGACCAGTTCGTCGCCGCCGCGGTGCCGGGCGCGCAGGCCGGCTGGCGCGAGTACGGCGTGCCCGCCTCGACGACGATCGCGCAGGCGATCCTGGAGTCCGGCTGGGGCCGCAGCAGCCTCTCGACGACCGACCGCAACTACTTCGGCATCAAGTGCCAGGGCAGCAGCTACGGCACGCTGGCCTCCGGCTGCCACGTCTACCACACCACGGAGTGCGGCAGCACGGCCGCTTCCTGCTATGCGACTTCGGCGAGCTTCCGGACGTACGCCACGATGGCGAACTCGTTCCGTGACCACGGCAACTTCCTGAAGGTGAACAGCCGTTACAAGCCGGCCTTCGTCTACACCAAGGACGCGAACAAGTTCATCTGGACGGTCTGGAAGGCCGGCTACGCCACCGACCCCACCTACTTCACCAAGGTCACCGGCCTGATGGCGACCTACAACCTGTACCAGTACGACACCTGGAAGTGAGCTCGCAGTGACGGCCCCCGTCGGCCGAACCCGGTCGGCGGGGGCGTTTTGCGTTTTATGCTGCGTTTGGTGAAGCGCGCGGAGAGAAACCGTCGAGGCGAGGCGAGCATGCGCCGTGGTCGTCTCGGTGGTCCCGTGCTCGCCCTGGCCGTACTGGTCGTGGGCATCGCCGCCACCGCCGGAATCGTCATCGCCCTGCGGGCCGACCAGCGGGACAACGCCGAACAGGTGATGGACCAGCGGACCGCGGTCGCGCTGGCCGCCGTGCAGACCGAGGCCGAGCGCTACCGGGCCCTGCTCCAGGCGACCGCGGCCGGCATCAGCACCGACGACAGCTTCACCTGGGACGACTACGACGTCGTGACGGCGCCGCTGGCGACCGCCGATCTGGTCGGCGCGTCCAGCGTCGCGTACGTCGTCCCCAGCCGGACCCAGCAGATCGCCGCGACCCAGGCTCTGTGGCGCAGCCGCGGAGCCGACGGCCTCACGCTGCGCCCGACCGGACCGGCCGGCATGCACTACTTCACCATCTTCACGCGGATGCTCAACGAGGACAGTGAGGCGCTCGACGGCCTCGACGTGCGCGGCTCGCCGGAGGCGTCGGCCGCGCTCTCCTACGCTCAGCAGATCGGGCAGCCGACCGTCTCCGACACCTACGTGCTGCTGAGGGACCGCAATCTTCCGGCCGCCCAGCAGCAGCACTCGTTCGTCTTCGCGGCGCCGATCTGGACGCGTGCGCCGATTCCGCAGTTCCGCGGCTGGATCGTGCTCGGGATGCGGGGCCAGGACTTTCTCTCCGGCGTTCTGCGTACGGTCAGTCAGGGCCAGCTGGACGGGAGCCTGCTCGCCACCACGGCCGGGGGTGCCCGTTCCCAGGTCGCCGACTATCACGTGCCCGGGCGGCCGTCGCTGACCCGCCGCAACGACTTCACGGTCGCCGACCAGGATTGGACGCTGGTCACCCGGGCCGACCCGGCGCGCCTGCCGGGGGCTCACAGCGTGCTGCCCGCCACCGTGCTGCTCGGCTGCCTGGCCATCACCACGATCCTGGCCGGCCTGGTCTGGGTGCTCGCCACCGGACGGTCCCGGGCCGTGGCCCGGGTGCACGAGGCGACCCGTGAGCTGCGGGAGGCCGAGGCCGAGAGCCGCCGGCAGGCCGGTCTGCTCCAAGCGATCATGGACAGCATCGGGGACGGCGTCGGCGTGGTCGACGAGCACGGCGCGTTCCTGCTGCACAATCCGGCGGCCAAGGCACTGCTCGGTATTCAGCTGGACAACGACCACCCGGAGGCCTGGCAGGAGCACTACGGGCTGTTCCGGCCGGACGGGCGTACGCCGTTCCCGGTCGACGAACTGCCGCTGATGCGCGCGCTGGCCGGGCAGCCGTCGGACGGCGTCGAGATGATCGTCCGTAATCCGCAGCGGCCGGAGGGGTTGCTGCTCAGTGTCGACGGCCGGCCGCTGGACGTCCGGGCCGGTCAGCGTGGTGCGGTCGCGGTCTTCCACGACATCACCGAGCTGCGCCGCTACGAGAACGACCTGGCCGTCTTCGCCGGGGTGGTCGCGCACGACCTGAAGGCGCCGCTGGCCGTGGTGCGCGGGCACTGCGAGGCGGCCGACGAGGATCTCTCCTGCGTCTCCGACGCCGCGGACGTCCGGGCCACGCTCGGCCGGGTGGTGCGGGCCGTCGACCGGATGGCCGCCCTGATCGACACGCTGCTGGCGTACGCGACCGCCCGGGACGCCCCGCTCAAGGTCGAACGGATCGAGCTGGGACCGCTGGTCGAGGACGTCGTGCACGATCGCGTGTCGTACCGGCCGGACGGCGAGCAGCCCGACCTCTACGTGGGCCCGATGCCGGCGGTCCGCGCCGACCCGGCGATGCTCCGTCACGTCCTCGACAACCTGATCGGCAACGCCCTCAAGTACGTGCGCCCGGGCGCCACGCCCCGGGTCGACGTCACCGCCTCGCCGGAACCGGGTGCCGGCGTACGCATCGAGGTCGCCGACCGCGGGATCGGCATCCCGGACAGCGACAAACCGGAGGTCTTCGAGACCTTCCACCGGTCGACCGAGGTCGCCGGCTACGCCGGCACCGGCCTCGGCCTGGCCATCTGCAAGCGGATCGTCGAACGGCACGGCGGCACGATCGGTGTCGCCGACAACCCGGGCGGCGGCACGCGGTTCTTCTTCACCCTGCCTCTGGAGGTATCCGACATGTCAGAACCGGAAGATGACATCGCGGTCCGGGCCGCTCTGGAACGGGCCCTGGCCGAGCGGGTCAACATGGAGAACTCGCGGCTGCCCGGAATGAGCGCGCTGCCCGCCGCCGAGCCGAGCGCGCACCACGAGCCGGCTGCCCGGCTGCGGGCGCCGGTGCCGGACCATCAGCACGGGAACTAGTTTTGGTGGTATGACGATTCCTTCCCTGCCGTTGTCGAAGGCCGCCGACGGGACCACACCCGAGATGCCGCTGCTCGGCTTCGGCACCTGGCAGATCCGCGGTGACGCGGCCTACCAGGCGGTCCGCGACGCCCTCGAGGCCGGTTACCGGCACCTCGACACCGCCACCATGTACGGCAACGAGGCCGAGGTCGGCCGCGCGCTCAAGGACTCCGGCGTGCCCCGCGACGAGGTCTTCGTGACCACGAAGCTGCCGCCCGAGCGCGCGGGTAAGGAGCGGGCCACGCTCGATGCGAGCCTGCGGGCGCTCGGCCTCGACGCCGTCGACCTGTGGCTGATCCACTGGCCGCCGTCGAAGCGTAAGGCGGTCGACGTCTGGCGTCAGTTCCTGGCCGCCCGCGACGCCGGCCTGATCCGCGCGGCCGGTGTCAGCAACTTCGGCATCGACGAGATCGACGAGCTGTTCGCCGAGACCGGGGAGCGCCCGGCGGTCAACCAGATCCGGTTCGGCCCGACCCTGTGGGACCGGGCCGAGGTCGAGGCGCACCGCGAGCGCGGCATCGTGGTCGAGGGCTACTCGCCGTTCAAGACCACCAACCTGCACGACCCGGTGCTGACCGGCATCGCCACCGCCCACGGCGTCGACCCGGCCCGGGTGGTGCTGCGCTGGCACATCCAGCACGAGATCGTGGTGATCCCGAAGTCGCAGACGCCGGAGCGCATCGCCCGTAACGCCGACGTCGACGGTTTCACGCTCACCGCGGACGAGATGGCCGCGATCGACGCCCTGTCGCGAACGCGGCGTTAATCACCAGCAGTTCGCCCTCTGATACGCCTATTGTTGCTGCGCCATGTCTATAACACCCGAGCTGCGCAACCGCATCGCCGAGCTCCTTCCCCGCGACGAGCGCCGGCTCCAGCGCCGCCTCGAGGGCACCCGCAAGATCTCCGACGAGGCGGCTCGCAGTGCGGTGCTCCAGGAGATCGCGGCCGAGGCCGAGCAGGCCCGGCTGCGTCTCGACGCGCGCCTGGCGTCGGTGCCGCCGGTCACCTACCCCGAGTCGCTGCCGGTCAGCCGGCGCAAGGACGACATCGCCGCAGCCATCCGCGACCACCAGGTCGTGGTGGTGGCCGGCGAGACCGGCTCCGGCAAGACCACCCAGATTCCCAAGATCTGCCTGGAGCTGGGCCGGGGCGTGCGCGGCCAGATCGGGCACACGCAGCCCCGGCGCATCGCGGCGCGCACGGTCGCGGAGCGCATCGCCGAGGAGCTGGGCCGCCCGCTCGGGTCGACCGTCGGCTACAAGGTGCGGTTCACCGACCAGGTCGGCGACGACACGCTGATCAAGGTGATGACCGACGGCATCCTGCTCGCCGAGCTGCAGAACGACCGCATGCTGCATCGGTACGACACGCTGATCATCGACGAGGCGCACGAGCGCAGCCTCAACATCGACTTCATCCTGGGCTACCTTCGCGAGCTGCTGCCGAAGCGGCCCGATCTCAAGGTGATCATCACCTCGGCGACGATCGAGACCGGGCGGTTCGCGCAGCATTTCGCCGCTCCGGACGGCACGCCGGCTCCGGTGATCGAGGTGACCGGGCGGACCTACCCGGTCGAGGTCCGCTACCGGCCGCTGGTGACGACGACGGTCGAGGACGAGGACTCGGCGGGTGGTCGGGAGGAGCCGATCGACCAGATCGACGGGATCGCCGACGCGGTCGACGAGCTCGGGCGCGAGGGCGACGGCGACATCCTGGTCTTCATGTCCGGCGAGCGCGACATCCGCGACACCGCCGACGCGCTCGCCAAGCGCAACCTGCGCAACACCGAGATCGTCCCGCTCTACGGCCGGCTCAGCGCGGCCGAGCAGCACAAGGTCTTCGAGCGGCACTCGCAGCGCCGGGTCGTGCTCGCCACAAACGTCGCCGAGACGTCGCTGACCGTGCCCGGCATCCGCTACGTGATCGACCCCGGCACGGCCCGCATCAGCCGCTACTCGAACCGGCTCAAGGTGCAGCGGCTGCCGATCGAGGACGTCTCGCAGGCCAGCGCCAACCAGCGCAAGGGCCGCTGCGGGCGGACGGCCGACGGCATCTGCATCCGGCTCTACTCGGAGGAGAACTTCGAGGCCCGGCCCGAATTCACCGAGCCCGAGATCCTGCGCACCAACCTCGCCAGCGTCATCCTGCAGATGACCAGCCTCGGCCTGGGCGACCTGGCCCGGTTCCCGTTCATCGACCCGCCCGACCCGCGCAACATCAACGACGGCGTGAAGCTGCTCGAGGAACTCGGGGCGCTCGACCAGCGCCGCCTCACTCCGATGGGCCGCCAGCTGGCCCAGTTGCCGGTCGACCCGCGCCTCGGCCGCATGGTCATCGAGGCCGACAAGCAGGACTGCGTCGCCGAGGTCATGGTGATCACGGCCGCGCTCTCGATCCAGGACCCACGCGAGCGCCCGGTCGACAAACAGCAGCAGGCCGACGAGAAGCACGCCCGGTTCACCGACAAGGAATCGGACTTCTTCAGCTACCTCAACCTGTGGCGCTACCTGCGGGAGAAGCAGCAGGAGCTGTCCGGCAACCAGTTCCGCCGGCTGTGCCGTTCCGAATTCCTCAACTATCTGCGCGTACGCGAGTGGCAGGACATCTATTACCAGCTGCGGCAGGTCGTCCGTACGCTCGGTTTGACCTTGACCGAGGACCGGGAGGAAGTTGCCGAGGGCCCGCACGTGCACACCGCGCTGCTCTCCGGTCTCCTCAGCCACATCGGTCTCAAGGAGACCGACAAACGCGAATACCTGGGCGCCCGCGGGGCCAAGTTCGCGATCTTCCCCGGGTCGGCGCTGTTCAAGAAGCAGCCGCGCTGGGTGATGTCGGCCGAACTGGTCGAGACAAGCCGCCTGTGGGGCCGGGTCAACGCCCGCATCGAACCCGAGTGGGCCGAAAAACTGGCACCCCACCTGGTCAAACACAGCTACTCGGAGCCGCACTGGGAAAAGAAGCAGGGCGCGGTGATGGCCTACGAGAAGGTCACGCTCTACGGCCTGCCGATCGTGCCCCGGCGCCGGGTCGGCTACGCCAAGATCGATCCGGCCCTGTGCCGCGAGCTGTTCATCCGCAACGCGCTGGTCGAAGGCGACTGGGAGACCCACCACAAGTTCTTCGAGGAGAACCGCAAGCTCCTCGAACGGATCGAGGAGATCGAGAACCGCGCGCGCCGGCGCGACATCCTGGTCGACGACGAAACGGTGTACGCGCTATACGACGCCCGCATCCCGGCCGACGTGGTCTCGTCCCGGCACTTCGACGCGTGGTGGAAGAAGGCCCGCCGCACCGACCCCGACCTGCTCACGTTCACCCGCGACCTGCTGGTCAACGCGGGCCGCGACGCGGTCGACCCGAACGCCTACCCCGACGCGTGGCTGGCCGACGGTGTGCGGCTGCCACTGAGCTACTCGTTCGAGCCCAACAGCAAGTCCGACGGCGTGACCGTGCAGGTGCCGGTGGCGCTGCTCAACAAGCTCGACCCATCGGATTTCGTCTGGTCCGTGCCCGGGTTCCGGAAAGAGGTCGTGGTCGCGTTGATCCGCGCGCTGCCCAAGGCGCTACGCACCAACTTCGTGCCGGTCCCGGACTGGGCCGAGGCGGTGCTCGACCGCATCCCGGCCCGGCGAGGCCCGCTGCCCGACGCGGTCGGTAACGAGTTGCGGCGGCTGACCGGCACGATCGTTCCGCCCGGTGCGTGGCAGCCGGCCCAGGTGCCCGACCACCTTCGGGTGAATTTCCGGGTCGTCGACGAGCACGGAGCGGTGGTCGGCGAGGGCCGCGACCTGCCTGCTCTGCAGAGAGAGCTCGCCCCCAAGGTGCAGCAGACGATCTCGGCCGCCGCCGGCAACCTCGAGCGGCGGGGGATCACGACAAACGATTTCGCCGCGATTCCGCGGCGGGTTGCCCAGGTACGCGGTGGCTACGAGGTAAACGTCTTCCCGGCTCTGGTCGACGAGGGCGACTCGGTGGCGATCCGCGTCTTCGAGGACGAGCCCTCGCAACGGCTCGCGATGATCGCCGGCACCCGGCGGCTCCTGCTGCTCACGCTGCCGCCGGCCGCCCGCTACCTGCAGGGGCGGATGGACAACCGGGCCAAGCTGGAGCTGTCCCGCGCCAACCCGTACCGGTCGATCGCCGACCTGCTCGACGACTGCGCCGGCGCCGCGATCGACCAGCTGGTGGCGGACGCGGGCGGGCCGGTGTGGTCGTCGGTCGAGTTCGCCTCGCTGCGCGACACGGTGCGCCAGGACCTGGTCGACGCGACCGAGGGCGTGGTGACCGAGGTGCGGGCGGTGCTGGCTTCGGCGTACGAGGTCGACCAGCGCGTCCGTACCCTGCGCGACCCGGCGATGGTCGCGGCCCTTGCCGACATCCGGCAGCAGCTCAAGGGCCTGGTGCACACCGGGTTCGTCACCGAGACCGGGTGGAAGCAGCTGCACCACCTGCCACGCTACCTGCGCGGCATCGTCTACCGCCTCGACCGTCTCGGCGGCAACCTGGCCCGCGACCGGCAGCTGATGGCCCAGATCCACGAGATCGAGGCGGAATACCGGGAGCTGCGGTCCGACCTGCCCGACAGCCCCGGCCTGAGAGAAATCCGGTGGATGATCGAGGAACTTCGGATCAACCTGTTCGCACAGACGCTCGGCACCGCCTACCCCGTTTCCGACAAACGGATCTACAAGGCGATGGATCAGCTGCCCGTGTAGCGGGCCCGTAGGCACTCGGGTGCCGTTCGGTTACCCCCCTATCGGGCGGGTCCGGCAGGCCCTAGCGTTCTCGCCATGACGACGAACGAGTTCCTCGCCGCCGCCCCGATCCTTCACGCCGACATCGCCCTGCTGGACGACATGATGGCGCGGGTCGGTGTCGACGGCCTGCTCGCCGCCATGACCGAGCCGTCCGTGCTGGCACAGGTCGACCAGCACGCCGCGGCGGTGCGCGACGCACTCTCCGAGGCCGGCCGCCGGGCCGATGCGGCCGGGCTTGCGGCGTACGCGAAGTCCATCGCGTTCGCGGCCCGGCGCGCCGGTCGCCCGCTGCCGTCGCCGGGCACCGCCCCGATCTGCGGGCCGGGCTGGCTGGCCGCCGACTGGCACCAGATGCGCGTGGTCGCCGTCTGCGCCATCGCGGACGCGAACGGCCTACTGTGACGCAAGCGCCGTAACGGATCGCCCCGAGCGCGATCTCTTAGGTATGAAGATCGCAATTGCGCTGGCCCTGGTGGCCGGCATCGCCGGGACGTCCACTCCCGCCCTGGCTTCGTCGTCGGATGTTCCCGCTCCGTCGCTGGTCGCCCGCTACACGTTCGACGCCGGGGCGGTGAACGGCCAGGTGTCCGACTCGTCGGGGCACGGGCCGGCGCTCACCGTGCGGGCCGTCGACAACGGTGTGGTGCAGTTCCCCGGTGGGGTGGCGGGCGGGAAGTACGCCGCGTTCCCCGCTATCTGCGCGACCGCCACGCCGTGCCCGCGGAGCCTGCTCGAGGGGGCCAGCACGGCCGGCCTCAACCCGGGAACCCAGACGTTCCGGTGGTCGGCCCGGGTGTTGATCAATAAAGCGCAGGTCAAGGGCTCGGCCAACATCATGCAGAAGGGCGTGGCCGGCACCGGCAGCCAGTGGAAGATGCAGATCGGCGCCACCCAGGGGCGGGCCCAGTGCGTGGTCGGCGGGACCGGGCTGACCGGCGGCTACCTGGTGCGGTCGTTGTCCACGGTGACCGACGGCCAGTGGCACAAGATCCTGTGCCAGCGGTCGGGCACCGCGCTCAGTGTCTATGTGGACGACGTCCTCAAAGGGACCGCGACTCTCCCGGCCACGCTGTCGATCTCGAACAACCTGCCGATGCGGATCGGCGGCGCCAACTTCAAGAACAGCGACATGTACCACGGCCTGCTCGACGACGTGTACGCCGAGCTCGGCTGAGACAGTGGGTGCGGCCGGGCCCTCGTCTCAGCTTGCGAGCTTGAAGTAGGGCTCGGCCGCCTCCAGCCGCGGCACCGGCACGCCCAACCGGCGCGCTTCGGCCAGGGTGTCGCGGCAGACCGCGCGCAGCTCCTCCGGATTGGCGTGCGCCTCGAGCAGCAGACGCACCGGCGGAAAGTGACCGAGCAGCCAGGCGAGGGCGGGTGCGGTCAGCCAGGCCGGCGCCCGGTACGGCAGCACGTCGCCTCGATGCCGCCGCAGGTCGACGCCGCGCGCCTCGACGAGCGGCAGCAGTTCACGGATGGCGAGCAACGCCTCGCGGACCCGGCGCGGTGCCCCGGCCAGCCCGGCCAGTGAGCCCAGCTTCAGGCTCTGTGTGTGCAGGCCGGCGTTCTGCACGAAGTGGAGCGACAGCCAGCCGCGGAAGTCGGCCTGCTCACGGAACCGGAATCCGGCCTCGCGGAACGCCGTGCGGACGGCCAGCTCGCGTTCGGTCGGTGGCCGGTCGAGAGTGCCGAAGAAGATCATGGGCAGCAGGGCGCCGCGCAGGACGCCGTCGTCGCCGAAGCCGCCTCCGGCACCGGGGAAGCCCCAGGCGACCTGGTCGGCCGGCAGGGCCGCGACCGCCGCCGACGGCTCGACCCAGAGGTTGTTGAAGACGAGCACCGTGGCCCGGCCCACGCGTGGCCCCAGGAAGGCCGCGGCCTCAGCGAACCCGTAGTGCTGAACGCTCAACACGATCAGATCGAAGTCGTGGTCCGGTTCCAGCGACTCGCGGTAGCGCACCGGCCAGCTCTCGGTGACGGGCTCCCCTCGAAGGCGACGCCGCGCGTCGAGCACCTCGAGGTCGATGGCCGCCCCGTACGCCGCCGCGCGCCCCGGCCGCACGTAGAACTCGACCTCGTGCCCGGCCCGCTCCAGGGCCCATCCGTAGATCGCGGCGATTACGCCCCGGCCGAACATCAGGATCTTCATCGCACCTCATGGCTTACGACCCTCGCGGCCTACAATTGGAGATCATCTCCACTTCCAAAATATGGAGACAGTCTCCACTTGTCAATGCGAGGCCCCGCGTGACCGATCCCAAGCCGCTGCGCGCCGACGCCCGCCGCAACCGCGACGCCGTGCTCGCCAAGGCCCGGGAGGTCTTCGCCACGGGCGGCTTCGACATCCGCTTCGACGACTTCGCCCGGCTGGCCGGCGTGGGCACCGGCACGCTCTACCGCCATTTCCCCACCCGCGAGGCGCTGGCCGAGGCGGTCTACCGCGAAGAGATCACCGCGATGTGCGCCCGTGCCCGCGAACTGCAGGCCACGCTGCCCGCTCCGGAGGCGTTGGGGGCCTTCCTGCGCGGCTTCGTGAGCCATCTCGACGGCCATCAGGGCCTGGCCCGTACGCTCGCGACGCTCATGGCTACCCGCTCCGGCGCCCTGGCCGAGGGTGGCCGGGCGTTGAGCCAGGCGATTGCCGACCTGTTGGCCGCCGCCGTCCGGGCCGGCGCCGTCCGCGACGACGTGGGTGCGGGCGCCGTCATGATGGCCCTGCACGGCATCTGCTCGGCCTACGACCATCCGGGTTTCCGGCCCGACGCGGACGCCGCCATCAACCTCGTGCTCGACGGACTGCGCCGTCAAGCGCCCTGATTGGTGCCGGCGGGTGTGCCGGCGGGTCGGTGCCGGCGGGTCGGTGCCGGCTGATCGGTGCCGGCGGGTCGGTGCCGGCTGATCAGTGCCGGCGGGTCGGTGCCGGCCGGGGGAGGCTGACGCCGCCGAGCCGGGGCGTCATGCAGGGCACGGCGATCGTGAAGGTGGCTCCGGTGGGCCGGGTGGGCGCATAGCTGATGCTCAGACCGCCGGCGCGGGCGAGCTGACTGACCAGATAGAGCCCGAGCCCGGTGCCCGGCGCGGTGGTGGCCACGCCGGTGTCGGCCCGCGTGAAGCGCTCGAACAAGTGCGGAACGAACTCTTCCGGAACCCCCTCACCGTGATCGGACACGTCGACCATGATCTGATCGCGGCGGTTGCACACCGTCACGGTGATCGGCGGCCGGCCGTACTTGGCGGCATTGGCCAGCAGGTTCCCCAGGATCAACTGCAGATGGGCCGGATCGGCCAGGCCTTCGGTCTGGTCCGGCGCGACGACGGTGATCGGAGCCGAATGGCCGCCCTGATGGGCGGCGACCGCTTCCCGTACGGCGTGCGAGACGTCGATGCGGACCGCGCGGGCGGCCAGCGCCCCCGCGTCGAGCTGGGCCAGCGTCAGAATGTCCGTGACCAGGTCCGCCGCGCGATGACCGGCGGCCGTCATGCGCCGCACGTCCGACAGCTTGTCCTCGTCGGGTATCTCCGGCCAGTCGTCGAGCAGCAGTTCGCCCAGGCCGACGATGCCGGCCAGCGGCTGGCGCACGTCGTGGCTGAGCATCGCCATGAAGTCGGCCAGATGGGCGTTGGCCTCCTGCAACTGTTCGGCGCGCTGGGCGAGTTCCGCCTCGTGCTCGCTACGTACGCGCTCCAGCGCCCGCCGCTCGGTCATGTCGACGATCTGGGTGGTGAAGTACTGCGGGCGTCCGTGCCGGTCGCGCAGCAGCGCACCGGTGACCGAGGTGTCGAGCGTCGCGCCGTCGGCCCGCAGGTACCGCTTGTCGAGGTCGAAGCCGTCGGCCCGCCCGGCCAGGCAGTCTCGGCCCGCGACCGTGGCGGCCGGCCGGTCGTCGGGGTGGATGACCTCGGCGCACGACGTGCCGATCAGGTCGTCCTCGGTGCGCCCGAGCATCTGAGAGGCCGCGGGATTGACCCGCAGGAACCGGCCCTCGGTGTCGGTCAGCGTCATGCCGATCCGGGAACCGTCGAACACCCGCCGGAAGCGGTCCTCGCTGAGCTGCAGATCCTGGCGGCTGCGGCGGGCTCGCGCGGCGGCCGCGACCACGAGCAGCCCGACCACTGCGGCGCCGCCCAGCCCGGCGTGACCGGCGGTCTCGTTGCCGGCCAGCGACGCGAACAGCACGTCCTCGCGGACCGCGGCCGACAGCCGCCACGGGGTGCCGGCGATCGGTGCCGACGAGTAACGCCACCACCGTCCGGCGGCGTGGTAGCGGCCCTGCCCATGCCGGCGCAGCGCCGCGGCGAGCGATGGATCGGCACCGGCCAGGGTCGGCGTACTGCCGGTGAGAGCCCGGTTGGCGGCCACGACGTTGCCGACGGCATCGACCAGCTGGACGCGGGCGCCGGCGAACGACAGGGCGGTCGTCAGATAGGCGGTCAACGGGCTGTGCTTGATGTCGACCGCCCCCGAGAACACCCGCCGGCCCGACGACGTGGCGAACGGAACGGCGAAGGCCACCACCGGGTTCTGCTCGGCCGCCGACGGCACCACCGGCGACACGGCGGGCCGGCCCTGCCGGAGGGCGGTGCGCAGATGCGCGTATCGACCGGCCAGGTCGCGTCCGATCACCGACGGGTCGGGCGGGATCACCTGCAGCGCCCGGCCCCGGTCATCGATCAGGACCGCGGCCGGGTACCCGAAGCCGGCGACGGCCCGGGCGAAGTCCCGCGCGTTCACCGTGCGGTCGGTCAGCGACGCGTCCGCCTGCACCCGTTCCCGGGCGATCAGATCGGCTGTATAGCTGGTGACGAAGTCGCCGATGAGGCCGACCCGGAGCTGAAAACGCTGCGCCAGCGCCTCGCGGCTGTTGTGCTGCTGCCACACCAGTCCACCGGCCGCGGCCATGGTCAGCAGCAGCCAGATCAACATCGGGACGACAACCGGACGCCATGAGGCGCCGAGAGCCCGCCGGAACTCCACACTGCGACATCGGCCCGAAACCGCGCGACCTGAGCGAAAACGCCGGGCGAGGTCAGAGATCGGCCACCCGGATGGTGTCGAGCGCCGGGTCGGCGGGGTCGGGCAGGACCATGCCGGCGGCGACGCCGGTGCGGAGATAGTCGATCAGTTCGGCGGAGATGCGCTCGCCCGGGATCAGCGCGGGAATGCCCGGCGGGTACGGGGTGACCTGCTCGGCGCAGATGCGGCCGACCGCGTCGGCGATCGGGACGGTCCGGGTCGGGCCGAAGAAGGCGTCCCTCGGCGTCAGGACCGGTTCGACCTCGAAGCTGGACGGGTCGGGCAGGTCGACGGGTTTGGCGGCCGGGAGGGTCGCCGAGGCACCGACTAGACGGTGTACGGCGTCCACGAGCCGATCGGCGGTGCCGGCGTCGTCGGCCATCGACAGGGTGGCCAGGATGCGCCGGTGATCGGAGAGGCCCACATCGACCCGGCAGTTCTCGCGGAGCCAGTCGGCTGCCTGGTACCCGCTGATGCCGAGGCCGCTGACGTCGATCAGCACCTGCAGCGGGTCGAGGTCGTGACTGGCCTCCTCGTGCAGCAGTTCGTCGCGCAGCACGTGCAGCCCGTCGAGGGCCTCGAGCCGTTCGCGGACGTCTTCGGCGAGCGCGAGCGCGTCCGACAGCAGCCGGGTGCCGTGTTCGACCATCTGCCGGCGCCAGCCGTCGATGGCGGCGTACACGATGGTGTTGGGACTGGTCGTCATCAGCAGGTCGGCGCAGGCGGCGAGGTGCTGCCGGTCGATCAGGTCGCCCTGGGAATAGAGAACCGAGCCCTGCTCGAAGCCGGCGCCCATCTTGTGCACGCTCACCACGCACACGTCCGCGCCGGCGTCCATCGCCCAGGTCGGCAGGGCGTCGTGGAACGGAAGGTGGGCACCCCACGCCTCATCGATGATCAACGGCTTCCCGCGCCGATGACAGACATCGGTGAGCGCCGCGATGTCGGCGCACGTTCCGTACGGCGTGGGGCTGACGATCAGCGCGCCCGCCGCGTCCGGATGCCGCTGGAAGGCCTCGTCGAGCTGGCGCGGGGACGGCGGATGGGCCAGGTGCAGTTCGTTGTCGTAACGAACGTCGACCCAGCGGGGTTCGACGCCGCTGAAGATGAGGCCGGCGACGATCGACTTGTGCGCGTCGCGGCCGATCAGCAGCTCGCCCCGGCCGCCCGCGACGGCGAGCATCGCGGCCTTGACCGACAGCGAACTGCCGGCGGTGGACAAGAACGCCTGGTCCGCGCCGACCGCGTCGGCCATCAGCTCCTCGGCCTCGGACAGGAAACCGTGCGAGGACGAGCGGTCGTCGAGGCCGCTGGAGGCGAGCAGATCCGCGCGGTAGGTCTCGGCGCCGAGGATGTCGCGGGCCCGGGGGTCGGCGCCGCGCCCCTGGCGGTGACCGGGCGGTGTGAAACCGTACCGGTCCTGCCGGTGGTAGTCGGCCAGCGCGTCCAGCAGAGGGGCACGGCTGTGGTCGAGGCGGCGATGACTCATGCGCTGTCTCTACCGCACGACCCGCGACATAAACGCCTACCCGCCGGTCGTCAGCCGACCGAGGTGTCGTTGTCGGCCAGGCACTCGGCCCGGGCGTCGATGGCCTTGGCCTCGGCCGTGACCCGATCGGCCAGGGCATGCAGCCGCTCGCGTGTCGTTTCGTTCGGCGCGGCCTCCGCACTGCGGTGCAACATCGCTTCCGTTTCTTCCAGCTGGGCCGCGGTGGAGTGCATCACCGCGGCGGTGCGGTCACCGTTGCCGACTCGATCGCCCGTCGTCATAGCCGTCCCATACCCCGACAAGACGGCCGATTAATCCTCGAGAATCACCGGAGGCACGCCGATCGCCATGATCGCCGTGTCGTCCTCCAAGCCGTTCCCGAAGCCGTTCAGCAGGTCGATGAACGCGTCGACGACGGCGGCCGCATCGGCCGGGGCGAGGTCGTCGACGAATTCGGTTACGGCCTCCACACCGAAGCGCTGGTTGCCGAGGCCGGTCCGGGCCTCGGTGACGCCGTCGGTGTAGAGCACGAGAGTGTCGCCGGGCCGTGCGGTCAGCACGGTGTTGGTGTAGGTCGAGCCCGGGAACACGCCGACCAGTCGCCCCTTGGTGTGGTGCCGGTGTGCGGTCCCGTCGGCGCGCAGGAGCAAGGGCTCGGGATGGCCGCCGCTGGCGATCACCGCGCTGAAGCCCTCCGCCTCGAGGGCCAGGATGCCGAACACCACTGTGCAATAGCGGGCGTCCTGGCGGTACTCCTGGTAGAGCACCTGGTTGAGGTTGTCCAGCACCGCGGCCGGATCCGGGTCGTAGACCGCGGCGGCCCGCAACGTGTACCGGGCGAGGGCGGTCACCGCGGCCGCGTCGACGCCCTTGCCGCTGACATCGCCCAGGAAGAATGCCCAGCGGCCGTCCGTCAACCGGAAAAGGTCGTAGAAGTCGCCGCCCACCTCGTAGATCGATGCCATCTGGTAGTGCGCCGCCGTGGTGAGGCCGGGCGGTGTCTGCAGCACCGAGGGCAGCAGGCTCCGCTGCAGATCGGCCACCAGGTGCCGGAGACGCTGCCCCTCGCCCTCGGCGACCCGCCGGGCGTGGAGCAGCTCCTGCTCGTAGGCGCGCCGGTCCCGGCCGTCGAAGAGGATGGTGCGCACCACCTCGGGCCGGCCGTCGCCGCCGGGCCGCACGATCGAGCTGACCAGGACCGGGAATGCGGCACCGTCGCTGGTCCGCAGGTCCAGCGAGATGCCGCTGATCTCGCCCTGCATGGCGAGCAGGGGTGCCAGGTGGGTCTCGTAGTAGATCCGGGCGCCGAACGTGAGCAGGTCGCCGAGCCGCTTCCGGCCGACCAGCTCGTCGGTGGTCAGGCCGAGCCAGCCGAGCAGGGTCGCGTTGATCCGGATGATCGTGCCGTCCGGAAGCGTGGACAGGTTGCCGCACGGGGAGTTCTCGTACAGGTCGTCGGCGGTGTCGTCGAGCAATGCGGGAAACCTTGCCTCTTCATGATCGTGATGGGGCACCACGGAGCTCGGCTGATCCACCAGGGTAGCCGCGCCCCGTCGGATTTCTGTCGGACCCCCGGCGTATACCGGGTCCATGAGGTGGTCATCGCTCGAGGAGCAGCAGCCCCGCCTGGCGTCGATGGGCCGGCAGCGGCTGATCGGGCCCGGCGTGGTCCTGGTCGTGACGATCCGGCGGGACGGCACGCCGCGGCTGAGCCCGGTCGAGCCGTTCCTGCTCGATGGAGAGCTGTGGCTGTCGATGATGCCGACGTCGTGGAAGGCGGCCGACCTCGATCGTGACCCGCGGGTGCTGGTCCACAGCGTGATCACCTCGCGGGACGGTGCGGAGGGCGAGTTCAAGGTCCGCGGGGTCGTGCGAGACCAACCCGATCCGGAGGTGCAGAGGCGCTATGCCGAAGCGGTGGCCGGGGCGTTGGGCTGGTCGCCGGAGCCGGGCCGATTCCGGCTCTTCGCGGTCGACGTGCTCGGCATCTCGGTGATTCGTTACGACTCGTCGACGGGCGATCAGTTCGTGACCCGGTGGCCGACCGGCGGCGAGTTCGTGCGGCGCGGCACGTCGGCGACCACGCTCGGGCCGCCGTCGCCGGCCGCCGACCTACTCGTCGTGCCAGGACACTGAGCTGATCCGCCACCCGCCGGGCATCCGCACGAACTGGAAGGTCTTGTGGCCGCCCCCGGTGAACGGCGTGCCGTCCTGCACACCCTTCTTGGCGTAGCGGCACGAGTGCTGGGCGATGTCGCCGAACACGTCGGTGCGGCCGCTGACCTCCCACTCGCTGAAGCCGGTGAGGCGGCCGCTCGCCAGCAACGCCTGCCGCGGCTCGAGGAACGCACCGATGTCGTAGACGGCCGGCTCCGGTTCGCCGGCCCGGATGATCAGCGCCTGGGGGAGAAGGGCGTCGCGCAGCTGGGACATGTCGGCGCCGGGGACGAACGCGGCGAAGAAGACCCGGACGAGTTCGGCGATGGCCGCGGTGTCTTCATCGGCCGTGACCTGCTGCACCATCGCCTCATCGTAGTGACTCGCTCAGCTGAAGGGCTGCAGGAAGCTCGACCGGTCCCAGCCGTCGGCTGCCGCGCGGACCTTCTCGAACAGGGCGGTGAACTCGTCCGTACGGGGGTGGATCTCCACGGCGAAGCCGAGCGACGGCGCGAGGTCGTACTGGGTGATGTTCAGGCCGGCCGTCGAGGCGGTCATCGCCGGCGGAATGTCGTGGCCCTCGAAGCGGGCAGCGACCGAAGCCGGATCTTCCACCACGTACGCCAGGTGCTGAAGGGTCGGCAGCGAGCCCGCCCGGAAGAACTTCCCGGCGGCGGCGGGAGCCGCCGAGTGGATCTCCTGGATCTCGATGAAGAGGTCGCCGTGGGCGGCGAAGGCCGCGCTGTGGTCGAACGACGCCGGCCGGCCGTCGACCGTCAGCGTGTCGAAGTGGATGTGTTCCAGCGCGAGGAACGGGCCCACGCCGGCCAGCTCATACCACCGGCGGGCGGCCTCCGACAGGTCGCGGACGACATAACCGAGATGATGCAGGATCATGGCGTTCAAAGTAGATCACCGGGGAAACATGCCGATCCGGCCGTGATATTCGTGGCCGAGCTCGTCGGTGTCGGAGCCGACCAGCAGGCCCTGAGGAACGGCGACGAAGACGCGGACGCCGACGCCGCGGGTCCGGGTCGGGTTCCATGACAGCGCGCGGCCGGTGGAGGCGTCGAGTGCGCCGATGCCGGGGCGGACCACCGCGCCGGGGCCGGGCGTGAAGACCGGCGGCTGACCCGGGTTCTTGATCTTGTGCCCGTACGGGTTGTCGAGGTACAGCTGGTGGCCGCCCACGTAGACGGCCGCGCCGGTCACCGCCACGGCGAACAGCGAGTTGCCGCCGGTGTGCTGCACCCAGACCGGATCGTGGCGGCCCGTGCCGGCGGTCTGGAAGCGCGCCGCGGCGTCGCAGAGCTTGTCCGGACCGGACGTGCCGCCGGTCGAGACGACGACGAAGTAGGAGCCGTCCGGGGAGAACTTGACCTGCCGCAGATAGGCCTGGAAGTCGGGGGCGCACGGCGGCGCGTACGCGGTGGTGTACCAGCCGGTCAGCGCGGCCGTCGGGCCGGTGATGTCGAACATGGCGATCCGGGAGCGGTCCGTGCTGCCCGACCGGAGCAGCGAGCCGACCACCACCATCTGGCGGCCGTTGGGGGAGATGGCGACGTCCTCGACGTACGTCCGGATCAGCCCGGGCGCCGAGAAGCGGGCGTCGAAGCGGGAGTCGAGCCGGCCCGAGAAGGCGTCGAGGCGGGCGAGTCCGGCCCGGGCCACCCCGTCGGCGGCCGTGAACGTGCCCCCGGCGTACAGCCATCCGTTCTGGACCGCGAGCGTTCGCACGTCCCCCTTGTTGATCCGGCCGGAGAAGGATCCGATCCGGGAACCGGACAGCGACAGCCGCGCCAGGCCGCGCGCCGACGACCCGTTCACGGTCGTGAAGGACCCGCCCGCGTAGACCGTGTCGCCCGGCCCGGCGGCCAGCGCGAACACCGGTCCGTCGACCGCCGGCGCGAACGACCGGACCGAGCCGTCGCGCAGGTCGAAGGCGAAAATGTTCCGCCGGGTGAGGACATGCCGGCGACTGCTGTCGGCCACCGAGTGGAAGCTGCCGCCGACGACCACGGTGTTCCCGACCACGGCCATCGTCCACACCGTGCCGTCGAGCACGTGCGGCGTGTAGTCGACCGGGTTGTCCGACACCACGGTCGGCTGGGCGAGGTCGGCGGTGGCCGGGGTGATGCCGCCGGCCAGCGCGGCGACGACCGCGACAGCCGCGGCCAGAAAGCGGCCGGGGACACGAATCTTCACACCCGGTAAAACGATCATGAAGGCAAAGGGTCGCGGGGGGCGGGGGGGGGGGCCCCCCCCCCGGGCCGCCGCGGGGGGGGGGGGCCCCCCCGGGGGGGGGGGGGCCCACCCGGCCCCCCCCGGGGAAGGCGCACGAGAACCGGCGG
>NZ_JBITEL010000003.1:532352-660584 GCF_044455125.1 Actinoplanes sp. NPDC051343
TGTCGGGGGGGGCGGCGGGGGGCCCCCCGGCGGGGGGGGGCGCGGGGCGGGCGGGGGGGCGCCCCGCCCCCCCCCCCCCCCCGCGGCGGCGCGGGGGGGGGGCCCCCCCCCCCCCCCCCCCGCGACCGGTCCATCGAAAGGCGGAGGATCAACGACGGTGGAAGGTCCGGGTCATCGGCGCCCGCCGAGCGCCGCGCCCGAGGCCGTACGCCCACAGCCGCGCCACCCGGGCACTCCACGGCCTACGCGCCCGGCTGTCAAAGAGGCGCATGGGCTCAGCTGCGCCGGAACGCGTACGACCGGCCGCCCGACGCGCCGGCTGCGCGTCCCGCGTGATCGCGTTCCGAGCGCTGGCGGGCGGCCTGACGACCGTCGGCGGCGCCGTGGTGAGCGGGCGCCTTGCCGGCCTCCTCACCCGGCAGAGTCACGTCCGCGGACGACAGTCCCGCGGCGAGCTCCTGACGGGCCAGATCGTCCGGATCTATGTGCACGGAAAAACTCATGAGTCGACCTCCTGATCATGAGAAAGAAACGCTCGACGGGCGCGGCAGAGGGGCCCGGAGCGGAAGAGACGCCGAGATCTGATCAGGCGTAAAGGAGGATCATGCCGAGGAACCTACCCCCGGGCGGCGGCCGGACGCGACCTATTTATTGGGCTACCGGTTTATTGGGCTACCGGCTCTTCGGCTATCGAGGACAGGCCGGCGTCGATCACGGCCGTTGCCGCCGGATAGTCGCCCAGCTGCTCGCGTACGAGCAAGAGCCCGGCCCGCAACGCGGCCCGCGGCACGCCCCGGGCCGCAAGCACCGCCCCGGTCCAGGCGGCGAAGTCGGTGAAGATCTTCGTCTCGCTGACGTAGAGGGCGGCGGCCAGGAAGTCGACGATGTGGCCCATGTCGTCGGCGGTGGCGTCCAACTGGCGTTGGTCGTAGTCGCGCACCGCCGGATAGTCGCCGGCCAGGCGGCCCATCGCGGTGCCGATCAGGGCCGGCCGCTGACGCACCACGAAGGTGTATTCGTCGTCGCCCAGGAAGGCCGAGAACCGAGGGTCGCGCATCGGCGGCGGCCAGTCGGCCGCCAGGCGCTTGACCGCCTCCTCGGCGTCGGCCGCCCACGCGTCGGCGCCCAGGTGCTGGGCGTAGCGGCCACCCGGCCCGAAGCCCGGGCCGCCCGCGATGACCGGCACCCCGGCCGTCCGGCAGGCGCTGATCGCCGCGTGCGCCCGCGGGAGACGCGTGGCGAGCATGCAGCTCAGCGCCACCGCGTCGGGCCCGGTCTGGTGCAGGTGGGTGATCAGGTGCGGGCCCGGCACGTTGGCGCCGAGGAAGTCGGTGCGCCAGCCGTCGAGCCGCAACACTTCGGCCAGGATGCGAACCGGCAACGCGTGCCACTCGCCGTCGACGCAGGCGATCGCCACCCGGCCGCGGGTCGGGCGGACCGTGGAGTGCGCCGCGACCGCCGAGACGGCCCGCTCGCTCACCGCGGTGGCGGCGTGCTCGCGGGCGATCGACCACTCGTCGGCCGCCCAGAGCGCACCGACCCGCGCCTGGGCACCGCCGATCAGGTCGACCAGGAGGCGCTCGGCCGGCACGCCGTCGTCGAGCAGGCCGAGCACGAGTTCGACGGCGCCGAACTCGTCGCCGTCGCCGATCAGCTCGAGGTAGTCGTCTTCCACCGACGGCGGGGTGGTGCCGACCGACCCCACCGTCATGCCCGCTGTCTCGCCTGGCGGTTGTTGCGGCGCCGTCATGCCCGCTGTCTCGCCTGGCGGTTGTTGCGGCGCCGTCATGCCCGCTGTCTCGCCCGGCGGTCGTTGCGGCGCCGTCATGCCCGCTGTCTCGCCCGGCGGTCGTTGCGGCGGGCGTCGATCGCCCACGGGGACGCGTTGCGGGCACCGCCGCCGCGCAGGCTCAGCGCGGCCCGCGCCGGAGCGCGTACGGCCAGCATCGCGATGTCGTCGCGGGTGCCGCCGTGCACCCAGTCCGAGACCAGCTGCCGGAGCCGCTCCACGGTGGCCGCGGCAGGCATGCCGGCGCAGGCGGACAGCGCGTCGTGCAGGCGCTGCTCACCCCACAGCTCGGTGCCGCTCGGGCCGCCCCGGGCCTCGGTGAGACCGTCGCTGTAGAGCAGGCACAGCTCGCCCGGCGCCAGCTCGACGTCGGCCGGCCGCACCGTCGTGCGGTCGACCGCACCGATCAGCGTGCCGCTGACCGGCACCTCGTCGACCCGGCCGTCGAGCCGCAGAACCAGGGGCGCGGGGTGGCCGCCGGTGGCCAGGGTGAGGCGCAGCCGGGCGTGCTCGATCCGCTGCACCGAGCCGATGACCATGGTCACGAACCGGCGCCGGCGACCGCTCTGCAGTAGCGCCTTGTTGAGCACGCGGAGGATGTTTTCCGGCTTGGTCTCGACCAGCCGCAGCGCGCGCAGGGTCTGGCGGACCTTGCCGGTGAGCACCGCCGCCTCGGGCCCGGTGCCGCACACATCGCCGAGCGCGATCATCGTGTCGGGGCACGTCTCGGTCGGGGCGAACACGTCGTAGAAGTCGCCGCCGACCCGCAGCGCCTCGCGGGCCGCCTGGTAGGAGCCGGCCAGCTCGAGACCGTCGGGCTGGGGAAGCTCGGGCGGGAGCAGGTCGGCCTGCAGCACCGCGGTGGTGTCGACCTGTTCGCGGTAGAGCGCGGCGGCCGACAGCGCGGCGCCGGCCCGGGCGGCGAAGATGCGCGCGAGCCTCTCGTCCTCCGGGCCGAAGCTGCCCCGGCGGGCCAGGACCAGGGCGCCGGCCGGCTCGGCGTTGCCGGGCAGGGGCGTGACCAGCAGCCCGCCGATCGGGCCGAAATCCTCCGGAAGCAGCCAGTCGGGGGCCTGCGCGGCATCGAGCCAGCGGCTCTGGACCGGCGGGAAGCCGCCGAGCGCCTCGAGCAGGCCGGGCACCTCGGCGAGCAGCCGCTCGGCCCGTGCCTCCTCCTCGATCCGGCCGCCGGCGGCCAGGCGGACCCAGAGGTTTTGCCGCTTGTCGGAGGGCAGGACCAGCACGGCGGCGTCGGCCAGATTTTCGACCGCGAGTTCGGCGGTCGTCCGCAGGCAGCGGCCCAGGTGCAGGGAGGCGGACAGGCGGCGGCCGGTCTCGGCCAGGAACGCCGTGCGGGCGCGCTCGGACTCCAGCGCCTCGGCCCGGCGAACCTCCTCGGTGCGGTCGCGCAGGAACCAACCGTAGTGGCCGGAGCCCAGGTCGCGACGCTCGCCGACCAGGTGGCGGCCTTGGTGCTCGCGGGTGAACCGGTCGCCGTCGATCAGGTCGCCGATCAGGTCGCCGAGCGGGCCGGCGCGGCTCGGCCCGCCCACGGTCAGGCCCGGCATCAGGCGCGCCGCCGCCAGGTTGACAAGCGTGATGCGGTGATCGGCGGCAGCGCAGAGCACCACCGCCTCGGTGGTGGCGTCGAGTGCGGCCCGCAGCAGGGCGGGCACGGGTTCGTCGTGGCGCGGCCTGCCCGTTTGCAGCGGCAGTTTCGCGACCATGGTCCCTCCCGTCTCTCCCCGCCTGAACGATCACTATCCCGGCCAGCCTAGTAGGTCCGGCGCCGAGGCGGTCGGTTCAGTTCGCCGTCACCGGTCGATGTCGACCACGATCGGCGCGTGGTCGGAGGGGCCCTTACCCTTGCGCGCCTCGCGGTCCACCACCGCATCTGTCACCTTCGCCGCGACGTCGGGAGTGGCATAGACCAGGTCGATTCGCATTCCCTTGTTCATGTGGAACATGCCGGCCCGGTAATCCCAATAGGTGAACGGTTGGTCGCCCTTCAGGGGACGCCCGACCACGTCCTGGAGCCCGACCGCCCGGATCGCGGCCAGCGCCTCCCGCTCGGGCGGGGTCACGTGGGTGGAGCCGACGAACACCCTCGGGTCCCACACGTCGTCATCGGTCGGTGCCACGTTGTAGTCGCCGGCCACGACCAGCGGCCCCTTCGCGACCTCCGGGACCAGGGCGTCGCGCAGCGCCGCCAGCCAGTTCAGCTTGTACGCGTAGTGCGGGTCGTCGGGCGTGCGGCCGTTCGGCACGTAGACCGACCGGAACCGGATGCCGCCGCAGGTCGCCGCCACCGCTCGCGCCTCGGGGTCGGGGTAACCGGGCTCGCCCGGAAAGCCCTTCGCCACGTCGTCGAGACCGATGCGGGACAGCAGGGCGACGCCGTTCCAGCGACCGGTGCCGTACGCCGCCGTCTCGTAGCCGAGCGCGGCCACCTCGCCGGTGGGAAAGCCGTCGGCCGCCACCTTGGTCTCCTGCAGGCACAGCACGTCGGGTCGAGTGCTGTCGAGCCATTCGAGCAGCCGGGGGAGGCGGGCCTTGACCGAGTTGACGTTCCAGGTCGCGAAGCGCATCCGCCCAGCTTGCCAGCTTTCGGCCGCGCCGCATCACCGCGCTTGTGGTGGCGCGTCAGCCTCGCCTGATCGCGGCGAACAGTGCCGAGCCCAGGCCCACCATCAGGACCACGAGCAACTCGGCCATCCGGAACCCCCTGAAGTGATCTTCATTACCCTCGAATAGGGGGAGATGTTATGTCGGTTCGGACCGGCCCGCCAGAGCCGCTGTACCGCCCGCATGCCAGTGCACCGCGAACTCGGTCGCCGGCACCGCCGGTCCCCACAGCCAGCCCTGCCCGTTGGTCACGCCGACCGCGGCCAGCGCGTCCCGCTGCAGCCGGGTCTCCACGCCCTCGGCGATCACGCTGAGCCCCATCGCCGTGCTCATCGCCACCACCGCCCGCACGATCTCCTCGTCGTCCGCGTCGGCGCCCAGCCCGGTCACGAACGAGCGATCGATCTTGACGCCGGTGACCGGGAACCGGCGCAGGTAGCCCAGCGCCGAAAAGCCGGTGCCGAAGTCGTCGATCAGCAGCTTCACGCCGAGTTCGCGCAGCTCGTAGAGGACCCGCCCGGTGACCGACGAGCCGTCGACCATCACCGACTCGGTCATCTCCAGGGCCACCACCCCGGCCGGCACGCCGAACTCGACCAGCTCCGAGGCCACGATCAGCGGCATCTCGGGCTCGCTGAACTGCTGGGCCGAGACGTTGATCGACAGGTAGAACTCGTCGGCCACGGTCCCGTCCGTACGCCACGCCCCGAGCTGACGCAGCGCCTCGCGCCGCACCCAGGTGCCGAGCGTGCCGATCAGGCCGGCCGACTCGGCGACCGGGATGAACACGCTCGGCGGGACCAGGCCGCGCTGCGGGTGCAACCAGCGGACCAGGGCCTCGGCGCCCAGCGGCTCCCCGGTCGAGAGCCGCACGATCGGCTGGTACGCGACGTACAGCTGACCGTCCGCCAGCGCCTGGCGCAACGCGACCTCGAGCTCGATCCGGGCCCGGACCTCGTCGTGCATGGAAGTGTCGAAGATCGTCGAGCGTCCCGGTCCCTCGGCCTTGGCCCGATACATTGCCGTGTCGGCGTCCCGCATCAGCGCCTCGGCGGTCATCGCCGCGCTGCCGCCGTCGTCGACCGCGTGCGAGATGCCGATCGACGCGGTGATCGGGATCTCGGTGTCACGCACCGGGAAGGGCCGCACGAAGCAGCGGCGGATGTCGTCGGCCAGGCTCAGCGCGTCGGTCTTGCCGCCGGCGTAGGTCAGGAGGAACTCGTCGCCGCCGACCCGGGCGACCGGCACCGAGTCGGGCATCGCCGCGCGCAGCCGCCGGCCCGCCTCGATCACGATCCGGTCGCCCGTCTCGTGCCCCCACGAGTCGTTGACCCATTTGAAGCCGTCCAGATCGAGCAGGAACACCCAGACCTCGTGCCGGGCCAGGCGCCGCTCGATCTCGGCCGAGATCGCCCGCCGGTTGAGCAGGCCGGTGAGCGGATCGTGCCGGGCCTGGTGCTCGGCCGCCCGCTGGGCGCTCGCCTGCGCGCGTACGGCCGAGATCGCCCGCACCAGCAGCGCGGTCACGATCAGCACCCCGCCGACCGCGATGATCCAGCGGTGGGTCATCGTCGCCCCGGTGACCAGCAGCAGCGCGAACGGTACGGCCAGCGCCGGCACCAGCAGCGCCACCCGGCGCACCGACCACGCCTGCACCGGCGGCCGGTCGGCCCGGCTGAGCTCGACCGCCGACGGGTGCAGGGCAGTCACGCCCATCAGCGTGTAGCCGATCAGGAACGGCACGTTCAGCAGCGGCGAGCCGTAGATCTGGCCCTGCAGGCCGACGATCGCGTACGCGGTGTCGCCCACCGCCACGAACGTCAGCGCGCCGAGGAAGGCGCGCAGGCTGACCGGCCAGGTCCGCGCCGTGAACGTCAGGTTGATCATCAGCAGCAGGACCGTGATGTCGCAGAGCGGATAGAGCCCGGCCATGAACGACTCGGCGGCGGGCCGGTTGTGGATCGCGGCGGCCGGCTCGGCCAGGATCAGGAAGCTGAAGAGGGCGCCGCCCATCCAGACGATCAGGGTGTCGAGCACGGCGTGCCGGTCGAGGCTGCGGCGGCACCGCAGCAGCACTGCGATAAACACGCAGAGCAGGGCGTACGCCGGGATGGTGATCGCGTCGGCGATCAGCGGCAGCGGCATCTCCAGATCGGTCACGACCGGACGGACCATGACCCCGACCAGGAACAACAGGGCGACCACGCCGATCAGCCGCCACGCGCCGGACGGCCGGGCACCGTGCCGGGACGGCCCCCAGAAGCACGCCCACACCGTGCCGATCCCGGTCACGAGCAGGCACGCGTCGGACAGGATCACGCTCAGATCGAGCGTGTAGAGCACAGAGGCGAGCAGGCCGATCCCGGCAAACGCCCGCCAGGCCCAGCGCCCCAACCCGGCCTCCCGATTTCCGTCGACACCAGATAGATCGGTACGAGAGGTCGACGGCTGAGCGGAAACCTATCCGGCGAGCGCGTTGGACGATTTGCTGGACGTCCTCCCGGCGGGCCGGGCCCGGCCGTGCACGAAAACGGTCGGGCAGGCGCCCTGGCGCAGCAGGTACCGGGCGACCGAGCCGAGCGCGGCCGCCCCGCTCGTCCCCCGCGGACCCAGCACCAGAATGCGGGCCCGGCTGGAGACGCGGGCCAGCGCCGGACCGGGGTTTCCGCTCAGCAGGCGGGCCCGGGCGCGGCGCAACTCGGGCACGGCCGCCATCGCCGCGGCCAGCATCGCGCGGCCCTCGTCCTCCGCCCGGTAGCCGGCCCGGCTGACCACGTGCACCGCCTCGAGGCCGATGCCGCGACGCCGGGCCTCGAGCGCGGCGAGCCGCAACCCCTGCACCGACCAGGCGGAGCCGTCGACCGCGGCGATCACCGGGCCGGACGGCGGGCGCGGCCCGCGGGCCACCACGACCGGGCAGAACGCCCGGGCCACGACCTGCACCAGCACCGATGAATCGGGCACCGTGTTTCCCACCACCACCAGCTCGGCCGTGCGACTGAGCTGGATCAGGACGCGATCGGCCGGGCCGTCGACCAGTTGCGGGTCCACCCGTACGCCGGGTGTGGAACGCTGGGCCGTGGCGGTCGCCTCGGCCAGGAGATTTTCCGCGGCCAGCCGGTTTTCGTTCTCGCTGGCCCAGGTGAACGCGTGCACTATTCGGAGAAGGCGCCCGCGCGACACCGCCTCGCGCGCGCCGAGCCGCACCGCGGCCAAACCGGCCGCCGTGCCGTCGACACCTACTACCACCGGGGACATAGTCGGGATCCGCAACGGTCACACCTCCGCCGTCGTTCCACCCATCATTATCTATCTCCGGCGGCCAATCCTGGTGATCAATCCCTCAGCCGGAGGCCACCTGATGACCCATTCAGGTTGAGGGTTTACGGTGAACTTCACATTCCATGGGACATCTGCCGGTGAAGTGAGGGAAATACATGACGGATGTCAAGCTCGACCACCCCGGTGGCCAGTTGTCCATGCCGGTGCGTGAGGCGGTCGAGGGTCCGGGCGGCATCGACGTCAGTGCGCTTCTCAAAGAGACCGGCTTCGTCACCCTCGATCAGGGTTTCGTCAACACGGCCTCCACCACGTCGTCGATCACCTACATCGACGGCGATGCCGGCATTCTGCGCTACCGCGGCTACCCGATCGAGCAGCTGGCCGAGAAGTCGTCGTTCCTCGAGGTGTCGTACCTGCTGCTCAACGACGCGCTTCCGACGCCGCAGCAGCTGCGCGACTTCGCCGACAAGATCCGGGTGCACACGCTCCTGCAGGAGGAGATGCGCACCTTCTTCTCCGGCTTCCCCCGCGACGCGCACCCGATGGCCGTTCTCTCCTCCGCGGTCACGGCGCTCTCGACCTTCTACCAGGACACGCTCGACCCGCTCGACCCCGAGCAGGTGGAGATCTCGGCGATTCGCCTGATGGCGAAGCTTCCGACGATCGCGGCGTACGCCTACAAGAAGTCCATCGGCCATCCGCTGCCCTACCCGGACAACTCGCTCGACTACGTCGAGAACTTCCTGCGCATGACCTTCGGCCTGCCGACGGTGCAGTACGACGTCGACCCCAAGATCGCGAAGATCCTGGACATGCTGTTCATCCTGCACGCCGACCACGAGCAGAACTGCTCGACGTCCTCCGTGCGGCTGGTCGGCTCGGCCCAGGCCAACCTCTTCGCCTCGATCTCGGCCGGCATCAACGCGCTCTCCGGCCCGCTGCACGGCGGCGCCAACGCGGCCGTTCTGGAAATGCTCCAGCAGATCCACACGTCCGGCGACGACGTCAACTCCTTCGTCACGCGAGTGAAGAACAAGGAGAAGGGCGTCAAACTGATGGGCTTCGGCCACCGGGTCTACAAGAACTACGACCCGCGCGCCGCGATCGTCAAGAAGGCCGCCCAGGACGTGCTCAACACGCTGGAAAAGCCCGACCCGCTGCTCGAGATCGCGTTCCAGCTCGAGGAGATCGCGCTCAAGGACGACTATTTCGTCTCGCGCAAGCTCTACCCGAACGTCGACTTCTACACCGGCCTCATCTACAAGGCGCTGGGTTTCCCGACCAAGATGTTCACGGTCCTGTTCGCCATCGGCCGCCTCCCCGGCTGGATCGCCCAGTGGTCCGAGATGATGACCGACCCGGCCACCAAGATCGGCCGCCCCCGGCAGCTCTACACCGGCTCCCCGGAGCGCGACTTCACCGCCATCTCCGAGCGCTGATCTCCCGCCGCTCCGCACGCCCCGCCGCCCTCGCGCGGCGGGGCGTTTCCGGTCCCGGTGACCGGCCCTAGAGGTCGATCGGGTCGATCTGTTGCTTGCGGGCGTGCTCGTAGATGACCGAGCTGCGGAAGCCGACGATCTCGCGGCGGGCGCTGAACTTGTCCATCAGGAACGCGTGCAGGCCGTCGACGCCGGGCACAGCGACGTGGACGAGGAAATCGTCGCCGCCGGCCACCACGAAGACCGAGAGGACCTCGGGGAGCGTCATCGCGTACGCCTTGAAACTTTCGATGACGGTGCGGCTCAGCGGGCGGACCTGCACGTGCAGCAGCGCCTGAACGCCGCGGTTGAGTGCGGGCAGGCTGACCTCGGCGTGGTAGCCGGTGATGACGCCGCGTTCGCGGAGGGCGCGGACCCGCTCCAGGCAGGTCGACGGGGCGATGCCGAGGGTGCGGGCCAGGTCGCGGTTGGTCTGCCGGGCGTCCGACTGCAGAAGCCGGACGAGCGCCGAATCAAGTTCGTCCACGGGCGGAATTCTGCCATGGTTGCCGAACGACGTTCGGTTTGCGCCGGAAGCCGCGCGCATCTGGTTAGCGTTCGACCATGGATCATGAACAAGTGGTTATCAAGCGCGGGCCTCGTTCCGGCCTGCCGATCATCGTGGCAGTGCACTCGACGGCGCTCGGGCCGGCGATCGGCGGCTGCCGGATCAAGGAGTACCCGCACTGGCGGAACGGCCTCGACGACGCGCTGCGGCTGTCCGCGGCGATGACGTCGAAGTCGGCGCTCGCCGGCCTGCGGCACGGCGGCGGCAAGACGGTGGTTGCGCTTTCCGCGGGTACGCGGTGGGACCGGCGGGAAACGCTGCTCGACGTCGGTGACGTGATCGCCGGACTGGGCGGCGCCTACGCGACGGGCCCGGACGTGGGCACCGGACCGGACGACATGGTCACGATCGCCGAGCGTACGCCGTACGTCTTCTGCCGTCCGGCCGAAGCCGGCGGCAGCGGCGATTCCTCCGGGCACACCGCCCAGGGTGTCGTCGCGGCGCTCCGGGCGCTCGTCGGTGACCTGTCGTCGAAGAGTTTCGCGGTGCTCGGCCTCGGCCGGGTCGGCAGCGAGGTGTGGAAGATGCTGACCGACGCCGGCGCGACCGTGATCGCCAGTGACGTCGACGACCGCAAGAAGCGCGGCACCTGGGTCAGCCCGCAGGAGTGCCTGACCGCCGACGTCGACGTGCTGATCCCGGCGGCCCTGGGCGGCCTGCTCACCCCGGAAACGGTGCCGGCGCTGCGGTGCCGGGCGATCGCGGGCCCGGCCAACAACCAGCTCGACGCCCCGGCCACCGCCGACCTGCTGCACGCCCGCGGCATCCGGTGGGCGCCGGACGCCATCGTCAGTGCCGGCGGCATCATCTACGCCACCGCGGTCGAACTCCGGCACGAGACGCCGGACCGGGCGGCCGAGCAGGTCCGGGGCATCGGCGCCACCCTGACCAGCGTGGTGCGGGAGGCCGAAGCGGCCGGAACGACCCCGGCCGAGGCGGCACGCAGGCACGTCGAAAGGGTGCTCGCCTCTGCTAACCTCTCCGGCCGTGTCCCCGCCGCCGGTTCGCTACCGCTCCCCTGAGGAGGACAGTGCGCGCTGGCTGAGTTTCCCCTTCCGGCCCGGCGACATCGTGATCAGCACCCGCCGCCGCACCGGCACGACCTGGCTCCAGATGATCTGCGCCCTGCTGATCTTCCAGCGGCCCGAACTGCCGGCCCCGCTCTGGCACCTGTCACCCTGGCTCGACCACCTGGTCACGCCGCCCGGCCGGTTGTACGCGCAGCTGGCCGCCCAGCCGCATCGCCGCTTCATCAAGACCCACACGCCGCTGGACGGCCTGCCCTACTACCCGTACGTGACGTACGTCGTGAGCGCCCGGCACCCGCTCGACATGTTCGTCTCGCTGCGGCACCGTGCGGAGCCCGAACCGCTCAGCGACGACCTGACCCGCTGGCTCGACGAGGACAGCGCCCCGCCCGAGCCCCTGCCGGCCGTGATGTGGCACCTGACCGACGCGTGGACCCGCCGGTTCTGGCCCAACGTGCTGCTGGTCCACTACGACGACCTGGTCGTGGGGCTGGAGGCGCAGATGCGCTACCTGGCCTGGCGCCTCGGCATCCCGGTGCCCGAGGCGCTGTGGCCGGGCCTGGTCGAGGCGGCCGGCTTCGACCGCATGCGCGACCGCGCGGCCCACCTGGTGCAGGACACGCCGGCGGCGCTGTTCCGCCGGGGCCGGCCGGGCGCCCGCGAGGTCTTCACGGCTGAAGAGCGCGCCCGCTACCAGGCACGGGTCGCCGGGCTGGCCCCACCCGACCTGCTGGAGTGGCTACACGCCCCAAGGTTGCCGAAGTAGCAGATGCCGGACCGGCGAACGCGGCTGCTCCCGCGTGACCGACCTAAGGGAGCTCGGCGAGCCAGTCGATGATCGGCTGGGCGCCGTCCTCGGCGGCGAGTCGTGCGGCCATCGCGGCCGCGCGGGCCGCGTAGTGCGGGTTGGTGGTCACGGCGCGCAGGGCGGCGGCCAGCCGGTCGGCGGTCAGCGAGGACAGGGGCAGGGGGCCCGGGGCGGTGCCCAGGTCGGTCAGGCGGCGCGCCCAGAACGGCTGGTCGGCCAGTACGGGTACTCCGACGGCGGGTACGCCGGCGCGCAGGCCGGCGGCCGTGGTGCCGGCGCCGGCATGGTGCACCACGGCTGCGACCTCGCCGAAGAGCCAGTCGTGCGGGAGTTCGCCGACCGTGATGACGTCGTCGGAGGCGCCCACATCGAGGCCTGACCAGCCGGCCTGGACCACCGCGCGTACGCCGGCCTGGCGGATCGCGGTCATGATCGGGCGGCCCAGCCGGGCGCCGTGGCCGGGGGCCATGCTGCCGAAGCCGATGAAGACCGGGCGTGGCCCGGCGGCCAGGAACGTGGTCAGGGCGGGTGGGGGGCTCCAGGCGTGCGGGCGGGCCGGCCACCAGTAACCGGTGACCCGCAGTGGCGCGGGCCAGTCGGCGGGGCGGCTCACCACGGACGGGCTGAAGCCGTGGAAGGTGGGGTAGCGGGACTGCTGCCAGGCCTGCAGCGCGCGCATCGAGGCCGGTGGCAGGCCCAGGTCGCGGCGCAGGGCGCGGATCGGACCGGCGTAGAGCGGGCGGGCCGACAGGTCGACCAGACGGCCGAGGGCCAGGTTGCCCCACGGCCCGAAGTTGCGGCCGCCGACCAGCACCGAGCCGAAGTCGCGCGTCGGGTGCACCGGCTGCAGGAACACGCCGGCCCAGGGCACGTCGAAGGCGTCCGCGATCTGGTAGCCCAACGGGGCAACCACCGTGCTCAGGAGGACGGCGTCCGGGCGTACGGCGGAGACCGCGCCGGCCATGCCGGCGCCGAGCGAACTCACCAGGGGCCCCGCGATTTTCAGAAGGCGCGTAAGCGCCCGCGGGCCGGTGCCGGAACTGACACCGTCCTGACCCCGGGCGTTCGGCAGAATTTCGCGCATGTCACCCGGGATCGGATGGAACTGCAAATCGGTGGCCGTGATCGCGGCCCGAAACGGCTCGTGCGTGGCCACGGTGACCTCGTGACCGGCCTCGCGCAGGCGATTGCCCAGCCCGGTGTAGGGAGCCACGTCGCCCATCGAACCCGAGGTCACGATCAGCACCCGCACGTGGCCCATTCTTGCATCATGCTGCCCGGGTTATATAACGTGTCAGGCATGGACGCCCTGACCGCGCTGGCCGAGCCGACCCGCCGGCGCATCGCCGACGAGTTGCGGGCGCGGGAGTGCAGTGTGACGGACCTGGTCGGCGCGCTCGGCATGAGCCAGCCCGCCATCAGCAAGCATCTGCGGGTGCTGCGCGAGGCCGGCGTCGTCTCCGCGCGCGTGCGGGCCCAGCAGCGCATCTATCGGCTCGAACCGGGGCCGTTCCGCGAGCTGGACGCATGGCTCGCCCCCTACCGGCGGCTCTGGGAACGGCATCTCACCGCTCTGCAGGAGCATTTGGACGCAAAGGATGATCATGCATCTTGACGACGTAGCACTGGACGGCTGGACTTTGATCTTCGTGCGCGAGTTGCGGCAGGCGCCCGAGGTGGTGTGGGCGGCGCTGACCTCGCCGCCGGAACTGGACCAGTGGGCCCCGTTCACCGCGTCGCGTGACCTCAGCTCCACCGGCGACGCCGTACTGACGATGGTCGACGGGCCCGAGAAGACCGACATGGCGGCTTCCGTGGAGAGGGCCGAGGCGCCGGTGCTGCTCCAATACACCTGGGGCGACGACCGCCTGCGCTGGGAACTGGAGCCGTCGGGCGACGGCACCCGGCTCACGCTGCGGCACACCCTGGCCAAACCCGACATGGAGGCGATGGTCGCGGCCGGGTGGCACCTCTGCCTGGACGTGCTGCGCCACCTGCTCGACGGCGAGCCGATCGGCGTGATCCGCGGGCGCGACGCCACGGCCCACGGCTGGGAGGAGCTTCGCGACGGTTATGCGGCGAAGCTGAGCCGGTGACAGCACTAGGGTCAGGGCTCATGACAGTTCGTGGTTTGCAGCGGGTGATCGTTTCGGTGGCCGACCTGGGGCCGGCCCTGGGGCTCTACCGGGATGCGCTCGGCTTCACCGAGAAATACCGTGCCGGCGAGATCGTCATGCTCGGCTCGGAGGCCGGCGAGTTCGAGTTGCTGCTGCACCAGCGACCGCCGACCCCGGGAATCGCAGGCGTGGCGGTGTCCTACGTGGTCGACGATGTCGACGCGATGACGGCGGCGGCGGAAAAGGCGGGTGCGTCCGTGGTCGACGCCCCGGCCGATCAGCCGTGGGGGGAGCGCCAGGCGGTGCTCACCGACGTCGACGGTCATGTCTTCTGCCTGGTGGCGCCTAAGGCATGAGCACCACTCGGCCGAGGTTGGCGCGGGCGTCGAGAATCTCGTGGGCGTGGGCCACCTCGGCCAGCGGCACCCGTTCCGCGATCGTGGCCGTGAACCGGCCGGTCGTGAACAGATCGCTCACCTCCGACATCTCCGCGCGGGCCTGCGGCGCAAACGCGCGCCGCCAGGCGAGCATCGAGAAGCCGGTCACCCAGGTGAGCTCGAACAGGCGGTGCGCCGCCACGGTGGGCAGCGTGCCGCTCACCGCGCCATAGGTGATCATCCGGCCGCCGGGCGCCAGCAGCCTCAGCCCGGCGTCGAAGACGTCGCCGCCCACGGCATCGAGCACCAGGTCGACCGGCCCCTCGACGTCGTCGTAGCCGGACGCTTCGGCGCCCAGCCCGCGTACGAAATCGAGCTTGGCCCCGGTCGAGGCCGTGCCGATCACCCGGCCGGCACCGAGAAGTTGTGCCAGCTGGACCAGCAAATGGCCGATCCCGCCGGCGGCCGACTGCACCAGCACGGTCTCGCCGGCCGCGAGGCGGCCGGCCCGGAGCAGACCCAGGGCGAGCGGCGCGGGCATCGAGAGAACGGTTGCGCCGGCTGCGTCGGCGCTTTCCGGTACGCGGGTGAGCCAGTCGATGTCGAGAGCCACCAGGTCGGCCGCCGCGTCCTCGGACAGGCCCGCCACCCGGTCGCCGATCCGGAAATCGCCGGCCGCCTTGACGACGCGACCGACCACGTCACCGGTCAGCGTGCCCGGAAGCGGCCGCGGCCAGGGACTGGTGCCGGCCCGGAAAACCGTGTCGATCACGTTGGTGCCGATCGCCTCGGCCTCAACGATCACCTGATGGTCGCCGGCGACCGGCTCCGCGACCTCCTCGACCGTCAGAACCGCTGGGCCGCCGTGCTCGTAGTAGCGCACCGCACGCATATCATGGGTCCTTCCAATCGTGGGTGGTGCCCACGATATGTCCTCCCGATGGGCCGGTCAACTAGGGTTGTCCCGTGCCTCCGACTCATCGCCTGCGCGGGCGCGTCGCCTGGCTCGTCGGGCGTGCCTCGCTGCAGGCCCAGCGGCTGATCCAGGAACGGTTCGCCACGCACGAGCTGCGCAAGCAGCACTACGGGGTGCTGGCGTCGCTGGCCGACCTCGGCCCGGCGTCCCAGGGCCCGCTGGCCGACCGGCTGTGCCTCGACCGCAGCGACCTGGTCACCTTCCTCGACGAGCTCGAGGCGCGAGGGCTGGTGGTACGCACCGCCGACCCGACCGACCGCCGACGCAAAATCGTGGAACTGACCCCGGCCGGCGAGCAGCTTCTGGCCGGCCTCGACGAGCTGGTCTTCGCGGCCGACGACGAGCTGCTGGCCGGGCTGAGCACGGAGGAGAGGGCAACCCTGGTGCGGTTGCTGCAGCGCCTCCTGCCGCCGGACGCGGGCGCGGGCTCGTGAGCGGCGCCCTCTCCTGAGCCGAGCGTCGCCCGCGTGGCTGACCGGGTCCCACCGCACGGCGGCCTGGCGGTGCCACCAGGCGCCGGATGCGGCCGAGGCGGTGTCCGGGTGGGGCGGCGGCGGGGCGGCGGTTCGGCAGGGCGGCGGCCCGGTGGCCGTGGCGGGGCGGTGGTGTGACCCGGCGGCCGAGCGGGGCGGTGGTGTGACCCGGCGGCCGAGCGGTCCAGCGGTGTGGCCGGGTGGTCGGGCGGGCGGTGTGATCGGGTGGCTGGGTGGGAATCTGGTGGCCTGGGTGGCGGGCGGGTTGAGTGGAGGCTCGCGGCCCGGAAATGTGGGTGTCGAGAGTTTGGCGCCGGGCGGTGGGTCCGGTGAGGTGACCGAAGGGGCTACCGCATGGACGTCGTGATCGGCATCGACACCGGTACCACCGCGACCAAAGGGATCGCGGCCGGGATCGACGGGGTGCTGCGGGCGCACACCAGCTTCTACTACCCGCTTGCGGTGCCTGCGCCGGGGCGGGCCGAGCTGGAGGCCAGTGCGCTGCAGGACGCCGCGCGCAAGGCGCTGGTCGACGTGGCGGCCCAGTGCCGGGAGCGCGGCGACCGGGTGATCGCGGTCAGCCTGAGCGCGTTCCTGCACGCGCTGGTGCCGATGGACGGTGACGGCAAGCCGCTCGGGCCGCTGGTCACCTGGGCCGACAGCCGGGCCGGCAAACAGTGCGAAGACATTATCGCGTCCGGGCGGGCCAAGGGGCTGCACGCCCGCACCGGCACGCCGGTGCACCCGATGGCGCCGCTCAGCAAGCTTGCCTGGTGGAAGGAGAACGACCCGGCCACGCTGCGGGAGACCCCGCGGTGGGGCGGGGTCAAGGAGCTGGTGCTGGCCGCGCTCGCCGACGAGCCGTTCCAGGTCGACCTTTCGCTGGCCTCCGGCATGGGGCTCTACGACATCCACCGCAAGCGGTGGGACGAGGAGGCACTCGAGGTTGCGGGCGTACGGCAGTCGCAGCTCGGCGCCGTCGTGCCGACCACCTCGCGGTTGCGGCTGCGCGGTGAGGTCGCCGCGGCGGCCGGGCTGCCGGCCGACACCCCGCTGATCATCGGGGCGGCGGACGGGCCGCTGGCCAACCTCGGTGTGGGTGCGACCCCGGCCGGGGTGGCCGCCGTGTCGCTGGGCACCAGCGGGGCGCTGCGCACGATCGTCGACCGGCCGACAGCCGACGAGGCCGGGCGGCTGTTCTGCTACGCGCTGACCGAGGACCGGTGGGCGATCGGCGGGGCGGTCAACAATGCCGGGTCGGTGGTGCGCTGGGCCGGGCAGAGCTTCGCCGGCGGGTTCGAACGGCCGGGCGCCGAAGGCGAGGACGCCGACGAGCGCGACGCGGCGCTGCTGATGGAGGCCCAAGGCGCGCCGCCCGGTAGCGAGGGCCTGCTCTGCCTTCCTTACCTGCTGGGGGAACGGGCGCCCTGGTGGCGGCCCGGGCTGCGCGGGGCCTACCTCGGGTTGCGGCGCGAGCACGGGCGGCCCCATCTCGTACGGGCGGCGGTCGAGGGCGTCTGCCAGCAGTTGGCGCTGGTGCGCGACTCGTTCGCGGCCGAAGGGTTCGAGGTGCGCGAGGTGCGGGCCACCGGGGGCGCCGTCGCCTCCGAACTGTGGGTGGGTGTGCTGGCGGCGGCGCTCGACCTGCCGGTCGCCGTGGCCGACACCCCGGAGGGTACGGCGATGGGGGCCTGCCTGCTGGGCCTGCACGCGCTCGGTGAGCTGCCCGACCTCGACCATGCGGCGGCGCTGGTCGCGATCGGCGAGCCGACCCGGCCCGACCCGGACAACGCCGCGCTCTACCGCCGGATGCGCCCGCTGGTCGAGAAGTCGGCCCTGGCCATGATCGAAACCGTGCAGGAGCTCGACCGGCTCGCCCCGCCGGCGCTGCCGACGACCGACAAGGGGCTGACCTGAGGCTGATTCGGCCGCCGACGATGAAGGTCGGTGGCCCGCTGCCGTACGTCGCCTTTCTCTACCTCGGCGTCTCGCTGCTCGCGCGACCGCACGCGACCGTGTGGCATGTGGCCGGCCTGGTGCTGCTCGTGGCGGCGTTTCCGCCGTTCACGGTCAGCATCTGGCGGTTCTTCCGGGACAGGCCGGCCGCGCGGGGGGACTTCCCGGTCGACCGGCCGGTGGCCGGGATCGAAGCCGACGACCGGGGGGAGTGGCTCTACTCACCGTCGGCCGCGGGGACGGAGATCGAGTTGCGGCTGCGGGGGCAGCGGTACGTGGCCGCCTTCCCGCCACCGGAGACGCAGGCCTATCGCCGGGTGATCGCGGGGATCACCGAGACGCTCAACGGAGGGGTCCGGAGCGTCGACGTCAATGCGGCCTTCGCCGAGGTGATCGGGAGGGAGCCGTTCCGCCATCGGGGTCCGACCCCACCGACGCTGACGGATCGGCTCCTCGGATTGACCCGGTGAGAGCGGGGCGCCGACCGCGCGCGCCGGGCGGCCCCGGGGCAGACGCGCTGTATGTCACGGTCGGGAGCGGGGCGCCGACCGCGCGCGCCGGGCGGGCCGGGGCAGAGGCGCTGTATGTCACGGTCGGGCGCGTTGACGTTTGGGGCGCCGGTGGGAAAGCATGGCGGCGAGCGGTTGCGGAGGAACCCGGTGCGAGTCCGGGGCGGTCCCGCCACTGTGACCGGGGAGCTCACCCGCAAGGTTTGCCACGGCCTGCTGGACGGGCCGGAAGGTGGCGGGGCGGCGGCGATCCGGGAGTCAGGAGACTCCGGCCGCTCGGTTGTGCTCAGCGCGCGGGCGTGGACACCCGCGCAGGAGGGAAATACGTGACGCCGTACCCGTTCTCGGCCGTGGTCGGGCTCGATGACCTACGCCTTGCCCTGCTGCTCACCGCGGTTTCGCCCGCGGTCGGTGGTGTGCTGGTGCGAGGCGAGAAGGGCACCGCCAAGAGCACCGTGGTGCGTGCCCTGGCCGCCCTGCTCCCCGACGTCGCCGTGGTGCGCGGCTGCCGGTTCGCCTGCGATCCGGCCGCGCCCGACCCGCAGTGCCCGGACGGGCCGCACGAGGCCGGGGCGCCGAGCGTCCACCGGCCGGCCGCGCTCGTCGAACTGCCGGTCGGCGCGACCGAGGACCGCGTGGTGGGCACGCTCGACATTCAGCGGGCGCTGGCCGACGGGGTCAAGGCGTACGAGCCGGGGCTGCTCGCCGCCGCGCACCGGGGGGTGCTCTACGTCGACGAGGTCAACCTGCTGCCCGATCATCTGGTCGACCTGCTGCTCGACGCGGCGGCGATGGGCCGGGCGCACGTCGAGCGGGACGGGGTGTCGGTCAAGCATGCGGCCCGGTTCCTGCTGGTCGGCACCATGAACCCGGAGGAGGGCGAGCCGCGGCCGCAGCTGGTCGACCGGTTCGGGCTGGTGGTGACCGTGTCGGCGCCGCGCGATCCGGTGCAGCGGGCCGAGGTGGTGCGGCGGCGGCTGGCGTACGAGCTCGACCAGGACGCGTTCGGGGCCCGCTTCGAAGGCGACGAGAAGGAGCTGGCGGCGCGGATCGTCGCGGCGCAGAAGGTGCTGCCGGGTGTGACGCTGCCCGACCGGGAGCTCGACCGGATCGCCCGGGTCTGCCTGGCCTACGGGGTGGACGGGATGCGGGCCGACATCGTGGTGGCCCGGTGCGCGGTGGCGCTGGCTGCCTGGCACGGGCGGTCGGAGGTCACGGCCGGCGACGTGGCCGACGCGGCTCGGCTGGCGTTGCCGCACCGGCGGCGCAAGGATCCGCTCGACCCGCCCGGCACCGATGAGGAGAAGCTCGAGCAGGCGCTGAACGAGGCCGAGAACGACCTGCCCCCGGATTCGCACGGTTCGCCGGACGATGACGACGATCCGGACGGCGGCCCGCCGCCGCCCCCACCCCCGCCGCACGGCCCGAACGGCCCGAACGGCGACGGCAACGAGGGCCCGCCGCCGGGCACCAACGGCGACGGCAGCCAGGGGCCGCCCCCGGGTAACGAGCCGGGCGTGGACCCGCCACCGGCTGACGCCACGAACCGGGACGAATCGCCCACCGGCGGGACGGCCCCGAGTGCGCAGGCCGGAGCGGCCCCGGTTGCTCCTGGCGCCGCGTTCCGTCCGCGTACGCTCTCGATCGCCAGACGCGGTGAGGGTGGGCATTCCGGTCGGCGTTCGCCGGCCTTCGCCCGGCGAGGCCGGGTGATCGGCTCGCGGGAACCGCGAGGGAAGCTCGCCGGTGCTCCCCACCTGCCCGCCACCCTGCGTGCCGCCCTGCACCGTGGCGCCCGCCGGGTGGGTCCGGGCGATCTCCGCGAGGCCGTGCACGTCGGCCGCGAGGCCAATCTGGTGCTGTTCGTGGTCGACGCCTCCGGTTCGATGGCGGCCCGCAAGCGGATGACCCTCGTCAAGACGGCGGTCCTGTCCTTGCTGCGCGACGCCTATCACCGCCGCGACCGGATCGGCATGATCACCTTCCGGGGTCACGAGGCCGAGCAGGTGCTGCCGCCGACGTCGAGTCATGAGGTCGGTGTGCTGCGGCTGGCTTCGCTTCGCACCGGCGGCCGCACGCCGCTGGCCGCGGGGTTGAGACAGGCGGCCGCCACCATCGCCACCGAACGCCGTCGCGACCCCCGCCGCCGGCCGCTGCTGGTGGTCGTCACCGACGGCCGGGCGACCAGCGGGCCCGACCCGGTCACGCTGGCGCCCCTGCTGAACGGGGTCGCGACCGTCGTCGTCGACTGCGAGTCGGGTCCGGTGCGGCTCGGCCTGGCCCGCCGCCTGGCCTCCGCGCTCGACGCCGATCTGATGCCGCTGGACACCCTCGAGATGCGGAGGACCGCCTGATGCCTCAGGGCAAGGTGGAAGTCGTACCGGATGACGGGCTGACCACCCGCCAGCGCCGCCGGCAGGCCGTTCTGGCCGTGCACACCGGCGACGGCAAGGGCAAGTCGACCGCCGCGTTCGGGATGGCGTTGCGGGCCTGGAACGCGGGCTGGCCGATCGGCGTCTTCCAGTTCGTGAAGTCGGAGAAGTGGCGGGTCGGCGAGGAGGCTGCCCTCAAGAAGCTCGGGGGCGTCACCTGGCACAAGATGGGTGAGGGCTGGTCGTGGATCCAGCGGGCCGGCACCGAGCGTGACCACGCCGCCGAGGCGGCCGAGGGCTGGGCCCAGATCAAGCGGGATCTGGCCGCCGAGACGTACAAGTTCTATGTGCTCGACGAGTTCACCTACCCGATGAAGTGGGGCTGGGTCGACGTCGACGACGTGGTGGCCACGCTGGCCGCCCGTCCCGGCACCCAGCACGTCGTGATCACCGGCCGGTACGCGCACCCGTCGCTGCTCGAGGCGGCCGACCTGGTGACCGAGATGACCAAGGTCAAGCATCCGATGGACGCGGGCCGCAAGGGCCAGCCGGGCATCGAGTGGTGAGCGTCCCCCGCGTCGTCATCGGCGCTCCCGCCTCCGGGCACGGCAAGACCACGGTCGCTACCGGCCTGCTCGCGGCGTTCGCCCGCCGCGGGGTACCAGTGGCGCCGTTCAAGGTCGGCCCCGACTACATCGACCCCGGCTACCACGCCCTCGCCGCCGGCCGCCCGGGCCGCAACCTCGACCCGGTCATGGTCGGCTCGGACCGCATCGCGCCGCTGTTCGCCCACGGCTCGGCCGGTGCCGAACTGGCCGTGATCGAGGGCGTGATGGGGCTTTACGACGGCCGCACGGGCGCGGGGGAGGACGGCTCGACGGCCCAGGTCGCGGGCGTGCTGCAGGCCCCGGTCATCCTGGTCGTGGACGCGGCCGCGCAGGGCCGCTCGGTGGCCGCGCTGGTGCACGGTTTCCGCAGCTTCGGCACGGTCCGGCTGGCCGGTGTCATCCTCAACCGGGTCGGTTCCGACCGCCACGAGCAGATCCTCCGCGACGCCTGCGAGGAGGTCGGCACGCCCGTGCTCGGCGCCCTCCGCCGGGCCGGCGCGGTCGCCGCCCCATCGCGACATCTGGGCCTGGTGCCCGCCGCCGAGCGTCGGGCCGAGGCGCAGGCCTCGGTCGATGCGCTGGCCACCCTGGTGGCCGCCGCGGTCGACCTCGACGAGGTCGCGGCGATCGCCCGGTCGGCGCCGCCGCTGGCGGCTTCGTCCTGGAGCCCGCTTGCCGAGGATCCGGTGCCGGGCCGTCCGACGGTTGCGCTGGCCGGTGGTCCGGCTTTCAGCTTCTCGTACGCCGAGACGGCCGAGCTTCTCGCCGGCGCCGGCGCTTCGGTCGTGACCGTCGACCCGTTACGGGACGAGAAGCTCCCCGAGGGCACCCGCGCGCTGGTCGTCGGCGGCGGTTTCCCCGAGGTGTACGCGGCCGAGCTGTCGGCCAACGAGCCGCTGCGCCGGGCGGTCGCCGACCTCGCCGCCGCGGGCGGGGCGATCGCGGCCGAGTGCGCGGGTCTGCTGTGGTTGTGCCGCACGTTGGACGACGCCCCGATGTGCGGGGTCCTCGACGCGGACGCCGCCATGACCCCGTCGCTGACCCTCGGCTATCGGGACGCGGTCGCGCTCAGCGACAGCCCGCTGGCCCCGGCGGGCACGCGGGTGACCGGCCACGAGTTCCACCGCACGACGGTGCACCCGCGCTCGGGGCTGTTGCTGTCGCCGGCCGCCGGGGCGGCGTGGCAGTGGCGCGGCGGCGACCCGGAGGGCTTCGCCTCGCCCAACGTGCACGCCTCCTATCTGCATCTGCACTGGGCCGCCGACCCGGGGCTGGCCCGCCGGCTGGTGGCCGCGGCGGCCGCCTGACCGGTGTCATTGCCAGGTCGGGTCGTCGAGCGTGCTCTCGGTCAGCATGGCGGCCACGTACTGGCAGAGGCCGGAGCAGACCGGCGAGTTCCAGGTGATCACGACGACGACCCGGTACATCGGCACGTACAGGTTGCGCACAGCGGACGTGACCACGGTGCAGTCGCCGCCGGTCTTCGCCTGCCAGCACGAGCCGACGTACCACCAGCGCTGGTAGGGGGTGGAGTCGCTGGTCAGCTGGATGGTTTCAGGCGCGGTCGGCAGGCCCTGCACCGCGGTCGACGCGGGCAGCAACGGGTCCTGCCACGCCGGCTCGGTGCGGGTGGCGGCCAGGTATTCGCCCGCGGCCGGCGCCTGCCACTCGGCCTGCACGGCCGCCTGGGTGCGGCCCAGCAGCACGTTCGAGCCGGGCAGCTGGCTGACGTAGTCCATCGAGCCGGCCGCCAGCTGCACCGCCACCTGCGTGTCGGCCTGCCGGTGCTGGACGGTGGAGGAGCGCACGAAGAACACCGCCAGGCTGGCCATCACGGTGCCGACGATGCCGAGCGCGACCATGGTCTCGACCAGCGTGAAGCCCCGGTCGGCGCGGTGCCGGCTCACTGCTCGATCACCCGGGCCAGGCCGGACGTGCTGACCGGCGGCACCGCGTCCCACTTCTGCAGGTAGTCGCCGGTGCACGCGTCCAGCCCCACCCAGTCGGCCTGCACCGCGGAACCGGCCGGCAGCGGAGCCAGGCACTGGCCGATCCAGGATCCGGTGCCCTCGATGCGGTACTTCTCGTCGTAGACGGCACCCTTGTCGCCCCGCGCCCACCAGACGAAGTCGGCCGGGGCCACGGCCGCGGACAGCGGGCACGCCGCCATGGTGACCTTGGTCTGGCCGGTGGCGGGCGCCTTCAGGCACACCTTGGTGATGCCGTCGGTCTTCGTCACGTAGATCAGGCCCTTGGTGCCGTAGTCGGGCAGGGTCCACACCTCGTTCCAGATCTGGCTCATGTCCACCGGCGGCAGGACCAGTGACTGCTTGCACGGGAACGCCCAGTTGTTGACGCCGCTGTAGTTGAAGTCCAGGCACTTGCCGAACTGCTTGAAGTTCACCAGCTGCCCCGACTCGGGCCCGGCCGCACCCGAACCGGCGTCGGCCGTGACGTTCCAGGACTCGTAGTTGGTCGTGGTCACCCCGCAGTTGTTGTTCTTCTGAACGATCGCCGATCCCGGGGTGTTCGGCGACACGATGTTCCAGCAGTACGAGTTGAGGGTCGTGCCGTTGTCGGTGCCGCGGAAGTTGCTGGCCGAGTCGAAGGCCCACTTCTGGGAAATCTTGGTGAGGAGCCCGCAGTCCTGCAGCCTGAGCTGATTGGAGGCGTCGGCCTGGGCGCACAGCCCGTTGGGGTAGAGCGCCGGGTCGGCGGTCATCAGCTTGATCGTCAGGTCGGACATGTAGCCGAACTTCTGCTTGTCGACCGTGGTGCCGTCCGCGTTCGTCGCGCACACCGACATGGTCAGGGCCGTGCCGGCCGTCGCCGGAAAACCGGTGACGCAGTAGTCCTGGGTCGCGGCCGGCGTGCGGTAGACCCGGATCTGGCCGCCGGGCATGTTGCCCATCGCCCGCAGCTTGAACTGGTACGTCCCGATCAGCGTGCGCCGGTACCTGCTCGCCGTCGAGGAACCCACCGCCACGACGTACGCCCACCGGGGAGTCTGTAGCAGCTGCGGGGCGCAGGTGACGCCGTTCGACCGCACCCAGGCGTCGGTCTGCTGGGTCGGGTCGCTCTTCAGATACCAGATGGTGGTGGCGTAACTGCCGTCCCTCGTGCTGAGCGTCCCGGTCACCTGGGCGGCCTGACCCGCGGAGCACGGCAGCGCCGAGATCGCGCCCAGGTTGCCGGTGCTGCCGGCCGCCCGCAGGGACGCCAGGGCACCGGCCAGCCCGCTCCGGGCGGCCAGCAGCGCCGTCGAGCGGCCGATCGCCCCGTTGGTGTCGGTCGCGCCGCGCACCATCGTGTTCAGCGTCAGCGTCGCCAGGCTGACCCCGACGATGACGACGAGCATGGCCAGCGGCAGCGACCCGTGATCGCCGCGCGGGCGTCCAGTGATCACGGCCGGCCCATGTCGGCGCAGACCCCGGTGCTCACGGTGGCCAGGGACGTGTTGAGAGCGGTGAACGAGAAGTTCGACCGGCGGGCGAGCGAGGAACCGGCGGACGGCCGCACCGTCACGTCGATGGTCAGCCTCTGGTGCGGGTAACCACTGGTGCTGGCCGGCTGCAGCGTGAACGGCTGGGTCCCGGACAGGAACGAGGCCACCGTGGTCCAGGGACCGGGCTGGCCGCCGGCCGGTTCCGAGCGCCGCTGCAGAAGACTCGACGGCACGTTCAGCCGCAGCTGGCTGCAGACCGTGGTGGTGCCGGCGGTGGAGGTCCATTCGACATACCAGCCGCCGGCGGCGCTGGCGGCCGGGTTGGGCTGGCTGATCGCCGTCGCGTAGCGCACCGACCGGTCCAGCAGCTGGAAGGCGGTCTGCAACTGTGTCATCTCGCCCGACAGCACGTCCGACCGGTTGGTGATGCGGTACATCCCCACGATCCCCGCCGTGGCCAGAGCCATGACCACGGACGTCACCGCCATCGTCACCATGAGTTCGGCCAGCGTCATACCGGCGTCCCCGGAAACACCTGCCCTCGCCACCAGAAGGCCCTTCGGTCGATCGTCCCCATCCGGATGATCGGCGATCCACGTTCCTTTCTTAGACGCGGCTAGCCTTTCTTGGGCGCGGCTAGCATCGTGTGATGCTTGTCGTCGGGATCGGGGCGCGCCCGGGCGTACGGAAAGCCGAGCTCGACCAGGCGATCGACCTGGCGCTGGCGGCAGTGAGCCGGCACCGCGGCGAGGTCGCCGCCCTTGCCACGCTGGACCGGAGGATGGCCTCCCTTCGCGAGTTCGCGGACGACAACGGCTGGCAGCTCATCGCCTTCACCGCCGACGAACTGGCGGCGGAGAAGGTGCCGCAACCCAGCGCGACCGTGCTGGCCCATGCGGGGACGCCCAGCGTCGCCGAGGCGGCCGCGCTCCGGGCGGGCACCCGGCTGATCGCGACGAAAAGGGTTTTCCCTCGCGTCACCGTGGCGATCGCCGAAAGGGTGCCCGCGTAACCCGGGCGCTCATAGACTGCCGCCGATATCAGCTATCGGAGGTGCATGGTGCTCGTCCGTTCCCGTGCGCTGCTGGCCGCCGCCACCCTGGCGGCCGGCGCGACCCTCGTCGCCATGGTCCCGACGCAACCCGCGTCGGCCGCGACCGTCAAACGCGTCCTGTTCGACAACACCAAGGCCGAGACGGCGGGCAACGCCGACTGGATCATCAGTACGTCGCAGCCGGACCCGCTCGGCCAGAACGGCAACCCGACCTCGGACACGTCCTGGACCGGCGCGCTCTCCTCGTGGGGCGTCGCCCTGCAGCGCAGCGGGCAGTACAGCCTGAAAACCCTCAACTCGGGCACGATCACGTACGGCGGCAGCGGCGCCCTCGACCTCAAGAACTTCGACGTGTTCGTGCTGCCCGAGCCGAACGTCCTGCTCAGCGCGGCCGAGAAGAAGGCCGTGATGCAGTTCGTGCAGAACGGCGGCGGCCTGTTCCTGATCGTCGACCACAGCGGCAGCGACCGGAACAACGACGGCGAGGACTCGGTCGAGATCGCCACCGACCTGATGACCAGCAACGGCGTCGACAACACCGACCCGTTCGGGCTCACCATCGACACCAACGACATCAGCAGCGAGAACGCGGTCGCGATCAGCAGCAGCACCGACCCGGTGATCAACGGTCCGTTCGGCAGGGTGACCGGCAGCATCATCCGCGACGGCAGCACACAGACCCTGCACAAGGCCGACAACGCGTCGGTGAAGGGCCTGGTGTGGCGGCCCGGCTCCAGCCCGAGCGGCACGACCGGGGCGTTCTTCACGACCAGCACGTTCGGCTCGGGCCGGGTCGCGGTGTGGGGCGACAGCTCGCCGATCGACGACGGGACGGGGCAGTCCGGTAACACCCTCTACGACGGCTGGAACGACCCGGCCGGCACCGACGCGGCGCTCGCCCTGAACGGAACCGCATGGCTGGCCGGCACGGGTTCGACGTCCACGCCGCCGCCGACCGGCGGCTCGTGCGGCACCGCCCAGTTGCTCTCCAACACCGGGTTCGAGTCGGGCGCCACGGCGTGGAACGCCTCCACGAGCGTGATCACCAACTCGTCGTCCGAGCCCGCGCACGCCGGCTCTTACAAGGCCTGGCTGGACGGCTACGGCACCGCCCACACCGACACGCTGTCGCAGACGGTGACCATCCCGAGCGGCTGCTCCGGGGCGACGCTCAGCTTCTGGCTGCTCGTCGACTCGGACGAGACGACCACGACGACGGCCTACGACAAGCTGACGGTGGCCGCGAGCGGCACCACGATCGGCGCGTACTCCAACCTCAACAAGGGCAGCACCTACGCGCAGCGGACCCTGTCGATCACCGGCTCCGGCAGCCGGACGATCACCTTCACTGGCGTCGAGGGCAGCCAGCTGGCGACCGCCTTCGTCATCGACGACGTGACCCTCACCCCTACTCCCTGAACAGGCAGAACGGGTGGCCGGCCGGATCCAGCAGCACGCGCACGTTCGGCTGCGGCTGATGGCCGGCCACCTCGGCCCCCAACTCGACCGCGTGGGCCACCGCCTCCTCGAGGTCTTCGACCTCGAAATCCAGATGCAGCATCATCTGCTGGGCGCCGGCCCGCGGCGGCCAGACCGGTTTCTCGTACGCCGCGGCCTGCTGAAATCCCACGTAGCCGACCCCGTCGACGGGCGCGATGACCGCGTTCGCCCCGTCGGTCCGCATCGGCCATCCGAGCAGGTCGTGATAGAAGCGGGCGAGGGCATGAGCGTCCGGCGCGTCGAGATAGACGCCCCACCAGTCGTGGCGCTGATCCCGCGGCGTCGAACCGTCGTCCTGTGTGCGTCCTCGCATCGCGCCTCCGTGGACCGGCCTCCGGGTTGGGCTCCAATTGGCACATCACGCGTCTAACGGCCATTCGTGGACGGGGCGGTTCTCGTGCATCAGGGGCAGATAGCGCTTCAGCATCTCGTGCAGGGCGGCTCGCCGGTCGAGGCCGTCGGCCTCCAGGGCGTGCAGCGTTGCGACCTGCCAGGAGGCGCCGTTGCGGTGGGTGAGGCAGCGCTGTTCGATGATCCCGAGGAGCCGGTCGCGTTCGCCGGGGGAGACGCCCCAGCGGTTCAGGCCCTCGTGGGCCATCGGCAGCAGCCGGCGCAGCACGAGTTCGGTGACCGGGATGTAGCCCATGCCCGGCCAGAACACGGTCGCGTCGATGCCGTGCCGGGCGCACGTGTGGAAGTTTTCCTCGGCCGCGCTGAAGCTCATCTGGGTCCACAGCGGGCGTTCGGCGTCGGCCATGGTGCGGATCAGGCCGTAGTAGAAGCCCGCGTTGGCCAGCGTATCGAGCACGGTCGGGCCGGCCGGGAGCACGCGGTTCTCGACCCGCAGGTGCGGCCGGTCGCGGACCACGGCGTAGATCGGCCGGTTCCAGCGGTAGACCGTCCCGTTGTGCAGCCGCAGCTCGGACAGGGCCGGCACCTCGCCGCGTTCCAGGGTGTCGGCCGGGTCCTGGTCGTCGCAGATCGGCAGCAGGGCCGGGAAGTAGCGGACGTTCTCCTCGAAAAGGTCAAAGACCGACGTTATCCAGCGCTCACCGAACCACACCCTTGGGCGTACGCCCTGAGCCCGGATCTCCTCCGAGCGCGTGTCGGTGGCCTGCTCGAAGAGCGGGATCCGCGTCTCCCGCCACAGTTCCCGCCCGAACAGCAACGGCGAATTGGCGCCCAGGGCGACCTGCACCCCGGCGATGACCTGCGCCGCGTTCCAGTACGCCGCGAACTCGGCCGGCGACACCTGCAGGTGGAACTGGGTGCTCGTGCACGCCGACTCGGGTGCGATCGTGTCGGTGGTGACCGCGAGGCGGTCCACCCCGTCGATGCGGATGTCCAGGTCTTCCCCGCGGGCCGCGAAGATCTGCTCGTTGAGCACCTTGTAGCGCGGGTTCGCCGACAGCGCCTCGGCGGTCATGTGCTCGCGGCGCAACGTCGGCAGGATCCCGATCATCACCGTGTGCGCGCCGACCGTACGGGCGTGTTCCTCGGCCTTGTTGAGACTGGCCCGCAGGGACTTCTCGAGGTCGGCGTTCTCGTCGCCGGCCAGCCGGCGCGGCGGTACGTTGATCTCGATGTTGTACTGGCCCAGCTCGGTCTGGAAATCCGGGTCGGCCAGCGCGCCCAGCACCTCGGCGTTGCGCATGGCCGGGTCGGCGGCCTCGTCGATGAGGTTGAGTTCGATCTCCATCCCGGTCAGCGGCCGCTCGAAGTCGAACCGTGACTCGCGCAGCATCGTCGCGAACACGTCCAGGCTGCGGCGGATCTTGTGCCGATATTTCGCCCGGTCCTCACGGGTGAAGCTGGTCTGCTCGACGTCCTCGCCCACGGCACACCACCTCTTTTTCGAACCTTCAACGTCGCACACGGCCCGGATCGGCGCCAGAGGTCACCAGAGCGTGAGACCGCGGGCGGTACCCGCTCTTTACATCGCTCACACATCGATCGAGACTTACCTATTTATGGACGCACGAATCAAGGCCGCCACGGTGGTGCTGATCGTTCTGGCGACCACCACCCCGGCCAGCGCGGCAGGCAGACATCAGAACAACGAATGGGAGACGGCCTGGGCCACGGCGCCGGCCGCCGCCGTCAGCGGCGTCGAGCAGGGGTACGCGGGTTACACCATCCGCAACGTCGTGCACCCCACCGCGGGCGGCAACCGGGTGCGAGTCCACCTGTCCAACCGCTTCGGCACCGCGCCGGTGCTCTTCGGCCACGTGACGGTCGCCCTCTCGGCGCACAGCCCCAGCGACGGCACCGCTTCGGTTCCCGTGCGCGACGTCCTCTTCAACGGCCGTGCGCAGTTCACCGTCCCGGCCGGGGCGGAGGCGATCAGCGATCCCGTTGCTCTGCGCGTACCCCAGGGCCGTGACCTCCTGGTCACCACCTGGACCCCGGAGCCGTCCGGCACCGTGACCTACCACCCGGCCGCCATGCAGACCTCGGTCTACAGCCGTGGTCCGCAGGACCACGCCGGCGACGCTTCCGCGAGCGCCTTCACCGACACCTCGACCGTCTGGCACTACATCAGCGCGGTCGACGTCACCGGGCCACCCGGCACCGTGGTCGCGCTCGGCGACTCGATCACCGACGGCGTCGCCTCGACGCCGGGCGCCAACCGCCGCTGGACCGACTACCTCGCGACCCGGCTGACCCACTCGCCGGTCCCCGACTACGCGGTCGCCAACTCGGGGATCAGCGGCAACCGGGTCCTCCTGGACGCCAACTACCCGAACTACACGATCTACGCGACCTCCGGCCGCTCGGCGCAGTGGCGGCTGCCGCTGGACGTGCTCGACCGGGCCGGCGCCCGCTCGGTGATCATCTTCGAGGGGGTCAACGACATTCAGCAGACGCCGCCGCAGTCCGATCCGCAGGCGATCATCGCCGGGCTGGCGCAGATCGCGGCGCAGGCGCGCGCCCGGGGGCTTCGTGTCGTCGGGGCGACCATCACGCCGTTCGAGGGCTGGCGCACGTGGACCCCGTCGATGGAGGCGGTGCGGGTCGCGGTCAACGACTGGATTCGGCGGTCGTTCCCCGCGGTGGCCGATTTCGACGCTGCCGTACGGGATTCCGCCGATCCAGCCGTCCTGAACCCGGCCTTCGACAGCGGCGACCACCTGCACCCGAACGATGCAGGTGATCTCGCAATGGCGAACGTGGTGCCGCTGGACAGTCTCTAATGGACCATCACGACCAGGGTCACGGCCACCACAAGCGCGCCGAGGAACGCCTGCAACAGCAGGGCCGGGCCGAGGTGTGACCAGCGGGTGGGGATGCGCGGGGTGAGCGGTTGCATGGTCGTCAGGTTGACCACTTGCATCAGCTTCACCGGCAGCTTCGGGTCCTTCTGGGGCTGCGTGGTGAACTGCACCAGGTCACCCCGGTGCATCGCCGACTGGGGCAGTTGCCCGTGCATCTCGACCTCGTAGACCTGGCCCAGGTCGTCGCGCAGACGCACCGGGGTCACCAGGTATTCGGGGCCCTTCTTGAGGTCCTTGAAACTGCGGCTGGGACCCCGCATCCGGAGTAACGCGCCGACCATGCGGCCGAGCGAGGCGGTGAGGTAGACCAGGATCAGCAGTGGCTGGCCGACTTTCACTTCCCGGGTGTACGAGGTCTGGTAGCCGGCGAACCGGCCGGTGATGTGGGGACTGACGTGCCGGAGGATCTGCTCGCGGTACAGCTCGACGTCGTCCATGGGGGGATCACCTCCACGCCGATGGGTTCCTCGATAATACGGAAAGTGACTGCCTGTACGCCGTGAGTGAATGTAGTCCTCTCGCCCGTCTCCTACCGGCCGCACCCCGTTAACCGCTCCCTTAGCCCCTTTTTGCCTCGTCGGGCCCCGGATCTGCCGAAAATCGCCCGGATCGGGACCCGAGGCGGTCAGATGGAGGCGGGCCCGCGTCGTGAACGCGGCCTCCGACGGGGGACGAAGGCAGGCAAAATGGCACCGACGCAGGCGTACGTGAAGCCGGACAGTGTGCTGGCACGCACCGCCCGGGAAATGCTCGACGCGCACGCCGGCGGCGCCGGCCCAAGCACGGTCATGCAGAACTGCCCGCTCTGCGGCGAACCCCTCCCATGCTCCTCCGGCCGGGCCGCCGCCGAAGTCCTCTTCGCGGCCGGCCTGGCCGAGGCATCCGGGCTGGTCGCCGCCTCCCGCAAAAATCTGGGCCTCCCCGCGACACCGTCGGGCGGCCCGGGCTCCTCACCCTCCGGCTACGTCACGCCCCCACCGGCCGAACCCACCCGGTGGCCCGGCCCGCCGGACGACGACCGCCCGGCGGCCGGCAGCGTTTCCGGTACGCCCGCCCCGACCGGCCTGATGTTCGCCGGCTCCCCGATCGAACTCGTCGAGGACGACGCAAACCTCGCCGCCCCTGACCTGTTCCCACCGCCCGGCCCATCGGCGAGCCCCGACTCGGCGGCCGCCCTGAGCCCAAGCTCCCCGGCCGCCCTGCGTCCCCAGCAACCGGGCGGCCTCCGCCCACCACCCACCCCGGCCGAATTCAGCGCGCTGCGCCCACCCCCGACTCCGGACGAGTTCACCGCCCTGCGGCCTCAGCACGCCCCGGAACAGGGGCCATCCGGCGCGTGGCCCCCGCCGGGGGGTCCTCAGCCTCCGGCGCCGGGTGCGTGGCCGCCGCCCGCTGAGAGCGGCTCACCGAACGGTCCGGCGGTCTGGCAGGGGCCTGGCGGCCTTGCCGCGGCGAGGCCGGAGAGCGGTGTCGGCGGGTCAAACGGGCCCCGGCCGCAGGGTGGTCTTTCTGGGCTTTCCTCTGGCCCGCAGGGGGGTGGCTTCCCTGGTCCGCAGGCTCCTGGTCAGCCGGGTGGCTTCGGTAATCCGCAGGCTCCCGGACAGCCTGGTGGCTTTGGTGGTCCGCAGGCTGCCGGACAGCAGGGTGGTTTTTCTGGTCTGCAGGCTCCTGGTCAGCCTGGTGGCTTTGGTGGTCCGCAGGCTGCCGGACAGCAGGGTGGTTTTTCCGGTCCCCAAGCCCCTGGGCAACCTGGTGGCCCCGTCGACCCGCGCGTGGCCGGCCAATCCCTCGCGACTCCGCATGCTTCCGGTCGGCCGAGTGGTCTTCCTGGCCCGCAGCCGGACGGCTCCGGTGGTCCCCAGGGATATGGACAACCCGGCGACCCGCAGGCACCGGGCTATCCCGGCGGACCGGGTGGCCCGCAGACATCGGGGCAGCAGAGTGGTACCGGCGGTTGGCCGGGACCCGGCGGTCCCCAGGGCCCCGGGCTGCAGGGCGGTCCGGCCGGTTGGCCGGGCGCCGACGGCCCGCACGGTCCGGGGCAGGCGAGTGGCTTGCAGGCGCCGGGGCAGCCGAACATTTTCCAAGGACCCGGACAGCCGGGTGGTTTTGCCGGGCCTGGTCAGCCGGGTGGTTTTGTGGGTCCTGCCGGGCCTGGTCAGCCGGGTGGTTTTGTGGGTCCTGCCGGGCCTGGTCAGCCGGGTGGTTTCGTGGGTCCTGCCGGACCCGGGCAGCCTGGCGGTTTTGTGGGTCCTGCCGGGCCTGGTCAGCCGGGTGGTTTCGTGGGTCCTGCCGGACCCGGGCAGCCTGGCGGTTTTGTCGGTCCCATCGGACCCGGGCAGCCCGGCGGTCCGCAAGCTCCCGGTCACCCCGGTGTCCCGCAAGCGTTCGGACCGCAAGGGGCTCCTGGCGGATGGCAACAGCCCGGAGGTATGCCCGACGGCCCGCAGGCAGGCCCCGGAGGTTGGCCCGCCGCACCCGGCCCGCAGACAGGCGCACCGCAGGGCGCCCCCGGGGGGCGCGGCGGCATCCCCGGCCGGGGCCCGGGCACCGAGGGAAACGGCTTGGCTTTCTCGGCCCCGCAGCCCGAGACTCCCGGCCCGCCCGGACCGCAGCCCCCCAACTGGAACCCATCCGCCCCGCCCCACCCAGCCGACGTAGACCCGCTCCTGGCCGGCCCGCCGACCTACTACCAGCAGAACCGTCCCCTGGACGCCCCCAACTTTCCCCGCTCACCCCGCCAGCCCGGACAGCCACCCGTAGGACCCGGCGCAGCGGTTCCCCCCGCGGGGGCCACCCCGGGGCAGCCCGGCGTACCCACCCAGCCCGGCAGCTCACCCGAGGCAGGACCGCTCGCCGCTCGCCCCGGCGCAGCCGACGTCTCGGGTCAGCCCGGCGCCCCCGGCCAACCCGGCGCTTCCGGTCAGGCGGGTGGCCCGCGCCAGTCCGAACCAGGCCATCCGGGGGCTCCAGCCGCTTCGCGCCCTCCAGCGGCGCCCGCCGGCTCGGACGATGCCGAAGCAGCCCCACCAAACCAGCTGAGCGAATCCGCGTCGCCGAGCCAGGCCTCTCAGCTCGGCCGTTCCAGTCTCGGCGGCAGCCCACCCGATTCAGGCGGCGACGAACGCGGCAGCGGTCTCGCGCAGCCCGGCAGCAGTCTTTCGCAGCCCGGCAGCGGTTCCGCGCAGTCTGGTGGCGGTTCCGCGCAGTCTGGGAGCAGTCTTTCGCAGCCTGGCAGCGGTCTTTCGCAGCCTGGCAGCGGTCTCGCGCAGCCCGGCAGCGGTCTAGCCCAGCCCGCCGGCAACGCTCAACCCGCCAGCGGCCACACCTCCAGCCAGTCCGGCCTTTCGCACATCGGCCTCCAGCCGGGCCCCGGCATCGTCCAGCCCGGCTCCCACCCGCCGGCGTCCCCAGAATCGGGCCAAGCCGGCTCCGGCCCAGCCGCCAGCCAGCCCGTGACCCTAGGACGGCCTCAATCCGCCCAGCCACCGTCCCAGCTGAACTCCGCTCCCACTCCGACGAACCCGAATCCGACCCGTCCCGGGGAAGCAGCTCAGTCCGCCTTCGGCGTCGGCGACGGCTCGGAACAACCCAGCGGCCTGGGCCTCCGCCCGGCAGATCCCGGCGCCGAGCCACCGTCCGGCCTGGTCGCGCGGCCCACCGAGCGGACTCCGGGCCGCCCCCGCCTGGAACCGCCCAACATGGGCCAGCTGAATCGCCCGATCTCCGACGGTCCCCAGGCGCTGAACCAGCAACCGGTCGCCCCCGACCCGGTCAACCCGCACACGGCCGGCCAGCAGCCGGTCAACCCGCCCAACGCCCCCCACCCCGGCGGCAACCAGCCGCCGGCCCGCGCCAAGCGTCCCCGCCTCGAGCCGCCGAACATGGGTCAGCTGAACCGCCCTCTGAACGGCGACAGCCCCAACCAGGGTCACTGAGGCGCCCGGCAACGCCTCAACCGGTGGTGAGCCGGCTCCACACCACCTTGCCGTCGGTCACCGGGAGTACGCCCCAAGCCTCGCTCAAGTCCCGCACCAACCGCAGCCCCCGCCCCCCGGCCGCGGTCACCGCCGGGTCGGTCGGTTTGGGGAGCAGCCGGCTGTGGTCGCGGACCGTCATGTTGACGCGGCCGTCGCGCACCCCGAACGTGAACTCCATAGTGGTGTGTGCGTGCCTCACCACATTGGCCACCAGTTCGGTTGCGATCAGTGCTGCGGTGGCCGCCAGGTCGCTTCGGCACCATGCCCCGCACGCCTGTGCCACCAAGGCTCGCACCTGCCGGCACGCGTCGGGGACGGGCCTCAGGCGTACCCGTATTCGGTAGTCGGCCGGTTGTGTTCCGGCCTCGGCCATCGCCGCGGCGAATGCCGCGTCGCCGTCGGCGGCGAAGGCCAGACCGCCGCAGTCGGGGTCGGCGGCTATCGCTTTTTCCGTACGCCGATCCGCTCCGCAAAGCACGATGGGCACGTTGGGCCATTCGATCGTCTGGCCGACGACCGCACCGAATGCGGCGAGCCCGACCGGATCGCCGATGCGCAGGCGGCCGACGTCGATCAGCAGTTGTTCCGGTTGTTTGGCCAGGCTACGCCGTACCGCCTGCTGGAGGGCGTCGCCGGTGACCTGGTCGAGGATGCCGCTCACCCGCAGCAGTGCCACCGGGAGGTCCTGCTGGGGTCGGCAGACGAGCTGGCTCGGCACCGCCCCCTCCTCTCGCTGGTGACCGCATGGTGTGCAGACAAGTTCTGTGCCCGGCGGCCGATAGAAGCAAACGTGCCGGGAGTCGGCCCCAAGCTTTCAGGAAAATCGAGTAGCGTTGCGCGCCATGGGTGTGTCGCAGCGGCTGAAGAGCCGGTTCCGCAAGTTTGTGCAGCGTCCGGGCACTACGGTCGACCTTTCTCCGTTCCAGAGGCGGCTTGCCGCCATCGAGGCCCGTGAGGATGCGCTGCGCGAGCTCGATGACGAGGGGCTGACCGCGGCGGCCCAGGAGGCCTCCGATTTCATAGAGATCTGCGCGATCGGGCGGGAGGCGGCGTGGCGCGCGCTCGAGGAGCGGCCGTTCGACATGCAGCTGATGGGCTCGATGGCGCTGTTGTCGGGCCGGGTCGCCGAGATGGCGACCGGTGAGGGCAAGACGCTGACCGCGACCATCGCGGCGTACGGGCATGTCCGGCTGGGGCACGGCCCGGTGCACGTGCTGACCGTCAACGACTATCTGTCCCGCCGCGACGCGGAGTGGATGGGCCCGGTCTACGACCTTCTCGGCCTGTCGGTGGGCTGGGTGACCGAGACGTCCACGCCCGACGAGCGCCGCGAGGCCTATTCGTGCGACGTCACCTACATCTCGGTCAGCGAGGCCGGCTTCGACTACCTGCGCGACCAGCTGGTTACCGACGTGGCGGACCGGGTGCAGCGCGAGCTGGCGACCGCGATCGTCGACGAGGCCGACTCGATTCTGATCGACGAGGCCCGCGTGCCGATGGTGCTGGCCGGCAGTGTCACCGCCGAGGCCGACCCGGTGCACGAGGCGGCCGATCTGGTGCGCGGGCTGCGGGCGGGCAAGGACTACGAGGTGGCCGAGGACGGCCGCAGCGTGGCTTTCACCGACTCGGGCCTGAAGAAGGTCGAGGAGCAGCTCGGCGGCGTCGATCTGTACGCCGACGACCAGGTCGAGCACCTTTCCGCGGTCAACGTCGCGCTGCACGCCCAGGCGCTGCTGCGCCGCGACGTCGACTACATCGTCCGCAACGGCGGGGTCGAGCTGATCGACGAGATGCGGGGCCGGGTCGCCCAGCGCCGCCGCTGGCCGGACGGTCTGCAGGCGGCCGTGGAGGCGAAGGAGGGTCTGACCGCGACGGCCGAGGGCGAGGTTCTCGACACGATCACCGTGCAGGCGTTCATCGCTCTCTACAAGGTGGTCTGCGGCATGACCGCGACCGCCGTGCACGTCGGCGAGCAGCTGCGCGAATACTTCAAGCTCGAGGTCGCGGTCATCCCGTCCAACACCGGCAACATCCGCGAGGACGACGACGACCGCATCTACTCGGCGCATGAGACTCGTGACGAGGCCCTGGTCGAGGAGATCAAGATCGCGCACGAGTCGGGCCGGCCGGTGCTGGTCGGCACGCTGGACGTGAAGGCGTCCGAGCTGCTGGCCAAGCAGCTGGCGGCGGCCGGGGTGCCGTCGGTCGTGCTGAACGCCAAGAACGACGCGGAGGAGGCCTCGATCATCGCCGAGGCGGGCGCGCTGGGCGCGGTCACCGTCTCGACCCAGATGGCCGGCCGGGGTGTCGACATCCGCCTGGGCGGCAGCGACGAGGCGACCCGTGACGAGGTCGTCGAGCTCGGCGGGTTGTACGTGATCGGCGCGGGCCGGCACGACAGCCGCCGGGTCGACGACCAGCTGCGGGGCCGCGCCGGCCGGCAGGGCGACCCGGGCCGCTCGGTGTTCTTCGTCAGCCTGGAGGACGAGCTGGTCACCCGGCACGCCGGTTCCTCGCTGCCGCGGTCGCCGCGGATGGACATCGACGGGGTCGTGCACGACCCGCAGGTCGACTACGCGGTCGAGCACGCCCAGCGGGTCGCCGAGGGCGTCAACCACGAGATCCACCGCAACACCTGGCGTTACAGCGTGGTGATCGAGCAGCAGCGGGTGGCCCTGGCCGAGCGCCGGGAGCGGCTGCTGACCTCCGAGGTCGCGGCGATCATGCTGCTCGAACGGTCGCCGGAGAAGGCCAAGGAGATCGACGAGGACGTGCTGTCCGAGGCCGCTCGTTCGATCGCGCTCTACCACCTCGACCGGCTGTGGGCCGAGCACCTGGCCGAGCTCAACGAGGTGCGGGAGGGCGTGCACCTGCGGGCGCTGGGCAAGCTCGATCCGCTCGACGAGTTCCACCGGGCGGCCGTCCCGGCGTTCCAGAAAGTCTTCACCGAGATCGAGCGCCGCACCATCGAGACGTTCGAGGAGACCGACCTGAGCGAGGGCTGGCAGCCGGAGCGGGCCGACATCGTCCGGCCCAGTGCCACCTGGACCTACCTGGTGCACGACAACCCGTTCGGTTCGGAACTCGACCGGCTCATCGCGGCGGTCGGCCGTCGGCTCACTTCGACAGGTGAGTAAGCGGTAACGATCCAAGGACAGCGGCGTTCCGGTCCGGAACGCCGCTGTTTCATTTCTCACGTGAAATAGAATGCATCGACACGGATTTGTGGCGGCCGTCTCACCCAAGCTCACAAAATAGTGTGACCCGTGGCACGGAACGGCAGCGTACGGCCCTCGTTGGGCCATGTTTAATCAATCTGACAGAATCCGTTACCGGGAACGCATTTCCACACGGCAAGCTTGCTGTGGAACGATTTTCCCACAGTGTGGTTGCCGCCTTGACCGGGCAACCGCGCGGCCGGAATTATCGTTCGCGGATTTACGGAGGGTGATCGGTCGTATTCGGTTGCCGACATGTATTTTCAGGGGGCTCAACTAAATGCCGGTCACTGCACTTCCGCCACGCATCAATCGACATGTCACCGGCCCCGGCCGGGGCTCGGTGTCGCGGCGTCCCAGCGAGCCCGCCCTGACGGTCACGGTCGCCATTCCGTTGTCCGGCGAGGAGCTGCTGCCGCAGGCCCACAAGTTGATCGAGGCGGTCCGCGAGCTCGTCGAGCTCAGCCAGGGCACGGTCACGATCGAGTCGGCCGTCCCGGTGGCGAGCGAGTCGCCGGTGCCGTCCGGCCCCGAGGTCCGCATCCTCACCGCGTCGCGTCAGGTGATGCTCGACGGCCAGCTGCTGCCGCTGACCCGGCTCGAGTTCGACCTCCTGCTGTTCCTCGCCGAGCGTCCCCGCCGGGTCTTCACCCGCGGGCAGCTGCTGTCCGGGGTCTGGGGCTACGAGCACACCGGCGAGCGCACGGTCGACGTGCACGTGCGGCGCCTGCGTCTCAAGCTCGGCGGCAACCTCCCCGTGATCACCACCGTCTACGGCGTCGGCTACCGCCTCTCGGACGAGGCCCGCGTTCTCGTCCTGCCGCACGAGTAAGCACGAGGCTAACCTCGCCGCGTGCGCATCCGCCCCGTTTCGTTCGAAATTCTGGTCAGCGAGCTGGCCGGTCTCCTGCTGAGTCGGGAACCCGACAGTTACCTCCGGGTGGGCATCGACGGCCCGCCCGCGGCGGCCCCCGAGCGTCTCGCCGACGCCCTCGTCGACCCGCTGAAGGTTGGCGGCCGTCCCGCAATACGGATCAGTACAGCGGATTTCCTGCGACCCGCATCACTGCGCTTCGAGTTCGGCCGCCGCAATCCGGACACCTTCTACGCCGGCTGGTTCGACGAGGCCGGCCTCGCCCGCGAGGTGCTCGACCCGGCCGGCCCAGGCGGTTCCGGGCGGGTGCTGACCCGCCTCTGGAACGCCGAAACGGACCGCGCCACCCGCCAGCCTTATCAAGATCTTCCGTCCGGCGCGGTGCTGCTGGTGAACGGTCCGCTCCTGCTCGGCGGGGGTCTGGCGTTCGACGTGGCGGTCCATCTGGAGCTTTCGCCGGCTGCTCTCGCCCGCCGCACCGACCCGGAGGATGCTTGGACGCTCCCGGCCTACGCCCGCTATGCCGAGGAGGTCGACCCGGCTTCGTTCGCCGACATGGTCGTCCGGCTCGACGATCCGAGGCGTCCGGCCATGGTCCTTGAACGTCAATGAAGCGAGTCCGTAGCGGAAGCCACCACTGACAGTTATGCTCCGGTTACTTTTTCAGCGGAGGCCCCGTTTGGGACCTCCGGCGGAGGGTAGAAGGCCGGTCCACGGTGCGATGGACCGGTAACGGGGGAGCCACCCGCAGGGGCAGAGGAAGGCAGGGAGCATGCTCGTCAACGGAGCGGTTATCACGGGTAAGGGTGCCGCGGTCAAGGGGCGTACGCCGGAGGAGATCGAGCAGATCCGGGCGATCCTGCGGGGACGGTTCGACGATCTCAGCTCGGAGTACGAAGAGGCCGCGGCGGAGAACCACAAGCTCAGGCTGGCCGAGATCGGCGACGCCGCCGGCGACGACCAGGCCGACAGCGGGTCCAAGACCGCCGAGCGCGACGCGGCGACCTCGCTGCTGCGCACCCTGCTCGACCGGCGGACCCAGGCCGAGCTGGCCATGCAGCGGCTCGACGACGGCACCTACGGCAACTGCGAGGGCTGCCACAACCCGATCCCGGTGGAGCGGCTGGAGGTCTTCCCTTCCGCCACCACGTGCGTCAACTGCAAGCAGGTGCGCGAGCGCCGCGCCGGCTGACGAGACGACGTGTGAGAACCCGCTGCCGGGGCGACGGCGGCGGGTTTCGCATAATCGAGCAAGAATCGAGCCATGGGCGAGATCGAAGTGGGCACGGCGTCCTGGACCGATAAGACGCTGCTTGAATCGGGTTGGTACCCCAAGACCGCCGACAATCCTGAGAAGCGCCTGGCCTATTACGCCAAGCAGTTCCCGATCGTCGAGGTCGACTCGACCTACTACGGCCCGCCCAACGAGCAGACCACCAGACTGTGGGCCCAGCGCACGCCCGACCATTTCACCTTCAATATCAAGGCGTTCAGCCTGCTGACCGGCCATCCGACCAAGGTCTCGGCGATCTACAAGGATCTGCGGCCGGAGACCGGGAAGAAGAACGTCTATCCCGACGATCTGGAAAAGCCGGCGTACGAGGAGATCTGGTCCCGCTTCCTGTCCGCGCTTGATCCACTCGCGGAAAGCGGCAAACTCGGAGCCCTGCTGTTCCAGTTCCCGCCGTGGTTCGGCATTCGCCGCTCCAACAAGGACTACCTGCTCGAGGTCGCGGCCCGGTGCAAGCCGCTGACCCCGGTCTTCGAGTTCCGCAACGCGTCCTGGTTCGACGGCGACAACCAGGAGGAGACGCTCGACTTCCTGCGGCGGCACAAACTGGCCTTCGTCTGCGTGGACATGCCGCAGGGCTACAAGTCGTCGATCCCGCCGGTGCTCGAGGCGACGGCCGACCTGGCGGTGGTCCGCTTCCACGGGCACAGCGCGAAGTGGACCAGCAAGGACATCCACGAGAAGTTCGGCTATGAATACTCCGCGACGGAGTTGCGGGAGTGGGCGCCGAAGCTCAGCAATCTGGCCGATAAGACCGACAAGACGCACGTGCTCATGAACAACTGCTACGGCGACTACGCCCAGAAGAACGCGACGCAGCTGATCGAGCTGCTAGAGGGCGTCGAAGGGGACTGACTCCCAGGCGTCGCGCAGCAGCGAGACCAGCTTGTCGTCGGCCGGGAAGGGCATCCCGTCGATGCTGCCGATCGGCTGCGCCGGGCAGTGCGAGTTGACCGCCGCCGCGCCGGCCAGCAGAGGCAACTCCACGGCGTCGACCGGGCGCAGCGTCCACGGCGTTCCGTTCATGGTCAGCGCCAGCTGCAGCAGCACCATGGTGACGCCCTTGAGCATCGGCGCCTGCGGCCAGATGACGCGGTCACCGTCGTAGAAGGCGACGTTCCACGTCGTACCCTCGCTGACCCGGTTGTTGTCGGCGCCGACGAAGAGCGCGTCGTCATAGCCGGCGAGTCGAGCCTGCTTCCCGGCGTACGTCAAACCCATCGTCGCGGCGTGCTTGTGCGACGGCCAGTCCCGCCGGTAGCCGTCGGTCCGGACGCGAAGCGGCGGGCCGGCGGCATCCGGGACCGGATCGCTCACCGAGACCAGAATGTCGGGCGGCCCGCCAGGCGAAGCCGGTGGCACGAACCGCACCTGCACCGAGGCGTCCGGCTCGCCTCCGAGGGCGTGCCGGATGAGGCCGAGCAGCCGCTGCTCGTCGTCGATGCCCATCCGGAAGTCGAAGAACTCCTCGTTGGCGTCGGAGAGCCGGGCGAGGTGCAGCGCCAGCCCGCGTACGGCCGAGCCGCGCACCTGCATCGAGGTGAAATGTCCGAAGTTTCCGGTCGCCAGCCGCTGGATGTCGGCGATGGCCGACGGCACGCGCCCGTTCAACTCGATGTTCCGCACGGCGTTCAGCGTAGGCGCAGCTCGCTGAGCATCGCGGTCAGCGCCGGTCGATCCGCCACCGCCTCGAAAAACGCGGAATCGACCGCGTCGACCACCCCGATCGCCTGCCGCGCGAGTGCGGCGCCGGCCGGCGTGACCCGCAGAAGTTTGGCCCGGGTGTCGGCCGGATCGACAGTCCTCTCCACGAGGCCTTTCGATTCGAGCTTGCCCAGCACCTGCGACGTCATCTTCACGTCGGTGCCCGCCTGGCGCGCCACCGTGAGCTGGTTGGGTGACGCCTCGCCGTGCGTGTTGAGCCACCACGTGCAGGCCAGCAGCACGAACTGCACGTGGGTCAGGTCGAGCGGCCCGAGCGCCGCCGCGACCGCCCGCTGCCATCGCAGGGTCACGTGCCAGAGCAGGAAGCCGGGGCTGGTCTCCGGGTCGTTGATCACGCGATCGCGGCCAGCTTGGCCAGCACGTCCGGGAAGTCGGCGGTGATCGCCGGGCCGAGACCGTCGGGCACGTTCCCGGTGATCTCGGTGCGGTAGACGATCGTCGTGCCGCCCTCCGACGGGACCAGCCGGTGCACGGTCGTCACCACGAAGTCGCCGCCGTCCATCTCGTCGGTGAACACCTCACCCGGCACCACCTCGGTCAGCCGCATGCCGATCGGCTCGTCGCCCGGCGGCGTCATCGTGAAGCGGGTGCCGGCCGCGAACGGCCCGTCGACGCTGACCGCCTCGACCCCGTCATTCCACTCCGGCCACGTCGCCATGTCACTCCAGCGCCGCCATACCGCGCCGGGCGCGGCGGCGGTCCAGACGCTGTGCTCGTACTCCCACATGCCGCTCTCCGTCCCGTTAGTCTGCGCGAAGACTATCTTCGCGAAGGCTAACGGTCAAGAAGCGCGATCATCGCGTCGGCATCGGTCACTGCCGCGCCGCCGGGATCGTTGTTGAAAAACACAAAACCTTCCCGTACGCCCTGAAGACGACGTCCCCACGTCTTCAAGGCACTTCTCCCGTAGCGCGGTCTGGGCTGAGCGCGACCCTCGTGCAGGCGCAGATAGCCGAAGTCCGCCGTGACCCACAGCGGTGCAACCGGCCGCCCGAGGCGATCCGCCCAGCACAGTGCCGCCCCGCGCTTGCGCAGCAGCTCCTGGCACTCGTCGGTGAACCACGTCTTGTGCCGAGGCTCCACCACCACCCTGATCCCGTCCGGGAACTGCGTCAGGGTCTCGTCGAGCAGACCCAGGTCGGCCTTCAGCGTCGGCGGCAGTTGCAGCAACACCGGCCCGAGCTTGTCGCCCAGCCCGCTGGCCCGGTCAAGAAACCGCGCCACCGGCTCGGCCGGCTCCCGCAGCCGCTTCACGTGCGTCAGGTACCGGCTCATCTTCACCGCGAACCGGAACCCGTCCGGCGTCCGCGCCCGCCACTTCTCGAACGTCGACCGCTCGGGCAGCCGGTAGAACGCGTTGTTGACCTCGACCACGGCGAAGTGCGCGGCATAGTGCTCCAGCCAGAGCCGCTGCGGCACCCCGTCGGGATAGAACCGCCCGCGCCAGTCCCGGTACTGCCATCCGCTGGTGCCGACCCGCCACACGGCAATCCTCCTGCCCTCCATTGCTCCGTGGTGGGGGATACCCCGGTCGGGGCGTTCAGCACCTCCTCCAGGACCGTTTACTGGCTCAAGCCGTCGATCAGGGACATGGTGGGGTGTCCGATGAGGCGGGTGAGGTCGTCGCCGGCGTACGCCATGATCCCGGCGCCCAGGTTGGCGTCGAGAGCGGCCAGAAAACCGGCGGTCTGCGCATCCAGACCGGCGCCGGTCAGCATCGCCCGATACTGCTGGGCGTCCGCCGGCCGGTAGGTGACCGGCCGGCCGAGGACCTTGGCCATGGCGTCGGCGAGGTCGGCATAGGTGTAATCGGTGTCGCCGGTGAGGCTGTAGGTCTGGTTGTCGTGGCCGTCGGTGGTGATCACGGCGGCGAGGGCTTCCGCGAAGTCGCGCCGGCCGGCGGGCGCGACGCGGCCGTCGCCGACGGCGGCGGTGAGAACGCCGGTCTGCGCGGCGCCGTGCATCGCGCCGAGGTAGTTCTCGATGTACCAGCCGTTGCGCAGGATGGTGTAACGCAGCCTCGACTGCCGGATGGCGTCCTCGGTCGCTTGGTGGTCGGCGCCGAGGACGAAGCCGGGGTCGTCGGCCCGTACGCCGCTGGTGTAGAAGAGGTGCCGCGCGCCGGTGGCCTTGGCGGCGTCGATGACGGCTCGGTGCTGCCGCAGCCGGTGCGGGTCCTTGCCCGAGATGAGCACCACCTGGTCGTGCCCGGAGACGGCCGCGCGGATCTGGTCGGTGTCGTCGAGGTCCACGCGGGCGGTGCGATAGCCCTCAGCGGCGAAGGTGTCGAGAACCTGCCGGTTGCGGCCGGCCGCGGTGATGTCGACCGCGGCGACGCCACGCCGGTGCAGTTCGGGCAGCAGCAAGCGGCCGAGGGCTCCGGTGGCGCCGATGACGAGGATGGACATGCGGGGTCTCCGGTCAGGCTCGGGTGGTCAGGGTGTGGGCCCCGGCGCGTGCCGCGGGGGCGATATCGGTGGCGTAGCGGCGGATCGAGTCCTCGACCATCGGGCGCGCCAGGGCCCCCCAGTCCAACTGGGCGAAGAATTGGTCGATGCGGAGGGCCTGCTGGGCGCCGAGGACCTTCTCGGTGATCTCGGCGCCCGGGGTGATCAGGCGACCGTGATGGCGATCTTGCCGCGCGTGCCACCGGCGAACTCAGCGAACGCCGCCGGCACCTCGTCCAAGGTGAAGGTGCGCTCCACCGGCACGCTCAGCCGGCCGGCGGCGAGGTCGGCGGCGAGGCGCTCGAGGGTGGCCGGTGTGGGGTTTGCCATCACGAACGTGGCCGCCGGGTGCTGGTCGGCGCCGTAACCGACGGTGCTGGCGATGCGGCCCTTCCCGGTCAGCAGCCCGGCCAATGCGGAACCGTCGCCGGCCAGGTGCACGATCACGTCGACGCCCTCGGGGCTGACCTGTCGGACCTGCACGGGAAGGTCGCCGGTGTGGTCGACGACCTCGTGGGCGCCGAGGCCGCGGACGAAGTCGGCCTCCTCGCCGGGCTTCGCCGTGGCGATCACCTTTGCGCCGGCCGCGGCGGCGAGCTGGATCGCGATCGCGCCGACCCCGCCGGTCGCGCCGCTGATCAGCACCGTCTCGCCGGCCTGCGGGCCGGCCGCGTCGAGCGCATCGACCGCTGCCGTGCCGGCCAGGCCGACCGCACCGGCGGCGGCCACGTCGACGCCTTCGGGCAGCTGGGCGATGCCGACCGTCTCCGGGACGGCCACGTACTCACCGAAGCCGCCGTCGCCCAGGTACGCCTTGGTGACCACGCCGAAGACCTTGTCCCCGGCCGCAAAGCGGGTGACGCCCGCACCGACCGCCTCCACGGTCCCGGCGAAGTCCTTGCCCAGCACGACCGGGAAGCGGTGCTCCATCATCCCGACGACGTGGCCGCCGGCGACCGAGAGGTCGAACCCGTTGATCGAGGACGCCTGCACCTTGACCAGCACCTCGCCCGCGCCCGGCTGCGGCTTGGCGACCTCCGCCACCTCGGGCTTCGCGCCTTGCTCGGCGGTCACAACAGCCTTCATAGTTCAGCTCCTCCGGATAAGTGGAACTTATCATCCACTTGATGTTCCCGACCGTAGCACGCAAGTGGACGAGGTCTTCCACTTCCTCGTATGGTGATGTGCATGACCTCCCCACCCGCACCGCGGACGTCCGGCGAAGCCGGGCTGCGTGTCGACGCCGAACGCAACCGGCAGCGGATCGTCACCGCCGCGCGGGAGGTGTTCGCCGAGTCCGGGCTCGAGGTGCCGATCGAGGACATCGCCAAGCGGGCCGGGGTCGGCGTCGGCACGCTCTATCGCCGCTACCCGACGCGCGCGGAGCTGATCGCCGCTGCTTTCGAGGGCAAGATGACCGCGTACGCCGAAGCCACCCGCCAGGCGCTCGCCGAGGCCGACCCCTGGCAAGGCTTCTGCGGCTATGTCGAGAAAATCTGCGCCATGCAGGCCGGCGACCGGGGCTTCACCACCGTGCTCACGATGACGTTCCCCATGGCCAAGCGCTTCGAAGCCGATCGGGACCGCGCGTTCGCCGACCTGAAGGTGCTCGTCGAGCGGGCCAAGGCAGCCGGGAAACTGCGCGCCGACTTCGTCACCGAGGACATCCCGATGTTCCTGATGGCCAACGCCGGTGTGCTCTCGGCCACCGGCGAGGCAGCCCCGGACACCTGGCGCCGTCTGGTCGGCTACCTCATCCAGGCCTGCGCCGCGCAGGCCGCGCAACCGTTGCCCGAGCCGCCCCCGCCCCGCCAGCTGTACAAGGCCATGCTGCGCGCCACCTGGCAGCAGCGCGAGCGGCGGACCAGGAAGAAGAGCAACTGATGTAGTAAATCCGTGGCGCGGTGCCGCCGGTGAGGGGACACTGCGTCGATGTCCGGTTCTGCACCGCCCGCACTGCTTCGACCCGGTGCCCTGAGGCCCGGCGACCTCGTCGTCGTAGCGTCGCTGTCCACGCCGCTGGCTGCCGCTTACGAGCCCAACGTCGAGCGGACGGTGGCCGTGTTCGAGCGGATGGGATTCCGCGTGCGCCGGGCACCGCTCCTCGAGGCCGGCCGGCACCACTGGTGGAGCGCGGCCACCCCCGCGGAGATCGCCGCGGAGCTCAACGGTCTGCTGCGCGATCCCGAGGTGCGCGCGATCGTCGCGAGCGACGGCGGTCAGACGGCGTTCGGCTACCTCGACCTGATCGACGTCGAGGCGATCAAGGCCGACCCCAAGCCGATCCTCGGCTACAGCGACATCTCGCTGCTGCATCTGGTGCTCTACGCCCGTACCGGTCTGGTCGGGTTCCATGCCGACATGGCCGTCCCCGGCTTCGGGGGGCACTGGCCGGCGGCGCCGCCGGCCCGGCAGGCCGAGCTCGAGAAGCTCTACTCACGGTTGCTGACCGGCACCGAGGCGATCGGTGCGCTGCCCGGGAACTCGTCGTGGGAGTGCTGGCGTGCCGGGCGGGCCGAGGGACCGCTGATCGGCGGGGTGATCAATCGCATCGTGCTGGCGCAGGCCACGCCCTTCGCGCTGCCGCTCGAACGGTTCGACGGCGCGGTGCTGTTCTGGGAGGAGATCGGTGGCCTGGCGTCGTACGTCTGGAGCTACCTGCACGTGATGCGGCACAGCGGCATCCTCGACCGGATCTCCGGCATGGTCGTCGGCGTCCCGCGCGACATCGCCGGACTCGAGGAGCCCGGCGCGTCGCCGACCCTGGCCGAGATCGTCCTCGACGTTCTCGGCGACCGCGACATTCCGGTCCTGGGCAACGTCGATTTCGGCCATGCCGGCCCCAACCTGCCGATGCCGGTCGGCATCCGCGCCGGCCTCGATGCGCACCAGCGGACATTGTCGCTGCTCGAACCGGCGGTACGGGGCAACCGCGCCGCGGGTTAAAGGTGATCGGCTCCGGGTACGACGAGGACCTCACTTGCTGGCTAGAAGGAGTGTCCGATGGCTCTGAACGACGACGACATCACCGCGGGCTCGGCGGCGGGCGGCGAGGGCCCGGCCGACGGCGGCGCCAACCCGGCCGGCCAGGACGGCGGGGCGGACGGCTCGGCGGGCGGCGAGGGCCCGGCCGACGGCGGCGCCAACGCGAACGGTCACGACGGCGGGGCGGACGGCTCGGCCGACGAGGGACCGGCGGACGGCGGCGCGGACGCGGGCGGCCACGACGGCGGCGCCGACGGCAGCGCGTCCTGAGGACTGCGGGATGACGATTGACGCGCCGGGCGGCAGCCCGGCGCTCTCCCGTCTGATCACGGTGGAGCCGGGCAAGTTCGCCACCGCCTACTGGGGTCGGGCGCCGCTGGTGTCCCGGGCCGCGGAGCTCGGCGGCACCTTCACCGACCTGCTCTCCCCGGACGCGGTCGACGAACTCCTCAGCCGGCGCGGCCTGCGGACCCCGTTCCTGCGGGTCGCCCAGCAGGGCAAGGTGCTGCCGGCCGCCCAGTTCACCGGCTCCGGCGGGGCCGGCGCCGAGATCGGCGACCAGGTCGCCGACGACAAGATCCTGCGCCTGTACGCCGACGGCGCCACCCTGGTGCTCCAGGGCCTGCACCGCCTCTGGCCGCCGCTGATCGACTACGCCCGGCAGCTGGGCGAGGAGCTGCGCCGCCCGCTGCAGGTCAACGCCTACCTGACTCCGCCCGCCAGCCGCGGCTTCAGCACCCACTACGACACCCACGACGTCTTCGTCCTGCAGGTCGACGGCACGAAACACTGGCGCATCCACGAGCCGGTCCTGCCTGACCCGATCGAACAGCAGGCGTGGGGCGGCCGGGCCGACGAGGTGGCCGCGACCGCCCAGGGCGAACCCGCCGTCGACGTGGTCCTGGCCCCCGGTGACGCCCTCTACCTGCCCCGCGGCTGGCTGCACTCGGCCGAGGCCCAGGGCAGCCGCTCGCTGCACCTGACCATCGGGATCCGCGCGCTGACCCGGTACGCCCTGGTCGAGGAGCTGCTGAGAATGGCGGCCGGCGAGGCCCGGCTGCGCACCACCCTCCCGTACGGCCTGGACCCGGCCGACCCGGACGCCATCGAACCGGAGCTGACCGAGACCGTCGAGGCCCTGCGCAACTGGCTGACCACCACCGACCCGGCCGATGTGGCGGCCGGCCTGCGCGACCGCGTCTGGCCGGCGGCCCGCCCGGAGCCGATCGGCCCGCTGGCCCAGCTCGACTTCGCCGAGCGCCTCACACCCGGCAGCGAGATCGCGGTGCGCGAGGGCCTGCGCTGGCGCCTGGTCGACGAAGGCACCGACGACGTCGTGCTCTGCCTGGTCGGCCGCACCCTGCGCTTCCCGGCCTACTGCGAGCCGGCGATCCGCATCGCCCTCTCCGGCGGTCCGCAGCGAGTCGGCGACCTGCCCCTGGACGACGACGGCGACCGCCTGGTGCTGGCCCGCCGGCTGCTGCGCGAGGGCCTGGTCGTCCCCGGCTAGCCCGCCGACGGGCGCGCTGGCAACTCCTGGTGGAGCAGGAGTTCTCCGACCGCGCCGCTGCTCTCGAGGAACGCTTCCGGCTCGAACACGAGCACGTGCATCACAAAGACCGGTGCCGACTCCGCTGAGGCGATCCGGCGGTCGCACGCCCGCTGTTTCCGGACCGTGGCCGAGCCGGCGCGCGACCTGACCGACGTCTTTCCCGAGCGCTAGCTGCGGAGGGCGGCCAGGAACAGCGCCGCCGTGATCAGGCCGGTCAGCAGCACGATGCCGAAGGCGCCGGCGGTCAGGCCGACACCCCGGCGGTCGGCCACCCGCTTCGCCGCCACCACCGCAAGGACCGGGCATGCCAGCAGCACCACCAGCGCGATCACCGGCAGCGCATCGCGCCAGGTGCCCGCGCCCGGCCCGGCCGCCTTCTCGCGCAGCAACTGGTAGGCCAGCACCCCGACCACGCCGCTCAGGAAGCCGAACACCCCGAACAGGAACTTCACCCCGGTGTTGATCGGCCGGGCCGGCGGCACGTAGGAGACGCGGGTGGCTACCTCGTCGAGGTACTCCGAGGCGTCGCGGTCGCCTCGCTGGCGGGGTACGGCGGGCGGTGGCAGGGTGCGGCCGTAGCGTTCGGCCGGCGGCCCTACCTTGTGGACGAACTCGGACCACAGGTTGTTGGCTTTGGCGTCGACCGCCTCGAGGCCGCGCTGGGCCTCGACCACCGACGCTTCGGCCTCGGCCAAGGACGCGCGGGCCTCGGCCACCGCCTGGTCGGCCGCCGTGAGGCGTTCGTCGTGCCAGCGTTCGGCCTCGGCGCGCAGCCCGGCCGCCTCGTCGTCGAGCGTGGTCAGGCGGCGCAGGACGGCACGGTAGTCGGCGGTGTCGAAGTCGGCCGGTTGGATCTCGCTCATGAGGCACCGTAGGGGATGATCACCTCGGCGCCGCGGTGCACCGAGCGGTCGAAGTGGAGGGCGCGCCAGGGGCGCGGGTACCAGGCGGGGGCGCCGGTGCCGGGATAGTACGGCGCCAGTTCGCTGCCGTGCACGTCGAGGGCGACCCACGCGCCGATCGGGTCGGTGCGGGACGCCTGGCCGCCGAGGGCCTCGCGCAGCAGGGCCGCCCCGCGCCACCAGCCGAGCACGTGGATGCGCCGCTCCGGGCCCTGCCGCAGCACGGTGCGCAGTTCGGCGTTGCGGTTCATCGGGAGCGCGTCGGCCGCGTAGATGAGGACGAAGTGCGGGCGGTCGGCCGGCCACGACGACGACGCCTCGGCGGCCAGATCTTCGAGCAGCCAGTCGACGTTGTCGAGGTCGTAGTAGCCGGAGTCGGGCAGTTCGGCCTTCAGCGCCTCGGCGGCGGGGCGGGCGTCCTGGTCGAGGCAGACGACCGAGAAGCGGGCCATTTCGGGGGCGAACTGGGCGGTCAGCGAGCGCCCGGCGGTGGCCAGGATCGCGGTCGCCTCGTCCATCCGGGTGCCCATGATGGCCAGGTTGCGGCCGGGGGCGCGGCGCAGCACCGTCCGGGCCGACCGGGCCGCCACGTCGATCGTCTCGCCGAGCAGCACCACCGGCGCCTGCACCGAGTCGCCCGCGACCAGCGAGTGGTAGTCGGGGCTGTCGGTGAGGCGCGGCACCGAGTCGCCGTCGAACAGCCGCGGCGGGCTGAGCTCGATCGGCCGTTGGCGCCACAGCCGGTGTTGCAGCGCGTTCCACCGGTCGCGGTCGCCGGCCGCCGGCACCCGGACGATCTTGTTGGCTTCGGCGGCGCCGGAGTCGGCGTTGACCACCGCGTGGTAGCGGGGCAGCGACTCGGCGGCCGAGTTGGTCTCGGCCAGGACGCGCCGGGCCCGGGGGAGGGCGATGCGCAGCGAGAACTGGGCGACCAGTGCCGGCCGGCCCCACAGTGCCTCGATGCCGGAGACGTCCTGGCTGGCCAGGATCATGTGGATGCCCTGCGAGCGGCCGCGGCGGGCCAGGTCTTCGAGGAGGTCGACGGCCTCGGTGGCGACCGCGTCGCGGCCGGCCAGCAGCACCTGGAACTCGTCGACCACGGCCACGATCCGAGGCCAGTGGCCGTCCGGGTCGTCCGCCCTCAGTTCGGCCAGGTTGGTCACCTCGTGGCGCTTCGCCGCGTCGGCCCGCCGCCGCAACTCGTCGCCGAGGAAGCGGAGCAGGGCGAGCCCGAACTCGCGGTCGGTGTTGACGTTCAGGCCGACCAGGCGCACGTGTGGCAGCCAGCTCGGGTCGCGCCGGCCGGGCGCGAACCGGGCGAACGAGACGCCCTCCTTGAAGTCGAGCAGGTAGAACGCCAGCTCGACGGGGGAGTAGCGGGCGGCCAGCGCGCCCATCCAGGCGTAGATCAGGTTGGTCTTGCCGGTGCCGGACGGCCCGGCGATCAACGCGTGCGGCGGGTAGTCGGCCAGCGTCACCGGCACCGGCTGGCCCTGCGGGCTGTCGCCGAGGGGTGCGGTCAGCCCGGTCGCCGAGCTCTCCTGCCATTCGACCGGGGGCAGCAGGCTGTCGAGGGCGACCGGGGCCGGTCCGGCGGCGACGGCCTCGGCGATCCGGCGGGCGGTCGCGGTCAGGACGGCCGGCGGCGGCCCGGGGTCGAGGCGTACGGGCAGGGAGCCGGCACTGCTCAACCGGGAGTGGTCGCCCTCGGCGGCGGTGATGAACTCGATGCCGTCGGCCGCCTCGACCGGCAGGCCCCGGATGACCAGGTGTACGCCGCAGGCCGCGCCGGTGCGCAGCAGCCGCTGCAGCTGGGCCTGCTCGTGCCGGCTGAGCTCCCCGGTGCCGAGCAGCACCGCGACCCGCCACGGTTCGGGCCGCCGGTGGGTGGCCGCCGCCAGTTCGCGCAGCGAGGTGTATTCGCCGGCCAGCACCGACTCGTTGATCCGGCGTACGTGATCGGTGAGTGAGTCGAGCAGCGGGCCCAGCCCGCCGGGCGGGGTGAAGGTCAGCACGCCTGCCGGCGCGAGCGGGGCGAAGCCCGCGAGACCGCCGCCGAGATGTTCGGGGTCCCAGCCGATCAGCTGCACCCGGCCGGGCGGGGCGGTGCCGAGCGCCCGCAGCAGCAGCCCGGCCACCACGTCGTCGCCGGTGCGGCGGTCGCCGCGGACCACGACGTGCCCGAAGTCGAGGAGCGGGACCAGGGCCGGCACCGGCTCCGGGTGGGGGAGCAGGAGGCGGCCGACCCGCAGTTCGGCCGCCATGTCGAGCGGTGTCGGCTGCCAGTCGGTCCATTCGTCGCCCGCGGCGCCGGGTGCGGCCCGGTTGGCGGCGTTGGCGGCTGCTTCGGCGTAGGCCGCGAGGTCGGACCGGTGGCGTTCGTCGATCTCGCGGAGTCGCTCGTCGCGGGCCGCCGCCACCTTTTCCCGGCGGGCCGTGGCGGCCGATATGACGCGGCGCAGGCGGGCGAGCGCCTTCTCCCGGTCTTCCTGGGCATCGCGCAGGGAGGTGGTCGCCGCGCCCAGGGCGTGCGACAGACCGGCTCGGACGTCCAGCACCTGCTGGTTGGTGGAGTCAGCCATAGCGCTGGATTGTCCTAGATGGATGGTTCATCGCTGGTCAGTGGGCTCGGCGGGGCGGTGTAACGGTTCGGGCGCACTCGGGTCGAGGGCCGAAGCGTCGCGTCCCAGCCGGGCCAGCAGGACTCCGGTGAGCACGCTCGCGGTGACGGCGTTGTCCGCGGGGTGCCCGGCCGGCCGGGCACCGGAGGTCACGGGCACCCGGCAGATCCGGTCGATCAGCGTTTCCAGTACGGCCGGTGAGGTGCCCGGAAGCAACGAGCGCACCCGGCCCTCGGCGGCGGTGCGCAGCCGGGCCACGTCGTCCGGGCGGGGTTCGTGGCCGAGCAGGTCGCCGGCCAGCCGGTGCAGCACCGGCGGGGTCACGGCCGAGAGCGCCAGCCCGGTCGAGGCGTTTACCGAGTGCAGGTCGCGGCCGACCCGGGCCCGGTCGCCGGCCCGCACGCCGCTCGCCACGTTGCGCAGGAGCTCGGCCGTGTCGGTCTTCTTGTCGTTGCTCTCGGCCGGCGCGGGCTCGCCGGTCAGCTCGGTGACCCGCTGCTGCCACCAGGGGCCGAGGCGTTCGGCCGGTGGCGGCGCATCGGAGACGTCGGCCGGTTGGGGGGTTTTCTCGAGGGCGGCCCGCCAATCGCCGGACGGCGCCGCGCCCGCGTCCCCGGTCAGGCCGACCGTGGTCAGGTAGGTGGCGATCGCGTCCTGGGCGATGCGCAGCGCGGCGGCCGCCCGCTCGGCGTGCTCGGTCGCGTTGCCCAGCTGGGGCACGCCGATCGGGTCGACCGAGGTCTCCCGCACCCACATGAGGATCTCGGTGGCGCTGCGCAGTTTCTCCATCGCGGCCGTGACCAGTCCGGTGGGCAGTTCGTCGGAGGTCGCGCGAAGCTGGGCGCCGAGTTCCTGGATCAGCGACATCGCGTCAGAGCATTGCCGTGTAGGTCTGGGCCTGCTCCACCGCGAGCAGCGTGGCGCCGAGGCATTCCTCGAGCGACTGGTCGGCCTGCGACAGTGAAGCGTGTGCGGCACCGACCGCGTCGTTGGCGCTGCCGTCGAGCGCGGCGGCGAGACTCTGCTGGGCCTCACCGATCTTTTCGCGCGCCGCCTGTATCGCCGCTTGACCCTCCGTGACCTGGGCGAGCGCGGCATCCACGGCCGCTCTGACCTCGGCGACACTGGCCACCCGTGCTGCCTCCCGCTGTATGGAACCTGGCCCCTTCGACCGGGCCTTATTCAACCGGGCCCGGCACGCATGAGCCCATGCCGTTGACCCCAGACTACTGCCCCCTTCGGGCCCTGCCGTCCCCCCGCGCCCCATTTGCGAGACGACCGCTGACCTATCATGATCGGCTCGCCCGGTGCACCCCTCCTTCCGTAGAGACTCCACTCCGGCGACCCGCGAGGTGTCGCCGGAGTCGTTGATCCGACCCTCAGACAGTCACCCGTATGACACGAATTCCGGCAATCGCCGCGAGCAGGGCAGCCAGCGCGAGGTACACAGCGGACTCCAACCACTGAAATGTCCAATATCGATCGGCCGGCTGGTAGGCGATATCGACGTGCAGGTTCAGCCGTCCGAGGCAGTCCGGCATCCCGTCGAACGACCCGTTCACGCACGCCGCGTACTTCTCCCGGGCGACTTCCTGATCATTTGCCGTGCGCAGGTCGCTGCTCGCGGTCACCCAGGCCCCGGGGATCTTCAGCCCTTCGATGGTCGGTTCCTGACCCAGGAAGGTGAGATTCCGGATCACGGCGGCGGTCACCGGGGCGGTCGCGGCCCGCGGCGGCATCAGGTGCGGCCGTACGAGATTGGGCATCAACACCTGCACGACGACGAAGGTCGCCGCGGTCAGCGCCATCGCGGGCAGCGTGCGCCGGAGGAGAAGACCGAGCGTCACCCCGAGAACAACGGCGAAGACCGCGTACGCCGCGAGCACCGGCCCCCGCGTCCCGAAGAAGATCGTGGTGAACCGATCCTGATTCACCCGGTCGAGCGGCGCCGCGGCCCAGCCCAGCGCCAGACTCGCGAGGCCGCCCACGATCAGCGCGGCGACGGCCGCCACGGCCAGCTTCACCGCCAGCCACCTCCGTCGGGTCACGCTCTGGGTCCACACCAGTGCCGCCGTGCCGGTCTCCAGCTCCCGGGCGATCAGCGGCGCACCCCAGAACAGGCCGAGCGGCGCCGGCGCGACGACCACGAGCGCGTCCAGCGCGTAGACCAGCGACTGATAGCCGGCCGGATCGCCGGCGGCGCGGATCCGGAGACCGATGACCACCATCGCGGCCGCGAAGATCGTGAGGCCGATCGCGCCGGTGATCGCCGGGGCGCGGAACTGCCGCCCGCTGAGCCAGATCATCGGGCCCCGCCCAGGTAGGCCAGCGCCAGATCCTCCACCGAGACCGGATCTCCCTGAGAAACCCGCGCGACCTTGCGGCCCTGCGGTCCGGTCACCCACCGATGGCCGTCCAGCAGTTCCGGTACGCCGCCGGCCAGCGCGACCCTCGACCCGGCCAGCACGATCAGGTGGTCACAGGATCGCGCGATGTCGCTGAGCAGATGCGACGACAGGATCGCGGTGGCGCCCAGCTCGCCGACCGCGGTGAGCAGGTCGCCGAGGAAGTCGTCCCGGGCCAGCGGGTCGAGCGCGGCCGCCGGCTCGTCCAGAATCAGCAGCTCGGGCCGCTTGGCCGCGGCCACGGTCAGCGCCAGCTGGGCCCGCTGGCCGCCGGACAGGCCGCCGGCCCGGGCCCTGAGGTCGAGCCCGGCCCGGGTGACCCGCCGCTTCGCCAGCGCCGCGTCCCACTTCGGGTTGAGCCGCGCGCCCATCCGCAGGTGCTCCTCGACGGTCAGCCCGGCGTAGACCGGTGTCTGCTGAGCGACGAACCCGACCTTCGCGAGCTGCGTGCCCGGCCGGCCGCCCAGCACCGTGAGCGTCCCGTTCGTGGCCCGGGCCAGCCCGCAGCACAGCCGCAGCAGCGTCGACTTCCCGGCCCCGTTCGGGCCGACCAGGCCCACCACCCGCCCGGCCGGCACCTCGACCGTGCAGTCCTTCAGGGCGACGGTCCGCCCATATCGTTTCGTCAGGCCCACCGCCGTGACCGCATTCGTTGACATGGCTTCGAGCCTGCGGTTCCGGTCACCCGCCGGCATCTGCCGGACGGCCCGGCCGACCTACCTTTTGACCGGTACTTCCGGCCGCCCCGATCGCCTACCGTCGGCGCATGGCCTCGCGACGCGCACTGAACGACGCCCTGCTCGGCATGGTTCTCGCCGCGACGCTGCTCGGCACCGCGGTGGCGCTGGCCGGCAGCTGGGGCGGAATGTCGTGGCTTCTCGACCTGGCCACCGGCAGCGCGGCCGGGCTGCTCGCACTGCGCAGGCACCATCACCCGGCGACCGGTGCGGTCGCCGCTTCCGGGGTCGCCGCCGCAGCGGCCGTCGGGGCGCGGCTGGCCCACCTGCCGCACGAGCCCGGGCCGGCGACCGTTCTCGCGCTGGCCGTGCTCGTCGCGTCGGCGATCCGGCGGGACGGGCCGCGGCGGTCGGCGGTCCCGGCCGGTGCCGGCCTCGTCGTGGTCGTCGTGGCGGGACTGTGCTCACGCCCGTACGGCTCGGGCCTCCACGCGATCACCGTGCTCGCCGCACTCGGCTGGCTCGCCGCGGTGGCCGCGGGTCTCGGGCTGCGGCTGGGCGATGCCCAGCGGCGGGCCGCGCTGGACGAGGTACGCCGCGACGAGCGCCTCGACCTGGCCCGCGAGCTGCACGATCTCGCCGCCCACCACCTGACCGGCCTGGTCCTGCAGGCGCAGGCGGCCCGCATCGTCGCCCGCAAGGACGCCTCGCGGATCGACCACGAGCTGGCCGGCATCGAGACCGCCGGCGCGGACGCCCTCACCGCCGTGCGCGGCGTCGTCGGCCTGCTCCGCGACGTCGCGCCGGCCGGTCCGCCCGCCCTGACGGAGCTGATCCACAACTTCGCGTCCCGCCCGGGCGCCCCGGCCGTGCACAGCGACGTCGTGGAGAGCGACCTGTCTCCGGCGGTCCGCGGCACGGTCTACCGGATCGTCCAGGAGGGGCTGACCAACGTGGCGCTGCACGCCCCGCGCGCCCGGATCGTCGACGTGTCGATCCGGCGAAGCGGGGACGAACTGACCGTCACGATCGCCGACGACGGCCCGGACCAGGGTTATGAAGGTGGTTACGGGCTGGTCGGGATGGCCGAGCGGGTACACGCCCTCGGCGGCGAGGTCGAGGCCGGACCCCGGCCCGGCGGCGGCTGGCAGACCAGAGCGCACATGAGGGTGGCACCAGCCGGGCCGCCCTGGCCAGGGCGAAGCTGTCCGGCACGAGGGCGCGGGTGAGCAGCACCATGACGATCCGCGTGCTGGTCGCCGACGACCAGGCCCTGATCCGCCACAGCATCCGGCTCATCCTCGACGACCAGGACGACATCGAGGTCGTCGCCGAGGCCGAGGACGGCGTGGCCGCCATCGAGGCGGCCCGGCGGCTGCGCCCCGACGTCAGCCTCGTCGACGTCCGGATGCCCCGCCTGAACGGCCTCGACGTGACCCGCGCGCTGGCCGGCCCGGGAGTCGCCGATCCGCTCAAGGTCGTCGTCGTGACCACTTTCGACCAGGACGACTACGTCTACGGCGCCCTGCACGGCGGAGCGGCCGGCTTCCTCCTCAAAGACGCCGGCGCCGCCCTGCTCGTCGAGGCGGTCCGGGCCGCCCACGCCGGCGACGCACTGATCTCACCGGCGCTGACCGCACGCCTGTTCCACGACATGCCCTTCCGTCGAGTGCACATCCGGCTCTCCGACCGTGAACGCGACGTGATCAGAAGCCTCGCCCGTGGCCGCTCCAATCAGGAGATCGCGGCCGACCTCTTCATCTCGTTGAGTACGGTCAAGGGCCATCTAGCCAACGTCCAATCGAAGCTCGGCGTCCGCAACCGCGTCGAGATCGCCGCCTGGGCCTGGGCCACCGGAGAAGCCCAATGAGACGTGCCGCCTCCGAGGCACCCACTGGACCCTTCCCGGCGGGCGGGTCGAACACGCCGAAACCACCGAATCCGTCTGGATGCCTCTCGCCGACTTCACGACGGAACCGCGGGCCGGCCTGGTCGACGTCGGCCTAACGCTCGCCCGCAGCCGTCCCGCGACCGGCCACGTCCCCGCCGTTTCGCCCGGCGGCCTGCTCAAGCACCGACTCGATCGCCGCGACGAGGCTGGAAACCGCCGTTGCCGACCCGAAATGCGATCGATGGTGCAGCGCATCGGCCCCGGCGTGATAGACGATGCAGCGCACACCGCATTCCTCCGCGGCCGCGACGTCGTCGACGCTGTCCCCGATCAGCACGGTTCGAGCCGGGTCGATGCCCTGCACTTGGAGATGGCGGGCCAGAAACGGTGCTTTCCGCGCCACGTCACGCCCGGCCGAACCGTCCACCCGGGTAAAGAAGGAACCGATGCCGAAACTCCGGACCAGCGGCATCAGCAGATCGTGCGGATACATCGACAGCAGCGACTGACGCCCGCCTGCGGCGGCCCATTTTCTCAGCGCGGGAAGAGCATCGGCGGTCAGGGTCACGGCGGTGCGCCTTTTCTCGTACGCGTTCTGGAAGCCGGCCGCCACACGTCTCTGCTCGGCGTCGGTCAGAACCCGGCCGGCCAGCCTCGAATAGAACAGCGGAATCGGCTGCACATGATGCCGCTGATAGGACTCCCGGGTGACCGCCGGCAGCCCACACGCCTGGAACGCCTCAATGGTCGACTCGATAAGCGCCGGCCCGTCCCCGAGCAGTGTCCCGTTCCAGTCCCACACCACGTGCTCAACCGTCATCCCGCCACCCGCCCCGCCGTTTTCCCGGCCCGTCATTTCCGGGCCGCCGCGGTCATCAGCAGGACGGCGAGCAGGCCGGCCAGCGGGGCGACGCCGAAACCGAGCCGCAGCCCGTCGTCGACCAGCGGGCCGGTCAGCGCCGACCCGGCCGCGCTCCCGATCGCGAAGGCCGTCGCGATCCACGCGAACGCCTCCACCACCGTCCCGGCGGGTGCCAGCCCGTCGGCGGTCAGGAACACCACGGTCAGCAGCGGCGGCAGCGCCACCCCGCACAGTGCGGTCAGCGGCGCCATCGCCACCGCGCCCGGCATCAGCAGCAACGGCAGGTAGCCGGCCGCGAAGACGACCGTGACCAGCGGCAACCGGCGCCGGCCACCGGGTCGCGCCCGCGTGTAGAGCAGGCCGCCGATCAGCGCCCCGACCGCCTGGCAGGCCAGCAGCCACCCGGAGAGCGACCGGTTGGACGCGGCCTCGGCATAGCCGGTCAGCGCCACCGGGAGGCTGCCGACCGCCGCGCCGACGCAGGCGATGCCGCCGATGAGCAGCACGAACTGCGGCACCCGCAACGGGCCCGACCAGTGCCGCGGCGCCGCCTCCCCGCGCCATCCGCGGACCGCGGGCGTGCGGGCGTAGACCGCCGACCCGGCCAGCTGCAGCACCGCCGCGGCGATCAGGCCGGCCGCCGGATCGCCGAGTGCGACCGCGGCCAGCGTCACCAGCGGGCCGACGACGAAAATCACTTCCTGGACGGCGATGTCCAGGGCGTAGGCCGCGCTCACCGCCTCCGGCGGGACCATCGCCGGCCACAGGGCGCGCAGGCACGCTTCCAGCGGCGGTGTGCCGAGGCCGGCGACGACGGCGCCGGCCAGGAGTACGCCCGTACCCCCGGCACCCGTGGCGACCAGCAGGAAGCCGGCCGCCGACAGCAGCGACGCGAACAGCACGACCGGCGGCTGGCTGCGCCGGTCGACGGCGCGCGCGAGCAGCGGGGTGCCGGCTGCCATCCCGGCCGTGTAGCCGGCGACCAGCAGGCCGGCCGTGGCGAGGCTGAGGGTCTGGCGGCCGAACAGCAGCAGGGCCAGGGGCGCCGAGGCCTGCGGGATGCGTCCGAGTTGAGTGGCTAACAGGACCGTTCGCACGTGCGGTGCGCGCAGCACCGCCCGCGCACCGACCGGCGCAGCGGAAATGGACATGAGAGAAGGGCTCCCAGGCGAGAGAAGGGGCGGAAAGGGAAACCGGCCCTACTCAGGGAGCGAAGTCAGCCCGCTCGTGGTCGTTGCCGTAGAGGGGGAGCGCAGGGGTGATCCACGCGGCGAAGGCGGCGGCCGGGATCACGCGGTCAGCCTAACCGACCCGGCTCACCGGCGGGGGACGCTGGACGGCCCCCGGACCTCGGCTCCGACCGCAAGCACACGTTGACGAAGACCACGATCGGCGGTGACGACGATCGTGCGTCTGGTGGCGGCGACCCCGCGTACGAGATCGAAGATGGCGTCGTCGCCGGAGCCGGCGGCGCGTTCGATGCGCACCCCGTTCCCGGCTTGCGGAACGTCTTTGGCCCTGCCCTCGAGGACCAGCGTGACCTCGACCGGTCCGGGCAGGTCGGGCAGCCCTTCGGTGAGGACGGCGGCCAGTGCGTCGCGGAGCCGGGCGGCCGCCGCGGGCCGGTCCCGCCACCATCCGTCGGGCACCGAGCCCACGACGTTGGCCCCGTCGACGATCACCAGAGGTACGGTCATGGAGTTGAGCCTACCCGTGTCAAGTCTCGGTGAAATCGGGGAATCAATCGATCCGGGGTGTTGCTGTTAGGGGAGCACCAGTCACGTACCAGGAGAGAGACGACTTATGAGCATCGGACCGATCGGGCCGGGTGGCCCCGGCCAGTGGGACGACTTCTTCTCGCGCTTCTTCGGTGCGGCCGAGCCGCGCCGGTCGGCGCGCATCGATATCACGAAGTACATGAGCGGCGACGCCCGTGAGGTGCTTTCCGCGGCCGCCCGGCGGGCCGCCGAACTGGCCGACCCGGACCGTGCGGTGGCCGACCTCGACACCGACCACCTGCTGTGGGGTGCACTCCAGCAGGACCAGCTCAAGCAGACCGTGCGCCGCGCCGGCGCCGACCCCGACCAGCTGCTGGCCGCCCTCGGCCGCCCGGCCGGAGTGCGCGAGGAGATGCCCGAGCAGGTCGCCCTCACCCCGGCCGCCAAGCGCGCGCTGCTCGACAGCCTGCAGATCTCCCGGGCCCTCGGCGCCTCGTACGTCGGGCCGGAACACATCCTGATGGCGCTGGGTCTCAACCCCGACTCGGCGGCCGGACGGCTGCTCGCCGGCAAGCTCGACCCGCAGGCGTTGCAGGCCTCGGAGCCGCAGGCGACTCCCCAGCGCGGCGGTGGGAACACCCCCACCCTCGAGCAGTACGGCGTGGACCTGACCGAGCTGGCCCGCCGCGGCGAGATCGACCCGGTCATCGGCCGTGCGGACGAGATCGAGCAGGCGGTGGAGATCCTTTCCCGCCGCACCAAGAACAACCCGGTCCTGATCGGTGAGGCCGGCGTCGGCAAGACCGCGATCGTCGAGGGCCTGGCCCAGCGCATCGTGGACGGCGACGTCCCGCTGACCCTGGAGGGCAAGCGGGTCATCCAGCTCGACCTGGCCGGCCTGGTGGCGGGCACCCGCTACCGCGGCGACTTCGAGGAGCGCCTGCGCAAGGTCATCGACGAGATCCAGCAGTCCGGTGACGGCCTGATCGTCTTCCTCGACGAGATCCACACGCTGGTCGGTGCCGGCGGTGGCGGCGGCGAGGGTGGCGGCATGGACGCGTCCAACATGCTGAAGCCCGCCCTGGCCCGCGGCCAGCTCCGGGTGGTCGGCGCGACCACGCTGGACGAATACCGCAAGCACATCGAGAAGGACGCGGCTCTGGCCCGGCGCTTCCAGCCGGTCCTGGTCGGCGAGCCGAGCGTCGAGGACACGGTGGCGATCCTGCGCGGTCTGCGGGACAACTACGAGGCGCACCACCAGGTGCGGATCACCGACGAGGCGCTGGACGCCGCGGCGGAGCTGTCCGACCGTTACGTCACCGACCGCTTCCTGCCGGACAAGGCGATCGACCTGATCGACCAGGCCGGTGCGCGGGTGCGGCTGCGGGTGAAGACCCCGTCGGCCGACACACGGGAGGACGAGCGGCGTCTCGAGCAGCTCAACCGGGACCGCGACCAGGCGGTGGCGGCCGAGTACTACGAGAAGGCGTCCCAGCTGCGCGACGAGATCAACGCGATCAAGGCGAAGCTCTCCGCGGCCACCGAGACCCCGGACGGCGTACCGCAGGTGACCGGGGCCGACATCGCCGAGGTCGTGTCGCGGGCCACCGGCATCCCGGTCGCTCAGCTGACCGAGGAGGAGCGGGAGCGCCTGCTGCGCCTCGAGGGGCACCTGCACGACCACGTGGTCGGTCAGGACGACGCCGTCGAGGCGGTTGCCGAGGCGGTACGCCGTTCCCGCGCCGGCCTGGGCGACCCGGACCGTCCGGTGGGCAGCTTCCTGTTCCTCGGGCCGACCGGCGTCGGCAAGACCGAGCTGGCGCGTTCGCTGGCCGAGGCGCTGTTCGGCGACTCGGACCGGATGATCCGGCTCGACATGAGCGAGTACCAGGAGCGGCACACCGTGTCGCGGCTGGTCGGGGCGCCTCCCGGCTACGTCGGCTACGACGAGGCCGGGCAGCTGACCGAGGCGGTGCGCCGCCGGCCGTACAGCGTGGTGCTGCTCGACGAGATCGAGAAGGCCCACCCGGACGTCTTCAACATCCTGCTGCAGGTGCTGGACGACGGGCGGCTGACCGACGCGCAGGGTCGCACGGTGAGCTTCAAGAACACCGTGCTGATCATGACCAGCAACATCGGCTCGGACATCATCCAGGGCACCCGGCGCAGCGTCGGGTTCGGTGCGGCGGACAACGGCCGCAGCGCCGACGAGGAGCTGAAGGACAAGCTCGACCGCCAGCTGCGGGAGCAGCTGCGGCCCGAGTTCATCAACCGGATCGACGAGATCATCGTCTTCCGGCAGCTCGAGACCGACCAGCTGCGGAAGATCACCGAGCTGATGCTGCAGGAGACGCACCGGCGCCTGAAGGCGCAGGACGTCACCATGGAGATCAGCACGGCGGCGATCGACTGGCTCGCCGACAAGGGCTTCCAGCCCGAGTTCGGTGCCCGGCCGCTGCGCCGCACGATCCAGCGCGAGCTGGACAACCGGTTGTCGAAGCTGCTGCTCGCGGCCGACCTGGCCCCCGGCCAGACCGTGCATGTGGACGTGGCCGACGGCCGGCTGGCCTTCAAGGTCGCCGCGCTGGTCTGACCGGGATCTGAACTACTGGGCGGCTGCCATCTGGTGGCCGCCCAGTTGCGTGTGGTCGGCCATCCATTCGACGTACGACGTGTTGCGGGCGACGACCTCCTGGTAGGCCTCCTCGGCCATCCGCATCAGCTTGGACGCGCTGCGGGCGGCGGGGGAGTCGGGATGCCACCCGAGCACCAGGCGCCAGCGCAGCGGGGCGCCACGCAACGGCCGGTGGGTCAGGCCGGGCGGGGGCCGGAAGGTCGGCTGGCACAGGCCCACCGCCTGGCCCGACTCGACCATGTCGACGGCGCTGCGGAGGTCGGTCTCGAGCACCCGCCGGGGCGTGAAACCGGCCCGGGCGCAGGCGGCGGCGAAGCAGTCGCCCAGGCATCCGTCGCCGGTGCTGCCCACCCACTGCTCCTCGGCGAGCTCGGCCAGGTCGACGTCGACGTCCTTGGTGCACGGGTGGTCGTCGGGCATCAGCACGCAGACCGCGTCGACCGCGATCGTCTGCCAGACCAGCCCGTGGTCTCCCGACGGCATGGCGTCGCCGCACACCCCCACCTGGGCGTAGTCGAGCTTGCCCGAAGCGACCATGGTGGCCAGCTCCTCCACCCAGTACGACGCGTGGGTCGTGATCTGCGCGTCGGGCTGGGCCGTCGAGAGCCGCCCGACCATGCCGCCCATGATCGGACCGCCGATCGCGCCGATGCGGTAACGCGACAGCGTGTCGTCGGTCGCCGCCCCGGCCAGGCGTGCCGCCTCGTCCTGCAGGCCCTTCATGGCCGGCAGGAGCACCCGGGCCCGGGAGAGCACCAGCTCACCGAGGGCGGTCGGCCGCGCACCACGACGGTCGCGGTCGAACAGGGGGCCGCCGAGGGTGCGCTCGATGCGCTGCAGCTGAGCGGTCAGGGCCGGCTGGGCCAGCCCGAGTTGAGAGGCGGCTTTGGTGACGCTGCCGGTCTCCGCGATGGCGCAGACCACCTTGAGATGCCGGAGCTCCAGGTTCATAGCGTGACGTTAGGACTATTACGGCATGAGGGCTAGTCCTGGGGGGAAGTGAAAGATCCTCCACTGCGGAAGGATCGTTACAAATCGGTTGGGTAGGTCGTACGGTTGGTGACCACGTCGCGCACCTTGTCGACCACCGCGACGACCGGATCCACCACCTTGTTCCAGGGCGGATTCGACGGCGTGCCCGGGTGCGGACGGGTCGGGGCGGCCTCCTCGGCGACCTCGATGCGGTTGCCGACCCGGATCAGGTCCTCGATCGGCACCATCTGAGTCAGCACCGGGAGCAGCTCCTCGGAGTCGGCCGCGACGTGCCGCCGGACCGCGGCCGCGAGCTCGGCGAAGTCCTGATCCTTCTGCACCCGCTGCAGCAGGATGAGCAGAGCCTTGTCCTCGGCCAGCTCGCGGGCGGCCAGGTCCTCGCCGCCGGGAACGACCTTGCGGATCGCGGGATAGAGGTACTGCTCCTCGGCCGACAGGTGCCGGGACAGCGTGGCCACGACGACGTCGCGCAGCTTGCGGCTCGGCTCGGTGGTCAGGCGGTCGCACAGCTCGACCAGTTGACGGTGCTGCTCGCCCAGCACGTCGATCGCACTGCGGCCGGTGATTTCGCCGCCGGTCGGCGGAAGCGGGGGAAGATCCAGCGCGGACATGGCCCGGCCAATACCCAGGGCGCCTCTCCCGGCAAACCCTCGCAACGCGGTGCTGGTAAGAAGGTCAAATGGAGACCACCGCCGTCACCGAGGTCGTCGGCATCTGCCGCGACCTGCTGCGCATCGACACCACCAACACCGGCGACCAGCGCACCACGGTCGGCGAACGGGTCGCCGCCGAATACGTCGCCGAGAAGCTCGGCGAGGTCGGCGTCTCGACCGAGATCTACGAGTCGGCCCCCACGCGGGCCAACCTGGTCGCGCGCATCCCCGGCGCCGACCGCTCGCGGGGTGCGCTGCTCATGCACGGCCACCTCGACGTCGTACCGGCCGACGCGAGCGAGTGGTCGGTGCCGCCGTTCGCGGGCGAGATCAAGGACGGCTACCTCTGGGGCCGCGGCGCGATCGACATGAAAGACATGGACGCGATGATGCTCGCCGTCGTCCGGGACTGGAAGCGCACCGGCTACGTCCCGCCCCGCGACGTCGTGCTGTGCTACACCGCCGACGAAGAGGCCGGCATGGAGTACGGCTCGCAGTGGCTGGTGCACAACCACCCCGAGGAGTTCGAGGGCTGCACCGAGGCGATCGGCGAGGTCGGCGGCTACTCCTACACGGTCTCCGACGATCTCCGGCTCTACCTGGTGCAGACCGCCGAGAAGGGCCTCGACTGGCTCCAGCTGCACGCCACCGGGCGGCCCGGACACGGCTCGTTCATGCACGACGACAACGCGGTCACCGCGCTCGCCGAGGCGGTCGCCGCGGTCGGCCGGCACCGGTTCCCGATCGTGGTCACGCCGACCGTGCGGCGCTTCCTCGAAGAGGTCGGCGCCGCGCTGGGCATCGAGATCGACCCCGACGACCCGGAGATCGCGGTGGCCAAACTGGGCCCGATCGCCAACCTGATCGGCGCGACGATCCGCAACACGGCCAACCCGACCCGCCTCGAGGCCGGCTACAAGGACAACGTGATCCCCGGCAAGGCGTCGGCCACGATCGACTGCCGGCTGCTGCCCGGCCAGGAGGACAACTTCCTCGCCGAGCTGCGCGGGCTGATCGGGCCCGACATCGAGATCGACCACAACCACCGGCAGCCGCCGGTCGAGACCGCTTTCGAGGGATCCCTGGTCGACGCCATGGCGGCGGCGTTGCGGGCCGAGGACCCGGCGGCGCGCACCATTCCGTACATGATGTCCGGTGGCACCGACGCGAAGGCGTTCGCCACGCTCGGCATCCGCTGTTTCGGCTTCGCGCCGCTGCGGCTACCGCCCGACCTCAACTTCAGCTCGCTGTTCCACGGCATCGACGAGCGCGTTCCGGTGGAGGGACTAGAGTTCGGCGTGCGTGTGCTCGACCGTCTGCTTCGCACCAGCTGAACCCGGAAGGACCCTTTTCAATGACCGACCAGAACGCCGAGCTCGACGCCGCTCTCGAGCGGGTCGTGGAGGCTGCCCGGGCACACCTCGCGGCGGTCAAGACGGCTGCCGGCCGCATTGACGACGACGACGTCTGGCAGGCGTACGTCGATCTGAACAACGCCTCGTTCGCGTACGACGAGAAGCTGCTCGACGCGTTCGGCGAGGTCACGCCGTGGGACGTCGAGTCGATCGACCCCGACGAGGCCGACCAGCGCTTCGGTCTGGGCGGCGGCGACTTCGGCCCGGACGGCGCGACCGACCCCTACCCCCAGGTGATCTCGGTGCGCCAGCGGCGCGACTACCGCGTGCCCAGCGTCGGCGCCCTGCTGCGGGTGGCCGAGGCGGCCCGGCGCAGCTCGGTGCCCGAGGACGAGGACCCGGGACCGGTCGAGTCGGTCGGCGAGGCCGTGCTCGAACTGCTGCAGGCCGGCGACGGCTCGCTGTCGTCCCTCGACGTGCCCGAGCTGGAGCCGCTCGACGGCCTGCTCACGGTCACCGAGGTGCCCGAGCCGCTCGACCTGGAAGCTTTCGAGGACTCGGACGGCAGCGGCCCGTTCGCGCCCCGCGAGGGCGAACTCCTGGTCGGCCGGCTCGACGAGCACCCGTTCCTGCCGGACGAGGAAGAAGACCACGCCGGGCATAATCATGCCTGATGGCTGTGTCTGACGGCTGTGTCTAATGGCCTCGCTCCGCTCGGCGCGGATTTCGCCCCTTGAGGTCGGTGACTTGAGCACCAGAACGACGCCGGCTTCGCCTTGTCGTTTCGGCACTCAAGTCATCGACGGGCGAAATCCGGTGGCCCCAGGGCGCTTCGGGCTCACTTCGCGGCTCTATATGACGAAGGTCCGCCCGCTTCAGCGGACGGACCTCGTTTTTATATGCTCAACCCGGGCTGGGGGGTGGGCTGGACGCGGCGGCGCAACATCACCTTGCGCGTCCCGTCCCGGAAGAGCTGGACTCGTGCCAGCTCCCATCCCGAGAACTCCGCCTGGATCGCCAGCTGCGCCGCAGCGGTCAGCCGATCGACATTCGAAGGCAACCGGAGCGGCGCGTATTCGTAGTCCATGGCCACTAGACTGCACCTTTTCGTGGGGGCTCGACAAGCGCTGACCAGCGCGTATTCGCTCGGCGTGGCCGTCGCGGTGAAGCGCTCACCTGCGTACTGCCGGATCTGGCCTGGTCAAGCCAGCGGGCACGCCGCCGAGGCGAAGGCGGCGGCAGTGATCATACGAACACTCCGGGGCGACGGGCGTGGGCGTTGGGCGACGTGCGCCGGCTACCAAAATCAACGCTGACCGTCGGCGGCATGCTGAGGGAATGCCTCGGTTTCTCGCCGCCGGCTTTCGATCTCCTTGATAACCACGCCGAGTGCGCCGCTGTCTGTGGCGGCCCGCGGTGATCCACTCGTGACCGCCTCGGGCCTCACCATCGTGGTGGCAATCCTCGGCATCCTCGGAACCCTCGGACAACCCTCAGCCGTCGGCGTCGGGGTAGCCCACGCCTTCGCGTTCCGGGTAGCCGACGTCGATCGCCGACACGTCGTCCAGAGCGTTCGCAATTTCGGTCGGCAGCGTCAGGTCTTCGCTGGCCAGCGCGCCCTGCAACTGGCCCGCCGTGCGGGCGCCCAGGATCGGCGCGGCCACTCCGGGCCGGTCGCGGATCCAGGCCAGCGCGACCTCGAGCGGCGACACGCCCAGGCCGCCCGCCGCGGTCACCACCGCCTCGACGATGCTCGAGCTGCGCGGCTCCAGATAGGTCTGCACGAACGGCGCCAGGTGCTCCGAGGCGGCGCGTGAGTCGAGCGGCCGGCCGTTGCGGTATTTGCCGGTCAGCACGCCCCGGCCCAGCGGCGACCAGGCCAGCAGCCCGAAACCCAGAGCCGCGGCCGCCGGCAGCAGCTCCCGCTCGATGCCCCGCTCGAGCAGCGAATATTCCATCTGGGTGGCCACGATCGGGGCCCGGCCGGGGTACGCCGCCTGCCAGGTCGCGGCCCGCACGGTCTGCCAGGCCGCGAAGTTGGAGACGCCGACGTAGCGGACCCGGCCGCTGCTCACCGCGTGGTCGAGCGCGCCCAGAGTCTCCTCCAGCGGGGTGTGCGGGTCGTAGCCGTGCACCTGCCACAGGTCGACGTAGTCGGTGCCGAGCCGGCGCAGCGAGCTGTCGAGTGACCGCAGCAGGTTGCCACGCGAGCCGTCCCGCCGCCGCCAGCCGCGCGGGGTGAGCCCGGCCTTGGTCGCGATCACCACCTCGTCGCGGGGCACCAGATGATCGAGCAGCGAGCCGATCACCGATTCGGCGTCGCCGTCGCCGTAGACGTCGGCGGTGTCGAGCAGGGTGCCGCCGGCGTCGAGGAAGAGCTTGAGCTGCGAAGCCGCGTCGTCGGGGTCGGTGTCGCGTCCCCAGGTCATGGTGCCGAGCGCGAGCCGCGAGACCGCCAGCCCGCTTCGGCCGAGCGGTCGCTGTTGCATGAGATGAACCTTATTCAGACCATGCTCGCGGCGAAATGCTCAGCCGCTGGTCAAACCCGTCGGTTACCGGACCGAGATCGGAAGAGGAAAGTCAGTAGGCTTCCTGGTGATCCGTTTCGGTGGTTCAGGTGTTTCGGTGGTTCAGCGGGAGGACAACGTGCGGCTCGGACTCAATCTCGGCTATCAGACGGCGTGGAGCACGCCGGCCGATCATCTGGCGATGGCGCAGGAGGCGGACCGGCTCGGCTACGCGGTGGTCTGGGCCGCCGAGGCGTACGGGTCCGACACCGTCTCGACCCTGGCCTGGCTGGCCGGCCAGACCCAGCAGATCGACCTCGGCGCCGCGGTGCTGCAGATCCCGGCCCGCACCCCCGCGATGACCGCGATGACCGCCGCCACCATCGACGCGCTCTCGGGCGGCCGGTTCCGGCTCGGCCTGGGCGTCTCCGGCCCGCAGGTCTCCGAGGGCTGGCACGGCGTGCGGTTCGCGAAGCCGCTGGCCCGCACCCGGGAATACGTCGAGATCGTCAAGATGGCGATCGCGCGGCAGCCGGTGTCCTATCAGGGCGAGCACTATCAGCTTCCGCTGCCCGGCGGCGCGGGCAAGGCCCTCAAGCTCGGCTTCCACCCGCCGCGCGAGGCCGTCCCGATCTACCTGGCCGCGGTCGGCCCGAAAAACCTCGAGCTGGCCGGCGAGATCGCCGACGGCTGGCTGGGGGTCTTCTTCGCACCCGACGCGGCCGGCGAGGCCTTGCAGCACATCGCGCGCGGGCGGGCGCGGCGCTCATCCAAGGACGGGGGCGGCCTCGGCCTGACCGGCTTCGACGTGGCACCGACGGTGCCGGTGTCGGTCGGCGACAACCTGGCCTGGTGCGCCGACGTGATCCGGCCCTACGCGGCGCTCTACGTCGGCGGCATGGGCAGCCGCGAGACCAACTTCTACAACCAGATCGCGGTCCGCATGGGTTACGCCGACGAAGCGGCCAGGATTCAGGACCTCTATCTTGCGGGCCAGAAGGCGGAAGCGGCCGAGGCCGTACCGCAGGACTTCATCGAGCGCACCTCGCTGATCGGCAACAAGATCCAGATCAAGGAACGCATCAAGCAGTACGCCGCGGCCGGCGTCGGCACGCTCTCGGTCAGCCCGTACGTGGGGGACCTGAAGAGCGGCATCGACACCCTCCGGCTCGTGGCCGAGGCCTACGAGGAAGCGGGCGTGGCATAGCGGTGGCAACAGTTCTCCTGCTCCGGCACGGGCGTACGACGTCCAACGCCACCGGCGAACTGGCCGGCCGGCGCCCGGCCGAGCTCGACGAGACCGGCCGGGCCCAGGCGGCCCGGGCCGGCGAACGCCTGCGTGCGCTGCCGCTGGCCGGGGTCGTCACCAGCCCGCTCGTCCGGTGCCGGCAGACGGTCGAGCTGGCGTTGCCGGGCGTCGAGCCGACGGTCGACGACGGGCTTATCGAGTGCGGCTACGGCGACTGGGAAGGCCGGCCGCTGAACGAACTGGCCAAGGAGCCGCTCTGGAAGGTGGTGCAGCAGCACCCGAGCGCGGCGATCTTCCCCAACGGCGAGGCGATGGCCGAGATGTCGGCCCGCGCGGTCGCCACGATCCGCCGCTGGGACGCGAAGGTGACCGCCGAGCACGGCCCGGAAGCGGTCTGGCTGGCCTGCAGCCACGGCGATGTGATCAAGGCCATCGTGGCCGACGCGCTGGGCCTGCACCTGGACGAGTTCCAGCGCATCGTCGCCGACCCGGCCTCGGTCAGCGCCATCACCTACACCCCGACACGGCCGTTCGTGGTGCGGGTCAACGACACCGGCGACCTGTCCCACCTCGTACCGGAAAAGCCGAAGGCCGGCGCGGAGGTCTCCTCCGATGCGGCGGTCGGCGGCGGAGCCGGCGCCTGAACAACCCAGGGTGACCCTGGTGTTACCGCAGCCGGTGTCCCGGTTGCGCCCTCGGCGAACCCGGCCGCCTGCGGTGAGCGATCCCGCGCGGGGATCGCTAGGGTTGCTCTCATGACCCACCAGGTGCATGCTTTCGAGCCGCCGGAGCGGTTCGTCGCCGGGACGGTGGGAGAGCCCGGTGATCGGACGTTCTTCCTGCAGGCGCGCGGCGAAGGCCGGGTGGTCAGCGTCGCCCTGGAGAAGGTCCAGGTGTCGCTGCTGGCCGAGAAGCTGGAAGAGCTGCTCATCGAGGCCAACAAGCGGTTCGGCGTCAACCTGCCCGAGGCGCCGCTCGTCGCGGTCCACGACAACGAGCCGCTCGACACGCCGGTCGACGAGGAGTTCCGGGTCGGCACGCTGGGGCTCGCCTTCGATGTCGACACCGCGACCGTCGTGATCGAGGCGATCGAGGCCGGCGAGGCCGAGGTCGAGATCGCGCTCGGCGAGGACGACCCCGAAACCGACGACGACCTCGCCGATGACGACGACGACGATGACGACGAGCCCGACGACGACCTCGACCGGCTGCGCGTACGGCTGAGCCCCGAGGCCACCCGGGCGTTCATCGACCGGGCCCGCCGCGTCGTCGCCGCCGGCCGCCCACCCTGCCCGCTCTGCGGCCAGCCGCTCGACCCGGCCGGCCACCTCTGCCCCCGGCACAACGGCTACCACCGGTGACCGTGCTCGCCGAGAAGGACGCCCTCGAGCTGCTCGGCCGCGGCACGATCGAGATCGAGGGCCGCATGGTCGACGCCTCCAACACCACGCTGCGGGGCGAGATCACCCTCGACGGGCTCACCCGCCGCTGCGTCTACAAGCCGGTCCAGGGCGAGCGGCCGCTGTGGGACTTCCCGGACGGCACGCTGGCCGGCCGTGAGGTGTCGGCCTTCCTGGTCTCCCAGGCGACCGGATGGGACGTGGTGCCGCCGACCATCCTGCGCGACGGCCCGCTCGGCCCGGGCGCGCTGCAGCTGTGGATCGACGAGCCGGCCGAGGCGTCCGCCCTGATCGGCTTCGTACCGGCCTACGACATCCCGGCCGGCTGGCTGGCCGTCGCCAACGCCCGCGACGAGGACGGCGACGCGTACGCCCTGGCCCACGCCGACGACCCGCGCCTGGCCCGCCTGGCCGTCTTCGACTCAATCATCAACAACGCCGACCGCAAGGGCGGCCACGTGCTCTACCCGGCCACCGGCTCGATACACGGCGTCGACCACGGCGTGAGCTTCCACGTGGAAAACAAACTGCGCACGGTCCTCTGGGGCTGGACCGGCAAGCCGCTGATCCCGGACGCGGTCGACGTGCTCGAACAGCTCACCGAGCGCCTCGACGGCGAGTTGGGCGAAGCCCTCGAGGAACACCTGACCATCACCGAGGTCCACCAGGTGCGCCTGCGGGTCCGCCGTTTGCTGCGGTCCCGGCGCTTCCCCAAGCCGCCCCCCGACTGGCCGGCAATCCCCTGGCCGCCGGTGTAGTAAGGCCTGGTAGCGAGATCAAGACCTTTCGCCGGCTACGAGCCCAGCAGCTCACCGCATGTTGCGTCGGTGACGGCGGCTGGGCGTCGGGTCGAGGGCGATCCTGATGCGGTTGTCGCGCTGGTCGCCCGCGTACGGTTGCCGGAAAGCGACCCGGCACCCAGCTGAGGTTTACCTCACGCGCCCGAGTTTCTGTCTGGGGGTCTGGATAGGCTCCTGACCATGGACGCTTGGACCGGGCACGACGTGCCGACCCTGCCGGATGGAGCTGATTTCTGGGGCCGGACGCCCCCGCGGCTGTTCGATACGGCGCGGCGTTCGGCCCAGCCGAGTGAGCCCGGTGCGACCGCGACCATGTACGTCTGCGGCATCACGCCCTACGACGCCACCCACCTCGGGCACGCGGCCACGATGATCTCGTTCGACCTGATCAACCGCATCTGGCGCGACATGGGTCGCACCGTGACCTACGTGCAGAACGTGACCGACATCGACGATCCGCTGCTCGAGCGGGCGCACCGCGACGGGGAAGACTGGGTGGTGCTCGCGATGCGCGAGACCGCGCTCTTCCGGGAAGACATGGAGGCGCTGCGCATTCTTCCGCCGGCGCACTACGTGGGTGCGGTCGAGTCGATCCCGGCGATCGCGGCGCACGTGCGCACGCTCGTTTCGCAGGATGCCGCCTACCAGCTGACCGACGGCACCGGCGACTTCTACTTCCCGATCGCCGCCGCGCCCCGCTTCGGCTACGAGTCGGGGCTGGGCCGCGACGAGATGATCACGCTCTCGGCCGAGCGTGGCGGTGACCCCGAGCGGGCGGGCAAGCGGGACCCGCTCGACCCGCTGCTCTGGCGCGGCGCCCGCGATGGCGAGCCGGCGTGGGACGGCGGCGACCTCGGGCCCGGGCGTCCCGGCTGGCACATCGAGTGCGCGACGATCGCGACCAGCCTGCTCGGCAACACGATCGACGTGCAGGGCGGCGGCAGCGACCTGATCTACCCGCATCACGAGTGTTCGGCGGCGCACGCCGAGGTGCTCACCGGTGAGCAGCCGTTCGCCGGGCATTACGTGCACGCCGGCATGATCGGGCTGGCGGGCGAGAAGATGTCGAAGTCCAAGGGCAACCTGGTCTTCGTCTCGCGCCTGCGTGGCGACGGGGTCGACCCGATGGCGGTGCGGCTCGGTTTGATGGCCGGCCACTACCGCGGCGACCGGGAGTGGACCGACGACGTGCTCAAGGTGGGACAGGACCGGCTGGCCAACTGGCGGGCGGCGGCGTCCGCGCCGTCCGGTCCGTCGGGGGCCGGTCTGCTGGCCGCGGTCCGCGAAAGCCTGGCCGACGATCTGGACACGCCGCGCGCGCTTGCCGTGATCGACGCCTGGGCGGACGCGGCGCGATCCGGTGCGGGCGACGACGAGTCGGCGCCGGCTTTGATGGCGCGGACGGTCGACGCGCTGCTCGGCATTCGTCTCTAGCCTGCTCGTCCGGAGCGGCCGTCCTGTTCGGACGGCCGCTTTTTCGCGCGAAGCCTAGACCGATCACGTCCGTTTCGGACGGTTTCGAGAAACTTAGAGCTTTTCGGCGGTCTTTCTGCAGAAAGGGCCACATTTACCGGCCGAAACGGACAGACTTTCTGAGATCTGATTTTCGTCCGAAGGGAACAAATCATGCGTCGTCCGGTTCTGTACCTCGCTGGCCTGCTCCTGGCCACCGGCGCGAGCCTCGCTCTCGCGGGACCCGCCTCGGCTGCCCCCAGCCACCACCATCACCACGGGCACCACCACAACCAGTGGTACTCCGACCCGTGCGACAACGACGACAGCACCTGGTACGAGCTCCACTCGAACTCCCAGAACAACGGCAGCAGCTACAACGGCATCGTTCTCCTGAGCGGCAACAGCGGCAACGGCGACGGTGGCCTCCTCGGCGGCGGCCTGCTGGGCTGACCCAGTCCTACTACCGGGTCGGCTGCATCCCCGGCCGGCCCAACATCAACATCAGGCCCGGAGCGCGATTGCGCTTCGGGCCTCCTGTCGTCACGATCGGACCGTGGACGAGAGGACCCGAGGGCAACTGCGGCTCATCCGCACGGTCACGGCGGTCCTGCGGGACGCCGGCATCCCGGCCTGGCTGTTCGGCGGCGGGGGCTCGACGCGCGCATCGGCCGGATCACGCGCGAGCACGGCGACGTCGAGTTCTGGGTCGAGCGCATCCACGCCGAGCCGTCGAAGGCGCTGCTCGTAGCGGCCGGTGCCACCGCCCTGACGACGCAGCCGCCGACCGAGTCCTGCGAGTTCACGTTGGACGACATCCCGTTCAGCACGGCCTACTTCGACCGGTCGCCGGACGGGTCCTTCAGCCAGCCTCTGGGCCGCTGGTCCGACTGGCTGGCCGCGGAACTGATCCGAGGCTCCACCAGCGGCGCGAAATCACGGCGGCCAGGCCGGCTCCGGCGGCGTTGAGGAGCACGTCGTCCACCGAGGACACTCGGTGCAGGTGCAGGGTGTACTGCAAGGTTTCGACGAGGATCGAGCAGGCCGCCGCCACTGCCACGATGCGGGGTGCCGAGGCCAAGGCCGCGAACCGCAGCGGGGCGAAGAAGCCGAGCGCCGCGAAGACCAGCAGGTTGCCGACGATCTGGACCGTCGCCGTCCGGGGGCCGCTGCCCAGCACCTCGAGCAGGTCGCGCAGCGGGATCAGGTTCACCTGGGCGTGGCCGTCGCCGGAGTCATGGCGGGGCAGCAGGATCATCCAGACCCACGGCACGGTTCCGTAGACGATGCCGACCTCGGCCACCGACCGGCGCCACCCGCTCCGGTGGCGGGCCAGGGCCCAGACCGCCAGCACGGCCAACGGCAGCGCGGCCACCGTGACGGCGACTACGCCGCTGATCGTGCCGGTCAACCCGTTACCCTCTCGCCGCAGCAGGACGGAGCCGGCGTGCAGCAGGCGTCGCCCTTCCAGGCGTTGCGGCCCTCGCGCAGCGCGGCGCCCGCCACCACCAGCCCGGCCGCCGGGTCGGCCCACGACCAGCCGAACGATGCGTTCAAGGCCAGCCCGGCCAGCAGAACCCCGGACAGCGCCGTGCACAACAGCGTCTGCCGCGAGTCGGCCACCGCGGTGACCGAACCCAGGGCCCGGCCGGCCCTGCGCTGTGCGAACGACAGCACCGGCATGACCACGAGGGACACCGCGGCCAGCGCGATGCCCACCGGGGACGGCGACGCGGACGAGCCGGCCAGCAGCGCGTGCGCCGACGCGACCGCCACGTAGGCTGCCAGGGCGAAGAACGACCAGGCGATCGCGCGCAGCGTCCGGCGTTCGCGGGTCTCCGGCGACGGGCCGCTGAACTGCCACGCCACGGCCGCCGCCGAGGACACCTCGATGACCGAGTCGAGGCCGAAGCCGACCAGCGCCGTCTCGCCCGCCACCAGGCCCGACGACACGGCCACGACGGCTTCGATCACGTTGTAGGTGATGGTGGCGGCGACCAGGAATCGGATGCGGCGGACCAGGACCGCGCTCATCACCAGCACTCCGGGTCGACGGCCAGGACCAGGCCGAGCAGGCTGTCGAGGGCGTCGCGCAGGCGGGCGTCGGCCAGTTCGTAGCGGGTTCGCCGGCCCTCCGGCACCGCGACGACGAGGCCGCAGCCGCGCAGGCAGGCCAGGTGGTTGGAAAGGTTCTGCCGGGTCACGCCGAGCAGCACGGCCAGGTCGGCCGGATAGCCGGGGGCGTCGCGCAGCGCCAGCAGCAGCCGCGAGCGGGTGGGGTCGGACAGGGCGTGGCCGAAGCGGGCCAGGACCTGTCCGTGGGTGGCGGTCTCCACGGAGCCGACAGTACAGCGAACGCTGTATTCAGGGAAGAATGTACGCTGACCCCCATGACGTGGGGGATGACACCGCGGCAGAGCATCGAGGCCGCTTGCCGGGCCCGCGGAGCCGACGCGGTGATCGCGGGCTGCATCACCCTCATCGAGGGCGGCGACACCGACCCCGGCCTGATCATCGCGCTGGCCGGGCCGGGGCAGGAGCGGTTTCTCGACAAGTCCGAGAAGGAGCGTTACTGGCTCCGGGTCTGGGGTGTGCGCGGCCTTCTCTGGGCGCTCAGCGAGGAGCGGACCGACGAACGCACGGAAACGGCAGTCATCAATGCGCTTGGTGACGCTCATTGGCGCGTACGGGAAATGGCCGCGAAGCTCGCGGCGCGGCACCGCCTCGATTCCGCCCAGCCCGCGCTCGCCGGATTGCTCACCGACGATAACGAGCGGGTGAGGGCGGCCGCCGCGCGGGCCGTGCGGGTTCTTCAGGCGAGCGAAAGCCCGGAATCCTCGTCGTAGGAAGCGGGCGCCGGCGCCGGAATCTTGTATTCCTCGGTCAGCGTCGTCATCGGCCCCGGCCACGTCGCCTGGGCCACCTCGATCGGTTTGCGGGTCTCGTCGAAGGCCACGTGCAGCAGGTGCAGCACCGGCGTGTCCGGGCGGATCTGCAGCACCTCGGCCTCGTCGCGGCTCGGCTGGCGGGCGCTGATGGTGTCGGTCGCGGTGGTGTAGCGCTTGCCGAGCACCTCCTCGGCCTCCTGGTAGAGCGGCCGCCCGAACGCCTCGAGGCGTTCCAGGTTGGTGCCGCTCGCCTCCTTGGCCCGGAACCAGGACGCACCCACCTCGACCGTCGCGTCGTCGGTGCGCACGATGTGCCGGCGGACGAGCAACTCGGTGCCGTCGCGCACGCCGAAAGCGTCCGCCACCTCGGGCGGCGCCGGTTCGCGGCCGACCGTGAGCAACTGCTGGCGGTAGCGGGCGGCGAGGTCGGCGTGGTAGCCGCGGTAGGCGCCGTAGCGACCGCGGGAGAGCCGGTTGAGGCGGCGCCGGGTGCCGCGGACGAACGTGCCCGAGCCCGGCTTGGTGATCAGCGTGCCTTCGAGCCGCAGCTGGTCGACCGCGCGCTGCACGGTCTGCTTGGCGACGCCGAAGAACTCGCCGAGCGCCGGGATCGACGGCAGCCGCTCGCCGGGCTGCCAGTCGCCGCGGCGGATGCGTTCGCGCAGCTGGGCGGCGATCTGACGGTGCGGCGACTCGGCCGCGCCCGGATTAATGGTCATAGGTTCCTAGGATGCACCCCGATCGTGAAGTTCCCGAGGCGACACCCCGGGAACCACCTACCAGGAACCGGCGGTCGGGCCGGCCGATCCGCCGCGCCGCCGCAGGTATTTCTCGAACTCCGACGCGATCTCGTCGCCGGTCAGCGGCTGGATGCCCTCGTCGCCGACCCGCTCCTCCAGCTCCCGGACGTATTCACCGAGCTCCGCGTCCTGCTCGGCGGCCGTGCGCACCCGCTTCTCCCACTCGTCGGCCTCCTCCGCCAGGTCGGTCATCGGCACCGGCAGATCAAGCACGTCTTCCAGGCGGCTGAGCAGCGCCAGCGTGGCCTTCGGGCAGGGCGGGTTGTTGGCGTAGTGGGGAACGTGCACCCAGAACGACAGAGCGTCGAGATCGGCCCGGCCGGCCGCCTCGTGCAGCACGCCGACAATGCCGGTCGGACCGTCGTAGCGGGTGGGGACGACCTTGTATTTCTCGGCCACGTCGCTGTCGGTCGCCGAACCGCTGATCGGCAGTGGACGCGTATAAGGCACGTCGGCGAGCAGCGCGCCGAGCAGCACGATCCGGTTGACCTCGAGGCTGTGGCACACCTCGAGCACCTGCTCGCAGAAGGTGCGCCAGCGCATGCTCGGCTCGATGCCCCGGATCAGCACGACGTCGCGGTCGCTGCCCTCCGGGCTGGCCACGGTGAAGCGGGTGGTCGGCCACTCGATCTTGCGGGTCTCGCTCTCGCCCATGACGACGGTCGGACGGCTGACCTGGAAGTCGTAGAAGTCCTCCGGGTCGATGGTGGAGATCTGCTTGGCCTGCCACACCTGTTCGAGGTGTTCCACGGCCGCGGTGGAAGCGTCCGCAGCATCGTTCCAGCCCTCGAAGGCGGCGATGGCCACCGGGGAGCGGAGCACCGGGAGGCCGTCGAACTCAGTCATGGCACACAGCCTACGCAGAGCCCGCGCAAGCCACCCGATGGCCGCGCCGGGTGCGGCGCCGCACGGCCGGTCGGGAGTCCGGCATTGCCGACGTACGCGACGTCTCCGCCGGACAACCGCAGCCGGGCCGCCCGCGGCACGACGCCCAGTTCGTTGCGTTCAGTCCGAAATCAGTCGCCGGAGCGGGAGATCAAAGGCGGAATGGATCCGCCGTTCAGCCGGAACCCCGGCGGTTTTCCCCGGGCCGATCGGATAGGCAGTGATTCCCGCCGCACTGGCCGTTCGAATTCGGCCGGGTCGCCGCCGACCGCCGCGCGGGCGAGAAACTCGGCCGCGACCTCGCCCATCGAGAACTCGCGGTCGTCGATGTCGCTGCGCGCGTCGAAGGAGGCTCGATCCGGGCCAGGAAGTCGTCGTAGGACAGCGCCGAGCCGTGCTCCCGGAGAAACGCGTGGCAACGCGGATAGCCCTGATCCACCCGGCTCGGCGAATACGACACCAGCGTGCCGAAGAAATCGAAAAGGATCGCGCTCATTTCACCGCGTACGTCCGCGGCGCAAGCGTCGCCGCGCAGCGCAGGTTCCGATATCGGCCCTGGTGATCGAGGCCGTATCCGACGATGTTGCCGGGGCCGACGTCGAACCCGAAATAGGTCGTCGTGCCCTCGAAGCGCGGTGTCTCGGGCTTGCGGAGCAGCGCGCAGACCGCGATCGACGCGGGGGAGCGCTGGGCCAGGTTGGCGATCAGCCAGTTCATGGTCAGCCCGGTATCGACGACGCCGTCCACGATGACCACGTCGCGCCCGGTGATGTCGACGTCGAGGTCCTTGAGCAGGCGCACGCTGCCGGACGCCGGGTTGTGGGTGCGGTAGGAGCGGATCGCCATCCAGGTGAGCTCGACCTGGTCGGCGTACGCCCGGGCCAGGTCGACCGTGAAGGTCGCGGCCCCGTTGAGCACCCCGACCAGCACCGGCGTGCGTCCCGCGTAGACCGTGCCGAGTTCGGCCGCCAGTTCGGCGACGCGGGTCTGGATCTGCTCCTCGGTCAGCAGGATCTCGTCGAGTTCGCCTCGAACGTGGCTCGCCTCCACGTCGTGATCGTTTCACGTCCGTCCGGTGCCTGACCACCACCCGACATGCCGTAAATATCGGCCCGGCATCCCCATTCTTGTCGGCGTCCGTTATTGTCCGCGCAGCCTGATGTTCACCTTGATCGGAGTGCCATGGCCCATCGACCCGCTCTGGCCGAGATCCGCGACCGCACCTACAAGAGGCGGGACGCGTGGTGGACCGTCTGGCTCGTCGACCCCCTGGCATCCCGCCTGGTCTGGGTCGTCGCGCCCTGGCGCGCGATCACGCCCAACGTGCTGACCACGCTCGCGTTCGTGATCGGCCTCGGTTCGGCCGCCGCCTTCTGGCGCGGTTCCTACGGCTGGCTGCTGCTCGGCGCGCTGCTGTTCCACCTGAGCTTCGTGCTCGACTGCATGGACGGCAAGATCGCCCGGCTCAACGGCACCGGCTCGGTCTTCGGGGCTTGGCTCGACTACGTCTTCGACCGGCTGCGGGTGCTCGCCTGCGCGGTCGGCCTGTTCGGCGGGCAATACGAGCGCACACACAACTTCGCCTTCGTGTGGCTCGCCGGGCTCGTCATCTTCCTCGACATGTTCCGCTATCTGAACGCGCTGCAGATGGGCAAGGTCAAGGCCGACATGAAGGCCAAGCTGGCCGAGCTGACCGGCACCGAGCAGCCGGTGGCCTTCGCCGAGGAGGCCGAGTTCGCGTCCGAGGACGGCCCCGCCCCGATCGTGGTCGACGTCTACGGCGACTTCCGCGACCGGTTCGCGCTGTTCGTGCGGATGCGCCGCCTGCTGCTGCGGGGCCGCATCCGGGCCCACGTGATCAGCGGCATCGAGTTCATGATGTTCGTCTTCATCGTCGGCCCGGTGGTGAACTGGATCATCGGGGTAACGCTGATCGCGGCCGGGCTGATGATCGCGTTCGAGCTGCTGCTGATCTACAAGCTCTACACGGCGACCAAGTCGTTCGCCCGCCGCATCTCGGTGCCGGCCCAGCCGGGCGCCTCAGAGGACCCGGTCCATCAGAGCGACGTCGGTCAGGGCGCGGAAGCCGCACTTGGCGTATAGCTGATTCGCCCGGTCGTTGGCGACATCGGTCTGCAACGCCAGGCGGTGCGCGCCGGCCGCCCGGGCCTCTTCGGCGACGTGGTCGAGCAGGCCCTGCGCGACGTGGTGACGGCGCATGTGCTCGGCCACGAACAGGTCACGGACCAGCCAGACCGTACGCAGCGTGAGAGCGGCCGGCACGACGACGACCGAGCAGATGCCGTAGGCGTGCGCCTCGGCGCCGGACAGATAGATGCGTTCGCGCTCGGCCACCACCTGGTCGCGGAGCCAGGCCGCGACCGCGTCGGGGGCCGGGTTGGCCCCGTAGTGCTGGCGGTAGTCGTCGAACAGGTCGACCGCGTCCGGGAACCAGGGATGAGCCACCGCGGTCAGTCTCACGGTCACGGCCATACGATCCATAATGTCCCAAATTTGGGGTTATAGTGCGGCTGTGGCGCACATCGACCAGGTCCTGGGGCCGACCGACGACACGGTCGTCTTCTTCCAGCCGCGCGCCATGGTCTACGTGACGATGCTCTGGGTGGTCGCCGCCGTCTGGGCGGTGTCTCTCGCCCTGTTCGTGCTGCTCCGGGTGATCCTGGGAGATCCGCCCGGGGCCGACGACATCGTCACCTACCTCGAACTCGCCCTGATCGTCCCGGTGGTCTTCTCGGCGCTGATCCTGCTCGTGGCCTGGCGCCGCTTCGGCTGGCTGCACAGCTCCGTCCACGGCCTCGACTTCGCCGCCACCGGCCGCAAGCCGGTGCACATCCCGTGGTCCGGGGTCGCGGCCGTCGGCCTGCGGCATCGGGGCCCGTTCACCGAGCTGGTCGTCACCCCGGTCGCGCCGGATTTTCCGGTGGTCGGTTCCGGCCCGGGTCGCCGGCCCCGCATGCGTCGTGGCGCCTACCTGGTCGATGTCGGCCTGATGTCACCGGGCCCGGACGTGCTGCTGGCCGAGCTCCACCGCCGGCTGCCGACCAAGGTTTGATTTTTCGGCTCCGGCACCCTAGGTTTAACGCATCCGTTAATTAACGGGAGCGTTAAATGATTACCGACCGGCTCAGCCAGATCTTCGCGGCGCTCGCCGACCCGACCCGCCGCGCCATCCTTGCGCGCCTCGCCGAGGGCGAGGCCACCGTCACCGAGCTGGCCGAGCCGTTCGACATCAGCCTGCCCGCGATCTCCCGCCACCTGAAGGTGCTGGAGAAGGCGGGCCTCATCTCGCGCAGCCGCTCCGCCCAGTGGCGTTCCAGCCGGCTCGAGGCCGAGCCGCTGCGCGAGGCCACCGCCTGGATGGAGCGCTACCGCCGCTTCTGGGACGTGAACTTCGCCCGCCTCGACGCGCACCTCAAACGCATGAAAGAGGAATCGTCATGACCGACCTCGTCATCACCCGCATCTTCGACGCGCCCCGCCCGATGGTCTACCGCGCCTTCGTCGACCCCGACCAGCTGGCCGCCTGGTTCGGCCCGGTCGGCTGGTCGGTACCCCTCGACAGCGTCTCGGTCGAGGCCAAACCGGGCGGCCACCAGCGCTTCACCATGGTCAACGACTCCGATCCGTCGCAGTCCTCCGCGGTCGACGCCACCTTCACCGAGGTCATCGAGAACGAACTGCTGGTCGGCGAGGAAGACGTCTCCGGAATCGACGCCTTCCCGGGCGACTCGATGCGCATGCGCATCGAGTTCTACGACGAGCCCGGCGACAAGACCCGCATCGTCCTGACCCAGGGGCCATACTCGCCGGAGTGGGAGTCGGGTGCCGCCGAAGGCTGGGGCAGCAGCTTCACCAAGCTGGACGCCCTGCTCGCCAAGGCTTGATGCGGCACCCGATCCGGAGGGCTTGATGCTGCACTCGATCCGGAGGGCTTGATGCGGCACCCGATCCGGAGGGCTTGATGCTGCACTCGATCCCGGCCGCCGCGCCGCCCGCCCCGTGCTTCACGCTCGGCCGGGCGGCCTGCGGCCCGTTCACGGTCGGCTATGCCGCGTTCGACGCAAGCCCGCTCCCGCACCGGCTGCTGCCGCTCAACTTCCCGGCGCTCATCCTCGATTTCGACACCGGTCGCACGCTGCTCACCGGCCCGCGCGCCCGGTCGTCCCTCGACGGCCCGACCACTTGGGGCAGCGGCATTTCCGTAGGCTTGACCCCGGCCGGCGCGGCCACCCTGGCCGGAATGCCAATATCCGAAATCTCCGGACAATCTGTCGCCCTGGATCTCCCGTGGGCGTCCCACCTGGCCGCGCTCCCGTCCTGGCCGGCCCGCTTCACCTGGCTGGACACCACCTTCACGCCCGCGCCCGCCGCGGCCCCCGATTCCCGTCCGGCCCTCGGTTCTTCGCCCGACCTCGGCCTCAACCTCGACCTCGATCCCCACCTCGCGCTTCCTGCGGTCTCGCGCTGGTCGCCGTCCCCGGCCGTCACCGCGGCCTGGTGGCGCCTACAGCAGACCCCGCGCGTCCGTGACGTGGCTGCCGCCCTGGGCCTGTCCCGCCGCCGCCTCGAGCGCGACTTCCGCCGCGAGATCGGCCTCTCACCCGGCGCCGTAGCCCGCACCGCCCGCCTGCAGCGATCCCTGTCCGCCCTGCTCCGCGGCGCACCCCCGGCCGCTGCAGCACTCACCGGCGGCTTCGCCGACCAGTCGCATCTGACCCGCACCATGCGCGAAGCCGTCGGCCTCACCCCGGCCGCCTTCCGCGCATTCGTTCAAGACGTGGCCCCACCGGTTCCCTAGCTTCGACGGCATGACGCTCACCGGCAAGATCGCCCTGGTCACCGGCGGCACCCGCGGCATCGGCCGCGCCATAGTCGAACGCCTGACCGCCGACGGCGCCCAGGTCTACTTCACTTATCGCGCCGCCACCGAAGCCGCCCTGGACCTGTCCGACCGCACCGGCGCTACCCCGATCCAGGCCGACCAGTCGACGCTCGCCGCCGTCGACGCCATGTTCGCCCCCATCCCCGGCCGCCTCGACATCCTGGTCAACAACGCCGCCACCAGCACCCACATCCCCCTGCCGGAGCTGACCCCGGAAAACTTCGACCACGTAATGACCGTCAACACCAAGGTTCCCCTACTGGCGATCCAGCGCGCAGCTCCCTTGATGCCCCGAGGCGGCCGCATCATCAACCTCTCCACCCTGAACACCGCCCTACCCGCCCCCGGCCTGACCCTGTACTGCGCCACCAAGGCCGCCCTCGAACAGGTCACCGCCGTCCTCTCCCGTGAACTCGGCCCCCAGGGCATCACCGTGAACACCGTCTCCCCGGGCGCCACCGACACCGACCTGCTGCGCTCCACCAACCCACCGGGTTCGCTCCCGCAGACCGCCGCCCTCACGGCCCTCGGCCGCCTGGGCCGCCCCGCCGACATCGCAGCGGTGGTCGCTTTCCTCTGCACGGAAGACGCAGCCTGGCTCACCGGCCAAAACCTCCGGGCGACCGGCGGCCTGCTCATCTGACGGCTCCGTTTCCCGTACGGGATCAGACCCCAACCCACCCGCAACCGTCCCCGTCCCGCCCGCAGCGACCCGGCAGGTGCCCCCTCACGGCCGTCGCGGGCCGCCGGCCCGGACTCCCCGACGCAGGGAGAACTCCAGCTTCGTGGCCGCCCGTCATGCCCAATACGGAACCCACCATTGCCAGTCGGCCGGCGCAGCGGGCCAGTCCGGGTCGGGCCGCCACCCAGCGGGCGGGCTCCACCCGTCCGGCGGCTGCGGCCACCCCGGCGGCACAGCAAACCGAATCCCAGCCGGCCGAGCCGGTATCTCGCCGTGCTGCGGCGGTGCCTGGACGTGCTGCATCGGCGTCTGGATCTGCTGCGGCGGTGTCTCGACGTGCTGCTGCGAGATGTGGACGTGCCGGGGCGGCGTCTGGACGTGCTGCGGCGGCGCAGGCTCAGCCAGCACGACCGTGACCGCAGGCGAGGGCTCCCCGCTCCAGGCTCCTCCCGGGATTACCACCGGCTTCGCTACCCCAGCCGATCGCTCGACGGTGACCGCACCCGGCCCACCGGCCGGCACGGCCCGTTCTCCGACCCCACCGGCCACCGGCCGTTCTCCGACCCCGCCGGCGGCCGCCCGTTCTCCGACCCCGCGGGCGGCCGCCCGATCCCCGGCCCCGCTGGCGGCCGCCACGATCGTGGCGTCGGGCGGCGCCGGCCTAGCCAGCCAGGATTCGGGCAGTTCGTGGGCCCGGGCCGCGTAAACGACCACCTCGACCTTGATCCGGTTGCCTCGCACGAGGGCCCGGGCGGCCGTGAGGTGCCCCGCCTGGCTCAGGTGCCGCAGCGCGGGCAGCAGCTCGGCGCTCATCTTCGGGCTGAGGCGTCCGATCGGGGCGCCGTCCAGCCGGACCTCGACCAGCTCGCGCGTGCTCCGCGGCAGCTGCTCGTGCATCTCGTGCAGGGTGACGTGTACCCAGCATTCGCCCTCCGGCCGCAGCCACGGGAGCAACGCATCGAGGTGCTTCTCTTCCCCGGTCACCTGGATGGCGTGGCCGCCCGGCAGCACCCGGTGGGCCGTGCCCGGCGGCCGGTTGGCCGGGACGATCAGGTGCGGTTCGGCCAGGTCGATGCGGACCGACCCGGTGATTCCCGGCCGGTCGCCGTAGCGGGCCGCGGCCCACACCCGGGCCGCCACCTGCGGCGCTCGCCCTTCGGCGACCAGTCCGGACAGCACCGGCGCGTACCGGGCGGCCTCGTCGCGTCCCAGGTAGCCGACCTGGCGACCGGCCACCCAGACCCCGACTGCGTTCGGGTCGTGCCGGTTCCACGGTTCCGGTACGAGCTGCGCACTGGTGACCAGCTCGCTGCCGTCCTCGCGGAACTCCGGCCCGAACACCTCCCGGATCGCGTCCGTGTAATGCGACTCCCCGACGATGTCCACGCCGGCCCACCCGCGCTGCCCCCACAGCTCAAACGGAACGTCCATGCCGCACGGTAGCCCGGCACCCCACCACCGCCCGTTCCCCCGAGCCGGTGCTCTGAGCCGCCGACCCGGGGACCGCCCATCGTCCGTCCGATCGAGATGGGGCGATGGTCAGCCGCGGCCGATCGGCGTGCGCGGCGTCTCGGAGAGCGCCCGGATCCATCGGGGAGTGCGCACCACCGCCAGGTAGATGCCGAACGCCACGACCGCCGTGACGCGCGAGGCCACCATGTACGAGACGCCGCCCGCGGTCATTGCCCCGGCGACGATGTTGAAGGCGCTGATGGCCAGCAATGTGGTCGCCGCCCCGGTCATCAGCAGGAGATATCGCGCGGCGAACGACGACTGACGCACTCCCGCGACGACCGTGCTCATCCCGAGTCCGAGCAGGAGGACGCCCATCAGTCCGGGGCCCGCGCACAGGATCTCCGGTGTCAGCGGGCGCGGGCTCAGCGCGGTCAGCATGCAGGTCACGGAGCAGATGACGACGGCAGCGCCGCGTACGAACGCCGGCACCGGCCGCAGCAGGCGGATGAAACGCAGCACGAAGTACGGCTGCCACAGCAGGAGCGTGGTGCCGGCGATGCTGCACCAGGCCGGCAGGCTGCCGCCCTCGAGCCGCCGCACGATGTCCACGACGAACAGCACCACGTGCGGCGCGACGACGAGCGTGGCCGGCCCGGATCGGGGGACCGCCGGCAGGGCGATCCGGAGCGCCACGACCACGGTCACGCCCTCGCAGATCAGCAGGGATATGGCGTTACCGGTCAGGGCGAGCTCGATCAGGCCGGCCGCGGCCGCCACGCCGGCGACCACCACGATCGGGGCGGCCGACCGGCGGCGGGACGCGGTCGCCGGAAGCCGCATGGACGGCACGGCGGCGAACAGGCCGGCGGCGAACCGTACGCCGATGACCAGTCGGGTGATCGGCAACCGGGTCGCCCCGCGCCGGGCCAGGATGGCGTCGATCTCGGCGCACCACTCCTCGACCCGCTCCGCACGGGACGCCGGCGGCAGCCGGCGCGCGGCCACCCGTACGAGATGCCGTGGCACCTGGTCGAGCCGGCGCCGGATCTCTTCGCTGACCAGGTCGCCGACGACGGTGCCGAAGACCGCCGCGAGCGCGCCGAACACGAGGAGACCGAGTTTGGTCATCGGTGCCCCCAGCCGGGCCGCAGAACGCCGAGGCGTAGCCCGGCGGCCGAGGGACGACGGGCGAGCTCCATCCGCGCCGAGCGCTGTCCGGCGGCCGTGAGGCGATAGCCGACCCGCGCGCCGCTCCGGCGTTCCCGTTCCAGCCAGCCGGCCCGTTCCAGCTGGTCGAGGATCGGGTAGAGCCGCGCCGACCCGAGCCCGCATGCGCGCATGAGGTCGTACCCGTAGCGGGGTGTCGAGGGTTCGTCGAGGAACGCCCGCAGCACGACAACCGTCAGCCTGGTGATCCGCATCGGCCTCAGTGTGACATAACGGCTAAGTCGGACAGCCCCTATCGCCGAAGCGCGTCGGGTGCCCCGAATGTGACCGGTACGCCGGGGGAGTAGAGCACGCTGTCCGGCGGGCGTCCGAAGGCCGGCAACCCGGCCGCCGTGACCAGGCCGTCGTCGAGGCTGAGCAGCTCGGCCCGGTGCAGCGGCCACTGTGGATGGTCGTTGGGCATGTGCAGCGTGCGGCCCCAGGCGTGGGTGTGCAACGCCCACCGCGCGGTCAGGAAGTGCTCGAGCGGCGACGGCGAGCCGACGGGCGCGCCGACCCGTACGGAAAGGTCCGACCGGGCCGGGGAGAACTGCCGCCGGCTGGTGTAGCGCAGGACGTCACCCGACCGGGAGATCCGCATGCGCGACCACATGTAGGGCAGCGACAGCCCGGCCCGCGCGACCAGGACCGGCACCAGCCGCGCCGCGTCCAGCGACAGGAACACGACGCCGCGCCGGCCGGCCGGGTCGACGCTGTAGACGCGCACGTTGGTCTCGGCGAACGTGCCGAAGTAGGGCACCCCCGGCCCGCGGAGGAATCCCACCCCGGCCATCCGGAAGGCGATGAGCCCGACATAGGTCACCCCGTCCAGCGTGTCGGGCACGGTGCCGGCGGGCAGGAACGGCGCGACCACGGCCGGCGGCACCGCCCAGTGCAGGAACGCCAGGTCTTCCCAACGCTGCACCAGCAGTGAGCGGCGGACCGGCCGCGGTGTGGTCGCGGTGACCGATTCGATCACCGCTTACCGGCCGATGCCTGACATGTCGGGGTAACGATCGCCGGCGGGCGGCCGGATCGCCGTGAGCCGGGCCAGCTGGTCGGCGGACAGCGTCAGCGCGTCGGCCCCCACGTTCTCCTCGAGCCGCGAGACCCGCTTGGTCCCCGGGATCGGAGCCAGGTCGGAACCCTGGGCCAGCACCCACGCCAGCGCCACCTGGGCCGGCGTGGCCCCGAGCGCGGATGCCACCGCCGACACCTCGTCGACGATCTGCAGGTTCTGCTGCAGGTTGTCCTCGGAGAATCGCGGGTTGGCCTTGCGGAAGTCGTCCGCGTCGAGGGCGGACGTCGAGCGGATGGATCCGGTGAGGAAACCCCGGCCGAGCGGCGAGTACGGCACGAATCCGATGCCCAGTTCGCGCAGCGTGGGCAGAACCGACGCCTCCGGGTCGCGGGTCCACAGCGAGTATTCCGACTGCACCGCCGTGATCGGGTGCACCGCGTGTGCCCGTCGGATGGTGGACGCCGACGCCTCCGACAGCCCGATGTGCCGGATCTTGCCTTGCTGTACGAAGTCGCCGAGAAGGCCGACGACCTCCTCGATCGGCACCGCCGGGTCGACCCGGTGCTGGTAGTAGAGGTCGATGTGGTCGACGCCGAGCCGCCGCAGCGAACCTTCGAGAGCGGTCCGGATGTTGTCCGGGTGGCTGTCGATCCGGCGGCCGGGAACGTCGAGGCGATGCGAGTAGAGCCCGAACTTCGAGGCGATCACCACCTGGTCCCACCGGCCGGCGAGGGCACGCGACAGCAGCTCCTCGTTGGTGAACGGGCCGTAGATCTCGGCGGTGTCGAAGAATGTGACGCCCAGCTCGATCGCCCGGTGGATGGTGCGGATCGACTCCGCGTCGTCGGTGCTCTTGCCGGTGTAGAACGCCGACATGCCCATGCAGCCGAGGCCGAGGCGGGAGACCTCGAGGCCGGCCAGCGATACCTGTTCCATGCCGCCGAAGTTACGCCGGCCAGGGACGGAACGGCGTGATGGACGTAACGACCAGGAGCGGCGAAGGGCGATGACCGGCGAAGATGAAGGGGTGAACACGATCCGACCCGCCGCGGTGCTCTTCGACATGGACGGCACGCTGGTCGACAGCGAGAAGGTCTGGGACGTCGCGCTCAACGAGCTCGCCGTCCGCGAGGCCGGTCGCCGTCTCTCCGCGGGGGCCCGGCGCGCGATGATCGGCAGCAGCATGCCGGTCAGCATGCGGATCATGCGGGACGACCTTGGGCTCGACCGCGAGCCCGACGCCGACTGGCTGATCGAGCGGGTCTTCGAACTGTTCGCCCAGGGCCTGGTCTGGCGCCCGGGCGCCCTGGAGCTGCTGCGCGCGGTCCGGCAGCAGGGCCTGCCCACGGCGCTGGTCACCTCGACCGGCCGCAAGCTGGTCGAGGTCGCCCTCGAGACGCTGGGCCGGGAAAACTTCGACGTGATCGTCTGCGGCGACGAGGTGGCGGTGCCCAAGCCCGACCCGACGCCCTACCGGCTGGCCGCCGAGCTGCTCGAGGTGCCGGTCGAGCGGTGCGTCGCGATCGAGGACTCGCCGACCGGGGTGGCCAGCGCGGTCGCGTCGGGTGCGGCGGTGCTCGCGGTCCCGTCCGAGCTCGAGCTTCCGCCGACCGACGGCGTCCACCTGCGCGAGTCGCTGGTCGGCGTGGACCCGGCCTTCCTCGGCCAACTGGTCACGCGCGGACTGTCGTCGCAGGAACGCTGACCCGCGCCACCTGACTCGACCGTTCACCGGCGCCGGCCAAGCCGAGCGCCGCGATCAGCATGCCCGGTGCCGGCAGCACCCGAACCATCGGGCCGCCACTTGAGAAACGTCCTCAAGACGGCATCCTGATGTCATCGTGACGCTTGACTGACACCACTGATGACGTCATAGTGGGGTCATGGATTTGACGCCGTACCTCGAAGCCCTCCGCGCCGACCTTCACGCGGCGGCCGCTCCCGGCGGTCCCGAGACCACCCGGGCGGCCGAGCTGCTCGGCGGCGCGCTCGAGGCATCGGCCCGGCTGGTGCTCCTCGAGGCGCTCTCCGACGCCGCCGCGGAGATCACCACCCGGCTCAGCGACGCCTCGGTCGACGTGCGGCTGCGCGGCCGCGAGGCCGACCTGGTCGTCAACCAGACGATCGCCGACGACCTCCCGCCGGAGTCGCCGGCCACGCCGGGCGCCGAGGTCCTCGACGGCGGCGACCTCATCCGGATCACCCTGCGCATGCCCGAGGCGCTGAAGTCGCACGTCGAGCAGCTTGCCGGCGAGCTCAACGTCTCGGTCAACTCCTGGCTGGTGCGCGCGGTGATGGCCGCCGTCAGCCAGCCCTCCCGCCCGGCGCCGCAGGGCGGCCGGGGCCGCCCGGGCAAGCGCCTCACCGGGTTCTTCGAAGCCTGACCAGCGTTTTCCTTCGGAAAGGACACCCCTGATGTACGAGTTCGACCGCGCCACCCCCGTCACCGTCGCGCTGCGCGCCCACGGCGGCCACGTCGAGATCACCGCCGAGGAGCGCTCGACGGTCGAGGTCCAGGTGACCCCGCTCAACACCAGCGACAACAGCCGCGAGGCGGCCGAGAAGACGATAGTCGTCCTGGAGGACGACACGCTGCTGGTGCAGGTCCCCGGCGCCGAATACTGGAGCTGGCGACGATCACCGAAGCTGGCCATCACGATCCGGGTGCCCGCGGGCAGCGCCCTGGCCGGCAAGAGCTCGTCGGCCGACGTCCGCGCCCAGGGCATCTACTCCGTGGTCCAGCTCAACGTCGCCTCGGCCGACGTACAGGTCGACGAGGTCACCGGCGACGCCCTCCTCGACGCGGCCAGCGGCGACCTGTCGATCGCCCGGGTCGGCGGCGGCCTCCGCATCAAGAGCTCGTCCGGCACCCTGCGCGTCGGTGACGTCATCGGTGACGTCAGCGCGGAGACCGCGAGCGGCGACATCCACCTGCACAGCGGTGATGCGTCCGTGAAGGCGAAGACCGCGAGCGGCGACATCGAGGTCGGCCTGCTCCGGCAGGGCCGGGCCCAGCTCGGTACGGCGTCCGGTGACGTCAGCGTGGGCATCGCCGCCGGCACCGGCATCTGGCTCGACCTGGACACCGCCTCGGGCAAGTCCACCAGCGACCTCACCAACCTTGGCGACGTCCCGCCCACCGACAAGCCCACCAGCCTGGAACTGCGGGTCCGCACCGCCAGCGGCGACATCCACGTCCACCGTGCCCACAACAACCTGAAGGTGGCCTGACCATGATGCCCGGCAACCCCTACGCCGTAGAGCAGGCGGCAGCCGAACTCCGCCGCCGCGCCCGCGCCGCCCGCATCCGCAGACGCCGGGCCGCCGGCTTCGCCCCGCCCGAGTGGCCCCCGAGCCGCGGGCCCACGCCCAACCCCCGCCACCACTGACCTGAGCCCGGCGTGCCACGGCCCGCCGGGCTCCGGTCGTGCGGAGGCTCAGATCGCGACCGGCGAACCGGGCCGGCGGGGAGCCCTCGGGATCGTCAGACCCCCGGCTTGATCAACCCGGTCTCGTAGGCCAGAACCACCGCCTGGGTGCGATCCCGCAACCGCAACTTGGTCAGCACATGTCCCACATGCGTCTTGATGGTCGTCTCACTGACCTGCAGGGCCCCGGCGATCTCGGCGTTGGAATGTCCCCGCGCCACGTACACCAGCACCTCGCGCTCCCGCTCGGTCAGCAGATCAAGAGCCGACTCCGCGGTGGTCTCCGGCGCCGGCAGCGCCTCGGCGACCCGCGCCAGGATGCGAGCCAGGATGACCGGTGCGATCACCGCGCCGCCGGCGGCGAGTGTCCGCACCGTCCGCACCAGCTCATCGGCCGGCACGTCCTTGCGCAGGAACCCGACTGCCCCAGCCGCGATGGCCCCCAGCGCGTGCTCGTCACCGTCGTGCTCGGCCAGCACGAGGATCCGCACCGGCAGACCGGCCGCAACCACCGACCGCGCCACGGCCAGCCCGTCGGCGCGCGGCAGGCCCAGATCCGTCACGAGCACGTCGGGCAGCAACCGCCGGGCCAGCGAGACGGCCTCGATCCCGTCGCCGGCCTCCCCGGCGATGACGATCTCGGCGGCGTCCGCCCCGACGGCCTCGCATCCGGCGCCCGTGAGCGCCATCCGCAGCCCCGACCGTTGCATCGGCGCGGCGTCGGCCAGCAGCACCCGCAGCGGCCGCCGGCGGGTGCTGGTATCCATGCCGGTCACCCTAGGCGATCGTCGTCCACCGGCGCGGTCTCGAGAACCGGCTCGGCGGCCTCGGTCGGGTAGGGCGGCGGGGTCCCGCCGAACTCGGGGCAGAACTGCTGGTGGCTGCACCACCCGCAGAGCCGGCTCGGCTTGGGCCGGAAGTCGCGGTCGCGCTTGGCCCGCTCGACCGCCTGGGACAGTGCGACAAGCGTGCGCTCGAACCTCTCCAGCTCCTCCGCGTCGGGGCTGTAGTCGCAGATCTCGGCGTCTTTGAGGTAGAGCAGCCGGAGCACCTTGGGCACCACCCCGCGGGTGCGCCACAGCACCAGCGCATAGAACTTGAGCTGGAACAGCGCCCGTCCCTCGAACGCCTCACGCGGCGCCCCGCCGGTCTTGTAGTCGACCACCCGCAGGTCGCCGGCGGGGGAGACGTCGAGCCGGTCGATGTAGCCGCGGATCAGCAGTTCCTCGTCGACCAGCGTCGACACCAGGCTCTCGCGCTCGGCCGGCTCGAGGCGGGTCGGGTCCTCGACGGTGAAGTAGCCGTCGAGCAGGGCCCGGGCGCTGCCCAGGAAGCCGGCGACGCCGCCGGGCAGGGCGTCGGCCTCGGCGATCAGAGCGGCCGGGTCGGGGACCTCGGCGACCGTGGCGGCCCCGGCCGGCGCCACGAAGATCGAGGCCAGCGCCGGCTCCTGGGCGATGAGCGATTCCCAGGCCGGGCCGACCAGGCCGGCGGCGGCGGACGGCGTCCGGCCGGCCGCCGGCAGGTCGAACAACTTTTCCAGTACGGCGTGCACGAGCGTCCCGCGGGCCTGGTCGGCCGACGGCTGCTCGGGCAGCTTGTCGATGGTGCGGAAGCGGAAGAGCAGCGGACAGGTCTTGAAGTCGGCGGCCCGCGAGGGCGAGAGCGAGGGGCCCGGGTGGCGATCGCGTACCTGCGGGGAGACTGTCTGCGCCGTCATGGGAGGAAGGCTAGGGCAGGGGTACGACGAAAACGCGCTCCGGTCCCGCGGCGCGGCTTCCGTAGCATTCATGAGATGGAGGACGGCCGGGTGGACCACAGCGCCCCACAGCCGCGCCGGGTCCGGCGCGCAACCCACGCGGTGGGCCGGGTGCTCGGCATCCCGGTCTTCCTGAACGCATCGATGCTGCTGCTCGCGCTGCTGGTCACGCTGGTTTACGGCAACTACGTCAGCGACGAGCTCGGCCTGTCCGGCCCGGTCAGCTACCTGATCGGGTTCGGCTTCGTGGTCTGCCTGCTCGGCTCGGTCCTGCTGCACGAGCTGGGGCACGCGCTGACCGCCCGCCACTACGGCATCGGCGTCCGGGGCATCACCTTGGAGCTGCTCGGCGGCTGGACCGAGATGGACCGCGACGCCCCCAACCCGCGGGTGGACGCCCTGGTCAGCCTGGCCGGTCCGGCGGTCTCGCTGGTTCTCGGCGGGCTGGCCACCGGGGCGACGCTGGTTCTCGGCGACCGTACGGCGGCCGGGCAGATCGCCTTCCAGCTCGCGGCCAGCAACGTGATCGTCGCGATCTTCAACGTGCTGCCGGGGCTGCCGCTCGACGGCGGCCGCGCGCTGCGGGCCGGCATCTGGGCCCTGCTCAAGGACCGCAACCGGGCCACCGTGGCGGCGGGCTGGGCCGGGCGCGGGCTGGCCGGCGTGACCGCTCTGGTGGCCTTCTGGTGCTACCACGTCGGGCTGGTCACGGTCTTCGGGCTGGCGTTCGTGCTGCTCGTGGTCTTCACGCTCTGGCAGGGCGCCGGCCAGTCGATCCGGCTGGCCCGGATGACCGGCCGGTTCCCGCTGGTCGACCTGCCCCGGCTGGCCCGCCCGCTGCTCACCGTCACCGCCGGCACCTCGCTCGGCGAGGCCCAGCGGCGCCGCGCGGAGGACCCGCGTCCCCACGTGGTGCTCGCGGTCAGCGACTCGGCGGGTAATCTCACCGCACTGGTCGACCCGGTCGCCGCCGAGCGGGTTCCGGTCGACCGGCGCCCGTGGGTGGCGGTCGACAGCGTGTCCCGTTCGCGCGACGCGGTGCCGGCCCTGCCGGTCGGGCTGACCGGCGAGCAGGTGGTCCGCGCGCTGCAGGCCCACCCCGCGCCGCAATACCTGGTGACCTCGGACGACGGGGTCGTCGGCGTGCTGCGGGTGGGCGACGTGGCCGCGGTGCTGGAGCCGCACCGCGTGCGCCCGACCAAGTGATCCACAACGAGAGGCAACAGTGACCATTACCCCCGCGCCGGTCGACGAGCCGGTGCCCGCGCCCGTGCCAACGTATTGGGGTCCGTTCCGGGCCGGCGACCGCGTCCAGCTCACCGACCCCAAGGGGAAGATGCACACGATCGTGCTGGAGGCGGGCAAGGCCTTCCACACCCACAAGGGCGCGATCGAGCACGACGCGTTGATCGGCCTGCCCGACGGCAGCGTGGTCACCTCCTCCGGCAACACGCAGTACCTCGCGCTGCGGCCGCTGCTGAGCGACTATGTGCTGTCGATGCCGCGCGGTGCCCAGGTGATCTATCCGAAGGACGCGGCCCAGATCGTGGCGATGGGTGATGTCTTCCCGGGCGCCAAGGTGCTCGAGGCGGGCGCCGGCTCGGGCGCGCTGACCTGTTCGCTGCTGCGGGCGGTCGGCAGCTCGGGCGAGGTGCACTCGTTCGAGTTGCGGGAAGATTTCGCGGCGATCGCCCGCAAGAACGTCGAGGCGTTCTTCGGCGGCCCGCACCCGGCCTGGCACCTGCACGACGGCGACGTCGCGACCAACGAGATGACCGGTTTCGACCGGATCGTGCTCGACATGCTGACCCCGTGGGAGGCGCTCGACATGGTCGAGCGCGCGCTGATCCCGGGCGGCGTCTTCATCGGCTACGTGGCGACCACCCCGCAGCTGTCGGAGCTGGTCGAGGCGCTGCGCGAGCGCGGTGGCTGGACCGAGCCCCGGGCCTGGGAGTCACTCGTACGGGACTGGCACGCCGAGGGCCTTGCGGTGCGTCCCGACCACCGGATGGTGGCACACACGGCGTTCCTGGTCTCGTCCCGCAAGCTCGCGCCCGGGGTCACGGCGCCGCCGCGCCGCCGCAAACCGAGCAAGGGCGCCGAGGCGTACGCGCTGCGCCGGGCCGCCCAGGCGGCCCTGCACGCCGAAGCGACCCAGCCGGATGACTCAGCGGGATGACCCAGCGGATGACTCAGCGGAATGACAGCGGCTAATAGTCTCGGGTAACTTCCTTCGAGGCGTCGCAGGACGGGAGGATCGGGTGGGCACGATGAGTTCTCCGCCGTTCGGCGGCAGCAACGAGATGCCGGCGGTGTTCCCGGACTGGTCGCCTTACCAGGACCTGGACTCGGCCGCCCGGGCCTATCTGCGTGACCCCGAGGTGGCGCTCGACGCGCTCTTCGGCGTGCTGCGCGGCGCCTCGGTGCTGTGCTTCACCCTGGAGCGCTTCGTCAACGAGGTCAACGGCGTCTGGCAGGAGGTCGTCATCTGCGACGGCAGCCGCCTGGTGCTGTGGCACGGCGAGGACGTCGCGCCCGGCGACGGCCCGGTCGGCTCGATGACCTCGTCGCTGCGGGTGGTGCCGCTGTCGACGGTCACCGAGGTGGGCTGCCGCCGCCGGCTGACCCGCACCGCCAACGGCCAGGCCCGGGTCGACAGCATCGACGTCTACCTGCTGCTCAGCTCGGTCGACGACGCGGTGCCGCCGCCCGGCATGGACGACGCCGAGTCCCGCGCGACCGTGCGGCACGACGCGTTGCGCTTCGGCAAGACGCTCGACGACGGCGGCCCGGGGCAGATCGCCCGCCTGGAGGAGTTCTCGAGGGTGGTCGCCTCGCTCGTCGGGCGTCCCACGTTGTGATTTTTTCTGCGCTCAGCTGAAGGCACGTAAGGGCTTCCGGGAGGATCGGAAGTCCCGAAATGCCATATGTCACAGTGCGTCCAGGCGTTCACGCTTCCGGTCCCCGCCAGGGCCGCATCCCGGTGACGCGCCGGCCGGGCGTTCGACGGCCGTCGTGCCCGGCCGCTTCCGAGAATCGCCGCAGCTCACGGCGGTAGGCAAGGGTGTCGATGCGGTGCCGGTCGTGCCGCGTGGTGCGCCTCTGGCCGCTGTGCCGGCAGGGACCGGCCCCTAGCCGCAACGCCTCCGGTGGCGCATCAGCCGCACCGGAATTTGGGCCTGCCGACCGTACCGGAAGCCTCCGACAAGGATCTGGCGGCCGTAGGCCGAATGGATCAAGAGTCGGTGACGAGGGTGTTGCATGGGTCGAAATCCGGGCCGCAGCGGCTAATGTTGTCGCAAGACGTTCGAGCCCCCGGGGAGGTGGGACGTGGCACGTAGCGACGATGCGGATTCACGCGCCGTACGGTGGGAAAAAGAGGCCAACGATCTCTCCAGCCAGGTCGCGTTCCTGCAGGAGGAACTCGCCCTTGTTCGGCGGAAGTTGACCGAGAGCCCACGACACGTCCGGCAGCTCGAGGAACGGCTCGCGGCAACGCAGGCGCAGCTGGCCCGACTGACCGAGAACAACGAGCGCCTTGTGGCAACCCTCAAGGAAGCCCGCTCGCAGATCGTCACTCTGAAGGAAGAGATCGATCGCCTGGCCCAGCCGCCCAGCGGCTACGGCGTGTTCCTGGCGGCCCACGAGGACGGCACGGTCGACGTGTTCACCGGTGGGCGCAAACTCCGCGTGGCGGTCTCGCCCTCACTCGAGGTCGAGGAGCTCAAGCGCGGCCAGGAGGTGCTGCTCAACGACGCGCTCAACGTGGTCGACGCGTTCGGCTACGAGCGGTCGGGTGAGGTGGTCACCCTCAAGGAGGTGCTGGCCGGGCCGGCCGGTGAGCTCGGCGACCGCGCGTTGGTCGTCTCGCACGCCGACGAGGAACGCATCGTGTTCCTCGCCGACTCGCTCGAGATCTCCAAGCTCCGCGCGGGTGACTCGCTCATGATCGAGCCCCGCTCGGCGTACGCCTACGAGCGGATCCCGAAGAGCGAGGTCGAGGAACTCGTCCTGGAGGAGGTCCCCGACGTCGACTACACCGACATCGGTGGCCTGCACTCGCAGATCGAGCAGATCCGCGACGCCGTCGAGCTGCCGTTCCTGCACGCCGACCTGTTCCGGGAGCACCAGCTGCGCCCGCCGAAGGGCATCCTGCTCTACGGCCCGCCCGGCTGCGGCAAGACCCTGATCGCCAAGGCGGTGGCCAACTCGCTGGCCAAGAAGATCGCCGAGCGGCGCGGTGAGGAGAAGCACACCAGCTACTTCCTCAACATCAAGGGCCCGGAGCTGCTCAACAAGTACGTCGGTGAGACCGAGCGGCACATCCGCCTGGTCTTCCAGCGGGCCCGGGAGAAGGCCGGCGAGGGCACGCCGGTCATCGTGTTCTTCGACGAGATGGACTCGATCTTCCGCACCCGTGGTTCCGGTGTCTCCAGTGACGTGGAGAACACGATCGTGCCCCAGCTCCTCAGCGAGATCGACGGCGTCGAGGGCCTGGAGAACGTGATCGTGATCGGCGCGTCCAACCGCGAAGACATGATCGACCCGGCGATCCTGCGCCCGGGCCGGCTCGACGTGAAGATCAAGATCGAGCGTCCGGACGCCGAGGCGGCCAAGGACATCTTCGCGAAGTACATCCTGGCCGGCCTGCCGCTGTCCGACGACGACCTCAACGAGCACAGCGGTAACCGCGACATGACGGTGGCCGCGATGATCGAAGCGGTCGTCCTGCGGATGTACACCGAGAGCGAGGAAAACCGGTTCCTCGAGGTCACCTACGCCAACGGTGACAAGGAAGTCCTCTACTTCAAGGACTTCAACTCCGGCGCGATGATCCAGAACATCGTCGACCGGGGCAAGAAGATGGCGATCAAGGAGTTCCTCACCTCCGGCAAGAAGGGGCTGCGCCTGCAGCACCTGCTCGACAGCTGCGTCGACGAGTTCCGCGAGAACGAGGACCTTCCCAACACCACCAACCCCGACGACTGGGCCCGCATCTCCGGCAAGAAGGGCGAGCGGATCGTCTACATCCGTACGCTCGTCTCCGGCGGCAAGGGCGCCGAGGCCGGCCGTTCCATCGAGACGGCGAACAACACCGGCCAATACCTGTAACAGCCACAAGAGACGCGGGCGGAGGGTTTCCCTCCGCCCGCGTTCTCGTTGCACCGTGCGTGACGGCACCCGCTCCGATACGTCTGGCCTGGCTCGACGGCTTGCGCGGCTTCGCCGCCCTGGCGGTCGTCTGGTTCCACCTCAGCCCGCTCATGCTCGGCAACGAGCGGCACCTCGCGATCATGCGGCACATCGACCTCGGCAAGTACGGCGTCCTGCTGTTCTTCCTGGTCAGCGGCTACGTCATCCCGATGTCGCTGGAGCGCCACGGCTCGCTGCGCCGGTTCTGGATCGGCCGGCTCTGCCGCATCTACCCGGCCTACCTCGGCGCGATCGCGCTGGTCGGGGCGCTCGCGCTGGCCGGCTGGGGGAGCTGGCAGGAGTCGTTCACCCACCAGACGGTGAGCGCCGTGCTCGGCCACGCCACGATGATGACCGAGCTGCTCGGCCTGCACGGCGCGGTCCGCGTCTTCTGGACCCTCTCCTACGAGATGACCTTCTACCTGGTGGTCTCCGGGCTGTTCGCGTGGCGCCTGCACCGGCACAGCGCCTGGTGGGCGGCCGGCCTCGCGCTGGCCGGCCTGCTGCTCGGTCCCGCCCTGCCGGACGGGCTGTTCGCCGGCACCTTCGCCGGCCGCCGGATCACCGCGGTCGTGCTCGCCGTGCTCCTGGGCCTCAGCCTCCTCGCGTACGTCAGGAAGCGCCTGACCCTCGCGGCCGGCGCCGTCGGCATCGGTTTTCTGCTCCTGCCCGCCCTCGACGGGCACCCGGCCTCCGACAGCACCACCGTCGCCTCCTGGCAGGGCCTGCAGCTGCTGGCGGTCATGTTCGCCGGGACCGTGGCCTACCGGGCGCACAGCGGGCAGCTGGGCCGCTTCGCGGCTGTCCTCTCGCTGTCGGTGGTCGCGCTCAGCATCGTCGGAGCGCACTGGGCGTACCTCGGCCCGGCGGGCCATCGGGTCTGGCCGGCGAACGTCGCGGCCGTCGCGGTCACGTTCCTGCTGGCGTACGCGCTGCGCAACCGCACCGTCCCCACGCCGCTGACCTGGCTGGGGCAGATCAGCTACTCGCTGTACCTGCTCCACGCGATCGTGCTCGGGCTGATCCCGCGGCTCATCACCGACCTGCCCTCGCACAGCCCGCTGCTGCGGGCCGTGGTCGGACTGGTCTACCTGGCCGTGGTGCTCACCCTTGCGTGGCTGTCGTACCGGATGGTGGAAATCCCCGGACAGGCCCTCGGCCGGCGGCTGACCGTGCGCCCCGCACCGATTTTCGCCACCCAGCGTGCCGCATCGGGCACGGGGCGGGGCGAGATCGAGCGCGAGAGCGTCTAGGCTCGATACATGAGCAGCAGGGGCAGCAGCGTGGCGGCCCGGGTCGCGAGGGGCAGGGTGGTCGCATGAGCGTTCGACGGATCATGGGAACCGAGGTCGAGTACGGCATCTCGGTCCCCGGTCAGCCCGGCGCCAACCCGATGGTCACCTCGTCGCAGGTGGTCAACGCCTACGGCGCGCGGCCGGAGCTCAACCGCAACGGGCGGGCCCGGTGGGACTACGAGGAAGAGTCGCCGCTGCGCGACGCCCGCGGCTTCACCTACTCCGGGGCGGCCTACGACCCCGCCGACGCCCTGGCCGACGAGGACCTCGGGCTCGCCAACGTGATACTGACGAACGGCGCCCGGCTCTACGTCGACCACGCGCACCCCGAATACAGCACCCCCGAATGCACTAATCCGCTTGATATCGTCAAGTGGGACAAAGCAGGCGAACGGGTCATGGCCGAGGCGTCCCGGCGCGCCGCCACCATCCCCGGCACCCACCGCATCCAGCTCTACAAGAACAACACCGACAACAAGGGCGCATCGTACGGATCGCACGAAAACTATCTGATGCGGCGCCAGACCCCGTTCGCCGACATCGTCGCCCACCTGACCCCGTTCTTCGTCACCCGGCAGATCTTCACCGGCGTCGGCCGGGTCGGCATCGGCCAGGACGGCTCGGGCAGCGGCTTCCAGATCAGCTCCCGGGCCGACTTCTTCGAGGTCGAGGTCGGCCTCGAGACGACCCTCAAACGGCCGATCATCAACACCCGCGACGAGCCGCACTCCGACGCCGACAAATACCGCCGCCTCCACGTGATCATCGGGGACGCCAACCTCAGCGAGATCGCCACCTACCTCAAGATGGGCACCACCTCGCTCGTGCTCAACATGATCGAGGACAAGGTGTTCACCGGCGAACTCGGCATCGCCGACCCGGTCAGCGAGCTCAAGGCGGTCAGCCACGACCCGACCCTCAAGCACCTGATCCGGCTGCGCGACGGCCGCCGCCTCACCGCGCTCGACCTGCAGTGGGCCTACTACGAGCGGGCCCGCCAGTTCGTCGACGAGCGGGCCGGCGACGACGCCGACGACCAGACCGCCGACGTGCTCGACCGCTGGGAGGACGCGCTCGACAAGCTCGGCCGCGACCCGATGCTGCTCTCCGACACCCTCGACTGGGTGGCCAAGCTGCGGCTGCTCGAGGGCTACCGAGAACGCGAAAGCCTCGGCTGGTCGTCGCCCAAGCTGCAGCTGGTCGACCTGCAGTACGCCGACGTACGCCCCGAGAAGGGCCTCTACCACCGCCTGGTCGCCCGCGGGTCGATGAAGACCCTGCTCGACCCGGACGCCACGCAGCGCGCGATGTACGAGCCGCCGGAGGACACCCGGGCCTACTTCCGCGGCACCTGCCTCGCGAAGTACGCATCCGAAGTGGTCGCGGCGAGCTGGGACTCGGTCATCTTCGACGTCGGGCGCGAGTCGCTCGTGCGGGTGCCGATGATGGAACCGGAGCGCGGCACCCGGAAGCACGTGGGCGCGCTGTTCGACAAGTGCGAGAGCGCGAAGGACCTGCTCGAGGTCATCACCAGTCGCTGAGAAAACACCCGCTTGCGCGGGGGGAATTGTCGTATCAGCGAGGTAGGTTTTTCCCAACCCGATGTTGTGCGACTTCGGGTGGCTGAGAAGGGGGACACGATGGCAACCAGAGACACCGGCGGCCAGTCGCAGTCCGGCAAGAGCCGGCAGGACGAGGAAGTCGATGACGTCACCGTTGAGGCCAACCCGGAGGTAGCCGAGCGCCACGCCGAGATCACCGAGGACGTCGACGACCTGCTCGACGAAATCGACTCGGTTCTGGAAGAGAATGCCGAGGAATTTGTCCGCGGCTACGTCCAGAAAGGCGGCCAATGAGTGGAAATGTCCGATTCGCCGAGCGAGCCGGACGGCGTTCGGGCATGCCGCGATTGCGGCCTGATCAAACCCCTCACTGACTTCCACGTAAGCCTTAAGCGGAAAGGCGGCCGCGGCAGTTACTGCAAGGACTGCTTCAACGACCGCTCGAAAAGGAGCTACGCCAAGCGCGTAGCCGAGAAGTATGGCCGTCAGGTGCGCGAGGCTCTCGTGATACCTGACGGCCACCGTCACTGTCCCGACTGTGACGAGATCAAGCCGCTCGACGAGTTCCCGAGGAGTAAGAGCGGTCGTGGTGGCTTCGGTGGCTACTGCAAGCCGTGCCACAACGCCCGTGGCAAGGAGTCGAAGCAGCGCCTCCACGGGGCTCGCGGGAATACCACCTGCGGCGTCGTTACGGGATCGGGCAGGAGACTGTCGACGAGCTCCTCGCCGAGCAGGGTGGTGTCTGCGCGATCTGCCGCGCACCCGACCCTCAACACGTCGACCACGATCATCGCACCGGATGGGTGCGCGGGATATTGTGCTTCAACTGCAACGGCGGTCTCGGGCAGTTCCGTGACAATCCTGAGTACCTTGCCAGCGCGATCACGTATCTGAAAGGAACCACGTGGCTAAGGACTTTGATCCATCCGGGCGTCTACCGGATTTCTTCACCAACGCGGGGACGTCCTCCTTCACGCAGTTCCTGACCGAGACCCGTCCCGAGTTGCTGCCGGGTCGCCGGCCGCTGCCGCCGGGGATGTCGGCCGACATAGCGCCGCACGCCACCACGATCGTGGCGATCGCCACGAGCGAGGGTGTGGTGATGGCGGGTGACCGGCGCGCGACCATGGGCAACCTCATCGCCAGCCGTGACATCGAGAAGGTGCACACCGCTGACGCGTACTCGTTGATCGGCATCGCCGGCACGGCGGGCATCGGCATCGAGCTGATGCGGCTGTTCCAGGTCGAGCTGGAGCACTACGAGAAGATCGAGGGCACGATGCTCTCGCTCGACGGTAAGGCGAACCGCCTGGCCGGCATGGTCCGCGGCAATCTGGGCGCGGCGATGCAGGGTCTGGCCGTGGTGCCGCTGTTCGCGGGCTTCGACTTCGCACCGGTCGACCCGGGCCGCGTGGGCCGCATCTTCAGCTTCGACGTGGCCGGCGGGCTCTACGAGGAGACCGGTTACGACGCGATCGGCTCGGGTTCGCTGTTCGCCAAGTCGGCGCTGAAGAAGAAGTACCGCGCGGGTGTCGGCACCGACGAGGCGGTCCGGCTGGCCGTCGAGGCGCTCTACGATGCGGCCGACGACGACACCGCGACCGGCGGTCCCGACCTGACCCGCAAGATCTACCCGGTGGTGATGAGCGCGACGGCGAACGGCACGCACCGCCTGAGCGAGACCGAGATCAACGCGGTGGCCGAGGCCGTGGTCGCGGGCCGCATGGAGAACCCGGGCGGCTGATCGCTGCGCTTTCATGATCGACGAGCGTTGAGAGCAGCACGAGGGACGAGAGGGAGAAGCCACCCGTGGCCATGCAGTTCTACGCATCACCCGAGCAGGTCCAGCGCGACCGCTCGGAGTACGCCCGCAAGGGCATCGCCCGCGGCCGCTCCGCGGTGGTTCTGACCTATGAGGGCGGCATTCTGCTGGTCGCCGAGAACATCACCACCCTGCGCAAGATCAGCGAGATCTACGACCGCATCGGTTTCGCCGCGGTCGGCCGCTACAACGAGTTCGAGAACCTGCGCCGCCTGGGCGTCCGGATGGCCGACCTGAACGGCTACTCGTACGACCGGCGCGACGTGACCGGCCGCGCGCTGGCCAACGCGTTCACCCAGACCCTGGGCGCGATCTTCACCGAGACCCAGAAGCCGTACGAGGTGGAGATCTGTATTGCGCAGGTCGGGGCGTCGCCGGAGAGTGACGAGCTGTACCGCATCACGTACGACGGCTCGGTGATGGACGAGCCCGGTTTCATGGCGATGGGCGGCCAGACCGAGGCCATCTCGAACGTGCTGCGCGAGCGCCACGACACCAGCGCCGACCTGGTGACCGCGCTGGCCCTGGCGTCCGAGGCCCTGGGCAGCGTGGGCGGCGAGAACGGCGCGAAACGCAAGCTGGACGCCAAGCAGCTCGAGGTGGCGGTGCTGGACCGCCGCCGCAAGGGCCGCACCTTCCGCCGCATCACCGGCCCGTCGCTGATCCAGCTCCTGGGGGGCGACAAGAACGTGGCCGAAAAGGACCTGGGCGGCGTGGACGCGGCCCCGCCGAACCCGGCCGAGGACAAGCCCACGGTCTCGGCCGCCCCCGTGGTAGAGGACAAGACCACCGACGCAAAGGCAAAGCCGAAGCCGAAGGCAAAGGTCGAAAACGAGCCCCCCGCCACCGACGGCGACGCCACCGGCGAGGGCGAAAACGGCGACAACTCCTAACCAGGGCCAAAAACGAGGCCGCCAGGCCGACCCCCGGCCCCAGATCCGGGTGATCTCCTCGCGTCGGCGTGACCGATTCATCATGGGTGGCAGGGAGGCGCAAGCGCTTTTTGCATGCGCCTCCCTGCCACCCACGATTCGCTCCACCCCGGCGCAAGGCGCTCACCCAGGCCCAACCACGACTCACCAGGCGCAGAGATCCCCGAGCCGAGGCCGGGGGTCCGGGGCAGGGGGCAGAGCCCTCAGGGTCTCACCCCTCCAACAAGGGACCCCAAGCCGAGGGATGATCCCGATACCACCTCACAGTCCCCGCAACCCCGCTATCGAACTCAACCCCCGGATACCACCCAAACTCCGACCGCAACTTCTCATCCGACAACGCCCGCCGCTGATCATGCCCAGGCAGAACGGCAGAGGCCTCGATCCGAGCCTCCGGCACGCCCAGCTCCGCCACGATCACCCCGGCCACGTCCCGCTCGCCGAGTTCGATGCTGCCGCCCACGTGGTACACCTCCCCGGCCCGGCCTCCGGCGACCACCCGCCCCACCGCCTGCGAGCAGTCGGCGACGTGCAGCCAGTCCCGGACCGACCCGTTGACGACCACCGGCCTCCCGGTGAGCACCGATGTCACGACCCGGGGGAAGAACTTCTCCGGATGCTGTCCGGGCCCGAAGACCGAGCACACCCGCACCACCACCGCCCCGAGGCCGTGGGTGCGGTGGGCGGCCAGCGCCAGCAGGTCCGCGGTGGCTTTGGTGGCCGCGTACGGCGACGTGGGCGCGAGTGGCGCATCTTCCGCGTGGGCCCCGGTTTCCAGCGGCCCGTACACCGCGTCCGACGAGATCTGCACGAAGCGGTCGACGCCGTGGCGCCGGGCCGCGTCGAGCAGGACCTGGGTGCCGAGAACGTTCGATTCCATGAACGTGTCGGGGGAGATCAGGGACCGGTCGACCGAGGTCTCGGCGGCGAAGTTGACCACCGCGTCGTGCCCGCGCATCACCACGTCGGCCAGGGCCGCGTCGGCCACGTCGCCGGGGACGAAGTCGAGCCTCTTGTCGTGGGCTACGGCGCCCAGGTTGGCGAAGCTCGCGGCGTACGAAAGCTTGTCGATGACCGTGACCTGCGCGCCTTGAAGGCCCGGCAGTCGATCGGCGAGCAAGGATCGCACGAAGTGCGAGCCGAGGAAGCCGGCGCCGCCGGTGACCAAGAGGTTCATCAGAACCCGAGTGTATGGCCGGTTCGGCACCTTGTGTGCCGACTAATGCGCGAGTGGTGACTGCCAATGCCTGGCCGATGAGGCTAGTGTTTCGTCATGGAACGGCGAATTTTCGGCCTCGAGACCGAGTACGGAGTCACGTGCACTTATCGGGGGCAGCGGCGGCTGTCGCCGGACGAGGTGGCTCGCTACCTGTTCCGCCGAGTGGTCTCCTGGGGACGCAGCAGCAACGTGTTCCTCCGCAACGGCGCACGGCTCTACCTCGATGTCGGTTCCCACCCTGAATACGCGACCCCCGAGTGCGACTCCGTGACCGATCTCGTCGCCCATGACCGGGCCGGCGAGCGGATCCTCGAAGGCCTTCTGGTTGATGCCGAGAAGCGCCTGCATGACGAGGGCATCGCGGGCGAGATCTACCTGTTCAAGAACAACACCGACTCGGCCGGCAACTCGTACGGCTGCCACGAAAACTACCTGGTCAGCCGGCACGGTGAGTTCGGGCGGCTGGCCGACGTGCTGATCCCGTTCCTGGTCACCCGTCAGCTGATCTGTGGTGCCGGCAAGGTGCTGCAGACGCCGCGGGGTGCCGTGTTCTGCCTGTCCCAGCGCGCCGAGCACATCTGGGAGGGTGTCTCCAGCGCGACCACCCGGTCCCGGCCGATCATCAACACCCGCGACGAGCCGCACGCCGACGCCGAGCGTTACCGCCGGCTGCACGTGATCGTCGGCGACTCGAACATGAACGAGGTGACGACGCTTCTCAAGGTGGGCAGCGCCGACATCGTGCTGCGCATGATCGAGGCGGGCGTGGTGATGCGTGACCTGTCGCTGGAGAACCCGATCCGGGCGATCCGCGAGGTCAGTCACGACGTCACCGGCCGCCGCAAGATCCGCCTGGCCAACAACAAAGAGGTAAGCGCCCTCGAGATCCAGCAGGAATACCTGGCCAAGGCGACCGAGTTCGTGGAGCGCCGGGGCGGCGACCAGACCGCCAAGCGGGTCGTCGAGCTGTGGGGCCGGGTGCTCAACGCGATCGAGAGCGAAAACCTGGACCCGGTCTCCCGTGAGATCGACTGGGTCTCGAAGTACAAGCTGATCGAGCGTTATCAGGCCAAGCACGAGATCCCGATGTCGCATCCGCGCATCGCCCAGCTCGACCTGGCCTACCACGACGTGCGCCGGGGCCGCGGCCTCTACGCGCTGATGGAGAAGCGCAAGCAGGTCGACCGCATCGCCAACGACCTCGAGATCTTCGAGGCGAAGGAGACGCCGCCGCAGACCACCCGGGCGCGGCTGCGGGGCGAGTTCATCCGGCACGCGCAGGAGAAGCGGCGCGACTTCACCGTCGACTGGGTGCACCTCAAGCTCAACGACCAGGCCCAGCGCACGGTCCTCTGCAAGGACCCGTTCCGGGCGTACGACGAGCGCGTGGAGCGCCTGATCGCGAGCATGTGAGTTGGAGGAGCCGGAGAAGACGAGCCGCCTGGATCGCCGTCGTGAGCGGATCCGTGCGGAGATCCGGCGAAACCGGGAGGGCGGCCACAAGATCCCCACGTGGGTGTTGGCCGCCGTCCTGGGCCTCGTCCTGGCGGGGTGGCTGTGGCTGATCCTCGTGCGGTAGAACGTCGGGATGCTTCCTGCCGAGATCAGCGAATACCTGTTGGCTCACTGCACGCCCGCCGACGACGTCCTGCGTGACCTGGCCGCCGAGACCCGGTCGGCCTTCCCGGACCAGGCCGGCATGCAGGTCTCCCACGACGAGGGCGAACTGCTCACCCTGCTCGTCAAGTTGTCGGGCGCCCGAAACGCCGTCGAGGTGGGCGTCTTCACCGGTTACTCCGGTCTGTGCATCGCGCGCGGCCTGCCCGCCGACGGACACCTGCTCGCCTGCGACGTGTCGGAGGAGTTCACCGGCGTGGCCCGCCGCTACTGGGAGCGCGCCGGCCTCACCGGCCGCATCGAGCTGAGGATCGCCCCGGCTCTCGACACGCTGAAGGCGCTGCCGGGCGAGGAGGCGTTCGACTTCGCCTTCATCGACGCCGACAAGCTGGGCTACCGCGGCTACTACGAGGAGCTGGTGCCGCGCATGCGCCCGGGTGGCCTGCTCGTGCTCGACAACGTGCTGCGCGGCGGCAACGTCATCGCCGGCACCCGGCCGGCCGACATCGCGATCCGCGAGATCAATGACGCGATCGTCGCCGACCCACGGATCGAATCGGTCATGCTGCCGGTTCGTGACGGCGTGACGCTAGTCCGGAAACGCTAGTCTCGCCGCATGCCGCCCGGCCGCCGCGGCGGCCAGGAAATAGGCGCGGTCCTCGTTCAGCCCCCGGCCCATCGTCGACAGCCGGACCGGGCTGCGGCCCAGCGCCTCGAGGAGGCCGTCGACCCCGACGCGGACCAGGCGGTGCCTCGCGCTCAGCGGCGCGAGCGCCGCCTCGACCGTTTCGGCGAGCGCGAGGTCGAGGCCGTCCGGCACCGGCAGGTCGGCGGGGAGCAGGGCCACTTTGCCGTACGCGGTGAGGCTGTGATGAGACACACCTTGATGCCGCGGCCTGCCGTCTCCATCGGAGATGCGTAACGAGCCGACCGGACGCCCGCCCAGCGTGCCGATCGCGTTGATCGCCTCGCCCAGCGCAACCCCGGAGAAGCCCCAGGTCGTGCCCGTGCCGAGGTTGCCCGGGCCCTGCGCGACCACGGCGACGTCGGCGTCGAGCACGTGCCGCGCGGCGAGCAGCCCGCTGTGCACGGTGCTCGCCTCGAGGTCGCCTCCGAACGCCTGCCCGGTCGTGACCGTGCCGGCGAGGTGGTCGCGCAGCCCGTCGAGCGCGCGCGAGAACCAGGCCGGCAGCGCGCCGCCGTCGGTCATCACGTACGCCACGCGGGCGCCCGGCCGGTCGGCGTGTATGCCGGCCAGGACCGCCGGCAGGGCCGAGTGCAGGTCGGCGGTGACCACCGGCATGCCGTCCAGCGACTCGGCGGCCGCCATCACGTCGCGGTGCGGGGAGGCTTCCTCGTCGACGCCGAGCAGGATCGGCTGCAACGGCGTGTAGCGGGCCTTGACCAGGTGGCCCGAGTCGCGGGTGGTGCCGTCGGCCGGCGGGTCGGCGGGCAGCCGGTCGGGCAGCGCGACCACCATCGCGTACCCGCCGGTGCCGAGCCCCATCATCAGCGCGCCGACGTTGAGCAGCACCCGGTCGCCGGCCACCGGCTCGCCGACCAGGCCGGTGTAGGCCAGCGCGTAGATCAGCCCGTCGGGGGTGCCGACCTCGAGCTCGACCACCCCTCGCCACCGGCGCCGCACCTGCGAGACCATGCCCGAACGCCACCGCACCATGGCGGGAGAGGTTACTCGACGCCGCCGTCGATGTGGCTGCGACCGGTGTTGCCGCGCGTCGGGTCGAGGAAGACGTAGCGGATCGCCGGGTAGCGGCCCCGCAGCCGCCGCTCGGCGTCGTCCGACGCCGCCTCGATCTCGGCTCCGGTGACCTCGTCGTCGAAGTCGACCTTGGCCGCGACCAGGATGTCGCCCGGGCCGAGCTGCATGGTCAACAGGGTCGGGACGGCGACCACGATCGGGATCTCGTTGAGGTCCTGGGCGATCTGGTTGTGCATCCGCCGGGGCACCGCCCGGCCTACCAGCAGCGACACGTTGCTGCGGGCCAGGATGCCGGCGACGACGAAGAGCAGCAGGCCGATCACCACCGAGGCCAGGCCGTCCCAGACGTCGCTGCCGGTCAGCTCGGACAGCAGCAGGCCCAGGCCGGCCGCGACCAGGCCGACCAGGGCGGCCGAGTCCTCGAAGTAGACCGCCTTGACCGTGGTGTCCGGTGTCAGCCGCAGGAACCGCAGCGGGGTGATGCCCCACCGCCGCGATTCCCCGGCGACCTGGCGTTTCGCACGCAGGAACGACGTGCCCTCGGCGACGAACGAGACCGCCAGCACGATGTACGACCAGAGGAAGCTGCCGATCTCCTCGCCGTGCACGATGGTCGTGACCCCGTGGTAGATCGAGAAGCCGGCGCCGCCGACGAAGGTGAACAGCGAGGCGATGAACGCCCAGACGAAACTCTCCTTGCCGTACCCGAACGGGTGAGCCTCGTCGGCCGGCTTGTGGCCCCGGCGCAGCGCCACGAACAGGAAGACCTCGGTGACCGTGTCGGCCAGCGAGTGCGCGGCCTCGGACAGCATCGCGGCCGATCCGGAGAACAGGCCGGCTGCCATCTTGGCCACCGCGATGAGCAGATTGGCGCCGCCGGCCAGGATTACCGTGCCGACGCTGTCGCTTTCGCCCTCTTCGCCGGGTGCGTCCGGGATGTCCAGGGGCTCGGCGGCGGCTAGGCCGATGGGGGTCTCTTCGTCCTCTTGCGTGCTCACCGCCCATCCATTCCCCGGCCGGTTATGAATAACCGTCTCGGCGTCCAGGCTGCTAGCGTTGCGTCTCGTGTCGCGGACCCGCACCGAGCGCCTGGTGAACCTGGTGATCTGCCTGCTGTCCACACGACGGTTCCTCACCGCCGCGCAGATCGCCGCGACCGTCCCCGGTTACGAGCACGACCCCGAGGACCCGAAGGACCACGAGGCCTTCCAGCGCAAGTTCGAGCGCGACAAGGCCGAGCTGCGTGAGCTGGGCGTTCCCCTGGAGACCGGCACCGACAGCGTCTTCGACCAGGAGCCGGGCTACCGCATCGCCCCCCGCGAATACGCGCTGCCCGACATCATCCTGGAGCCCGACGAAGCCGCCGCGGTCGGCATCGCGGCCCGTCTCTGGCAGCACGCCGGCCTCGCCGCGGCCGCCTCGTCCGGCCTGGCCAAACTCCGCGCGGCCGGGGTCGAGGTCGACCCCCAGGCCACGCTCGGCGTCGAACCGGTCGTCGCGGTCGACCCGGCGTTCGCCCCGCTGACCAACGCGGCCCGCGACCGCCGGGCGGTCACCTTCGCCTACCGGGCGCCCGAGGTCGACGACGCCTCGACCCGGCGCCTCGAGCCGTGGGGCGTCGTCTGCTGGCGCGGCCGGTGGTACGTGGTCGGTCACGACCGCGACCGCGGCGCCACCCGCTGCTTCCGGCTCTCGCGCATCGTCGGCGACGTGCGCCCGGCCGGCCGGCCCGGCGCGTTCACCCCGCCGGAGAACGCCGACCTGATCAGCCACGTCGCGCGGTGGTCGGGCCCGCCGGCGCAGCGTACGGGAAGAGCGACCGTGACCGTCCGTCCCGGCCGGGCGGCCGGGTTGCGCCGATGGGCGACGTCGGCCGACGGCGACACGCTGACCCTTCCGTACGCGGATGCCGAGTTCATGGCCGAACAGATCGTGGGATACGGCGCCGACGTGCGTGTCGAGGGGCCGCCCGAGGTCCGCGACGCCGTGATCCAGCGCCTCAAGGAGGTCGTGACGCAGCTGGAGCGCGCGACCCCGGCCGGTGTCGGCGCCGGTCGGCCCGCGGACGCGCCCGCCGACGGCCGGACGGGTGCGGCAGCGGCCGATGGCCCCACGGGTGCGGCCCCGGCGGACGGCCGGACGGGTGCGGCCCCGGCGGTAGCGTCGTGACCGGGCCGCGGCAGTCCGTCGACCGGCTCGGCCGGCTGCTCAACCTCGTGCCCTACCTGCTGGCCCGGCCCGGCATCCTGGTCGCCGAGGCGGCCGCCGACCTCGGGGTCAGCGAACGCCAGCTGCGCGAAGACCTCGAACTGCTGTGGGTGTGCGGGCTGCCCGGCTACGGCCCCGGCGACCTGATCGACATGGCGCTCGACGGCGACCGGGTCACGATCAGCCACGACGCCGGCATCGACCGGCCGCTGCGCCTCACCCCCGACGAGGCGCTCGCCCTGGTGGTGGCCCTGCGGATGCTCGCCGAGACGCCGGGCGCGGGCAACCGCGACGCCATCGAGCGGGCCCTCGCCAAGATCGAGAGCGCGGCGGGCGACCTGGCCGGCGCCCCGGTCGCGGTGCGGCTGCCGGCCAACGCGGAACGCCTCGACCGGCTGCGGGCCGCGGTCGACAGCGGGCATGCGCTGCACCTGACCTACTACACGGCCACCCGCGACGAGACCACCGAGCGGGTCGTCGACCCGATGCGGATGCTGATGGTCGGCGGCAAGGCGTACCTGGAGGCCTGGTGCCGCCGGGCCGAGGCGACCCGGATGTTCCGGGTCGACCGCATCGACGACTTCACCGAACTCGGGGAGCCGGCCCGGCCACCGGTCGAGGCGGTGCCGCACGACGTCAGTGCCGGCGTCTTCACCCCCGGCGCCGAACTGCCGCTGGTCACCCTGCGGGTCGGCCGGCGCAGCCGGTGGATCACCGAGTACTACCCGGTCGAGGAGGTGCGGCGCACAGGCGACGAGTGGGTGGTCACCATGCGGGTCACCGACCTGGGCTGGGCCCGGCGGCTGCTGCTCGGCATGGGCCCCGACGTGACCGTGCTCGGGCCGCCCGAGCTGATCGAGCGCATCCGCGCCCAGGCGACGGCCGCGCTCGACCAGTACGCGACGCCGACCCGCTAGGGTGGCGGGCGTGATGCTCTGGATCTGGATCGCCGCGGTCGTGGTCGCCCTGATCGCGCTGGCCGTCGCCGGCGCCAAGCTGCTCGGTCAGCTCGGCGGTCTCCGGCGCGCCGCGGTCAAGTTGCAGCGGCGCCAGGCCGACGCGGCGAAGCTCCAGCAGGGCGCCGCCGAACTCGAGCAGACGCTGGCCCGCCTGCAGCAACGCACCGAGGAACTGCAAGATCGCCTGGCCGCCCTCAGCGCCGAGAAGTGACCTTTACACCGGATGTGAACGGCAGGTAACGTGCGCCGTTCGAGCCTCGTTGTCCAAGACTTCGGGAGATGGGCGTAAATCGAGCGGGTCCGGCTGGTCGCTCCGGCCGAATTGACACGTACGATGGACCCCGCACACCTGATCCGACCGACTGGAGCACTCCCATGGGCGGCCTTAGGCCATGGCACATCATCCTCATCGTGGTAGTCCTCGTGCTGCTCTTCGGCGCCAAGCGGCTGCCGGACGCGGCGCGGTCGCTCGGCCGTTCCTTGCGGATCATCAAGGCCGAGACCCAGGGCCTGATCAACGATGACAACAACGTCGCCGAGAAGGCCGACGCCCAGCACGGCCGGGAGCCGCTCAACGGTGAGGTCCAGGCCTACCCGCAGCAGCCTTACCAGCAGCAGCAGCCGGCGCCGCAATACCAGCAGCAGCCGCCGCAGCCGCAGCAGCCGCCCGCGCCGCAATACCAGCAGCAGCCGCCGGCGCAGCAATACGCGGACCCGACCGCCGCTCCCCGCGCCAACGACCGCTGACCTGGTGTCATGGCACTGAGCCTCAGCCGTCGCACGGAGAAGCAGCCGAGTCAGTTCGAGCGTGCTTCCGACGGCTCCATGTCGCTGATGGACCACGTCCGTGAGCTGCGGAGCCGGCTGTTCATCGCGGCCATCGGGCTGGTCGTCGGCCTGATCGTCGGCTTCATCGTGTCCAAGGGCGTGTTCGACATTCTGTCGAAGCCGTACTGCACGCTGCCCTCGTCGCAGGGGGTGCGGCCGAACGGCACGAGGTACTGCGACTTCGTCGTCCTCGGTGTGGGTGACCCGCTCGTCGTCCGCCTGAAGGTCGCGCTGTGGGTGGGGCTGTTCCTGGGCTCGCCGGTCTGGCTCTACCAGTTGTGGGCGTTCGTCGCCCCGGGCCTGCACCGGCACGAGCGCAAGTGGGCGTACATCTTCGCCGGCATCGCCGCCCCGCTGTTCATCGGCGGCGGCTCCCTCGCCTACTTCATGATCTTCCACAGCCTGCCGTGGATCATGGACGCCGGTGTGCTGGGGCAACCCACGAAACTCGAGGTCTCGGCCTATCTGAGCTTCGTGACGAACATGATCCTGCTGTTCGGCTGCGGTTTCGAGTTCCCGCTGCTGCTGATGATGCTCAACTTCACCGGTGTGCTCAGCGCGCGCAAGCTGCTCAGCTGGTGGCGCGTCGTCGTGTTCCTCTGCTTCGCCTTCGCCGCAATCGCCACACCCGACCCGGGTCCGTTCGGCATGACCGCCCTGGCCGCCGCGATGTCCCTGCTCTACTTCATAGCGGTCGGCGTGGCCTGGCTCAACGACCGGCGCAAGGGCCGCGGCAAGGAGATGTACGCCGGCCTCGACGACGACCAGATCTCCCCGCTGGCCGACGAACGCGTATCGGTAGGCGCCGCCGACCCGATCGAGCCGCCGACCCCGGTCAGCGGCCCAGGCACCATCGACGGCCCGACCCCGGTCGAGCGCCCGAGGCCCTTGGACAACCGCTTCGACGACATGACCTGACCTACGCGCACAAGCTGACAGCTGCGGCCGTGGCCCGAACTCCGGGACACGGCCGCCCTGTTTATTTCCGAAATCCCCCACCCGCCCCGACCCGCGTGCCGTGCCCGCCACGCCGCCCACGCCCGCTGGGCCTGCACGGTTTCTGGCACTGACCGTGCCGCTCGCGGTGACCGGGCCGCTCGCGGTGACCGGGCCGCTCGCGGTGACCGGGCCGCTCGCGGTGACCGGGCCGCTCGCGGTGACCGGGCCGTTCGCGGTGACCGGGCCGTTCGCGGTGACCGGGCCGTTCGCGGTGACCGGGCCGTTCGCGGTGACCGTGCCTCCTGCGTTTGCTGGATGTCCGCCCGCTGCGCCTGCCGCGTGTGCCGCACCCGCCGCCTCCGCTGCGCCTGCGGTATGTGCGGCGCCCGCTGCGCTCGCCGCGTGTACTGCGCCAGTAGGGGTCCGCGCCGCCCGCACCCGCTGCATGTGCGGGGCCGCTGCCCCTGCCGCCTGTGCTCCGCCGACCGCGTTTGCCGCACCCGCCTCCGCTACGGCTGCCGTGTGTGCGGCGTCCGCCGCGCTCGCCGCGTGTGTTGCGCGAGCAAGTGGTTCGCGCTGCCCAGCAAGTGCAACGGCGCGTGTGCGGCGCCCGCCACTGCGGCCGCATGTGTCGTGCCTGCCGCAGTTCTGCGCGTGCCGTGCTGGCCGTGTCCTGCGTCGCCGACTGCGCCTGCTGCGTGTGCCGCGCCTACGACGCAGCGAGGACTCATGGCGGTCGCCACACCAGGCGGCCGCCCTGTGCCGCCGGTTTGGCCGCCTGAACCTTGCCGATGCACGCAGCGCGGCCGCCACGCGCCCGTGGGCGGGCAGATGGAGGCGGGGGACGTGGCGGGCTGCCTCGGCCGGCGTGCTCAGCGGTGGTGACCGGAGGCGCGTAACAGGTGTTACGGGGGTGAACGGGCCGGTAGCCTGCGCGCTGTGACCAGCGACGACATTGCGGTGCTTGCCAACCCCTCGGCGGGGCGGGGGCGGCGCCGTGCGTTGCTGCCTGCGGTGCTGGCTGCGCTCCGGGAGTCGGGGCGGGGGGTGCGGGTGCTGGAGGCGTCCAGTGGTGAGGAAGCCGAGAAGGCCTGTCGGCGGGCCGTTGGTGAAGGGGTGGCCGCCCTCGTCGCCGTGGGTGGGGACGGGACCGTTCACCAAGGGTTGCAGGCGGTTGCTGAGCAGCCGGTCGGCTTCGGGGTGGTGCCGGCGGGGACCGGGAACGATTTTGCGGCCTGCACGGGCGTACCGCCGGAGCCGGTGGCGGCAGCCACCGCGATCTCGGACGCTCTGCGTGAGGGGCGGCACGTCGCCCTTGATCTTGCCCGGGCGGTGGGGACCGACGGGGAAGTGCGGTGGTTCGGGGCGGTTCTGGCGGCCGGGTTCGACGCGATTGTCAACGAGCGGGCCAACCGGATGCGGTGGCCGCGCGGGCCGCGGCGCTATGACGTGGCGATTCTGCTTGAGATGGCCCGGGTGCGGCCGCGAATCTACGGGCTGGAACTGGACGGGGCTGACCGCAGCTTTGAAGGGACGCTGGTTGCGGTGGGTAACTGCGCCAGCTACGGCGGGGGGATGCGGATCGTGCCGGACGCTGACCCGGCCGACGGGCTGCTCGACGTGATCGTCGCGGCTCCGCTCGGGCGGGCGGCGCTGGCCCGGCTCAAGCCGCGGCTGCGGCGCGGGACGCACGTCACCGACCCGCGGGTGACCACCTACCGGGCGCGGCAGGTGAGGCTGCACGCCGACGGGATCATCGGGTACGCGGACGGGGAGCGGATCGGGCCGCTGCCGCTGGAGGTCACGTGCGTGCCGGGTGCGGTTCGGTTGCTCCGGTAGCTTCGAGGTCAGTTTCCCCGGGGCCGGCCGAACGGGAAGGCATGAATCTGAGCTCGCTCGCCACCAACGCCCTCGCGACGACCCGCTCGACGTTCAAGGGCCTGGCCGAGGCCGCGGTCCCCGCCGGAGACGAGACGGCCGCCAAGACGCCGGCGCAGACCGAGCGCACCGAGGCTACGCCGGTGGTCAAGGTCGAGGCGTCCGTGACGAAGCCCAAGGGTGTCCGCCGGGGCGTCGCGCTCGACGCGTACGCCTGAAACAGCTTCAGCGGGAGGTCAGCGCGAGTGTCGCGCTGAGGCCGTTGGGGCGGCCGGGGCCTGCCGCAGGCAGCACCAGGGCCGCGCAGCCGGCCTGCACCGCACCCGCGTCGGCCTGCGAGTCGCCGACCATCAGCGTGTTTTCGGGGTCGACGCCGAGCATGCCGCAGGCGCGCAGGAAGATCGCCGGGTCGGGCTTGGTGCGGCCGACCTCGAAGCTCAGCGCGAACGCGTCGACCAGGGCGTCGAAGCCCCATGCCGCGAAGTGCGGGCGGATGTCGAAGCCGACGTTGCTGACCACGCCGACCTTGACGCCCGAGCCGTGCAGGCTGCGCAGCGTTTCCTCGGTGTCGGCGTACGGTAGCCAGCCGGCCGGGCCCAGCAGCCGGTCGTAGAGCGCATCGGCCAGGCCCTCGACCTCGGTCGGCACGGTGGCCGCCAGACCCGTGTAGGCGGCCCGGTGGGCGTGCGCGTAGAGATCTCGCTCGGCCCAGTGTTCGGCCAGGTGCGGGGGTACGCGGTGGGGCAGCGGTCCGCCCGCGCGCCCGGCCGTCACCAGCCGGTCGGCCAGGACCGTCGCCTTGGCCCGGTCGAGGTCGTGCCCGCAGGCCCCGGCCGCGGCGAGAACCCAGGCCACCGGATCTTCCACCTGGGCCAGGGTGCCGTGGAAGTCGAACAGCACGGCATCCACAGGGCGAGACGAGACATCCGGCACGCCGTGCACCTTACCCACCGCCCGTGTGCTGCCAGTTGTCACACCCACGAACTAACCTTGCGGGCATGACTAGTCCCGCCGAGAAATATGCGGCATCGAAACGGCGGGCGGCGTTTCCGGCCCTCGAGGACTTCATGGTCGACGTCGGGTTCGACCTCGACGACTTCCAGCGGTCGGCCTGCGAGTCCCTCGAGCGGGGCAGCGGTGTGCTGGTGTGCGCGCCGACCGGGGCCGGCAAGACGGTGGTCGGCGAGTTCGCGGTGCACCTGGCGCTGCGGGCCGGCGAGCGTAAGTGCTTCTACACGACGCCGATCAAGGCGCTGTCCAATCAGAAGTACCACGATCTGGTCGAGCGTTACGGCAGTGACAAGGTCGGCCTGCTGACGGGCGACAACGCCATCAACGGCGACGCACCGGTGATCGTGATGACCACCGAGGTGCTGCGCAACATGCTCTACGCCGGCTCGGCCTCGCTGAAAAACCTGGCCTACGTGGTGATGGACGAGGTGCATTACCTCGCCGACCGGTTCCGCGGCGCGGTCTGGGAAGAGGTGATCATCCACCTCCCGGCTTCGGTGACCCTGATCTCGCTGTCGGCCACGGTCAGCAACTACGAGGAGTTCGCCGACTGGCTGGTGACCGTGCGCGGCGAGACCGAGGTCGTGGTCAGCGAGCACCGGCCGGTCCCGCTCTGGCAGCACATGCTGGTCGGCAAGCGCATGTTCGACCTGTTCCACGACGCCGACGCGGCCCGGAAGCACGATGTGCACCCTGAACTGCTGCGCTACGGCCGCGAGATGTTCCGCCGGACCGAGATGACGGGCGGTCGCGGCCGCCGCTGGCAGCCGCCGCCGCGGGCCGAGGTGATCGACCGGCTGGAGCGGGGTGGCCTGCTGCCGGCGATCCTGTTCATCTTCAGCCGGGCCGGCTGCGACGCGGCCGTCCAGCAGTGCCTCAACGCGGGGCTGCGGCTGACCGACTCCGAGGAGCGGGCCGAGATCCGGCGCATCGCCGAGGCCAAGGTCGCCTCGGTGCCTCGGGAAGACCTGTCGGTGCTGGGCTACTGGGAGTGGCTCGACGGGCTGGAGCGGGGCCTCGCCGCCCACCACGCCGGCATGCTGCCCGCCTTCAAGGAGGCGGTCGAGGAGTGCTTCGTGCGGGGCCTGGTCAAGGCGGTCTTCGCGACCGAGACGCTGGCCCTGGGCATCAACATGCCGGCCCGCTGCGTCGTGCTCGAACGGCTGGTCAAGTTCAACGGCGAGGCACACGTCGACCTCACCCCGGGCGAATACACGCAGCTCACCGGCCGGGCCGGGCGCCGTGGCATCGACGTCGAGGGCCACGCGGTGGTGCTGTGGAGCCCCGACGTCGACCCCCGGCACGTGGCCGGGCTCGCGTCCACCCGCACCTACCCGCTCCGCTCGTCGTTCCGCCCGTCCTACAACATGGCGGTCAACCTGGTCGGCACGGTCGGCCCGGACAAGTCCCGTGAGCTGCTCGAGTCGTCGTTCGCCCAGTTCCAGGCCGACCGGTCGGTCGTCGGGCTGGCCCGGCAGGTCCAGCGCAACGTCGAGACGATGGAGACGTACGCCCAGGACGCGGCCTGCCACCACGGCGACTTCGACGAATACTTCGCGATCCGCGTCGCCATCGCCGACCGGGAGAAGGCCATGGTGCGGCAGGGCGCCAACCAGCGCCGGGCAGCCGCCGTCTCCTCGCTGGAGCGTCTGCGCATCGGCGACGTCATCCGGGTGCCGCAGGGCCGCCGGGCCGGCCTGGCCGTGGTGCTCGAGGGCGCGACCGGCGGCTTCGGCGAACCCCGCCCGCTCGTGCTCACTCAGGACCGCTGGGCGGGCCGGGTCAGCCCGGCCGACTTCGCCGGTGAGGTCGAGGTGCTCGAGCGCATCCGCGTGCCCAAGCATTTCAACCACCGCTCGCCGGCCGCCCGCCGCGACCTGGCCGCCCAGGTCAGCGCCACCGGCCTCGACCGGCACGGCGGCCGCCGGCGCGGCCGCGGCAACCCGGGCGAGGACGCCGAGATCGCGCTGCTCAAGGTGCGGCTGCGGCAGCACCCGTGCCACGCGTGTCCCGACCGGGAGGAGCACGCCCGCTGGGCCGAGCGCCGCCACCGCCTGCAGCGCGACACCGAGGCGCTGCGCGACAAGGTGGCCGGGCGCACCGGCTCGCTGGCCCGCACCTTCGACGAGGTGTGCGCGGTGCTCACCGACCGGGGTTATCTGGCCGGCGACGGCGAGGTCACCGAGGCCGGGCGCATGCTGGGCCGCATCTGGTCGGAGGCCGACCTGCTGGTCGCCGAGTGCCTCCGTCAGGGCATCTGGGAGGGCCTGGCCCCCGACGAACTGGCCGCCGCGGCGTCCATGGTGCTCTACGAGTCGCGCCGGGAGGGCGACGACCGGGCCTCGGTGCCGAAGGGCCCGGTCACCTCGGCGGTCGACGCCTGCACCAAGCTGTGGGGCGAGATCGCGTCCGACGAGAGCGAGCACGGGCTGACCCTGACCCGCGAGCCCGACCCCGGGTTCGTCTGGCCGATGTACCGCTGGGCGCGCGGCGAACCGCTGGCCAAGGTGCTTTCCAGCGGCCACAACTACGACGCCGACATGCCGGCCGGCGACTTCGTGCGCTGGGCTCGTCAGGTGCTCGACCTGCTCGGTCAGATCAAGGATGCGCCGGCTGCCTCGGTCGCGGTTCGCGATGCGGCCCGGCTGGCCATCGCCACGGTCAACCGCGGGGTACTGGCATATCAGACCGCGCTCTAGAGTAGAGATCCGTCCGAAGACGAGAACGGGGCTCGCGTTGGCCAGTGAATCCTTCGACACGACGGTGGCCCATCCGGCCCGTCGCTACAACTACTGGCTCGGCGGCAAGGACAACTTCGCCGCCGACCGGGCCAACGGTGACGCGGTCGAGGCGGCGATGCCGACGATCCGCCTGATGGCGATGGAGAACCGCCGCTTCCTCGGCCGGGCGGCCCGGTTCCTGGCCCGGCAGGGCATCCGGCAGTTCCTCGACATCGGCACCGGCATCCCGGCACCGGGAAACACCCACGAGGTGGTCCAGGCCGTCGATGGGACGGCCAAGATCGTGTACGTGGACAACGACCCGATCGTGCTCAGCCACGCCCGGGCCCTGCTCACCAGCGCACCCAGCGGCACGGTCGACTACCTCGACGCCGACCTGCGTGACCCGCGCACCATTCTGCGCGACGCCGCCAAGACCCTCGACTTCACCGAGCCGGTCGGCCTGCTGCTGGTCGCGGTGCTGCATTTCATCCGCGACGACGAAGACCCGCAGGGCATCGTGAACACGCTGCTCGACGCCCTGCCGTCCGGCAGTTACATCATCGCGACCCACGCGACGTGGGAGTTCAATCCGGCCGAGGTGGTCGAGAAGCTGCAGGCGGCCAACCCCGACGGCCGGTTCGTGCCGCGGGACGGCGCCGACTTCGTGCGCTTCTTCGACGGCCTCGAGCCGGTCGAGCCGGGCCTGATATCGGTGGCCCACTGGCGGGCCGAGACCGAGGCGGAGCAGCCGCGGCCGTCCGCCGAGGACGTCTCCTGCTTCGGGTACGTCGCCCGCAAGCCGTGATCGACTACGACCGCGAGGCAGCGTCCGGTGTGGCTGCTCCACCTTCTCGACGAGGTCCGCTCGGCGCGGGCCCTGGCCGAGGCCGTCCGCGTCCTGAGACCCGGCGGCCGCGTGATCACGACCGTCGACAAGGGGCCGCCTATTTCGCCGCACCCAGCGATCTGGCCGAAACGACAGCTGCCTGGCGGGTCCGCACCGATGCGACCGACCGCTTCGAACGGGTGGCGTCCCTACTGGGGATGCAGCCGGTGGGGGAGGCCACCTTCCCGGGCGTCGGCCAGGCTCGGTCACCCTGCCAATGGCGTGACCTCGTGCGCGCGGGCCGCGTGTCCTGGGCCGGCGACGGCGTCGACCGGGCGCTGGCCGGGCTGCCCGATCAGGACCGCGCCCGGCCGGAGCCGGTCTACCGCATCACAGCGTTCTCATGAGACGTTGCGGTTGTCGGGCCGTATCCGCCCCGGAACGACGCCCTGCTCCTCGGTGCCGTAACTGATGATCCGCCGGGCGCGGACCCGGATGATCGGATCCTCACTGCCGTAGGCCGAGTCGGACGGCTTCTCGATCGCCTCGGCCGTGCCGCGGATCTCCAGGCAGCGCACCGTCCACGGGTCGAGCGACGGCACGTCGTCGACCACGAACGCGACCTGCCCGGTCGCCGCGACGTTGCGATATTTGCGGCTGGCGGTCAGGTTGAAACCGCCGATGTCGATGGTGCCGAGGGCCCGGTTGTAGCGGAACCCGACCGGGCTGTTCTGCAAGGTGCCGTCGGGCCGCAGCGTGGCGAGGCGCCCCAGGGTCTGTTCATCGAGGTAGGCGATCTCGGACTCGGTAAAGGACATGGTCACAGGCTGCGCCTTCAACCTCGGTTAAAGTCAAGCGCCATGACTGACAGCGAAGAGCGGCAGGCCCGTTACGAGCGCGGCATGGCCTTGATGAACGAGGTCAGCGGGGGACAGGCGCAACCCTTCATCGACTCGCTGAGCGACGTCTCCCCGCAGCTGGTCCGGCAGGTTGCGGCGTGGGGCTTCGGCGAGATCTACTCCCGGCCGCAGCTGGTGCCGCGCGACCGGCAGCTGTTCACGATCGGCATGCTGACCGCGCTGGGCGGCTGCGAGCCCGAACTGCGCCTGCACATCGGCGTCGCCCTCAACGTCGGCGTCACACCCGTCGAGATCGTCGAGGCGCTGCTGCAGTCGGCGGGCTACTGCGGCTTCCCCCGGGCGATCAACGCCACGAAGATCGCGAGGGAGGTCTTCGCCGAGCGCGACCTGCTCCCCGTCGAGGGAGCGCTATAGAACGGCCCGGGCCAACGGCAGGGGAGGGGAACCGAGCGCGGTCAGACGGTCGTGGACCTGGGCGCTCGGCCCGCCTGCGGCGGCCACGATCGCGGCGATCTCGGTGGCGCCGATCAGATAGGCGGCGGCTTGCGACGGGTACGCGAGTGCCCGGTTGACCTCGGCGTCCGCGTACCGCCCGGGCAGGTTGAGCTCGCCGCTCAGGAACGTGCGGGCGTCGCCCGGGGTCATCGCGCCGGTGTGCAGGCCGGCGTCGATGGCCGCGCGCGCCGCGCGTACGAGAAGGGCCACGAGATGCCCCCGCAGCTCGCCCGGCCCGGTGTAATAGCCCAGCTCACCGGCGAGTTGTTCAGCGTAGACGCCCCACCCCTCGGTGAAGAACGGCGTCGTGAACAGCACGCGCAGTGGCCGCCGGCTCATCCGGCTGTAGTGGGCGTGGTGCCCGGGATAGGTCTCGTGGACGGTGACCGTGGCCAGGCCGGAGCGCCGCTGCGGCGCCGGCGGCACCAGGAACCGGCCGGTGCCGGCGCCGCTCAGCAGGGGTGGCGGTTCGTACGACGCGACCGGCAGCAACGCGAGTTTGTCGGCCGGCGTGGCCGCCACCTCGCACTCCTCGTCGCCGGGCAGCGTGATCACGTCGTGGTCGGCGCAGAACCGCTGGGCCCGTGCGGTCTCCTCGCGGTACCACTGGAGCAGCTGGTCGCCGTCGCGGGCCGGCTGGTCGGTGAAGACCGGCAGCGTCGACAGCCGCTCCCGGATCTCCCGTACGCGGGTCGTCCCGAGCTCGTGCACCGACGCCGCGTCGTACCCGTCACCGGCCGCGACCTGCACCAACGCGGTGTATGAGGCCTCGCCGATCGCCGGGTCGCCGTGCGCGCTGACCGCGAGGTCGCCGAGGAAGACCGCGAACTCCGCGTACGCCCGGGCCGCCGCCGACCCGCCGAGCCGCTCGCAGGCCGCCGAGCCGGCCTTGGCCTGGGCCGCGGCCCGGACCAGCAGTTGCGGGTCGGTGAGCGACGGGTCGAGGTTGCGCCGCCCGTGCCGCAGCAGGTCGGGCGCCTGATCGAGATAGTCCTGCTGGTGGACGCCGAGCCGCAGCGCCGCCAGCACCGGTGTCGTGTAGAGCTCCGGGCTCCGCCGGTGCATCCCCAGATCGTCGAGCACCAGCCGGTGCTGCAGCCCGCTGACGGCCAGGTCACGGTCGAACCGCTCGTCCGCGGTCGCCGGCTCGAACGCGTTGAGTCGCTCGATCCACTCTCGATCCTCGGCGGCCGAGCGGCCGATTCCCTTTTCCGACATGTCGGGCAAGGCGGCGTCCGGGGTCGAGGCGCCCAGCCGGGCCGCGGTCACCGGCGTACGCCTCAACTCGCGCGCGACGAGGTCATCGAGCAGCCCGGTCATCGCGCGACGGGCACGTCGTCGGCGATGCTCGGCGGCTCGGCCAGCGCCTGCTGGGCTGCCAGAATTCCTCCAGGATGTCGAGCGGCAGGAACCGCTGGCGACAACCCTAGGTTGTCGGTTGCGGGCGGGGCAACGGGTCGCCGAAATTCAAGCGGGCGGTGACCGCGCCCTCGGGGCGGCCGGCGTCCTGGCAGACGTCGCGGGTCCGGCTCAGCGTCGCCGCCAGCTAGTACAGGTCCTGCAGCCGTCGGTAGCTCTCCGCCGCGCGCTCGTAGTGCCGCAGCGTCGCATCGAACTGCCGGACGCGATGCCGGCGAGGTCTTTTCCCCGGTCGAAGCGGCCAAATGGAGGTGGGTCCTCAGGCTCAACAGTGCCGTCCTGCTGCGCTACGCCGGCTCTCGTACGCCACCCTCGTCGCCGTCATCCGGTAGCGGCTCGACGGGGGCTTCGGGCAGCTCGTCCGGCGTATCAGGCAGCAACTCGCCCGCATCATCCGGCGCGCGTTCGCCGGGATCAATCGGCGGATACTCATCAGGGTCCAGACCCGGCAACGACATGCCCCCCATCATCGGTCACGCAGCGGCCAAGCACTCCTCGGCACACCGACAAAATGCCGCCGGGGACCCGACTCGGCCAGCGGCGGCGGAGGGTGCTCCGATCATCGGATCACTAATCTGACAGCACCCCCGCAGCATGCCGGGGTGCCGGAACATCGAGCAGGGGACGCGGTGAAGGTCCGAAGCCTCATCTTTGCTGAAGCTCCATGTCCGATTCTCGCCAGCGCCTTTCCGTGAGCGCCATTACCGTGAATGCCGTGAACTGGACCGCGTATGCGACTTACATCGTGTTCGCCCTCGCAGTGGTGCTGATACCCGGCCCTGACTTTGCGGTCGTGGTCGGGAACACCATGTCTGGCGGTCGTTCCCGAGGGATGTGGTCAGCGGCGGGCGTAGCCTCGTCGAATGCCGTCCAAGGCATCGCCGCCATGCTCGGACTCGGCGCCCTGGTAATGCGAGCACAGCCCGTCTTCGACGTTATGAGGTGGGCGGGAGCCGTCTACTTGATGTACTTAGGCCTGCGATTGCTGCGGGCGGCGTGGAGAGGTAAGTACGAGCTGCCAGGTTCAGTCTCCGTCCAGCACACTGCACGGCGCGGGTGGCGTCAGGGCTTCCTGTCGAACATCACCAACCCGAAGGTCCTCGTTTTCTACGTGGCGGTTCTACCGCAGTTCCTGACGCCAGGTGCGGGCGCGCTGCCGCTGATGCTGTTCGCGGTGAGCCATGCACTGCTGTCCTTGACATATCTACTTATCCTGACGGCCGTGATGCACCGCGTCCGTCGGATCCTCGCGCGCAGACTGGTACGTCGTTACCTCGACGCGACGACCGGCATTGCCATGATCGGGTTCGGAACCCGGCTCGCAGTCGAGCGGCCATAAGGCCGCATTCACTTCGGCATGACCGTGCGTCTCGCCGGCTAAGCGTGCACCCCTGACCATTTCCATCGCCGGCCCGGCCAGCGGCACTGTGGGGCACTCGCGTTGCCGGTGTCTGGCACGGTGGCGACCATGCGGTGGTGGGTGGCGGTCGTGCTGGTCGGAGTGGTGGCGCTGCCGGCGGGGGCGGCCGAGCGGCGCCGCGTGTGCCAGGTGCGAGACGATCGGCTCACCGAGCTTTCCGGGCTGGCCGCCACGGGGTCGGGGTACGTCGTGGTCAACGACGGGTCCGACCTCGCCGGCCATCGGAAGATCTTCTACCTGAACGCCAAGTGCGCGGTGGTACGCACCGTCTCTTATCCGTCGCGGCCGCGCGACACCGAGGACCTGGGAATCGCCCGGGACGGCACGCTGTGGGTGGCGGACATCGGCGACAACGACGCCGAGCGCGGCACGGTCGCGCTGTGGCGGCTCGCGCCTGGGGCGAAGGCGCCGGTGCTGTACCGGTTGTCCTACCCGGACGGCGCGCACGACGCCGAGGCGTTACTGCTCGCCCCCTCGGGCACTCCGGTCATCGTGACCAAATCGGTGAGCGGGCGGCGTCTACGTGCCGGCCGGCCCGCTGACCGGCGGCCGGCGTTGCCGGTGACGACCACGAGCACCCCCGTTCACGTTCGGCGGGCGCCTGTTGATCACGGGCGGCGCGGTCAGCCCGGACGGGCGGTTCGCGGTGCTGCGTACGTACGCGGACGCCTTTGAATTCGCTGTTTCCGGTGGCGATGTCGTCGCCGCGGTGACCGCGGGCCGGGCCCGGCCGGTCGCGCTGCCGGACTGTCCCGCGGGACGGGGTGCGAGGTGGAGTTCGGGTCAGTGGTCGGCGAGATCGCCGAGGAACCGCACGATGCGCTGGGCCGCCCGCCGGTCCGGGTCCAGGTCGGTGTTGTAGACGCCCACGCTCAGGCCTCGGCACTTCGGGCTGCGCAGGGCCCGGTGCACGATGGTCGTGAGCTCTTCCCAGCTGAGCCCGCCGGGCGTGGCCGGGTCGCTCGCGGCGGCGCAGGCCGGGAAGTCGTCGCCTCGTACGACATCGAGGTCGACGTGGACCCACCAGCCGGGCGTGGTCCGATCGAGGTGCACAGTGGCCTGGTCGGCGAGCTGGTCGGCCTGCCCGTGCACCTCCTGCGCGGCGTACAAGCGCACTTGATCGGCGACGGAGGCGACCGCGATCGTCTCACGGTAGCGCTCGTCGCGTTGACCGAGCATGACAATGGCCTCGGGGTCGAGCGCGGGCAGGCGACATCGCATCGACTCGGGGGCGTCCTGACCGGTAAGCCCGAGCAGTAGTGCGATCTCCATGTTCGCGGCCTCGCCGTCGGGCGAGGACCCCATGGTGGTCGCGTCTTCGTGAGCGTCGATGAAGAACAGGCCGGCGACGCCCTGCTGGTCGCGCAGCGCAGGCAGAGCGCCGAGCAAGACAGCGCAGTCCCCGCCGTAGAGCAGCGGGAAGCGGTCCTCGACGAGCGAGCCGCGGACGCGTTCGTAGACGCCGTCGACCATGACCAGCAGCGCGGCCTCGTTCGCGAACCCGCCGGCGCCTCGACCCGGGTCGGGCTCGGGCGCGGTGACGTCCACCGTCATGGCCGCGCCAGGCAGGGTCCGGGCCAGTCCCGCCTCGCGGAGGGCGGAGGCCGCCCGCGCTTGGCCCAAAGGCCGTCCGGAACCGTCGAAGCACACTCCGATCAGATCCACCGAACCCGGCCACCTCGAGGACATCGGAACATAATGCTGCCGGCGCGGAAGTTCGAGCAAGCGACAAGCATCGTTGTCTCGATCATGGTCGTTCTACCGGGGCTCTTCTTACGACACCGGTTCTTGCGCGGGGCGAGCGCGACGACCTCGCCACGGCCGTGGCCCAGGCGGCGGATCACCCCTGGATGTGGACCGCCACGGCGTCGAGGACGGAGGCGAGATCGGTGTCGCTGATCGCCGCGTCCGGGCGGAACGGGAGGCGGGCGAGCCGTTCGACGCCGGCTGACCAGATCGTGCGCTCGTGCGGGGCCGGCGCGTGCAGCTCGGTCTTCTCGCTGCAGCAGGGGCACTCGAAGTACGCCATGTTCTCCACCCCGCCGAGCACGGGGGTGCGCACCTCGCGCAGCGTGCTGAGCGCGCGGCTGGTGTCCAGGTGGGACACCTCGGCCGGGGTCACCACCAGGATCGTCGTCACCCGTCCCGCGCCGGACAGCACGCCCTGCTGGGTGAAGCCGATGCCGGGCGGCAGATCGACGACGAGGGCTTCGACGTCGCCCCAGTTGGTCTCCTTGAGCAGCCGGCCGAGCATGAGGTCGCCGAGATCGGAGCCGAGGGCCAGCGCCTGGCCGCCGGCCATCAGGAAGCCCGCCGACGCGACCTTGAGGCCGTCCACCTCCATGGCTTCCAGCCCGGAACCGCGCCGGCCGCCGTGCGCCCAGCTGGCCAGAGTGACCGACCGGGCCGGCACGTCGCGGCGCAGCCCGAGCATGCGCGGCACGTCCGGTCCGGCGATGTCGGCGTCGACCAGCCCGACCCGGCGGCCCTGCCGGGCCAGCGAACGCCCGATGGCGACCGCGACGCTCGACTTGCCGACGCCGCCCTTGCCGCTGGCCACGGCGATGATCGGCAGCTGTCCGTCCGCTTCCATGCCGCAACCGTACTCAATCGCCGGCCGCGGGGGACCGGGGCCGATCACGACGGCGTGAAGACCAGCAGACTGTTGGCGGGGATAGTCAAGGTGGCCGACTGGGCCAGCCCGTGCATCGGCGGCCCGGAGGCGGCCACCGAACCGGCGTTGCCGCCCACCCACGGGTTGGGGAAGTTGTCGTAGTAGTCGGTGTTGAAGGCTTCCCGCCACCGGCCGGGCCGGGGGAACCCGAGCCGGTAGTCGTACCGGGTGGACTCGCTCAAGGTCAGGACGACCACCACGTCGTCGCGCTGGAAGGCGACCACCCGGTTGTCCTCGTCGACCGAGATGATGGCCAGCGAGTCGGACCGCAACGCCGGCAGGGATCGACGCAGGGCGATCAGGTCGGTGGTGCAGCGCAGGAAGTCGGCCATCGTACGGTCCAGACCCAGGGCGCCGTCCCACCAGATCAGACGGTCGGAGCGGCCGGGGCTGTCGGACCACAGTTTGTCCTCGAGGAACTCCTGGCCCATGAACAGCATCGGTGTGCCGGGGGCGGTCAGCAGCAGGGCCGTCGCGACGCGGGAGCGGCTCCGCGCGTACCAGGACCGGGGGTTGCCCGGATCGGTGAGCCGCGCGATGCGCGGCGCCCGATGGTCGTCCATGTCGAGGACGAGGTCGTGGTTTTCCAGGCAGTTGTAGGCCTGCCAGGCATGGTCGAGGTGCGGCGGGCGCCGCAGGCTTTCGGCCAGACGGCCGATGCCGATCGGTTGCGCGCCGCCTTCGGCGGCCTTTGCGAGTACGCCTCGAGCAGCCTCCCGTATCCCGTCGGCGTAACCGAGGTCGAACCCCATGCCGCCGGGCGGCCGCTGCACGGCCAGCCACCGGAACTCGCCCCAGTATTCGGCGATCAGTGCGGCGGCGGGTTTCCGGAGGTGCAGCGTCGTCGTCAGCTCCTGGCAGAAGCCCCAGCCGCCCATGGCGTCGATGACCGTGACCTCGTCGAAGCGGAGGCCGTCGGCGTGGTATTCGTCGAGGAACATGGTCGCGTTGTCGATCAGGAAGTCGCGCACCGGCGCGCGGTCGAAGGCGAAGACGCGGCCGCCGGCCCAGCCTTCGGACGAGAAGTAGGCGTTGTTGCCGGGTCCCGGGTCGGCCGGCAGGTCGATGTAGTCGAGGCTTTGCGGGTCGAGGCCGCCGCCGGCGTGGTTGTAGACCACGTCGAAGATCACGCCGAGGCCGTGCAGGTGGCAGATGTCGACGAACGCCTTGAGCTGGTTGGCCTGGCCTTCCAGCTGCTCCGGTTTCAGGGGGCCGGCACCGCGGGCGGCCAGCAGGGCGTTGACCCGGGCCAGGTAGGGCGGCAGGTCGGACGGATCGACGCAGTAGTCCATCTCGGGCGAGAACAGGTCGGTGCCGTTGTAGCCGAGGCTCCACTCGCCCTGGAACTCGACCACGGGCAGCGGCTGCACCGCGGTCACGCCGAGCCCGGCCAGATAGGGCAGGCGCTGGACGGCGTCGAGCAGCTTGGCCGTCCGATGGGGACGGCGGTCGCGGCCGGTCGCGTCGACGGCCGAGAAGACGCCGACGTGGAACTGGTAGACGATCAGGTCGGCGAAGGCGTGCGGTGTCCAGCCGTCGTCGTGCCACGGGTAGTCGGCGTTGTCGACGACCAGGGAGTCGCAGTCGGGGTAGCCGTAGAGCTCCAGTTCGCGGGCGCGCGGGTCGCGCTTGAACCCCTCACCGCCGGTGCCGGTCACGTAGTAGCGGTACTTTCTTCCCGCGCGTACGCCCGGGCAGAAGCCTGACCACCGACCGTGACCGTCGCTCTGAAGCTCGAGGTCGTCGACGACGGCCTCGCTCTCGTCGAAGCAGACGTGGACCCGCTCGGCGCCCGGCGCCCAGAGGCGCAGCACCACCCCGTCGGGCAGCAGGGTGGCGCCCATCGCGGTGCCGGGGCCGACGTGCTCCTGTGAGGCTGGCATCGTCCCAGGTTAGTAGCGGCCGGTGACCGCGCAGTAGCAGATCAACGACTCGTGTCGCTTTTGGCGACAGAGCTGTTGTGTAAACGATTCTTTCGGTGTCTGATGCGCCCAAGCATTCCTCTCACCGCCGGGCTGGGCGGCGGCCGTCTCACCCCCGTGGCGGTCCGCCGCCCAGCCTTTTCATCGCCGCGCGGCGGCCGGCAAGGAAGCGCCTTTCGGCGGGATTTCCGGTGTATTCACCGGCCGTTTCGAACGCGGTGGCGGCATCGGCCGGGCGGTCGAGGCGGGCCAGCAGGTCGGCGCGGACGGCGTGGAACATGTAGTGGCGTTCGAGGCCGGGAAGGGCGTCGACGATGGCCAGCGCAGCCGCCGGGCCCCGGACCTCGGCCACCGCGACCGCACGATGCAGGGCGACGATCGCGGTGGGCGTCAAAGCCAGCAGATGGTCGTAAAGGGTGACGATCTGCGGCCAATCGGTGTGGGCGGCTTGCCGGGCATCACTGTGGACGGCGTTGATCGCCGCTTGCAGCTGGTAGGGGCCGGGGCGGTTACGGCGCAGGCATTCGCGAAGAAGGGACTTACCCTCCGCTATCAGGGTGCGGTTCCAGAGCGTACGGTCCTGGTCCGGCAAGCGGACCAGGTCACCCTTCGCATCCGTACGCGCGGAGCGCCGCGCCGAGATCAGCAGCATGAGCGCCAGCAGGCCGCGGGGCTCGGACTCGTCCGGCAGGAGAAGCACGAGCAGTCTTCCCAGCCGTACGGCCTCGGCCGCGAGATCGTCGCGGGTGAGTGAGTCACCGGAGGCCGCCGTGTAGCCCTCGGTGAAGATCAGATAGACCACCGCCAGGACCGCCGACAGGCGGGCCGGAAGGTCGGAGCCGCGCGGCACCCGATAGGGGATCCCGGCGTCGCGGATCTTGCTTTTGGCCCGGCTCAGACGCTGCGCCATGGTCGCCTCGGGCACCAGGAAGGCGCGGGCGATCCCGGCCGTGCCGAGCCCGCCGAGCAGGCGCAGCGTAAGCGCGACCCGGGCGGCCGGCGCAAGCGCCGGATGGCAGCAGGTGAAGATCAGCCGCAACCGCTCGTCAGGGATGTCCCCGCCGCGATCCGGCCGACCGTCGCGCTTCTCGCCGGTCGCCGCGCCCTCGTGGTCTTTGCCGCTCGGCCTGCTGTCGTGCTCCTCGCCGGCTGGGCCGCTGTCGTGCTCCTCGCCGGCTGGGCCGCTGTCGTGCTCCTCGCCGGCTGGGCCGCTGTCGTGCTCCTCGCCGGCTGGGCCGCTGTCGTGCTCCT
>NZ_JBITEL010000003.1:660681-752538 GCF_044455125.1 Actinoplanes sp. NPDC051343
CCTCGCCCGCTGGGCCGCTGTCGTGCTCCTCGCCCGCCGGGCCGTCATCGTGTTCCTCGGCCGCCGGGTCGACCGGCGCGCTGAGCCGGGCCGCCTCGGCCTCGCGGGCCGCCCGGGTCGACTCGCGGCGGACCACGTCGGTGGCCTTGTTGCGGGCGGTCGTGATGATCCAGCCGGCCGGGCTCGCGGGGACGCCACGTTCCGGCCAGAGCTTCACCGCGGCCGCGAACGCCTCCTGGACCGCCTCCTCGGCGAGGTCGATGTCGCCGAAGTGGCGGACCAGGACGGCTACCGCCCGGCCGTACTCGGTGCGGAAGATACCTTCGACGCTCACACGACCGGCCGGACCTCGATCGCCAGCGGCGCGAGGATCGCCGACATGCGTGAGGCCCAGCCCAGTGCCGCGTCGAGGTCGGGCGCGTTGATCAGCGTGAAGCCGCCCAGATGTTCCTTGCCCTCGGCGAACGGCCCGTCGGTCAGCACCCCGTCGCGGACCACCGTGGCCGTGCGCGGCGGATGCAGCCCCGCCGCGAAGACCCAGGCGCCCTCCCGCTTCATCTCCTCGTTGAGCTCGCCCAGCTTCTCCATAATCGGGCCGAGCACCTCGGGCGGCGGCGGTTCGGTGTCGGGCTGATAGACGCTGAGCAGGTACTGCCTCATGCCGCGCTCCTCCGACGGTAGAAAGCGATGATCACGCCCTTGCCGGTCACCACGGTCTCCTCGAGGGTGAGGGTGACCTCCAGGTCGCCGAAGAGCGTCATTCCCTGCCCGAGCGTAAGCGGGTGCAGGACCAGGACGTACTGGTCGACCAGCCCGGCCACGGCGAGTGACCGCACGAGCTCACCGCTGCCGAGTACGACGAGGTCCTCCTCGATGCGGCTCAGCTCGGCGAGATCGCTGACCGGGGTCGAGTTGACCCAGGACGGCTTGTCGAGCGAGCGCGAGACCACGTACTTCTGCTTGCGCTCCAGCACGGCGGTGAACGGGTTGTCATCGGTGCGTCCGCCCCACGAGCGTTCCATGATCTCGTACGTCCGGCGGCCGAACAGCATCCCGTTGTCCGCCGCCACCCCCTTGCCCATCGTCTCGGCCAGCGCCGGGTCGGCGTACGGCGTCGCCCAGCCGCCGCGGGTGAACCCGCCCCGGGTGTCGTCCTCGGTGCCCGGCGACTGCATCACTCCGTCGAGCGTGAGGTTCTCCACCACCACGATCTTGCCCATGTGTGTCTCCTCTGTTTTCCTCCTACACGAACGGGCTTCCGCGGATTCGACATCGTCAGGAAAGAACTTCGGCCAGCGCCGCGTGGTTGTGGTAGTCGCGAGTCTCCACGATCAGGCCGTCCCGCACCCGGAGCACCTGAATGTTGGACACGCGGAAGGTCCGGCCGGAGGCCGCGCGCCCGTCGTAGTCGAACTCGGCGATCACCACCTCGGGGTCGGCGGTCTCGTGCACGCGGACCGCGTCGGCCCGCAGCGAGATGCCGGCCTGCCCGTTCATGGCGAAGTGCCGGCGTACCTCCTCGCGACCGCGGAGCCGGACCGGCGACGGCAGCGCGAACGGCATCTCCACCACCGCGTCGGCCGCGTAGAGCTCGTGAAGCCGGCTCCAATCGCCGCTGCTGATGCCGGCCGACAGGTTCTCGAAGACCTCGTGCGGGGTCACGACACACCTCCGTGCAAAAATGGGAGTCAACGCTCCGATTATACGGAGCACGCGCTCCGCTTCGCCAGAGAGGGCACCGTGGAATCACCACCGCTGCGCGCCGATGCCCGCCGCAACCGCGCAAAACTGCTGGAAGCGGCCGAGCAGGTGCTGGCGGAAAAGGGCCCGGGCGCCTCGACCGACGAGATCGCGAAGGCGGCCGGGGTGGGCATCGGCACGCTGTTCCGGCACTTCCCGACCAAGGAGGCGCTGATCGAAGGTGTCTTCACGGCCCGCATGCGCCGCATGACCGACGAGGCCACCCGCCTGGCCGCGACCGACGGCGGCCTGGAGGTCTTCCTGCGGCACGCGGTCGAGCAGGCCGAGGTCAAGAACGCCCTCGCCGGCCTGCTCACCTCGGCCGGCGTCGACCTGGCGGCCACGATCGACGAGGTGCGCGACGACCTGATGACGGCGCTGGGCGCCCTGCTGAGCAACGCGCAGCGGTCCGGCGCGGTGCGCCGAGACCTCCAGGTGCCCGACCTGATCGGCTTGCTCGCGGGCGCGTCGCGGGCCATCGAGTACGCCGGGGCCGACGCGTCCGCCCGCGAACGCATCATCGCCGTGATCGTGGACGGCCTGCGCCCCCGCTAGACGACGAGCCCGCGGTCCGGAGCTATGCCGGCGGCTGCTCCTCGGGGCGCATCAAGGCTTGCGGCCCACCGCGCAGTACACGTCGAGGGGCTCCGGTTCGGTTCCCGGCTGCGGCCGCCACAGCGAGGTCGACACCACGCCCGGCTCGAGCAGCTCCAGGCCTTCGAAATAGCCGCCGATCTCGTCGGGGGTGCGCAGGTTGTACGGGTGGCCGCCCTGCTTGGCGACCCGCTGGCTTTCCACGCTCTGCGCACTGGTGCTCGTGCCGTCGCTCACCGCCAGGTAGCTGCCCGACGGCACGGCGGCGAGCAGCCGCTCGACGATCGACCGGGCCTCGGCGTAGTCGGCGACGTTGCCCAGGATGCCGATCATGGTCAGGGCCACGGGCTTGCTGAAGTCGAGCGTCCGGGCGGCCCCGCGGAGGATCCGCTCCGGATCCTCCACGTTGGAGTCGATGTACGCGGTCTGCCCCTCGGCCGAACTCGTCAGCAGCGCGCGGGCGTGCGCCAGCACGAGCGGATCGTTGTCGACGTAGACGATCCGCGACTCGGGCGCCACTTGCTGCGCGACCTCGTGGGTGTTGTTCGCCGTCGGCAGACCGGTACCGATGTCGAGGAACTGCCGGATGCCCACCTCGCCGGCGAGGTGCGTGACCGCCTGGACGAGAAACTTCCGCTGGGCCTGGGCGACCGCCACGATCCCTGGATTGGCCGAGCGGAGCGCCTCGCCCAACTCCCGGTCGACGGCGAAGTTGTCCTTGCCGTCCAGGAGGTAGTTCCACACCCGCGCGCTACTCGGCCGGCTTACGTCGATGTTGGGATCGGTCATCAGAAATCCCCTTCGATCAGGCTGCCGTCAGACAGTGATCCTAAGCAATGGTCCTGGCCCCTTCGCGTGGCCGGCCGTAGCGCGGCGAATTCGGGGCTGAAGTGCGCGTACCGGCTCTCATTTCGATGATCGGCGGAATATGCTCGGTCTCTGGGCCGAACGGCCTGCTATCTGCCTGGTGCTGGTTCGCCGCGTGACTGGATCGGCAACCGAGCAGTGGGGCCCAAGCTCGGATCGGTCTGCGCGCTACCGTCTGCATATCGCGGAGGCCGCGCTTCAAGATCCGCAGCGAGCAGTCCGGTTCTGAACAGCACGAGGAGACACTGATGACCGACGCCACCAGCGACGCCGATCCCGCCGCCGCCGACCCTGCCGACGCCGCCGATCCTGCCGCTGTCGAAGCGGAATCCGAGGAGGTGCAGCCCTTCGAGAACCGGGCGGCACGCCGGTCCAAGGGCAAGACGGCCGCGAACCACACCGGGAACACCACCGGCCGCGTCCCGGGCCGTTCCGGCACCGTGCAGAGCCCTCGCCAGTACGGCAACCGCCGCAGCGGCTGATCTTCGGAATTCCTGACAGCGGCCGTGCCGACTCGGCTCGGTCGCTATCAGGCGTCCGGTTTGAGCTCACGTCACGGCGTTAGCGCCGCAGCGTAATTTCCCGTTCCATGTGGGACAGCTTTTCGGGGTTGCGGACGGCGTAGAGGCCGGTCACGAGGCCATCGTCAATACGCAGGGCGAAGACGGTGTCGATCTCGCCGTCGAAGCGCAGGACCAGGGCCGGCGAGCCGTTGACCTGCGCCGGATGCAGCGATGCCGCGGTGATGCGGCTCATCCCGGCGGCCAGCACGCGGGCCACGGCGGCGGCTCCCACGACGGGGCGCAGGGCGGCCTGCTTGATCCCCCCGCCGTCGCCCAGGAAGACGACGTCCGGTGCGAGGATGTCGAGCAGGCGTTGCAGGTCACCGGTCTCGGCGGCGTGCTGGAAGGCCTCGAGAGCGTCGCGGTTGCCGACCGCCGAGACGGCCCCGCGGTTGCCGGCGGAGGAGACGGCCCCGCGGTTGCCGACCGCTGAGACGGGCCCGCGCGGCCGGCGGGCGGCGACGTGCGCACGGGCCCGGTGGGCGATCTGGCGGACCGCGGCCGACGTCTTGTCGACGGCCTCCGCGATCTCGTCGTAGTCGAGGTCGAACACCTCGCGCAGCACGAACACTGCCCGCTCCGTCGGCGTGAGCGTCTCCAGCACCAGCATCATCGCTATCGAGACGCTCTCGGCCAACTCGACGTCGTCCGCCACGTCGGGCGCGGTGAGGAGCGGCTCGGGAAGCCAGGAACCGATATAGGACTCCTTGCGGCGGTTCAGCGTGCGCACCCGGTTGAGTGCCTGGCGGGCCGCGATGCGGACCAGGTAGGCGCGCTGGTTGTGGACGGCGTCGAGGTCGACGCCCGCCCACCGCAGCCAGGTCTCCTGCACGACGTCCTCCGCGTCGGCGGCCGAGCCGAGCATTTCGTAGGCGACGGTGAACAGCAGGCTGCGGTGGGCGAGGAACGTCTCGGTGGCGGAATCCATCGGTGGCGCCTCCTCACGGTTCGGTGTACCCCCACTGGACACCGGGGCCCGGCCGTTCTGTGACACCGGCCGGGGGTGGCGCGCGTCACACAGCCGCGCTGTCACATCGATCGGGTGGCCGGCATCTCGTGTTCGTCCCGTCAAGCCAACCCCGTGAGGACGAAGTCATGGAACCCCGTTTCGACCTGTTCGCCAACGAGATCGCCGCGAAGTTCACCAAGCGGTTCGCCAACACCAGCATGGTGATCAGCCAGTCGCCGCTGCCGAAGTCGACGCAGGAACTGGTCAGCCTACGGGCCAGCCAGATCAACGGCTGCGGCTGGTGCATCGACATGCACACCAAGGACGCGGCGGCCGCCGGTGAGACCGCGGTCCGGCTCAACCTGGTCGCCGCCTGGCGCGAGTCCACCGTGTTCACCGAGGCCGAGCAGGCCGCGCTGGCGCTCGCCGAAGAGGGCACCCGGCTCGCCGACGCCCACCGGGGCGTGTCCGACGAGACCTGGGCCGAGGTACGCAAGCACTACGACGACGACGAGATCGCAGCGCTGGTCTGCCTGGTCGCCCTGATCAACGCGGCCAACCGGCTCGCGGTGATCGTGCACCAGAAGGGCGGATCGTACGAGGCCGGCATGTTCGACGCCATGATGAGCTGACCGACGGCCAGGGATGGCGGTCACCAGGGTGGCCGCCTCCTGGATCATCGCAGCTGCGATCTCGACCTGGAGGTAATTGCAGTACTTCCACAGTTCCTTCGCCGCCTGCGAGTACTGGAACAGAATTCGATCGACGTCGAAGGCATCAAGCTCGCCGGCCCGGTAGCGATCGACAGCCTCACCAACGCGGGCGACAAGGTCTCCCAGCTCGGCTCGGTGGTACTCCGCGACCACCGAATGCGCTGCTCGTCGCTTCGACTTGTCTGGCACCGGCACGAGACTGCTCAGAGGCCCGGAAACGGTTGCTCCACCGGATGGGTCACCCGGATCGCCGCAGACTGAGTTCATGGCCGAGAACCTCGGGATGACCCGCGCGTCGCTCTCTACTGGGCGTCCGATGACGAAAAGCCCCGAACTTGACCGTCCGCACCGCGCGGTCGCGGCCAGATGCGGATGCCCATGCCGGCAACATGCTTGACCTTATCAACTATTGAGAATATAAAGAGTCGGTGGATGACGAGACGGCGGAAGACGCGTTCTTCCGCCTGTTCGGAGAAGCCGCCACGCAGCTGAGGCAGGGATTTGCGCGCTCGATCGGAATGGGTGCGCAGCGAGTGCAGATCCTTGTCCGCCTGCACCGCAACGGCGAGACCAGCCACAGTGAACTGCGTCAAGGGCTGGGCGTCGACGGAGCGAGCATCACGCGGTTGGTCAAGGAACTCGAACACGAAGCGCTGGTCCGTCGCCGCGTCGACCCGACCGACAACCGCTACACGCTGGCCTCGCTCACCCCAGCCGGCGCGCGGCTCGCCGCGGAATTGCGGCGGCGGCACCAGGCGTATCAGGAGCGCTTGCTCGAGGGAGTCAGCACGCAAGACCAGGACCGGGTGTTGCAGACGCTTCGGCGGCTGCGCGACAACGTCATCGAGGGAGACACGTGACAGATCAGGCACGCGCAGCGGCGCTGCGCATGTACACGGCTTTCAATGACCACGACCACGCCGCCGCATTGGAGATCCTTACGGACGACTTCTACAGTCATCCGTTAGGAACCACCGGACCACAAAGTATTGTCGAGTCCTGGCAGCGACTCCATGACGCGTTTCCCGAAGCACGCGTGGAAGTTGAGGGCATCGTCGTCGAGGGCGACAACGTCGCGACGCGGCTGAGCGTGCACGGAATCCCGGACCAGGCGCCGATGATGCTGGAGATGTACCGAGTCCGCGATGGCCGGATCGCGGAACTGTGGGCGTTGACCTCAATGCGACGCGACGCCTGAACGGTCAGTTCGGCGCGCGTCCGCTGGTCTGGCCGAACAGGAAACCGTTGAGCAGAACCCGTGGATCGGCCAGTGCGGCTGCCGTCGCTGACATGTCGTCATCGGTGAATCCTTGGGCCGACAGGGCGGCGCGCAACTGCGGCATTCCCGCCCGGAGCAGCCGGCATCCGGGGCCGCCTCCGCGCCAGCTCGTTCCGTACGACCGGAACCGGACCTCGGTGAGGCCGGCCGCCTCGAAGGCCGCCGGTGCCCGGTGCGGCCAGTCGTTGTCATAGCCGTGCGCGGTGAGCGAGCGCACGTGGGCCGTGAAATAGCGAGACAGCACGTCGACCGTCTTCTCGTCCGGCGCGGACATGACGAACGCCCCGGGCGCCACCGCGAAGTCGCCGGTGAGCAGCACTCCGCGCGGAGCCAAGGCGCCGGCCATCTGTCGCAGCGCTGCCGTGCGCCCCGGCAGATGGCCGAGCAGCAAGCGGGCGTGAACCAGGTCGAACCGGCCCAGCGGATCGCCGGTGACGATGTCGTGCTGCCGCACCGTCAGCCGGGGCCGGTCCGGGATGCGCTGCGGCGCGATATCGGTGGCGACCACCTCGCCGGCCCGCTCGGCGAGCCACACCGCGACGCTGCCGGCGCCCGCCCCGACCTCCAGGCAACGCCGGCCGGGCAGATCAACCACCTCGGCGATCGACTCGTGCGTCTGGGCGTCGAGCAACTCGGCCAGAGCATCGTGGTGAGCGGTCGACTGATCGCTGGCGTTGCTGAAGGCGTACCCCGGTCTGGTCATCGCGGTCACAGTGCCATGATCGAGCAAGCCGGGCGGATGAGGAGAGCGCACTGCCTATAGTCGCTGAATGATGGATTGGTATCCGCCCATCGAGCCGTACGACTCCGGGATGCTCGGCGTCGGCCACGGCAACGAAATCTACTGGGAAGTGTGCGGAGATCCGGGCGGCAAACCGGCAGTGTTTCTGCACGGCGGCCCCGGCGGTGGCCTTCTGCCCGACAACCGGCGGTACTTCGACCCGTCCGGCTACCGGGTCGTGCTGTTCGACCAGCGTAACTGCGGTCGCAGCCGGCCCTTCGCGGGCGACCCCGCGGTGTCGCTCGAACACAACACCACCCCGCACCTGGTGGCGGACATCGAGCGTCTGCGCGAGCACTTGGGGATCGAGCGTTGGCTCGTCTTCGGCGGCAGTTGGGGCAGCACGCTCGGCCTGGCCTACGCGCAGGCCCATCCCGAGCGGGTCACCGAACTCGTGCTCCGTGGCGTGTGGCTGGTCCGCCGGGCGGACGAGGAATGGGCGCTGACCCCGGCGGGCGCGGCCCACCTGTTCCCCGCCGAGTGGGCGGCATTCCGTGCCGCGATCCCCGCCGCGGAACAGGACGACCTCGTCGGTGCCTACGGCCGACGCATCAACGACCCCGACCCCGCGGTCCACGGCCCCGCGGCCCGCGCCTGGATGGGCTGGGAGCTCTCGGCCAACTCGCTGCTGCCGATGACGCCGCCCGCCATCGACGACACCAGCCTGCTGGCGTTCGCCCGCATCACCCACCACTACATCAGCAACGGCGGCTTCCTCCCGCCGGACGGCCTCCTGGCGGGCGTCGACCGCATCCGGCACATCCCGGCGGTCATCGTGAACGGCCGCTACGACATCAAGACACCGCCGAAGCAGGCGTGGGACCTGCACCGGGCCTGGCCTGAGGCGACGTTCCACATCGTGGAGGGCGCGGGCCACAGCGGCTCCGAACCCGGCACCCGCAGCCTGCTGATCGAAGCCACCAACCGGTTCCTGACGGCTGATCGCCCGGCGGGGGCTGCCTCGTCCCGGCCGTGAGCCAGCCGGTCAGGGCGATCGCCTCGTCGGCGATCTCGGTGACGGTGCGGCCGTCCGTCGACAGGCGGTGGATCCAGGGTGGTGTCAGGTCGTTCAGTTCTTGTGCGCGCTGCCTGCTGCGCTCCACGTGCCGGTACAGGGCACTGCCGATCTCGCGCTGCGTGAGCCGGCCGCGGGCCGTCTCGTCGGAGGCCGTCAGCAGTACGCCGGTCACGTGCGGTTCGTCGCCCATTGCCGCGGTCAAGGCCTCGGTGAAGCGGACGCTGACCGTGTTGGTGTAGACCATTCTGCGGTAGCCCAGCGAGCGGTAGTTGGCCCACATCGCCGCCAGGTTGCGTTCGGCCAGGTGGTGTTCCCACGGCGGCGGGTAGGCCAGGTCGAGGTTGTCGCCCTCGATCACGCAGTGCTTTACCTTCCGGGCGGTCAGCCGGGCATGGATCTCGGCCGCCACGCTGCTCTTGCCGACGCCGGACCGGCCGCCCAGGAACAGCACCGAGCTGCGGTCGGTCACGGCGCCACGCCCAGGAACGGGGCGCCCGCATAGCCGAGCGCCTCGAGGAACAGCTCTTCCGGGGTGCCCAGGGGCGGCAGCTGCCCGTTGAGTTCCAGGTTGACCATGCCGTGCGCCACCGCCCACAGGTGCAGGGCGATGCGCCCGGGGCCGGCGCCGGTGAAGATGCCGGCCTCGACGCAGCGTGTCACCCCGTCGACCAGGGGCTGGTAGGCCGCCTGCTCGGCCGCCAAACCCTCCGCCGACGGCGCGTAGAACGGCATCATTCGCCCGAACAGCAGCCCGTACAGGTGGGGGCCGGCCAGCGCCGCCTCGCGGTAGGCCACGCCCAGAGCAATCACGTCGGCCAGCGCGTCGCCGCTACGGGGGGCGCGCGCCAGGGCGGACCCGAGACGCCGGAAGCCTTCGCGGTGCATCGCCGCCAGCAGGCCGTGCTTGTCGCCGAACAGCGTGTAGACCGGCATTGTCGACACCCCCGCCGCGGCGGCCAGTTTGCGCAACGAGAGGCCGGCCGGGCCCTGCTCGGTCAGGATTCGCGCTGCCTCGTCGACCAGGCGGGTCGTGAGTTCCTCGTTGACGGATGCCATCGGCAGCGACTATAACAGCGTTATGGCAAATAACATCGTTATCGGGCTGCACGCCGGTGGAGCGACCGTCGCGCTGGTGCTCGGTGCGTACAACCTGGTCCGGCGCCCGAAGGGCGACCGCCGGCACCGGTGGGTGGGCCGGGTCTGGGTGGTCGCCATGTACTGGACCGTGCTCAGCTCGTTCGTCATCAAGGAGCTCAAGCCGGGCCGCTTCAGCTGGATCCACGGGCTCTCGCTCTTCACCTTCGGCACCCTCTCGATCGGGTTGTGGGGCGCCTTCACCCATCGCATCCAGGTGCACCGCAACTTCATGACCGGCTCCTACTTCGGGCTGGTCGGCGCCCTGATCGGGGCCGTCGTCGTGCCGCAGCGGCGCATCCCGCAGTGGTTCCTGCACGACCCGGTCGGCCTGGCGGCCGGTGCGCTGATCTCGTTGGCCGTGGCCGGAGCGATAATCAAATATGGACCCGGCGCGCGTGACGGCGCTGATCGAGAGGCCCGGAGTGGCCGCCCAGCTGTGCGTCCTGCGCGACGGTGAAACCGTCCTCGAGCATTCGGTCCGAGCCGCGCCCGACCAGCCCTTCCTGCTGTTCTCGGCCGGCAAGCCGCGCACCACGATGCTCGTGCACCGGCTCGCCGCGCAGGACGCGCTCGGCCTCGACGACCCGGTCGCCCGGCACTGGCCGGAATTCGGCAGAACGGCAAAGAGACGATCACGATTCGCCAGGTGCCGCAGCACCGGTCCGGGCTTCCGTACGGGCGGAGCCTGCCGCTCGACGCCGTCCTCGCCCCGCACTGGGACCGTTCGGTGCGCGCGCTGGCCGAGGCCCGCCCCCCGCTCACGTTCGGCCACAATGGCTCGAACGCCTGCGTGGGCTGGGCCGACCCGGCCCGGCGGCTGGTCGTCGCCTACCTGACCAACCGCCGGTTCGGCTCACCGGGCGGAGGTCAGCGATGCCGTCCGGGCTTGAAGCGGTCCCGGTGAAAATGACCGGCGCCGGGCCGCGCGGACCGGCACCATGGTCGGGTGCAGAGCCTCATGGAGTTGCGTCCCGCCTACCCCGTCGCCACCGAACGCCTCCTGCTGCGCCCCCTGACCGTGGCCGACGCGGACGCCCTGCTGGCCTACCGCGGCCGTCCGGACGTCTGCCGCTACGTCCCGTTCGAGCCGATGGAACGGCCGCTGATCATGGATCGGCTGGCCGGCCGGTGGTCTCGCACCGTGCTCACCGGAGAAGGCCAGGCCCTGACCCTGGGCGTAGCGCTGGCCGAGACCGGTCAGCTGGTCGGCGACGCGACCTTGTTCTGGCTCAGCAGCGAGCACCGGGCCGGCGAGATCGGTTACGTCTTCAACCCCGACTTCGCCGGCCGCGGCTACGCCACCGAGGCGGCGCAGGCCATGCTGCGCCTCGGCTTCGAGGACCTGGGCCTCCACCGCATGGTGGCCCGCCTGGACGAACGCAACGAGGCTTCGGCCAAGGTCGCTCGTCGCCTCGGCATGCGCGAGGAAGCCCGCCTGGTCGACAACGAAATCTTCAAGGGCGAGTGGTCGACCGAACTGCAGTTCGCCCTGCTGGACCGCGAATGGGCGGCTATTCGACCGCGGTAGTCTCCGGCTCCGCCATCTCCGCCTCGAGCACCGGCGAAGCCGTGAGCAGCTCGATCTCCCAGTGCTCGGCCAGCCCGTCGCCCTCCTCGTCGGCCTCCAGATAACTCCGCACCCGAACTCCCAGCCCGAGCTGGTTGGCGGCCCGCAGATGCTCGGTAACCTCGTCGACGCTGGTCAGGTAGTGGGTGGCGATCAGGTCAGGCTGCACGGTGGTCTCGTCGAGATCAGTCACCGCACCAGGCTAGAAGGCGAGCGTCGGCCAACGGTCACCGGCCCACTCCGCCCACCCCGCCCACCCGTCCGGCGATGCCGGGACGGCATCGCCCGAAGTCGAGCACCACGTTGGTCCCGAGCCGCAGGGCGTCCACGGCGACGACGATGAGCCGCCCTTCGAGGACGTCACGCTTCCCGTCCGCCTCACCGTCGCCGAACAGCGGGGCCATCCACTCGTCCGGGGTCAGCCGCAAGGCCCGCCGGGTGGCCGCGAGTTCCCTCGCCCGGGTGGTCTTGCCGGAGCCGGGGAGCCCGACCATCAGCATCAGGTGAGCGGACATCGGGCCAGCCAGTCGCGGACCGCGTCGAAGTCGGCCCCGGTGAGCCCGGACCGCGGATCGACCCGGTGGGCCAGGGCCGGCGCCGGATGGTGCGCGGCGATCCAGCGCCGGTCGGCGTCGAAGATCTCGTCGTCGAGCCACGCGAACGGGCGGCCGGCCGCCCAGCGGACCAGCGCCGGCGTCTTCCGGTGGACCCCGGTCGGCGGTTCCTCCTCGTCGTCCGACCAGTCGACGACCGGCAGGCAGGGCAGGCCGAGGCGGGGGCTCAGCACCTCGTTGGCGCTGTTCGCCCAGGCCGTCGCCCAGACCAGCGAGCAGTTCAGAGCCCGCAGCCGCGAGCCGTCGGCCGGGTCGAGGCGTTTCAGCAGCGGATTGTCTGACGGGACGGAGGAGCGTACGCGCGGGGCGAACGGCAGGAGCGTTCCGTCGACGTCCAGGAAGAGAAGGGTCTCGCTCAAATGCCGGTGATTGTGCCCCGGAAACGGCGGTCGCGCGGTCCCGGGGGCCGCTGTGGCCGCCCTGTGGGTTGCTATGACTGCGCTGTCAAAGGCGAACTCCGAACCGGGCCGGGCCGATTCGGAAGGTGCCGGGCCGACCATCGGCCCCGAGGGGAGAAACCACCATGACCGCGATCAACCCGATCGGCTCGATGACCAGCACCGCGGCGTACAAGGTCGCCGATGACAGCACGAAAACCGATGACACCAGGAAGGCCGCCCCGCGCGGCCACCACGGGGATCACCACCGGGCCGCGGCGCCCGCCCCGGCGCCGACCTCCACGTCGTCGATCGTCGATGTGACCGTCTGACGGATTCACCCGATCGGGGCGACGGGCTCGTCGCTCCGGTCGGGTTCCGCGAACCGGGCCAGGATCAGGGCACCGGCGACGGCCAGGGCGAATCCGAGGACCGCCGGGGCGGTCCAGCCAGCCCGCGTACGGTCGTGCCAGAGCACAATTCCCGCGACCGCCGGCAGAGTGGTCTCGCCGATGATGACCAGCGCGGACACGGTCGTGACGGCACCCCGCTGGAGCGCCGCCGCGAACGACAGGAACGCGCAGGCCCCGCTCACCGCGGCCGCGTAGGCCGCCGGGTCGCGCACGATGTCGGTGACGGCGAGACTCGGCACCGCGCGTACGGAAAGAGCCGTGAAGCCGAAGCCCAGGCCGGCCACCACGCCCTGGATGATCGGGCCGCTCGGCGGACCGAGCCGGGCGGCGAGCAGCGCGCCGGCGCCGAGCACGACCGCGACCGCGAGCAGCGCGAACCGGGTGGTGAGGCCGGCACCGTCGGTGCCTTCGGCGCCGCTCGACGCGCCGAGGAGGGCGACGCCGGCGCAGACGGCGGCCACGGCGGCCCACTGACGGGCGCCGAGGCGTACGCCGAGGAGCGGCACGCAGACGAGCGCCGTCACCGCGAGGTTGCCCGCCTGGACCGCCTGCACGACGAACAGCGGCAGCCCGCGGAGCGCGACCAGCTGGGCGACGAAGCCGAACAGGTCGAGCACCACGCCGGCCACGAAAGGCCCGCGCCGGCGGCGACGGAAACCGGCGGCCTGGAGGGCATTACCTCCGCCGTAACAGATCGCGGAAAGTATCGCCGCGGCGAAGGCACCCATCATCCGCGCAACCGTACCGGTGGGGGTAAAGGCCCAGGCATACCGTGCCCCCGGGCGTACGGGGAACTGAAGCTCTCGTGGCACTCGGGTGACGTGCTGGTGCAAACCCGCCGGGCGGCCCCGCCGCCCGGCAGGATGAATGCGTGGAGACGGATCTTCAGCTGGCGCAGCGGGCGGCCCTGGTCGGGGCGGCGGTGGCGCTGAAACATTTCGCCGCGCTGGCCGACCTGCCGCAGGAACTCAAGGCCGACGGGTCGATCGTGACGGCGGCCGACCGGGCGGTGGAGGCGGCGATCCGGGAGGTGCTCGGCGCGGCGCGGCCGGCCGACGCGGTGCTCGGCGAGGAACAGGGCGAGAGCGCGGGTGACGGACCGGCCGGCCGGCGTTGGATCATCGACCCGATCGACGGGACGCGGCTGTTCGTGGCCGGCGACGACCGGTGGCTGGTGCTGATCGGGCTCGAGGAAGCCGGTGAGATCGTCGCCGGGGTGGCCGCGCACCCGGCGCAGGGGAGCATCTGGTGGGCTACCCGGGGTGGCGGGGCGTTCGAGGGGCGCGTCGTCGGCGGCCGGGTGGTGGCCGACACGTCGATCCGGGTCGGCGGGTCGTCGTCGCTGGCCGGGTGCCGGGTCGGGATCGTGCCCGAGGATTGGGGGCGTGACCTCGTGGCGCCGCTGGTCGCGGTGACGGCGCCGCAGCCGTGGGGGATCCATCCGGCGCTGATGGTCGCCCGCGGTGAGCTCGATCTGGCCGTGCAGACCGGCGGCCAGATCTGGGACTTCGCGGCGACCTCGCTGATCGTGAACGAGGCGGGCGGCAGTTACAGCGGGTTGTCGGGGGACCCGCGACCGGGGTCGGGTGCATCGGTCTATGCCCGCGACCCGGCGCTGCGAACCGAAGCCCTGCGTCTCATGACAGCCTGAGAAGTTCGGTGTCCTCCAGTCCTTCGGTCCGGTGAGTGAGCACCAGGACGGTACGGCCGTCGCCCGCGTCGAGCAGGTCGGTCATCAGGGCGCGGGCGGTCGGCTCGTCGAGGCCCTCGGTGGGTTCGTCGAGGATCAGCAGGTCAGGATCGGCCAGCAGGGCCCGCGCGGTGGCCAGGCGGCGGGCCTGACCACCCGAGATCGTGCTGCCGCCGGCGCCGAGCCAGGTGTCGAGCCGGTCGGACCATTCGCCGAGGCGTACCCGCTGCAGCGCCCGCCGGAGTTCCGCGTCGGTGGCCGACGGTTTGGCCAGCCGGAGGTTCTCGCGGATCGTGGACGCGAAAATATGGTTGGTGTCGTCGCCGATCAGGACGATGCGGCGACGGACCTCCTCCTCGGGGAGCTCGCGGATGTCCCGGCCGCCGATCGTGACGGTTCCGGCGCTGGGGTCCAGAAACCGCGCCAGCACCATGCCGAGAGTGGACTTGCCGGCACCGGAACGGCCGGTGATCGCGAGTTTGGTGCCGGGTCTCAGGCTGAGGCTCAGTCCCTTGAGGGCCGGGGTCCCACCCCATCCGGCTTCCAGGCCACTGATCTCGATGCCCCCGGTGGATGAGCCCGGGGCGGAATCGGCGAAGATCGCCGAAATTGGTTCGGCCCGCAGGTCGGCGAGCCGTTGCCCGGCGCGGGCGGCCCGCACCCGCGCCACGGCGGCATCCGGCAGCCCCAACGCCGGCTCCCCGAGGATCACCAACCCGAGCAGCACGACCCCCGTCCACTCGGGACCGATCCCCGCATGCCCCAACACCAGGGCCGCCCCGGTCACCGCAAACCCCCAACCGAGATGCGCCAGCGCCTGCGCACCGCCGGCCGATCGCGCGGCTTGCGCCTCGCGCGCGGCCAGCTCTCGGCTGCGCCGATCCGGTACGCCGAGCACCCCCGCCCCCCGCAACTCCTCGATGCCGTCGACGGTCTCCACCATGGCGTCGTGCAGCTTCGCGCGCGCTTCCGTAGTCGCCTGGTCCTGCCGTGTTGCCTGTTTCGCGGCGACGAAGGGAGCCAGGACGCCGGTAACGAGCAGGCCGACCGCGACCGGCAGCGCGGTCGTGGGGGCGACGATCACCGCGGCGGACGCACCCGCGGTGAGCGTGATCCAGGCGGCCCGGGCCGGGAGGCGGCCGCGGAGCAGACCGTCCACCTGGGCGTCGACGTCGCCGACGACCTTGGTGAGCAGGTCGCCGCGGCGGCGCAGCTTCGCGCCGGGGACCCGGGGGATGAGAATTTCGTAGATGGCGGCGCGGCGCTTGCCGAGCCGGGCGAAAGCCACGTCGTGGGAGACGAGGCGTTCCACGTAGCGGAGGAGCGGGCGGGCGACGGCGCTGCCCCGAACCAGGACGACCGCGGCCGACAGCGTCAGGACGGGCGGGAGCGCGGCGGCCCGGATGAGCAGCCAGGCGGCGGCGCCGGTGAGGAGCACGCCGGCGAGGGAAGAGCCGCTGCCGAGCGCGACCGCGGCCCAGGGGCGGCGCCAGCGGGCGGCTTTCCGGGTGTTGGCCTCGTCTTGACCGCCGTCGTGCCGTGGCGTGCCAGACGTGCCTGGCGTGCCAGACGTGCTCGGCGTGCCAGACGTGCTCGGCGTGCCAGACGCGGCGAGTGTGCCGGGCGTGCCGTCGGGGCCTTCGGCCCGGGTGGGTGTGTGGTCGTCAGTCTTGGCACGGCCGCGGGGGCTCGGCCGGGGAGCGGTTGGTGCGCCGGGGCTCGGCGTCGGCTCCCGGCTGTCCTCCGGCGGTTTGATCTCGACGACCCGGTCGGCCGCGGCGATCTCGGCCGGGCGGTGGGCGGCGACCAGGATGGCGCTGCCCTCGGCCGCGGCCCGGCGCAGGCGGGCGATGACGACCTGCTCGGTCTCCGGGTCGAGGTGGGCCGTCGGCTCGTCGAGCAGAAGCGTGGCCGGTCCCCGGTAGAGCGCCGCCGCCAGCGCGAGCCGATGCCGTTGCCCGGCGGAGACGCCGGCGCCGCGCTCGCCCAGGGGTGTTGCCGCAGTGATCGGGGCAGCCGGTCCGGCGATCGCGGTGCCGGCTGTGGACAAGGACGAGAAATTGTCGTACCCGGATGGTTGAGTCGGCCCCGCCCAGCGAAGGGTGGGGAACGAGCGCGGGTCGGGCAGCGAGCGCGGGTCGGGCAGCGGGCGCGGGTCGGGCAGCGGGCGCGGGTCGGGCAACGGGCGCGGGTCGGGCAGCGAGCTCGGTGTGGATGAAGCGCCCGGCATACACGTGGCCTGCGGCTCCCCGGCTCGACCGGCGTGCCGTTCGGGAAGGGCGGCCAGGCCGACACCGCCCAACGCGGCCTCGATGTCGGCCACCGGGGTGCCCTCGGGGAACAGGTCCGCGACCACCCGGGCGTGCGGCAACGACGGGCTCTGCGGCACGTAGACCGGTGCCCCGTCCACCGCGATCGTGCCGGCGTCCAGCGGCTGCAGGCCGGCCAGCGCGCGCAGGGCCGTGGTCTTGCCGGCTCCCGACGGTCCGGTCAGGGCGACGATCTCGCCCGCACCGACGACCAGCTCGGGGAGGGACAGGGCGTCGTGGGCGTCACCCGCATAGCGGACCCGGAGCGCCGCCGCCGCCAGGCCCGGCCGGTCGCCCGCGGGAAACGCCGCCGGCAGGTCGGTGAGTACCTCGTCGACGTCGGCGATCACGGCGGTCGCGTCGGTGGCGGCGTGGTAGCGGGCGGCCATCTCGCGCAGCGGGCGGTAGACCTCGGGCGCCAGCAGGATGATCAGCAGGCCGGGGGCGAGCGGGAGGTGGCCGGCGGCTACGCGGAGGCCGGTCGAGACGGCGATCAGGCCGACCGAGAGGGTGCCGACCAGGTCGAGGGCGGTCGAGGAGAGGAACGCCACGCGGAGTACGCGCAGGGTCGCCGCGCGGTGGCGGTCGGTGAGGTTTTCGATGACGGCGGTCTGGCGGGTGGCCCGGCCGAAGGTGCGGAGGGTGGCGAGTCCGCGTACGACGTCGAGGAAGTGGCCCGCCAGGCGGGCGTCGGCCTGCCAGCGTTGTTCGGCGCGGGCCTGGGTGGCCCAGCCGATCAGGGCGCCCAGCAAGGGAATCAGGGGGAGCGTGGCCAGTGCGATCAGGGCCGAGGCGGGGTCGACGTAGAAGATCGCCAGCAGCACCAGCGGGGGCAGGGCGGCGGCCAGGAGCACGGCCGGGAGGTAGCCGGCGAACCACGGCCGCAGCGCTTCCAGACCGCCGGTGAGCAGGGCGGTCAGGCGGCCGGAGCCGAAGCCGGCCACCCAGGCCGGGCCGCGGCGGGCCACCGCCCGCACCAGGGAACGGCGCAGCTCATCGCTCACCCTTGCGGCCGTACGGTGGGCGACCACCTGCTCGGCCCACGACAGCGCGGCCCGCATGGCGAAGGCGGCGGCCAGCAGGGCGACCGCGGGCGTACGGGTGCCGGTCAGGAAGAGGGTCAGCGTGCCGGCGACGGCGACGGTGGCGAGCGCCTGGCCGATGCCGATCGCGGCCAGCAGGGCGATCCCGGCACGGCTGTGCCGCGCGTGCCGCAGAAGGCGCGGGTCGACGGGTTTCACGACGGGATCCGTTCGCTGGCTACCCGGCGGCGGAAGATCCAGTAGGAGAAGGCCTGGTAGGCGACCACGCCGGGTAGGATGATCAGGCCGGCCACGGTCAGCAGGTGCAGGGTGGAGTGGCTGGCGGCGGCTGCGGTGCTGGTCAGGGACCAGGCCGGGTCGAGGGTGCTGCGCAGCACCACGTGGCCGTGGGCGGTGAAGACGGCCACGACCGAGGCCGCCACCCCCAGGGCGGTCGCGGCGAAGGACCACGCCTCGCGCCCGGCCCGGGCCAGCAGCGCGGCCACGAAGCTCAGGGCGGCGGCGGCCAGGACCGTGCGGGAGCCCGTACCGATGCCGGCGACGACGAGCGTGACCGCGCCGCCGGTGCCCAGCCATGCGGCGAGCTTGCGGGCCCGGCGCCGTAGGGGGCCGCTGGTCCGCAGGCCGAGGAAGGTGGCTCCGAGCAGGGCTGCCGCGAAGAGCGCGGCGGCGGCGCCGATCAGGCCGGGCCAGGAGAGTACGGGGGAGAGGCTGCGGCCGAGCCCGTTGCCGACGACCGAGCCGTCGGGGCGCAGTGCGAGGCCACGGGTGATCACGGCGAGGAGGGCGCCCCAGACCGCGACCACGCCGGCCGATGAGAGGGCGAGGAGGGCGTCGGCCCGGCGGCGCCAGCGCAGGCCGTCGCCCTTGCCGCGGAATTCGAGCGCGACGCCGCGGATCGCCAGCAACAGCAGCACCGCGGCCACCGGCAGGTAGAGGCCGGAGAGCAGGGCGGCGTACCAGCCGGGGAAGGCGGCGAACGTGGCACCGATGGCGGCGACCAGCCAGACCTCGTTGCCGTCCCAGAACGGGCCGATGGTCTGCACGGCGGCGCCGCGCTCGTGGTCGTCGCGGCCGAGCAGCGGGCCGAGCAGGCCGACCCCGAAGTCGAAGCCTTCGAGCACGAAGAACAGCACCCAGGCGAGGACGACGACCGAGAACCAGAAGGTGATCATGTCAGTGCTCCTCAGTAGACGAGAGCGTCCGGTTGGTCGGCGGCGGGTGCCGGCGCTGCGGAAAGCGGCTGCCGGGACAGATGCCGCACGAGGCGGAACCAGACGACCGCGACGATCCCGTAGACGACGGTGAAGCCGGCCAGCGACGCGATGACCTCTGCACTGGTCAGACCCGGAGAGATGCCGTCCGCGACCTTGGAGATGCCGAAGGCGATCCACGGCTGCCGCGCGGTCTCGGTGAAGATCCAGCCGATGGTGTTGCCCGCCGCCGGCAGGATCGGGATCAACGGCAACCAGCGCAACAGCCAGCCGGGAGCCTCCCGGTCGCGGCGGGTCCGCCAGAGGAAGTACGCGGCGACGAGCGCGGCCAGCATGCCGACGCCGATCATCAGCCGGAACGACCAGAACGCGACCGGAATCATCGGGACGTAGTTGCCGGGGCCGTACTGGGCGGCGTACTGGGCCTGCAGTTCGTCGATGCCCTGCACGGTCGCACCCGGCGAGCCCTTGGCCAGGATCGACAGCAGCCCGGGGATGTCGAGCGCGAAGGACGGCAGCGGCTTGCCGGTCGTCACCAGCGAGAACGGCGCACCGGCGGTGGTCGTGTAGAGAGCCTCGGCCGCGGCCATCTTCATCGGCTGCACCTGGGTGATGACCTTGCCGAGGCGGTCACCGGTCAGTGCGGTCGCCGCCCCGCCGGCCAGCATCAGCCACGCGCCGAGCTTGGACAGCGGCCGGAAGCCGGGGTCGGCCGCCCGCCGCCAGACCGCGATCGCCAGCAGCAGCGCGCCGCCGATCATCGCCGCGCCGCTGAGCGTGTGCGGGAAGGCGGCCAGGTTGACCTTGTTGAGCAGCAGTTCGCGGAACGAGGTCAGGTGGGCCCGGCCGGTGACCGGGTCGAGCGAGTACGCGACCGGGTTCTGCATGAAGCTGTTGCCGGCCAGGATGATGAACGCGCTGAGCACCGTGCCGAGCGAGACGATCACGATGGTCGCGGCGTGGGCGAGGCGGGGCAGCCGGTCCCAGCCGAAGTACCAGAGCGCGAGGAACGTGGCCTCGAGGAAGAACGCCAGCATGCCCTCGATCGCCAGGGTGGGGCCGAAGACGTCGCCGTAGAACTTGGCGAACGCGCTCCAGCCCATGCCGAACTGGAACTCCTGCACGAGGCCGGTGACCACGCCGACCGCGAACGTGACGATCAGCAGCTTGCCGACGAATTTCGTGAGATCGCGCCAGACCGGGGTCCGGGTGCGCAGCCAGGTGATCTCGAGGCCGGCGGCGACCGCGGCCAGGCTGATCGACATCGGCACGAAGAAGTAGTGGTAGATCGTGACCACCGCGAACTGCAACCGCGTCAGGTCGAGCACGTCCATTCGTGAGCCCCCTCTACGACGTCTCGTAGTAGATACTACGACGCGTAGTACGACGCCGTGCAGTAGACTCGGTCACATGGCATTGGGCGACCTGGAACGCGACGTCATGGCACAGCTGTGGGCGGCCGCCGGGCCGTTGACCGTGCGTCAGGTGCACGAGCGGCTCAACCAGGACCGCGACCTGGCCTACACGACCGTGATGACCGTCCTCGACCGCCTGGCCAAGAAGGACGTGGTCACCCGCCAGAAGGCGGATCGCGCTTATCTGTACGCCCCGGCGCAGTCCCGCGAAGAGATGACCGCCGCGGTCATGCTCGACGCCCTGACCGCGAGCGGCGACCAGGACGCGGCGCTGGCCTACTTCGTCGGCCAGTTGCCCCCGGAGGCGCTGGCCGCCGCCATCGAGGCCGCCAAGCAGAAGTGATGGCTTGCCATGCGTTCTTGGGCGGTGGGTGGGGCGGTTGGACGGGGTGACCGCGCTGCTGCTCGGTGCTCTCGGGCTGACCCTGTCGCTGCTCGTGCCGGGGCCGCTCGCCCGGTCGCGCTGGCCCGACCGGGCGCCGCGCGCGGCCGTACTCCTGTGGCAGGCGATCACCCTGGCCGCCGTGCTGAGCGCGCTCGGCGTCGTGCTCGCGGTGCCCGAGGAGCTCACCCGGGCGTACGGCTCCCGTAAGCCGGTCGTGGCCGGCGCCCTGTTGATCGCCCTGGCCGTCGCCGCCGTGATCGTCGCCCGGCTGCTGATCTCGCTCTGGGGCGTGACCCGGCGCTCGCGGGCCCGCCGCGAGCGCCACCGCCTGCTGGTCGACCTGCTCGACCGGGCCGAGCGGCGCCACGAGTTCGGCCCGGACCACCTGCGGGTGCTCGAGGGCGCGCTGCCGCTGGCCTACTGCGTGCCCGGGCGCGAGCCGCGGGTCGTGCTCAGCGACGGTGTGCTGCAGGTGCTCGACCGGGCGCAGGTCGACGCGGTGCTCGCCCACGAGCAGACCCATCTGCGGCACCACCACGACGTGGTGATGGAGTCGTTCACCGCCTTCTACCGCGCGGTGCCGCCACCGCTGCGAAGCCGGGTGCCTCTGGACGCCGTACATCTGCTTCTGGAGATGGTGGCCGACGATGCCGCACGGCGCGTCGCGGGCCCCGCGGCCCTGCGGGCCGCGCTGGAAAGGTTGACCGATGCGGTCCCTCTGGCGGAGGACGCCCGGGCCGACCCGTGGGGTGACGCGCGTCGCCGGAGACTGGACCGGCTGTCGGCGCCGCGCCCCGAGTCGCCCGGCCTGAGTCTTGTCGCGGGACTAGCCGCGGCCGCCCTGCTGGTACTACCCACCGTCATCCTGGTCGTGCCCTGGCTCGACCGGGCGCTGGAGGAGTGGCCGTTCTAGTCACTCTGAGTGGCTGTCGGCATGCAAGCAGTTTCCCCGTCGCGTCGGCTTCAGTTAAGGCAATGATCGGGAGTACGGTGGTGCCCGGTCCGGCAGCCCCCCATCGTCCATCCGGCCGATCTGACGGACCACCGCCTAATCGTCGTGCCTTGACGAACCGGGGACCCGAGCAGTTGGGGTGAAGCCGTGCATCTCGCGGCCGGGCGCGCTTCCCGCTCGAACCCGTCAGCTAACCCGATCGGCGGATGAGGGAAGAAAGGACGACGCACGTAACGTGAAACGGAACGGGGCGCGCCGCGCCGTAATGCTGCGCAGCCTGCTCTGCCTCGTCGCCGCGGCCGGCGTAGTTGTCACCGCACCGGCCACCGCGGCACTCGCGACGCCCTCGCCGTCCAGCGTCGAGGCGCAGATCGACACCCAGTGGAATCAGCTAGAGCCGATCATCGAGCTGTACAACGACGTGCACGGCAAATTGATCAAGAACCAGGCTCAGCTGAAGAAGCTCACCAACCAGCTCACCCCGCTCCAGGTACAGGTGGACGTCGCCCTGTCCTCGGTTCGCGGCCTGGCCACTGACGCGTACAAGCAAGGTTCGCCGAGCGCGGTCAGTGCCATGTTGATGAGCGGGTCGACGAACCAGCTGACCGACAAGCTGACCCTTCTGGACCAGCTTGCCCGGCACCAGCAGGCGCAGATCGCCGGCGTCGCCAAGCTGCGCGACCAGTACGCCAAATCCAAGAATGACCTCCAGCTTCTGACCAACTCCATCGCCGCGCGCGATGCCGATCTGGCGCAGAAGAAGAAGGCCATCAATGTGAAGATCGATGCGCTGCAGAAGCTGCGCATCAAGGCGTACGGGGCGTCCGGTGGCGACACCGGACCCCTGCGGATCGGGCCGTGCCCGGTCACCTACACCAACGACGACGGCGGTAAGGCGGCGCGCAAGGCGTGCTCGCTGATCGGCAAGCCGTACGTCTTCGGGTCGGACGGCCCGAGCACGTACGACTGCTCCGGCCTGACCAAAGAGGCGTGGGCGACCGTGGGCGTGACCCTCGACCACTACACGAAAGACCAGTGGAACGAGGGCAAGCCGGTCAGCCGGGGAGATTTGCAGCCAGGTGACCTGGTGTTCTTCTTCCCTGGTTCGTTGCACCACGTGGCCATCTACATCGGTGGTGGTGAAGTGGTGCATGCTCCGCACACGGGTGACCATGTGCGGATGGCGGTGATGGACAACGTCGGTCCGATCGCCGGTTACCGGCGTCCGGGCTGACCGAGGCAGGCAAGTTGCTTCGGGGGACGCCAATGGCGTCCCCCGTTTGCTGTGCCTAGCCGTCGACGCGGTGGGTCGACCAGAACGAGGTGAGGTCGGTCGAGCCGGCCGCGGCCTGGGCGGCGGCCTTGAAGTCGGCGACCGTCGAGACGCCGTACCAGTGCGACGCGGCGTACGACTTGAGCAGGTTCGTCATCGCGGTCGTGCCGATCAGGCGCCGCAGGTCGTGCAGCGTGCACTTGCCGTAGCCGTAGACGACGGTGCTGTAGCGGCTCGAATGCGCGTCCCAGTAGGCCATCGAGTTGGTGAGCCGCTCGGCGCTCGACTGCCACGTGATCCCGCAGCCCGACCCGGTCTTGTTGAAGTACAGGTCGGTGGCGTAGTCGGTGAAGCCCTCGTCCAGCCACGGCGTGTTGTATTCGTCGTCGCCGACGATCCCGTAGAACCACTGGTGGGCCAGTTCGTGGGCGAGCGCGGTCGAACTGACCACGTCGAGCACGAACCCGGGATACTCCATGCCGCCGAACCAGAACCCGTTGTCCAGGACCACGTCGGCCTCGGCGTACGGATAGGCGCCGAACCGCCCGGAATGGGCATCGAGCGCCGACGTCGCCGTGCCGAGCATCGAACTCGCGTTGGCGGCACTGACCGAACTGACCCGGTAGACGTTGACCTTGACGCCGCCCGCGGTGGTGCCGGTCGTCTTCACGAACGGGCCGGCCGCCCAGGCGAACTCGCGCACCTTCGTGCCGACGGCGGTGGTGATCGTACGGCCGCTGGTGCCGGCCCGGTCGGTCGACGAGCCGGTCGCGGGCACCGCCATCGACGTCGGATGGTCCAGCATGACCGTGTAGTCGCTGCTCAGGGCGTAGAACGACTCACCGTTGTCGGTGTACGGGTCGAGATGCCAGCCGGCGCCGTCCCGGATCGCCAGCACAGGCAGCGCGTTACCGATGAAGTAGTAGCTGCCGTCGTGCCCGAACCGGTCGACGCCCGCCGTGACGGTGATCGACAGGTCGAAGCCGATGCTGCCGCTCGCACCCTGGGCCAGCGGAGCGGGCAGGGTGATCTTCATGGCGGTGCAGTTCACGGTAAGCGCCGAGGCCGTACCGCCGGTGACGTTGGTGAGCGCGATCGGGGTGGACGGGCAGGAGCCGTGCGCGTTGTCCCAGAGCCGCAGGTAGACCTCGGTCAGCGGGGTCGCCGAGGCGTTGCTGAAGGTGACGCCCTCGTGCCCGGTCCAGGTGCCACCGGTGGCGTTGCTGGTCAGGCTGATCGTGTAGGCCGGGGTCGCCGGCGTGCGGGTGGTGTCCGTCGCGGCCGCCCGCGCCGGGGTGGCCGGTGCCGCCAGCATCGTGCCGGCGAGGGCGAGCAGGGCCGGTAACGCTCGTCTAATCATTCGACGAGCATGGATGTCTCACTCGTCGCCGGGCAACGGGGGAATCCCTTGTCGGTGATGGTCGAGAAGCTTGCTCAGGAGCGCGCTGAGCTGGCCCCGTTCGGCTTCGTCGAGCGGTTGCAGGAGGACTTCCTGGACCTCCTGAGCGCTGTGTTCCAGCTGGGCCGCCCGCTGCCGGCCGGACGTGGTCACGGTGATGACGTTGCGCCGGCGGTCGGCCGGGTCCAGAGCCCGGGAGACAAAACCTCCGGCTTCGAGCTCATTCAGCGCGGCGACCATGTCGCTCAGGTGGATTCCGGTACGCCGTCCGAGCGCGGCCTGGCTCGCCGGCCCGTCCTCGATCAGTGAGCTGAGCAGCCGGTAGTGGTAGCCGCGCGCTCCGACCTTGGCGAAGCCTTCGCTGACCAGGCGGTGCGCCTGGGCGGCGGTCTGGGTGAGTAGCCAGCTCGGCAGGTGATCCACATCGCCAGAGTAACATTTGCACGCCTAACGTTAGTGATACTAACGTTAGGTGTATGAACGAATTCCGGTACCGCCCCTCCGCGTCCGACCTCGACGACCTCGAGGACCGCCTCGGCCGCACCCGCTGGCCCGACGAACTGCCCGGCGTCGGATGGTCGTACGGCATCCCGGCCGAGCGGGTCCGTGCCCTCGCCGACCGCTGGCCCGGCATCGCGTTCTCCGCCGACGGGTACGTCACCACGATCGACGGGCAGAACGTGTATTTCGAGCACTACCGCGCACCCGACCCGGACGCCCTGCCACTGATCCTCACCCACGGATGGCCCGGGTCGACGGCCGAGTTCCGGCACCTGATCCCGCTGCTCAACCAGCGGTTCCACCTCGTGGTACCGGCGATACCGGGCTTCGGCTTCTCCGGGCCGACCACCGCGACCGGATGGGGGCAGGAGCGGGTCGCGCGGGCCTGGGCCACGCTGATGGACCGGCTCGGCTACCAGCGCTACGGCGCTCACGGCGGTGACTGGGGCTCGGGCATCTCGCGGCTGCTCGGCGCGATCGCGCCCGATCGCGTGGTCGGCGTGCACGTCAACTATCTGCCGACGCGCGGCGCGCCTGACGGGCTCTCCGAGCAGGACCGGGCCCGCCTCGAGCGCACGCTGGCGATGGCCGGCACCCGGCATCCGCACCAGTGGCAGTTCGCGGCCGCCCCGCAGACGATCGCGTACGCGCTGAACGACTCCCCGGCCGGATTACTGGCCTACCTGGGGGAGAAGTTCACGATCTGGGCCGACCCGGCCACGCCGGTGTCCGATGAGGACATCCTCGTCGACGTGATGCTCTACTGGCTCACCGGAACCGCCGGATCGGCCGCCCGGCTCGTCAAGGAGAGCGGCTTCGGCGGCCCGATCGCGCTCCCGTCGCCGCTCGGTGTGGCGGTGCTGCCCCGCGACATCACGCAGTCGATCCGCCCGCTGATCGAGCCCACGCACGACATCCGGCAGTGGACCGAGTTTCCCCGGGGCGGCCACTTCGCGGCCCTCGAGGTGCCCGACCTGCTGGCCGCGGACATCACCAGCTTCTTCGATCTGGTAACAAACTCGAAGGTTTCCTTGGCCGAAAGGGTTAGGTGACCACGGACCTCCCTCCCGCGGGATTTCAGGTTTTGTCGCACTTCGGCGACCGGGCGTTGCCGCGGTTCGGCCGCGCTCGGCAGACTTCCCGCACCGCTGATGATCGGCGGTTCCGGAAGGAGAAGCACGTGACGGTACTGGTTTCGACCGCATCACCGGCGGTGCGGGTGGGCGTCCGCCGGATCCTGGTCCATGGGATGGTGCTGGCAGTGTCCGCGCTGACCGTTCTCGGAATGCTGCTCGCGGCCGGGGCGCGCCCGGCGGCCGCGAACACCCCCTCGGACGCCTCGTACACCTACTACGTCGGTGCGACCCCGGGTTACCGGGGCCTGCCGATCACCGTGGGCTGGACTCATGATCATGCGTGGGTGATCTCCAGCTATGGAGCCGCGCTCGCGGAGGGCGCCGGCCAGATCGCCGACCGGATGTGCGAGGAGATCAGCGGCGAGGAGATTCCGCACTTCGACCCGGTGGCATCGAGCTGCGGCGACCTCGTTCGGGACGTCGTGGCGCAACTGGTGGAGGGACACCCGGCGCTCACCGACCACGGTGTCTGGGCAGCGATCTACGTGTGGGGTGGCCTTCGCACCACGGGTGGATCCTGGTAATCGGCACTGAGTGGAGGCCCGGCCGTGGCCGGGCCTCCACCGGGCGGGCCGGATGGTGGCCGGCCGAAAGAGGAGACGGACATGGCGGAACACCTTCGATCCCGGAACGCTCTCCTGCGGTGGTGGCGTGTCACGCAATCCACGCTCACGCTCGAGGCGATGGCCCGGGCCGCGGGCGTCGGGGTGTCGACGTTGCACAACTGGGAGACCGGGGTCACCGGGAGTCCCGGCACCACCCAGCTGGCAGCGCTGGACGACCGCCTTGGTGCAGGCGGGGCACTGCGCGGTATCTACGCCGCGATCGGTACCCCCGACGCCTTCCGGCCCGAGGTGGCCTGGTGGTTCAACTACCAGGGCGAACCGCGCCCCTGCTGGGCATGGATCCGCATACCCGGGGACCGGCCGGTGAACGCCGAGGTCGACGCCGGGCCGTTCCGCGCCGAGTTCTCGGTGCCACCCGGTGACGGGGTGTTCCTGCAGGCCTATGCCTTCGCCACCAACCCCGCCGTACATGTGGCCATCGAGACCGGTGGCTGGGTCGCCTTCGGCTACGGCGAGCTTCCGGCTGACCTCGGCGCGGAGATTCTCGACGCGGCGAACTTCGCCATCGTCGGCCCACGGGGATCGCTCGACCCGGCATTGATGGCGGCGACGCATCGTTACCTACCCGATAAATTCGGCCGCAAAGCATGGTTCGAGACGCTGCGGCGCCGATTCGGTGACCGCGTTCTGGTCGCCCGGGAAGCCCTGTCTCACGTTCTTCAGAAGCGTCTCGACGACAACGTGGACGTCAGCGCCGCCGTCGCGTCACGCGACGAAGTCGCCCGGCATTGGGGCGGCGAACTCTACAAGCACCTGCGCATCGCTCGTGGACTGAGTCTGAACGACCTGGCCGAGGAGGCCTCGCGGCAGGACCCCTCGCTACCCGCGATCACCCGGACCCACGTCAACCGGCTGGAGGAGGGAGGGATGCCCCGCGTCCCGCAGCTGCTGGAACGCCTGGACAGGGCACTCGACGCGGACGGTCGCACGTGCGCGGTCGAACTCGACCCGGATGCGATGCGGGTCGTCGGGCAGGGGCTGGTTGACCTTCACTTCCCCTCTTACTGGATCGGTCCGGTATGGCTTCAGTTCCTCCGATCCTCTCGGGCTGCCGGCGACCGTGTGGAGCTCATCTGGCGCCCATGGCGCAAATCCGTCACTGTGCGTGATGGCGTTGTCGCCACGACGCGGAGAGCTGAACCGGGCATGGCACCCCTGCGAGTCAAGCTTCCGTCCGGGTGGAACCTGCGGGCCGGGGTCGGTAGCCATCCGCGCGCCGTCGACGTCAACGAGGGCTGGGGGCTTCTTCCGCACCTCACCTTCGAGACGCTCAGCTATTACCTGGGGATTCTCGAACGGGCCATGCGCAGGCCGCGCGCCTGAATCCGGCTGCCGATGAGGCCGATCGCGTGGTCTTCACGGCCGGGCGGGCGCTCCGGCGGACTCCTGTCGTACCGCGCGGGCATAATTTGGTCTCATGAGCGACTCGCCCCTCATCGACAGCCTCGTGGCGGCCGTCGAGGCCCGGCCCGATGATCTGCCGCTGCGACTGCACCTGGCCGAGTTGCTGGTGGGGGCGGGGCGCGGCTCCGAGGCGGTCGGCCATGCCGCGCAGGTGCTGGCCCGCGAGCCGGGCAACGCCGCGGCCCGCCGACTCATGACCGTGGCGCTGGGCGGGCCGGGCGCGGCGGGTGAGGAGCCGCCCGGCGGCGATGTTGCGGTCGGGGGAGCCGACGTCGCGTACGAAAGCTCGGAGAAACCACCCACTCAGGGTGACGGCATCGACTGGGCGGCGATGGAGGAAGATCTCGGCGACATCGTGCCGCCGCGGTTTGCGCGGGCCGACGACGAGGCCGAGCCGGTGCGCGGGCACGGTGACCGGGTGTTTGACGTCGAGCGGGCAAACATCACGCTGAGCGACGTCGGTGGCATGGAAGAGGTCAAGAAGCGGCTGGAGATCGCGTTCCTGGCCCCGCTGCGGAACCCGAAGTTACGCACCCTTTTCGGCAAGAGTCTGCGCGGTGGTCTGCTGCTCTACGGTCCGCCCGGCTGCGGTAAGACGTTCCTGGCCCGGGCGGTGGCGGGCGAGATGGGTGCGGCGTTCCTCTCGCTGTCGATCACCGACGTGCTCAACATGTGGGTCGGCAGCTCCGAGCGCAACCTGCACGATCTTTTCCAGTCGGCGCGGTCGCACGCGCCCTGCGTGCTGTTCCTCGACGAGATCGACGCGCTCGGTCACAAGCGCTCCCAGCTCAACTCGTCGTCGATGCGCACGGTCGTCAACCAGCTGCTCACCGAGCTCGACGGGGTCGACGGCAACAACGACGGCGTGTTCGTGCTGGCCGCGACCAACGCGCCGTGGGACATCGACTCGGCCCTGCGCCGGCCGGGCCGGCTCGATCGCACGGTGCTGGTGCTGCCGCCCGACAAGCCGGCGCGGGCCGCGATCCTGCAATACCACCTGCGGGACCGCCCGGTCGCCGGCATCGACCTGGGCAGGGTCGCCGATGCCACCGAGCACTACTCGGGCGCCGACCTGGCCCACGTCTGCGAGACCGCGGCCGAGTTCGCGATGCGTGACTCGATCGCCACCGGCGAGATCCGCATGATCTCCCAGCAGGACATGCTGGCCGCCGCCCGCGACGTGCGGCCGTCGACTGACGGGTGGTTCGCGACCGCGCGCAACGTGGCGATGTTCGCCAACGAGAGCGGCGAATACGACGATCTGGCGGCTTACCTGAAGAAGAGGAAGATTCGATAGACGCCTTCTACCGCGCCCACCGGCTGGCCGAGGTGGGGCGGTACGCCGAGGCCGAGCGGGTCGTGCGCGACGGGCTCGCGATGGAACCCGCCAGCGGGCAGCTACTGGGTGTGCTGGCCTGGGTGCTGCGGTTGCGCCGCGACTACCCGGCGGCGCTGACCGCCGCCGACGCCGCGATCGCGGCCGACCCGTCGCTGGCCGACGCGCACGCCGAGCGGGCCGAGATCCTGATCGGGCTCCTGCGCGCGTCCGACGCCGTCGCGTCGGCCCGCGAGGCGGCGCGGCTGCAACCGTTCCGCCCGTCCGGGCACCTCGTGCTGGCTCGCGCGTTGTCGTCGGCCAACCGCCGGGAGGAGGCGCGGGCGGCCGCGGCGCACGGGTTGCGGCTCGACCCGTCCTCGGTGGAGGGTCTGCTCACGGTCGCCGAGGTCGAGCGGGAGGCCGGCCGGCGCGACGAGGCGGCCGCGGCGGCGCGGGCGGTGCTCGCGATCGACCCCGCCAACGCGTACGCCCGCTGGCTGATCGCCATGCTCGACGCCGAGCGTCTGCAGGTCCGCCGCTCGATGCGGGTGCTGCGGGACGTGGCCCGCGACAACCCGGCGCGCACCGATGTGCTCGCCATGACCTGGCCGATCCGGGGCATCCTCAGTGGACTGCGGCGCGGCCTGCCGCTCGGCGCGGCCATCACCACCGCGCTGGCGCTGGCGGCGTTGCGCTGGTCGCTGGTCGGTGACTTCGCGCGGCTGCTGTCCCTTGTGGTCGCCGCGGTGATGATCGGTTTCGGGCTGCGAGTGCTCGTTCCGGCCGGGCGCCTGCCCTGGCGGTGCCTGCGCCTGGTGCCGCGGCTCACCCGCCGCGGCACCATCGGCGGCCTGATCACGGCCGGCGTGGCGGTCACGCTGCTTATTGCGTACGCGCTGAGCACCTGGTGGGTTCTCGCGCTGACGGCGTTCCTGCTGAGCGGTCCGATGTGGATTTTCGGTCTGCTCGAGGTGCTCGGAGCGGGCCTCGACGACCCCGGCTACCGGCATGCCCTGCTCGGCCTGGCCGGGGACTTCCGCCAGTGGTGGCGCGAGTTCCGGGCGATCTGGCGTCTTGGAGGCTGAGCCGCGTACTGATTGACTTCTCTGGGTATGACGGCAACCACCATGCACAGGGAGCATAGATAATGACTTATACGCAGGTCTCCGGCGATGTGAAGGTGACCGGCCGCCGGGTCGTGGCCACCATCATCGACGGCATCATCTTCGGCATCCTCAGCTCGATCCTCACCGCGGTCTTCGGCACCCGGTCCAACGCGTCCGGCTTCAACCTCACCAAACTGTCGACCGGCGGCAGCTTCGTGCTGCTCGTCGTCGTCCTGCTCTACTACGTCCTCATGGAGGGCATGCTGGGCCGCACCGTCGGCAAGATGGCCACCGGCATCAAGGTCGTCCGCGAGGACGGCACGACCCCGCCCGGCGCCGGAGCCGCGCTGATCCGCACCCTGCTGCGCATCATCGACGGCCTGTTCGGCTACCTGGTCGGCTTCATCATCGTGCTCGCCTCCGACCGTCGCCGCCGCCTCGGCGACATGGCCGCCCGCACTCAGGTCGTCCGCGCCTGACCCGACCGCTGACGGCGGCCGGCCCACGGGATCGGCCGGCCGCCGTCAGTCCAACCTGTAGACCGCCATCTGACCTGACGACCCGGCCGTGAAGGGCGCGCCCGACCAGTCGGCATACCGAGCCTCGAGCCGGAAGCCGGCCAGCCGGCCCATCAGATCGAGCTCGGACGGCCAGGCATAGCGGTGCGCACTACGGAACAACGTCGCCTCCCGGCCCCGGCCGAAGCGGATGTGGTGCGACACCAGATGCTGGCTGACCACGTCGACGGTATCGACCCCCAGGTAACCGGGCGACGACTCGAAAACCACCCCGGCCTTGCCCGGCGGCAGCGCCCGCAGGTCGGGCACCTCCAGCTCGACGACGAACCGGCCGCCCGGCGCGAGATGCCGGGCCGCGTTGCGGAAGCAGTCGACCTGCTGCTCCTGGGTCAGCAGGTTGGAGATCGAGTTGTAGACGACGTAGACCAGCGCGAACGACCCCGGCACGGTCGTCGTCACCATGTCGCCGACAACGACCGGGATGGGGGCCTTGGACCGTAGTCGCGCGACCATCGGCGGCGAGGAGTCGATGCCGCTGACCGGCACGCCGCGCGCGGCCAGGGGCACGGCTATCCGCCCGGTGCCGACGGCGAACTCCAGCGCCTTCCCGGCACCGGCGAGACCGGCCAGGAAATCCACCGCCGGGCCGACGACGTCGGGCGCGAACATGCCCTCGCCCGGGGTGTCGTAGTCCGCGGCGGCCCGCTCGTCCCACACCTCGTCCGGCAGCATGCCCCACCATCACCGCCCGCAGGACTACCTGTCCACCCAATAACGCGGCCGAAAGTCGCAGTGCGGACGCCTGCGAATCAGCCTGGGGATCGATGAGAAAACCGTGCCCGCTCTCGTAACGTCGGCGCGTGCTGACACCGGGGACAGAGACAGTGCGGCTCGCTGCGCGCGAGCTTTCCAAGACGTACGCCGACAAGCGTGCCGTTGATCGGCTGAGTCTCGACCTCGGGCCCGGGGTCGTGGGGTTGCTCGGCCCCAACGGGGCCGGCAAGTCGTCGCTGATGCGGGTCCTCGCCACGGTCACGCGACCCAGCGCGGGCGTGGTCACGTTCAACGGGCGGGACATCGTCGCCGACCCCGAACCGCTGCGGCGCACCCTCGGCTACCTGCCGCAGGATTTCGGCGTCTACCCGCACCTGAGCGCGCGCGAGTTCCTGACCTACCTGGCCGCGGCCAAGGGCCTGAGCGCCCGCTCGGCCAAGGGCCGCATCACCGAGTTGCTCCAGCTCGTTAACCTGGCCGAGGCCGGGCGCCGCCCGCTCGGCCGGTTCTCGGGCGGCATGCGGCGCCGGGTCGGCATCGCCCAGGCACTGCTCAACGACCCGCGGGTGCTGATCCTCGACGAGCCGACGGCCGGTCTCGACCCTCAGGAACGCACCCGCTTCCGGGACCTGCTGGCCGACCTCGGCCGCGACCGCATCGTCATCCTCTCCACCCACATCGTCTCCGACGTCGAGGCGATCGCCGGCCGGGTCGCCATCGTCGCCGGCGGCCGCCTCCTCTACGACGGGCCGCCCCGCGGCGACCTCGAGCAGCTCTACCTGGCGACCGTCGCCGGGGCCCGGCGATGATCGCGGCTCTGGCGGTCGCCGACTTCCGGGAACGGTCCCGGCGTCCGGCGTACGCCGTGGTCCTGCTCGCCGCGGTCGCCCTCGGAGTGCTCGCGCTGCCCGCCGCCGATTCGCACTGGCAGATCTTCCAACTGGGGGACTACCGGGGTCGCTACTCCTCGGTGTACGCGGGAACCGTGACGGCCTTGGCCGGCGCGGTCTGGCTCTCCCTCGCCGGGTTCTATGTCGTGAAAAGCGCGGTGGCGCTCGACGTCGACACCGGCGTCGGGCAGATCCTGGCCGCCACGCCGCTGCGCCGCGCGCCCTACCTGGCCGGCAAGTTCGCCGGCAACCTGGCCGTCCTCGCCTCGATGACCGCGGCCCTGGCCGGCACTGCCCTGATCATGCAGCTGTGGCGGGGCGAGGACCGGCACGTCGGACCGCTCGCTCTGCTCGCGCCGTTCGTGCTGATCACGCTCCCGGCGCTGGCCCTGACCGCCGCCGCGGCGGTGCTCTTCGAGACCGTGCCCGGCCTGCGCAGCGGCACCGGCAACATCGTCTGGCTGTTCCTGTGGATGACCGGCAGCATCGGCCTGCAGTCGGGCGGCGGCCTCGACGTCTTCGGCATGGGCCACGTGATCACCTCGATGCGCGCCGACGTCGGCGACCGCCGCCCGTTTGACTTCGGCGTCGGCCTGGTCGAGCGCGACACCCCGCTGAAGGTCTTCTCCTGGTCGGGTTCCTACGTGGACGCCGGCTTCCTGGCCCAACGGCTGGTGCTGTTGGCGATCGCGGTCGCCCTGGCCGTGCTCGGCGCCCTCTGGTTCCACCGTTTCGACCCGGCCCGCGCGATGCCCGGCCGCCGCGCCGCCGAGCGCCCCACCGAGCCCACGACTCGCTGGGAACTCCCGGCCCACCGGCCCGCCACCCCGGCCCGCCTCGCTCCGGCCGGGTTCCGCCTGGTCCGCACGTCGCTGGGCGTCCTGCTGGCCGGCGTGTCGAAGTGGTGGTGGGCGGGCGCCCTGACCCTCAACCTGATCGCCGCGGTCGCCCCGGCGATGCTGCTGCTGTGCTGGGTCTGGCCGGTCCTGCTCTGGTCCCGCCTGGGCATCCAGGACATCGACGTGCTGGCCGCCTACCCCCGCCGGCGCACCCGCCTGGTCGCGACCTGGCTGGCCGGCGTCCTGCTGACCGCCCTGGCCGGCGCGGTCCCGCTGATCCGCCAAGTGTCCACCGGCGACACCCGGGACGCGGCGGCGTGGCTGGCCGGCGCCCTGTTCATCCCGGCGCTGGCCTTGCTGCTGGGATCGCTGACCCGCTCGCCCCGGCCGTTCCAGGTCATCTACCTCCTCTGGTGGTACGCCATCCTGAACGGCGGCGACCCGATCAACTTCATGGCCGCGGCAGGCCCGAATCCGGCCCTGGTGGCGGCCGTCGCCCTGACCTTGGTCCTCCTGACGGCGACGTGGCAGGAGCTGAAACACAGCCGCCGCTGACACGGTCCCGTCAGCTCGGAAGGCGCTGCGGAGTCGAACGCGACCATCGGCGGCCGGGCGAGGACAGCTGGCCGGTTCCGCACGGAGCCCACCGACTCGGCGTCGGGCACCTCGCCGCGTCCGGCGGCGGCGAGCAGGTCGGAACGCCGGGTCGACACGGCGTGTCCGGGACCCTTATAAAGGACCATGGTGATCGATTGGCCTAGCTGCGTGAACGTCCGCGACCTCGGCGGCCTGCCGGCCCGGCACGGCCACACCGCGGACGGGGTGCTGATCCGCTCCGACGATCTGTCCCTGCTGACCGGCGTCGGTGTCGCGGCCGTGCGGAAGGGCGGCGTGGTCCGCATCCTCGATCTGCGCAGCTTCAAAGAGGTCGAGGCGCAGCCGGGGCCGTTCGCCGCTGACTCCATGTACTGCCACGTGCCGCTGCTGGAGGACGTCCTGTCCTATGATCCGCCCGCTTGGACGTACGCCCCGATGCTCGACCACAACCGCAACCGGATCGCCCAGGCGTTCCGCGCGCTGGCCTCGGCGCCGGAAGGCGCCGTCGTGGTCCACTGCCGTGCCGGGCGCGACCGCACCGGCGGCCTGATCGCTCTCGTGCTGGAGATCGCCGGGGTGCGGCCGGAGGCGATCGTCGCCGACTATGCGCTGACCGCCGGCGCCGATCCGGCCGCCATGCGCAACACGCTCGATCACCTGTCGGACCGCTACGGCGGCGCGGCCTCCTACCTGGAGAACGCGGGCGTCAGCGCAGCGGAGCTTGCGCGGGTGCGGAGGCGGCTGGTGCCAGGCGGGCGTTCCACTTCTCCTCGATCCGGCCGAAGCGCCAGACCAGCATCGCGGCCAGCCAGGTGAGCACGAACAAACCGACGATCACGAAACCCACGTAATTGAGGTCGAGGCCGCCGATTGCGGCCAGCGGGCCCGTACGGATGTCCAGCTTGTCGGTTACGATCGACACCAGTTCGATCGTGCCGATGATGAGCGCGACCGCGACCGACAGGCCGGTGATGGTCAGGTTGTAGTAGACCTTGCGGACCGGCTTGGCGAAGGCCCAGCCGTACGCGAAGTTCATGAACGCCCCGTCGATCGTGTCGAGCAGGCTCATCCCGGCCGCGAAAAGCACGGGCAGCGTGAGAATCGCGTACCACGGGAGCGCGAAGGCGGCGGCGCCGCCGGCCAGGACCAGCAGCGAGATCTCGGTGGCCGTGTCGAAGCCGAGGCCGAAGAGCAGGCCGATCGGGTACATCTGCCAGGGTTTGGTGACCGCCTTGGTGGTGCGTCCGAGGATCCGGTTCATGAAGCCGCGCTTGTTGAGGTGGTCTTCCAGCTGGGCCTCGTCGAAGTCGCCCTGCCGCATCCGCCGGAAGACCCGCACGATGCCGACGAGCAGCACCAGGTTGATGATCCCGATGATGTAGAGGAAGACGCCGGAGACGCTGACGCCGATCATGCCGGTCACGTTCTGCAGGGTCGACGAGTCGCTCTCGACCTGGCCGGCCAGCGAGCGTACGCCGAGGCCGAGCAGCAGGCACAGGCCGAACACCACGCTGGAGTGGCCGAGCGAGAACCAGAACCCGACCGACAGCGGTTTGCGCCGGTCGCCCATCAGCTTGCGGGTGGTGTTGTCGATGGCCGCGATGTGGTCGGCGTCGAAGGCGTGCCGCATGCCCAGCGTGTACGCGGTGACGCCGAGCCCGATCCCGTAAACGCCCGTGGCCCCGACCTGGTAGTGCGCCGGGACGACCACGAACAGCAGCAGCCCGAAGCCGACCACGTGCAGGAGCAGCACGAACGCGCTCATCCCGCCGAGACTGGTCCAGTCGCGCCGGTCGAGGGCCGGGCGGATGCGTGACGCCATCGAGGCCACCCTTCATCAACCTTGGCTATTGCCAATATCTTGCAACAGCCAAGGCTCGAAGAGAAGTGGTGTGGATCTCAGAGTTCGCCTCGAGCAGGTAGCGCTTCCGGCCGCGCCGGGTTTGGTCGACGGCAGCGTCTTCGATCAGTCGAGGCCGTAGTGCCGGCCGTTGACTGGCGCGCCGTCCCCCGCGCAGCCAAATCTGACTTGACGGCCGGCGGCGATCTTCCCGACGACGTCGCCGGCGGAGAAGCCGGTGGCGGCATGCGCTTCCCAGCGACCAGGGTCGCGGTGTTCGCGGTGGCCGCCGCAGTGCCCAGCAGGGCGACGAGTGAGGAAGAGGTGCGGACGAGCGCGGCCTGCCGGGCTCGGCGCGCGCATAGGGCAAGGTCAGGAGAAAGGCCGGGACCACTGCATGGAGAGACCGGTCGCGGCTCTTTCCGTACGGATCTCCAGCGCCGTCCCCAGAATGGTCGCCCGGTCAAAGACCAGCGCGACGTCATCGAGCCCGTACGTGATCCGGTCCGACACGAACACCGGGGTGCCGACCGGCTGCCCGAGCAGCTCGGCGGTCGGCGCGTCGAGCACCCCGGGCCGCACCGTCTCGGTCGCCCGGTACACAACGACGCCCCGCTCGGCGAGCGCGGCATAGAGCGAAACGCCGCTGAAGTCGGTCTCGGCCAGCTCGTCCCCCCGGATCCACGACAGCTGGTGCACGGCCGGCCTCCCCGCGATCAGCCGCAGCCGCTCCAGCCGCAGAAACCGCCGACCCGCCCCAGCAAGGCCGACCGCGCCATGCCCGCCGACCGCATGCGCGCCCGCCGAACCATGCGCGCCCGCCGAACCATGCGCGCCCGCCGAACCATGCGCGCCCGCCGAACCATGCGCGCCCGCCGAACCATGCGCGCCCGCCGCATGCCCACGGGTCTCGCCGTGCCCGCGAGCCGCGTCGTGCCCGCCTGCCGCACCATGCGCGCCCGCGGCACCATGCGCGCCCGCGGCACCATGCGCGCCCGCGGCACCATGCGCGCCCGCGGCACCATGCGCGCCCGCGGCACCATGCGCGCCCGCCGCATCATGCGCGCCGGCCGCATGCCCACCGGTCTCGCCGTGCCCGCCAGCCGCGTCGTGCCCGCCCGCCGCCCCTCCGGCGCCGCTGGTCGAGTTGGCGCCGGCGGCTGAGCCGACGCTGGTGGCTGAGTTGGCATCGGTGGTCGGATTGGCGCCGCTGGCTGAGTCGGTGCTGGCAATCGAGCCGGCATTGGGCGCTGAGTGGGCGCTGGGCGCTGAGTGGGCGCTGGCGGCTGAGTTGCCGGTGGTGGCTGGGCCGTGGAAGCCGGTCACCCAGGCCGGCGGTCGGCGCAGGGACTGGTCGAGGATCTGGGTGCTCACGGTCTGGCCCTGGGCGCGCAGGTCCTCGGCGAAGCCCCGCAGCGAGTCGAGCCGGTAGGCCGCCCGCGGCTCGGCCACGAACGTGCCTCGGCCCGGCTGCTGGGAGAGCAGCCCGTCGTCCTCCAGTTGCTGCAACGCCTGGCGCAGGGTCACCAGCGTCACGCCGTAGGCCTGGGACAGCTCCCGCTGTGGCGGCAGCGCCGAACCCGGCGACAGCTCGCCGCCGCGGATCTTGCTGGCCAGGTCAGTCGCGATGGCCTGATATTTGGGAGTACGCAGCGGAGACCTCCGAGTCGAGCGCGGACCGCAGGGCCGCCACGTCCGCCCGAAGGTCGTTCGGCGTTGCCCCGTCCAGCACCCTACGCATCAAGGCGGCCCCGACCACAACGCCGTCCGCCACGCGGGCCGCCTCGACCGCCTGCGCGGGCCCCGAGATGCCGAACCCGATCAGCACCGGCCGGTCGGTGATCGCCTTGACCCGCGCGGCGAGGTGCCCGGCCGAGGAAGCGAGCTGCTTCCGTTCGCCAGTGGTTCCCATGACGCTGACCGCGTAGAGAAAACCACCGCCGCGAGTGACGATCTCGGCCAGCCGCTCGTCTGGGGTGACCGGCGCGACCAGCATGACCAGGTCGAGGTCGCACTCCGCCGCCGCCTTCTCGACCGCGCCGGCCTCGTCGACCGGCAGGTCGGGCACGATCAGCCCGCGGAAGCCGGCGTCGGCCAACTGCCGGCAGAAGACCTCGGGCCCGGCTCGGAACACCAGGTTGGCATAGGTCATGGCGATCAGCGGTATCCGCACCTGCGAGCGGACCGAGGCGACATCCCGGAGAATGCCGACCACCGTCGCACCCCGGGCCAACGCCCGATCCGACGCCTGCTGGATCGTCACCCCGTCGAGCACCGGGTCGGAGAACGGCAGCCCGATCTCGATCCCGTCGGCTCCCGCCTCCTGATAAGCCAGGAGGTAGTCGGTCCAGTTTTCGGTGATGCCGCCGGTGAGATAGGGATTGAGCCGTTTCCGCATCACGCCACACCCCCGCGCAGCGTCGCCATGTCTTTGTCGCCGCGCCCCGACAGCGTCAGCACGACCCGCGACCCGGCCGGCAGGTCCGGCGTGCCGGCCGCCCTCAGCACCCAGGCCACCGCGTGGGCCGACTCGAGCGCGCAGATGATGCCCTCGGCCCGGGCCAGCCGCCCGATCGCCTCGACGACCTCGGCGTCGCCGACCGTGCGGTATTCGGCCCGGCCGAGCGAGCTCAGATAGGCGTGTTCCGGCCCGACGCCTGGATAGTCGAGGCCGGCCGCGATCGACTCGGCCTCGGCGATCTGGCCCTCGGCATCCTGCAGGACGAGGGAGCGGGAACCGTGCACGACGCCGGGCGCCCCGTTGGTGATCGCGGCGCCGCCCGCTGCCTCGACCCCGATCAGCCGGGCCGTGGTGTCGACGAAGCCGGCGAACGTGCCGGCCGCGTTGGACCCGCCGCCCACGCAGGCGACCACCACGTCGGGGACCGAGTCGCACTGCTGCCGCGCCTCGTCGCCGATCACGCTCTGCAGCTCGCGGACCATCCAGGGATAGGGGTGGGGGCCGCCGACCGAGCCGAGCAGGAAGTGGGCGTCATCGGTGTCGGCGACCCAGGCCCGCATCGCCTCATTGGTCGCGTCCTTGAGGGTGCGGCTGCCGCTGGTCACCGGGATCACCTCGGCGCCCAGCAACTCCATGCGGAAGACGTTGAGCTGCTGGCGCTCGATGTCGCGGGAGCCCATGTAGACCGTGGCCCGCAGGCCGAGGAGCGCGGCCGCGGTGGCGACCGCGACCCCGTGCTGGCCGGCGCCGGTCTCGGCGATCAGCCGTGTCTTGCCCATGCGGCCGGCGAGCAGCGCCTGCCCGAGCACATTATTGATCTTGTGAGACCCGGTGTGGGCCAGGTCTTCCCGCTTGAGCAGCAGGGTGATGCCGAGCTGGGTCGAGAGGTTGAGCGCCGGAGTGAGCGGTGTCGGCCGGCCGGCGTAGGAGACGAGGAGCCCGTCGAGGTGGGCGCGGAAGAGGGGGTCGGACCAGGCCGACCGGAACGCCTCTTCCACTGCCGCACACGCCGGGATCAGCGACTCCGGGACGTAACGACCACCGAAGTCGCCGAACCGGCCGTGTCGTGGCTCGGTCATGACCGCCATGAGCACCTCCAAAGTTATAGAACTCTCGGTCCGCAGTATTGCACGAGGCGGACCGAGAGTTCTAGAACTGTGGTGCTGTTTACTTGGTTGCTGCCGCCTCGAGCGCCGCCGGCGTGACCGCGCCCACGAAGACCCGGCCGTCGTCGGTGATCAGCGCGCTGAACAGCGAGCCGCTCAGCAGGTGCCCGCTGCCCCAGCTCCCGCTCACCTTCGGCAGGATGTTGAGCGCGGCCTGCATCTGCGCCGAGTCGTCCTTCTTACCGCTGGCGGCGGAAGAAGCCGGCAGCTTCAGCGACACGATCGACGTCCAACCCTTGCCGATCACCGTGGGCGAAGCCGCCAGCGCGGGCTTCTTCTGCTGCTGCTCCTGCAGCGCCTTCGCGTGCTCCTGCTGGAGCTGCTTCGGCGAGGCCTCGGTGACCTTCGTGTTGGGCGGCGGGTTGAACTTGAACTCCTGCGCGTCCGGCGTGGTGAAGCTGATCTGCTGGAACGCCACCCGTACCGCCGGGTTGGTCGCGTTCTTGGCGTACACGTCGACCCGCAGCGGGATGTGCTTCTCGGCGTCGATCGCCAGGCGCACCTGGCCGACCAGCGACGTGGTGTCCTTCGGGCTGAGCACCAGTTCGTACGCATCCCGGCCGGCCACCTTGGCGGCGCCCGTCGTGTCGACCTTCGTGGTCGGCGTGATCGCCGCCAGCGCCTGGTCGGCCGCCTCCTGCGGGGTCAGCGGCATGTTGTTCGGCACCGCCTTCTTGTCCGGCGTGCCGGCCGGCACCGACAGGTGCGTGGCGCTGTGCTCGGCGCTGCGCCACAGCCACACGTCGTTGCCGTTCCGGATCATGTCGGTCTCGCCGTCGGTGCCGACCAGCGCGAGACGGGCCTGACCCTCACCCGCGTACCAGACCCGGGCGGTGTTGCTCCCGCCCAGCAGCCGGGTGAGATCGCCGCTCGGCGCGGCGTTGCCGACCGCGCCGGCGATCGCCGGCAGCCCCAGATCGGCGGTCTCCACGACGGTGCCGGAGAAGCCGTCGACCTTGGCGTTCTGTACGTCTACGAGCAGCTGAGCCGCGCTGCGTGCCGGCAGCGGCGAGTCCGCGCTCGCGACGATCGTGCCGGCCGCGGCGCCACCCCCGATGATGACGACCGCAGCGGCGGAGGGTACCAGCCAGCGAAGCGCCGGCCTCGACCTGAACACGGACACGATGTCCACCTCCCGTTTTCTCTGCCACCACTGTGCAACGGGGGCGCTGTGACCGTGCTGAGAGGTTCCCCTAGGGGCTGGCCCGGTCATGGCAGGGTGTTCGGTGTGCGGTTGCTTGTGGTGGAGGACGAGGCGCGGCTCGCCGCCGCGCTGCAGCGTGGGCTGCAGGCCGAGGGCTTCGCGGTCGACGTGTCCGGTGACGGGCAGGCCGGGCTGGAGATGGCCCGGCACGGCGGCTATGACGCGATGATCCTCGATGTGATGCTGCCCCGGCTCAGCGGCTACCGGGTCGTGCGCCAGCTGCGCGCCGAGCGCAACTGGGTGCCGGTGCTGATGCTGTCGGCCAAGGACGGCGAATACGACCAGGCCGACGGACTCGACTGCGGGGCCGACGACTACCTGACCAAGCCTTTCTCGTACGTCGTCCTGCTGGCCCGTCTCCGGGCCCTGTTGCGCCGGGGCGCTCATGAGCGCCCGGCCGTGCTCACCCACGGCGACGTGGAGCTCGATCCGGCCGAGCGCCGGGTCATGGTGGCGGGCGAGGAGGTCGTGCTCACCGCGCGCGAGTTCGCCCTGCTCGAATACCTGATGCGCCGGGCGGGTCAGGTGGTCAGCAAGATCGAGCTGCTCGATCACGTCTGGGACGCCGCGGTCGAGACCGCGCCGAACGCGGTCGAGGTCTACGTCGGTTATCTGCGGCGCAAGATCGGGCGCGAGCGCCTCGAGACGGTACGCGGCGCCGGTTACCGCCTCGCCGCGGTCCCGGGCTGATGCGCCGTCCGCGCGAGCTCAGCCTGCGGGCCCGGCTCCTGCTCGTCTCGGTCATCGCGCTCACCGTCGGCCTGGCCGCGGGTGGTGTGCTGCTGGTCGCCGTGCTCGACTTCGCCCTGCTGCGGGCCGTCAACTCGGAGGCCCTGGACACGGCGAAGGGCGTGGCCAATCTGGTCGATCAGCACCAGCTGAGCGAGCCGATCCCGATCAACGCGTCGATGCAGGTGCAGATCGTCGACGCGCAGGACAAGGTACTCAAGATCTCGGCCGGCGCCGACCCGCTGGTCTCGATGCTGTCGGTCGAGGAGTTGAAGGGCGTCGAGGACGGCACCGTGCGCCAGGTGCCGGGCAGCCGGATCAACGTCGACGGCACGATCCGCGTCGCGGTCTGGGTGGCCGGTCCGCCGACCCAGCCGCAATACGTTCTGGTCGCCCGCTCGACCGACGACCTCGACCAGGGCGTACGCCTTCTGGCGGTCACCCTGCTGACCGCGTTCCCGCTGCTGGTGGCCCTGCTCGGGGTGGTCCTGTGGCGGGTGCTCGGCGCCGCGCTCAACCCGGTGGTCGCGCTCACCGCCGGGGCCGAGGAGATCACCGGCGGCACCCGGGCGGGGCGTCTGCCGGTGCCGGAGTCCCGCGACGAGATCCACCGGCTCGCGATCACCCTCAACGGCATGCTGCACCGGCTCGACACCGCGCGGGCCCGGCAGCGGGCGTTCGTGGCTGACGCCGCCCACGAGCTGCGCAGCCCGCTGACCAACATGCGCACCGAGATCGAGGTCGCCCAGCATCTGCCCGACTCCACCGACTGGCCGCAGTTGACCGGCGACCTGCTCACCGACGTCGACCGTCTCAGCCGTCTGGTCGACGACCTGCTGCTGCTCGCGCGGGCCGACGACGGGACGGCCCGCACCCCGGCCCGGCGTTTCGAGAAGGTCGACCTGGGCCGGTTCCTGGGCGACCTGGCCGCTCGCTATCCCGACGTCACCCTCCAGCCTCCGGCGGCGCCGATGACAGTGCGCGCCGATCCGGACGGACTCGCCCGCATGATCGGCAACCTGCTCGACAACGCCGTCCGCCACAAGACGGCCAGGGTGCGGCTCTCGGCCGAGCCCGACGGCTCCTACCAGCGCGTCACGGTCACCGACGACGGGCCGGGCATCCCGCCGGTCGACCGGGAGCGGGTCTTCGACCGTTTCACCCGGCTCGACGACGCCCGCGCCCGCGATGCGGGCGGTTCCGGGCTCGGCCTGGCGATCGTGCGGGAACTGGTCCGCCGGCATCGGGGAACGGTCACCCTGAGCGACGCGGGTCCGGGTCTGCGAGTTGACGTACGCCTTCCGGTGTCTTCCTGATTCGACCGGGAACTAATCAACCCGACCGGTCGACCAACCCGGCATGTCCCTGCTTAAGCGAGCCGCCGTAGTGACCGCAGTCGCCGGCCTGGTCCTGGCCGTCGCCGCCCCCGCCGATGCCCACGTGACCGTCAACCCCAACACGGCTACGCCCGGTGGTTACACCAAGGTGACGTTCCGTGTTCCCAACGAGACGGACAACGCCACCACGACCAAGCTCGAGGTGGCCTTCCCGGCCGGTCAGCCGATCGCCTCGGTCTCGGTGAAGCCGGTCACCGGCTGGACCGCCGCCCCGACCAGGTCGAAGCTCGCCACCCCGATCAAGGCGCACGACCACGAGATCACCGAGGCGGTCTCCCGCATCGTCTGGACCGCCGACGCCAACTCCGCGATCAAGCCCGGCCAGTTCCAGGAGTTCGACGTCTCCCTCGGCCCGCTGCCGGCCTCCGGCCAGCTCGTCTTCAAGGCCCTGCAGACCTATTCGGACGGCACCGTGGTCCGCTGGATCGACGAGCCGTCCGCCGACGGCACCGAGCCGGAACATCCGGCCCCGGTCCTCAAGCTCGTCGCGGCCGCCGCTGCCGCGCCGGCCGCGACGCAAGCTCCGGCCGCGGCGCCGGCTTCCAGCGGTACGCGGACGCCCGGCGTGATCGGCCTCATCGCCGGAGTGCTCGCGCTCCTGCTCGCGGCCGGCGCCTTCCTCCGGGCCGGCCGCCGCCCCGCCGCCGAGGCCCCGGCAAAGTCGGGCACCCCGGCCGAGCCGTCGATCCCCGCCGCCCGTGGCTGAGCCGCCGCCCGTGGCTGAGCCGCCGCCCGTGGGTGAGACGGCCGGCCCGTGGATGAGACGGCCGGGTCGTGGATGAGACGGCCGGGTCGTGGCTGAGACGGCCGGGTCGTGGCTGAGACGGCCGCCCACGGCTGTGCCTTCCCGGGCCGGCCGTCTGGTTTGCGCGACGAGTGGTGCGGCGGGCTGCCGCACCACACGTCGGCGTTGCGAGGCTGACGGGGGGCGGCCGGCGGTCGTACGGTGCTCGTCATGGACGACATCACCGCGCTGATCCTCGATGACCACCACCGGTTCCGGGTCGGGTTCGCCCGGCTCGACGATGCCCGGAACCCCGAGGAACTCGAAGCCATCTGGACCCCGCTCGCGCTGCACCTCGACATCCATGCCGACGCCGAGGAGGAGATCCTCTACCCGCACCTGCTGAAGGACGCGGGCGGCGACGACGCCGAGGAGGAGACCGACGACGCGATCCGGGACCACAACAAGATCCGGGACGGCATCGAGGAGGCACGCAAGCACCCGGTCGGCTCGGACGCCTGGTGGAAGGGCGTCTGGACGGCGCGAACGGAGAACAGCGAGCACCTGGCCGAGGAGGAGGACGAGGTGCTGCCCGACTTCCGCAAGCACGCCGACCGTGACCTGCGGTTCGAGCTGGGCGCCAGGTGGCTGCGCTTCTTCGGCGAGCACCCGCAGGGCAAGGGCCTGTCGTTCGCCGACAAGGACCCGCAGAAGTACATCGAGGAGAACAGCTGAGGGAGAACGGCTAAGAGGCGTACCGGCGCTCGGCCCGGGCGCGGGCCTTGGCCGCCTCGACGTCGCGGTTCTTCGGCGCGGCGGTGGTGACCAGGGCGGCCAGCAGGTCGGCGGTGGCCGCCGAGACGGCGGCGACCGCCTGGTCGAAGGCTTCCTGGTTGACCGCCGACGGGCGGGTGCTGCCGGCGATCTTGCGGACGTACTGCAGGGCCGCCGCCTGGACCTCCTCGTCGGTGGCCGGCGGTTCGAAGTTGTGCAGCTGGTGGATGCTGCGGCACATGGCGGTGGTCCCTTCCGTCGGAGGCAGCCACCAAAATACGCTTCTAAACTTGCCGGCATGGTCCAGTGGTACGAGTCGTCCATCGATCGCCAGTTGCGGGAGGCCGCCGAGCGGGGCGAGTTCGACAATCTGCCCGGGACGGGGAAGCCCCTGCGGGACGCCGGCCGCGACTACGAGGAAGACTGGTGGGTCCGGGACTGGCTGGAGCGCGAGGGCGCCGGCTCGGGCGTCATCCCGCCGACCCTGGCGCTGCGCCGCGAGATCGAGGATCTGACCGTGCGGGTCGACCGGCTGCGCACCGAGCGGGAGGTGCGTGACTACGTCGCCGAGCTCAACGAGCGCCTCGGCAAGGCCCGGGTCGGCCGGATGGACGGCCCGCCGGTGGTGCTCCCGCCGCTCGACGCCGACGAGGTGGTGGCGGGCTGGCAGGCAAGGGCCTGACCTACCCCTCGTCGATCTGCAGCGGGAAGCCGGTCAGCGTGTCGCACTGCACGTAGTTCAGCTGGATCTTGACGTCGGTGAACCAGAGGTACGGCAGGGTCAGCGGCGGCGGTGAGTCCGGCGTGAAGACGATCGGGATGAGGCCGAACAGTTTGCCCTCGAACCGCTGGGTGAAGAACTTGACGTGCCCGTCGGTCGTGAGCTCGTTGCTCCTGATCACGGTGTGGCCGCCGTTCGCCTCGTCGATCGTCAGGCTGAAGGGCTTGTTCACCGCCTTGTCCATGCTGAACTTGAGCACCCGGACCGAGGTGCCCGACCCGGTCGGCAGGTTGACCACGCCGTCGTAGGTCGACTCGAACATCTGCAGCGAGTCGGTCTCCAGGAGGCCCGGCTTGTTGGCGATGCGCGGGATCCCGTCGGCCCCGGCGTTGAGCCCGAAGACCCGCGGGCCCAGGCAGGGGATGTCGTCGTCGGACGCGCTGGGCTTCGGCGAGGCCGGCGCCGTGGTGGCGGAACCGCTGGGCGGCGCATCGGTCGAGCCGGTCGACGTCGGGTCGGGGCCGGCGGTCCCGGTCGGGGCCGGCGGGGTGGTCGCGGGCGTGGTGGTGGTGGGTGTCTCCGACGGCACCGGCGACCCGCTCGGAGCGGACGACGGATCGTCGCCGCCCAGGCCGAGCAGATTGCCGAGGCCGCCGACGACGCCCTTCACCCCGTCGGCGATGGGGTTGCCGTCCTTGTCCTTGCTGGGAGCTGTGGTCGGCGTCGCGGTCGCCCCGCCGGCCGGGACCGGCACCTTGCCGGAGCCCGGCTTGTCCGCCGCGGAGCCGGAGGAACCGGAGGAACCGGAGGAACCGGAGGAACCGGAGGCGGCGGAACCCGCCGCGGCCCGGTCGGCCGCGGCGGTCGTATGCGAGGGGGACGCCGACATCGATCGCGAAGGCAGCCCTTTGGGACAGTCGGCAGCGGCGCTGGCGGGCACTCGACTGCCGACTGCCAGCATGGCGGCCGTCAGACCCATGACGAGGAACGCGATCGTCAGGGCCTTGGGGTTGCGGCTGAGCCGGGATCGTCCGGGCTCGCTTTTGGAACCCTCCCGGTCGTCGTCGAGGCCGGGCACGACGTCCCGCTCCGTTGCTGACGGCGGCCGGTCGTCGTGTCCGGCGACCTCGACGTGCTCGATCTGCTCGGTCTGGTCGTCCGCGTCCTCGGCCGGGGACGCGGACTTGATCTCCCCGGTCTCGGCCGCCTCCTGCTCCATCGCGAGCTGGTCGGCGATCGGGACGAAGTCGGGATTGACCGGCCGGATCCGGGGCGGCCCCCAGGCGATCACCAGCGCGCCGCCGATGATGCCGAGCATCATGCCGATGAAGAAGCCGCCGAGGTTGAGCCCGATGAACGAGTAGAGCGCGGTCAGCAGCGCCACGATGCCGTAGAACAGCCGCTGGGCCGGACTGAACAGGCAGAGCAGCGCGCAGACGATCAGCAGCAGCGGCAGCAGATAGGAGAGGAAGCCGGTCGGTCCGAGGTGCAGCGAGAGCCCGGCTATCGACGCGTTCGCCGTATAGAAGAGTTCGCCCCCGGCCAGCACCAGGAAGAGGCACCCCCAGAACGGGCGCTTCCTTCGCCACCCCCGGAATGCTCGCCGGACGTCGCCTGCCGTCACTTCTCCTCCATCAAAAGCCATTGAAATTCGTCGAGTGCGTGAGTATGCACCGCCATCAAAGCGGAGGGGCCCGCGGAGGGTTCCGCGAGCCCCGGGGCGGTGCCGGTCAGTCTCCGAAGCACTCGTGACTGGCAGCGTCCTTGCCGACGTACAGGTGCAGGTGCATGCCGGTGAGCTTGAACGTGCCCGCCGAGGTGTACGTCGCGGTCTGCCGCAGGTGGTCGATGTCGACCGTGTTGGCCTGCTGACCGAAGCCACCGACCTGGCCGTGCGTGTCGTTACCGTCGGCGGTCATCGTGCTCGAGTCGAGGCCGATCTGGATCCCCTTGAACGTCGCGTCGCCCTGCAGGTCGGACATGCCGATCAGCAGGTGGTCGGCCTTGACGTGGTCGGCCGGGTTGGAGCCCTGGCCGGCCTCGATGCGCATGACGACGTCGCCGCCGAACGGGCTCGGGCCCTTGACGGTCTGGCACAGGTTGGAGATGTCGGCGGTGCCGATGCCGGACATCGCGGTCACCTTGTGGCCCGGCACGTCGCCCTTGGTGGTCTGCGACAGCACGTCGGTGTACTGGGTGAACCCGTCACCGTGCAGGTGGTCGGCGGACAGCTTGAAGTCCTGACCGGACACCTGGAAGCTGGCCGCGATGGCGCCCTGCTCGAGCGCGATGACGAGGCCGGCCGCGACGGCGAGCGGCACGCCGATGGAAACGGCGAATCTTCGCCAATTGGTACGTCCGTAAGACGGATCGCTGGGCGATTCCTTCACGGATCCTCCTTGTTCCTCGAAGACGGCTCGCCGCCACGCCGCCATCCGTTCGCATCGACGGGCGACCCCTGTCGAGCAACCGTCAGCAGTGAGGTCCGTCGATGCCGTCGTTTAACGTGCCGGACATGTTTCCGCTAGTGCCCGGGGACTACAAGTGGGGTGGCTACTAGTCAGTAACCCAGCTCACGCGATCACCATCACACAGCGTGATGAGGACTTGAAACGCCCTCGTATATTGGCCGCAGATCTGGACAGAGTGGCCCGCCGCCGATGCTGTGATCGTCACCACACGTATACGGCCAGAGTCATGTTACGGATCGGTAACGAAATCCAGGCACATCTCAGGTACCGGTGTTAGGGCTGAAACCGAGTACCGAGGAAGGACTATCCGGATGACTTCTCCCGCACCCCGGGCACCACGGCGCAGGCGAGGCGGCGCACTGGGCCGGCTGAGCGGAGTTCTGCTGCTCGTGGGCACTCTGGTGGGCGTGGCCGCGGTGCCGGTCGGTGCCGTGCTCACGGCCGGCGCGGACTGGACCAAGAAGCAGCAGGACCAGCTTCCCTCCCAGCTGCTCGCCCCGCCGACGGCCCAGGTCACCCGGATCTACGCCAACGACGGCAAGACCCTGATCACCACGTTCTACGACGAGGACCGGCACGACGTCGCCCTCGGGCAGATCTCCAAGACCATGCAGGACGCGATCGTCGCGGCCGAGGACACCCGCTTCTACGAGCACGGCGGCGTGGACGCCCGGGGCGTGGCCCGCGCGTTCGTCAACGACACCCAGTCCGGCGGTGCCCAGCAGGGTGCGTCGACGCTGACCATGCAGGTGGTGCGCAACGTCCTCAAGGAAGATCCGAACCTGACGCCGCAGGAGCGCATCGACGCCACCGCCGACACCCCGGCCCGCAAGCTGAAGGAGGCGGAGTACGCGATCGAGCTCGAACACCGCCTCACGAAGCAGCAGATTCTGCAGAACTACCTCAACATCGTGTACTTCGGCGGCGGCGCGTACGGGGTCGAGGCCGCCGCCCGGCGGGTCTTCGGCACCACCCCGGCCAAACTCGATCTTGCGCAATCGGCCCTGATCGCCGGCATCGTGCAGAACCCCGACGTCGACAACCCGATCAGCGGCGACAAGACCAAGGCCCGGGCCCGGCAGGAATACGTGCTCGCCGCGATGGCCAAGGCCGGCACGATCACCCCGGCCCAGCAGCAGGCCGCGCTCAAGGAGAAGCTGACCTACTCGGGCGCGACCCAGCCCAACGGCTGCATCGACGCACACGGCGCGACCGACGGCTGGGGCTTCTTCTGCGACTACCTGCAGCGCTGGTGGGACCAGCAGCCCGAGTTCGGCAAGACGGTCGACGCCCGCGAGGACGCGCTGCGCCGCGGCGGCTACACGGTGATCACCACGCTCGACCCGCAGATCCAGAAGGAAGCGGCCAAGGAGTCGCGGGCCGTCTACTCGCTGAAGAACAAGAAGACCCTGCCGATCGCGGTCGTCGAGCCGGGCTCCGGCAAGGTCGCCGCGCTGGCCGTCAACCGCCACTTCAGCAACGGCAACTCGACCTCCGAGACGACCAACCCGCTGGTCAGCGGCGGCGGCAGCGTTTACGGCTACCCGTCCGGCTCGACCTTCAAGATGTTCACCATGCTGACCGCCCTGGAGGCCGGCATGCCGCTGAACAGCGTCTACGACTCGCCGGCCAAGCTGACCACGCCGTGGCCCGACGGCGGCCCCGGCAACTGCGGCGGCATGTACTGCCCGGGCAACGACAACCCGTCATGGATGGACGGGCCCCGCAGCATGTGGAACGGGTTCGGCCGCTCGGTCAACACCTACTTCGTGCACCTCGAGGAGCAGGTCGGCCCGGCCGCGGTGGTGGCCGAGGCCAAGAAGCTGGGCATCGCGTTCAGCGCGCCGGCCGACGCCCAGCTGGCCAGGAACCCGGGCTCGTGGGGCGCGTTCACCCTCGGCGTCATCGACGTGACCCCGCTGGAGCTGGCCTCGGCGTACGCGACCGTGGCGGCCGAGGGCAAATACTGCAAGCCGCTGCCGGTGCAGTCGATCAAGGATGCGACCGGGCGGGCGGTGCCGGTCGCGACCGAGTGCAAGCAGGTGCTCTCGCCCGACGTGGCCCGGGCCGCGACCGACGCCGCGCGGTGCCCGGTCGGTGAGCAGAGCACGTACGGGAAATGCGACGGCGGCACCGCCGCCCAGGTCGCCGGGATCATGGGCGGCCGGCCGGTGGCCGGCAAGACCGGCAGCACCGAGAACAACATGACGGAGACCTTCGTCGGCTTCACCCGCACGTACGCGGCGGCCGGCATCGCCAACGACCCGGTCAACCCGTCCGACCACGTCGGCAGCTCGGTCGAGGGCCTCGTGGTCAACGCGGTCGCGCACACTCTCAACACCGCGGTCGGCAGCGACGACTACCCCGGCTTCACCCCGCCCAGCTCGGCTATCGCCTTCGGTAGCTAACGCATAACTAAGTGCAACCATGACGCTCGGCGGCTGACCTCATGTGGCGGCACGCGGATGCCGACCTTATCCGCATGACCGCCCATGAGCAGCAGCGTCCGGCCGTGCTGCCGGTCGCCTCCGAGACACCGGGCGGCGGCACACGATGAGCGTCAAGCAGCGTGCCATCGGGGGCTTCACCCTGCTCCTGCTCCTCTTTCTGGCGCTGGTCTTCCTGCAGCTCGTGGTGCAGGACCGGCTCCAGGAAGAGCACACCACGCGGGCCGACCGGATCACCCGCGCGCGGGAGGCCAACCGGGCCGCCCTGCAGTTCATGACCGACGCCGAGACCGGCGTGCGCGGCTTCCAGCTCACCGGCGCACGCATGTTCCTCGAGCCCTACGAGAGCGGGCGCGTCGGCGCGTTCGGCGCCCTCGCCCGGCTCGAGCACGAAAACACCGGCGGCCAGGTGCGGCGCCTGGTGGGTGCGGAGCGCCAGGCCGCTTCCCAATGGCTTTACGCGTACGCCATCCCGATCGTGAACGCCGGAACGTCCGACGCCGACGGGGACCGCGCCGAGCGGGGCAAGGAGATGTTCGACCGGATCCGCACCGCCAACTCGGACGTCGACGCCGCCGTCGCCACCGAGCAGGAGACCACGGCCGCGGCCGACCGTCAGCAGGAGCGCGCGGCTCAGCTGCTGTTCGCCGCCCTCGCCGTCCTGATCCTCGCCACCGGGCTGGGCGTGGCCGTGCTCCACCAGCGGCAGCTGCTGCGTCCGATCGAGCACCTGCGGCGTACGCTGCGGCGCCTCACCGCGGGTGACCTGTCGGCCCGTGCCGAGGTGGGGGGTCCGGCCGAGATGCGGGCCCTGATCGGCACGGTGAACGGGCTGGCCGAGCAGACCGAGCGGCTGATCGGCGCCGAGCAGGCCCGGGCCGCCCGGGGCGAGCTGCGCCACGCGCTCGCGGCCGAGCTGCGCAGCGACCGCGACTGGCCGGAGATCGCCGAGCGGATCGCCGGGCAGCTGGCCCGCGCCTTCGGCGCCGACCAGGTCCACACCCGGGCCGTCGTGCAGCGGGGCAGCAGCCTCGAGGTGACCCGGCCGGACGGCACCGACCCGCTCGACGCCGCACTTGTCCGGCGCATCCAGTCGGGCGAGCCCGGCGAGGTGGCCGTGCTGCACGAGCTGCCGGGCGCGATCGCGATCCCGCTGGCCGGCGACACCGACTGCGGGCCCGGGCTGATCTGCCTGGTCCGCCCGTCCGACCCGGTCTGGTCGCCGGACGAGCGGCGCCTGCTGGCGGCCGCCGCCCGCGAGATCGAGCACGCCCTGACCCAGGAGCGGCTGCGGCTGCGCCAGCTGCGGCTCATCAACGAGCTGCGGATCCTCGACGAGCAGAAGGACGTCTTCGTCTCGACCGTCACGCACGAGCTGCGCACACCGCTGACCAGCATCCTCGGGTACACCGAGATGCTGGCCGAGGACGAGCTCACCCCGGCCCAGCTGCACCACGTCGACGTCATCCGGCGCAACGCCAACCGGCTCCGGGCCACCGTCGCCGACCTGCTGCTGCTCGGCCGCGCCAACGACCGTACGGGCACCGAGTCGCTGCCGGTCGACGTGGCCGCCCTGGCCGGCGGCCTGCACGCCGACCTCGGTCCGGCCGCCCGGGCCAAGGACCTGTCCTCGACCCTCGATGCCGAGCCGGCCTGGGTGCGGGGCGACGCCGCCCACCTGGAGCGGGCGCTGCGCAGCCTGATGGAGAACGCGATCAAGTTCACCCCGGCCGGGGGTCGCGTGGGCTGCACGATCGCGGCGCTCGGCGACAACGTGGTGGTGACCGTGAGCGACACCGGCATCGGCATCCCGGCCGATGACGTACCGGGGCTGTTCACCCCGTTCCACCGGGCGGCCAACGCGATGCACCTGGCGGTGCAGGGCAACGGGCTGGGCCTGGCGATCGTGCGGACCATCGTGACCGAGCACGGCGGCTCGGTGACGGCCCGCTCCGAGCTCGATCGTGGGAGCAGCTTCACAGTGACGCTTCCGGCCGTCCTGGCGCGGTAACGCTGCAACGCACAGGTTCCGCGGTTAGGGTCGTCCCGATGGATCTGAAGAGCGTGCGGCGTGCGGCCGCCGGGCTGCTCCTCGCGGCGCTGGCGGGCTGCGGCACGCTGCCGTCGGCGGCGGCCGCTCCGGCTCCCGCCGGGGCGCACGCGCGATCCGCCAAACCGGTCGTGGTCACCCTGGGTGACTCGGTTCCGGCGGGCACGGCGTGCGACTGCGATCCGTTCCCGACCACCTACGCCCGCTCGGTCAACGCGGTCTCGGACAACCTGGCCGTCCCCGGCTACACCTCGACCGACCTCCTGACTCAGATCCCCGGCGTACGCTCCCGCCTGGCCGACGCCGACGAGGTCGTCCTGATGATCGGCGCCAACGATCTGGCCGCGGCCTTCGACTCGGACAGCTCACTGTCCGACGCAGCCACCACCATGCAGCAGAACGTGACCGCCTCGATCAAGGCGATCGACGCCATCCGCACCACGACGGTGCTGGTCCTCGGCTATTGGAACGTGGTGCAGGACGGCCAGGTCGCCGCCGGCTCCTACGGTCCGGACGGGGTGAAGCGCTCGGTCACCGCGACGCAGTACGCCAACCAGGGCCTGCGCGAGGCCGCGGCGGAAACCCACGCGAAGTACATCTCGACCGACCCGGCCTTCCACGGCGCGGACGGCTCCCAGGACCCGACCGACCTGCTGGCCGCCGACGGCGACCATCCCAACGCGGCCGGCCACGCCGCGATCGCCGCCCTGCTCCCGCCCCTCGCCACCGATTAGCGATCACGAGCGGCGGGCGGCCTCCAGGCCGAGCCAGATGCGGTCGCGGGTGAAGGGCAGGTCGGTGAAGCGGACGCCGGTCGCATCGCGGAGGGCGTTGGCCAGGGCGGGGGCGACCGGGTTGAACGGACTCTCGCTCATCGACTTGGCGCCGAGCGGGCCGATCGCGTCGTGCGTGTCGGCGAAATGGACCTCGGTGCGGGGGACGTCGGCGAACGTCGGCAGGTGATATTGGCGGAAGCCGGTCGTGGTCACGTGGCCCTCGGCGTCGATGTCCACGTGCTCGCAGAGGGCGGCTCCCAGGGCCTGGGCGACGCCGCCCTCGACCTGGCCCCGGCACTGCAGCGGGTTCAGCACCGTGCCGGCGTCGGCCGCGTGGACGCTGCGGAGGATGCGGATCTCGCCCGTACGCGGGTCGACCGCGATGCGGAACCACTGGGCGTTGAAGCCCACCGAGCGTGGCGTGCCGTCGAAGTGGCCCTCGCAGGTCAGCCGCCCACCGGCGCGCCGGGCCACCGACCGCAGGGAGTCCGGGTCGCCCAGGTCGCCGCCGCGTTCGGCGATCTGCCGGCGGAGCGCCACCGCCGCGTCGAGGACGGCGCGGCCGGCGACCACCACGCCGGTCGAGCCGAACGCGCCGGTGTCGTGGGCGACCACGTCGGTGTCGGACTGCCGGATGAGGATGCGGTCGGGGGTCGTGCCCAGCGTGCCGGCGGCGATCTGGGCGTGCACGGTCGTGCTGCCGTTGCCGAACTCGGCCGTGCCGACCCCGATCTCGAAGCAGCCGTCCGCGCACAGGGTGGCCGTCGCGTCGGCGTAGTGGCCGCCCGGTGGGCCGGCCGCGATCATCGCGATGGCCAGGCCCTCGCCGACCTGCCAGCCGTCCGGCGCCTCGGACGCCGACGCGGCGGCCTCCCGGAGGCGGGCCAGACATTGGTCGAGACCGTAACTGCCGATGGTCAGGTCGTCGGCGTGGTCGCCCGGGGCGGTCAGCGGCTCGCCGGGCCGGACGATGTTGCGTTCGCGCAGCACGACCGGGTCGAGGCCGAGCGCGCGGGCGAGTTCGTCGAGCACCGACTCGACGGCGAAGGTGACCTGGCCCAGGCCGTACCCGCGGAACGCGCCCGCCGGGACCGTGTTGGTGTAGACCGACCACGCGTCGGTCCGCTTGTTGGGGCAGCGGTAGACGGCCAGCGACTCGTGGACACCGTGGTACATCACGGACGGGCCGTGGTTGCCGTACGCCCCGGTCTCCGCCACCACCCGCAAGCGCAACGCGGTCAGCCTGCCGTCGGACCGCGCACCCGCCTTGAGGGTGACCGTGAACGGGTGCCGGGTGGTCGCCGAGGTGAACTGCTCGGCCCGGGTGTATTCGAGTGCAACCGGACGCCCGGTGCGGAGCACGGCCAGCGCGACCAGGTCCTCGACCAGCATCTCCTGCTTGCCGCCGAAGCCTCCGCCGACCCGGCCGGTCATCACCCGCACCCGGTCCAGGGGCATCCCGTAGAGGGCAGCCAGGGCCCGCCGGGTCAGGAACGGCGTCTGGGTGCTGGCGCGGATCACCAGGCGGCCGCCGGGGTCGAGCCAGCCCACGGCACCGTGGGTCTCCAGGCTGGCGTGCTGCACGCGTACGGTCCGGAAGGTCTCCTCGACGACCGCGTCCGCCTCGGCGAAGCCGGCCTCGACGTCGCCGAGTGACGCGTGCAGCTCACCGGCGATGTTGGCGTCGGCGCGGGCGATCCCGTGCGAAGCGTCCTTGTCGCCGTGCACGAGCGGCGCACCGGGTGCCATCGCCTCCGGGGCGGTGAGCACGGCCGGGAGCACGGCGTATTCGACCCGCACCGACCGGCAGCCCTCCTCGGCCGCCGCCTCGGTGGTGGCGACCACCGCGGCGACCCGCTGCCCGGCGAAGCGGACCACGTCGTCGAGCACCCGCGTGTCGGCCGGGTCCTCCGCCGGATCCTCGTGCTGGGCGGTGGAGAAGTAGCCGGCCGGGGCGTCGGCATGGGTGAGGACCGCTTCGACGCCGGGCACGGCCAGCGCGGCCGACGTGTCGATCGCCACGATGCGGGCGTGCGCGTGCGGGGAGCGCAGCACCTTCATGTGCAGCAGTCCCGGCACGTCGAGGTCGAAGGTGTAGTGCGCGGTGCCGGTGACGACCTGCGGCCCGGCCGGGGCGCCCGGGGATTCGCCGGAGACGTTCGCTACGCCGCCGAGGGCGTCCTCGATCGAGCGGTACCCTGTGCAGCGGCAGAGATTGCCCTTGAGGGCGCGCGGCAGGGCATCGCGATGATCGTCGCTCAGGGCCGCGGCCGTCATGATCAGACCGGCCGTGCAGAAGCCGCACTGGAACCCCTGAGCGTCGAGAAACGCCTGCTGCACCGGGTGCAGGGAGTCGCCGGCCAGCCCTTCTATCGTGGTGATCCGATGCCCCTGGGCCCGGAACGCCGGGTAGACGCACGAGTGCACCGGCATCCCGTCGACGTGCACGGTGCAGGCCCCGCAGTCCCCGGTGTCGCAGCCCTTCTTGACCCCGAAGCATCCCGCCTCGCGCAGGAACGTCCGCAGACACTGCCCGGGCCGGGGCTGGAGGTCGTGCGACCGCCCGTTGATGCGGACGCTCATGAGAGTTCCGCCCGGATCTGTTCGGCGTACATCCGGGTGAGGTGCCGCCGCCACGCCGGCTGCCCGTGCACGTCGCGCACGTAGGCCGGCTCCGGGATGCGCTCGGCCAGCGCCACCTGCAGCATCTCGGGCGACGGCAGCGAGCCGAACCGGAGCACGAACGGGTGCGTGGTCGCCGCGGTCACGGTCAGCACGAACCCGCCCGCGGCGTCACGGCGCCCGATCAGCAGGGCGGCCGACCGCCCGTACGCGTGCAGTGACCCCTGCCGGAAGGCAGTCGGCGCCTTCATCGACGCCTGCGGCAGCATCATGGACCGCAGCAACTCCCCGTCTCGCAGGGCGTTGCGGCCTTCGCCCGTGACGAAGTCGCGGACCGGCACCTCTCTGGAACCGGAAGGCCCGAGCAGCAGGCAGATCCCGTCGAGGGCCGCTCCGAGCGCGATCATCGGCCCGGCGGGCAGGGACGCGCACAGGTTGCCGCCGACCGTCGCGACGTTCCAGATCTTGAACGAGGCGAGGAACGCGTGGCAGCACTTCCCGATCAGTTCGTGCTCGTGAGCGGCCAGCGTGGCGACCGTGCAGGTGGCGGCGATCTCCAGCCCGTCCGGCCGCGAGATCAGCGGCTCCCAGCCGGCCGTCGTCAGATCGAGGAGGCGGCGGATCTCCGGCGCCGGGGACGCGAACAGGGCCGTGCCGCCGCCCAGCCAGGCGTCGCCCGGGCGCCACTGGCCGACGGCCGCCGGGCTGACCACGTCGGTGACGGTGTTCAGATCCACGTTCGTACGCTACGCGCGGTTCGTGTCACGAGACGACGATCAGCATGGTCACGACCACGGTGAGCAGCCAGGCCGGATAGATCGCGAACGGCCGCCGGGGCGCCGCGATCTCGGGCGGCGGCGCGAGCGGGCTGATCTCGAACGAGCGGGTCCGGGCGACGCGCAGCGCCGCCACGAGTTCGTCGGCCGTCCGCTGGCCGGACTTCTGCGGCCACGGCGCCGGGGCCGGCACGGTCAGCACCGACTCGCCGGCGGTCAGCAGCACCGAGCCGCGGTCGTCGTGCAGCACGGCGCTGTCGGTCGCCCACGGCTGCCGGTCGACGCCGCGGAACCCGACCGTGGCGATCCCGCCGGCGTGCCACCGCAGCCGGGGCCGCAGTTGGTTGCGCCAGCCGAACTCGTATCCCGCGGCCGCCGCGACGGCGACCAGCACGAGCGAGAAACGGGGCAGGACGAGTTTTCCGAGCTCCCCGGCGCCGAGGGCGGCGCCCAACCCGATCGTCACCGTCGCCACCCACGCCCGCTGAGGCGCGATCCGATGCTCCCGGGTCCGGTAGGCGTCCCCGCCGGCGTCCGCCGGCCGCAAGGCCGAGGGATCGACCAGCTGCTCCTCGTCGTCCTCGATCTCCCGGGGCAGCCCGTCCACCACGTCATAGGGCACGGTGATCACTTCGCCGACCGGCCCGACCGGCACGTGCAGCCGCCCGCCGACCTCGACGGCACACCACGCACCCGTCCGCGGCTCGCCGAACAGCACGGCCTCGACGGTGCGCGGGTCGTCGTCCTCGGGCTCGTCCGGCTCGGCCACGTCGAAACCGAACTCGAGCGCCGTCTGCCCGTCCGCCGAAGGCAGCAACACGTGCAGGTAGCCGACCTGTTCCACGACCCGCACGCTGTGCGCCGGCTGGGGCAGCGCGAACAGATCCCGCAGCGCGTGCTGCCGATGCGCGGCCCTCGCCAGCAGCGCACAACCCAGCCCGGCGGCGGGAATCACCAGGGTCAGCAGCGGTGCGGCGCGCACGTCCGACCAGACATAGCCGAGGCCCAGCGCGGCCAGCGCGATCAGGGCGGCGCCGGTCGCCTCGGTCGCCCGGGCGACCTTCGGCATCAGCACCGGCTGCGGCGGCCGGCGGCGCGGGACCGGCTCAGCCGGGTGCGGCCGGTCGCGCTGGGCGATGAGCACGCTGATTGCGGCGTACGCCCAGACCACTGCCACAGCCACATAGGGGCCGCTGAGGGAGGTCCACGCGAGCGCGCAGAAGATGCCGGCCCAGGCGGCCGCCCACCGATGGGCGTACACCATGCCGGCCGGAGCCAGCAGCAGACCGGTGCCGACCCACAGGGCCTGCGGCGCCGGGTCCTGTGCCCCGCCGAAGAGCCCGAAAATCATCAGGAACACGGCCAGCCCGGTAGCCGGCACGAGCCCCTCGGCACGTAGCAGCCGACCCATGACCCCATGGTCGGGCCCGACCGGGCCGCCGCGTGGCCGAATCGACCGACCCGGATATGCGTACAGTCTATGTATGCCGAACAAGACGATCTACGTGTCCGACGACGACCTCGCCCTGTACGCGCGGGCGCAGGAACTCAGCGGCGGCAACCTCTCGGCCACCATCTCGACCGCGCTGAAGCGTTACGTCGAGGCCGAGGAGGGCCGCCGGGAGGGCTACGACGAGATCACGGTCAAGGTGGGCGCGGGCCCGGGGCGCAAGGTGCGCTTCTCGGGGGTGCTGCTGGGGGAGTGGGGGCGCTCGACCAGCAAGACGGTCGAGGTCTACCGGGTCTACCGCACGCTGAAGGGCAAGTTCGCGATCCACGTCGAGCGGTCCCCGGACTACGTGTGGTCGGGCGACAACGCCAAGGGCAGCGGTTGGCGGGGAGTATTGCAGGCCTATCTGGGGCCCAACCAGACGTGGGGCAGCACCCAGGGCGACGCCTCGCTCGACGTGGTCGAGACGGCCGACGAACTGCGCGCCCGCATCCCGGCCGAGCTCGCCGATCTGATCGCGGCCGTTCTCGACCAGCCCACCATCGAGGAACTTGACATCTAGCGGCACTGCCGTTCAGAGAGCGCCCGCGGAGTGGTCGTTGTAGTGGCCGGCCAGCGGCTGACCCGAGAGCGCGGCGATCGCGGCCATGATCTCGTCGGTGGTGTCCCGGCGGGCTTTCGCCGGCCGGGTGCCCGGCACCGGCTTGAAGCGCATCGGTTCGCCGAACTTCACCGTGACCTTGCCGGGGCGCGGGAGGCGGGTGCCCACCGGCTGGACGTTCTCGGTGCCGGCGACCGCGACCGGCACCACCGGCGCGCCCGTCGCCAGGGCCAGCCACGCCACCCCGGTGTGGCCGCGGTAGAGGCGCCCGTCGCGCGAGCGGCTGCCCTCCGGGTGGATGCCGAACGCGCCGCCCTCGTCCAGCACGGCCTTGGCGATCTCGAGTGCCTGCTGCGCCGCCCGGAACCCGTCGCGGGGCACACCGATCGCGTCGAGGCCGGTCAGGAACGTGCGGACCGCCCACCTCTTCGGGTTGCCGCGGCCGAAGTATTCCTGCTTGGCCAGAAACGACACCCGGCGCGGGGTGAGCAGCGGGATCAGGAAGCTGTCGACCACCGAGAGGTGGTTGGCGGCCAGGATCACCGGGCCGGTGCGGGGCACGTTCCGCGAGCCGCTCACCGACGGGCGGAAAGCGGTCAGGGCGACCGGCAGCAGCATCGGGCGCAGGGCCGGAGCGAGGTTCACGGCAGGTGCGCCCGCACGGTCGCGGCCAGCAGCGGGCCCGGGTCGTCGGAGCCGGTGACGACCTGCATGCTGCCCCACTGCCAGAGCTGGGCGATGCCATGCACGCCGGCCCAGAGGGCCGCCGCGGTCACCGGCGGGTCGGGCACGGCGGCCCGGTCCAGCTGCTCGACGAGTACGCCGAAGAGCGGCGTACTCGCGTCTCGCAGCCCCATCTGGCCCCCGGTCAGCAGATCGTGCCGGAACATCAGCGCGAACATTCCGGGCTCCCGCTGGGCGAAGTCGACGTACTGCCGGGCCATCTCGAGCACCGCCTGGCGCGGATCGTGCCCGCTGGTGGGCCGGACCAGCGCCGCCAGACTCCGGTAGCCCTCCCGCGCGATGGCGGCGAGCAGCGCCCGATGGGTCGGGAAGTAGCGCCGCGGCGCGCCGTGCGACACCCCGGCCCGGCGCGCGATCTCGCGGAGCGACAGCGCATCGGTTCCGCCCTCGGCGAGCAGTTCGACGCCGGCCGCGATCAGCCGCCGCTCGGTGTCCGTCTCCGGCATAGACAGTGTCTACCAGCCGCCGGTAGACACTGTCTACCCCGCCGGGTCTACTCCGCTGGCCCGAGCCCGCTGGCCCGAGCCCGCCGGCCCGAGCCCGCCGGCCCGAGCCCGCCGGGTTTACCCCGCTGGCTCGACCGGTGGGGCCCAGCCCGGGCGGGGGATCAGGCAGAACGGGTGGCCGGCCGGATCGGCGAAGACGTGGTCGCCGGTGGGCAGCTCCGTGGCGCCCAGCGCGAGCACCGCCTCGCGGGCCGCGGCCAGGTCGTCGACCATCACGTCGACGTGGATCTGCTGGGGGACGGCCGGGTCGGGCCACGTCGGCGGGCGCTGGTCGGGGGAGCGCTGGAAGGCGAGGCCCGAGGTGCGGTCGTCGGGCGCGACGACCGCGAAATCGCCGTCGTCGTAGGTGATCGGGTGGCCGAGCAGCGCGCTGTAGAACGCCGCCAGCGCGCGCGGCTCGGAACAGTCGAGGATGACGTGATGCAGCCGTCCGATCGGCATCGCCGCTACACCTCCCGGGCCGCGGCGCGGCCCGTGTGCAGGTAGCGGCCGTCGTCGAGGAAGGTCACGGTCCAGTGCACGCCGAGGTCCGGGTGCGCGGCGATGAACGTCGAGCCGGAGAACGCTACGTATCTGGTCGTCGTGGCGCTGCCGTCGACCGGGATCGTCGTGACGTCGAGGCCGTCGTCGGTCGCGGTCACCTCGTACGCGTGGAGCGGGGTGGAGTATCGGCCCGAGAACCGGGCCGGGCCCGGCGTCGGCGGACCGCCCGGAGGGGTCGCCCGGGGCGGCACGGTGACGCCGGTGAGCTCGCGGACGATCCGGTCGAGCAACTCGTCGAAGAACACGACCGAGGCCTGGTGGTTGGCGCTCATCGCGATCACCAGGTCGTGGCCCGGCACGACGCGCCACTGCGTGCACTGACCGGCCACGTCGCCGTCGTGGCCGTACGCGGCCGTGCCCTCCCAGTCGAACAGCACCGGGCCGAGGCCCCGCCGGTGTGCCCCGCGTTGCGGAACGCCCGGCTCGGTCAGCTGCGGCGAGATCATCGCGTCCACCGATCGCCGGGACAGCAGCCGGGTGCCGCCGGCGCTCACTCCGCCGGCGAGGAACATGCGGCCCAGCCGGACCAGGTCGCGCGGCGCGGCGCACGGGGTGGCTCCGGCCGGTCCGAGCGAGCGCGGCTCCTGCCACACCGGAACCGTCTCCCCGGCCGGGCCCTCGTGGCCGGCCGCCGCCCGGAACAGGATCGCCTCCTCGGCCAGCAACGCCATGTGCCGCGCGCCCAGGGGCTCGATCAGACGCTGGCGCAGCACCGATTCCCAGGTGCCGCCCCGCCGGTGAGCAGCCAGCGCGCCGAGCACCGCATAGCCGGAGTTGCTGTAGGAGAACAGGGCACCGGGCGGGGACACCTGCCGCGCGTGGCCGCCGAGGAAGGCCAGGTAGCGGTCGAGCGCTTCGTCGCCGCGGCCGGTGTCCTGCTCGACGTCGCCGTCGAAGCCGCCGACGTGGAGCAGCAACTGCCGCACGGTCACCGTCTCGGTGGCCTCCGGGTTGATCAGCGCGAACTGCGGCAGGTAGCGGCGCACCGGCTGATCGAGCTCGATGAGCCCGTCGTCGACCAGCTGCATCACCAGCACCGCCGTCAAGATCTTGGTCACCGACCCGATCTGGAAGACCGTCTCCGGCGTAGTCGCCACGCCGGTGTTGCGGTTGATCACGCCGGTGGCCGCCTCGGCCAGAGCGTCGCCGTGGCCCACCGCGACCGCGGCACCCGGTATGCCGTGCCGGGAGGCCGCCTCGTCGAGCCAGCTCTGGAGCTTGGGCAACAACGGCATGGCATCCCCCTACGGCGCGACCGACGCCGCCACGATATCGGCGGCTCACACCGCTGCATACCGTTTCGCCGCCCGGCTGCGTCTGATGAGGACTTCGGCCACCACCAGGTTGACGATCCAGCCCAGCGTCTGACCGATCGGGATCATCGAGGGCGCGCGGTCGCCGATCGAGCCGGCGTCCACCCCGCCGAACGGGATCTGGGCCAGCAGGAGCAGCGGAACCAGGATGCGTGAGGTGACGGCCAGGAAGGTCAGGGCGTAGTTGCGCATCATCCAGGCGCGGTGGGCGGCGAAGTCGCGGCGGCGGGCGGCCCGCACGGCCAGGCCTCCGGTGACCAGCCAGAGGACGGACGCGGTGATCAGGCCGATCTGGGTCAGCAGGCTGCCCGACCACACGGCGACCGGGACCGCGGCCAGGGCCGACGGCAGCACCCCGGCCAGGAGATAGGTGCGGCCGAGTGTGCGGTGGAGTTTCCGGCGGGCGCGCACCCGCGGCATGAACTGCAGAGGCCCGAGCACGAGCGCCACCGTGGCCGAGAAGATGTGCACGACCAGGACCGCGTAGTGCAGGTTGCCGCTCACGTCGAGGCGACTGTTCTTGATGTCCAGCGTGAGGTAGGGGAACGTGAGCACCGCGGCGAACACGATCGCGACGAAGAAAATCAGTCGGGGGCGCATGGCGGTCAGGATGGCGCGCCGGGGCGGTACGGGTCGTCCGTCCCGGAGCGGCGATGGGCCTGCGTCGTGCGACGTAGACGAAGCCGCCACCTTGTGGGTGGTGACTCCACCACGCGTACGGAAAAAGAGCGCAAGTCATCGCTCGATGGGTGACCACCGCCATTCGGCGACTTTCGGGTCGTCCTCGCCGTGGACGCGGGTGTACTCGCGGCACTGCTCGCGTTCGTCGATCATTTTCCTGACGGAGGTGAGCGGCCGTGGCCGCGAGGCCGGGCACCCGGTCGATGACGTCGATGACCAGGCGGACCTTCAGGTCGGGCAGGCGCTGGTGCAGGATGCCGGCCGCGGCCGGGGCCTCCATCGTCGGCACGTCGCCGGCGCAGGCGAGCACGACGTCGGGTTCGGTGCCCATGTCGGTGCTGGCCCAGTCCCAGATGCCCAGGCCATGACGGCAGTGCAGGTCGGCCTCGGCCATGGTGAGCCAGGACGGGGCCGGCTGCTTGCCTGCGATCACGACGTTGATGTAGTGCCGGCTGCGCAGGCAGTGGTCCATCGTGGACATCAGGGTGTTGAGCGAGGCCACCGGCCGGCGCCACGGGATGTTTCGGGTGACCTTGAGCCACTTGGCGTGCTGGTCGACCATCGAGTCGATGACGTGGACGAACGCCTCGTAGCTGGTGAAGACCCCGTGCTGTGCTCGGGGAGGAGGGGCTCGCTCAGCAGCGGGTTGTCGAGAAGGTAGATCTGGCCGACCGTCAGATAGTTGGCGGCCGCCAGTACGCGTTGATCCGGTCGAGCTCGTCGTCGGTCAAGGGACCTTGCAAGGTGGACTCGGTCATGTCGCTCATCATGGTCGGCTATCCAGCTTCAGGTTCCGGAACCATTAATGGCAGCTTAAGAGGGTCGCCTCCGGTAGATCGAAGGTCGTTGAATAAGCGACTGTTAATCCCCCTTATGGTTAGGCGCATCCCCATGAAGAAACGTCGCCTGTTGGTGGCCGCGGTCATCACCCTGACCGCGGGCACGCTCGGCGCTGTCGGCATCACCAACGCCTTCGCGGCGTCCAGCGGCACGCTGGTCAGCTCGCTGAACGGCAAATGCCTCGACGTCACCGACGGCTCCACCGCGAACGGCAACCAGCCGCAGCTCTGGACCTGCTCCCCGGGCCCCAACCAGAGCTGGACGCTGGCCGACAACGGCTCGGTCCAGGCACTCGGCAAGTGCCTCGACGTAGCCGGCAACTCCACCGCCAACGGCGCGGTCGTCCACCTGTGGGACTGCTTCGACACGGTCGCTTCGCAGAAATGGACGCTGTCGGCGGCCGGTGACCTCGTCAACACCGCGGCCAACAAGTGCCTGGACGTCAAGGACAACAATCCGGCCAACGGCGCGAAGTTGCAGCTCTGGACCTGTGGCGGCTCGGCCAACCAGAAGTGGTCGTTCGCCGGCGGCGGCTCCACTCCCACCACCCCGCCGACCACGGTGCCGTCGAACCCGAACAATCCGGACCTCGGGCCCAACGTGACGATCTTCGACCCGTCGATGTCGTCGGCCACGATCCAGAGCAAGCTGACCTCGGTCTTCAACCAGCAGGTGCAGAACCAGTTCGGTTCGCAGCGCTACGCCCTGCTGTTCAAGCCGGGTTCGTACAACGTCGACGCCAACGTCGGCTTCTTCGAGCAGGTGGCAGGCCTCGGCCTCACCCCCGACCAGGTCAACATCAACGGCCACGTGCACGTCGAGGCCGACTGGTGGCCGGACGGCACGCAGAACGCGACGCAGAACTTCTGGCGCTCGGCCGAGGGCCTGTCGGTCACCCCGCCGGACGGTCAGGACCGGTGGTCGGTGTCGCAGGCCGCGCCGTACCGCCGGATGCATCTGCGAGGGAACCTCGCCCTCTCCGACGGGGGCTGGTCGTCCGGCGGGTTCATCGCCGACACCAAGGTCGACGGGCAGATCGACAACGGTTCGCAGCAGCAGTTCATCTTCCGCAACACGTCGATGAGCAAGTACGTCAACCAGAACTGGAACGCCGTCTTCGTCGGTGACCAGGGCGCCCCGGCCGGCAACACGTTCCCCAACCCGCACTACACCACGGTCGGTTCGACCCCTTCGGTCGAGGAGAAGCCTTACCTGTACGTCGACGGGACCGGCGCATACCAGGTGTTCGTGCCCGGCATGCGCACCAACTCGACCGGCCCGTCGTGGGGTTCCGGCAACCCGGCGGGCACCTCGCTGCCGATCAGCACGTTCTACGTCGTGAAGTCGGGCGACACCGCGGCGACGATCAACGCGGCCCTCGCGGCGGGCAAGAACCTGCTGGTCACGCCCGGTGTCTACCACCTCAACCAGACGCTGTCCGTTTCGCGCGCCAACACCGTCATCCTGGGTCTCGGCCTGGCGACCTTCCAGCCGGACGGCGGCGTCGACGCGATGCACGTGGCCGACGTGGACGGCGTGCGGATCGCGGGCCTCCTGTTCGACGCCGGCACGACCAACTCGAACGTGCTGCTACAGGTCGGCCCGGCTGGATCGTCTTTGAGCCACTCGTCCAACCCGACCGTTTTGTCGGATGTGTTCGTGCGGATCGGGGGCGCGGTCGCAGGCAAGGCCACCACGTCGATGCAGATCAACAGCAACAACGTGATCGGGGACCACTCGTGGATCTGGCGGGCTGACCACGGCAACGGCGGGACCGTGGGCTGGACGACCAACACCGCGAAGAACGGGCTCGTGGTCAACGGCAACGACGTCACGTTCTACGGCCTGTTCGTCGAGCACTTCCAGCAGTTCAACACCATCTGGAACGGCAACGGCGGCAAGACGTACTTCTACCAGAACGAGATGCCGTACGACGTGCCCAACCAGGCCGCGTACATGAACGGCAGCACGCAGGGCTGGGCGGCGTACAAGGTCGCCGACTCGGTCACCACTCACGAGGCGTGGGGCGTCGGCAGCTACTGCTTCTTCAACACCAACAACGCGGTGGTCAACGCCCACGCGGTCGAGACACCGGTGAAGTCCGGCATCAAATTCCACGACGTGATCACCGAGTCGCTCGGCGGCGTCGGCACGATCAGCCACGTGGTGAACAACTCGGGCGACGCGGCTCGCTCGGGACACACCGAGGCGTACCTGGTCAGCGCGCCGTAATCGTTGTTGCGGGACCGGCCATGGTGTTGCTGTGGCCGGTCCTGTGATAGCCGTTACGTATGAACCCTGTCGTTGCCAACCTCCACTTCGCGGAATCACCCCGCTGGGCCTTCGGCCGCCTGTGGTTCTCCGACTTCTACGGTGGCGTGGTCCAGTCCGTGCTTCCCGACGGCTCCGACCTGCGCCTCGAGGCCACCGTCCCGCAGCAGCCGTCCGGCCTGGGCTGGCTGCCCGACGGCCGCCTCCTGATCGTCTCCATGCGTGACCGTCTCCTCCTGCGCCGGTCGTTCTCCGGCGAGCTGGAGGTCCACGCCGACCTGTCCTCGCACGCGACCGGCCACCTGAACGACATGGTCGTCGACGCGGCCGGCCGCGCGTACGTCGGCAACTTCGGCTTCGACCTCATGGGCGGCGGCGACATGGCCCCGGCCTCCCTGCACCGCGTCGACCCCGACGGCACGGTCACCGAGGTGGCGACCGATCTCTGGTTCCCCAACGGCTCGGTCATCACCGCCGACAACGTCCTGCTGGTCAACGAGACCTTCGGCAACCGCATCACCGCCTTCGACCGCACACCGGACGGCGACCTGACCAACCGCCGGGCCTGGGCGACCTTCGGCCCGCTCCCCACATCCCGCGACTTCGCCGACGTGGTCACGCAACTGGTCGTCGCCCCCGACGGCTCCTGCCTGGCCCCCGACGGCACCCTCTGGATCGCCGACGGCACCAACCCCCGCCTCCTCCACATCGGAGCCGACGGCAGCGTGCTCGAAGAGATCCGTCCCGGCACCCCGGTCTACGCCTGCGCCCTGGCCGGCGACACCCTCTTCGCCTGCGCGGCCCCCGACTTCTTCGAGCAGCCCCGCAAGGGCGCCCGCGAGGCCGCCATCATAAGAATTCAGACGCCGTAGCCGATGACTGCCAGCGTGCCCTGCATGATCGAGGAGACCACGACCCGCTATCTGGAGTCGGTCGACAATGGACTGCCCGGTCTGGTGGAAGGCCTCTACGTGGTGGGCTCGGCCGCTCTCGGCGCCTGGCAGCCCGGGGCGAGCGACATCGACACGATCATCGTGACCTCTCGTCCGCTCACCGCGGAGGACCGCCCCGCCCTGGAAAAGGTCCACGGCGGCATGTTGCCCGCGCCGCATCTGGACGGCGTCTATCTCGACCCCGGGCTGCTCCGGTCCTTCCCCGACACGCGGCAGGTCACCCCGTTCGTGGTCGACGGCCAGCTGAAATTCGACAAGCCGTGCGGCGAGCTCAACCCGGTGCTCTGGCTGACCCTGCAGCGTCACGGCCGGCGATTGCGCGGCCCCGCGATCGCCCACCGCGCCGGCGCCCCCAGCAGTTCACTTTCGCGGACCTTCGGGCCGCCGCAGCCAGCGTCCACGCCGTAGCCGGCGACGCCTGGACCCGCTTCGGATGACGTCGACCGGTGCGGCTCTCGCGGGCTGATGCGGCGTCCGGTGCGCCCAGGCGGGAGGGGCCGGCTGGACGGCGTACGTCAGTTGGCGCGGGACCGGCGCGCCTGGCGCGACCGAAATTCCTAAAGAGCTCGCGCCGCCGCCCGGCCCGCCGCGCGGCCGCTGAAGATGCAGCCGCCGAGGAACGTGCCCTCGAGGGCGTTGTAGCCGTGCACGCCGCCCCCGCCGAAGCCGGCGACCTCGCCCGCCGCGTAGAGGCCGGGAACCGGGTGGCCGGAGGAGCCGAGGGCGCGCGAGTCGAGGTCGGTCTGGATGCCGCCGAGGGTTTTGCGGGTGAGGATGTGCAGTTTGACGCCGATCAGCGGGCCGGCGGCCGGGTCGAGGAACCGGTGCAGGGACGCGACGCGGCCGATGCGGTCGCCGATGTAGCGGCGCGCGTTCTGGATGCCCTGGATCTGGGCGTCCTTGCTGTACGGGTTGGCCACCTGGCGGTCGCGGTCCTCGACCTGGCGGCGGATGAAGGCCGGGTCGAGGAGCGCCTTGTCGGTCAGGCCGTTCATCTTGGCGACCAGTTCCTCGATCGTGCCGGCCACGACGAAGTCGGCGCCATGCTCCAGGAACGCCGCGACCGGGGCCGGGGCGCCCTTGCCCAGCAGCCGGTCCTTGAGGAAGCCGCGCCGGTCCTTCGCGGTGATGTCGGGGTTCTGCTCGGAGCCGGAGAGCACGAACTCCTTCTTGATGATCTTCTCGGTGAGGATGAACCAGGAGTGGTCGTACTCGGCGATGTCCGGCGTCGTCCGCAGGTAGCGCAGCGTGGCCAGGGTGTCGTAACTCGGAATGCCGGGGGAGGGCAGCCGCCGGCCCAGCGCGTCGAACCACATCGACGACGGGGCGGCCAGCAGCCGGATGCCGTGGCCGGGCCAGATCGGGTCCCAGTTCTGGACGCCTTCGGTGTAGTGCCACATGCGGTCGCGGTTGACCAGGCGGGCGCCGGCGCTCTCGGTGATCGCGAGCATGCGCCCGTCGACGTAGGCCGGCACGCCGGTGACCATCGCGGCCGGCGGGCGGCCCAGGTCGGCGGGCCAATATTGCCGGACCAGGTCGTGGTTGGCGCCGATGCCGCCCGTGGTGACGATGACCGCCTGGGCGGTCAGTTCGAAGTCGCCGGCCGGGTCGCGGTTGGATTCGACGCCGCGGGCCGTGTCCGAAGGGGCGAGGACGGTGCCGCGGACGCCGGTGACCGTACCGCCGGTGACGATCAGTTCGTCGACCCGGTGCCGGTGGTAGAAGCGGACATTCGGGTTGTCGGTGGTGGCGTTGACGAACGGCTCGACCACCCCCGTGCCCGTACCCCACGTGACGTGGAACCGTGGCACGGAGTTGCCGTGCCCGTCGGCGCGTAGCGCTCCGCGTTCGGCCCAGCCCACGGTGGGTAGCCAGCTCATGCCGAGCGACGACAGCCACGACCGCTTCTCGCCCGACGCGAACTCGACGTAGGCCCGGGCCCATTTGACCGCCCACGAGTCCTCGTCGTCGAGCCGGTCGAAACCGGCGCTCGACTGCCAGTCGCTCCAGGCGAGGTCGAAGCTGTCCCGCACGCCGAGGCGCCGCTGCTCCGGGGTGCCGACCAGGAACAGGCCGCCGAACGACCAGAACCCCTGCCCGCCCAGGTTGGCCGCGTTCTCCTGCTCGACGATCGCAACTCTCTTGCCGGCGGCGGTGAGCTCGTGCGCGGCGACCAGCCCGGCCAGCCCGGCCCCGACGACGATGACGTCTGCGTCCACGATTCAGCAATGTATCGGATACGCGAACGTATTGGATAGGCTTGCCGCCATGCGGGTCACGAAGCGTCGCGCCGAAACGAAGGCGAGGCTGCTCGACGCCGCATTCGACGTTTTCGCCGCCCGCGGCTTCGGCCAGACCCGCATCGACGACGTGTGCGCGGCCGCCGGCTACACCCGCGGCGCCTTCTACTCCAACTACACCACCCTCGAAGAGCTGTTCTTCGACCTCTACGACGAACGCGCCGCCCTCATCGCCACCCAGGTCACCGAGGCGCTGACCGCACCCCCGCTCGACGCCCCGGTCGAACTGATCATCGAACGCACGGTCGCGACCCTCCTGCTCGACCGCGACTGGCTCCTGGTCAAAACCGACTTCCTGCTGCACGCGGCCCGAAACCCCACCCTGGCCCGGCGGCTGGCCGGGCACCGCGACCAGTTGCGGCAGGCGGTCCAAGACCGCCTCAATTCCGTACGCGGGCAGCTCGCCCTCCCCTCCGCGATCCCGGACGTGGCGTCGGCCGCAAGGTCGGTCGTGGCCGCCTACGACGGCGTCACCGTCCAGCTGCTCCTCGACAGCGATGTGCTCGCGGCCCGCACCTGGCTGACCCAGCTCCTGACCGCCTTACTGACGCGCTGACCCGGTCGCCCGCTGGCCCCGCTGGCCCGGTCGCCCGCTGGCCCCGCTGACCCGGTCGCCCGCTGGCCCGGTCGCCCGCTGGCCCGGCCGCCCGCTGGCCCGCTTGTCGTCGCTGGCGTGCTGGACCGTCGGCGTTCGGCTGGGTATCGATCGCTCTGCCCGCGCGGTGACTCTGTGCCTTGGACGGTGATCAGTTGCCGTGCCGGCGCCGTGAAATAGGCCCCGGGGCGCCCTGGCCGCCGAATGGACAGTGGTTGGTTTCTGGATCGGCGGCTGGTTCTGCGTCCGTCCAGGTTGGCGGCCGGCCGGCCTGCTGGGGCGGGCAGCTCGGGGCTCGCGCCGGCGGCCGGCTTGCGGCGCGCAACCCGCTGCCGGATCGCCCTGCGGCTGCCGTGTCGGCGAGCTGCTTGCTGTTAAGGGAGGGACCAGCGCTGGCTGGCGGAACCGCCGCACGCAGTGACGGTGACGGGCGTGCCTTCGCTGCGACCTCCGGACGGGTCGGTGAGGCACAAGCCGTTGGCGGCGTTGATCAGTTTGGAGTCGGAGACCTGCCACTGGGCCGTCGTGCGGCCGTCGCAAGCCACGATGTGGACCGTGTTGTCGCCGACGATCAGCGCGCATTTGCCGTCTACCCGCAGCGTGCCGTCGGTTGCCAAGGTCCAGACCTGGGCGCTGGTGGTGTTGCAGCCGAAGACGTCGACGTGGTTGCCGTCGAACGGCAGGTTGCCGTTGAGGTCCAGGCACAGGGTGTTCTGTCCGCGGATCGTCCCCGTGCGCGCGGTCGGTGACACGTTGTGGGGCTGGGCGACCCCGAAGCCACCCCCGGTCGCCCCCACGGTCGGGGCCGAGGTCAGCCGACTGCCCGTCGGGGCGGAGGACGGCGTACCGGAAGAAGCCGTGAGTGACGCGGAGGCCTTGACCGACGCGGAGGTGGACCGGCGGGTGCCGTCGGTCGTCGCGGAAGGCGAGCCGGCCGGTGGCGGAGGCGATGAGGTGGGGGCCGGACCGGTGACCACGGGCAGTGCGGAGTCGGCGCCGGAAGCAACCGACGGACTCACCTCGGGCCGCAGCGCCGCGAAGGCGGCCGCCGTCGCGGCCAGCACCACCGCCACGCCGATCCCGCCGATCACCAGGAACCGGCGGCGGAAGCGTCGCCGCAGGGCACCGACGCGCGGGATGACCTGGGTCGGCGGCTCGCCGGACGACGCGTGCTGCGACCGGACCTCGCGGGTGGTCGCCGACGGCCAGGTCTGAGTGGACGGATCCGCGTCGGGAGACTCGGATTCCTGCAGCACGAACGGGCGTACCAGCAATGGGTCCTGGTCGTCGCCGAAGTCGTGGTCCGTCACCTGGGTTCCGCCACCGTCCAGCCGTCTGCTGAGAATCAGTGGTCGAACCTACCTCGGTGATCCGGGCAGCACCGACCCCCGAAGCAGCCACCTTTTCCGCCGAAGCGGTGGAGGTTGACAGCCTTGGGGTCGCTGACCAGCGCAAACGTCCCGGCGTCCTCTCGGTGCGACGTATCCCACAACATCGGACCATCGGCGCCTGCAACCCAGCTACCACTCTTCGGAGCACCGAGAAGATCTTTCGCCAACCTATCTTTTTGAACATCCGGGGCGATACGGGCACCGGCCTACGAGGAAGGTCTCGCATGTCGCTCCCCTCCCGCCTGCTCGCCGCCGCCGCGGCAGGGCTCGCGCTGGCCGGAACGCTCATCGCGCCGGCGACGGCATCTGCCGCGGCCCCTGGGGCGTACGCCCTGACGGGCGCGACCGAGCGGCGCCGCGTCGACTCGGTGAAGACTCCGAAGCTGAACTGGTACAGCTGCTACGACTGGGGTCAGTGCGCGACCGCGAAGGTGCCGCTCGACTACGACAGCCCGAACGGCAAACAGATCACTTTGGCGCTGCTCCGGGTGCCGGCCCGCGACCAGAAGCACCGCATCGGCAGCCTCTTCATCAACCCCGGTGGCCCGGGCGGCTCGGCGACCGCGATGGCTCTGGGCGCGCCGTACTTCCTGAGCAAGAGCATCCTCGACCGCTTCGACGTCGTCGGCATGGACCCGCGCGGTGTCGGCTTCAGCCAGCAGGTGGACTGCTTCCCGTCGGCGGCTCGGCAGCTGCCGAGCCTGAAGTCGCTGGCCATGGGTTTCCCGTGGGGCGCCAAGCAGGAGAAGGCGTTCATCACCGCGGCCCAGAGCGAGGCCCGCGGCTGCTCCACCACCGGCCGTGAGCTGGCCGGCGCCATGTCGACGGCCGAGGTCGCCCGCGACATGGACGTCATGCGCCGGGCGGTCGGCGACGCGAAGCTGACCTACCTCGGCTTCAGCTACGGCACCGCGCTCGGTCAGTACTACGCCAACATGTTCCCGGACCGCTTCCGCGCCGTGGTGGTCGACGGTGTCATCGACCCGAAGGCCTGGGTCGGCGGCACGGCGACCGCCGGCCAGATCCAGGACGACCGCCTGCACTCGGCCGACGGCGCGTGGAAGGCGCTCGCCGAGATCCTGCGCCGCTGCGCGGCCGCTGGGCCGACGAAGTGCGAGCTGAGCGACGCCCCCATGCGTACCTTCCGCGCGGTCGCCGAGAGCCTGAAGGCCAAGCCGGTCACCCTGGACGGCGACACCATCACCTACGCCGGCTTCATCGGACTGGTGCTCAGCGCCCTCTACGAGCCCGACGCCGGGGACGAGATCACCGACCTCACCGCCAAGCTGTACGACCTGACCACTCCGGGCGCCAAGCCGTCCTCGACCCAGGTCGCCCTGGCCAAGGCCGCGGTCACCCGCATGCGCAGCCGCTCCGCGGGCCGCGAGTTCCCCTACGACAACTCCTTCGACGCCTACTCCGCGGTCATGTGTACCGACGGCATGCACCCGGCCCACGGCTCGTCCTGGCCGGCCGCCGCCGCCCGCGCCGACAAGCGCGCCACCTACCTGGGCCGCGCCTGGGCCTGGGCGAGCGTCCAGTGCGCCGGCGACCACTGGACCGTCCGTGACGAGGACGCCTACACCGGACCGTTCAACAAGCTGACCGCGCACCCGGTGCTCGTCGTCGGCAGCTTCTGGGACCCGGCCACCAACTATGACGACGCCGTGAAGTCGTCCCGCCTGCTGCCGAACGCCCGGCTCCTCTCCAGCAACAACTGGGGCCACACCGCCTACGGCACCTCGGCCTGCGCCACTACGTGGACCGACCGCTACCTGCTCTTCCGCGCGCTGCCGCCACGGGGCACCACCTGCGTCGGCGACGCCCAGCCCTTCACCAAGCCTCTGACCAGCACTGCCGCCGCCGCGTCGGTCGACGGCTTCAACCTGCGCACGGCCACCCCGGCCGAGATCGCCGCCCACGGCCTGCCGCCGGCGAACGCCCCGAAGATCCTCCCGCCGGTCATCGGCTGAGGCCCGCTCACCGCTGCCCCGTCTCCCCGGTTGGGAGGCGGGGCAGCTCCCGTTGATGCTGATCATGCGGTGCTCCTGGGATGGCGCCGGTCGGGTCAGGCTTCGGCGCTGGTCAGTCGCGCTTCCAGAAGGGCTTCCGGGCCGCAGCGGTCCCGCCGCCGCCCCCGCCTCCGCTTGCACCACCCGTGCTGCTGCTGGCGTCGGGCGCGTTGCTGCCGCCCGCGCTGCCGCTCGCCCCGCCCGTGCCGCCGCGCGTGCGGCGGCTCGCGCGACCCGTACTGCCGCTGGCGTCGGTCGCGCTTCCGCCGGTCGGCCTGCCCTCGGCGTAGGCGGCCAAGGTGTCGAGGGCGGCGGTCCACTTGGCCTCGAGGGCGGCATCGCCGTTGAGGAGAGTGACCAAGGCGTGTAGCGGTGCGAACTCGGGGGCGGTCAATGCGGCGACCAGGACGGCCAGGCGGCTGGCCAGGTCTTCCAGGAGCTCCCGGCGCTCGTAGGGCTCGGCGCCGGACGCGTCCCGCAGGCGGTGGGCCTCAGTCGCGGCCAAGGCGCGTACCTCTTCGATCGAAAGCTCGCCACCGCCGTAGGCGGCCGCCCGTCCGGCCGGGGCCATCGCGGGCCCGGCCGCGAAGGCAGGTGCCGAGCGCCCGGGGCCGCCGCTGGCGCGGGACAGCTTCGCCCGGATCGGCGCGAAGGGAGCGGGTGCCCGCGGCGGCATCGGCGGCGCGATGGAAGGCGACATGGACGCACTGCCGGCGGCCAGCACCATCATCGGCGCGGCCTCCGCGCCAGGTGCGGCCCAGCCCGACGGCAGCTCCACCGGCTGGGTGACCCGCCGGATCTCCCCGCCGTCGTTGACCACCCGGCTGTCGATCGCTACGAACGCGGTGAACCGGCACAGCACCCCATAGCGCAGCGAAGTCGTGACGATTCGCTGCTCCAGCGTGTGGTCGCCGGCCGCGTACGCGTCTTCCAGGTCGCGCAGCCGCGCCCGCGCCCACTGTGCGACCACCGCGGACTCGGCCCGTTGCTGCACGGCGACCGTCGCGCTGAACTCGGTGTCGTCCCGCAGGCGCCCGGTGACCGTGAGCGTGCCCTCGGGCGAACCGGTGTAGCGGCCGGTCACCACCAGCGGGACGCCGGGGTAGATGCCGGGCAGCCGGGCCGGGCTGCGCTCGTCGTCGATCAGCCGCAGGCCGGAGCCGGTCACCTTCAGGCCGGTGACCAGCGGCGCCCCGATCCGCCGGTGAATGTGCTCCATTGCCTCGTCGAGCCGGTCCTCGCTCTCGACCAGCTCGGCCCGGCCGGCGCCGAGAGCGGCGAGCCGGCCCAGGAAGCCCGCGTTCACCGCTCGGTCGATGCCGATCGTGTGGATGCGGGTCGGCCCGATGGACGCCGCAACCTCCTGGACGATCTGGTCCTCGTTGCCGACCTGGCCGTCGGTCACGAGCACCAGCACACGGTCACGGCCCTCGGAGAGCCGCAGCAGCTCGAGGCCCTTGACCAGCGGCGCGAGCAGCTCGGTGCCGCCCCGCGCGTCCGCCCGCGAAAGGTGCTCGACCGCGCGGAACCGATTGCGGTCGCTCGCCTCGGACAGCCCCGGGCCGAGGTCGGCCGGGTAGTCGACCTGGTGGTCGAAGGTCAGCACCGCGAAACGGTCGGCGCCGGTGAGCGTGTCGACGACCCGGGCCGCGGCCCGGCGGGCGGCCACCATCTTCCAGCCGCCCATGCTGCCGGAACGGTCGAGCAGCAGCACGACGTCCTTCGGCTTCGCCGTCACCTTGGCGTCGTCGGGCGGCAGGACGACCAGCTGGTAGACACCTTCGTCGCCGTCTCCGGTCTCGTCGGGCACCGCCACCGCCGTCTCGGCGCCGCCTGAATAGGCCAGCCGCAGCACGAAGTCGCGGTCGGCGCGCTCGCCCGGCCGGATGCTGATCGTGCCGGCATGGTCGGACACCGTGTGCAGGCTGGACCGCACGTCGCCCAGCGTCAGCCCGGCCGCATCGATCTCGACGTCGATCGACAGCCGCAGGGGGTTGGGGAAGCCGGGCAGCAGCACCGGTGGCGTGATGCGTGAGGCGTCGGGCACCGCATCGGTGTCGAGGTGTTGCCCGTCGCCCGCCTGCGGGCCCGTGACGGGCGCACCGGGAATGTAGCGCGGAGCGACGACCAGCGGGAACCGGAACGTCGCGGCACCGTCCTCGAACGGCAGCGGCCCGACCAGGCTCAGCTCGATCACCACTCGTTCGGCGGGCAGGATGTTGCCGGCCCGCATCGTGAAGACATCGGGCCGCTCCTCCTCGGCGATGGAGGCGCGCTGACCGGCCGCGATCGCCTGGTCGTAGGCCTCGCGCGCGGCGGCCCGTTCCTGCAGCTCGGCCTCGACGGTGCGGTTGTCGGCGGTCAGCGTCATTCCGGTGACAGCCGCCCGGTCGGGCAGCGGGAAGACGTAGGTCGCCTCGAGCGGCACATCGTGCGTGTTGACGAACTCGGTCACCACGACCGTGCGGGCAACCAGTCCGCTGATCTTGGAACGGACACTCAGCCGGTCGAGCGGCAGGTTGCCGCGGTCGGTGCGGAGCACGCCGAAGCCGGCGTCGGGCAGGATCCGGACGCGCTCGAGCTCGCCGGGGCCCATCGGGTTCACGGAAATGGTCATGCTGAACTCCCATCGAGTAGGCCACGGGCATCGAGCAGATCGAGAAGCGGAGCGGCCGCCGCGGCGATGTCGTCGCGGTCGCGGTCGGAGATCGGGTGGGGCACCAGCAGGATCACGCCGCCGGGCAGCGCTACGCCGTTGACCGGCCGGACCACGGACTCGCCCGCGAGTGACTGGCCCAGCTCGTGGTTGGCTGAGGCGGCGTGGTTGGCGGGGGCTGAGGCAGCCACCGGCTGCCGGGCCCAGAAACGCATATGACGGTCTCCGGGGGCGCCATCCGGCACCGGGCCGTCGGCCTCCAGCAATTCCTCCGGTACGTGGGAGAGCTCCGCCAGTTCCTCGTCGGAGAGCCAGTTGATCTCGCCCTGGATCTGTGAGAGCGACCGGCCGGCCGCCTGCCGTCGTTTGATCGCCACCAGCTGCCGCAGATGGCGAGGACCATATAAAGCGGTGCGGCCCCGCATGCCGAGAGGGCGATCGACCAGGCCAATCGTCGTATACCACCGGATCGCACGGCGGTCGGGCACGTCACGGATGCGGCCGTCATCGGCGCCGGAGTATTCCGCCGCCAGCGCCTGCCGCACCTTCTCGACCAGCTCGTCCATCGTCCACACGCCGAGCAGTCTTTCACTGTCACCGTGACACTGTCAATGTCCTAGTAATTAGGTGCCGACCGTGACAGCATGTCTCCGCCGGGCCTGTGCGGGGCCGGCCGAGCAACCAGGGGATCGATGGTGTTCGTTGACCGAGGGTGGGGAGGATCGCTATGCAGAGGGGCATGCGACGACGCGATGTCATGGGAGCGGCCGCGGCCGGGCTGGCCGGTGCGCTGGTGACCGGCCAGGCTGCCGGGGCAAGCGGGCCGGCCCCGCTGGGCCTCGGCCGGCTCCGACTGATCAACCTGTCCCACGTCAACGATCCGGCGACCACCAACGTCTATCCCGGCGACCCGCCGTTCGAACTCGACACCATTGCCACGATCGAGGACGACGGCTATTTCCTGCAGTTCGTCCGGGAAGGCGAACACACCGGCACGCACTGGGGCGCGCCGGGTCACTTCAACCAGGGCCAGCCACTGGCCGACGAGCTCGATCTCGAAGACCTGTTCCTGCCGGCTGTCAAGATCGACGTTCGGGCCAGGTGGGCCCGCAACGCCGACTACGAGGTGACGGTCGACGACATCAAGGCGTGGGAGAAGCGCCACGGTCGCATTCCCGACGAGTCCATGGTGATCATCTGGACCGGCTGGGATGCCAAGTGGGGCACGGACGCCTACTTCAACTACGACGCCGAGCAGACGATGCACCAGCCCGGCTTCGCCCTCCACACCGTCCAGTGGCTGGTCGACACCGGCCGCTTGGGCCGTCGTGGAGGCACCGGCACCGATACCTTCAGCCCCGACGTCGGCACCGACCTGACCTACGCGGTGAGTCTGCTGGTCTACCAGCGGCACCGCATCAGCCTCGAGATCCTCGCCAACCTGGCCGCCCTGCCCGCGACCGGCGCGCACATCCTCTGCGGCGGTCACATCAACAAGAACGGGGCCGGCTCGACCGCCCTCATCTACGGCATCCTGCCGCCGCCCTGACCCGAACGCCCTCGGCAGCCGGCCCGGCAGGCGGCCCGGCAGCCGGCCCGGCGGGCGGCCCGGCGGGCGGCCCGGCGGGCGGCCCGGCGGGCGGCGCGGCGGGCGGCGCGGCGCAAACGTGCGACGGCAGCCGGCGAAGTCCGCCGGCTGCTGGAGGGAGCGGGTCGCGGCCGAACTGGCGCTGGCCGCGGCCGGGTCAGGGGCGGCGCTACCCGGGTTGGCCTTCGGGGTGGGGTGCCTGCGGGCCGGGCGCCTGCCGCGGACGGTTGGAGGACGACAGTGCTTCGGTCAGGCTGGTCGACGCCGGTGGGTTGGGTTTGGCCCGGCCTGCCTGAGCGCCTTTTCCGGTTTCCCTGGATCAGTCGCCGACCTCGTGGGTGAACCTGCATCCGTCCGCTCCCACCGACCCCGTCGCACAGCAACGGACGATGCCCAGCGCGTCGGCGAACAGCGGCGCCGAGGCGTTTCCCGGTCGCCCTGCGTGGTCAGGGGAGCGGGGCGCCCCCGGGCTGGAGTCTGCCGTTGGCGGTGAGCGTGTAGGGGGCGTACTGGGTCTGGTGTTCGGTCGGTTCGTCGTAGGCGATCACAGCGACGATCTTGGAGTAAGCGGACAGCTCGGCGAACCTTTCGAGGGGGACGACAGCGACATGATTCTTGGCCAGGCCGACCAGCGTCACGTGCCACGCCGCTACCGCGGTCGGCACGATGTCGGTGGGCGACTTCCAGCCCTTCAGCGACGAGCCGTCGCTGAGGACGGTGGTGCCCAGGGTCAGCTTGCCGATCCGCCAGCCTCCGCTGTTCACGGCGCCGTCACTGACGTAGCGGAGGGCCAGCAGCACATTCTTCCCCGCGTACGCGGAAAGGCTGAAGGAAATCGCGACCGTGCCGTTGCTCGCGGCCGTGAGGGCCGGCCCGAGCGTTCCGGTGACCGTCCGGTCGCCGGCGACCGGCGCGTAGGACTTGCCGCCGTCGGTCGAGACCTCGACGTAGGCGTAGTCGTAGGAGTCCTCCAGGTCCCAGGCGGTCTCCATGCGCAACGTCGGGTCCGTGGTGGGCACGCTGATCGGCAGAACAGCCGAGTTGTCGAGGTCGCTCTTGTTGCCGGCGAACAGGGTGCCGTCGGCGACGGTCCAGCCGGTAGGCAGCGGCGGCAGGTAGCTTGCGCCGCGGAAGGCGACCGACCGCAACGGCGTCGGCAGCGGCACATAATCGGCGCCGTTTGGCGCCGCGCCTGGCGTTTCGTACGCGGCTGGATTGGCGAGGTTGACGGTCGAGCGCAGACCGGCGGCGATCACGTGGCTCTTGGCGATGCCGGTGATCGTGCCGCCGGGCCGGTCGACGATCCGATCGACCAGCGTCATGGTCTGAAAGTCGTGCAGGGTTTCGTAGAGCCCGGTCCCGGGCGGCAGCACCGCGGCAACCCCGGCCAGGCCGTGGTGTGCGCCGTCCCGGTGCAGCCGGGTGATGACGTCCGGTCCGAAGCGGTCGGCCAGATAGACCATGAACTGGTAGGCGTTGCCGTAATCGGCGAGCACATCGGCCGGCGCGCCCTCGTCCCACAGGTTCAGGGAGTTCTGCGGGCCGCCGCAGACCCGCGGGTTGATGTTGTATTTGGTGCGCACCGTGCCGAAGCCCTGAAAGCAGGTGATGTGGTTGTCGTAGCCGGACTGGTCGATGGCCGCCCGCGCGTCGACATAGCCGGTGAGCGTCTGGGCATAGTCGGACAGACCCTCGTTGGCCCACACGACCTCATCCGGGTCGGCGTAGTACTCGAGCAGGTGCTGCCACTCGTGCGCGAAGGTCCCCTCGTACATCCGGGGGTGGGCCGGCCGCGACGTGCACAGGTCGTCGGTCGGGTCGGAAGGCGGATTGGCGCCCATGCGGTGCAGCCAGTCGTAGGCGTCGATCGTCATGACGTTGCGGTCGAACAGCTCGTTGAGCTGCGGCGAGAAGAAGCCGGCGATGTAGGTGACCGCTTCGGGGAAGTGGTAGTAGTTCGGGTCGCGCACGTTGTCGACCAGCGTGACCGTCTTGTCGCCGTCGCCGGTGAAGTCCCCGTCCATCGCCGCGTCGGCGCCGTCGCGGGGCGGGGGTGTGCTGAAGGCGACGGTCTCCTTCGGATAGATCGTGCCGTCGAACTCCTCGACCAGGTCCGTCACCTGGGTGTCGGTCACCGAGATCGAGCCCTTCCGGCAATCGTCGGCCGGGAACGCGAGGTCCTGCGCGACCCACACCTCGATGTGCTTGCCGGTCGCGCGCAGCGTGTAGTTCTTGCGGTAGTACTTGCCGGTCGTGTCGTCGAGCCCGAGCCACTCGCGCACCGTGCCCACCGCGGGCGTCGCGGCGGCGGGGCGCCGCGAGTTGACGTGCGGGCGATACCGCGGTTCGGGCAGGCGGTGGCCGTCCAGGGTGAAGTCGGTCCGGTTCAGTTCCCGGATGTCCGAGGCGGCCCGGCGGGGAGTGGACGGCTCGCCCCGGCGGGGAGTGGACGACTCGGCCCGGCGGGGAGTGGACGACTCGGCCCGGCGGGGAGTGGACGACTCGCCCCGGCGGGGAGCGGATGGCTGGGCTTGGCGGATTGCGGCGGGTCGGGCGCCGTGGCCCGCCGGCGAGGTGGGGACCGCGGCGTGCAGGGAGGCAGCGTCCGGAGAGGCCACCGCGGCGTGCGGAGAGGCGACTGCCGCGCCCGATGTGGACATAACCCCGAAAGATGGCGTAATCAGCGTGACTACCGCAAGGAACCCGAAGCGGACGCGATCCATGAAATTGGACGCTACTCGACGTGCGACCAGGGGATTGCCAACACGCTGCTATTCGAACAAGGAGTGGTCACGCCCGTGCTCGGCTCGCCTCCGGGCGCGCCGGCGCCTCTGCACCACGACCGCGTCGATCACTGCGACGACGGCCCAGGCGGCAAGCAGCCAGCCGGGCAGCTTCCATCCCATCCTGAACAACAGGATCGAGAGCACCGTGCACACGACGAAACCGAACGCAGCCAGGATCAGGCGCAGGTTGAGCGGCGAATATGGTTCTTCGACCGTTCCGCGCCGGCCGCGGGGTTGCGGACCGATGGGCATGCGGCGAGCGTACCCGCCCTCCGGAACCACCAAACGACCACGCTTTCCGCATATCGCGTTCACAAAAGAAACACACGCCTGTGCTGTGATCGGCCTATGACCACCGACCAGATCGCCTACATGGACACCGCCGCCCGGGCCGCGGTCGCTGCCGGTGACTACAAGCAGCGGCTGCTCACGGCGATGGATATTCGTCCCGGGCACGTCGTGGTCGACATCGGGTGCGGGCCGGGCATCGACCTGAGGTCGCTGCTGGCCGCCCGCGCGCAGGTCATCGGGGTCGATCGCGACCCGGCGATGATCGCGGAGGCCCGGCGGCGGGTGCCGGGTGCCGACGTACGCCAGGGCGACGCGCACGCCCTGCCGGTGGCCGACGGGAGCGCGGACCGTGCGCGTACGGATCGGGTGCTGCAGCATCTCGCCCAGCCGGACGCGGTGCTGGCGGAGATCTTCCGGGTTCTGCGGCCCGGTGGCGTGGTGGGGCTCGCCGAACCGGATTGGGACACGCTCACGGTGGCGGCCGACGATATTGAGACCAGCCGGGGGTTCGCGCGGTTCACCGCCGGGCGGGTGCGCAACTCGACGGTCGGGCGCGAACTTGCGCGGATGGCAGTGCGGGCCGGGTTCGAGTTGCTATCGGTCGAGGCGGTGCCGGTGGTGTTCCGCGACTTCGAGATCGCCGACCAGATCCTGGGCCTGACCCGCAACAGTGCTCGCGCGGTCGAGGCCGCCCAGCTCCGGGAGGACGTCGCCGCCTCCTGGCTGTCCAGCCTCGCCGACCCACGCGATCCGTTCCTGGCGTCGTTCCTCTGCTACCTGGTCACCGCCGAGCGCCCGCGACGCGACTGAGCCGCGGCGCAAAAGATTGCGCCCGGCAGATCACGCCGGCGAGCTGGGGATGGCAGAACGCTGAGCGGCGAGCTTGTGCTGCGGTAAAGCGCTGAGCGGCGAGCCTGGGCTGCCATGAACGGCTGAACGGCTGAACGGCTGAACGGCTGAACGGCTGAACGGCTGAACGGCTGAACGGCTGAACGGCTGAACGGCTGAACGGCTGAACGGCGAGCTTCGGCTGCGGCAGGGCGCCGCCCGGCGGCGACCGCGGAGCTGCGGCCGGGCGGCGCCCTGTCGCGGCGGTCAGGTCAGGATGACCAGCTGCTGCGTTGCTCGCGTCATCGCGACATAGCGGTCGACCGCGCCCTCGATGCCCGGGCCGAAGCTTTCCGGGTCGATCAGTACGACCAGGTCGAATTCGAGGCCCTTGGCCAGGGTCGGGGTCAGCGAGCGTACGCGGTCGGTCCCGGGGAAGGACGGGTCGCCGATCACGCACGCGACGCCCTCTGCGTGCTTGGACAACCAGCCGTCGAGGATCTTCGGTAGCTCCGACATCGAGCCGTGTGTGACCGGCCGGCCGGCCTTGCGGATGGAGGTCGGCACGTTGGCGTCCGGCAGAGCGGCCCGGATCACCGGTGCCGCCTCGTCCATGACTTCCTCCGGTGTGCGGTAGTTGATCGTCAAGGCGGAGATCCGGGCCCGGTCCAGGCCGATCCGGGCGAGCCGTGCCGTCCAGGACTCCGTGAAACCGTGCCGGGCCTGTGCTCGGTCGCCGACGATCGTGAAGCTGCGGGCCGGGCAGCGCAGGATCAGCATCTGCCACTCGGCGTCGGTCAGCTCCTGCGCCTCGTCGACCACCACGTGGGCGAACGGTCCGGCCAGCCGGTCCACCGACGCCGGGGCCAGCACCGACTCGTCCTCCAGCGAGGTCCGCATGTCCTGCCCGCGCAGCATCGTCCACACGCCTTCGCCGTCGTCGTACTCGTTGGCGGCCAGCAGATCGTCGAGTACCCGGGCCATCCGGTCGCGTTCGGTTGCCATCACCGCCCGGTCCTGCTGCCTGCGCCGCGACGCCTCGGGGTCTCCGAGGCGCTGACGCGCCGCGTCGAGCAACGGCAGATCCGGGACGGTCCAGGCCTGCGGGTGGTCACGCTGCAATTTCCGTACGTCCTCAGCCGCCAGCCACGGCGCGCACTTCCGCAGGTAGGCCGGCACCGACCACAGGTCGCCGACCAGGTCGGCCGCCTCCAGCAGGGGCCACGCCCGGTTGACGGCGCCACGCAGCTCGCGGTTCGAGGCCAGCGACCGCCGGACCACACTTTCCGGTTCATCCCCGTCGTATTTCGACAGCAGGATCGTCAGCAACTCGTCCCACACCTCGTCGCGGGCCTCGTTGTGCGGGGTGCCCGGCCCCGGCACCGCGAACGCCTCGGCCCAGTCCTCGGGGCTCAACCAGAGGTCCCCGACCGGCATCCCCTGGGCCGGCGGCTCCTCGTAGAAGCGCACCGCCGCGTCGATCGCCTTGACCAGCCGGGCCGACGACTTCAGCCGCGCCACCTCGGCATCGCTCTCCGGTGAGGCCGCCGCGCCCTCCACGATCAGGTCCCGCAGGGTGCACGACTGCACCCCTTCCTCGCCGAGGCTCGGCAGCACGTCCGCCACGTACGCCAGGTAGGGCTCGTGCGGCCCGATGAACAGCACCCCGCCCTGCCGGTGCCCGAGCCGCGGATCGGAGTAGAGCAGGTAGGCCGCCCGGTGCAGCGCCACCACTGTCTTCCCGGTGCCGGGGCCGCCGTCGACCACGAGCGCGCCGTCCGACCCGGCCCGGATGATGGCGTCCTGGTCGGCCTGGATGGTGCCGAGCACGTCCCGCATCCGGGCCGACCGGTTGGTGCCGAGGCTGGCGATGAACGCCGACTGGTCGTCGAGGGCCGCCGCGTGCCCTTCGAACTCGCCGGTGTCGAAAACCTCGTCCCAGTAGTCGGTGACCCGCCCGCCGGTCCACCGGTAGCGTCGCCGGCTGGTCAGGCCCATCGGGTTGCCGTGGGTCGCCCCGAAGAAGGGTTCGGCGGCGGGGGACCGCCAGTCGAGCAGGAGCCGGCGCCCCTGCCCGTCGGTGAGTCCGAGCCGGCCGACGAAGACGGTTTCCCCGGTGCCGGAGAAGGTCATCATGCCGAGGCAGAGGTCGAGGCCGAAGCGGCGCAGCGTACGCAGGCGGGCGCTGAGCCGCCGCACCTCCTCGTCCCGTTCGAGTGCCCGGCGGCCGATGCCGGCGGGTGCCTTGCGCGACTCGTCGAGCCGCGACGTGAGGTCGGCGATGGATCGGTCGAGGCTTTCCGAGATGGCCGCGAAGTGCCGTTCGTCGTCGGCGATCAGGTGCGGGTCGGCCTTGGCGGCGAGCCGGTCGGGCAGGTCGAAGGCGCTGGCGGTCAGCGGGCTCACGTAATCAGCTCCGGGTTTCCGGTGGGGAAAACGTGGACGATTCTGCGCCCCGCCCGGGGTCTTGCGGCAAGCCCCGGGGTCCGATATACGTTAATAGTGGCGGAGAGTTGAGCTCCCTTCAGGGGCGCGGCCACAGCGGTTCGGAGGCCGCTTTCTCCGACTCCCGGAGCACCCGGAGCATGTTCTCCGACGCCAGCTTGTCGAGATCGGTCGATGACCATCCGCGGCTGGACAATTCGTCGAACAGTCGCGGATAGCCGGAGACGTCGTCCAGGCCGGCCGGCAGTTCGGTCGTACCGTCGAAGTCGCCGCCCAGCCCGATGTGATCGATCCCGGCGACGTCGCGGGCGTGCGTGACGTGGTCCGCGACCTCGGCCACGGTCACGATCGGCCGCGGGTTGGCCGCGAGCCACGACGCGAACCCGGGATGGCCCCACGGCACCGAGGACGGCCACGCCGGCACGGAAGCCGGGTCCTCACCCGGGAAGGGCGCCCGCGGCCAGTCCTCGTCCGCCGCCGGCAGCCCGAGCCGGCGCCACTCCGCGCCGGCCGCCGCGAACCAGTCCCGCGCCCGCGGCGACACGAACGGCGCCACGAACGTCAACTGGAGCACGCCGCCGTTGTCGCGCAGGCGCGTAAGGACGTCGTCGGGCACGTTGCGCCGGTGGTCGTTCAACGCGCGTACCCCGGAATGGCTGAAGATGACCGGCGCGACCGCCACGTCGAGAGCCGCGTGCATCGTCGCGGTAGCGACGTGCGCGAGATCGACCAGGACGCCGAGCCGCTGCATTTCCCGGACCACCGCCCGGCCGGCGTCGTTCAGTCCGTCGAGCCGCGGCTCCTCGGCCGCCGAGTCGGCCCACGAGGTGTGGTTGTTGTGGGTCAACGTCACGTATCGGACGCCGAGCCGGGCGAACATCCGCAGCACACCGAGCGAGGTGGCCAGGCTGTGGCCGCCCTCGAGGCCGATCAGCGAGGCGATCTTCCCGCCCGCCCAGGCCCGCTCGACGTCGTCGGCGGTGAACGCCATCGCGAAGTCCTCCGGGTAGGCCGCGGTCAGCCGGTAGATCGCGTCGACCTGTTCCAGCGTTGCCACCACCGCCTCGGGTTCGGCGAGGTCGGAGGGCACGTAGGCCGACCAGAACTGGGCTCCGACGCCTCCGGCCCGCAGCCGCGGCAGGTCGGTCTGCAGCTCGGGCCGGGTCGTCTCGTCGAGACCGGCGACCGAGTATCCGTAGCGGGCGCGCAGTTGCATGGGCAGGTCGTTGTGCCCGTCGATGATCGGCTTCATGAGACTCTGGCTACCTTGCCCGGGGGCCGGAGCGCAACTGGTTGGCACCGTAGCGGGCACTGGACGTGCACCGGCCGCCGACAAAAGTCTTCCCCATCGCCCGGCCGACAACGGCCGGACCACTCGGGGGAGATCACACGTTGCGTCGCTCGAAGCTGCTGAAGTTCAGCTCCGTCCTGACCGCCATGCTCGCCGGGGCGGCTGCCGCCCTCACGCCCACCGCGGCGCACGCCGATCCGGCATGTGCCACGGGGCCGAAGCTCGTCCCGTCCTGCGGCGTCCTCTGGGGCGGCGCGGCCGGCGGCTTCACCAGCGCCCCTCGTGACACGGCCCTCAAGGGCTGGGAGCGGGAGAGCGGTCGCACCGCGTCGATCTTCCACACCTATCACAAGGGCGACGAGCCGTTCCCGACCCGTTCCGAGGTCGCGATGACCTCCGACGCCGCCCACCCTCGCGTGCTCTTGATCAACTGGAAGATCGCGTACGGCTCGACCTGGGCGCGGGTCGCCCGGGGTGCCGAGGACCGCCGGATCGATGCGTTCGCCGCGCGGGCCAAGGCGTACGGCCAGAAGTTGTTCCTCGCCCTCAACCACGAGCCGGAGAACGACATCAAGGACCGTGCCGGCTCGGGCATGCAGGCCCGTGACTTCGCCGCCATGTACCGGCACACGATCGAGCGCCTGCGCGCGGACGGTGTCACCAACGTCGTCAACGTGCTGATCTACATGAGCAACGAGAACTGGATGGCCAAGTCCTGGTGGAAGGATCTCTACCCGGGTGACGACGTCGTCGACTGGATCGGCCTGGACACCTACGCGAACGCCGAGGCGGGTTACCACCACGACCTGTTCAGCGGCATGCTCGACCGCGGCGGTTTCTACCGGTGGGCCACCACCCGGCACGCCGGCAAGCCGATCATGGTCGCCGAGTGGGGCGCCTACCACCGCGTGCACCACCCGGTCGACAAGTCGGCGGTCTACAACAGCGTGCTGCCGGCCCTGGCGAGCCACCCGGCGGTCAAGGCGATCTCGGCCTTCGACACCAAGCACGACGACACCGGCGATCGCGACATCAGCATCGACAGCACCAGCCGTAATCTGGCGTCTTTCCGCAGCCTGGCCGCGTCGCCGATCTTCAACGTGAAGCTGAGCTGAGACCGTATCGTTACGGCGGGCGCCGCCTTCACTCCGCAGAGTGACGAGGAGCGCGGCCCGCATCGTCGAAGGGAGACCCGACATGGCGAAGAAGAAGAAGGACAAGAAGAAAAAAGGCAAGAAGAAGAAATGATCTTTCGCGGGGCGGTGCCATCGGCGCCGCCCCGTTCTTCATCGGTGCCGCCCGTTCTTCATCGGTGCCGCAGGCCGTCGACGAGCAGGTCGAGCAGGCGGCGGGCCTGCTCCCGCTTCTCCGGGTCACCCACGGTCGAGGTCACTCCGCTCAGGGCGGCCAGCACGTCCTCGGGCGGCACGTCCGCCCGGATCGCCCCGGCGTTCACGCCGGCCTCGAGCAGCCGGGTGATCGCCGACATGAGCATGTCGCGGCTCTTGTTGAACGGGTCGCCGCCGGACGCGATCACCGTGCGCAGGGCGTCGGACATGCCGCGTTTGGTGACCATGTAGTCGACGAAAAGATCCATCCAGGCGCGCAGCGCCTGATCGGCCGGCTGCGCGGAGACCAGGTCGGGCACGGCCGCGCAGAGACGGTCCAGCTCGTTCCGGTACGCCGCTTCGACCAGCGCCTCGCGGGTCGGGAAATGCCGGTAGAGCGTGCCGATGCCGACACCTGCCGCTTTGGCGATGGCCTCGAGCGGCACGCCGGGTCCGTCGAGCGCGAACGAGCGTACGGCGACCTCGAGCAACCGCTCGCGGTTGCGCCTCGCGTCCGCCCGCATTTTCTGCTCCCAAGGTCTGTGGTGCGCGAGACAGCGTCTCACGTTGCTATCCGGAGGAACCTCCGGTTAGGTCCTCGTCGCGCCGCTCGACCTCGCCGACCGCGCCTCGGTCGCCGCGTTCACCGCCGGCTGGGACGGCCCGCTCCACCTGCTGATCAACAACGCCGGCGTGATGGCGAGCCCGCTCGCGCGGACCGCCGACGGCTGGGAGATGCAGTTCGCGACCAACCACCTCGGCCACTTCGCCCTGGCCACCGGCCTGCACGGCGCGCTCGGCGCGGCCGGCGGGGCCCGGATCGTCTCGGTCAGCTCCAGCGCCCACCTGCGTTCCCCGGTCGTCTTCGACGACATCATGTTCGAGCGCCGCGAGTACGAGCCGTGGTCCGCCTACGGCCAGTCCAAGACGGCGAACGTGCTGTTCGCGGTCGAGGCGACCCGGCGCTGGGCAGCCGACGGCATCTTCGCCAACGCGCTGATGCCCGGCGGCATCCGCACCAACCTCCAGCGTTACGTCAGCGACGACGAGCTCGAGCGGATGCGCAAGGTGTCCGGCGGCAGCGCCGCGCCGAGCTGGAAGACCGTCGAGCAGGGCGCGGCGACCACGGTCCTGGTCGCCACGTCGCCGCTGCTCGAGGGCGTCGGCGGCCGCTACTTCGAGGATTGCAACGAGGCCGGGCCGAACGAACCGGGAACCCGGAGCGGCGTCGCCGCGTACGCGCTGGACCCCCAAGCCGCGACCCGCCTCTGGACCGTGTCCGAGCAGTTCGTGGCGTAGTTCTCAGATGGCCGGGCCGTCGCCCGATGTCAGGGGTTGCAACTCCCGCGCACCACGGAGGAGACCCGGATGACGGCCCGGACACGGACGACGACAGCGCTGGTTGTCGCGCTGCTCGCCACCGTTGCTGTCGTCCTCGGGCCGCGCTGGAGCCAGCCCGGGGCGGCGGTTGCCGGCCTCGCCGCCGGAATCGCCTGCCTGGTGCAGGCCGTCCGCCGGCCGGGCCGGATCTCGGTCGCCTGGGCGAGCCTCGGCGTCGCGGCACTGACCTGCGTCATCGCCGCCGGAACTGCGGATTTCCCGGCCGGGCCGATCGGGTACGCGCTGGTCGTGCTGGTCAGCATCGGACTCCTGTGCCTGCCGGCGACCACCCAGAACCGGCTCTACCGGGTGCGCACGCTTGTCGACACCGGCCTGATCGCGATCTCACTCTTCGGCACCAGCTGGTACTGGGTCATCGTGCCGGCCGGCCTCACCGGCCGCGTCAACCGTCCGCTCGCCGACGTCCTGCTCGCCACGGTGGCGCTCATGACGATCGTCCGGGTGAAGGCGAGTCGCCTGCGGCTCCTCGCCTTCGCCGCCGTGGTGGTCGCGGTCGGCGACAGCCTCATGGTCCGAGGGGCGTACGCCGCGGGAAGCGCAAGCTGGCTCGCGGGCTGCGTGCTTCTGCTGTTCGCGGCCACTTTCCCGGTCACCGGCCGGGCGTCCACGAGGCGCCGGGACCTCGCGTCCGTCGTGCCCTACGCGGTCGTGGTGATCGCACTGCTCGCCGGGATCGTCCGGATCGGCATCACCTCCTCGCTGAGCCCGGCCGTGGCGACCTGGTCGCGGGCCCTCCTCGCGTTCCTGATCGTCGGCCGGCAGATCATCGTCGGCCTGGAGAACCGCCGGCTGGCCGGCGAGCTGGCCAGCCGGATCGCCGACCGCACGGCCGAACTGCAGGACCGGCAGCAGCGCTACAAGGCCCTGATCGAGCAGAGCTCGGAGTCGCTGGCCATCCTCGAGGCCGACTCGACGGTGCGCTACCAGAGCGAGTCGGTCGAACGGATCTTCGGCCATCCGGCGTCGTACTTCGTCGGCCGGAGCTTCGTGCAGATGATGGGGCGCAAGGTCGGCGGGCGCGTGCGGGCCGCGATCGAGGAGGTGCTGCCCACGCCGTACGCGGTGACCGTCTTCGAGGTCATGGTCCGGCACGGCGACGGGCAGTGGCGCCAGGCCGAAATGACGATCACGAACCTGATGGACGACCCGGTCGTACGCGGGCTGGTCTTCAACACCCGCGACATCAGCGACGCCGCCGAGCTGCAGGACCGTCTGCGGCACGAGGCGTACCACGATGCCCTGACCGGTCTGGCCAATCGCGCCCTGTTCCGGGAGCGGCTCGCGGCAGCCGCGGCGGCCGGCACGCCGTCGATCCTCTTCCTCGACCTGGACGGCTTCAAGGAGGTCAACGACAGCCTCGGCCACGCCGCCGGCGACGAACTCCTGAAGCAGCTGGCCGCCCGGCTCCGCGCCCAGATGCCGTCGGAGTGCACGGTGGCCCGCCTCGGCGGCGACGAGTTCGCGCTGATCGCCCCCGACCTGGTCGGCGCCGAACAACTCGCGGTAACCATCCTCGACGACCTCGGCACCCCGTTCCCGGTCGGCGCCCGCGAGCTGCACGTCGGCGCGGCCATCGGCATCGCCTCGGCGGCCGACGCGAGCGACATCGAACAACTTCAGCGAAACGCCGACCTGGCGATGTACCGCGCCAAGGACGCGGGCGGCGGCGTGTACGCGACGTACGACCCGGCCATGCACGACGCCCTGATCCGGCGCCTCTCCCTGGCGGCCGACCTCCGCCTGGCCCTGCAGCGCGACGAACTGGTCCTGCACTACCAGCCCACGGTCTGCCTGCAGACCGGCTCGATCGTCGGTTTCGAGGCGCTGGTCCGCTGGAACCACCCGACCCTGGGCATGATCCCGCCGCTGGAGTTCATCGGCGTGGCCGAGTCGACCGGCCTGATCGTCCCGCTCGGCCGCTGGGTCCTCACCGAGGCCTGCCGCCAGGCCGTAGCGTGGGACCGCCCCCTGAAAATGGCGGTGAACGTCTCGGTCCGCCAGTTCGACGCCGGCGACCTGGCCCGGACGGTCGCCGAGGTCCTGGCCTTCACCGGCATGCCGGCCGACCGCCTGTGCCTGGAGATGACCGAAAGCGTCCTGCTGACCGACACCGACGAGAACCTGTCCCGCATCGTCTCCCTGAAAGCCCTGGGCGTCCAGCTGGCCATGGACGACTTCGGCACCGGCTACTCGTCCCTGGCCTACCTGCGCCGCTTCCCCATGGACGTCCTGAAGATCGACCGCTCCTTCGTCGACCGCCTGGGCGGCGAGGACGCCGACGAGGCCCTGGTCCGAACCATCGTCCGGATGGGCCGCAACCTGGGCATGTCCCTGGTCGCCGAGGGCATCGAGACGGCGGTCCAGCTGAGGCTGCTGCAGGAGATGGGCTGCGACTACGCGCAGGGCTACCTCCTGTCGAAGCCCCTGCCGGCCGAGGAGGCGACCCGCGCCCTCGCGGCGGGCCCTCTCTTCGCCCCGGCCCCGGCCTGAACCCTCCCGCGGGCGCAGCGTTGCCTCGGCCCTCGCATTTCCCAGGCGGCCGGACCCGATCAATGTGGCGTCAATTCCTCCAGCCGACGGATATTTCCCGGAATCTTTACTCCATGAAATACCTCCACGGGCGCACCCAGTCCCGAATCAGCGCGGTCCAGAAACTGCGGAAAGGTACCGGCACTCCGGCAATTCCCGGCCGTCGCTGGTTATTGGTCTGTGTGCCCGATCAGGCGATGCGCTGCAGCCCTGACCGGCTCGCCCGTGAACACTCGGCCGCATGTACCTACCAGTCGCGGTCGAAGCCGGTGGTGTTGGCGATACAGACCGTGCTGCCCCAAGTGCCTGCACCAGCCAACCGGCGACACTCTCCGGACTGCTGCTGCGGGCGACGCTTTGGGACCAGCGCTGTCGATGGACGTCGTGGGACCAGCGCTGCCGGTGACGTTGTGGGACCAGCGCCGCGGGCGACGCTCGCCGGCCGAGCGTGGTGTTACCTACGGCCTTGGCGGTGTAGTGGGCGGCCACCCACGTCGCGATCCCGGACGTTTGCGTGCTGCCGCCGCCCATGCCGCTCCCGGAGATGTAGTAGTGGATCTGGCCGGTAGTGGCGTACTTCTGGAACTCGGCCAGGGTCGGGGAGGGGTCGCTGCCGTTCCAGCCGCCCAGGGCGATCACTGAGGTTCCGCTCGCGAGTTCGAGGTCGGCGGCCGAGGTCGCCCCGCTGACCGCGGCCGACCACTTCGTGGTCGAGGCCTTGAGGAGGGCGGTCAGGTCGCTGTTCGAGGTGGCGTCGCCCATGCCGCCGGGCCGACCACCCGCGGCCGAGGCCATCCCGGACGATGTGCCCGCGCCCGCGGACACCCCCGAGGACGAGGACGAGGACGACCCGGACGATGTGGCCGGGGCGGACGATGAGGACGAGGACGCGCCACTCGGGCCGCCCGGCCCCGTGGTGCTGTTGCCGGCGGCACCTCGCGTACCCGGGAAGGCGGCCGCGGACGACGGCCCGGAGCTGGGAATGGAGCCCGAATGGGCGACCGTGGCGGTCGCGGCGCCGAAGGCGGCCGATCCGGCGCCCGCCGAGAGAATGGCGGCGATCAGGGCGACCATTGTCAGGCGCCGCAGGGGAATCAGCAGCGCCAGACCGAATGCGAGGCCGAGAACAAGCGTGGCCCACCTGAGTGCGGGCAGCCAATCGGTGCGGCCGAGCAATACGAAGCTCCACACCGCCGTACCGGTGACCATCGCCGCCAGGACCCACCGTGCCTTGGCGAGCCACAGAACTCGCCCGCCGATGGCCACGACCGCCGCGATGGCCGGGGCCAGAGCGACCGTGTAATACGGATGGATGGTTCCGCTCATATAGCTGAACGTCACTCCGGTAGCCAGCAGCCACCCGCCCCACAGCAGCATCGCCGCGCGGGCGCGATCGGTTCGGGGCGCTGTCCACGTCACGGCCAGCGCCCCGATCAGGGCGATGAGGGCGGCCGGCAGCAGCCAGGAGATCTCGCTGCCCATCGCGGTGCCGAAGAGCCGGCCGATTCCGGTGGCGCCGCCGAAGGAAGTGGAGCCGCCGCCGCCGTTCCCGGTACCGCCCAGAATGCGGCCGAGGCCGTTGTATCCGATCGCCAGTTCCCACAGCGTGTTGTTGGTCGAGCCGGCGATGAAGGGCCGCGACGACGCCGGCCACAGCGATACCAGGGCGACGTACCAGCCGGCCGACAAAACTAATGCCAGCCCGGCGAGCAGCAAGTGGCGAATGCGCCGGCTGAGGCCGGTCGGCGCGGCGATCAGATAGACCAGGGCCATTGCGGGCAGCACCAGGAAGGCCTGCATCATCTTGGTGAGAAAACCGAACCCCAGGAGTACGCCCGTAAGCGCCAACCATCGGGCCGAGGCCACTTCGACCGCCCGGGTCGTCGCATAGGCGGCCGCCGTCATCAGCAGTACCAGCAGTGCGTCCGGGTTGTCGAAGCGGAACATCAGGACCGCGACCGGGGTGAGTGCCAGCGCCGCCCCGGCAAAGAGGGCCGCGCCGGTGCCGAACCAGCGCTTCACGCTCAGGTACAGCAGATAGACCGAAGCGACGCCCATCAATGCCTGCGGTGCCAGGATCGACCAGCTGTTGACGCCGAACACACGGGCGGAAAGGCCCATCACCCACATCGCGGCGGGTGGTTTGTCGACCGTGATGGCGTTGCCGGCGTCGAGTGAGCCGAACAGCCATGCTTTCCAGCTCTGCGCGCCGGCCTGGGCCGCCGCCGCATAGAAGCTGTTGCCCCAGCCCGACGCGCTCAGTGAGTGTTTGAGAGTGGTGTCGCACGGCGTGTCCCTGCGATGGGCACGATCACCGGGAAGCTCTCGGGGTGGAGCGTGAACGGCGGTATCCCT
>NZ_JBITEL010000004.1:0-708173 GCF_044455125.1 Actinoplanes sp. NPDC051343
TCGTCGCTGAGCACCAACTCGGCCCGCGGCCGGCCACGACCAGACATGACCACAGCCTACATTTAGATTAGGGACTTCCGGCGCACCACACTAGCGGTCCTCCTGCGCGGGGACCAGCACCTCGCGCATGATCAGCTGGACCGCCGCAACCATCGGGATCGCCACCAGCGCCCCGATCACGCCGAACAGCGCCACCCCGAGCAGGGCCGCCACCACCGCGGCCACGTCGCTCACCTTGACCGAGCGGCGCATCACGTTCGGATAGATCAGGTAGTTCTCGATCTGCTGGTAGACGATGAAGAACGCGGCGCAGACCAGGCCGGCGGTCAGCGAGTGGGCGAAGCCGACCAGGCTCACGATCACCGCGCCCAGCGTGGCCCCGATCTGCGGGATCAGGTCGCAGACGGCAACCACGACGGCAAGCGCGAACGGGTAGCCCAGTCCGAGGATGAGGGCGAGCACGAAGCTGCTCGCCCCGGCCACCAGCGCGATCATCAACGCGCCGACCATGTACGCCCCGACCTTGGTCAGGATCTCGTCGGTCAGCAGGCGCACCCGGTTGCGCCGGGACGCCGGCACCAGCGAGTAACCGCCCTCGCGGATGCGGTCGAACGACGCCATGAAGTAGATCGTCAGCACCAGCACGGTGAGAACGTTGAAGATCGTGCCGAACAGCAGCCTGGCCCCGCCGAGCACGCCGCCGACCGCACTGCCGACCGTCGTCGGGTTGAGCGCGTTCTTGACCTTGGTGAGCAGGTCGTAGCGCTGGACCAGGTCGTTCACCGTCTTGTTGCGCTGGAGGCTCTCGATGTAGTCCGGCACGTTGTTGATCAGCTGGGTGGTCTGGCTGACCAGCGGCGGGATCAGCGAGACGATGGCCCCGGCGAGCAGGCCGACCACCACCAGGGCGACGATCGCGACGGCGGCGCCGCGCGGCAGACCCCACTTGCGCAGCCGGACCACGGCCGGGTTGAGGCCGATCGCCAGGAACAGCGCAATGAAGATCAGAACCAGGATCGAGGCGGCGTTGCGGACGCCGAGGAAGATCGCGTACGCGAGGATCAGCCCGAGCCCCATCAGCAGGCCGAACATGAACGGGTTACGCCGGCTCAGCGGCGGCCCGGGTCGCCCGAAGCGGCCCGCCCGGTGGTCTTCCTCGGCCGCGTCGACCGGCGGGTCGTCCACGGCCCGGGCCGTCTCGGGCCCGGTCTTTTCGGGCCCGGTCTTTTCGGGCCCGGTCTCTTCGAGAGCGGTCCTTTCGAGAGCGGTCTTTTCAGGAGCGGTCTTTTCAGGCGCGGTCTTCTCGGGCGCGGTCTTCTCGGGCGCGGTCGGGTGATCGGTCACCGGGAAGCCTTCCGTCGTCGGCCGAAGCTGTCGGCCGGGACGTTATCTCCACCGGAGCCGGAAACGCTACGCCTTACTTCGGTGTCGGCCGAATTTGCGACGGTGATTATTCGGCGTCGGCCCCGACCCGGCTCGCCGGCGGCACGGTCACCTTGGCCGACGCGGAGACCTTGCCCGACGTGTGCTGCCCGGCGCCGGGCTTGTCGGCCGCGGCGTGCGCGCCCTTGACCTCAGCAGCATGGGCGGCCTTGGTGTTGGCGTCGGTGGCGGCGTGCGCGGCATTGGTGCTGGCGTCGACCGCGGCGTGCGCGGCCTTGGTGTTGGCATCGGCGGCGTGCGCGGCCTTGGGGTTGGCGTCGACCGCGGCGTGCGCGGCCTTGGGGTTGGCGTCGGCGGCGGCGTGGGACGCCTTGGCCTCCGCGGAGTGGGCCCCGACCGGGCCGCCGGCCACCGCCTTCTCCGGCTCGGCCGGAACGTCGTCCGGTAGGTCGTCGGGCGAGGCGGCCGCGGCGAGCACCGCCGCGGAGGCCAGTTCGGCCACCCGCTTGGCTTCCTTCTGCACCTGACGGCGTACGTCGGCCGCGTGCCGCTCGGCGGCCTCGCCCGCCTTCTTGGCCTGTGCCAGCCGGCTGATCTCGGTTTCCAGTTCTTTCCGGGTCGCGGAGAGGCGCTGGCCGACCCGCGCGGCCTCCTGCTCGCCGGCGCGCGCCTGGTCCTGGGCCGCGGTCACCCGGCCCTGAGCCTCGGCGATCTTGGCCTCGGCGGCCTCGAGCTCGCGCGCCGACTTCGCCATTTTCTCCTGCTGGGCGGCGATCTCCTTGCGGACCGCGGTGGCCTGGTCGTCGGAGCGGCGGAGCACCTCTTCGGCGTACTTGTCGGCTTCGTTGCGCAAGTCGGCGCACTGCTTCTCGACCCCGCTGCGGAGCTGGGCCAGCTCCTGCACCACGGCCTGGCGGCGCTGGGCCAGCTCGTGCTCGACGCTCGCCTTGAGCTCGCTGTGGTCGCGCTCGGCGGCGGCCCGGGCGGCCACGATCTCCTGCTGCGCCTTCTCCCGCAGGGCCTTGATCTCCTGATCGGCCTGCATGCGGGTGGACTGGACGTAGCCGTCGGCCTCGGCGCGGGCGCGCTGGGTCTCGCGGGCGGTGCGGTCGGTGATCTGCTGGGCCTCGGCGCGGGCCCGGCCCAGCGCCTGCTCGGCCTCGGCGCGCATCTGCTCGGCCGAGTGGCGGGCGGCGGCCAGCGCCTTTTCCGACGCGGCGCGCCGGGCCGCGTCGGCTCGCTCCTCGTCCTTGCGGCGGGCGGCCAGCGCGATCTCGAAGTCGCGGACGGCGTCGTGGGCGTGTGCCTCGGCCTCGGCCCGGATGCGCTCCGCCTCGGCCAGCCGGCCGGCGATGTCGTCGGTGGCCGATGCTTTGATCGCTTCGGCCTGCTCCTCGGCCAGCGTGAGGATCTGCTCGACCCGGGGGCCGAGGTGACGGAACGAGACCTCGCCGCTGAGCGGACCCTGGCGGCGGGCCTGGACGGCCTCCTGCTGGAGTTGCTCGATCCGCGCGTTCATCGCCTGGATCTGGGAGTAGGCCTGCTCGCGCTCGGCGGACAGCGCGGCTATCTCGTTCTCGGCTCGGGCGACGTAGCGTTCGACCTGCTTCTTCTCGTATCCCCGCAGGGCGGTCTCGAAGCTGGGCTCGGTGGCCGCGTCCCCGCCGAGACCGAAGATTTCACCGCCGTGCGACATGTTGTCCATCCTCACATACGCATCGTCCCGCGACGTACCGATACACACCGTCCTGAGCGGAGTATGCGTCTAGTTGTGATTTGTCTGGGCCGGCCGACATGGCCAGGCTACGCGCCCACAAACGAGTCAGGCCGCATCGGAGAAACTCCGATACGGCCTTCGTCGTACAGGTTGGCCGCCGTCCGCTTTACCGTGGCGTACCCACCGGAAGTACGCAACTCAAGCGGCCAGTGGCGAATGACTCAGCTGAGAATCACCTGGTGGCCCGGCTTTCGGCTCGTCTCAGCTGTTGGTCTGGGCGGGAACCGGCTTGTCGCCCTCGGCCTTGGCCTGCTCGGGAGCGCGCTGCGCCGGAGCCTCGGCGGGCTTCGCCGCCTCGGCCGGCTTGGCTGCCGCCGCGGCGGCCGCCGGGCCGCCGACGCCCGGCACGAGACCGGACAGGCCGGAGAGCATCTGGCCCAGCTGGTTGGTGACCGCGTCCTTCTGACGGGTCAGGTCTTCCACCTCGCGCTTGGCCGCCTGGGTGGTCAGCTCGGCCTCGGTGCGGGCCTCGCTCAGCAGGCGCTGGGCCTCGGCGCGGGCCTCGCTGACCGTCTTCTCGGCCAGGGCGCGCGACTTTTCCGTGGTCTCGTTGGCGTGCCGCTCCGACTCGACCCGGCGCTGCTCGGCCCGCTGCTCGATCTCCTTGGCCCGGTCCTCGGCCGCGCTGGCCCGCTGCTCGGCCTCGGACACCATCTTCTGGGTCGCGGTGACCTGGGCGTGGTGCCGCTGCGACTCCTCGCGCTCGGCCTTCTCGCGCCGCTCGGCGATCTCGAGCGCCAGGGCCTGCAGGTCTTTGTCGCGCTTGTCGCGGGCGTCGGTCAGCATCTTGGTCGCCTCGGCGCGCTTCTCCTCCGACTCGCGGGAGACCTTGGCCCGCAGCTGGGTAATCTCGCGCTCGGCGGTGGCCCGCAGCGACGCCACCTCGCGCTCGACCGTCGACTTCAGCTCGGCGACCTCGTGCGCGGTGACCGTGCGCAGCTGCTTGGTCTCCCGGTCGGCATCGGACCGGAGCGTGTCGGCCTCGCGCCGGGCCTGCACCCGGGCCTCGGCGGCCTCCCGCTCGGCGTGCGTGCGCACCTGGCCGGCCTCACGCTCGGCGGTCGCCTTCATCGCGGCGGCCTCGGCCCGCGCCTTGTCGGTGATCTCGCGCGCCTCGAGGCGGGCCGCGGAGAGGATGCCCTCGGACTCCCGCTTGGCCTCGCTGCGGTGATCGTTGGCCTGTTCCTCGGCCAGCCGCAGAATCTGCTCGACCCGGGTGCCCAGCCCGGAGAGCGTCGGCCGGTTGTTTTCCTCGAGCAGCTTGTTGCTGTCGGCCAGCTTCTGCTCGAGGGCGTTGAGACGCTGCTCAGCCTGGCGCAGACGGCGCTGCGCATCGTTCATCCGCTGCTCGGCCTCGCCACGGGCCTGCTCGGACTGATTGAGCGCGGCGACCAGGCGGCCGAGATGGGCGTCGACCTGCCCCCGGTCATAACCACGCAGCACGACAGTGAAATCGTGCTGGGAGTTTGCGGTGTCGAAGAAGGCCAGGTTCTGATCCTGCTGCTGGGGCATTGGGCCATCCTGGCGAAGACACACGGGCCACGCAAGAGCGAACGGACATCAGAAAAGCAAACCTAGATCAGCTTTGACCAGCCCGGGAGCATGGCCGTCGGCTGTTCGGGCGGGCGCGACCGTCCGGGTGTCGGCAACGGCTCGCCCGCACCGCCACCTGCTACATCCGGGGTTCGGTCAGCAACTGTCCACTGAGTATCGCGGTCGCGCCGCTCAATGCCCCTGATCCTGCCAGCCCGGGCCGCCGATGTGCGGATGATTCACTCACAAGAGGTACGAATCACGCAGGCTCCACCAATTCCACCAAAACTCCTCCGGCGTCCTTCGGGTGCACGAAGTTGATGCGCGACCCGGCCGTACCCCGGCGTGCCGTCTCATAGAGAAGGCGCAACCCGCGGGCCCGCAGCGCCACCGCGGTCGCCTCGACGTCGGCCACCGTGTAGGCCAGTTGTTGCAGGCCCGGGCCGCTCCGGTCGAGGAACCTGGCGATCGCCGAGTCGGGCCGCGCCGGGGCGAGCAGTTGCAGGCGGGGCCCGCTGCCGTCGCCGACCGCCAGCATCGCCTCGCGAACGCCCTGCTCCTCGTTCGTCTCCTCGTGCACGCAGCGCATGCCGAAGGTCTCGGCATAGAAGGTCAGTGCCGCATCCAGGTCGGCAACCGCGACACCGACGTGGTCGATGCGCAAGAATTCGACGGCGGGGGCCGGGTTGGTCGAGGTGTCGGTCATGGCACTAGTCTTACCTAACTAAACGTCCGTTAAGGGGAGCACCCGTGACCAGCTCGGTGATCGTCAGTGGCGCCCGCACACCGATGGGCCGCCTGCTCGGCAACCTCAGGAACGTGTCCGCCACCGCACTCGGCGGCCGGGCCATCGAAGCCGCCCTCGAGCGCGGCGGCGTCCGCCCCGACCAGGTGCAATATGTGATCATGGGCCAGGTGCTGCAGGCCGGTGCCGGACAGATCCCGGCTCGTCAGGCGGCGGTCGCGGCGGGCATCCCGATGACGACGCCCGCCCTCACGGTCAACAAGGTGTGCCTGTCCGGGCTCGACGCGATCGCGCTGGCCGACCAACTGATCCGGGCCGGCGAGTTCGACATCGTGGTGGCCGGCGGCATGGAGTCGATGACCAACGCGCCGCACCTGCTGATGAACCAGCGGCAGGGCACCAAGTTCGGCGACGTGCTGGTGCGCGACCACATGGCGTTCGACGGTCTGATGGATCCGTGGGACGGCGTCGCGATGGGCGAGTCGACCGAGCGCAGCGGCAAAGACCTCGGCATCGGCCGCGAGGAGCAGGACGCCTTCTCGGCCCGCAGCCACCAGCGGGCGGCCGCCGCCCAGCGCGAGGGCCGGTTCGCCGAGGAGATCGTGCCGGTCCGGACCGGGCAGCGCGGCACCGACACCGCGATCGACACCGACGAGGGCGTGCGGCCCGAGGCCACCACCGAGTCACTCGGCAAGCTGCGCCCGGCCTTCGCCAAGGACGGCACGATCACCGCCGGCAGCTCGTCGCCGATCTCCGACGGCGCCGCCGCGGTCGTGGTGATGAGCAGGGCCAAGGCCGAGGAGCTCGGGCTGACCTGGCTGGCCGAGATCGTGTCGCACGGCAACGTGGCCGGCCCCGACGCGTCGCTGCAGTCGCAGCCGTCCAACGCGATCCGGCACGCCCTCGGCAAGGCCGGCCTGACCACCGACGACCTCGACCTGATCGAGATCAACGAGGCCTTCGCGCAGGTGGTCATCCAGTCGACGCGCGAACTGAAGGTCGACGAGGAGATCGTCAACGTCAACGGCGGCGCGATCGCGCTCGGCCACCCGATCGGCATGTCGGGCGCCCGCCTGGTGCTCACCCTGGCCCTCGAACTGAAGCGCCGCGGTGGCGGCCTCGGCGCGGCGGGCCTGTGCGGGGGCGGCGGACAGGGTGACGCTCTGATCGTGCGGGTGCCGTGAGGCGGAGCCGCGACGTACCGGCGCTGGTCGCCGCGGCCCGTGACGGCGACCCGCGGTCGGTGGCCCGCTTGATCAGCCTGGTCGAGAACGGCGACCCGGCGCTGCCCGACGTCGCGGCCGCGCTGGCGCCCTACGCGGGCCGTGCCCAGGTCGTCGGCCTGACCGGCGCGCCCGGCGTGGGCAAGTCCACGACGACCAACGAACTGGTCCGGTCGCTGCGAGCGGCCGGGCACCGGATCGGTGTGCTCGCCGTCGACCCGTCCTCGCCGTTCACCGGGGGAGCGATCCTCGGTGACCGGGTCCGCATGCAGGAACACACCACCGACCGCGGGGTCTACATCCGCTCGATGTCGAGCCGGGGCCAGCTGGGCGGCCTGGCCGCGGCCACCCCGCAGGCGGTCCGGGTGCTCGAGGGCGCCGGCTGTGACGTGATCCTGGTCGAGACGGTCGGCGTCGGCCAGGCCGAGGTCGAGATCGCCTCCCTCGCCGACACCACGCTGGTCCTGCTGGCGCCGGGCATGGGCGACGCGATCCAGGCGGTCAAGGCCGGCGTGCTCGAGATCGCCGACATCTTCGTGATCAACAAGGCCGACCGGCCGGGCGCCGACGCCACCTACCGCGACATCCAGGGGATGCTCGCGCTGGGCGAGCGGGAGCCGGGCGACTGGCGGCCGCAGGTGGTGCGGGCGACGGCGGTGCGCGGCGAGGGCATCGACGACGTGGTCGCGGCGATCGGGAAGCATCGCGGCTGGCTCACCGACACCGGAAACCTGCGACTCCGGCGCGAGCGCCGGGCCGCGGGCGAGGTCGAGGCGATCGCGCTGGGCACGCTGCGGGCGCGGATCGGCGGCGTCCGCGAGGGTACGGCGCTGGCGACGCTCGCCGCCCGGGTCGCGGACGGTGACATCGACCCGTACGCCGCCGCCGACGAGCTGATCAAGGGGCTCTAGTTTTTAGCGACAGCCTGTCGTAATCTTTTGCGACAGGCTGTCGTAACGAAGGGTGCCCGTTGATGGACGACCGTGCCGATCTCATCGAACTGTTCGGACGCTACGCCGACATCGCCGACCGGAAGGAGTTCACCGAGCTGCCCGGCCTGGTCTTCACCGACCCGGTGACACTCGACTTCTCCTCGGTCGCCCCCATCCCGCCGATGACCACCCCGCTGCCCGACTACGTCGAGATCCTCCGCGGCTCCTTCGCGCCCTTCGCGGCGACCCACCACGTCATCACCGGGCACGTGATCGAGCTCGACGGCGACCGCGCGACGATCCACGCCCACGTGCGAGCCGAGCACTGGGTCCCGGACGACGTCGCCGGCGGCGGGCCCAACCGCTGGCTGGTGGTCGGCTTCTACGACAACGAGGCGGTCCGCACGGCGGACGGCTGGCGTCTCAGCCGCGTGAAGCTCACCTCGACGTACCAGGAGAACCCGCAGCTGTCGGGCGTCGCCCGGGGTGCGGCAGGATGATCGGATGCCGCGCATCCGGGGAGCCAGCATCTCCGAGCACCACGAGATGGTGTGGGCCGACCTCGCCGAGGCGATGCGGCAGCTGCTGCTCGAGCGCGACTACGACTCGATAAACATGGGCCACATCGCGGCCCGGGCCGGCCTCGCCCGCAACACGCTCTACAACTACGCCCCCGACAAGAGGGCGCTGGTCCTGGCGCTGACCCGGCGGGCGGCCCGGCCCGCGCTCGAAAGTGTCGCCTCGATCGCCGCGCGCTCGGAGGCCCCGGCCGCCGAGCGGATGCGGGAGATCGTCGAGGCGGTCCTCGAAGCCTCCACCGACCCGGCCATGCAACCGATGTTCCGGCCCGGCTCCGGCCCGCTGGTCGACGAGATGCCGAAGGGGCCCGGCGGCCCCTTCCACGCGATCGTCGTCGAGGTGGAGAACGTCGTACGGGACGGCATCGCGCGCGGAGAGTTCCGCGATGTCGGCGACGTGCCGCTCACGGTGGAGCTGTTGTCGGGGGTCATGCGGGCGGGCGCCGAGGGCATCGGCCGCGACCCGTCCACCTTCGCGGCCACGGTCGGCGCCGCGCGCGAGATCATCCTCGCGTCTCTCACGCCGGGCTGAGCGTCTCTCACGCCGGGCTGAGCGTCTCTCACGCCGGGCTGAGCGTCTCTCACGCCGGGCTGAGCGTCTCTCGCGCCGGGCTGAGCGTCTCTCGCGCCGGGCTGAGCGTCTCTCGCGCCGGGCTGAGCGTCTCTCATGCCTGGCTGAACTGCTCCAGGGTCTGGGTGATCAGCTCGAGGTCCCAGGTCAGGCGGCCGGTGGCGAGGTCGTCGACCACGCCCTTCAGCCAGGCGATCTCGGCCGTCACCATCGCCGCGCGGTATTCGTCCTCGATCAGGAACAGCCGGGGCATGCCCGGTGGGGCCTGCTCCCGCAGGGCGGTCAGCCGCTCCTCCTGGGCCCGCATCCGCCTCTCCAGCAGCTCTTGCACCACCGCCGGGGCGAGCACCGCCAGGAGCGCGAGCGCGACCGGGAACTCCGGGAACTCGCGGGCCGGCGTCGGCAGCATCGAGGTCAGCCAGCGGTGCATGGTGTCGGCGCCGGCGTCGGTCACCTCGTACGTCGTCCGCTCCGGGCGTCCCGCCTCGCGGGCGGTGCTCGCCGGGCGGGCCAGTCCGTCCCGCACCAGGCGTTCCAGGGCCTGGTAGACGCTGTTGCGCTGGGCCACGTTGACCAGTTGGTCCTGCCCGCGCTCCTTGATCACCTGCTGCATCCGGTAGGGGTGCATCGGCGCCTCGACGAGCAGCGCCAGCAACACCAGTCCCAACGTCGAGCGGCGCGGTTCCGTGGAGGTCACGGTCCCAGCCTAAAGGGCTTGCGGTTAGTAGTCATGTCATGGATAGTCAGAGTATGACTAAAGCAGCTGTGGTCGCCGGTGGCGGCATCGCCGGCACGCTCGCCGCCATCGCCCTGCACGACGCCGGATGGCGGCCCACGATCTACGAGGCCAAGACCGCCGACGCCGACGAGCGCGGCGCGTTCCTGACCGTCGCGGTCAACGGGCTCAACGCGCTACGGACCCTCGGCCTCGACCCGTCCGCCGTTCTGAAGGCCGGCTTCGCCACGCCGGCCCTGCAACTCGGCAACGGCGCCGGGCGGCGGCTCGCGGTCCTCCCGCTCGGCGGCCCGCTCCCCGACGGCACGACCACGACGACGATCCGGCGGGCCGACCTCTACGCCGCCCTGCGCACGGTCGCGGCCGAGCGCGGCACCCCGATCGCGTACGGGAAACGCCTGGACGGCGTCGACGAGGAACGTGACCGGGTGACGGTGCGATTCGCCGACGGGACGACCGCGACCGGCGAACTTCTCGTCGGGGCGGACGGGCTCCGATCCCGTACGCGCGCAGCCCTGAACCCGAACGGCCCGGCGCCGAATTATCTCGGCCTTCTCAACGCCGGAGGTTTCACCGACCGGCCGATCGAGGCCGACCTCGACCGCACGCCCGGCGTGGTGCACATGACCTTCGGCAAGCGGTCGTTCTTCGGCTGGACGATCGCGCCGGACGGCGCGGTGTGGTGGTTCGCGAACCCGCCGAGGAAACAGCCGGTGCGCTCCGGCGAATTCACCCCGGAGGGCTGGCGGGCCCACCTGATCGAGTTGTTCGCGGGCGACGCCGGCCCGGCCGCCGCGATCGTGCGGGCGACCAGCGAGGCGCTCGGCCCATGGAACACCGAGGACCTGCCGCGGGTGCCGGCCTGGCGCAGCGGCCGGGTGGTGCTGCTCGGCGACGCGGCGCACGCGGTCTCGCCGGCCTCCGGGCAGGGGGCCTCGATGGCGATGGAGGACGCGGCGACGCTCAGCCGTTCGCTGGCCAAGGCCGGGGCCAAGGCCGGGGCCGGGGCCGGGGCCGGGGCCGGCGACCTGGCGGCCGCGCTCGCCGACTACGAGCAGCGGCGCCGGCGCCGGGTCGAGAAGGTGGTTGCGGTCGGCCGGCGCAACGGCAGCGGCAAGACGGCCGGGCCGGTCGGCGGGGCGATCCGCGACGCGCTCACGCCGTTGATCATGAAATTGGTCTACCGCAACGGCGACCCCCAGGCCTGGATCCTCGAACACCGGGTCTAGGAAGCACTCATCCGGCCGCCGCCGCCGCCGATCATCGGTTCAGACCCGTGCCGTCCGGCCCGGGGCTGCGCGGATCGAGGTGTTCATGAGCGGGCGACGCCCGGACCTCCTGGCGGTGGTGCTCGCCGTGCTCGGCATCCTCGTGATCCCCCTGGCCGTCGGCTTCGCCCCGGGCGGATGGGCCTCGCTCGGCGTGCCCTGCTGGATCGCGCTCGGCGTCATCCACCTGACGTACGTCTACGTCGCGCGCGGTGTCGCCGTGCTCAACCGGAAGGACGACGGCGGCCGCCGGATGTGGACTCTCGCCGCCTGGGCCGGCGTGTCCCTCGTCGCCGGCGACCTCGTCGAGATCTGCGAGTGCGCGTACTTCCCGCCCAGCCGCTTCACGATCATCGGCGGCAACGTGCAGGCCGCCATGACCGTCATCGCGATGGCCCTGCTGCTGGTCGGCATGCTGCGCTACCCGAGCGGGCGCACCGAGAAGGGGGAACGGTCCCGGCTGCGGCTGGACATGGCCACCGTCATGGGCAGCGCGACCACCTGCGGCCTGCTGCTCCTCCAGCTTCCGCAGGGCGAGACCGGCTGGCGCTGGGCGATCGACCTGACCACCGCGCTGCTGATTCAGCCCGGGATCTTCCTGGTCGCCCTGTTCGCGTTGGTCAAACTGTTCCTGGGCAACCGGCCGCCGTTCACCCGCCCGGCCGCGATCGTCACCGGCCTGGCCGGAGCGGTGCAGGCCGTCACCCAGGCGGCCCCGGCGGCGTTCTATCTGAAACCACACGGCGGCACCTGGGTGATGGCCGGCAACATCGTCGCGAGCACGCTGCTGACCGTCGGTTTCCGCATCCAGTGGGTACGGAACCGATCTCATCCGTCGGGAGCGGTCCGTCGGCCCCGCCGGGCCTACAGTTCCCTGCCGTACGCCGCGATGGCCGTCACCTGGGCGGCGTCCGTCGGGTCGATGGCCGCCGACGGCCTGTCGTGGCGCAGCTGGAGCGTGATCACCGGCTCGATGGTCACCACCGCCCTGGTGATCGCCCGTCAGGTGGCCGCATTCCGCCACATCGAGGAACTGCTCCGCGAACGCGACCTGCTCGCCGCCCGGCTGACCGAGCAGGCCTACCACGACTCGCTGACCGGCCTGGCCAACCGCGCCTTGTTCATGAACCGGCTGACCGAGTTGCTGGCCACCGGCCCGGTCACCGTCTTCCTGATCGACCTCGACGACTTCAAGCCGGTCAACGACTCGCTCGGCCACGCGACCGGTGACCAGTTGCTGGTCGAGGTGGCGTCCCGGTTGCGGCGGTGCGTACGCGCCGAGGACACCGTGGCCCGGCTCGGCGGCGACGAGTTCGCGGTGCTGGCAGCCGACCCGACCGGCCTCCTCGACGCGCTGACCGCCGCCCTGAACGACACGGTCCGGCTGGGTGACGCCGAGGTCCGCCTCCGGGCCAGCGTGGGCCAGGCCACCAGCCGCCCGGACGCCGACGACGCCGACTCGGTGCTGCACTCGGCCGACATGGCGATGTACGCCGTCAAGAACGCCGCCCGCTCCTACTCCCGGTGATCCTTTAAGTTCCTCGGCATGGGACTGCTTACCGAGCCGGTCGTGGCGGCCGGGTCGATGGCCGGGATGCGACAGCCGGAGATCGCCGGCGACGGGGTGGTGCTGCGGCCCTGGCGGGACGACGACCTGAGAACCGTGCTGGCCGGTTACGCCGATCCGGCGATCCAGCGGTGGCACGTGAAGTCGATGGACGAGCAGGAGGCCCGCGCCTGGATCGCACACTGGCCGGGCCGTTGGGCGGCCGAGACCGGGGCGGGCTGGGCGATCACCCGCGACGGTCACGAGGCGGTCGGCCAGATCAGCCTCAGCCGGCTGGACCTGAGTCAGGGCGCGGCCAGTGTGTCGTACTGGGTCCTGCCGGAGGCCCGCGGAGAGGGACTGGCCCGCCGGGCCCTCGACGCACTGGCCGGCTGGGTTTTCCGCACTCTCGGCCTCTATCGCCTGCAGGCGTCGCACTCGACCGCCAACCCGTCCTCGTGCCGGGTGGCCGAGAAGGCGGGTCTGCGGGCCGAGGGAACCCAGCGGGGCGAGGGCCGGCACGTCGACGGCTGGCACGACATGCACCTGCATGCGCGCCTGGCCATCGATTGACAAGCCTTAGCGATCGTTCAGTTCTGCTCTACGATGGTGCCATGGATGCAGCCGACATCGCCGCCGGCCGGGAGCGCTGGCAGCAGCGCTACGACGCGGCCCGCAAGCGGGACGCCGACTTCACGACACTCTCCGGCTCGCCGGTCGAGCCGGTCTACGGGCCGCCCGACGGCGTGAGCTATCCGGGGTTCGACCGGATCGGCTGGCCGGGCGAGTTCCCCTACACGCGCGGGCTCTACCCGACCGGCTACCGCGGCCGCACCTGGACGATCCGGCAGTTCGCGGGTTTCGGCAACGCGAAGCAGACCAACGAGCGCTACAAGATGATTCTCGGCGCGGGCGGCGGCGGGCTGAGCGTGGCGTTCGACATGCCGACGCTGATGGGCCGCGACTCCGACGACCCGCAGTCGCTCGGCGAGGTCGGCCACTGCGGCGTGGCGATCGACTCGGCCGCCGACATGGACGTGCTGTTCGACGGCATCAACCTGCAGGACGTCACCACCAGCATGACGATCTCCGGACCGGCCGTGCCGATCTTCTGCATGTACCTGGTGGCGGCCGAGCGTCAGGGTGCCGACCTGGGCAAACTCGACGGCACGCTGCAGACCGACATCTTCAAGGAATACATCGCGCAGAAGGAGTGGCTGTTCGCCCCCGAGCCGCACCTGCGCCTGATCGGCGACCTGATGGAATACTGCGCCGCTTCCATTCCGCGCTACAAGCCGCTGTCGGTGAGCGGCTACCACATCCGGGAAGCCGGATCGACTGCCGCGCAGGAACTGGCGTACACCCTGGCCGACGGCTTCGGCTACGTCGAGCTGGGCCTGTCACGCGGCCTGGACGTCAACCAGTTCGCCCCCGGGCTCAGCTTCTTCTTCGACTCCCACATCGACTTCTTCGAGGAGATCGCCAAGTTCCGGGCCGCCCGCCGCATCTGGGCCCGGCACCTGCGCGACGACTACGGCGCGACCAGCGAGAAGGCGCTCTGGCTGAAGTTCCACACCCAGACCGCCGGGGTCAGCCTGACCGCCCAGCAGCCCGTCAACAACGTCGTGCGTACGGCGGTCGAGGCGCTCGCCGCGGTCCTCGGCGGCACCAACTCGTTGCACACCAACGCCCTCGACGAGACGCTCGCGCTGCCGACCGACGAGTCGGCCGAGATCGCCCTGCGCACCCAGCAGGTGCTGATGGAGGAGACCGGGGTGGTCAACGTGGCCGACCCGCTGGGCGGGGCCTGGTTCGTCGAGGCGCTGACCGACCGCATCGAGGCCGAGGCGGAAGAGATCTTCGCCCGCATCCGGGCACTCGGCTCGGACGGCACCATCACCCAGGGCATCCTGCACGGCATCGACGACGGCTGGTTCACCGCCAACATCGCCGAGGCGGCCTTCGTCTACCAGCAGGCCCTGGAAAAGAACGCCAAGCGCATCGTCGGGGTCAACGCCCACACCGGCACGGTGACGAAGGACCTTCAGATCCTCCGGGTCTCCCACGAGGTCGAGGTCGAGCAGAACCGCGCGCTCACCGCGCGGCGGGCGGAGCGCGATTCCGTACGCGTCAAGGCCGCCCTCGAAGCGCTGGTCGCGACCGCCCGCACCGAGCGCAACATGATCCCCGCGATGCTCGAGGCGGCCCGCGCCGAGGCGACCCTGGGCGAGATCTGCGACGCCCTGAAGGGCGAGTGGGGCATCTATCGGGAGCCGGCCCGATTCTAGGTTTGTGACGTCCGATATCAGCTGTCCGGCGGCGCGGCGAATCGCCTCGTCAGCGTGCGAGACTAGGTAGCTATGAGCGACCCACGGACCACTCCGTCGATCTTCACCCGCGGCGCGGTCGATCTCAGCGCGCTGCGCACGCCGGCGCCGGCCCCTGGCCGCCCGGCCGCCCCCTCGAGTGCCGGTGCCTCGAGTGCCTCGAGTGCCTCGAGCGCCAGTGCCGCGAGCGAGACCGCTGTGCCGTCCGGCCTGCCCGGTGGCCCGCCCGACGGCCTGCCCGGCGCCGAGACGATCATCGACGTCACCGAGGCCAATTTCCAGACCACCGTCCTCGAGCGGTCCCTGTCGACCCCGGTCATCCTCGACTTCTGGGCCGACTGGTGCGAGCCCTGCAAGCAGCTCTCGCCGATCCTCGAACGGCTGGCCGGCGAGGGCGGCGGCACCTGGGTGCTCGGCAAGGTCGATGTGGACGCCAACCCCCGCCTCGCCCAGGCGCTGCGGGTGCAGGGCATCCCGATGGTGGTCGCGGTGGTCGGCGGCCAGCTCGTCGAGGGCTTCACCGGCGTGCTCCCCGAGCACCAGGTCAAGCAGTACGTCGACGCGGTCCTCAAGGCCGGCGGCATCTCGGTCGAGGCGCCCGCCGACCCACGGCTCGACGAGGCCGACGACGCGCTGATGACCGGCGACCTCGACGAGGCCGAGGCGGCGTACAAAAAGATCCTGGCCGAGACGCCCGGCGACGCGGCCGCCGCGTCCGGCCTGGCCCAGGTCGAGCTCTACCGCCGCATCAGTGGCGCCGACCCGGCGGCCGTGCTGGCCAAGGCGGCCGCCAACCCCGACGACCTCGAGGCGCAGCAGCTGGCCGCCGACGTCGAGGTGCTCAGCGGCCAGGCCGACCAGGCCTACGCACGACTGGTCGCCGTGGTCAAGCGCACCTCGGGCGACGACCGCGACGCCGTCCGCAAGCACCTGCTGTCGCTGTTCAGCGTGGCCGGCCCGGACGATCCCGCGGTGGCCGGGGCGCGGCGCGCCCTGGCCAGCGCACTCTTCTAGGGAAGCCTCCGTGCGCCGCATCGCTGTCCTCGACGCACCGTCCAATCTCGGTCTGCGCCCGCCGACCGAGACGTCGGTGCCGGGCTGCGCCAAGGCGCCCGGAGCCCTCCGTGACCACGGTCTGCTCAGCCGGCTGGGCGCCCGCGACGCCGGCTGCCTGACCCCGCCGCGCTACGACGCGGGCGACTGGCGGCCGGGCGACGGGGTCGCCCACGCGCCGCAGATCGCGGCATACTCCCGAAGCCTGGCCGACCGCATCGGCGCGATCCTCGACGCCGGCGAGTTCCCGGTGATCCTGGGCGGCGACTGCTCCATCCTGCTCGGCTCGGGCATCGCGATGCACCGCCTCGGCGAAACGATCGGCGGCAACATCGGCCTGGTCTTCGTCGACGGCCACTCCGACTTCCGCCACCCCGGCAACGCCTCCTATGTGGGCGCGGCCGCCGGCGAAGACCTGGCGCTGGTCACCGGCCGGGGCCAGCCCGACCTGGCGTCGATCGAGGGCCGCCGCCCCTACTTCCGCGACATCGACGTGGTCGTCCTGGGCATCCGCGCCCAGGACGAACACCGCCTCGACCTCCAGGCCGCCGGCATCATCACCCGCCCGGTCCCGGCGCTGAGGGCCGAGGGCGCGGCCCGCAGCGCCCAGTGGGCCCGCGACCAGCTGGCCGACTGCGCCGGCTACTGGGTCCACGTCGACGTCGACGTCCTCGACCCGGCAGTGATGCCCGCGGTCGACGCGCCCTCACCGGGCGGCATCGCGTTCCCCGAGCTCGAACTGCTGCTGGCCGGCCTGGTCGAAAGCCCCCACTGCCTGGGCGTGGAGCTGACAGTCTTCGACCCGGACTACGACCCCGACGGCGAATACGCGGCCGAAATCACCTCGACGGTCACGGCCGGCCTGGCCCCGGCCAAGACGGTCGCCCTTCGCCCCGACCTGGCGGCCGCCCGCCAGGACATCAACGACGAGCCGGCGCGCCGCCGTCGCCGGGCCGAGGCGGCCGACGACAGCGTTTCCCTCGCGGCCGCGGGCGCCTCCGGCGTTTCCGGTACGCCCGAGGAACCCGTCCTCCCCGCGACGACGTTGCTCGCCGTCGAGGAGGGTGCCGATCTTCCCGCGACGCCCGCCGAGGGCGGCGTCGGCCTGCGTGCGGGTGCCGATCTCTCCGCGGACGCTGTCGAGGGTGGCGTCGGCCTGCGTGCGGGTGCCGATCTCTCCGCGGACGCTGTCGAGGGTGGCGTCGGCCTGCGTGCGGGTGCCGATCTCCCCGCGGCGCCTGTCGAGCATGGCGTTGGCCTCCCCGTGGTTGCCGACCACGAGGGTGACACTGCCTCCGAAGGGGAGAGCGCCTTCGCCGGCGATCCCTCGGAGGCCGAGCCGGTCGGCGAAGCCTTCGAGGGCGAGCTCGAGCTGTCGGAGGAGGCCGCTGGGACGGCGACCGGCGACGATGCGGCCGCCGGCTCCGAGACCGCCGAGGTTTCCGACGAGGCGGGAGACGACGCCAGCGACCACTCCGATCGGGGTGAACCGGCGTCCGCCGTCCTCGACGAGGAGGACCAGGCCGAGTCGACTTCTGGCGAGGCACCTCGACACGTCGACCGCCCCAGCCGCCTGGCCTCGCGCAACGGGTCGGCCGACAGCGCCGACGCCGCCGTCCGGATGCGGCCGCTGGGCTCGGCGCCGCTGCTCGACTCCGAGCCGCTGCCCGCCACCCGCCCCGGCATGCTGCGTCCCCGCCGGGCCGAGGCGTCCGACGACGAGCCGGCTACGCACGAAGGCTTCTCGCTGCCCGTCCAGCGCCCGGCCTTCGACGCGGGTTCCGGCGAGCCCGCCGATATCGCCTGAGTCCCCCGCGCGGCCCGCGGTGCCGGTGCTAGGTTCCGGGCCGTGATTCTGGGGGATGAGGCGGACGCCAAGCTGCGGAGCTACTGAATGACCCGGGGTTTCGGCACCGCGCAGCGGCCGAGCGGGCGGTTCGGTTCCGGGCGGGCGGCGATGTGGCGGATCTGGTCGCGGTGTTCGACGACCCTGAGCATCCGTGTGACATGAATCATGTGCTGTTCGGCGCTTGCCGGGTCGGAGCGGCCGTGGCTCAGCCCGGTGCCGATGCCGACCGAGCGGATCGCGGAGGCGGCCAACCACTTCGCCGCTCGTCTGGCCGAGGACCGGCCGGTCGGGCTGGTCACGATGCCCGTCGCCCAGGCACCCAGTGCGGTCGCCGCGTTCTTCCAGGGCCTCGACCGAACCGGACGAGTCGCCCGGCGGATCATCGGCCCGAGCGGCATCAGAGTCGAGGCGTTCCCGGAGCCGGACATTCGCCGTCCGCTGCGGGGCGGTCGTCATCGGGTGTGGCGGTACGACGGGACGACCGCGGTGCCCGCGGTGGCAGCGCCGTCGGCCGAGACGGTGCGGATGCTTCATGAGCTCGGCGGTGAGCCGTGGGCGTCTCCGCTCTCCGGGCTGTTCAAGGCCGAGCCGTTCGGTGCGCTGCCGCTCGACGACCTGCTCGGGCTGCTCGCGCATCCGCCGGCCGCGCCGGACGGGCAGCGCTGGAACTTCCTCGACCGGGAAACGCCGAGCTACTGGTACCGGTTCCGCAGCCCTGGGTGTGCCTGGGCATCCTGCACCACGCCCCCGACGAGCCGTGGAGACGTCGGCACGCCGGGAGGCGCTGGTCGATCTGGCGTTCGGGGTCGAGGACTGGGTCAGCGACTCGGCACTGTTCGCGCTGGTCGCCGACGCGTACCGGAAGCCGGAGGCGCGCCCGGAGACCCGCCGCCTGGTCCGCGACCGGCTCGGCGCGGCCGTGGCCGCGTCGGCCCGCGGACGGTGACCATCGCGGAGTCCCTGGCCTGGTTGATGTTGGTCAACCCGGGGTGCACGGCGGACGACCGGGCGGTCGCGAGGGCGGCCGGTGCCCGCGATGGCACGGGCACCGAGCGGTCCCTCGGCGGCGGTGGTGACAACGGAAACGCTGACTACTTGTTGAGGGTGGTGAGGAAGCGGTCGATCATCGGGACCGCGGCGTCGGCGCCCGCGCCGCCCTTCTGGACCATGGCGGCGAAGGCGATGTCGCCCTGGTAGCCGATGAACCAGGAGTGGGTGTCCTTGGAGTTGGAGTCGAATTCGGCGGTGCCGGTCTTGCCGTACACCGGCTTGCCCTTCACGGTGCGCAGCGCCGTGCCCGTGCCGCCGGTGACCACCTCGCGCATCATCGACCGGAGCTGGGAGACCGCCGTCGCGTCGAGCGGGGCACCGTCGGGGGCGGGCTTGGCCGGCTTCGGGTCGAGAACCAGGGTGGGCTGCTTGAACTGGCCGCGGGCGACCGCCGCCGCCACGCTCGCCATCGCGATCGGGCTGACCACCGTCTTACCCTGCCCGAAGGAGGCCGCGGCCAGTTCGGTCGGGGTGTCGGCCGGGGAGACCTTGCCGGAGAAGGCGCTGACGCCCATGTCCCACGGGGTGCCCAGGCCGAGCGCGCTCGCCGCCTGGTGGAACTTGTCGGCGCCCAGTTTGCCGCCGAGGGCGATGAACGCGGTGTTGCACGACTTGGCGTAGTCGACGTGCATCTGGACGTTACCGAACGCCTCGCCGCCCGAGTTCTTGAACTGGTGGCCGTCGATGGTGGCGTTCTTGGGGCAGGCGACGGTCGAGTCGGGCTGGGCGATCTTGTTGGCGAGGACGCCGTACGCGGTAATGGTCTTGAACGTCGAACCCGGCGGGACCTCGCCGGTGAGCGCGGTGTCGACCGTGCCGCCGTCGGGCCCGTTGGCGACCGCCAGCACGGCGCCGTCGCTGACCCGGATCGCGACCAGCGAGCTCGGCTGCTTCTCGGCGGTCAGGGCCGCGTCGGCCGCGTTCTGGGTGTCGACGTCGAGGCTGGTCTTGATCGGCTTGCCGTTGACCGGCTGGGTGGTGAAGAGCGGGGTGTCCTTGACCTTGCCGTCCGGCGCCTGCTGGGCGATCACCACCGAGATGCCGGGGGTACCGCGGAGCGCGTCGTCGTACTTCTGCTGGATGCCGCCGTGGCCGACCACGTCGCCCTGGGCGAGGTCCTTGTTGTTCTGCAGGTCTTCGGCGGTGGCCTCGTCGGCGGTGCCGAGGAGCGCCCGTGCGAAGGCCCGGGTCGGGGCGAGCGGCTTCTTGCCCTCGTTCCAGATGACGCCGTCGAGCGCCACGTCGTCGCTGATCTTGTCCCAGTCGGGGCGTCGCAAAGTGATCAGCTCGACGAAGGCGTCCGGCTTGGCGTTGTCCACGCGGTCCTTGAGGCCGGAAAAGTCCATGTCGACGCCGATCTTCTTGAATGCGGTGTCGAGGCTCTTCTGCAACTGTGCCAAATTCGTGACTTTCTGCGGCTCGATGCCGACGGTCACGACGTCACGCGAGGTGACGATGGCCTCGCCCTTCGAGTCCTGGATGCCGCCCCGCTGGGAGGCCACCCGGCGTACGGCCAGCTTGTCACCGGAGGCGAGTTGGGGGTGCACGATGGCCGGTTCCCAGATCACCTTCCAGCCGTCGGTGTTGTGCTTGGTGAGCCGCACCGTGCTCGGGTACGTCCAGTGGGTGCCGCCCGGCAGCGTCCAGTCGAGCTTGATCGGGCTCGAGGAGTTGTCGCCCTTGGTCTTGGCGTCGCCGGCCTCGGTGACCGTCAGCGGCTGTTTGGCCAGGCCGCCGGAGAGTTCCTGAAGCTGCTTGACCACGTCGGCGTCGGCGACCTTGGCGCCACTGGCGCTGACGAAGCCGACCGTGTGCAGGTCGCCGCCCTTCCAGCCGCTCAGAAACGCCTTGAGCGTGCCGTCCGGTGCGTCCTTGGAGCACGCGGCGAGCCCGCCGCCGGCGAGCGTCAACGTGGCCAGCGCGGCGACCGCGCGGCGGCCGTAGCGATGCATGGGGCGCCCCTTCGTCAGGCCCGAGTGCCGGGCAACTCCCGGCACGGTAGTAAACCTGAGCCCGTCATGTGCACCCGAATGCGGGGAGAAGACCCGTGCACACCACGCGTGTGATCGTTCGCCGCGGGCAAGTTCTAGGCTGTGGGTGAGAGATGCGAGCCCACAGAGTCGTGGGTGAGGGGAGCACCAGGACATGGCTGTCGCCGACGAGGCAGCGACCGATTCTGATCTGATCACCGATCCCGAAACAGGCCCCGGGTTAGCACTGACCGGCCATCTCGGCACCGGCGACGAGGGCGACCTCGACGAGCCGCTGCCCAATGCCGAGAGCCTGGTTGCGCAGGCCGTCGGGGTGGCCGGCCGCGACCACGCCACCGCATCGCTGGTCAGCCGTTTCTGGCGCTTCGCGCCGGACGAGGAGCTGGTCGGCTTCACCGCCCAGGAGATGTACGACGCGGCGGTCGCGCACCGCGAACTGGCCGCGGTCCGGCTGCCCGGCGAGCTGAAGCTGGCGATCACGCCGCCGGCCGGTGACCAATGCCACACCGTGGTGCAGATCGTCACCGACGACATGCCGTTCCTGGTCGACTCGGTGATCGCCCTGCTCACCGCCCACCAGCTGCAGGTGCACCTGCTGGTCCACCCGCTGATCGTGGTGCGGCGCGAGCCGCTGGGCGCGCTCGGCGAGCTGGCCGCCGACGTCGAGCCGGACGACGCGATCGAGGGCGACCTGGTCGAGAGCTGGATCCGCATCGAGATCGACCCGATCCGCCGCCCGGAGGCCCGCGAGCAGCTGCTCAACGAGGTCCGCCGGGTGCTGACCGACGTGCGCGACGCGGTCGAGGACTGGCCGCGCATGCGCCAGCGGGCCGTCGTCATCGCCGACGAGCTGGCCACCGCCCGGGGGTCGGAGACCAAACTGCCGGTGCCCGACAAGGACGTCACCGACTCGATCGAGCTGCTCAAGTGGCTGGCCCACGACCACTTCACGTTCCTCGGCTACCGCGAATACCGCCTCAACGGCGACGTGCTGAACGCGGTGCCGGGCAGCGGGCTGGGCATCCTGCGTGGCGACAGCACCCCGCGCCAGCTGAGCTCGATGTCGACCGAGGCCTACCAGCGGGCTCTCGAGAAGCGGCTTCTCGTGATCACCAAGGCCAACTCGCGGGCCACCGTGCATCGCTCGGCCTACCTCGACTACATCGGTGTCAAGCTCTTCAACGACCACGGCGAGGTGATCGGCGAGCGGCGCTTCCTGGGCCTCTTCTCGAGTTCCGCCTATCGCACCAGCGTGCGCGAGCTGCCGGTGGTCAAGCGCAAGGTGATGGAGGTGCTCGACCGCTCGGGTCTCTCCCCGCGCGGGCACAGCGGCAAGGATCTGATGCAGATCCTCGAGACCTACCCCCGCGACGAACTCTTCCAGATCAAGACCGACGACCTCTACGAGGCCGTCATCGGTGTGCTGCGCATGGCGGGCCGGCGTCAGCTGCGTCTTTTCCTGCGCCGGGACGGGTACGGCCGGTTCATCTCGTGCCTGATCTACCTGCCTCGTGACCGGTTCACCACGGTCAACCGGCTGAGCATGCAGGAGATCCTGCTGCGCGAGCTGAACGGCGTCGGGGTCGACTACACCACCCGGGTCACCGAGCGGATGCTCGCCCGCATCCACTTCATCGTGCGCACCGACCCGGCCGACCCGCCGGGCCGGGTCGACCCCAACCAGCTGGCCGAGATGCTGGCCGACGCGACCCGCATGTGGGACGACGACTTCTCGCTGGTGCTCGAACGCAAGCTGGGCGAGGAACAGGCCCGCGACCTGTTCACGCGCTACGCGGGCGCCTACCCCGACAGCTACAAGGACGGCCACACACCGTACGAGGGCATGCAGGACCTCGCCAAGCTGGAGCTGCTCGAGGAGGCCGGCCAGCTCGAGATGCACCTCTACCGCAAGCGGCGGAGGGGTGTGACCGGCGAACCGGAGCCCGACGCCCGCAACGTGCGGTTCAAGGTCTACCGGTACGGCGAGCCGATGATGCTCTCGGCGGTGCTGCCGGTGCTGCACTCGCTCGGGGTGCAGGTGGTCGACGAGCGGCCGTACGAGATCCGCCGCAGCGACGGCACGATCTACCTGTACGACTTCGGTCTCGAACCGCCGGCCGCGCACCGCGACCTGTCCGAGGTGCGGCCGCAGGTGGAGAACGCGTTCGCGGCCGCGTGGCGGGGCGAGGCCGAGGTCGACGGCTTCAACGAACTGGTGCTGCGGGCCGGTCTGACCTGGCGTCAGGTGGTGGTGCTGCGGGCGTACGCGAAATATCTGCGCCAGGCCGGCAACGTCTTCTCCCAGGTCTACGTCGAATCGACCTTCACGGCGTACCCGGAGATCGCCCGGAGCCTGGTCGAGCTCTTCGAGACCCGGTTCTCGCCGCGCCTGCAGATCGGCGAGGACGAGCGCACCCGCGCGGCCGCCGACACCGCCGAGCGGATCACCGAGCTGCTCGACGGGGTCGACAGCCTCGACCAGGACCGCATTCTCCGGTCCTATCTGACGCTGATCCAGGCCACCCTGCGCACCAGCTTCTTCCAGCGCGGCGCCGACGGCCGTCCCAAGTCGTACGTGGCGTTCAAGCTCGACCCGCTGGCCATTCCCGAGCTGCCGCAGCCCCGCCCGAAGTACGAGATCTTCGTCTATTCGCCGCGCTTCGAGGGTGTGCACCTGCGGTTCGGCGACGTCGCCCGCGGCGGACTTCGCTGGTCCGACCGCCGGGAAGACTTCCGTACCGAGATCCTGGGCCTGGTCAAGGCGCAGATGGTGAAGAACGCGGTGATCGTGCCGGTCGGCGCCAAGGGCGGCTTCGTGCTCAAGCAGAAGCCGGGCGACCGCGACGAGGCGGTGGAGTGCTACAAGCAGTTCATCACCGCGCTGCTCGACGTCACCGACAACATCCACGGCGGCAAGATCATCCCGCCGGGTGACGTGGTCCGGCACGACGGCGACGACCCCTACCTGGTGGTGGCGGCCGACAAGGGCACGGCCACGTTCAGCGACACCGCCAACGCGATCTCGGTCGGCAAGGACTTCTGGCTGGGTGACGCGTTCGCCAGCGGCGGCTCGGCCGGCTACGACCACAAGAAAATGGGCATCACCGCCCGCGGCGCGTGGGAGTCGGTCAAGAAGCACTTCCGCGACCTCGGCCTCGACACCCAGAAGGAAGAGTTCACCGTCGTCGGTGTCGGCGACATGTCGGGCGACGTGTTCGGCAACGGGATGCTGCTCTCCGAGCACATCCGGCTGGTGGCCGCCTTCGACCACCGGCACATCTTCCTCGACCCGGACCCGGACGCGGCCCGGTCGTTCGTCGAACGCCGGCGGCTGTTCGACCTGCCCCGCTCCTCCTGGGACGACTACGACACCGCCCTGATCAGCGCGGGCGGCGGGGTCTTCCCGCGTACAGCCAAGTCGATCCCGATCACGCCGCAGGTCGTCGAGGCGCTCGGGCTCCCGCCGGGCACGACCGCGCTGAGCCCGGCCGAGCTCATGCGCTCGATCCTGCTCGCACCGGTCGACCTGCTGTTCAACGGCGGCATCGGCACGTACGTCAAGGCGGCAAGCGAATCCCACCTCGACGTCGGCGACAAGACCAACGACGCGATCCGGGTCAACGGCGCCCAGCTGCGGGCCCGGGTCGTCGGCGAGGGCGGCAACCTGGGCCTGACCCAGCGCGGCCGCATCGAGTTCGCCCTCAAGGGCGGCAGCATCTACACCGACTTCATCGACAACACGGCCGGTGTCGACTGCTCCGACCACGAGGTCAACATCAAGATCCTGCTCGGCGGCGCGGTGACCGACGGGGAAATGACCACCTCCGAACGCGACGAGCTGCTGGAATCCATGACCGACGAGGTCGCGGCCCAGGTTCTGCGGGACAACTACGAACAGGCCTTCGCACTCGGCACCGCCCGGTCGCAGGCCCACTCGCTGCTCCCGGTCCACCGGCGGATGCTCAACGAGCTCGAGTCGAGCGGCCAGCTCAACCGTGAACTGGAGGCACTCCCGACCGACGCCGAGCTCCAGACCCGCTCGGACAGCGGGGACGGCCTGTCCGCGCCTGAATTCGCGGTGCTCCTCGCGTACGTCAAAATCTCGCTGGAGCGTGAGGTCCTCGCCGACCAGATCGTCGACGAACCATGGACCAACGATGTGATGGCGCGCTATTTCCCGACGCCGTTGCGGGAAAGGTTCGCCGTCCGGATGGCCGGCCACCGGCTGCGCCGCGAGATCATCACCACCGCGCTGGTCAACGAGGTCGTCAACCGCGGCGGCACCTCCTTCGTCTTCCGGGCGATGGAGGAGAGCGGCGCCTCGGCGGCCGACGTGATCCGGGCCTACGTGGTGGTGCGCGACGTCTACGGCCTGGAGGGGATCTGGGCGGCCGCCGAGGCACTCGACAGCCGGGTGCCGACGAGCGCCCAGGTGCTGGTCTTCCTGGAGTCGCGGCGCCTCCTCGACCGGGCGGTCCGCTGGCTGGTCACCACCCGGCGCTCGCCGATCGACGTGGCCGCCGAGACGGCCAAGCTGCAGCCGGGCATCTCCGAGCTGCTGCCGCAGCTGCCGTCGGTGCTGATCGGCCCCGAGCGGCGGTCGATGGACGAACACATGGCCACGCTGGTCGACAAGGGCGTGCCGATGGAGCTGGCCGAGAAGGTGACCTGGGTCAACTACGGTTTCGGGTTGCTCGACGTGCTCGAGACCGGCCGCTCGACCGAACGCCCACCGGCCGAGGTGGCCCAGGTCTACTTCGTGCTGTCGGAACGCTTCCAGATCGACCAGCTGCTGTCGCACATCTCCAAGCTGCCGCGGGGCGACCGGTGGCAGACGCTGGCGCGGATGGCGTTGCGCTACGACCTGTACGGCGCGCTGGCCGCCCTGACCGCCGAGGTCCTGCTGTCGACGCCGGCGCAACCGTCGGCCGACGAGCGGGTCTCGGAATGGGAGGAGACCAACAAGGCGTCGATCGCGCGCGCCTCCAACGCGATGGGCAACGTCGACGACACCCCGGCCGAGCTGGCGGCGCTGTCGGTGCTGCTCCGCCAGATCCGCACCCTGGTCAAGACGTCGGCCGCCCCGTCCTGACCGGCTCGCGGCTGGTTGTGGACGGCCGCGCGAAAATGTCGTACCTGGGTGCTCAACTTGCTCCCACCCAGTGCCGGGGTGGGGGCGGCGGCGGCTGCTCAGCCGGCCGTCTAGATTTCGGCGAATTCGCCGATGATCTCGGCCAGGCGGTCCGGTGCTGAGCGTTCGGCGTTGTGGCCCTCTCCCGGGAGCGTCACGCGCCGGGCGTCCGGGAGCACCGCCTGCAGGGCGCCCAACCGCTCCTGCAGGTGGAGCGGGCTCTGATCGCCGGTGAGCAGCAGCACCGGCAGGCCGATCTTGGAATAGGCGGCCAGGCGGTTGCCCAGGGCGTCGATCGCGTCGTTGTCGTCGAGTTGGCGTTCGACGATCGGAGCGATCTCGGGCTTCCGGTTGACCGTGGCCTCGATGGCCGCCACCTCGACGCCGTCGACGCCGCCGATGCCGGCCACCTCGGCGAGGAAGATCGCGAACGCGGTGCCGGGGCGGCCCTCGGCGAGTGCGGCGCGGGCCCGCTCAATCGGGCGGCCAGCGCTCCCGCCGCCGGGCTGCCGCGTGTCGGGCCGTGGCGTGTCGGGCTGCGCGGCGCGGCCGTTCTCGGGCTGAGCGTTGCCCTCGAAGCGGCCGTCGCCGCTGCGAGGCTGCGTGGGCTCCGAGAGCTGCGGCTGTGCGGTCTGCGAGGGCTGGGGCTGTGTGGTCTGCGAGGGCTGGGGCTGTGCGGTCTGCGAGGGCTGGGGCTGTGCGTTCTGCGAGGGCTGCGGCTGTGCGGTCTGCGGCTGTGTGGTCTGCGGCTGTGCGGGCTGGGGCTGTGCGGTCTGCGTGCCGTCTCCCAGGCGGCGGTCGTCGATGATCAGCGGCGGCTCGTAGAGCACGGCGGCCGAAAACGTCTCCGGCGACGCCGCCAGCGCTTCGAGGGCCAGCACGGCCCCGGACGAGTGCCCCACCAGCACCGGGCGGTCGAGTGTCGATGCGGCCGCGAGCACTTCGGCGACCTCGTCGGCCATCGTCACCTTGCGGGGCACGTCGAGCCGGTATTGGCGCCGATAGAGCCGCGCCACCCGGAACCGGTCCCGCAGGCGGTCGGTCACCTTTTCCCAGCTTGACAGGTCGCCCATGCCCCCGTGCAGGACCAGGATCGAACGTCCGCTGCCTTCGACGATCAGGTTCTCCATGGCTCCTCCTTAGCAGTGCTAAGGCGCAACTTAGCACTGCTAAGCTGGCCTCGTGAAGGGCCTTTCGCGGGAACTGCTGATCGACACCGGGTTGCGGCTGCTCGACGAGGTCGGCCTCGACGGGCTCAGCGTCCGCCGCCTCGCCGCCGAGCTCGGGGTGCAGTCGCCGGCGCTCTACTGGCACTTCAAGACCAAGCAGGAGCTGCTCGAGGGCATGGCGGCCGCCATCATCATGGCGGCCGGGATGGGACCACCCGAAAACGACGAGACGTGGCCGGTGTGGTTGCGGCGCAGGGCTCGGGCGTACCGGAAATCGCTGTTGTCCCACCGGGATGGCGCCCGGCTGATCACCTCGGCCCGCCGGGCGCCGGATGCCATGGAAGGTTTCGAGCGTGAGCTCGAAGCCATGGTCGGGCTGGGGTTCACGCCGGTGCTGGCGCTGCGCACGATCATGGTGATCGCCGACTACGCGAACGGGTTCGTGCTGCAGGAGCAGGCGTTGCACACCCAGCCCAGCCCGCAGGAGTTGGAGATGCTGAAGCGGCTGCCGACGCTGCGCGAGGCGTTCCGATCGGGCGGTTACCGGCAGCCGGACGCCGCTTTCGAGTACGGACTGGAGGTGATCGTCGCCGGGACGCAGGCGCTCCTACCCCCTAGGGGTATAGGGTAGGGTCATGGAGCGCGTGATTGAACTCGAGATCGGCGGGATGACGTGCGCCGCGTGCGCCAACCGCATCGAGAAGAAGCTGAACCGGCTCGAGGGCGTCACCGCGACCGTCAACTATGCGACCGAGAAGGCGCGCGCCACGGTCCCGGCCGGCGTGACCGTCGACGACCTGGTCGCGGTGGTGGAAAAGACGGGCTACCAGGCGGCGGTGAAGAAGCCCACGGAGAGGGACACGCTCAAGGACCGCCTCCTGATCTCGGCCCTGCTCAGCCTCCCGGTCGTCGTGCTGGCGATGGTTCCGGCCTGGCAGTTCACCTACTGGCAGTGGCTCTCACTCACCCTGGCCGCCCCGGTCGTCGTCTACGGCGGCTGGCCCTTCCACCGTGCCGCCGCGGTCAACCTGCGCCACGGCGCGGCCACCATGGACACGCTGGTCTCGCTGGGCACACTGGCCGCCTTCGGCTGGTCGCTGTGGGCGCTCTTCCTCGGCGACGCCGGCATGCCCGGAATGACCCACCCGTTCTCGTTCACCGCCCAGGACGGCGACGCGATCTATCTCGAGGCGGCCGCCGGCGTGACCACGTTCCTGCTGGCCGGGCGCTATCTGGAGGCGCGGGCCAAGCGCCGGGCCGGAGATGCCCTGCGGGCCCTGCTCGAGCTCGGCGCCAAGACCGTGACCGTGCTCCGCGACGGCACCGAGCAGCAGATCCCGGCCGCCGACCTGCGGGTCGACGAGATCTTCGTGGTACGGCCGGGGGAGAAGGTCGCGACCGACGGCGTGGTCACCGACGGCGCGTCGGCGATCGACGCGAGCCTGCTGACCGGCGAGTCGGTGCCGGTCGAGGTGCGGCCGGGCGATCCGGTGACCGGCGCGACGGTCAACGCGGGCGGTCGCCTGCTGGTGCGGGCCGCCCGGGTCGGCGCCGACACCCAGCTGGCCCAGATGGCCCGGCTGGTCGAGGAGGCGCAGAACGGCAAGGCCGCCGTCCAGCGTCTGGCCGACCGGATCTCCGGCGTCTTCGTGCCCGCGGTGATCGCCCTGGCCCTGGGCACCCTCGGCTTCTACCTCGGCACCGGAGGCGGCGCATCGGCGGCCGTGGCCGTGCTGATCATCGCCTGCCCGTGCGCGCTGGGGCTGGCCACGCCGACGGCGCTGCTGGTCGGCACCGGGCGCGGCGCGCAGCTGGGCATCCTGATCCGCGGCGTCGAGGCCCTGGAATCCACCCGCAGGATCGATACGGTTCTGCTCGACAAAACCGGCACCGTGACGACCGGGCACATGACGGTGGTCCGGGTGGTGCCGGCGCCCGGGTGGGGCGTGCCCCAGGTGCTGCGGCTGGCCGGGGCGGTCGAGGCGGCCTCCGAGCACCCGCTCGGCCGGGCGATCGCGGCGGCGGCTCGCGCGTCCGGTGATCTTCCGGCGGTCGCCGACTTCCGGGCGTCGGCCGGGGTCGGCGTGCGCGGCCGCGTCGGGGAGATCGAGGTCACGGTCGGTGCGGCGACGCCGGATGCGCCCGTGCCGGGCGACCTCGCGGCGACCTGGGTCGAGGTCCGCACCGACGGTGCGGCCGCGGGGTGGGTTGCGCTTGCGGATTCCGTACGCGAGAGCAGCGCCCCGGCAGTCGCCGGGTTGAAGCGGCTGGGCCTCCGCCCGATCATGGTCACCGGCGATCGCCTGGAGGTGGCCTCGCAGGTGGCGTCGCACGCCGGGATCGGCGAGGTGATCGCCGGGGTCCTGCCGTCGGGCAAGGTCGACGTGGTGAAGCAGTTGCAGGAGTCGGGCAGCGTGGTCGCGATGGTCGGCGACGGCGTGAACGACGCGGCGGCGCTGGCCCAGGCCGACCTCGGGCTGGCGATGGGCGCGGGCACCGACGTGGCGATCCAGGCGTCCGACCTGACCCTGGTGCGCGGCGATCTGACCGCGGCGGTCGATGCGGTGCGGCTGTCGCGCCGCACCCTGGCGATCATCCGCGGGAACCTGTTCTGGGCCTTCGCCTACAACGTGGCCGCCCTGCCGCTGGCCGCCGCCGGCCTGCTCAACCCGATGATCGCCGGCGCCGCGATGGCGCTGAGCTCGATCTTCGTCGTGCTCAACAGCCTGCGGTTGAGGCGCTTCAAGTCCGCGTTCTGAGAGCTGCTGCTGTCGCGGCTGTGCAGCTCGATCCGCGTACCGCCGGCCCGGGCCCGCAGGGTGGTCGGCTCGGCCGGCTCGCCCGTGCGCAGATCGGCGAGCACCGCCTCGATATCGCCGGCGCGGGCCACGTCGAGCCAGGCCGCCCCCGTGTACGAGCTCATCGGCCGAGCGTTGCACGGCCCGGGACGGCGTGAGCCGGGCGCCGCAGGACTGCTCCCGAAGTCCTGTCGCGCCCGGCTCACCGTCTGCGCCGCGGAGGCTCGAACTGGTCCCGAAGGCCGAGTCCCCGCGACGTCCCCAGACCCACCTACGGACATGACGCTACGTGCCGGCCGGGCCGCCCCGGAAGCGCTGGGTGACCTAAATGGCCGTTCGGGTGGGGGACTTTCCCCGACAGTTCCGGCGGATTGGAGCAAATGCCGCCAAACTCCCTCACTGTGTTACGGTGTGTAGCGGCGACGTGTTATGACGGAGAGTCACTGCGGACGCTGTCGATCAGTGCCAGCACCTGGCGCAGCGCCGGCCGCAGCACCCGCAGCCGGGAGAGCGACACCAGCCGATCGATCAGCGGCACCACGCCGTCGATGAGCCGCCGGGTGCGCTGCTGGTCGGGCGACCGGTCGTGCACCCAGAACAGCACCACGCCCATGTAGGCCAGCCAGAGCAGCTCCGGCAGCTCCTTGCGCAGCTCCGGGTCGAGCTTGGCCGACGAGCCGTCGACCACGTCGCGGAACATCGCGATCGCCGCCTCGCGGGCCGGTGACGACTCGCGGGAGAACGGGCTCAGCGGCGACGTCGGCTCGGCCGCGCTCTTGAAGAACGTGGCCGCGAACGCGTGGTACGACGCGTTGACGTCGATGCCGGCGTGCAGCACCCCGCGCAGCCGGTCGGCGAAGCCGCTCTCGGCCGCCATGATCTCGTCGGCCCGGGCCCGCACCTCGGCCTGGCTGCGGTCGTAGAACCCCTGGATCAGGTGTTCCTTGGAGTCGAAGTAGTAGTAGGCGTTTCCGACCGCGACCCCCGCCTCCTTGGCGATCGCCCGCATGGTGGTGTCGGCGTATCCCCGCTCCTGGAACAACCGCAGCGCCGTCTCGAGGATGGCCTGCCGGGTCTGCTCGCCCCGGGCCCGGCGCGGTTTCTCCGGGGGGACGGAGGGGTCAGCGGCGGCTGTCGTCACACCCGTCACCGTAGTCCGCCGACGCGCCTGGATGAGCCGGCACCGGTCGCCCCGTGATCGGCCGGTGCCGGCTCATCACGGGCTCAGCATAGAGGCCCTTGTTGAACGCGTTCAAGTTATAATCAGCGCGCGATGCCGAGCACCTCGGCCACCGCCCGGCCGTTGGCCAGGGTCGCACCGTGTGAGGTGACGAACGCCCGGGCGTTCGCCGGGCGCCAGACCGACGGCCAGCCCATCTCGACCACGCCGACCGGATGCCCGGCGGCCAGGGCCTCGATCAGGTCGCGGCTCGCCGGGAGCCGGTGGGTGTGCCGGCCGACCACCACGATCGGCCGGCCGCCGGCCTTCGCGACGATCTCCTCCGCCGACGCCTCGGCCGCCACCACCTCGAGCTGCTCGGTTCCGTCCAGGTGCGGCCGGAGACCCCACGGCACGCGGCCCTCGGCGATCGAGTGCCCCGACACCAACTGCACGACCAGCGGCCGGGCGAGCTCGTCGAGCGAACCCTCGACCCGCACGGCGCGGCGCGCCGCCGACAGACCCAGGCTCTCGTCGGGGCCGGGCCGGCTGCGGGGCGTTGCGGCCCACGCCGCCATTTCTGCCGTACGCGCGACCGCGTCCTCCAGCCGCACCAGCGGCAGCCGGCCGTCCGCGACCGCCCCGGAAATTTCCGAAATGATCGCCTCGACCAGATCGAGGTCGACCTTGGCCCCGATGCAGAGCAGATCCGCTCCGGCGGTCAACGCGCGTACGGCTGCCGCACCGATGCCGCCCGCGGTGGCCGCCGCCCCCTTCATCTCGAGGGCATCCGTGACGATCGCGCCGCCGAAGCCGTACTCGCCGCGCAGCAGGTCGATCAGCACCCGCTTGCTGAACGTGCTCGGGTCCTGGGCGGTCAGCGACGGCACCCGGATGTGGGCCGACATGATCGCCTGCGAGCCGGCCGCCACCACCGCCGCGAACGGCGGCAGGTCCCGCTCGCGCAGCAGGTCGAGCGTGGCGTCGACGGTCGGCAGCTCGAGGTGCGAGTCGGTGACCGTGGCGCCGTGCCCGGGGAAGTGCTTGGCGCAGGCCGCGACCCCGGCCGACTGGAGGCCCTCGATCGCGGCCGCCGCGTGCCGGGTGACCAGCATCGGGTTGCTGCCGAACGACCGCGTCCCGATGATCGGGTTGTCGTCGGCCGTGTTGACGTCAACGGTCGGCGCCAGGTCGAGGTTGATGCCGGCCGCGGCCAGGTCGCCGCCGATCGCCGCGTACACCGCGCGGGTGAGCTCGGGGTCGTCGACCGTGCCCAGCGCGGCGTTGCCCGGATAGGGGCTGCCGGTGCGGTGGGCCAGGCGGGTGACGTCGCCGCCCTCCTCGTCGATCGCGATCAGCGCGTCCGGGCGTACCGACCGCAGCCGGGCCGTCAGGCCGGCGACCTGGGCCGCGTCGACGACGTTGGTGCCGAACAGGGTGTGCCCGGCCAGGCCCTCGGCGAGCAGGCCGAGGGCCCACTCGGGCGCGGAGCCGCCGGGGAAGGCGGCCAGCAGGGTGCCGAGGGCGAGGCGGCGAAGCCCCGGGTCGATCGCCATGGTGTCTCTCCGGTGGGGTGACGCGATTGTTGATCGCTCATTGATACTGAACGCGGAGCGGACGGCGACGGTGCCGACCGTTACGCTGCGGCTACATCGGAGCGCGATAATAGGAAACAATCTTAAATAGTAGGGGACGTAGTTATGGCCGCCACCCGCCTTCCGGGCACACCCCGGCTGCTGCGCGCACTCAACGACCGCGCCGCGCTGGAGTTGCTGCTCGCCCGAGGACCGCTCACCCGCGCCCAGCTCGGCGAGCTGACCGGGCTCAGCAAGGTGACCGCCTCACAGCTGGTCGAGCGCCTCGAGGAACGCGGCCTGGTGCGCCGGGTCGGCGAGCAGGCCGGCGGCCGTGGGCCCAACGCCCAGCTCTACGCGGTCACCCCCGGCAGCGCCCACGTGATCGGCGTCGACGTCGGCCCGGAACGCGTGGTCGCCGCCTGCGCCGACATCACCGGCACGATCATCGGCCAGGTCGAGCAGTCGACCAGGGACACCGACGACCCGGTCGGCGTCGTCCACCGGGTGGTCGTCCAGGCCGCGACCGAGGCCGGCGCCGAGATGTCGTCCGTGCGCCGCGTCGTCCTCGGCACGCCCGGCCTGGTCGACCCCAGCACCGGCGAGATCTCGTTCGCCTGGGACCTGCCGCGCTGGCACCGCGGCCTCCTCGACGACCTGCGCCGCGATCTGAGCACCCCGGTCGTCTTCGGCAACGACGTCAACCTGGCCGCGATCGCCGAGTCGAGCATCGGCGCGGCGGTCGGCGTCACCGACTTCGTGCTCATCTGGATCGGCCGCGGCGTCGGCCTGGCCAGCGTCATCGACGGCCGGCTGCACCAGGGCAGCACCGGCGCCGCGGGCGAGATCGGCTACCTGCCGGTGGCCGGCGCCGAGGTGCCGCGCAACTCGGGCAAGCGGGCGGCCAAGGGCTCGATGCGGGGCGCCTTCCAGAGCGTGGCCGGCGGCGAGGCGGTCAAGGCGATCGGCAAGAAGTACGGCTTCCGCGGCAACGAGGCGGCCGACGTCGTCCACGCCGCCGTGGCCGCCGGAGAGGCCGGCGAGGCCGCCCTCGACGAACTGGCCGGCCAGCTCGCCCTCGGCGTGGCCGCCACCTGCGTGGTCCTCGACCCGCCGCTGGTCGTGCTGGCCGGCGAGGTCAGCCAGGCCGGTGGTCCGTCGCTGGCCGAGCGGGTCGAGCGCGAGGTCGCGGCGATCACCCTGGTGTCACCCAAGGTAGTGATCACCGAGGTGGCCTCGGAGCCGGTCCTGCACGGCGCCCTGCACACCGCGCTCGACGCCGTACGGGACGAGGTCTTCGGCTCGACCACCGCGTGAGGATCGCCGTCGTCGCGCGTGGTTGGATGGAGTCGTGCTCGAGCCGACCGTGACGACTCTTCCGCCCGACGACGACACCGTCCTCGCGTTCGACCGGGTGAGCGTGATCCGCTCCGCAAACTTCCTGGTCCGCAGCCTGTCCTGGCAGGTCGAGCTGGACGAACGATGGGTGGTCCTCGGCCCCAACGGCGCCGGCAAGACCACCCTGCTCAACCTCGCGTCGGGCCGCCTGCACCCGTCCCGCGGTCAGGCCTGGGTGCTCGGTGAACGGCTCGGCCGGGTCGACGTCAACGAGTTGCGCACCCGCATCGGCCTCACCACCGGCCGCTTCGCCGATCAGGTGCCGCCCGGCGAGCGCGTGCTCGACGTGGTGGTCACGGCCGCCTGGTCGGTGGTCGGGCGCTGGCGCGAGTCGTACGACCCGCAGGACGAGGCCCGCGCCCGGGGCCTGCTCGAGCAGTTCGGCATGGGCGCGCTGGTCGACCGCGAGTTCGGCACCCTGTCCGAGGGCGAGCGCAAGCGCACCCAGATCGCCCGCGCGCTGATGACCGACCCCGAGCTGATGCTGCTCGACGAGCCGACCGCCGGCCTCGACCTGGGCGGCCGCGAAGACCTGCTGGCCCGCCTCACCGAGCTGGCCCTCGACCCCGACGCACCGGCGATGGTGCTGGTCACCCACCACGTCGAGGAGATCCCGCCCGGCTTCACCCACGGCCTGCTGCTGCGCGAAGGCACGATCGTGGCGGGCGGTCCGCTCGGCGAGGTCATGACCGCCGGCAACCTGTCCAAGACGTTCGGCCTGCCGCTGGTCGTCGACCGGTTCGGCGACCGCTACACGGCCCGGGCGGCCTGAGCGCATGGCTCCCCGCGTGGTCATCGTCGGCAGCGCCAACATGGACCTGGTCGGCCTGTCCGCCCGCCTGCCGCTGCCCGGCGAGACGGTGCTCGGCGACGACTTCATGATGACGCCCGGCGGTAAGGGCGCCAACCAGGCGATCGCGGCGGCGCGGGCCGGCGGGCAGACGGTCTTCCTCGGCGCCATCGGCTCCGACGCCTTCGGCGTCACGATCAACGCGAGACTCACGGCCGCGGGGGTCGACGCTTCCGGCGTACGCACGAGCTACGGCTCCTCCGGCGTCGCCGTGATCATGGTCGACCGCTCGGGAGAAAACTCGATCGTCGTCGCACCCGGCGCCAACTCCAGCTTCACCGGCCTGACCGAGTCCGAACGCCGCGCGATCGCCGAGGCCGACGTGCTGGTCTGCCAGCTCGAGATCCCGGTCGAGACGGTGACCGAGGCGATGCGGGCGGCCCGCGCGGCCGGCACCCGCACGATCCTCAACGCCGCCCCGGCCCGCTCCCTTCCGCCGGAACTGCTCGACAACGTCGACCTGCTGGTCGTCAACGAGATCGAGGCGGCGACGATCAGCGGCCGCTCCGACATCGACATGCCGGCGCTGCTGGCGCTGGTGCCCCGGGTCGTCCTGACGCTGAGCGGCTCCGGCTCGCGCTACGCCGACCGTTCGGGCACCGACGCCGTCGTGCCGGCGTTCCCGGTCGAGGTCCTCGACACGACGGCGGCCGGCGACGCCTTCACCGGGGCTCTTTCGGTGGCCTGGGGTGAGGGGCGCCCGCTGGTCGAGGCGGTCCGCTGGGCGAACGCGGCGGGGGCCGCCTGCGTACGCCACGTCGGCGCGTCCAACGCGCTGCCGACCCGTGACGAGATCGACGCCCTCTACGCGTCCGACCCGGGGGCCTGACCCCGGCTGACTTTGCGGGCCCAGAGAACCAGCGGGATCTGCAGCGGCAGCCGGCCGTAGGCGATCGCCCGCCTGGCCGGCGGCGCATGGCGCCAGTCGACGGCCATCTTGACGTTGGCCGGGAAGACGCCGACGAACAGGGCGGCCGCCGCCAGACCGCCCAGCCGGCGCGTGCGGGGATGCGCGACCGCCAGGGCCACGGCCAGCTCGACGGCGCCGCTCGCGTAGGTCCACGCGCGGCGGGAGCCCGGTAGCGAGCGGGGCACGATCGAGTCGTACGGGCGCGGACGGGCGAAATGCAGCGCGCCGGAAGCGCCCAGCAGCGCCGCCAGGCCGAGAGCCTGCTTGATCATTTCGCGAGCGTAGCGGGGGCTCGGGCCGGCTGCTCCAGCGCGCGCTGCAGTGCGCGGTAGATGCGGCCGAAGCGGGCGCGGTCGCGGGTGCTCAGCAGCAGCATCTCGCCGGCCGGGGTGCGGGCCCAGATCTGCAGGGTGCGGCTGCCCCGGTCGTACGACCGGTCGACGTGGTCGAGGATCAGGTCGGCGATCGGAACCGTGGCCAGGCCGAGCAGCACGCCGCCGCCGACGAGGGCGGCGGTGATCGGGGCCGACACGTGCAGGATCAGCCCGATCGCGATGCCCTGGCCGCCGATGGCGAGCGGCGCCAGGATGGCCAGGGCCAGCATGCCGCGGCCCGCCACCGTGCCCCACGAGCGTGCGCCCTGGCGGTGCCAGACCCGCATCAGGGCAGCCAGGGGCACATCCTGGCCGTTCATGTGTACGCCGGATGACGTGATCCATACCTCGGAGTCGCGGTAATAGCTCGTCACGATATTGGTGTATACCCGTCGTAGGCTGTGGCCAACCGAGAGTCAAGGAGGACCCTGTGGGCCAAACCGGGGTGGGCGAGTTCGTGCGGCTGGAGATCACCGACGGCATCGCGACGATCCGGCTGGACCGGCCGCCGATGAACCCGCTCAGCACGCAGGTGCAGGAAGAGCTGCGGGAGGCCGCCAACGCCGCCACGACCGATGAGTCGATCAAGGCGGTGATCGTCTACGGCGGCGAGCGGGTCTTCGCGGCCGGGGCCGACATCACGGAGTTCACGGCTGTCGGCTATCAGGAGATGGCGGTCCGGGCGGTCGCCCTCTCGGGCGCCTTCGACGCCGTGGCCCGCATCCCCAAGCCGGTCGTCGCCGCGATCACCGGGTACGCGCTCGGCGGTGGCTGCGAGCTGGCGCTGGCGTGCGACTGGCGGGTGGTGGCCGACGACGCCAAGCTCGGCCAGCCCGAGATCAAGCTGGGCATCATCCCGGGCGCCGGGGGCACCCAGCGGCTGGCCCGGCTGATCGGCCCGGCCCGGGCCAAAGACTTGATCTTCTCTGGACGGATGGTCGACGCCGAGGAGGCGCTGCGCATCGGCCTGGCCGACCGGGTCGCGCCGGCCGCCGAGGTGTTCGAGACGGCGGTGCAGTTGGTCAAGCCGTACGTCACCGGGCCGTCGCTGGCGCTGCGCGCGGCCAAGCAGGCGATCGACGGCGGGTTGAACGTCGACCTCGCCTCCGGGCTGGCGCTGGAGTCGCAGCTGTTCGCCGGGCTGTTCGCGACCGACGACCGCATCGAGGGCACCACCGCGTTCGTCGAGAAGCGAAAGCCCACATTTACCGGGCGTTGAACCTCGCTTCGATCGATCCCCTGTCATAAAGTCCGTCGATGTGGAAGCGGTTCCGGCGACGATCGGGGCACGGCGCACCGTGCGCCTGGCCGCCGCGCTCGTCGTCGGGCAGATCTTCCTGGTCGCGATCGTGGGCTGGATGACGCTGACCCGGCCCGGCGACCGTCCGGCCACGGGTGCTTCCGGCGTCGACCGGATGGCCGCCCCGCCGGCCTGGATCGCCCCGGCGAGAGAACCCTCGTTCCGAAAGCCCTCATCGACCAGCCCGGCTGAGAGCGCACGGGCGCACACCACCGAGCAAGCTCCCGTAGACCCGGCGAATCCGGCGAAAACGTCGGCGGGAACGGCTCAGTCGCCGGGGCCCGCCCCGATCTCCCTGGCGCCGTTCGGTGCTGCCGGTCCGGCCCCGTCGGATCCGCTAGCCCTCACACCCCCGTCAAGCGGCACCGCGACCTCGCCCAAGGCCACGCCGTCACCGAGCGCAGGCCCCGCCGGCACCGCTGGCACGGGCGGGAGTGTCGGCACGGGCGGCAGCGGTGGCCTGGGCGTGAGCGGAAGCGCCAGCCCCACTCCCGGAACCGTGCCGGCCGGTCGGCCCTGCGATCACTGGGGCGCCCTGGCCCGGGCGGACGACGGCCGGATGGTGCGCTGTCTTCCCGGCCGTTATTACCGACTCCGCTGGAAGATCGTGTAGCGGACCGGACCGCCTAGACTCTGAATCATGTCCATCGACCGCCACGGGCCGCAGCCGCCGAGACGGCACGCCCTCGGAGTGGACTTCGGCACGTCCAACACGGTTGCGGTGGCCCGCTGGCCGGACGGGCGCGCGCGGCCGATCCTGGTCGACGGCTCGCCGCTGCTGCCCTCGGCGGTCTATGCGGAACCGAACGGCACGCTGAACGTCGGCCGCGACGCGGTGCACAGCGCCCGCATCGACCCGGCCCGCTTCGAGCCCAACCCCAAGCGCCGCATCGACGACGGGCTGGTGCTGCTCGGCGAGAACGAGATCCCGGTGATCGACCTGATCGCTGCCGTGCTGGCCCGGGTGGTCGAGGAGTGGCACCGCGCGGTCGGCCCGGTGCGACCCGACGTGACCCTCACCTGCCCGGCGACCTGGGGTGCGGCCCGCCGCACGCTGCTCGCCGAGGCGGCCGCGATGGCCGGGCTCGAGGGTGCCCGCCTGGTCGCCGAGCCGGTCGCCGCCGCGACCTACTTCGCCGAGGTGCTCGGCCGTGACGTGCCGATCGGCTCGGTCGTGGTGGTGCACGACTTCGGCGCCGGCACCTTCGACGCGAGCGTGGTCGCCCGCACCGCCGAAGGCTTCGAGGTGATGGCGGTCGACGGCCGCGACGACATCGGCGGCCTCGACGTCGACGCGGCGATCGTCGAGCACCTGCGCACGCCGGAGTGGCAGCGGCTGATGGAGCCGTCGACGGTCGAGGAGCGCCGCGCCCAGCGCCAGCTGTGGGACGACGTCCGCATTGCCAAGGAGCGCCTGTCCCGCGCCCAGGCGGCCGATTTCGTGGTGCCGCTGCTCGACACCGAGGCGCACCTGACGCGCGACGAGCTGGAGCGGGTGGCCCGCCCGGTGCTCGACCAGACCGTTCAGGTCACCAAGGGCCTGCTCAACTGGGCCGACCTGCCGCCGGGCCGGCTCGCCGGGGTGTTCCTGGTCGGCGGGGCGAGCCGGATCCCGCTGGTCGCGACGCTGCTGCACCGGGCGCTCGGCGAGGCCCCGGTGGTGATCGAGCAGCCCGAGCTGGTGGTCGCCGAGGGCAGCATCCTGGCCGACGCGGCGCTGCTGGCCGCGGGACCGTCGGCGCCCGGGCCGACCGCCGAGCTCAAGCTGGTGTCGAGCGGCCGCGCCGAGGGGCGGCCCAGCAAAACGGCCGCGGCGATGGTGCCGGCCCACATTCCGGGCACGACCGGGCTGCAGCCGCCGGTCGATCCGTGGCCTGACGCCGATCACGGTCATTGGACGCCCGACCCCGATGCCACGGTGCCCACGCCGCGAACTCTGGCGTCCCCGGGCGTACCTCCGAAAGCGCAAGCCTCCGCGACCCGGCCGATGTCGCCCGCCGCGCAGCGGTCGCCGCAGGCGACGGGTAAGGGCAAGGCGACCGGGTCCGGGAAAGCTCCGCAGAGGGACCAGAAGACGGTCAAGCAGCCGCGGCCGGCCAAGCCGAAACCGGTCCAGCGGCCGCGGCGTCCCCGGCGTTTCCTGCGCTTCCTGCAGATTCTGCTGAGCATCGTCGTGATGGTCGTGGTGCCGCTCGTTGCGTTGCTGCTGGCCTACGGCTGGGGCAACGGCGAGCCGATCCAGGACGACGCGGTCGACCTGGTGAAGGACATCGCCGATCTGCTCGGCATCTGAAGGGAAGGCGGCGGCGTGATCGAGGGCCACGGCGGCGATCTTGCGCTTGCCGCGCTGCGGGCTTTCGGCGTACGCGAAATGTTCACGCTCTCCGGCGGCCACGTTTTCCCGCTCTACGACGCTTTCCACCGGGCCGGCCTGCCGATCTACGACGTACGCCATGAGCAGTCCGCGGTCTTCGCGGCCGAGGCCGTGGCCAAGCTCCAGCGCCGGCCCGGCCTCGCCGTGCTCACCGCCGGGCCCGGCGTCACCAACGGCATCTCCGGTCTGACCAGCGCCTTCTTCAACGCCTCGCCGGTGCTGGTGCTCGGCGGGCGGGCACCGCAGTTCCGCTGGGGCTCGGGCAGCCTGCAGGAATTCGACCACGTTCCGCTGGTCACCCCGATCACCAAGTACGCCGCCACGGCCGACGCCACCGAGTCGATCCCGGGCGCGATCACCGACGCCCTGACCAGCGCACTCACCGCCCATCGCGGGCCGGTCTTCCTCGATCTGCCGCTCGAGGTGGCGTTCTCGACCGCCGAGGCGGCATCTCCCGGCGAGCCGGCCGTGCCGGTGATCGAACCCGACCCGGACGAGGTCGCCCGGGCCGCCGGCCTGCTCGCCGCGGCCGAGCGCCCGGTGATCATCGCGGGCTCGGACGTCTGGGGCGGCGATGCGATCGAGCAGCTACGGGCGGCCGCCGAGGCGTTGCAGGTGCCGGTCTTCACCAACGGCATGGGCCGTGGCGCGCTGCCGCCCGGACATCCGCTCGCTTTGGCCAAGGCGCGCCGGGCCGCGCTCAACGATGCCGACGTGGTCGCGGTCATCGGCACGCCGCTCGACTTCCGGCTCGGCTTCGGGGAGTTCGGCGAGGCCCGGGTCGTGCACGTGGTCGACGCGCCGTCCCAGCGGGCCGGCCACGTGACGCCGGCCGTCTCGCCCGCCGGTGACCTGCGGCGGATCCTCGCGGCCTTCGCCGAGCGGGGCGCCCGGCACGACGACTGGATCGAGGGGCTGCGGACGGCCGAGGACGCCGGCCGGGCCCGCGACGCCGAGGCGATGGCGGCCGACAGCGACCCGATCAGACCGGCCCGGGTCTACGGCGAACTGCGCAAGGTCCTGGCCGGGGACGCGGTGACGATCGGCGACGGTGGCGACTTCGTCTCGTACGCGGGCCGCTACCTCGAACCGGCCCGCCCCGGCACCTGGCTCGACCCGGGCCCGTACGGCTGTCTCGGCACCGGCTTGGGCTACGCGATGGGCGCCCGGGTCACCTACCCCGACCGGCAGATCTGCGTGCTGCTCGGTGACGGCGCGGCCGGCTTCTCGCTGATGGACGCGGAATCCCTGGTCCGGCAGGATCTTCCGGTCGTCATGGTGGTCGGCAACAACGGCGTCTGGGGGCTCGAGAAGCATCCGATGAACGCGGTGTACGGCTACGACGTCGCGGCCGACCTGCAGCCGGGTCTGCGCTACGACGAGGTCGTGCGGGCGCTCGGCGGGGCCGGCGAGACCGTCGGCCGGGCGGGCGATCTCGGTCCGGCGCTCGAGCGGGCCTTCGCGTCGGGCGTGCCCTATCTGGTCAACGTGCTGACCGACCCGGCGGACGCCTACCCCCGCTCGTCCAACCTGGCTTAGGGCTTGTCGTCGTCGCCGAAGTCCTGTTCCCACTGGGCCAGCAGCTCGCGGTCGCGGCGGGACTGCTCGGAGTCGACGGTGCGCAGGAATTCGGGGTCGTCGTCGGGCGAGGACGGGCGGCGGGCCACCCGGCGGACCAGGCTGCCTTCCAGGGGCGGACTGGTCGGGCGACCCCAGACGAAGTAGGCGGCCGGGCCGGCCAAGGGGACGAGCAGGATCAGCAGCACCCAGGCGAACCGGGGGAGGGTGCGCACGCGCTCGACCGACAAACAGCTGATCAGGGCCAGCACGAAGAGGGCCAGCTGCGCGGCAGCCAGGAAGATGAACAACCGGACCATGAGGCAATGATGACGCGGCCGGGCGTTTACGGCGACGATCAGAGCATGACAACAAGCCCGCCGAGAAGGGCGAAGGCGGCCGCGGTAAGAGCGTAGATCGGGACGATGCGGCGGCCGGGTCGCGGCGGCAGGGCGGCGAGGCCGCGCACCCGGCGGTAGGCCAGCGCGATCAGCAGAACCCAGGCGGCCATCGCGGCCGCGGCGACGAGCCAGGTCGCCGGTCCGGCGCCGGGCCGCAAGGCCGGGCGTACGGCCAGAAGCCCGACCGCCGTGGCCGAGAGTCCCGTCCTTCGCCAGGCGAGGCGGGTGCGCTCGGCCGAGGCTCCGTGATCTTCAGTCGTCATGCAACGGCCCGCAGCAGCACGGAGATCACCAGCAGCACCGCGCCCGCCCCGACGGCCAGCGCGAGGATGGCCGGGAACTTCGACGGCGGCAGTTCCTGGCCGAGCCGCATGGCCCGCTCGGTGCGCGCCCAGTGGTCGACCGCGCGCAGCGCGACGGTCCCGCCGAGCACCAGCAGCCCGATCGCGATGATCTCGCGCAGGTGGTGGATGGAGAGCGACGGCAGGAACTGGGCGCAGGCCATCCCGCCCGCGATCAGCGCCAGTCCGGTGCGGATCCAGGCGAGGAAGGTCCGCTCGTTGGCGAGCGAGAACCGGTAGTCCGGGGTGCGGCCGACCGTGGGTTGCTTTTCCGGATCGAACCACTGGGTGAGCGCTCGGAACACGCGCCGATTATCGACCGTGAAGGTCAAGAAGGTCATTCCAGAGGCTGCGTACTTCGTCACTGACGCACGCCTCGCGTAGCCGTCCACAGCGGCACCAGGGCGACTCGGGCCCGCTGCGGCCGTGTGGGGGAGTATGAGGTACGGACGGGCGTGGCCCGTCCAACAGTGGAGCAATTTGGCCGGACATGTCAGACACCTCCCTGTCGCGACTGTAGCGTCCGGGCAGTCGTGATGGTGAGGTGAGTCACCGTCTCTCTTAAGCTACTCGCGGGTAACCTCGGGTGGCAGCGGTGGGTTTCACAACAGGAGGGTCCAAGAAGCGCGATGAACATCGTCGTACTGGTAAAGCAGGTGCCCGACTCCGGCGCTTCGCGTGAGTTGGCCGCGGATGATTTCACCGTTGAGCGAGCCTCGGCGAGCAACGTCATCAACGAGATGGACGAGTACGCCATCGAGGAGGCGTTGAAGATCAAGGAAGCGCACGGCGGCGAGGTCACCGTGCTCACCATGGGTCCGGCCGGCGCGACCGAGTCGATCCGCAAGGCGCTCTCGATGGGCCCCGACAAGGCGGTCCACGTGACCGACGACGCGCTGCACGGCTCGTGCGCGGTCGCCACCTCCAAGGTCCTCGCCGCCGCGCTGGGCCGGCTGAACGCCGACCTGATCGTCTGCGGGGCCGAGTCGACCGACGGCCGTGTGCAGGTCATGCCGCACATGCTGGCCGAGCGCCTGGGCATCGCCGCGCTGACCGGCGCCCGCAAGCTCACCGTTGAGGGCTCCCAGCTGACCGCCGAGCGGCAGACCGACGAGGGCTACGAGGTCGTCACCGCCGCCACGCCGGCCGTGGTCAGCGTCTGGGACACCATCAACGAGCCGCGCTACCCCTCCTTCAAGGGCATCATGGCGGCCAAGAAGAAGCCGGTGGAGACGCTGTCCCTGGCCGACCTGGGCGTTTCCGCGGACGAGGTCGGCGCGGCCGGTGCCACGAGTGCCGTGCTCGAGTTCGCGAAGCGGCCGCCGCGCTCGGCCGGTCAGAAGGTCACCGACTCCGGCGACGGCGGCACCCAGCTCGTCACGTACCTCGCCACCGAGAAGTTCGTCTGAGAAGGGGTCGGTCATGGCTGAAGTACTGGTTGTCGTCGAGGCCGGCGTCAAGAAGGTCACCCTCGAGCTGCTCACGATCGCCCGCACGCTGGGCTCCCCGAGCGCGGTGGTGTTCGGTGACATCGACACCGCCAAGCTCGCCGAGTACGGCGCCGAGAAGATCTACGTCGCGTCCGGCGAGGACGTCGACGGCTACCTGGTCGCCCCCAAGGCGGCGGTGATCGCGTCGCTGGTGAAGTCCGTCGAGCCGGCCGCCGTGCTGCTCGGCTCGACCCAGGAGGGCAAGGAGATCGCCGGCCGGCTCGCCGTCAAGCTCGACAACGGCCTGCTCACCGACGCGGTCGCGGTCGACGCCGACGGCACCGCCACGCAGGCGATCTTCGCCGGCTCGGGCATCGCCAAGTCCAAGGTCACCCGCGGGCTGCCGATCATCACCGTCCGGCCCAACTCGGTCACCCCGTCGCCCGCGCCGGCCACACCGTCGACCTCGTCGGTGGACGTCGTGGTCAGCGACAGCGACAAGCTGACCAAGGTCGTCGAGCGGGTCGCCGAGAAGAAGGGCTCCCGTCCGGAGCTCACCGAGGCCGGCATCGTCGTCTCGGGCGGCCGCGGCGTCGGCAGCGGCGACAACTTCAAGCTGGTCGAGGAACTCGCCGACCTGCTCGGCGGCGCGGTCGGCGCCTCCCGGGCGGCCGTCGACTCGGGCTTCTACCCACACCAGTTCCAGGTCGGCCAGACCGGCAAGACCGTGTCGCCGCAGCTCTACGTGGCCCTCGGCATCTCCGGCGCGATCCAGCACCGGGCCGGCATGCAGACCTCCAAGACCATCGTCGCGGTCAACAAGGACCCCGAGGCACCGATCTTCGACCTGGCCGACTACGGCGTCGTAGGCGACCTGTTCAAGGTCGTACCGCAAGCCGCGGAAGAAATCCGCAAGCGCAAGTAGAACCTTCGTTACGGCCCGGCGGGAAACCGCCGGGCCGTACTTTCTTCGCGTACGGAATAAGCTTGGCGACGATGGCGTACTTGGATCACGCGGCGACCACGCCGATGCTTGCGGAAGCGCTCGACGCCTACGTCGCCGCCGCCCGTGACGTCGGCAACCCGTCGTCCCTGCATGCCGCCGGGCGCAGTGCCCGCCGGCTGGTCGAGGAGTCCCGCGAGCGCATCGCCGCGGCACTCGGAGCCCGCCCGTCCGAGGTGATCTTCACCAGCGGCGGCACCGAGAGCGACAACCTGGCCACCAAGGGCATCTTCTGGGCGCGCCGGGCCGCCTCGCTCAACCACCATCGGGTCGTCGTCTCGTCGGTCGAGCACCACGCGGTCCTCGACGCCGCCGACTGGCTCGCCGCCCACGAGGGCGCGGTGACCGACCTGCTGCCGGTCGACGCCCTGGGCCGGGTGTCGCCCTCCGCGGTCGCCGACCTCCTCGATCGTTACCGTGACGAGATCGCCGTGATCAGCGTCCAGTGGGCCAACAACGAGATCGGCACCGTCCAGCCGATCCAGGAGCTGGCCCGGCTGGCCGCCGAGGCCGGAGTGCCGTTCCACACCGACGCCGTGCAGGCGGTCGGCCAGATCCCTGTCGACTTCGCGGCCAGCGGGGTCGCGGCGATGACCGTCACCGGGCACAAGGTGGGCGGACCGGTCGGTGTCGGTGCTTTGCTGCTGGGCCGCGACGTGGCGGCGACGCCGGTGCTGCACGGCGGCGGCCAGGAACGGGACGTACGCTCCGGCACCCTCGACGCGGCCGGGGTGGCCGCCTTCGCGGTTGCCGTCGAGACCTCGGTCAAGTCCCAGGGCGACTATGCCGCGCGGGTCGGCTCGCTGCGGGACAGCCTGATCGAGCGGGTCCGGGCCGCCGTGCCGGACGCCGTCTACAACGGCGACCCGGCCGACCGCCTGCCGGGCAACGCCCACTTCAGCTTCCCCGGCTGCGAGGGCGATGCCCTCCTGATGCTCCTGGACGCGCAGGGGGTGGCGTGCTCGACCGGCTCGGCCTGCTCGGCCGGGGTCGCCCAGCCCAGCCACGTGCTGCTGGCCATGGGTGCCGACGACGACCGCGCCCGTTCCTCGCTGCGTTTCACGCTGGGTCACACGTCGACCACGGCCGATGTGGACGCGCTGCTCACGGCGCTGCCCGGGGCGGTCGAGCGGGCCCGCCGGGCCACCGCCTGGAAGACGCCCCGCTGATCTTCCCGCCCTTGGAAACTGCCTCGGCCGGGCGGATAGGCTCTAGCCATGCGAGTTCTAGCGGCCATGTCCGGCGGGGTTGATTCTGCCGTCGCCGCCGCGCGCGCCCGGGACGCCGGTCACGACGTCACCGGAGTGCACCTGGCGTTGTCACGCAACCCCCAGACCTACCGGACCGGCGCCCGCGGCTGCTGCACGCTGGAAGACTCCCGCGACGCGCGCCGGGCCGCCGACGTGATCGGCATCCCCTTCTACATCTGGGACATGGCCGAACAGTTCCACGACAACGTGGTCGACGACTTCGTCAACGAGTACGCCGCCGGCCGCACCCCCAACCCGTGCCTGCGCTGCAACGAAAAGATCAAGTTCGAGGCGGTGCTCGACCGGGCGGTCGCGCTCGGATTCGACGCGGTCGTGACCGGCCACCACGCGCGGCTCGGGGCCGACGGTCAACTGCGGCGCAGCGTCGACATGGGCAAAGACCAGTCCTACGTGCTGGCCGTCCTGACCCGCGAGCAGCTCGAACGCGCGGTCTTCCCGCTCGGCGACTCGACCAAGGCCCAGGTGCGGGCCGAGGCTGCCTCGCGCGGCCTGGCGGTGGCCGACAAGCCCGATTCGCACGACATCTGCTTCATCGCCGACGGCGACACCCGGGGGTTCCTGCAGAATCGGCTCGGTTCCGCCGAGGGAGACATCATCGACGGGCGTACGGGTGAGCGGCTGGGCACCCACGACGGCGCGTACGCGTTCACGATCGGCCAGCGCAAGGGCCTCGACCTGCGCGTGCCGGCCGCCGACGGCCGCCCGCGCTACGTGCTGTCGATCACCCCGGTGACCAACACGGTCACCGTGGGCCCCCGCGAAGACCTCGAGGTCGACGTGGTCACCGCGGCCCGGCCGATCTGGCACGGCGCGGAAACGCCGATCGAGTGCGAGGTGCAGCTGCGCGCCCACGGCGACGTGCTCCCGGCAACGGTGACCGTGGCCGACGGCGTGCTGACCGCCCGGCTCCACCGGCCGGCCAGCGGCGTGGCCGCCGGCCAGGCGATCGTGGCCTACCGCACCGACGCCACCCGCGGCGACGCCGTGCTCGGCTCGGCGACCATCACGGCCGGCCTGCGTTCGGGCGGCGATGTTGGGCTGGGCTCGGCGGCTGGTGGTTCGGGTGCCGGTGTTGGGCTCGGCTCCGGGGAGCCGGCTGGGCGGGAGCCGGTTTCGGCGGAGGCGGCGCGGTGACCGAGTTTCTCTGGCCGGCCGGGTCGGCGACCGGGGTCGGGTCGCTGCCCGGCACCGACATCGCCGAGGCGCAGCGGGTCGTCTTCGGGGAGCTGCCCGACCTGCCGCACCTGGCCGAGCTGCCGGGCCGCGGGCCGGGCTCCGACATGCTGGGCCGCAGCGCCGGATTCCTGGTCGATCTGCCGGTGCAGCTCTACGCCGGGCGCTGGCAGGTCGCCCCGCGGCCCGGGCATGACCTCCGGGTCACGGCCGATCTGCTCGAGCGCGACCTCGACCAGCTCACCGAGCAGGCCGACGGCTACACCGGCGCGCTCAAGCTGCAGTCGGCCGGACCCTGGACCCTCGCGGCCGGGCTCGACCTGCTGATCGGCGGGCGGCTGCTGCGTGACCCGGGGGCCGTACGCGATCTGACCAACTCGCTCGCCGAAGGCCTGCAGCGGCACGTCGAAGAGGTGCGCAAGCGGGTTCCGGGGGCGTCGCTGCTGCTGCAGCTCGACGAGCCGTCGCTGGCCACGGTGATGGCCGGGCAGGTGCCGACCGAGAGCGGGCTCGCCGCCTATCGCGCGGTCGACGGGCCGGACGCGGCGAGCTCCCTGCGGACGGTGATCGAGGCCGTCGGCGTGCCCGTCGTGATCCACAGCTGTGCTCCGCGCGTACCGCTGCAGACCCTGCGCGACGCCGGAGCCGCCGCCGTGTCGCTCGACCTCGGGTTGCTGAAAGATCTTGATCCTCTGGGTGAGGCGATCGAGGCCGGAATGGGCCTCTTCGCCGGGGCCGTGCCGACGCTGCCCGCTGCGGGTTCCCCGCCGCCGGACGGCAAGACCGCGGCCGAGCGGGTGCGGAAGGTGTGGCAGCGGCTCGGCTTCCCGATCGCCCAGCTCGGGGCGCAGGTCGTGGTGACACCGGCGTGCGGGCTGGCCGGGGCAAGTCCGGCATATGCCCGGGCCGCGCTGACCGCGTGCCGCGAGGCCGGACGGCGACTGGCCGAGGCGGAAGCCTGAGCCGGAAAATGTCAGGGGTCCCCGCTACCGTCTTCTCGTAAGCGAGTGACGACGGAGGTCCCGGTGCCTAAGAAGAGTTCGCCTGCCGAGGAGATCGAGCTCGGCGGGCCGACCCCCGACCAGGTGGTCGCCGCGGGCAAAGATCCGACGCCCGAGGCCGCATCCCGGCACGCCGAGCTGGCCGACGAGGTCCGCGGTCATCAATACCGCTATTACGTGCTCGACTCGCCGACCGTCACCGACGCCGACTTCGACAGGCTGCTGCGCGAGCTCGAGGCGCTGGAAGAAGAGTTCCCGGCGCTGCGCACGCCCGACTCCCCGACGCAAAACGTCGGCGGCTCGTTCTCCACGCTGTTCACGCCGGTCGAGCACGCCGAGCGCATGCTCTCGCTCGACAACGTCTTCGACGACGACGAGCTGGCCGCGTGGGCCGAGCGCACCGTGCGCGACGCGGGCGGGCCGGTCGAGTTCATCTGCGAGCTCAAGGTCGACGGCCTGGCGATCAACCTGACCTATGAGAACGGCCGCCTGATCCGCGGCGCGACCCGCGGCGACGGGCGCACCGGTGAGGACGTCACGTCCAACGTGCGCACGATCCGCGAGATCCCCGAGCGGCTGGCCGGCGACAACCCGCCCGAGCTGCTCGAGGTGCGCGGCGAGATCTACTTCCCGGTGTCCGCGTTCGCCGACCTCAACGCGTCGCTGGTCGAGCAGGGCAAGGCGCCGTTCGCCAACCCGCGCAACGCGGCCGCCGGCAGCCTGCGCCAGAAAGACCCGCGGGTCACCGCCTCGCGCGGGCTGCGCATGGTCGTGCACGGCATCGGCGCCCGCAAGGGCTTCACGCCGTCCTCGCAATCGCACGCCTACGAAGCGCTGCAGGCGTGGGGCCTGCCGACCAGCAGCCGGTGGAAGCTGGTCGACGACATGGCCGGGGTGCGCGAGTTCATCGCCTACTACGGCGAGCACCGGCACGACGTCGAGCACGAGATCGACGGCGTGGTCGTCAAGGTCGACTCGGTGTCGATCCAGGGCCGGCTCGGCTCGACCAGCCGGGCCCCGCGCTGGGCAATCGCTTACAAATACCCGCCCGAAGAGGTCAACACCAAGCTCCTCGACATCGCGGTCAACGTCGGGCGCACCGGCCGGGTCACACCGTTCGCGCTGCTCGAGCCGGTCAAAGTGGCCGGGTCGACGGTCGCCCAGGCCACGCTGCACAACGCGCGCGAGGTCGAACGCAAGGGCGTGTGGATCGGCGACACCGTCGTGCTGCGCAAGGCCGGTGACGTCATCCCCGAGATCCTCGGCCCGGTCATCGACCTGCGGCCCGACGACGCCCACCCGTTCGTGATGCCGACCCACTGTCCCTCCTGCGGCACCAAGCTGGCGCCGGCCAAGGAGAGCGACATCGACATCCGCTGCCCCAACACCCGCTCGTGCCCGGCCCAGCTGCGCGAGCGCGTGTTCCACCTGGCCGGGCGGGGCGCCTTCGACATCGAGGTGCTGGGCTACAAGGCGGCCCAGGCCCTGCTCGACTCCGGCGTCATCTCGGACGAGGGCGACCTGTTCGCGCTGACCGCCGACCAGCTGGCGCAGTCCCCGTTCTTCGTCAACCAGGACGGCAGCCTGGGCACCAACGCGACCAAGCTGCTCGAAAACCTGCAGCTCACCAAGGACCGCCCGCTGTGGCGGGTGCTGGTCGCCCTGTCGATCCGGCACGTCGGGCCGACGGCGGCGCAGGCGCTGGCCCGCGAGTTCGGCTCGATGGAGGCGATCGAGGCGATCGTCGCCCAGACCAGCAGGGAACTGGCCGAGGCAGCGGCGGCCGCGGCCGAGGCGGCCGCGCCGGAGGCCGGCGGTGATGTGGCGGTGGCCGCGCCGGAGGCCGGCGGTGACCCGGCGGTGGCTGTCTCGGATGCCGGCGGTGAGGCGTCGGATGGTGGCGGTGATGTGGCGGTGGCCGAGTCCGATGTCGGCGTTGAGGCGACGGGGGCGGCACCGGAGGAGGGCGGCGAGGCGGTCGAGGCCAAGCCGAAGAAGGTCAAGACCGAGCCGGACGCGTTGTCCCAGGTCGAGGGCGTCGGCCCGATCATCGCCGAGAGCCTGCGCGAATGGTTCACCGTCGACTGGCACCGCGAGATCGTCCGCAAGTGGCGCGAGGCCGGCGTGCGCATGGCCGATCAGCGCGTCGACACCGGCCCGCGTCCGCTCGAAGGCTTGAGCGTGGTCGTGACCGGCACGCTCGCGACCTATTCGCGCGACCAGGCGACCGCCGCGGTGACCGACCGGGGCGGCAAGGTGAGCGGCTCGGTCTCGAAGAAGACGTCCTTCGTGGTCGTCGGCGACAACCCGGGCAGCAAATACGACAAGGCGCTGTCCTTGAAGGTGCCGGTGCTCGACGAGGAGGGTTTCGGCGTCCTGCTTTCCGACGGCCCCGACGCCGCCCGAGCCGTAGCCGAAACCGCCGCCCCGCCCGAGGAAAAGCCCGAAGAACAGCCCGAAGAACAGCCCGGCCGATAACGCCTGACCGAGTGTCCCGGCCGCGCTGCCGAATGAGCCGCGGTCGGGAGCTACGGTCGCGGCCGCCCGAGTCGCGGTCTGCTCCGCTTCTCGGGGCTAACTGGCCAATTCGCGGAGTCTTTGTGCTCCGCCTTTGCGCCGCTCCGGTCTTCACCCGGCCGTGCCTATTTGCCGTGGGGTTGCCGCATAGCTTGGCCCCCGGTTTGAAGCGTTCTGCGGGCCGTATTTGGCGGCTGCGGCGTCACCGGTTGCTCACGTTGGCCGCTTACGGCGTTCTGCGGGCCGTATTGGCGACTGCGGCGTTACCGGTTGCTCACGTTGGCCGTCTACGGCGTTCCGCGCGCGGTGCTTGGCCGCCGCGGCGTTACCCCGGTTGCCGATCTCGGCCGTTTTGCGGGCTTCCACGGGCTGGCTCCTGGGCGAGTGGGGTAAACCAGCCGCCTCTGACATTTCGCGGTCGTTGTCCACAGCCCTCGAAGGAGCAGGAAACCGATCACACGGGCGGGGGAAATTTTGGCCGATGAGCGTTTGGAGGCTTATGCCGATTTGATAACGCTGAGGCCGTTTCGTGGTGAAAAGGACATGTGGATCTATCGTGAGAGCGATCAGCTGATCGTTGCCACGGTGGAGGTCGCATTGGATGCCGCACGCCCGCGCAGCTCCACGGCGAACGTCGAGAACACCGCCCGACGGCGGGCCGTCCTCATCAGTGGCCTCCTGACGCTGGTCGCCGACGCCACGCTCTGGGCCACCGGGCGGGGGCACTTCAGCGGGCTGCCCAGCGCGTACTGGGTGATGGCCGCCCTCGCGGTCCTCGTCGACTCCCGGCCCTACGTGGTGGCCGACCGCCGGACCAGCGCGGTCGTCCTGCCGTCCATCTGCTTCACCTTCGCCATCACGTTGGCCTGGGGATTCGTACCGGCCATGGCCGTTCAGCTGGTGGCCGTCACCGTCGCCGGATGGCGGATGCGTCAGCGCGTACGCCGTACCTTCCACCTCGCGTTGCAGCATGCTGTCGCCCTCGGCGCAGCTTCGGCCGTGGCCGCTCTGGCCGGCCTGAAGGTCGGACCGCAACCGCACTGGGACGACGCCGTCCTCACCGTGGCCGCCGCGACCGCCTGGATCCTGGCCCGCTACGGCCTCGCCGCGCTGACCTCGCTGGCCACCGCCAACAAGCGTCCCCGGAAGCGCGGCGTCGAGCTCCTTGCGACCTCGGCCCTGCTGCTGCTCGGCCCGGTCGTGCTGGCCACCGCCCAGGTCGGACTGCCGTTCGTGCCCCTGGTGTTGCTGGCCCTGCACGCCGTGCACCGCATGGTGCGGTCGGCCGGCGAGTGCGAGCGGGCCTCCCGCGTCGACGCCCTCACCGGCCTGCCCAACCGGCGGGCGCTCCAGGCGAGTGTCGGAGAACGCCGGCCGGTGGCCCTGCTGCTGCTCGACCTGGACCGGTTCCGCAACGTCAACGAGGCGCTCGGCCACAGCGTCGGCGACCGCCTGCTGGTCGAGGTCGCGCGTCGTCTGTCCGGCGTGGTTCCGGCGCACGACCTGGTCGTACGTCTGGGGGGTGACGAATTCGCCGTGCTGGCGACCCGGGTCGACGGTGCGCCGGGTGCCCGCCGGATCGCCCGGCATCTCGCCGAGGCGTTGAACCGGCCGTTCGCGCTCGACGGTCTGCCCGTCGACGTCAGTGCGTCGATCGGGATCGCTCTGCAGACCGAGCGGGGCGGGGACGGCGCCGAGTTGCTGCGGGCCGCCGAGGCCGCCATGTACGACGCCAAGCAGCGCGGTGACCAGGTGGCGATCTACGGTCCGGAGGCCGCGCACCATTCGCCGGACCGGCTGGCGCTGCTGGCCGACCTGCGGCGGGTGCTGCGGGAGGACGCGCCCGACGACGGGATCATGCTCTTCTACCAGCCGCAGATCGCGATCGCGACCGGCGAGGTGGTCGGTGTGGAGGCGCTGCTGCGCTGGCGGCACCCCGATCGCGGCATGGTCGGCCCGGAGGAGCTGATCCGGGTGGCCGAGCCGACGCCGGTCATGCGGCTGCTGACCGAGCGGGTGCTGCACGACGTCATCGCTCAGCTGGCGGTGTGGGACGCGGCCGGACGGCCCTTGCGGGCCTCGGTCAACGTCAGCGCCCGGGATCTGCATTCTCCGGACATCGCCGACCGGGTCGGCGAACTGCTTTCGGCGTACGCGGTGAAGCCCGACCTGCTCCAGTTGGAGATCACCGAGAGCGCCCTGATGGCCGACCCGCACCAGGTGCTCAGCACGATCACCAAGCTGGACCGGATGGGCATCGCGATCTCGCTCGACGACTTCGGCACCGGGTTCTCGTCGTTGCAGCATCTGCGCCGCCTGCCCCTCGCCGAGGTGAAGATCGACCGGTCGTTCGTGCTCGGCATGGCCACCGATCGGGGTGACGCCGCCATCGTCCGCTCGGTGATCGACCTGGCCGAGGCGCTGGGTCTGCGGGCGGTCGCCGAGGGCGTCGAGGACGAGCGCACCTGGCGCCTGCTGGCCGCGGCCGGGTGTCACGCCGCGCAGGGCTGGTTCCACGCCCGGCCGATGCCGGCCGCCGACCTGGCCGACTGGCTCGTCCGCTACCGCCCGCTGCGGCCCGGCCTGACGCCCGTCAAATAGACTCGCCCAGTCAGCACCGGATTAGGGAAAGTAGGGGCATGATGGCCGCCATCTCCCGCGAAGAGGTCGCGCATCTCGCGCACCTGTCGCGGCTCGCCGTGACCGATCAGGAACTGGACCAGTTCGCGGGGCAGCTCGACGTGATCCTGCAGTCGGTGGCCCGGGTCGGCGAGGTGGCCGCGGACGACATCCCGCCGACTTCGCACTCCGTTCCGCTGACCAACGTTTACCGCGACGACGTGCCGCGCCCGTGCCTCACTCAGGAGGAGGCGCTCTCCGGGGCGCCCGACGCCTACGAGGGCCGGTTCCGGGTGCCGCGGATCCTGGACGAGGAGGCCTGAGCCGCTATGACCGATCTGACTCGTCTCTCGGCGGCCTCGTTGGCTGCTTCCATCGCGTCGAAGGAGGTCTCGGCGGTTGAGGTCGCCCAGGCTCACCTGGACCGCATCTCCGCTGTCGACGACCGCGTCCACGCTTTCCTGCACGTCGATCGCGAGGGCGCTCTGGCCGCCGCGGCCGCCGTGGACCGCGGCGAGGTGACCGGGCCGCTGGCCGGGGTGCCGGTCGCGGTCAAGGACGTGCTCGCCACCAAGGGCGTGCCGACCACCGCCGCCTCCAAGATTCTCGAGGGCTGGAAGCCGCCGTACGACGCGACGATCGTGCGGCGGCTCCGCGCCGCCGGCACGGTCATGCTCGGCAAGACCAACATGGACGAGTTCGCGATGGGCTCGTCGACCGAATACTCGGCGTACGGCCCGACCCACAACCCGTGGGACCTCGGTCGTATCCCGGGCGGCTCGGGCGGCGGCAGCGCGGCCTCGATCGCCGCCTACGAGGCGCCGCTCGCGATCGGCACCGACACCGGTGGCTCGATCCGTCAGCCGGGCGCGGTCACCGGCACGGTCGGGGCCAAGCCGACGTACGGCGGTACCTCGCGCTACGGCCTCATCGCCTTCTCGTCCTCGCTCGACACCCCGGGCCCCTGCGCCCGCACAGTCGAGGACGCGGCCCTGCTCCACTCGGTGATCGCCGGCTACGACGAGTGCGACTCGACGTCGATCCCGTCGCCGGTGCCCGATGTGGTCGGCGCCGCCCGCCTCGGCGCCTCCGGCGACCTGACCGGCGTCAAGCTGGGCCTGGTCAAGGAGTTCGCCGGCGACGGTTCCGAACCGGGTGTGCTGGCCGCCTTCAAGGAGGGCCTGGAGGCGCTGGTCAAGCTGGGCGCCGAGGTCGTCGAGGTGTCCTGCCCCCACTTCGTCTACGCGCTACCGGCCTACTACCTGATCGCCCCGAGCGAGGCCTCCTCCAACCTGGCCCGCTTCGACGGCGTCCGCTACGGCCTGCGGGTCGGCGACGACGGCAACCGGTCGCTCGAGGAGGTCATGTCGCTGACCCGCGACGCCGGCTTCGGCCCCGAGGTCAAGCGGCGCATCATCCTGGGCGCCTACGCGTTGTCCAGCGGCTACTACGACGCCTACTACGGCCAGGCGCAGAAGGTCCGCACCCTGATCACGCGTGACTTCCAGTCCGCCTTCGAGAACGTCGACGTGCTGGTCTCGCCGACCACGCCGTTCGTCGCGTTCCCGTTCGGGTCGCGCACCTCCGACCCCTACCAGATGTACCTGGCCGACCTCTTCACGATCCCGACCAACCTGTACGGCGGCCCGGCGATCTCCGTACCGTGCGGCCTGTCCGAGGGCCTCCCGGTCGGCTTCCAGGTGATGGCGCCGACGATGGCCGACGACCGCATGTACCGGGTGGCCGCGGCCCTCGAGTCGGCGGTCGGCTCGCTGACGCCGCCCGCGCTGTAGGGGCTTTCCAGGCGGAGAGGAAGCGAGTGCTCACTCGAATCGAGATCGACGGGTTCAAGACGTTCCGCGACTTCGCACTTGACCTGCCGCCGTTTCTGGTCCTTCTCGGGCCGAACGGCGCGGGGAAGTCGAACCTGTCCGATGCACTTGACTTCCTCTCGGGCCTGGCCGACGAATCGGTCCTGCAAGCCGCTCAGAACGTGCGCGGGTTGAGGCCGTTCGTGGCCTATGAGAGAGTTCGTGCCCTGTCGCCGGCGGCTTCGAAGAGCCCGACACGCTTGGCTCGGGCGGGGCCCATCTACCCGACACGCTGAACCGGATCGCGCGAACTACCGCTAGTGAAGATCGGCCGAATGGTGTGCTCGGCGACATCTCCGCGGATCTCGCCAGCGTGATCGCCGACGTCAGCGGCATCCGCATAGACGATGATGAGAAGTGACGCCGCCGCGAGGTCGAGTTTCGGGCCCGGGGCGACTCCGGTGCCGTGTCGGCCCGAGTTGCTTCCGATGGAACGCTCCGGGCCGCCGCGCTCCTGACCGCTGCATACGACCCGGCCAACTCCGGCCTGTTGTGTTTCGAGGAGCCGGAGAACGGCATTTATCCCGAGCGCCTGATCACGCTGGTCCGGCGGCGGCGGGCGATTGTTGAGCGTGCGCTCGCCAGGCGAGCGGTCGAGCCCTCGGCGCCGGTCGTCCAGTTGCTTCTCAGCAGCCATTCGCCGGCAATGCTGCGGGCGCTCGATTCGTCCGGGGCGGACGGCGTCTACCGGGATGTGGTCTTCCTCGCTGCCGTCTCTCGGGCCGGGCCGGGCCGGTCGCGAAGCCACCTCATCGGCCCAGGTTCGTTGCGACCGGCGACCGGCCGCCGCTAGCCGAACAAGACAGCCTCGGCCCGAACGACCGGACATCCTTGATCTCGTTCGCCGGCATGAGAACACGTTCCATCTGGTCTTCGTGCATCGCGATCAGGACGGCAATACCGACCGCATCCGTCGCCAGTGGATCGATCCGCTGGTGACGGCCTGGAGCCAACGGGCGGACCGAGCGTCTGATCCCCGTGGTTCCCGTACGAAAGACCGAGGTTCTGGGCATCAATTGGCCCGACGCCCGGCTTGGTGTTCCCACTCGCCCGGCGGAGGTCGAACGCGTACCCGATCCGAAGGTGCCGATCCGCAAACTCGTGAGCCGGCTCAACCGCCCGATCGAGGACTTCTACGAGGAACTGGCTGAGTCGATCTCCCTCGACCGCCTCCTGGAGGTTCCGTCGTTCGCCGACGTCCGAAGCTGCATCGGCGACTCGCTCGCGGCACTCGGCTGCCGACGGTAGAGACGGGCGGCCGTCGGCCGCCCGTTTCTGCTAGAGGCGCTGCCAGAGGGCCGGTGTGTTCGGCGGCTCCCACGACGTGATCGACGTGTGGGATTGCAGGCAGCGGTACTGCACGCCGTTGTAGGTCACCACGTCGCCCGCCTTGTAGGCGTGCCCGGCGGCCCAGGTTGTTGCGCCCGCCGGCGGCGTGGTCGGGCTGGTGGTCGGCGGCCTGGTGGTCGGGCCCGTGGTCGGCGGGGTGGTCGTGGTGCCGCCGCCGTTGCCGACGAAGGCGCTTGCCGCGGCCGCGCCGACCGAGTCGATTGTGGTGTTGTTCTCGACCGGGTTGGGGACGGTGCCGGTGAACACGATGAAGGTGACCGGGCCGTCGGTGCCGCCGTTCTCCGGGTTGGGGTTGATGCCGAGGTCGCGGGCGGTGGCGTAGGACGCCTCGCCGATGATGTTGTCGGGGCCTTCGTCGGCGAAGACCGCGTACACGATCTTGTTGTTGTAGATGACCGCGCCCACGTTGCCCGGTTTGATGCCGGCGCCCTGGTAGTTGAAGCGCGAGCTGGGCAGCGGGATCACGAAGTAGTGCGTGGTGTCGGCCGTGAAGTACTGGCCCTTTGACGTCTCGAACGACGTCTGCGCCTGGTACCACGGGTCGGTCGAGCCGTTGCAGTTCGTGGTGCCGATGCCGTCGCAGTCGACGTCGAGGTCGGCGGTCCAGTGGTAGACGTTGCCGTTCTTGCAGATGTTGACGGTGGAGGCTCCGCCGTCGTCGGTCGCGTATTTGCCGTTGGAGGCGACGGTGCAGGACGCCGTCTTGGCCAGCAGCTGGGCCGCGGTCGGGCCGGTCGCCGCGGAGGCGGGCCCGGAGGTGGCGGCGATCGCGGCGGTCGCGACGAGGGGCAGCGCCACCGCGGCGATCAGGGTGAAGGGGGATCGGAGTTTCACAGCGGTACTCCTCGGGGGAAAGAGGACCCGGCGTGCATCGACGTATATCGACACATGCCGGGGATGCTAACCCGTCGGAGCACTATTAGGAAAGGTATCTAACGATTCCGGTTTCACGCCGGCGTCGTCTTCGAGTCCAGCCAGCTGTTGATCAGCTTGGTGTAGTTCTTGCCGGTCTGCTGGTTGACGAACGCGATGAACGTGGCCCGGCTCTGCGTGGTGTATTTCCGGGTCTGCACCCACGCGGTGGCGACCTGGAAGAACTTCTTCTTGCCCAGCGCGTCCTGGAGTTCCTTGAGCATGGTCGCCGGGCAGAGGTAGACGTTGTTCTCCGCGAAGTTGGCCGCCTTGGGCTTGCCGGGCGGCCCCAGCTTCTTGCGGTTGACCGAGTCGAAGTGACGCAGGAAGGCCTCGAGGTCGGCGTCGCTGAAGTGCTGCGAGCTCTGCTCGAACAGGTACTGCGAGTATTGCGCCCAGCCCTCGTTGAGCCACAGGTCGGTCCAGGTGGCCGGCGTGATCGTGTCACCGAACCACTGGTGGGCGTACTCGTGAAGGATGTCCTCCTCGAAGTACGACAACTCGGCCTTGCCCCACTTCTTGAAGATGCGGGCGCCCAGCGTCACCATCTGCTGGGTCTCCATCGCCGAGTCCGAGTCGACCAGCACCAGCCCGGCGGTGGGCAGCGGGAACTTGCCGTAGTGGGCCTCGAGAAACTTGATGAACTGCGGCGACTTCTTCAGCGAGGGCAGGAACTTGTCGTCGACGCCCGGGCGGTACCAGTACGTCAGCGGCAGCCCGTGCGGCCCGGTCGCGGTGATCTTCTTGTACTTCCCGACCGCGAGCGTCTGCAGGTAGGACGCCATCGGGACCGCGCTGGTGTAGCGGAAGGTGTTGCCCTGCTGCCCGGCCGGGGTGCCGGCCGCGATCGCCGACCAGCCGGCGGGCGCGGCCACGCTGATGTCGTAGAGCGCCTTGTCGGACGGCTGGTCGTTCGCCGGGTACCACGTGTAGGCGCCGTACGGCTCCTGCATGGTCCAGAGGCTCTTGTCCTTGGTGATGGTGAGGCCGAGCGGCTCGGCGTCGCCCCGGTGCGACGGCAGGGGCGTGGTGGTCGGCTTGCCGTGGTATTGCACGACCAGGGTCACCGGCTGATCGGCGGTGACCGCCACCGGCACGATCAGCTTCTCGCTCACGACCTTGGCGTCCGCCTTGACGCCGTCGACCGTCACGCCGTCGAGCGTGTAGGGCTTGAAGTCGAGGTTGATCTCCGACGCCGACGTCACCGGGCGGATCTGCACGGTCGCGGTGCCGGTCAGCGTGGTCGTGTCGGGCGCCCACGACAGGTCGAGCCCGTAGTGCAGGACGTCGAGCGCGGGGTTGCCGTGTTTCGGATAAAGGGTGTCGGCGACCGGGGCGGAGCGGCCCGCGGCCCACCGGGCGTAGTTGACCTTTTCCGCCGCGACGGGCGCGGCGGAGGGGGCGGGTGCACCTTGTGCGTGGGCCGTGCATCCGGCGAGAAGAAAGACAGACATGAGTAGTGCCGTGCGGCGCATGGTGGAGACCGTACAGAAATGATCATCACTCGTGGGGGCAGCTCCAGGGCTTGCGAAAACCTGTCGGTCCCGCCCGATAGTCTGGTCCCTGTCCGGTTGAAGGGAGCCCCACAAATGACCACGACCGCTCTGCCCTCGTACGAGGACGCGGTGAGCCGTTACGAGCCGGTCATCGGCCTGGAGACGCACGTCGAGCTGGGCACCCGCACCAAGATGTTCTGTGGCTGCCGCACCGACTTCGGCGCCGAGCCCAACACCCAGGTGTGCCCGGTCTGCCTGGGCCTGCCGGGTGCGCTGCCGGTGGCCAACCGGGCCGGCATCGAGGCGACGATCCGCATCGGTCTGGCGCTCAACTGTGACATCGCGAGCTGGTGCCGCATGGCCCGGAAAAACTACTTCTACCCGGACATGCCGAAAAACTTCCAGACCTCGCAATACGACGAGCCGCTGTGCACCGAGGGCTACGTCGACGTCGAGGTCGACGGCAAGACCTACCGCATCGGCATCGAGCGCGTGCACCTCGAGGAAGACACCGGCAAGACGCTGCACGTGGGCGGCGCGACCGGCCGCATCCACGGCGCCACCGAGTCGCTGGTCGACTACAACCGGGCCGGCATCCCGCTGGTCGAGATCGTGACCAAGCCGGTGCCCGGCCTCGGCGCGCTCGCCCCCGAGATCGCCAAGGCCTACGTCGCCGAGCTGCGCGACATCGTCCGCTCCCTCGGTGTCTCCGACGTCCGCATGGAGCAGGGCTCGCTGCGCTGCGACGTCAACACCTCGCTCAACCTCCCGGGCGACGAGTGGGGCACCCGCACCGAGACGAAAAACGTCAACTCGCTGCGTTCGGTCGAGCGCGCGGTCCGCTCCGAGATCATCCGGCAGAGCTCGCTGCTCGACGTGGGCACCCGCATCTTCCAGGAGACCCGCCACTTCAACGAGGAGACCGGCGACACCCGTGCCGGACGCTCCAAGGAAGAGGCGACCGACTACCGCTACTTCCCCGAGCCCGACCTGGTGCCGATCGCGCCCGACCCGGCCTGGGTCGCCGAGCTCAAGGCGGCGCTCCCCGAGAAGCCGAGCGCCAAGCGGGCCCGGCTGCGCGAGGAATGGGAGATCAGCGAGCTCGACATGCAGTCGGTGGCCAACGCCGGCGCGGTCGAGCTGATCGAGGAGACGATCGCGGCCGGCGCGTCCCCGGCCGGCGCCCGCAAGTGGTGGATGGGCGAGCTCGCCCGCCGGGCCAACGAGCAGGGCATCGAGCTGGCCGCGGTCGGCGCGAGCCCGGCCCAGGTGGCCGCCCTGCAAAAGCTGGTCGACGAGGGCAAGCTCAACGACAAGCTGGCCCGCACGGTGCTCGAGGGCGTCGTCGCCGGCGAGGGCGACCCGGCCGCCGTGATGGCCGCCCGCGGCCTCGGGGTGGTTTCCGACACCGGCGCCCTGACCGCCGCGGTCGACGAGGCCATCGCCGCCAACCCCGACATCGCCGCCAAAATCCGCGACGGCAAGGTCGCCGCCGCGGGCGCCCTGGTCGGCGCGGTCATGAAGACCACCCGCGGCCAGGCCGACGCCAAGACCGTCCGCGAACTGATCCTCTCCCGCCTCACCTCCTGAAAAACCTTTCCCGTACGGGATTTGAGCCGTCCCGCCCGAGCCGGGGCCGCTCCCTGAGGAGCGGCCCCGCCAGGCGGTGGGTCACCCTCGCTGCCGCCGCCACCGGGCGGGCCCGGTCGGCCACAACCGCGGGTGGCTCGCTGTTCCGGGAGTTGCCCCGAGCCATCCGGCGCCAGCTGTCCTGCTCAGAGGTCAGGTACGCGGGTGGCCGGTGCTCCTCCGATGGCGGAGTGTAGGGCTTGGTGTAGGCCCATTCGTCGTTGAAGGTGCGGTGGAGAGCCTGCCGTTGGTTTGGGGCCGGTAAGGTCGGGTCCTTTTCACCGCGACGCCGAGCTGTGTGCAGGTGTCGTGCCAGAGCCGGGACTTGTAGCAGGACCCGTTGTCGGTCAGCACCCAGGTAATGCCGTGGCCGGTGACCCAGGCGTGCGCTCGTAGCCAGACCCGGCGACCTTTCCGCGGCCCGGCGCAGCAGCCAGCCGTCATCAACGACGGACCCTCCCGGCGGCGCACACCACCGGCGCCTGGCGGGCCGCGTACCTCTAGCGCACCGGAAAGCCGCCCGGGGTCCGCTCGCCTGCCCGCACCGTGCCCAGCGGTCCGGCCCCGATCCGGCGGTCGGTCGGCGCCGGGACCGACGTCAGCGGCTGGGCTGGTTGTCCGGAACGACCGAGGGCGACGACGGGTCGAGGGATGCGGACGGGGATGGCAGCACGTCGTCGTCGGCGCCGATGACGTTGCGCTGCATCTCCACGTTGGACTCGCCGGTGCCGCCCAGCGAGATGTCGTCGTACGCCTTCAGGTTGTGGTTTTCGTCGAAGTAGAGGACCGACAGCTCCAGCGGCGTCGGCTTGTCCTTCTCGAGGCCGCGCAGCCCGGCCCCGCCGGTCGACCCTTCGACCATCAAGCGGGTCGGTACAGGCGGGTCCGCGGGCGGGATCGAGGGCGGCGGCGTGACCTCCGCCGAGGAGGACGCCGACGGGGAGGGTGACGGCTCCGGCAGCAGGCTCACCTGCCGCTGGTGCAGGTGCCCGGCCAGCACCAACGGCACCACCCCGGACAGCGGCGGGGCCATCGCCGGGTCGTGGACCATCGCGATGTCGACCCGCTTGTCGTGCCCGTGGACCGTGTCGGCCAGTTGCCGGCCGCTCTGCAGCAGCGGCGACGTGGCCGGATCCTCCGGCGGCTCGGTCGTGCTCTTGTCCGGGGTGAACTCGGGGTCGCCGATGCCGGCGATGGTCAGGCCGTCGACCGTGGTGACCGTGTTGTCGAGGACGACCGCGTTCTTCTCCCGTGCGACCGCCGACTGGATCGCGCTGGAGTCGTGGTTGCCGCGCACGTAGATGTAGGGCACGCCGAGGGTCGAGATCGAGGAGACGTACGACGTCTCGGCCGCGCTGCCCCAGTCGACGTCGTCGCCGGTGTCGACCACCGCGTCGATGTCGAACGTCTTGACCACCGTGCGGATCAGGCCCCACGACGACGGGTTGAGGTGCAGGTCGGAGACGTGCAGGATGCGGGTCGTGTTGCCGGCCGGTTCGTACGAGGGCAGCGCCGACACTGTGGTGTAGACCCGGCTCACGTTGCTGACGATCTGCTGCAGCTGGTCGGCGTAGCGGCCGTAGTTGTCGGCGATCTTGCGCGCGTCGCCGACCACCGAGGGCGCGTTGATCAACAGGCCCTCGTAGCGAGGCTCGGCGATCGAGTCGGGCCGGAGCGTGCCGGCCGCCAGGCCGAGGCTGCCGCCGGTGACGACGAGCGCGGTGACGCCGGCCGCCGCGATCCGCCGCACGTTGCGGAAGATCAGCGTGGCCAGCACGAGCGCGCTGAGCACCCCGATGCCGAGGGTGCGCACGCCGAGCCGCAACACCCCGGTGCGTACGTCGTCGACCGCGCTCTCCCCGGCCGCCGAGATGCCTCCCGGCCGGTCGATGAGCGCCTCGGTGCGGTTCTGGTCGAGCGACCCCAGGTTGACCTTGAGGTGGATCGGGCCGTCGTGGCTGCGGAGGTGCAGCGAGCCGAGCGGCGGGATGTCGATCTCGGTGCCGCCCTTGAAGGACGGGCTGATCGACATCTCGGCGCGGAACGGGCCCACGTCGAGGTTGGTGTGTGCGAAGAGCATCGTCCCGATGATCACGCCGCCGATGCTGACCAGCCCGACCATCGCGGCCGTACGTACCCGGCGGGTCCACCGGTTGCGCATGCAGCGGGCGAGGAAGGCGGCCACCGCCCGGAAGTGGGCCGGGGTGCCGGGGAAGAGGCGCATGTCAGCTCCGGCCGGCGCCGCCGTCGGAGAAGACCAGCCGGATCAGGCGGTCGTCGTCCGCGGTCGGGCTGGCGCCCTCCTCCTGGTTGGAGGTGCTCGCCCAGATCGATCCGTCGGGCGCGGCGGCCAGGGCCCGCAGGCGGCCGTACTGGCCGACGAGCAGCGGTTGCGGGTTGCCGAGCACCGTGCCGTTGGCGGTCACGCCGGCCAGCCAGATGCGCTTGCCGGTGAGGCAGGCGGTCGCGATGTTCTGTTCCAGCGTCGCGATCCCGGCGCACGTGGAGTCGGCGGAGGCCCAGCTGAGCAGCGGGTTGGTCAGCTTGGCGTCGCTGCCCGGCCCGTCGGCCTTGGGCCAGCCGTAGTTCCTGCCCTTGTCGACGACGTTGATCTCGCCGTTCCTGGGCTGGCCGCTGTCGGTCGCGTACATCTTTTTGTTCTTGTCCCACGCCACGCCCAGCACGTCGTGGAAGCCGGACGCCCAGACCAGGGAGGCCTTGACCGGGTTGCCCGGCGCGGGTTTGCCGGCCGTGGTCATCCGCAGGATCTTGCCGCCGAGGTTTTTCGCGTTGGGCGCCTGGGTGCCGGTCGGGGTGCCGTCGCCGGTGCCCACGTACAGGTATCCGTCGGGGCCGAAGGCGAGCCCGCCGCCGTCGGCGCCGGCCGAGTGCGGGATGCCGGTGAGTATCGGCTGCAGCTTGCCCTTGAGCGTGGTCTTGGCGACGCGGTTGTCCTTGGCCGTCGAGTAGTACACGAAGATCGTGTTGTCGGTCTTGTATTTGGGGGAGACCGCGATGCCGAGCAGGCCGCCCTCGCCGGACGGCTGCGCCTCGTTGAGCCGGCGCACCTCGGCGACCGTCAGGCCGTCGGCGTCGGAGTCGGGGCCGACCCGCAGAATGCGGGCGGTGTCACGCTCTGTGACCAGCGCCGACCCGTCGGGCAGGAAGGCGATGCCGGACGGGATCGCCAGGTGTTTGGCCAGCACGGTGACCACGACCTCTTGATCGCCGTCGCCGGCGTCGGGGCCCTGGGACGGCGCGGAGGGCGGCGGGAGGTTGGGCGGCTCGCCCTCCTCGTCCGGACCGGGCGGCCCGAAGGCACACGCCGTGGTCAGCGCCAGCACGGCACCGAGGGCCACCGCCACGGCCCGGAACCGGCGGTTACGCACACTCACACGCCCTCCTTGGGAGTCGACGCCCCCAGGGTAGCGACGTTTGCTGAGCGCTAGGTTGATGCCGTGCTGGTGTGGATCTCTCACTCTGAAGGTCGTGAGCTGCTGGGCCCGCTCCCGGAGGGGATCACGGTCGAGGTGGCGCCGGACGGCCGCGCGCTGCCCGGTGACCCGTCCGGCGTCGAGTTCTGGGTGCCGCCGTTCGACCCGGCGGCCCGCCGGCCGGAGTTGCTGTCCCGGATGACCGGTCTGCGGGTGATCCAGCTGCTCTCGGCCGGTGCCGACGGCTGGATCGGCGTGGTGCCGCCCGGGGTGGCGCTCTGCGACGCCCGAGGCGTGCATGACGCGCCGGTCGCCGAGTGGGTGCTGGGCGCCACGATCGGCTCGCTGCGCCGGTTTCCGCAGTTCGCGCGAGCTCGGGAGTGGGCGAGCGCCCGCTACGTGCCCACGCCGGAATTGACCGGGGCCCGGGTCCTGCTGGTCGGGGCGGGCTCGATCGGCGCCGCGATCGAGCGCCGGATGGCGCCGTTCGACGTCAAAATCACCAAGGTTGCGCGCACGGCGCGCCCGGCCGAGGGCGTACGCGACGTGACCGCGCTCCCCGACCTGCTGCCGCACGCCGACGTGGTCGTTCTGCTGGTGCCGCTCACCGCCGGCACCCGCGGCCTGGTCGACGCCGCCTTCCTGGCCGCCATGCCCGACGGTGCGCTGCTGGTCAACGCCGCCCGCGGTCCGGTCGTCGACACCGGCGCGCTGGTCGCCGAGCTGTCGTCGGGCCGACTGAGCGCCGCCCTCGACGTCACCGACCCGGAGCCGCTGCCCCCGGACCATCCGCTCTGGGATCTGCCCAATGTCTTTCTGACCCCGCACACCGGCGGGGCGGTCGACGGCTTCCCGGCCCGGGCGTACGCCGCGGCGGGCGATCAGCTGCGGCGCTTTGCGGCCGGCGAGCCGCTGATCAATCTTGTGGGTCCGGAGGGGTACTGACCTCTTCCTCCGGCGCGGGGGACTTGCCGGCCACGGCCAGCACCCGGGGCAGGTTGTCGCGGGTCACCCCGGTCAGCCTGATCGCGTTGCCGTTGTCGAGCAGTGCCGAGATGCGTCCCCGCTCGTCCGGCGCGAGTTCGACGATGCTCGACCACGGCACCCGGGTGCTCCCGACCAGCGCTTTGACCCGCAGGTCGTCCTCCCGGACGTCGGTGCCGGCCCGCCAGGCCCAGACGATCACCGCAGCCGGCACGACCAGCACCCAGGCCAGCGGACGGGACGCGCCGGCCAGCGGGACCGTGCCCACGAACGCGATCACGCCGGCGACCAGCAGCGCGCCGGTCTTGCGGACGCGAAGGAGGGGCTTTCGACTCACCGGGCCATCCTCCCATCCACCCGGCAGCCACCCAGACGGGGTACTCCCGGTGTCCGGGAATTGACCAGCGCCTGTCCATACCCGACGATCCGACCATGCGCCGGCCATCCGGTCGCCGTAACCTGTTCGAGGGATGCTCGTTGACCTGGTGCAGAGCCCCCTCGAACCCCCCGCTCAGAGGATCTCCGTCGTGGCCGTGCCACCCCCCGAGCACAGACGGCTTCCCGGCCGGGTGACCTCGCTTGCCGTGCCGGCGGTCGCGGTCGCGGTGCTGGTGGCCGGCGCGACCGGCGTCACGCCCGGGACGGCCGCCCTGGCCATCGCGGTCGGCGGCACCGGTCTGTGGGCCTGCCTGCACCTGCTGCGGGCGGCGCGGGCGATCCACCGCGCCCACGAGTCATATGTGGCCTGTCGCGGCGCCGGTTTCGTCGGGCTGGGCGCGTTGGCCGCCGGCGTGACCGCAATCGTCCCGCTCTTGGGGTCGCACGGCGCGGCGCTCGGGGCGACCCTCGGTTTCGGGGCCGTGACCTTGCTCTATGCCCAGGGCACGCTGCTGCTGCCGGGCATCGCGACCCGGTGGGGTGTGCTGCTGCGCCGCGCCTTCGACGGCATCGGGCTCGGCGTGAGCCTGGCCTTCGCGGGCTATCTGATCCCGCCGGTCAGGTCGGTCGACCCGGCCACTCTGCCGATCACCATGCTGGCCGCCACCGGCATCGCGATCGTCACGGTGACCGTGCTGCGTGGCCGCCCGCACCGCTGGCCGACCATCAGTTGCGGCCTCGGGGCGATCGCCGTGCTGATCGGGGTCGGGGCCCTGACGACGCTGGAGATCCTCGGGCGCGGTGGCATCGCCGTACCCCTGCTCGGTCTGCCGATCGTGATCGGCCTCGCCGCCACCGCCGACGGTGGCGGTCGTCGCGACCTCGTCCCGCCGCCGCTGCAACCGCGGCACCCCGACCAATATCTGGCCAGTTATCCGTTGCTGGCGCTGCCGGCCGCGGTCGGTGTCGTGGCCGCGCTCTGGCACCTCTTCACCGTCTGGTCGTTCGACACCACCGCGATCATCTTCGGCATCTCGATGGTGGCCGTCCTGGTGATGCGGGAGCTGCTGGTGGTGCGCGACATCCGGCGGTACGCGGGTCAGCTGCGGGTGGCCGAGGCGCACTTCCGGTCGCTGGTCGCCGGCGCCACCGACCTGACGCTGGTGCTCGACGAGGAACAGCGGGTGCAGTGGCAGTCGCCCGCCGCGGCCCGGCTGTTCGGCCTCGACGACGACGAGGTGGTCGGCCGGCCGTTCCGCGACCTGATCCACCCGGACGACGTGGCCGACGCCCAGCTGGTGATCGACTCGGTGGTCTCCGGCGACCATGAGGACGGGCCGCCCGCGCTGGTCAACGCCCGTCTGCGGGACGGCGCCGAGTTGTGGCGCGACACCGAGTCGACGATCTCCGACCAGCGCGCGGTGCCCGAGGTCGCCGCCCTGGTGGTGCACGTGCGCGACGTCGGCGAGCGCAAGCACCTCGAGCAGACCCTGCACCGGATGGCGTGGACCGACCAGCTCACCGGGCTGGCCAACCGGCGGCAGTTGATGCGCGACCTGCTCGACCACCGCCGCCGGGCCGGCCAGCCGGGCAGTCTGCTGGTGATCGACCTGCACGGCCTGGCCGAGATCAACGACGCGCAGGGGCGGGAGACCGGCGACGCCGTGCTGACCGAGGTCGGCCGGCGCATCCGGGCGCTGCTCGCCCCGGGCGATGTGCCGGCCCGGCTGGGCGGCGACGAGTTCGCGGTGCTCACCTCGGACGGGGCTGTACTGGCGTACGCGCTGGCCACCCGCATCACGACCGCGCTCGCCGAGCCGTACTCGCTGCCCCGTTCGATCGTCGACCTGCACACCAGCGTCGGCCTGGCCGAGCTGGCCGGCGGCGAAGACTCCAACGAGGTGCTGCGGCACGCCGATTTGGCCCGGCGCCGCGCCCGCCAGCTCGGCCGGGACCGCGTCGAGTGGTACGACCCCGACGTCGAGGTGCAGCTCAACCGTCGGATGGATCTCGAGAAGCAGCTGCTCGGTGCGGCCGACCGGGGCGAGCTCGACCTGGTCTTCCAGCCGATGGTCGACCTGCGCGACCAGCAGCCGGTCGGGGTGGAGGCGCTGCTGCGCTGGCGGCACCCGCAGCTCGGCACGATCCTGCCGGCCGAGCTGTTGCCGATCGCCCGCGCGGTGGGCATCGCGCCCGAGATCGACGAGTGGGTGCTCGACGCCGCCTGCCGGCATCTGACCGCCTGGCAGACCGGTGACACCGCGTTCTGGCTGTCGATCAACGTTTCGCCGCGCGAGTTGCTCACGGCCCGGTTCCCCAACCGGGTCGAGAGCACCTTGAAGCGTTACGGTCTGGCGCCCGAGCGATTGGTCGTCGAGGTGGCCGAGGACTGGGTGGCCGAGGACGTGCCGGCCATCGTGGCTTCGCTGGCCGGCCTGCGGAAGCTGGGCGTACGCGCGGCGCTGGACGACTTCGGGGCCGGGCAGGCCTCGCTGTCCCACCTTCGGCGGCTGCCGGTCGACATGCTCAAGCTGGACGCGACGCTTGTCAATTCGCCCGCCGAGAGCGGACCGGCGGTCATCGATGTCGTCGTGAGCCTGGGCCGCCGGCTGGGCCTGGAGATCGTCGGCAAGGGGCTCGAGACCGCCGAGCACATCGAGCGGGCGACCCGGGCCGGCTGCCTCTACGGCCAGGGTTTCGCGCTCGGTCGCCCGGCCCCGGCCGAGCGGATCGAGGCCTACCTGGAGAGCCACCGCTCGAGTTAGCGCGGCGGCGCGGTGCTCCCTCGCGGGGTCAGGTGGGCGGTGCCGGCCTCGACGCTGCCGAGGTGCGTGCCGTCGATCGCGGCCAGCAACTGGCGCACGGCGTGCGCGCCGTATTCGGCGATGTCGCGGGTGAGCGCGGTCAGCGGCGGGTGCACGAGGCTGCACAGCGGGGAGTCGTCCCAGGCCACGATCGACAGATCACCGGGCACGGACAGGCCCATCTCCTGGGCCACGGCGAGGCCGGCGACGGCCATCACGTCGTTGTCGTAGATGATCGCGGTGGGCCGGTCCGCCTCGATGAGCAGCCGCCGGGTGGCCCGGCCGCCTTCCTCGCCGGTGTAGTCGGACGGCACGGTGACCGCCTCGACCAGTCCAAGTGCCTTGGTGACCTGCTCGAACGCGTGGGTGCGGGCCTGCGTGTGGAGCAGGCCGGGCAGGCCGCCGACCCGGGCGACGCGGCGATGGCCGAGGGCGACCAGGTAGCGCACCGCCTCGGTGATCGCGCCGGCGTCGTCGGACCAGAGCTGCGGGATGTCGCCGGTCTCGCCGGGGCCACCGATGATCACCGCAGGCAGCTGGAGTTGCTGCAGGACCGGGATGCGGATGTCGTCCTCGCGGAGGTCGGTCACGATCACGCCGTCGATGCGGCGCTCGCCCCACCAGCGGCGGTAGACCTCGATCTCCTGTTCCTCGGAGCCGACCACCTGCAGGGTCAGGCCGTAGGACCGGGCGGACAGCTCGGATTCGAAGCCGCTGATCAGGCCCATGAACCAGGGCTCGATGCCGAGGATGCGGGCCGGGCGGTTGAGGGTGAGGCCGACGGCGCGGGCCCGGGCGCCGGAGAGCGCGCGGGCGGCACTGTTGGGGTTGAAGCCGATCTCCTGGGCGATCGCCACGATGCGTTGACGTGTCGCCTCGGAGACACCGGGCTGTCCGTTGAGCGCATAGGACACCGCGCCCTTGGACACTCCCGCCCGCCGCGCGATGTCGGCGATCGTAGGCCGCTTCACTCGGTCTCCTCTTGTCCCTGCCGAGCCCTTCCGGCGCACGCCCGAGCTTACCGACGCATGCCGCCATGGAGCGCCCGGCCTCGGTCCCGGTAGAGCGCTCTCACGGTTTTACGCGGTTTCGGAAACGGCTGTCACGGTTAACGCTTGATCGGTTAAGTGTTGCCGATCACTGCCCTGTTGTAAATCCGATGTCCGATTTGTTCTGCTTACCCACGGGCTTAACGCGCTATTGACACTCATTGAGTCACGTCTTAGCGTCACTGAAACTTACCCGGTTCAGTAAACTTTCTCCGCTGTGGAGGCGTGATGGAACGGCTTGGCAAACGAGGTCTGCGGCTGGCCGCCGCAGGGCTCGTCGCAACTTTGGCGATTACCGGTTGTAGCGGGCAGAAGCTCGAGGGTGGCGGCGACAAGAGCGGCACCGTGACGCTCAAGGTCGCGTTCTGGGGCGACATGGGCCTCGACAAGCTCAAGGCCGAGTACGAGGCGGCCCACCCGAACGTCAAGATCGTGCTGAACGCGGGCGACTACAACGTCCAGCACGAGAACCTGCAGAAGAAGCTGGTCGCCGGCAACGGCGCCCCGGACATCTCGGCCGTCGACGAGGGCTTCATCGTCCAGTTCCGTAGTCAGGCCGACAAGTTCGTCAACTTCATGGACAAGGGTGGCGCCGACTTCCAGAGCAAGTACCTGTCCTGGAAATGGCAGGAGTCGATGTCGCCGGACGGCAAGCAGATCGGCCTCGGCACCGACGTCGGCGGCCTGGCCATGTGCTACCGCAACGACCTGTTCAAGAAGGCCGGCCTGCCGACCGACCGCGACGCCGTCTCGAAGCTCTGGCCGACCTGGGACGACTTCATCAACGTCGGCAAGAACTACACCGACAAGACCGGCAAGAAGTTCGTCGACTCGGCGACCAACCTGATGAACCCGATCCTGTCCCAGCAGCCGCAGGGCTACTTCGACTCGAGTGACCAGCTGCAGATGAACGGCGGCCCGAAGCTCGCCTTCGACTACAGCATGAAGGCCGTCAAGGCCGGCATCTCGGCCAACCTCGCCAGCATGCAGCCGAACTGGGACCAGGGCTTCAAGAAGGACCAGTTCGCGGTCATCGCCTGCCCGGCCTGGATGCTCGGCCACCTGCAGGACACCGCGCCCGAGCAGAAGGGCAAGTGGGACATCGCCGCGATCCCCGGCGGCGGCGGTAACTGGGGCGGTTCCTGGTGGACCATCCCGGCCCAGGGCAAGAACATCGACGCCGCGGCCGACTTCGTGAAGTGGATGGTCCAGCCGGAGCAGCAGATCGAGGTCTTCAAGACCGTCGGCAACCTTCCGTCGCAGCCCGCCCTCTACAAGGACCCGGCGGTGCTCGACTACAAGAAGGAGTACATGAACAACGCCCCGACCGGCCAGATCTACGCCGCCACCGCGGAGAACCTCAAGCCGCAGTACCTCGGCAAGAAGAACGGTCCGGTCCGGGTTGCGGTCGAGAACGTGATCACGCGCGTACAGCAGGGTGGGCTGAAGCCCGACGCCGCCTGGCCGGAGGCCGTCAAGCAGGCCGAAAAGGCCGCCAAGTAGGGATCAGCACCAATTCGTGAGGCGGGGCGGCGCATGCCGCCCCGCCCTTACCTAGGAGTGGCCGTGTCCCTCACCCAGCTCCGGCCGTCGCCGCAGCACGCGGCGTCGCCGCGGAAACCGGGCCGGGCCAAGCTTTGGCTCCACCGGTTCGACACCAAGACCATCCCGTACGTCTTCATCGCGCCGTTCTTCGTGCTGTTCGCGATCTTCGGGCTGTTCCCGATCGTCTTCAACGCGGTCGTCTCGCTGCGCGACTGGCGGCTCGACGAACCGGACAAGGCCGGGTGGTCCGGCTTCGCCAACTTCACCCAGCTGTTCACCGACTCCGACTTCTGGAACGCGCTCTTCAACACGTTCGGCATCTTCATCCTGTCGAGCGTCCCCCAGCTGCTCCTCGCGCTGATCATCGCGAACCTGCTCAACCGCAAGCTGCGCGGCAGCTCGTTCTGGCGGATCGGCATCCTGCTGCCCTACCTCACCCCGGTGGTCGCCTCGACGCTGGTCTTCTCGGTCTTCTTCGCCCGCGACAACGGCATGGCCAACTGGTTCCTGTCGCTGGTCGGCTTCGGTCACGACCACCCGCTCGACTGGCGGGCCGAGAAGTGGAGCAGCTGGATCGCCATCGCCACGATGGTCAACTGGAAGTGGATCGGCTACAACGCGCTGCTCTACCTGTCGGCCATGCAGTCGATCCCGAAGGACGTCTACGAGGCGGCCGCGGTCGACGGCGCGGGCCCGTGGCGCCAGCTCTGGCGGATCACCGTCCCGATGATCCAGCCGGTCGTGGTGTTCACCGTGATCCTGTCGACCATCGGCGGGCTGCAGCTGTTCAACGAGCCGATGATGTTCGACGAGAATCCGGCCGCCGCCTCGGGTGGCTCGGCCGGCCAGTTCCAGACCATCGCCCAGCTGATCTACAAGGTCGGCTGGAAGGACCTCAACCTCGGGTACGCGGCCGCGATGTCCTGGGCGCTCTTCATCATCATCCTGATCGTGGCCGGCATCAACGCCCTGCTCACCAAGCGCATCGGAGGAGACCGGTGACGACTAGGCCCTTCCTCGGCAGCCCGAACTACATCAAGAGGGCCAACCGGGCACCGCAGGACACCCGCGGCAACTGGAAGACGTACCTTCTGCTCTCGGTCGTGCTGGTGCTCTCGGCATTCCCGGTCTACTGGATGTTCGTGATCGCGACCAGCACCGACGCCGCGGTCTCGCAGATCCCGCCCTCGGTGATCCCGGGGAGTCAGCTGCTCCACAACCTGCACGAAGTGTTGTCGATGTCGGAGGTGTACTTCACCGCCTCCCTGATCAACAGCTTCCTCGTGTCGCTGGTCATCACCGTGTCGACGCTGTTCTTCTGCTCGCTGGCCGGATTCGCGTTCGCCAAGCTGCGGTTCCCGGCCCGCAACGCGTTGATGTTCGTGGTGATCCTGACCCTGACCGTGCCCAACCAGCTGGGCGTGGTCGCGCTGTACATCCTGATGGGCAAGCTGGGCTGGAACGGCACCCTGCTCGCGGTCATCGCGCCCGGCCTGGTCAGCGCGTTCGGCGTCTTCTACATGCGACAGTTCATCGCGCACGCGGTGCCCGACGAACTGGTCGAGTCGGCCCGCATCGACGGGGCGATGACCCTGCGGATCTACTGGAACATCGTGCTCCCGGCGATCCGCCCGGCGCTGGCCGTGCTCGGCCTGCTGACCTTCGTGATGGCCTGGAACGACTTCCAGTGGCCGCTGATCACGCTCGGCGGCACCGAGTTCCCGACCTCGATGGTGGCCCTCTCCAACCTGGCCACCGGCAACTATGTGATCTATCGCCGGGTCCTGGCCGGTGCCTTCATGGCTACCGTTCCCCTGATCGTGCTGCTGTTGATCGGCGGGCGGCAGATCGTCCGGGGGATCATGGAAGGTGCCGTCAAGTCCTGATGAGGAGAGCCGTGACCTCGTATCGACCCCTGCACGAAGGCTGGACGATCTCCGGAGCCGACGTGTCCGACCTCCCGGCCCCGGTGCCCGGCTGCGTGCACACCGCACTGCTCGCCGCCGGGCGCATCGAGGACCCCTACCTCGACGCCAACGAGACCGGGCTGACCTGGATCGGCCGCACCGACTGGGACTACCGGACGTCGTTCGACTTCGATCCGTCGGCGCCGCGGGTGGACCTCGTCTGCGCCGGTCTCGACACGGTCGCGTCGATCGAGCTCAACGGTTCGCCGATCGGGCAGACCGCCAACCAGCACCGGTCCTATCGTTTCGACGTCGGACCGGTGCTGCGCCCCGGAACCAACGACCTCAAAATCAAGTTCAAGAGCGCTTACGCGTACGCCTTGGAAGCGCAAGCGAAGCTCGGCGCCCGGCCCGACGCCTACGGTGAACCGTTCAACTTCATCCGGAAGCAGGCGTGCAACTTCGGCTGGGACTGGGGACCGACCCTGGTCACCGCCGGGGTCTGGCAGCCGATCGGGCTGCACAGCTGGTCGGTGGCCCGGCTCGCCGAGGTGCGGCCGCAGGTCACGGTGACCGACGCGGTCGGGCGCGTCGAGGTGCGGGTGCGGCTCGAGCGCGAGTCGTCCTCTCCCGTGACCGTTTCGGCGTCTCTCGGCGGGCGGAAAGCATCGGCCATGGTGGACGGCATCGAGGCACTGTTGATCCTGACCGTCGAGGATCCTTCGCTCTGGTGGCCGCGCGGCTACGGTTCGCAGCCGCTGTATGACCTCGAAGTCTCTTTGACATCGGAAGATGGTGACGAACTCGACTCCTGGAGTCGCCGTGTCGGCTTCCGGTCGGTGCGCATCGATACCACCCACGACGCGTTCACGGTGATCGTGAACGACGTGCCGGTCTTCGCGCGCGGTGTCAACTGGATCCCCGACGACGTATTCGCCGACCGGATCACGCGCGATCGGCTCGCGGAGCGCTTCCAGCAGGCTTCCGATGCGAATGTCAACTTCCTGCGGGTGTGGGGCGGCGGCCGCTACGAGTCCGAGGACTTCTATTCGCTGGCCGACGAGATGGGCTTCCTCGTGCAGCAGGATTTCCTGTTCGCCTGCGCCGCCTATCCCGAGGAGGAGCCCTACGCGTCGGAGATCGAGGCCGAGGCGCGGGAAAACGTGGTGCGCCTCAGCTCCCACCCGAGCCTCGTGCTCTGGACCGGCAACAACGAAAACCTCTGGGGCCACGAGGACTGGAACTGGAAGCCCGCGCTCGGCGGCCTGACCTGGGGCGCCGGCTACTACTACGACCTGCTGCCGCGGGTCGTCGCCGAGCTCGACCCGACCCGCTTCTACTGGCCCGGCAGCCCGTATTCGGGAAACCCGTCCCGCCATCCGAACGATCCGGCCTACGGCACGACCCACATCTGGGACGTCTGGAACACCGACGACTACTCCAAATACGGCGCGTACCGCCCGCGGTTCGTCGCCGAGTTCGGCTTCCAGGGCCCACCCACGTTCGCCACCCTGCGCCGTGCGATCTCGGACGACCCGCTGGCGCCCGACTCGCCCGGCATGGCGCATCACCAGAAGGCCGGTGGCGGCGATGCCAAGCTCAGCCGCGGCCTGGTCAACCACCTGCCGCCGCCGCGCGACTTCGACGACTGGCACTACCTGACCCAGCTCAACCAGGCGCGAGCGGTGTCGTTCGGCATCACCCACTTCCGTTCGCTGCGGCCGCTGTGCATGGGCTCGGTCGTCTGGCAGCTCAACGACTGCTGGCCGGTCACCTCGTGGGCCGCGGTCGACGGCGACGGGCGCAAGAAGCCGCTGTGGTTCGCCATGCGCGACGCCTATGCCGACCGACTGCTCACGCTGCGTCCCCGATCGGGTGAGCCGTTGACTCCGGGCGGTCCACTCTTCGACGTCGCATCGGGTGAGCCCTTTGTGGATCCGGCCGATCCGGCGCTGATCGTGGTCAACGACTCCCGGCAGCCGTGGGTGTCGTCGGCCGTCATCACCCGCCGCAACCTGACCGGCGACGTCCTGGCCCGCTTCGAGTCCGACTTCGACGTCGCGCCAGGTAGTTCCATCACCTTGCCGCTGCCGTCATCGGCAGCGGAGCCGACCGAATTCCTCCTGGTGGAGTCCGGCGATCAGCGCGCATGGTGGTTCTTCGCCCCGGACAAGGACATCCCTTGGCCGGCCGCCGACTTCACCACCCACATCTCGACCCGCGGCGAGCTCACCACGCTCACCGTCACCGCCCGCACGATCCTCCGGTCACTCACGGTCTTCCCGGACCGGTTGTCGGCGTCCGCCGAAGCGGACCGCGCCGACGTCACCCTCCTCCCGGGCGAGGCGGCCGTCTTCACCATCCGCTCGACCGAGCCTCTCGACGAGAAGCAGTTGGTGACGCGACCGGTGCTGCGCTGCGTCAACGACCTTTAGACGTACGCCTAGGCAAGTCCCACAACCGCAACCGGCCACCACCCCGCCTCCGGCGGCTGCCGCCCGCGATCCCCGCGGGCGGCAGCGGCCGTCAGGCGACTTTCGCCCGCGATCCCCGCGGGGAGCAGCGGCCGTCAGGCGACTCTCGCCCGCGATCCCCGCGGGCGGCAGCGGCCGTCAGGCGACTCTCGCGGTGGCGAAGATCCAATCGGGACCGTCCTCGCCCATCGCATCCAGCTCCGGGCGGCGCCGCAGACCGGCCCGCTCGGCAACCTTGGCCGAGGCCACGTTGTCCGGCCGCACCCGCGCGATCACCATCTCGGCGGGCCAGGCCTCCGCCGCCCACCGCACCACGGCCGTCGCCGCCTCGGTAGCGATCCCGCCGCCCCAGGCCGCCGGATCGAGCCGATAGAACAGATTCAGAACCGGCTTGCCGTGCAGTTGCATCCGCTTGATCCCGCAGAACCCGACGAGTTCTTCTCCTCTGACGACGGTGAAGTAGCCGAAGCCGTACCGCTCCCAATGCGTGATCCAGTTCCGCAGCCGCTCCGCCGCCTCGTCCCGCGTCGAGATCGCGTCGCCCGGATTGTGCGCACACGCCGACGGATCCGAGTGGATCCGCCACACCGCGTCGACGTCCGCCTCGACCGGCTGCCGCAGCACCAACCGTGAAGTCCGCAGCATCATCCCGCCATTCTCCGCATTGACGCATAGGCACGGTATGCCTAGCCTTTCTAGGTATGGATGTCCGGGGTCACCTCGATCTGCTCCTGCTCTCTGTGCTGGCCGACGCCGGCCCCGTCCACGGCTACGCGGTGATAACCGCGCTCCGCGACCGCTCCGATGGCGTCTTCGACCTCCCCGAAGGCACGGTCTATCCGGCCCTGCAACGCCTCGAACGGGCCGGCCTGGTGATCAGCGGCTGGGACGAATCCACCGGCCGCCGGCGCCGCGTCTACCGCCTGACCGACGACGGGCGCCGAGCCCGGGCCGAAAAGAAGCAGGAGTGGCGCGGCTTCGTCGGCGGCATGCAGGCGGTCATCGGCCCGCTGACCGCGGAGGGACTCGCATGACCACCGTCGACCGATACCTGGACGAGTTGTTCGAGCGCCTGGCCGGCACCGGACCGGACGGCCGCCGCCTGCTGGTCGAAGCCGAACAGCACCTGGCCGACGCGGTCGCCGAAGGCCGCGACCGGGGCCTCGACACCGAAGCGGCCGAACGCGAGGCCGTCCAGCGCTTCGGCGCCGCAACCGACATCGTCCGCCGGCTGCCAGCCGCCACCGGCACACTGCGCCTCTCGATGCGCCGGCTCGCGACCGGCACGTGGGCCCTCGCCGGCGCGGGCCTCACGTGGTACGGGCTGAGCGGCGTCCTGGCCTGGCTGCTCGCCGGCCCGTGGACCCGGCTCCTGATCGCGACCGACTCGTTCGGCACCCACCCGATGTGCCAACGCCCGTGGATCCCGAGCGGCGTCGACTGCTTCACGTTCCAGCGCGCCGACGTCCAGACCGTTCCCTGGGGCGGCGACGACTTCCCCTACCTGTCGGTCGGGTTCGTCGGCCTGCTCCTGGTCCTGTCACTGCTGACCCTGCGCCGCACGACCGATCTCGGCGGCCCCGCCTGGCCCCACCGGCGACCACGATCGGGCTGGCGTCGGCCGTACCGTTCGGGGTGGTCGGTCTGTTGCTGCTGTTCTACGGCGGCATCGGCCTCGCCGACGGCACCCAGGAGTACGGGCTGAGCTACGTCATCACCGGGGCATCAGCACTCACGATCAGCGTGCTCGCCGTCCGGCGCCTACGCCGTCCGCCGCGAGCACCAGCCGACCCGGGCGTGCCGGTAGAGGCCCACTGAGCACCGCCGCCGGTGCTCGTCCCCCAGCCCGGCCGCCGCGCTCCGCCGGCCTCGGTCGCTTCCGGTGCCCCCGGCCTTCCGGTCGCCCCGGCCTTCCGGCGGCCTCCGTCACGTCGGCCGGGTGCGCCGGCCGGTCGGGGCGGTCGAGGCCGCTTGGCGGGGTTCAGTCATTCAGGTCGGCCGGGCTGCCGGTGACCGCGTCGGTCAGCGGGGCGTCGGTGGTGGCCGCCGCCTCGCGCTGGGACCGCACGTCGGCCAGCCGGGCGGTCAGCGCGCCCTCCATCGCCTGCGCCGCGTCGCTGCCCAGGACCAGTCGCAGCGGCGCCGGCTCCTGCTCGACACTCGCGATCATCGCCGTGGCCATCAGCGCCGGGTCGCCGATGCCCTGCGTCGTCTGCTCGGTCAGGATGCGGCGGACGCCGGCCGCCGGCGTGCCGTCGTATTCGGGGATCCGCGCGGCGAGGACGGAACTTCCGTACCGGAAATTGGTTCTTGCCCCGCCGGGCTCGACGATTGTCACCCCGATGCCGAACGGCGCCACCTCCCCCGCCAGCGCCTCCGCGAACCCCTCCACGCCCCACTTGGTGGCGTGGTAGAGCGACCCGCCCGGCCACGCCGCCTGGCCGCCGACCGACGACAGCTGGAGGATCCGGCCGCCACCCTGCGCGCGCAGGTGGGGCAGGGCGGCCCGGATCAGCCGGATCGATCCGGTCAGGTTGGTCGCGATCTGGTGCTCGACCTGCCCGTCCGACATCTCCTCGGCCGCGCCCATCAGCCCGTACCCGGCGTTGCTCACCACGACGTCGATCCGCCCCAGGTCGGCGAAGGCCTGATCGACCACCGCGGTGATCTCGGCCGGGTCGGTGACGTCCAAGTGATATGCCCGGAATCCCGGACCGGACAGGTCGTCGACGCTTCCGGCCGTCCGAAAGGTGCCGGCGACGCGGTCTCCGCGGGACAGCAGTTGCGAAGCGAGGTGCCGGCCGAAGCCGCTGTTGGCGCCCGTGATCAACCAGGTTCGTGTAGTCATGCTCAGCAGCGTGCGCGGAATCCGGCATATCAACCATTCCCCTGTTGAGAGGGGTGCCGCCAGGGCTACCCTCCCGGGCCGCCCCGCGGCCTATCGTCGAAGCGTGAACCTGATCGGCGAGTACCTGCGGGCGCGGCGCGAGCTGATCCGCCCCGAGGACGTCGGGCTGCCCGCCAACGGCCACCGGCGGGTGCCCGGTCTCCGGCGGGACGAACTGGCGATGCTCGCCGGGATCAGCACCGAGTACTACACGCGGCTCGAACAGGGCCGCGACCGGCGACCCTCGCCGCAGGTGCTCGACGCGGTCGCCCGCGCGCTCGGCCTCGACGACGACGCCACCGCGCACCTGCACGCGCTCGGCACCCCGGAGGCGCCCCGACGTCGGCGCGCCGAGCGGGTCCGGCCGGGCGTGCAACAACTTCTCGACGCATGGACCGGCACCCCGGCGTACGTCCAAAGCCCGCTGCAAGATGTGCTGGCAGCGAATCGCCTGGCAATGCTGTTGTCGCCGGTCTTCCGGCCGGGCGGCAACATTCTGCGTTCGGTGCTGCTCGACCCGGAGGTGCAGAAGCTCCTGCCCGACTGGCCGCAGCGCGTCGGCAGCCTGATCGCGGCACTGCGCGCGATGGTCGGCCCGGACGTCGACGACCCGCGGCTGACCGACCTGGTCGGCGAGTTGTCGGTGAAGAGCGACGTCTTCCGGCGGCTCTGGCCGCGCCACGACGCCCGCCCGCACCCGGGCGGCGGCAAACACCACATGCGACACCCGATCGCCGGTGATCTCGAGTTGTTCTACGAGAAATTCGCGGTCACCGGGTCGGACGGGCAGCTGCTCGTGGTCTACCGAGCCGCGCCCGGATCGCCCACGGAAGACGCGTTGGCCCTGCTCGGATCGCTGCCGCTCTGAAATTCGCCGCGGCGGCCGACCGAGTTCATCCGAGGTTGTCCATGCGTTTCCCGAAGCGGACCGGACCGACCGGCATCGACAAATAACATCGGCGGCCTCGGCTTTCCGAAGCCATCCGATCCTTCGGGGGAATCGCCACATGGCATCACGCAGGCGTGCCTTCACGCTGTCCGTCCTATCCGCATGCGCCCTGGTCACGACCGCCCTCCCGGCGTCCGAGGCACTGGCCGCCACGACCGCCGCGGCCGGCACCACGATCCAGGTCGACCAGAGCGGCAAGTGCCTGAACGTCGCCGGCGGCAGCACCGCCAACGGCGCGAAGGTCGTGCAGTACTCGTGTTCGGCCGCCGGCACCAACGACCGGTGGCAGCTCGTCCCGGCCGGTGACTACCTCTATCAGGTCAAGGGCATCCAGTCGGGCAAATGCCTGACGGTGTCCGGCGCCTCGACTGCCAACAGCGCCGGCCTGGTCACCTACACCTGCAACACCGGGTGGAACGAGCTCTGGTACGTCGACGAGATCTTCGGCCGTCCGACCGTGCGGCTCGTCTCGTCGGGCACCGGCAAGTGCATCAACGTGCCGGGTGGCTCGACCGCCAACAACGTCCAGCTGGTGCAGTACACCTGCACGACCGGCCAGACCGGGCCGAACGAGCGGTTCTACTTCCCGCCGACGACCTCGCCCAACCCGGTGAGCCGCCCGCTGAGCAGCGAGCGCCCGATCTCGGTGGCCCAGAGCCCGGTTCCCTCCGGTTCCGACCAGGCGCCGCTGCACTTCAGCTGGCTCGACGGCGACCACAACCTCAACATGCTGACCGACACCGCGTTCGATCCGGCGACCGGCAGCCACGCCGCGAACTGGGTCGGCATTCAAGGCCCTTACACCGGCCCGACCTCGACCGCCATCCTGCAGGACGGCCGGGCGCAGGTCGTGGCCGACGACGCCGCGACCGGCGACGCGTACCTGACCGACGAGGACGCGGTCGGCGCCGGCACCCACACCTACATCGACGACATCGGTGGCACCACCGCCGGTTCCCTGAGCGTCGGCCTGAGCAACCCGATCACCGGGACGCTCGGCGTGTTCTCGGTCATCAACGGCTCTCTGTGGGTCGCGCCGGAGCAGGTCAACGACGTTCAGGCCGCGGTCGGCGCCTGGCGCAACCTCGGCGGCTCGGGCCTGCTCGGCACCGCGGTGACCGCGCCGACCGGAACCGGCACCAACGTGTTCGCGGTCAACTCGGCCGGTCAGGTGCAGACGGCCACGTACACCGACAACAAGACCCTGTCCGACTGGGTCAACCTGGGTGGCACCGGCCTGGCCGGTACGCCGGCCGTCGCGGTGCTGCCCGGCTACCGGGACTTCGTCTTCTCGAACAGCGTGGGCGGGACGATCGTCTACAAGGAACAGAACGTCGACGGCTCCTGGCCCGGCGACTGGAAGTCGATCGACGGTGTCGCGGCCCTGGGCAGTCCGACCGCGATCATGCAGCCCTTCGGCGGCACGGCCACCGTGGCGATCCGCGGCCGGGACGGTGCGCTCTACTATGCGGCCGAGACCGGGCCGGCCACCGGCACGATCGGTGCCTGGCAGACCATCTCCGGCCCGAGCACGACGGGCAGCGACCCGACCCTGTTCGGCTACCAGTCGCCCTCCGGCTACAGCTTCGGGGTGGCCTTCATGGTCGCGGGAGCGGCGTCGGCCGATCCGCCGAGCTACTACGCCTTCCAGCCCAACACCATCTATCCGATTGCTGCCCCGGCCGGTTCCGCCTCGGCCAAGTCGGCGGCCAAGGCCCCGGCGAAGAAGCCGAGCCTGCACCACCTGACCGGCAGCAAGAAGAAGGTCAAGGCCCCGACCGCCAAGCCCTTCGCCGCCCGCTAGTTTCCGCTTGAGAGATGGCCCGCCGGTTTGTCCGGCGGGCCATCCGCGTACGGCCCGTTCCCCACGCCCCATGTGCATTGGGCCGGTCAGTTTCTCGGCGCCGGCGTGATCAGCCCGGTCTCGTAGGCGACGATGACCAGTTGAGCCCGGTCGCGCACGTCCAGCTTGGTCAGTAACCGCCCGACATGCGTCTTCACGGTGGCCGTGCTGAGCGTCAGATGCGCGGCGATCTCGGCGTTGGACAGCCCGCGTGCGATGAGAACCAGCACCTCCCGCTCCCGCCCGGTGATCGCCTCGAGTCCGGCCCGAGGCACCGGAACCGGGCCGGGCGACCGCGTGAAAGCGGTGATCAGCCGCCGGGTGACCCGAGGCGACAGCAGCGCGTCACCCGCCGCCACCACGCGGATGGCATCGAGCAGTTCGGCGGGCGGGATGTCCTTGAGCACGAAGCCGCTGGCCCCCGCTCGCAGCGCCGCGTAGACATATTCGTCCAGGTCGAACGTCGTCAGCATCAACACCCGGGTGTCCGTGGTGGCACATATCCGCTCGGTGGCCTCGATGCCGTTCATGACCGGCATCCGGATATCCATCAGCACCACATCGGGCCGATGTTCGACCACGGCACTGACCGCCGCGGCCCCGTCGGCCGCCTCGGCAACCGCGGTCAGGTCATCGGCAAGGTCGATCAGCAGCCGAAAACTCCCGCGCAGCAGAGCCTGATCGTCAGCAATCACCACCCGGATCACAGGCGTTCCCCCGCATGCCTCACGAGTCGGCACTCCGGTAGGGCAGTGTGGCCGTCACGACGAACCCTTTGCCGCCCCCTTTGTCGTCACGGGGCCCGGCCGAGAATTCGCCGCCCCATGCCGCCACCCGCTCCCGCATCCCGATGAGCCCGTGCCCACCACCGGCCGTAGCTGTCGCATCCGGCCGTACGCCGTCGTTTGCCACCCGGATGTGAACCTCGGCCGACGTCACTGTCACCCGTGCCGTGCAGGCGACCGGCCCGGCATGTCTGACCACATTGGTCAGTGCCTCCTGCACGATGCGATAGGCCGACAGCCCCACCGCCTCCGGCACTCGCGGAACCGCCTCGCCGCCGCCGTTCGTAAGGCGCGCGACCGCCTCCGGCGACGCCGGATCGCCGGTGATCGTGAGTCGCGCGACCGCCTCCGGCGACGCCGGATCGCCGGTGATCGTGAGTCGCACGGAGACGCCGGCGGCGGCCGCCCGGTCGGCCAGCGCCGGTAGGTCGGCGAGCCCGGGCGCCGGTGCATAGGAACCGTCCTCCTCGCGCAGCACCTCCACCACCTGACGCAACTGGCCGAGTGCACTGCGGCTGGCCGCCTCGATGTCGCGAAGCGCCGCCCGCACCTCCTGCGGCCGGACGTCGAAGACGTGGTCGGCCACCCCGGCCCGCACCGCGATGAGGCTCATGCTGTGGGCGACGATGTCGTGCAACTCGCGCGCGATGCGTAACCGTTCGTCGCTCACGGCGCGCTGGGTGCGCTGCTCGGCCACCTGCGCCGCATGCTGACGCCGCTCGCGCCGGATCCGGCCGAGCAGCCAGGCGCCGGCCACGATCGTGCAGGCGAACGCGGTGCCGGCCGGCGAGCCCTGGTCACCCGGCGAGAGGGTCACCGCCACGGCGAGCACCACCAGCGTCACGGCCAGCGCCGGCATCGATCGGGTGGCCGCCTCGGAGCCGACAAGGTAAAGCTCGCAGGCGAGCACGGCCACCACCGAGCCCGAGGCGTAGTCGGTGATCACCCCGCTCGCCAGGGCGAGCGCCGAGACGACGAGCGACAAGGCCAGCGCCGGGACGGGCAGGAGACGTCGCACGGCGACGGGCACACCGATCAGTACGGCGGTGAGCAGCGTGATCCCCACCGGCTCGTGCCAGCCGCCGGCCGCCGGTGTCTCGATCGCCGACAGCCCGCAAGCCACCGACAGCGCGGCGGCCAGCAGCGCATCGAGCACGTACAGGTCGCGGAGGCGCAGACCACGTGCGAGCAGGCCGGAGGTGAGAGTCACGCCCCGACGTTAGCCGCCGGGATGCCGCGGCGCGTCGGCCCGCGGGCGTCATCCTCGAGGATGACGGCGGCGCCGGACGTTAGTCCCCAGGGGGAACAGCGATTGTCGCCTCCGGGCCGATGCGCCGCGGATGCGCCGCGCGAGAACGTGTTCGGCATGACCACATCTGTCGCGCTGCACGAGGTGCGCGCCACGTACGGCATCGGCGAACGGCGGGTGACCGCCCTCGCCGGCGTGAGCGCCGAGTTCGATGCCGGCACGTTCACCGCGGTGATGGGCCCCTCCGGCTCCGGCAAGTCAACTCTTCTGCACTGTGCGGCGGCTCTGGAGCGCCCGTCCGGCGGCACCGTGACCGTCGACGGCACCGATCTGGGCCCGCTCGACGAGACCGCCCGCACGCACCTGCGCCGCGACCGGATCGGCGTGATCTTCCAGGACTACAACCTGCTGTCGTCCTTGACCGCCGCCCAGAACGTGGCCCTCCCGCTGCGCCTCGCCGGTCGTAAGCCGAAACCGGAGGAGGTTGCCCAGGCGCTGGAAGCGGTCGGACTGGCCGGTCGCTCCGCCCATCGACCGAGCGAGCTGTCCGGCGGCGAGCGGCAGCGGGTGGCCATCGCGCGCACGATCATCGCCCGGCCTGCTGTGGTCCTGGCCGACGAGCCGACCGGCGCCCTCGACAGCAACACGTCCCGGCACGTGCTCGAGCTGCTCCGAGGGCTGGTCGACACCCACGGGCGCACGGTCGTGCTCGTCACTCATGACCCGGTCGCCGCCGGTTACGCCGATCGGGTTCTGCTTCTGGCCGACGGCCGCCTGGTCGACGAGCTGTCCGATGTGGACGCCGGGCACATCGCGGCCCGGATGGCCGCGCTGGAGGCGACATGTTGAGCGGGCGTGCCCGCACGCTGGCCGGCGCATTCGTCGCCGCCGTGCTCGGAGTGGCCGCGGTCTGCATGAGCACGCTGCTCTACGCGTCGAGCCGTCCCGGAGTTCCGCAGACCTACCGTGACGCGCCGATCGTGGTGCAGAGCCCCACCGCGTCCGGCGATTTCGTCGAGCCCGTCCCATGGCCGGACACCACCGCCACGACCTTGGCCGCGCGCCTGGCCGGGCTCGCCGGGGTCACCGCCGCCGTGCCGGTGCACCAGTTCTACGCCCAGCCGGTGCGCGACGGTCACCCGGTTCCCGGCGCCACGCTCGGATTCGGCTGGGCGGCCGCGACGCTCGGCGGTTTCCGGCTGACCGAAGGGGCACCGCCAAGCGCCGACCGCGACATAGCTGTCGGCTCCGGTCTGGGCGCCGCAACCGGTGCTCACCTCACCGTGCTCACCGCCTCCGGCCCGGCCGACTATCTGATCACCGGCGTCGTCGCCCACGGCGGCTACCGGCTCTGGCTGAGCGATCATTCGGCCCGGACGCTCGCTCCGGGGGTACGGGCCATCGGGCTCCGGCTCACGCCCGGAGCCGACGTGGTTGCGGTCGCCGACGCGGCGCGCGCTTTCGTCCGTACGCGCGGAGAAGTCCTGGCCGACGCCGAACGAACCACCCTGGAGGCCCCGGCCGACGCGCGCACCCGCTGGATCGGTCTGCAGGTCCTGGTCGCGGTCGCCGCCCTGTCCGGCTTCGTCACCGCCTTCATCGTGGCCGGCACCTACGCGTTCTCGGTCGCCCAGCGGCGACGCGAATTCGCCCTGCTGCGCACGCTCGGCGCGACGCCTCGACGACTGCGCCGTGCCCTCTACCTCGAAGCCCTCACGGTCGGGGCGATCGCCTCGGTCACCGGCACCGTGCTCGGCACGGTCGTCGCGCCGGCGCTGGCCGGGCCGCTGGTGAGGGCCGGCGCCGAACCCGTCGGTTACACCGTCCGCCCACACTGGTGGCCGATCGCCGCTTCCCTGGCGATCGGACCCTTGCTGGCGACCGCGGGCGCGGCGACGGCCTCCTGGCGCGCCTCGCGGGTGCCGCCTCTGGACGCGCTGCGCGAGGCGTCCGTCGAGGAGCGCCCGATGGGCCGCGTCCGGTGGATCGCCGGACTGCTGTTCGCCACCGTCGGACTCGGGCTGGTCGTGCTGATGGCCACCGCCGGCAGCGTCCAGTCGCTGGGCAACCTGATGCTGCTCGCCGCGATGGCCCTGATCACCGCGGCGGCCCTGCTCGCCCCGGCCGTGGTGCCGCCCCTGGCCCGCATGCTCGGTGCGGTCCTGGCACGCGGTTCCGGCGCGATCGGCCTGCTCGTACGCGAGGGTGCCGCCACCGCACCCCGGCGCACCGCCTCGGTGGCCGCGCCGGTGCTGCTCACCCTGGCCTTCTCGGTGCTGGTGTCGGGCCTGTTCGCGACCACGACGGCGTCCTACGCGGCCCGGCGCGCAGCCGCGGTCGAAGCCGGCTCGGTGCTCGCCCCCGACGGCACACCCGGCCTTTCGGACGCGGCGGTGGCCCCGCTCCAGGGCACCGGAAGCGCGGTGCTGCTCCCGTCGGTCGCCTACACCGACGACCGCCAGGCGCTGCAGTTGATGGGCGCCGACCCGGCCGCGCTGGCGGCGGCCGACAACCGGGCCCGCGCCCTGATCGCGCTGCACAGCCCGGACACGGCCGCCGTCAGCCAGGCCGCGGCAACCCGCCTCACCTTGGCCGAGGGCAGCACCCTCCGGCTGACCTTCGCGGACGGCACGACGACGCCGCTGCGCATCGCCCTGGTGCTGCCCGACAACGTGGTCCCCGCCGACCTTCTGGTCGACCGCGCGACCCTGCGCTCCCACGACCCCGGTGCCCTGACCTCGGCCGTGCTGTTGCCCGACCCGCACCGGCCCGACTCCGCTTTCGGAGCGCCGACTTCGCCGGTGCCGCCGCTCGGCCCCGTGCGGTTCGAGCCCGGTCCCGGTGCCCGCGTGATCAGCGTCGCGACGTGGGCCGGCGAACAGGATGCGCAGGAGAACCGGGTGGCGTGGGTTCTCGTGGTGCTGCTGATGGGAGTCTCGGCCGGGTACGGCGCTCTCGCCCTCGTCAACACCCTGCTCATGGCGGCCGGCGCCCGAGCGGCCGACTTCCGCCTGCTGCGGCGGGCCGGGGCCACCCCGCGCCAGGTCGGCCAGGCCGCCGCCGGCGAAGCCGTCCTCGTGGTCGCGGTCGGCGCTCTGCTCGCGGGTGCGATCGCGGTTCCGGCGCTGCTCGGCATCCGGGCCGGCTTGAGCGAGCAGATGGGTGCTCACGTCCCCCTCGTGGTCCCGTGGGCGACGATAGCCGCGATCCTCGGCGTCACGCTGATCCTGGCCGTGGGCGCGGCCGCTCTGCCTGCCCGCCGCTCGCTACGGTCCACATAGGAGAAACGGTGGTCGTTCACGACGAGCCCTCCGAGGAATATCGAGCGTCGACGTCGCCCCCGAACAGCTTCCAATACAGGTCGTTCATCCGGGCCGCGGCGGCCGCATGCCGTGCGAGCACAGCGGCGCCGGGTCCGGGAGGGATGTCGCCCTCGGCGCACCGCCGGACGTACTCGTTACGTTCGACCGGGCCGCCGACCGCGGGGACCGGCACGTTGCGCAGCCGGGTGACGATCCAGTTCACCAGCCTCATCGAGGCGTAGTCGGCGTCATGGCCGGTGTGGCGGGCGGCGAAGTCGCGCTCGGCCTCCGACAGTTCGAAGCGGGGTGACGTGGCCAGGCCGAAGTCGGTCAGGTAAATCCGGCGGCCGTCGGAGCGCATGTTGTCGAAGTGGCCGTCCATGTGCAGCAGCTGCTGCTCGCGCAGCACCTCGACGATCTCCGCCAGCTGCTGCTCCAACGTCTCGACGCGTCCGAGCGGGTCAGCATCCAGCCATTCGAGCAACGGGTAGCGGATGTGCTCGAAAAACAGCACAAGGCCGGCCGGCGCGGCGGCCAGCTCCTCCCACCGGCGGCGGATCGCCCGGGCGGCCGCGCCAGGATGGGCACCGCTGCCGCTGCCGCTGCCGCTGCCCCTGCCGCTGCCCCTGCCGCTGCCCCTGCCGCTGCCAGCGCCGCTGCCCATCTGCCCGACCGTCGACGGCGGCCGGCCCGGCAACACCCGCCAGTGATAGAGCGCCGGGAAATGGTCGCTTCCGCTGACCGCCTGGCTGGCCACCAACTCGCGCCAGACGTTGAAGCTGGGCCTGCCGACACCGTACTGGCAGTAGAGCGGCAGCCCGAACACGTTAGCGGTGCCGCCCGGTTCTGCCAGTTCCCGCCGGGTGATCGGGATCCGTTTCACGAACACCGGCCCGCCGTCGACGTCGATCACGCCTGTCGCGCCGCCGATACCGGCCGTCCGTACGGGCGCGACCAGCTCGGCCAGCGACAAGTCGGTCTGCGCCGCGAACCACCGCGAAAGCCGGTCAGCCGCCATCGTTGAGGCCTACCGGAGTCGACCGCGCTTCGCGCAGTCCGCCGGACAGACGGCCACTCATCGGTAAGCGCCGAGCCGACTGTTGTGAAGCGGTAGCCGGGGCGTCCGGCATCAACAGGATCCGTGTGACTGCCACGGTTCTGTCTAAGCGAGGACCGCCTGAATGTCGAGTTCGATCCGGAGGGTCGGTCCGATGAGGGTGAGGCCGCCCGGCAGGCCCATGTTCCAGTTGATCTCGTAGTCGCTGCGGTGCAGCTGGGTCGTGGCGGTGGCGGCCATGCGGGTGCCGCCCCACGGGTCCGGGCCGCTGCCGCCGTAGCGGACGTCGAGGCTGACCGGCCGGGTGATGTCGCGGATCGTCAGACCGCCGTCGAGTTGCCAATGGTCGTCGCTGAGGCGGGTCAGGCCGCTGCTGCGGTAGCGGAGCGTGGGGAACTGCTTGACGTCCAGGAAGTCGGGGGAGCGCAGGTGTGTGTCGCGGTCGCGGCTGCCGGTGTCGATGCTGGCGGCCTCGATGACGACCGTTACGTGCGAGTTCTCGATCGGCTCGGTGACCGTGACGGTGCCCGAGAGCTCGGTGAAGCGGCCCTCGACGCGCGACATGCCGAGGTGACGGGCGGTTGCGCGGACGATCGAGTGCGCCGGGTCGATGGTCCACGTGCCGGGGGAGGGCAGGCGGTCGTGGCCGGCCGCCTGCAGAACGATGGTGCCGAGGTCGTGGCCGGGCAGGGCGACCGAGCGGGCGACCGGGTCGAGCCCGGCCGCCGCGACGATCACCGTGGCCGGGCCGTTCGCGTCGACCGGCATCGCGAAGCGGCCGTTCGTGTCGGCGACCGCCCGGCCGATCTGGTGGCCGTCCGCGCCGATCAGGGTGACCGTCGCGCCGGGCAGGGGCCAGCCGTCGGACGTCGCCGTCTGGCCCGTGACCTGCTTCGTCACCGCTCGCCGCCGTTCTCGGCCGGCACCGCGAAGGCGCTGACGTGCCGGGCGTTGCCGTTGGCCGAGCCGTTCGGTGACGAGCCGTTGGACGACGGCGCCCCCAGCAGGATGTCGTGGTCGGTGCGGTCACCGGCGAGCTGGACCCGGCTCGCGACCGGCGCGTAGCCGCTGGCCGTCACCGTGTACGCCCCGGGCTGCAGATCGCTGAACTCGTAGCGTCCGTCCGGCCCGGTGGCCGTGGCGCCGACCACGGTTCCGTACTGGTCGACCGCCAGCACCGAGGCGTCGGGCACCGGCTGACCGGAGGCGGCCGCGCGGATGACCCCGGCCAGCGTCCCGTTGGTGACCAGCACGATGTCGATCCGGTTGTCGCCGCCCGCACCCAGCGACACCGTGCGGGCCGCCGGCCGGGTGCCGTCCGCGGTGGCGGTCAGCGTGTATTCGGCCGGGTAGAGGTCGGGCAGCACGTAGGTGCCCGCGTCGCCGGTGACCGCGGTCGCGACGACCTCGCCGCGGGCGTCGGTCAGGGTGATCGCGGCGCCGGTGATCGGGCGTCCGGCCTGGTCGGCGACGCGGCCTTCGAGCTGGCCGGCGCCGGAGAGCGACACGTCGCGCCGCACCTCGCCCGCCGCCACGGTGATCATCGAGGCGGCCGGTTGGTGGTTCTCGGCCGCGCAGATGAGCAGGAACGAACCGCCGGTCGGCAGCACCATCCGGTAGGAGCCGTCGGTCGAGGTGACCGATCGCGCCAGTTGGCGGCCGCCGAAGTCGGTGACGGTCAGGGTGGCGCCGACGACCGGCTGGTGGTCGGCCCCTTCGACGCGGCCGCTGACGACGGCTTCGTTGGACAACGCGGCCGGCGCGTGGTGTTCGGGCGCGGGCACGTCGGCCAGTGTCTGCGGCCGATGCCCGGCAGCCGGGCTGACCGGGATGGCCGGCCGAAGAATCTCGGGATCGGCCGCCGGAGGAGGCTCGGGAGAAGCCGCGGACTCGGAACGAGCCGGCGCATCAGAGGGTGAAGGGGACGGGCCCGGCGCTTCCCGCGCCGCCGCCGCCGACTGGGACCGCAACGCCAGCTGAGGCAGGAACAGGAACAACAGGAACGCCAGAACAAGGATGCCTGCCGCGATCAGGAAGATCATGTCCATCGAGTCGGAGAAGCCGACCTTGAACGGCCGCGCCAGCACCGGCGTCACCTTGGACAGGAACGACGTGTCGTTGAGCGCCGACGAGTTGACCGCCCCGCCGCCGTGCAGCGCGTTGATGATCGGCTGGTTGGCCGGGTTGGCCGTCACCGACTTGTCGTTCAGCGCCTGCTGCAGCCCCGGTCCGGCCGTCCGGAAGGCGTGCCCGATCTTGTCGCCGACGGTCGAGAACAGGATCGACAGGAAGAACGCCGTACCGGCCGTGGCACCCATCTGCCGGAAGAACGTCGCCGACGACGTCGCCACTCCGATCTCGGACGGCGCCATTGCGTTCTGCACCGCCAGCGTGATCGGCTGCATGATGAAGCCGAGCCCGAACCCGAACACCGCCATGAAGACGCCGGTGCGCCAGAACGGCGTGTCGACCCCGACCTCATGCATCAGCAGCAGGCCGGCGACCATCAGCGCGCCGCCCAGCACGGGGAAGATCTTGTATTTGCCGGTGCGGCTGATCAGCTGCCCGGAGATCACCGAGCCGAGCATGATGCCGCCGGTCATCGGCAGCAGCTGCAGGCCGGACTGGGTCGGCGTGGCACCCCGCACGATCTGCAGGTAGAGCGGCAGCATCGCCAGTCCGCCGAACATGCCCATACCGACGATGAAGCCGCCGGCCGCGGTGAGGCTGAACGTCCGGTTGCGGAAGAACCGCAGCGGGATCAGCGCCTCCTCCTTCATCAGCGCCTCGGCGACGATGAACAGGATCAGCCCGACGCCGCCGACGATGTAGAGGACGATCGACCGGGTGCTGCCCCAGCCCCATTCGCGGCCCTGCTCGGCCACGGTGAGCAGCGGGATCAGGCAGATGCAGATGGTGATCGCGCCCCACCAGTCGATGCGGTGGTCGCGGCGCCGGTGCTCGATCCGCAGCACCTTGGCCACCACGATCAATGCGAGGACGCCGATCGGCACGTTGACCAGGAAGACCCAGCGCCAGCCGGTGATTCCGAGGATGCTGTGCGCGCCCGCGAAGAAGCCGCCGATCACCGGGCCGAGCACGCTCGACGTACCGAAGACGGCGAGGAAGTATCCCTGGTAGCGGGCCCGTTCCCGGGGCGGCACGATGTCCCCGATGATCGCCAGCGCGAGCGAGAACAGACCGCCCGCGCCGAGGCCCTGGAAGGCGCGGAAGCCGGCCAGCATGTACATCGACGTCGCGAACGAGCACGCCGCCGACCCGATCACGAAGATCGTGATGGCGGCGAGGAAGAACCGTTTGCGCCCGTAGATGTCGGAGAGCTTGCCGTAGAGCGGCGTCGAGATGGTGGCCGTGATCAGGTAGGCCGTGGTCACCCAGGCCTGCACCGAGAGCCCGTGCAGATCGTCGCCGATCGTGCGGATGGCCGAGGTCACGATCGTCTGGTCGAGCGCGGCCAGGAACATGCCGAGCATCAGCCCGCCGAGGATCTCCAGGATCTGCTTGTGGCTCAGCTGCGACGACGAGGCGCCGGCGGCCGGCGCGGAGGGGGACTGCGGCGTGCCGTGGGCAGGCGCCGCGACTGCACTGCTGCTCATTGCTGACTCCTTCGTCGACGCCATGGGGACTACCCACAAACGAAGCAGCAATCCCGCAGGTGTCAGACGAGTGTGAAAGCTCTCAATCCGCTACCAGGATCAAGATCGACGTAAAACCGAGGACCCCTGAAACGTACGCCAGGAGACCGCAACCAACAGCAGCAACAATCGCCCCGTGGGCTGCGGCAGAGGCCGTCCGCAACCGGGCCGCACCCGGCTTCCGGCCGAGCGGCCGGTCGTGCCCGGGCAGCGCATCTCCCCAGCTCAGCCCCATGTAGATGCCGCCGGAACCGGCCCTGGTAACGGCGCACCAGCCGCTACCCGGACAAGCGGAATTCACCGCCCGGAGTGACGTCGGTCATTGTTTGCGCCACCCAAATGACGTCCGGCCCGTTGACCTGCGTGCTTAGACAAATCCCAAAGCGCCGACCTCGCAGGCGCCGCCGGCCCGCCGGCCCGCCGACGCGCCGGCCCGGCGAGCCCCCGACCCGCCGACGCGTCGGCCCGGCGAGCCGCCGATCCGCGGACGCGCTGATCTGGCGACCCGCCGACCCACCGACCCGCCGACGCGGCGGCCCGGCGAGCCGCCGACCCGCGGACGCGCTGATCTGGCGACCCGTCGACCCGTCGATCCGCCGATCTGGCGATCCGCCCGGAACGCCGCCGGCGACGGCCCCGGACGGGACCGTCGCCGGCGTACGTCAGAAGGCCGTGACCTATTCGGGAACCTTGCGGTAGGCACCGTCGCTGGCGCTCGTTGCCATCGAGGCGTAGGCCCGCAGGGCCGCCGAGACCGAACGCTGCCGGTCGGTCGGCGAGTAGGGCTTGGTGCGCCGCTCGACCTCGTGCCGTCGCTGCGCCAGCGTCTCGTCGTCGACGTTGAGCGTGATCGACCGGCCCGGGATGTCGATGGTGATCTCGTCGCCGGTCTCGACCAGGGCGATCAGCCCGCCGGCCGCCGCCTCGGGGGAGACGTGGCCGATCGACAGCCCGCTGGTGCCGCCGGAGAACCGCCCGTCGGTGATCAGCGCGCACGCCTTGCCGAGCCCGCGCCCCTTGAGGAACGAGGTCGGGTAGAGCATCTCCTGCATGCCCGGCCCGCCCTTCGGGCCCTCGTAGCGGATGACCACGACGTCGCCCTCGACGACCTGCTTGCCGAGGATGCCGTCGACCGCCTGCTCCTGCGACTCGAAGACGCGGGCCGGCCCGGTGAACTTCCAGAGCGACTCGTCGACGCCGGCCGTCTTCACGACGCAGCCGTCCGGGGCCAGGTTGCCGAAGAGGATCGCGAGCCCGCCGTCGACCGTGTAAGCGTGCTCGACCGACCGGATGCAGCCGTCGACCGCGTCGGTGTCGAGGGTCGCCCAGCGGTTGGAGGTGCTGAACGGCTGCGTGGTGCGGACCCCGCCGGGCGCCGCGTGGAACAGCTCGAGCGCTTCCGCGCCGGCCGAGCCGCTGCGGATGTCCCATTTGTCGAGCCAGGTCGACAGGTCGGGCGAGTGCACGGAACGGACGTCGGTCTTCAACGCGCCGCCCCGATGAAGCTCGCCCAGCAGGGCCGGGATGCCACCGGCCCGGTGCACGTCCTCCATGTGGTATTTCACCGAGTTGGGCGCGACCTTGGACAGGCACGGCACCCGGCGCGAGATCGCGTCGATGTCGGCGACCGAGAAGTCGAGCTCGGCCTCGCGGGCGGCGGCCAGCAGGTGCAGCACCGTGTTGGTCGAGCCGCCCATCGCCACGTCGAGGGCGACCGCGTTCTCGAACGCGCTGCGCGAAGCGATCGAGCGCGGCAGCACCGACTCGTCGTCGTTCTCGTAGTACTGCCGGGCGATGTCGACGATCAGCGCGCCGGCCTTCTCGAAGAGCGCCTTGCGCGAGGCGTGCGTGGCCAGCGTCGAACCGTTGCCCGGAAGGGCAAGACCGATCGCCTCGGTCAGGCAGTTCATCGAGTTGGCCGTGAACATGCCGGAGCAGGAACCACACGTCGGGCAGGCCGACCGCTCGATGGTGCCGAGCTGCTCGTCGGTCACGTTGTCGTTGGCGCTGGCGGTCATCGCGTCGATCAGGTCGAGCTTCTCGTGGACGACGCCCTCGATGGCGACCGTCTTGCCGGCCTCCATCGGGCCGCCCGAGACGAAGACGGTCGGGATGTTGAGCCGGAGCGCGGCGATCAGCATGCCCGGGGTGATCTTGTCGCAGTTCGAGATGCAGACCAGGGCGTCGGCGCAGTGCGCGTTCACCATGTATTCCACCGCGTCGGCGATCAGCTCGCGGCTGGGCAGCGAATAGAGCATGCCGCCGTGGCCCATCGCGATGCCGTCGTCGACCGCGATCGTGTTGAACTCCCGCCCGACGCCGCCCGCCTCGGCGATCGAGTCCGCGACCAGGCCGCCGAGGTCCTTGAGGTGGACGTGGCCGGGTACGAACTGGGTATAGCTGTTGGCGATCGCCACGATGGGCTTGCCGAAGTCGTCGTCGGTCATCCCGGTGGCGCGCCAGAGGGCGCGCGCGCCGGCCATGGTCCGGCCGTGAGTCGAAGTCCGGGAACGCAGGTCAGGCATCCCCTCATAGTGCCACCGGACCCGGGGGCCATGGCCACGGACGTCCACAACGCGAGACGCCAGGGGCTCCCCAAACGCTGCGAGATCCGGCACAGTGTTCCCGTGCAGTCACCGTCCGGCGTGGAGCTTGCGGGCCTGGCGATCGTTCTGGTCGCCGTGCCCGCCGTTGCTCTGCTGGGCGATTCCGGCCGCCGGCACACCGGCGCGGCCCGCCGGGCCCATCTCTTACTGGCCGCGGGCGGCGCGATCGCCACCGCGGCCGCCCTGGCCGGAGTCCTGAGCGCGATCCTGACCGACACGCCCCCGCCCCGGATGGGCCTCGGCGCGGCGGTCGCGCTGGGCATGGCGATCGGCACGACCGTTCTGCTGGCCGGCACGGCTGCACTGCCGGGCGCCGCCGAGAGCGCCGGCGCGGCCGTGCGCCATCTGCTCGACGGCCTGATCATCGCGGCCGCCCTGTGGTTCGCCGGCTGGACCCTGCTCACCCCGCCGACCCGCATCCTCGGCGGCAACACCCCGATGGCCTGCCCGTCCCTGCTGCTGCCGGCCGCCGTCGCGGTGATCTCGCTCGGCCTGACCAGCGAGCTCATGCTGCACGCCCACCGGCCCCGGCGCATCACCGTGCGGGTGGCCGGCGGGGTGAGCCTGGTCGCGATCGCGGCGACCGGCATCGCCGGCAGCATCTGCCAGGGCTGGCCGCTCATCGGGATGTTCAGCGCGGTGCTGCTGCCGGCCGGGCTGTTCGTGGTTTCCCGCGCGGTCAAGGCGGCCGACCGCCCGGTCCGGCCGATCGGCAACGTGGTCGAGCGCAACCGGGCGTACGCGGTGTTCCCGATGGCCACCATCGTCACCGCCCTGGGCTACCAGCTGGCCCGCGGGGGCACCTTCGACGGCTACGCGTTCGCCGGGGCCGCGGTCGAGGGGTTCGCCCTGGTGGCCCGGCAATACCTGGCGCTCACCGACGTCCGCCGCTACACGTTGCAGCTCCGCCAGCGCGAGGCTCACTTCCGCGAACTGGCACACACCGACCCGCTGACCGGTCTGGCCAACCGCCGTGGTCTCCAGCGGGCGCTGCGCGAGCCGGCCGGCTCGTCGGTGCTCGTCGGCATCGACCTCGACGGCTTCAAGACGGTCAACGACATGCGCGGGCACGACGTCGGTGACGCGGTGCTCAGCGAGGTCGGCGACCGCCTGCGGCGCAACCTGCTCGACGGCGACGTGGCGGCCCGGCTGGGCGGCGACGAGTTCGCGATCCTGATGCGCGGCTCGGCCGACGAGGCGATGCTCACCGCGCACCGGCTCCTGGCCGTGCTGGGGGAGCCCTACGAGCTCGACGGCGGCGCGGTGTTCCTGTCGGCCAGCCTGGGCGTGGCCGACACCGGCCAGCTGCTGCGCGACGCCGATCTCGCGCTGCGCTACGCCAAGCAGCGCGGGAAGAACCGGGTCGAGCGTTACCAGGTGCGTTATGACGAGCTGCTGCGTCGCCGGGGCACGTTGGTGAGCGAGCTGCGGCATGCGATCGACCGCAACGAGTTGCGCCTGGTCTTCCAGCCGGTGGTGGCGCTGCCGTCGATGCGTCTGGTCGGCGCCGAGGCCCTGCTGCGCTGGCACCATCCTCGGCTCGGCGCCGTGCGGCCGGACGAGTTCATCCCGGTGGCCGAGGAATCGGGGCTGATCAACCGCATCGGCTCGTGGGTGCTCGAGCAGGCGTGCAAGCAGCTCTCCGAGTGGCTGGCCAAGGGGCACGACGTCTGGGTCTCGGTCAACCTGTCGCCCAAGGAACTGCACGCGGCCGACTACGCGGGCCAGGTCGCCGATGTGCTGGCGACCTACGGCGTGCCGGCCCAGCGTCTGGTGCTCGAGGTGACCGAGCACGCGGTCGCGACCGACATGGAGGAGCTGATCAGCCGCCTGGCCGAGCTGCGCGCGACCGGCGTCCGGATCGCGCTCGACGACTTCGGTGCCGGCTATTCGTCGCTCGGCCAGCTGCGCACGCTCCCGGTCGACATTCTCAAGATCGACCATGCTCTGGTGGCCGAACCGGAGTCGCGCACCGGCACCGCGGCCCCGCTGGTCGACGTCGTCGTGCGGCTCGGCCACCGGCTCGGTCTCGAGGTGCTGGCCGAGGGCATCGGCACCCCGGCCCAGCGGTCGGTGGTCGAGGAGGCGGGCTGCCGTCTCGGGCAGGGCTCGCTGTTCGGCTGGGGCGTGCCGGCCGAGCACCTGGAGGCCCAGCTGCAGACGCTGCGCCCGGGTGCGCGCCCGGCGGCCGTACCGGTGGCGGCACCGTCGAAAGAGGCCCCGAAGGACGCCGCACCCCGAAGCCAGGTGGTCATGCTCGGACCGGGAATGCGCCAGCTCAGAGCGCTTTTGCCGACCGATCCCGCGTTCGAGGCACTCTCCGGTGATCAAAATGTGGGATCAGTTGACTCACCGCGTGAGATGGGGCAAGGTTAGCCGCATGTGCTTCACCCGAGTACTTATGTGAGCGCGCTCCGGCCGAAACCAAACCGGCCTGAGTGCGCTAGGTCCCGTGCTGTTAAGCACGAGGGCCTTTTTTAATGCTCAAAAGAAGCCCGGCCGATCGAAACGGAACTGCCATGACGAGACCCACTCCTGAGACCCTCGCCCACCGAGCCAACCCGGCCACTGTCGCGGCGGCCGTCAACCCGGCCCCGGCCGTTGCCTCTCCCGTCGCCACCTCGGGCGCCGGGTCGCTCGTCCGGTCGCTCGAGGCACTCGGTGTCGAGGTCGCGTTCGGCATTCCGGGCGGCGCCATCCTCCCGGCGTACGACCCGCTCTACGACTCCAAGGTGCGCCACATCCTGGTCCGTCACGAGCAGGGCGCCGGGCACGCCGCGACCGGCTACGCGCAGGCCACCGGCAAGGTCGGCGTGTGCATCGCGACGAGCGGACCGGGCGCGACCAACCTGGTGACGCCGATCGCCGACGCCTACATGGACTCGGTCCCGATCGTGGCGATCACCGGTCAGGTGGCCCGCCCGTCGATCGGCACCGACGCCTTCCAGGAGGCGGACATTCAGGGCATCACCCTGCCGATCACCAAGCACAACTTCCTGATCCAGACCCCGGAGGAGATCCCGCGGATCCTCGCCGAGGCGTTCCACCTGGCGGCCACCGGGCGACCTGGCCCGGTCCTGGTCGACATCCCCAAGGACGTGATGCAGACGCAGACCACGTTCGTCTGGCCGCCGACCCTCGACCTGCCCGGCTACCGGCCGACCCTGCATCCGCACGGCAAGCAGATCCGCGAGGCGGCCCGGCTGATCGCGGCGGCCAGGCGCCCCGTGCTCTACGTCGGCGGTGGCGTGCTCAAGGCGGGCGCCACCGACGGCCTGCGCAAGCTGGCCGAGATGACCGGCATCCCGGTCGTCACCACGCTGATGGCGCTCGGCGCGTTCCCCGACTCGCACCCGCAGCACCTGGGCATGCCGGGCATGCACGGCACGGTTCCGGCGGTCTACGCGCTGCAGAAGTCGGACCTGCTGATCACCCTGGGGGCCCGGTTCGACGACCGGGTGACCGGCAAGCTCGACTCGTTCGCGCCCGACGCCAAGGTCGTGCACGCCGACATCGACCCGGCCGAGATCGGCAAGAACCGGCACGCCGACGTCCCGATCGTGGGCGACGCCCGGCACGTGATCGACGAACTGATCGCCGCGGTCTCGGCCACCGCCGACGGCCCGGGCGAATACGAGGCCTGGTGGCGCACGCTCAACGACGTCCGCGAGCGTTACCCGCTGGGCTACGACGAGCCGACCGACGGCACCCTGGCCCCGCAGTACGTGATCGAGCGGATCGGCAAGCTGGTCGGCCCGGACGCGATCTACGTGGCCGGCGTCGGGCAGCACCAGATGTGGGCGTCGCAGTTCATCTCGTACGAGAAGCCGGGCACCTGGCTCAACTCGGGTGGCGCGGGCACGATGGGCTACGCCGTCCCGGCCGCGATGGGCGCCAAGGTCGGCGCGAAGGACACCCCGGTCTGGGCGATCGACGGCGACGGCTGCTTCCAGATGACCAATCAGGAGCTGGCGACCTGCGCGCTCGAGGGCATCCCGATCAAGGTGGCCGTCATCAACAACGGCAACCTGGGCATGGTCCGGCAGTGGCAGACCCTGTTCTACGAGGGCCGCTACTCCAACACCGAGCTGGGCACCCACAAGCACCGCATCCCCGACTTCGTGAAGCTGGCCGAGGCGCTCGGCTGCATCGGCCTGCGCTGCGAGTCGAAGGACGACGTCGACAAGATCATCGAGCAGGCGATGCAGATCAACGACGCGCCGGTGGTCATCGACTTCACGGTCGGCAAGGACGCCATGGTCTGGCCGATGGTCGCGGCCGGCACGAGCAACGACGAGATCATGCACGCCCGCGACCTGCGTCCCAACTTCGACGAGGACGATCTGTAATGAACAAGCACACGCTTTCCGTCCTGGTGGAGAACAAGCCGGGCGTCCTCGCCCGGGTCAGCGGACTGTTCTCCCGGCGCAGTTTCAACATCGATTCGCTGGCGGTGGGCGAAACGGAGAACCCGGACGTCTCCCGCATCACGATCGTGGTCAACGCCGACTCCTCACCCCTGGAGCAGGTGACCAAGCAGCTCAACAAGCTGGTGAACGTCCTGAAGATCGTCGAGCTGGACCCGCAGCAGTCGGTCCAGCGTGAGCTCCTGCTGGTCAAGGTGCGCGCCGATCGCGCGCTGCGCACGCAGGTGCTGGAGACGGTCGAGCTGTTCCGGGCGAAGGTGATCGATGTCGCCCCGGACACCCTCACGATCGAGGCGACCGGTGATCCCGACAAACTGGATGCGTTGCTGCGCGACCTCGAGCCGTACGGCATCAAGGAGATGGTCCAGTCGGGCCTCGTGGCCATCGGCCGCGGCTCGCGTTCCATCACGACCGGCCCGGCGCTCCGCGCCGCCTGAGACACACCTTTGAAAGCCGTCCGACCGCCCACCCACCGCCCTAAGCAGACTGAAATCTCAAAGGATTCAAAATGACCGCGGAAGTTTTTTACGACGACGACGCCGACCTCTCGATCATCCAGGGCAAGAAGGTCGCCGTGATCGGCTACGGCAGCCAGGGTCACGCCCACTCGTTGTCGCTGCGTGACTCGGGCGTCGACGTGGTCGTCGGCCTCAAGGAGGGCTCGAAGAGCCGGGCCAAGGCCGAGGAGCAGGGCCTGACCGTCAAGACCCCGGCCGAGGCGTCGGCCTGGGCTGACGTGATCATGGTGCTCGCGCCGGACACCGCCCAGCGCAAGATCTACACCGAGTCGATCGCCCCGAACCTCTCCGCCGGCAAGGCGCTCTTCTTCGGCCACGGCCTCAACATCCGGTTCGAGCTGATCAAGCCGCCGGCCGACGTGACCGTGGCGATGGTCGCCCCCAAGGGCCCGGGCCACCTGGTCCGCCGCCAGTACGTCGACGGCAAGGGCGTCCCCTGCCTGGTGGCGGTCGAGCAGGACCCGACCGGCGACGGCCTCGCGCTCGCTCTCTCGTACGCCAAGGCGATCGGTGGCGCCCGGGCCGGCGTCATCAAGACCACCTTCAAGGAGGAGACCGAGACCGACCTGTTCGGCGAGCAGGCCGTGCTCTGCGGCGGCACCGCGGCGCTGGTGCAGACCGGTTTCGAGGTGCTCACCGAGGCCGGCTACGCGCCCGAGATCGCGTACTTCGAGTGTCTGCACGAGCTCAAGCTGATCGTCGACCTGATGTACGAGGGTGGCATCTCCCGGATGCGCTACAGCGTCTCGGACACCGCCGAGTTCGGTGACTACACCCGCGGCCCGCGCGTGATCAACGCGTCGGTCAAGGAGGAGATGAAGAAGATCCTCGCCGAGATCCAGTCGGGCGAGTTCACCCGCGAGCTGATCGAGGACGACGACAACGGCCGCCCGCTCATGACCAAGTACCGCGAGCAGGGCGCCCAGCACCCGATCGAGGTCACCGGCAAGAAGCTGCGCGACATGATGAGCTGGGTCGACCGCCCGATCACCGAAACTGCATGATCGAAGCTTTTCGAGAATGCCCGGGCCTCCGCGGAGGCCCGGGCATTTTCCGTACGCGCGGTGTGATGCCGGTCACTCTCCGATGATCTGACGGTGAGCGTCCGGACCGGCCTACGATTCGCGCAAAGGCGGCCAACGGCGGTCGGTCTGAGCGTAAAACGCCCGGTTGGAGGCGCATGTGACCCCCGTCGTCCTGATCGCCGAGGAGCTCGCCCCGTCCGCCATAGACGTGCTCGCCTACGACTTCGATGTGCGGCACGTCGACGGCACCGATCGGGCCGCCCTGCTCACCGAGGTGGCCGAGGCCGACGCGCTGATAGTCCGCAGCGCCACCCGGGTCGACGCCGAGGTCGTCGCGGCGGCCGGCCGCCTCAAGGTGATCGCCCGGGCCGGGGTCGGGCTCGACAACGTCGACGTCCCGTCGGCCACCGCGCGGGGCGTCATGGTGGTCAACGCACCGACCAGCAACATCGTTTCGGCCGCCGAGCAGGCGATCGCGCTGCTGCTGTCGGTCGCCCGGCACACCGCGAGCGCCAGCGCCTCGCTCAAGCGGGGCGAGTGGAAGCGCAGCAAATACACCGGCGTCGAGATCCAGGGCAAGACCGTCGGGGTGGTCGGGCTCGGTCGCATCGGGGTGCTGTTCGCCCAGCGGATGGCCGCGTTCGGCACCCGCCTGATCGCCTACGACCCCTACATCCAGCCGGCGCGGGCGGCTCAGCTCGGGGTGCGGCTGGTCGGGCTCGACGAGTTGCTGCGCGAGAGCGACTTCATCTCCGTGCACCTGCCCAAGACCCCGGAGACGGTCGGCCTGATCGGCGAGAAGGAACTCGCCACGGTCAAGCCGGGCGTCCGCATCGTCAACGCGGCCCGCGGCGGACTGATCGACGAGCAGGCGCTCGCCGACGCGCTGCGCGACGGGCGGGTGGCCGGCGCCGGCCTCGACGTCTACACCACCGAACCGGCGACCGGGCTGCCGCTGTTCGAGTTCGACAACGTCGTCTGCACGCCCCACCTGGGTGCCTCGACCAGCGAGGCGCAGGACAAGGCGGGGCTGTCGGTGGCCCGCAGCGTCAAGCTCGCGCTCCAGGGGGAGTTCGTGCCCGACGCGGTCAACGTGCAGGCCGGCGGGGTGGTCGACGAGGACGTACGCCCGTTGCTGACGCTGGCCGAAAAGCTCGGCAAAGTCTTCACCGCGGTGGCCGGCGGCGTCGCCGCCAGCGTCACGGTCGAGGTGAGCGGGGCGATCGTCTCGCACGACGTCGGGGTGCTCCGGCTCGCCACCACCAAGGGCCTGTTCACCTCGGTGGTCGACGAGCGGGTGACCTATGTGAACGCACCTCAGCTCGCCGCCGACCGCGGGGTCGAGGTCGAGCTCGTCGTCTCCGACGACGAGGCGGGACAAGACCTGGTCACGGTGCGCGGCGCGCTGCCCGACGGCCGTACGGTCAGTGTCGCCGGCATCCTGACCACCTCGGGCCCCCGCGAGATCTGCAAACTCACCGGCGTCGAGGACTTCGACCTCGACCTGACCGCCGACGGGGTCCTGCTCTTCTTCCGCTATCCCGACCGGCCGGGCGTGGTCGGCTCGATCGGCACGATCCTCGGTGAGGCGGGCGTCAACATCGCGGCGATGCAGGTCGCGCGGCGCTCGGCGGGCGGCGAGGCCCTGATGACGTTGACCGTCGACTCCTCGGTCGACGCGGAGCTGCTCTCCGCCGTCGCCGCCGAGATCGGCTCGGCGCGCGGGAGCATCGTCGACCTCCGCGGCGAGTGATCAGCGGACCCGGGCCGGTGGGTAGACCGTGCCGTCCTGCAGGTCGAGCAGGTCGAGGTTGAGCTCGCCGGCCAGTCTCTCGATCGTCTCGAGGACCACGTCGGGGCAGCTCTCGTCGAGGCGCATCCAGATGTGGTCGGCCGCGGCGTGCAGCGGCGCGACCGCCCAGGGTGAACCGGGCGCCGTGGCACGCGGGCCGCGGTCGGGATAGTCGCTGGTCAGGGCATCATAGAAGGCGACGACGCGAGGGTCGGCCGGGCGTTGCGGGTGCTCGCCGCGCACGCACCGCGCGTTGGCGTCCCGCACGGCTTCGGGCCGATCCGTGGCGTCCATCGCCCACACCACTAGGTCGAAACTCACCGGCGCATGGTGCCATCACTGCCCAGTCATTGGCCAAACCAGCGCGGCGACACGCGGGGGATGCGTCTTGCGCGTCATTAGTCCGCATCGCTAGCGTTGTCCGTGCCGCGCGACACAGCGGGTGGACGGTCTTCGGGTGACTTGTCCGCTTGCGACGCGTGGTGTGCACCGGCGAGACCGAGCCACGCGTCATCGTCGCTACAGCCCCCGTGATCGTTTGCCGCGGTCCGGGGGCTGTCCGCTAAGCACCCTTAACGTTCACTTGGTGGGACCGTCGTACCGAAAGGCGAGACCTAAGCGTTAGCCTGGTGCGTCGGAACGGTGGACGAGGGAGCACAACGTGAGCGTGGCGCGAATCGCGGTGGTGGCCGGCGACGGCATCGGAACCGAGGTGACGGCCGAGGCTCAAAAGGTGATCGAGGCCGTGCTGCCCGGCACCGAGTTCGACGACTACGACCTGGGTGCCCGCTTCTACAACCGCACCGGCGAGGTGCTCCCCGAGGCCGTGCAGGAGGAACTGGCCCGGCACGACGCGATCCTGCTCGGCGCGATCGGCGACCCGAGCGTCCCGCCGGGGGTCCTCGAGCGCGGTCTGCTGCTGAAGCTGCGGTTCGACTTCGATCAGTACGTCAACCTGCGCCCCTCGCGCCTCTGGCCCGGCACCACCAGCCCGCTGGCCGGCGTGAAGGCGGGCGAGATCGACATGGTCTGTGTCCGCGAGGGCACCGAGGGCCTCTACGTCGGCGCCGGCGGCGTGCTCCACAAGGACACCCCGGCCGAGATCGCGACCGAGGAGAGCCTCAACACCCGGCACGGCGTCGAGCGGGTCATCCGCGACGCGTTCGCCCGGGCCCAGCGCCGCGACCGGCGCCACCTGACCCTGGTCCACAAGACCAACGTGCTGACCAAGGCCGGCAGTCTCTGGGCGCGCACCTTCGCCGCCGTGGCCGCCGAGTTCCCCGAGGTCACCACCGAATACCAGCACATCGACGCGGCCAGCATGTTCATGGTGAGCAACCCGCAGCGGTACGACGTGATCGTGACCGACAACCTCTTCGGTGACATCCTCACCGACATCGCCGCGGCCGTCACCGGTGGCATCGGCATGGCGGCCAGCGGCTCCGTCAACCCGGAGCGCAAATACCCGTCGACCTTCGAGCCGGTGCACGGCTCGGCGCCCGACATCGCCGGCCAGGGCATCGCCGACCCGGCGGCGGCCATCCTCTCCGCCGCACTGCTGCTCGAGCACCTGGGCCACCACGAAGAGGCCGGGCGGGTAACCGAGGCGGTCGCGGCCGAGGTGGCCTCCCGCACGCCGGGCACCTCCCTGCGTACCGCCGAGGTCGGCGACCGGGTCGCCGCCGCTCTCTGAGCCTGCGCTCTCGGGGCCGCCACTCTCGGGCCGCAGCCGCCGGAGATCCCCGCGCCCGTTGTTTTAACGAGCGTTCGGGGTAAATTTTCGTGGAGCACTACGGGTGCCCTACGCACGCCTCGACTTTTCGCCAGAAAGCAGGTCCTTTTGTCATGAGCGGTGGTGACCACCTCGATTTCGAGATCCGTCCGAACCTGGCGCCCGTAGGAGCCGCCGAGCGCACCGCGCTGCTGGCCAATCCCGGTTTCGGCCGCATCTTCACCGACCACATGGTCACCGTGCGTTACGCCGATGGCAAAGGGTGGTACGACCACCGCGTCGAGGCCCGCGCGCCGATCGCGGTCGACCCGGCGTCCGCCGTCCTGCACTACGCGCAGGAGATCTTCGAGGGTCTGAAGGCCTACCGGCTCGACGACGGCGGCGTGGCGATGTTCCGGCCCGACGCCAACGCGACCCGGTTCGCCCAGTCGGCCCAGCGCATGGCGATGCCGGCGCTGCCGTCCGAGGTCTTCCTGCAGTCACTGACCGAGATCATCAAGATCGACAACGACTGGATTCCGCCGGGCGAGGAGGGCAGCCTCTACCTGCGCCCCTTCGCGTACGCCAGCGAGGTCTTCCTCGGCGTGCGGCCCGCCCTCGAATACCTCTACCTGGTGATCGCCTCGCCGGTCGGCCCCTACTTCTCGGGCGGCGTCAAGCCGGTGTCGGTCTGGGTCAGCCCCGACTTCACCCGGGCGGCGCCCGGCGGCACCGGCGCGGCCAAGTGCGGCGGCAACTACGCGGCCGGGCTCTCCGCGCAGGCCGAGGCCATCGAGCACGGCTGCGACCAGGTCGTCTACCTCGACGCGGTGCAGCGCAAGTACGTCGACGAGCTCGGCGGCATGAACGTCTTCTTCGTGCTCGACGACGGCACCCTGGTCACGCCGCCGCTGACCGGCACGATCCTGCCCGGCATCACCCGCGACTCGGTCATCAAGCTGGCCGGCCGGGCCGGCCGCCGGGTCGAGGAGCGCTCGGTCAGCTTCGACGAGTGGCGCGACGGCGCGAAGTCGGGCCGTGTCCGCGAGGCGTTCGCCTGCGGCACCGCCGCGGTGATCACCCCGATCGGCACGGTCAAGACACCGGACGACGAGTTCCAGGTCGCCGACGGCAGCTCCGGCGACGTCACCATGGGCCTGCGCAAGGAGCTGGTCGACATCCAGCGCGGCCGCGCGGCCGACCCGTTCGGGTGGGTGCACCGGGTCCTCTGACGGATGCCCGACCAGGCGGCGACAGGCGCCGGGAGCTGCGCGGATGCTGGGGCATGACCGATCGACGGCTTGCCCTGGTGGTCGCGGTCGACAGCTACGACCATGCCGCCCTGCACCGTCTGGCGGCGCCCGCTGCCGGCGCCGACGCGCTGGCCGGTGTGCTCGGCGACCCCACGGCCGGGCCCAGCGCGTGGTACTGCTGCTACGGCGGCGCGTTCGAACGCGGTGTGGTGGCCCGCGCCGCCGGCCCGGTCGACGTGGGCGACGAGTTCCGGCAGCCGGGCCGCGGGCGCGTGGTGATCACGGCCTCGACCGCAATGGAGTAACAGTTCGAGGGCGCCCAACTGGCCGGCGGCGAGGCGACGCCGTCCGTGTTCGCGGGCGCCCTGGTCGAGGGCATCCGCACGGCGACGCCGATCGCGACCAGGACGGGAACGTTGCGCTGGGCGAACTCTACGACTACGTGTACGACCGGGTGCGCGAGCTGACGCCCTACCAGACGCCGAGCAAGTGGGAGTTCGGCCTGCGCGGCGACCTGTTCGTGGCCCGCAACCCGAACCGGCGCCCCCGCCCGGTGGAGCCCGCGCCCGCCCCGGCCAAGGAAGCGGACCCGAAACGCGCGGCCAACGCACCGGGCGATGCAGACGCCGCGCCGCGGTCCCGGCCGCAGGAGGTGGTAGGGGCGCCCGATGAGGCGGCCGAGGCGGTGGTCCCTCCCGCGGAACCGAACAAGGCGACGGCAGCGGGGACTGCGGTGGCCGCGCCCCAGGAGACCGCGGCGGCAGCGCCCGAAGGGACCGCGGCGGCAGCGCCCGAGAGGACCGCGGCGGCAGCGCCCGACGGGACCGCGGCGGCAAGCCGGAGTCCGAGACCCCGACCGACAGCACCCGGCGCCGGGCCGAGACCGGGAGCGGCACCGTCATCTGCGACCTGCTCGACCCCAGCCCGCGGTACGGCGTCGAATGGGGCATCACCAGCAACCTGATGACCGGCACGTTTTTCGCCACCGAAAGCGCCGGCTACCGCGGCACCTACGACCGGGCGATGGCGGCGCTGGGGCAGTTTACCTAGGGCTCGAGCAGGTGGGATCTCATCGACGCGACCTCGGCGTCGGTCAGGCCGATCTCGCGGACGAAGCCTTCCACCGAGCCGTGCAGCGCGCGCAAGTCGTCGAGGAAGAGGCGCATCGCTTCCGGTGGGGAGTCGAACATGTGCTCGTTGCCGCGTACCGCTTCGGGGTTTTTCTGCAGTAGGTACTCCGTGAGCGGTTCCATCGCCGACGTGGTCAGCGCGTAGTCGGAGGCGATGTCCTCGTCGGACACCCCGAGTAGCGACAGGGTGAGCGCGCACACCGTGCCGGTGCGGTCCTTGCCGGCCATGCAGTGCACGACCACCGGGGCAAGTGACGGGTCGGCGATCACCTGCAGGGCACCGAGCAGTCCCGCGCGCCCGTCCTCGGCGAAGTTGAGGTAGCGGTCGGCCAGCCAGCGCTCGTGGTCGACGCCGGTCGGATGGCCGACCTCTTCCCAGTCGACGTGCTGGAGCACGACGTTGCGGTAGTCGAGGCCGTAGCGTTCGGCGATCCGGCCGTACTTCTCGATCTCGAAGGGCCGCCGGAGGTCGACGATGGTGCGAACACCGAGGGCGACGAAGGCGTCGGAGGACGACGACGAGTCGAGCCGGTGCAGCGCGTCCGAGCGGAAGAGGCGGCGCCAGCGCACTTTCCGGCCGTCGAGGCCGGTGTATCCGCCGACGTCGCGGAAGTTGTATGTCGCGGAGAAACCGAGATTCCGGGGGTATGAATCGGCTACCACGCCACCAACCTAGTCTCGAAAGGTGGAACAACGCTTCCCACGGCGGCCGTTAGTGGCATGCTTCATTCCGTGACCTGCAACGTGCTCATTATTGGCACCTAGCGCGCCGGCTGAAGACTCGCCGCCGCGCTGACCTCCTGCATCCGCAGGGGGTCTTTTTGTTGGTCGCACCAACACCTCGAAGGGAACCAGCGCCATGGACTACCAGGTCTTCGACACCACGTTGCGCGATGGCGGGCAACGCGAGGGCATCAGCTACACGGTCGCCGACAAGCTCGCGGTCGCCCGGCTGCTGGACGAGTTCGGCGTGGGCTTCATCGAGGGCGGCTGGCCGGGCGCGATGCCGAAGGACACCGAGTTCTTCCAGCGGGCCCGCACCGAGCTGAAGCTGACCAACGCGGTGCTTGTCGCGTTCGGCGCGACCCGCAAGGCCGGCGTCGACGTGGCCGCCGACGGCCAGGTGCAGGCGCTGCTCGACGCCGAGACCCCGGTCGTCTGCGTGGTGGCCAAGAGCGACATCCGGCACGTCGAGCGGGCGCTGCGCACGACCGGCGAGGAAAACCTGGAGATGGTCCGCGACACGGTCCGGCATCTCCGGGCACAGGGCCGCCGGGTCTTCGTCGACTGCGAGCATTTCTTCGACGGCTTCCGCTACGACCCGGATTACACGGCGAGCGTGGTCAAGGCCGCGGCCGAGGCGGGCGCCGAGCGGGTGGTCATGTGCGACACCAACGGCGGCATGCTCCCCTCGATGATCACCAAGGCGATCAACGAAGTGGTCGAGCGCACTCAGGTGAGTGCCGACCGGCTCGGCATCCACTGCCAGAACGACACCTCGTGCGCGGTCGCCAACACGGTCGCCGCGGTCGAGGCGGGGGTCAAGCACTTCCAGTGCACCGCCAACGGGTACGGAGAGCGGCCGGGCAACGCCGACCTGTTCGCCACCGTGAGCAACCTGCAACTCAAGCTCGGGCTGAAGGTCCTACCGGACGGATGCCTCGAGAAGGCGACGCGCGTGTCGACCGCGCTCGCCGAGATCGCCAACATCGCCCCCGACACCCACCAGGCCTATGTCGGGGCCGCGGCCTTCGCCCACAAGGCGGGTCTGCACGCGAGCGCGATCAAGGTGGATCCGCTGCTCTACAACCACGTCGACCCGTCGGTTGTCGGCAACGACATGCGGATCCTGGTGACGGAGATGGCCGGCCGGGCCAGCATCGAGCTCAAGAGTCGTGAGCTCGGTCTCGACCTGGCCGGCCACCCGGACACGCTGACCAGCGTGACCAAGCAGGTGAAGGACCTCGAGGCGGGTGGGTGGTCGTTCGAGGCCGCCGACGCGTCGTTCGAGCTGCTGGTGCGTTCGGAACTGCCGGGCCAGGCCGTAGCGCGGCCGTTCACGCTCGAGTCGTACCGGGTGCTGACCGAGCACCGGGAAGACGGTTCGATCATGTCCGAGGCCACGGTCAAGATCCGCGTACGCGGCGAGCGCGTGATCGCCACCGCCGAGGGTGTCGGCCCGGTCAACGCCCTCGACGAGGCCCTGCGCGTCGCCCTCTTCCAGCACTACCCGCAGCTGAAGACGTTCGAGCTCAGCGACTACAAGGTGCGCATCCTGGAGGGCAGCCACGGGACGAACGCGGTCACCCGGGTGCTCCTCGAGACCTCCGACGGCCACCGCGAGTGGACGACCGTCGGAGTGCACGAGAACATCGTCGAGGCCAGCTGGGTGTCGCTGGTCGACGCGCTGACCTACGGCCTGTCGCGGGCCACCGCGGAGATCGCCTGATCGATCGCGACGGCCGGCATCTGCCGGCCGTCGCGCAGCCGCAGGGAGACCTCGCCGGAGGAAACCTCGCGGTCTCCGATCACCGCGACGTACGGGATCTTCCGCTGAGCAGCCGCACGAATGCGGAGTCCGACCGACCCCTCATGCAGCACCTCTACCCGCACCCCGGCCGCGATGGCCCGATCGGCGAAGCCGGAAGAGTCCACCAGCGGGATGACGGCGAGCTGCACCGGGGCGTACCAGGCGGGAAAAGCACCGGAATGCACCTCGATCAGGTGGGCGAAGAGCCGTTCCATCGAGCCGGCCAGGCTGCGGTGCACCATGACCGGGCGATCGCGGCTGCCGGACGGGCCGGAGTAGCTCAGGTCGAACGCGGCCGGCTGGTGGAAGTCGATCTGGACGGTGGCGAGGGTCGACCGCCGACCGGCCGAATCCTCCACCTCCACATCGATCTTCGGCCCGTAGAACGCCGCCTCGCCCGGTGCCTCCGAGTAGGGCTGGCCGGCCGCGTCGAGGGCTTCCCGCAGGAGTTTCTCGGCGTGGACCCAGCCGTCCTCGTCGCCGGCGTATTTGCCCGAGTCACCGCGCAGTGACAACTGCACGGCGGCAACGCGTACGCCCAGAGCGGCGTGAGCGACCCGCATCAGCCGGACCACCGCGGCGACCTCGTCGCCGGCCTGATCGAGGCGGCAGAAGATGTGGGCGTCGTTGAGCTGCACCGACCGCACCCGTTGCAGCCCGCCGAGTACGCCCGAGCGCTCGGCGCGGTACATCGGTCCCAGTTCGGCGATGCGCAGCGGCAGGTCGCGGTAGGACCGCTGGCGCGACTTGAAGATCAGCGCGTGATGCGGGCAGAGGCTGGGCCGGAGCACCAGGTCGTCGCCGCCGCCCAGGTTCATCGGCGGGAACATGTCGTCGGCGAAGTTGCGCCAGTGGCCGGACAGTTCGTACATCGCGCGTTTGCCCATCGCGGGCGAATAGACGTGCTGGTAGCCGTTACGTCGCTCGAGGTCGTAGAGGTACGCCTCGACCTCGTGCCGGGCGGCCGCCCCGGCCGGCAGCCACAGCGGCAGGCCGCTCCCGATCAGTGGATCGGAGTCGAACAGGTCGAGTTCGCGGCCGAGTTTGCGGTGGTCGACAGACATTTCAAGTCTCCTGAGGTGATGGCCCAGCGGGACCCCTGGAGACGCGACACGGCCCCGGGCATCTCGCCCGGGGCCGTGTGGACGCTGAAAGCAGCGGAGCTGTGTCAGCGAATCAGGGCGCCGGGTGTCCCCGGCGTCGTCGTGACAAAGCTGCTGCGCATGCCGCCGACCTTAGCTCCGCTTGGCGAAAGCCGCGAGCTCATTTCGCCTCCGGCGTAGCGGCCACGGCCGGCACGGTGAGCCAGGCCAACACCGCGCGGTGGTCACTCCGCGGGATCCGGTGCACCTGCACTTCCCGTACGCCGATCCGCTCGTCGACGAGCACATGGTCGATCGTGATCGGCGGGTAGTGGCGGGGTCCGTGGTAGATGCCCCAGGTCGGCACCAGCCCCCGGCCGACCACGGCCGCCGCGTCCCGGTAGCCGTGCGCGATCAGGTCCCGCAGTTCGGCGTGGTCGAGCGTGGCGTTGAAGTCGCCGAGCAGGACCCGGGCCGTCCCGCGCGGGTCGGCGTGCGGCTCGGCCCGCAGGTCGGCGCGCCAGTCCTTCAGCATGCTCACCGCCGAGGGCGCGGCCGGGTGAGCCGACTCGACGAGCAGCGGCTGTGCTCCCGGCGGCGCGATCGTCCCGTACGCCTGATGGAAGCCGCCGCCGTTCCGCCCGGCGCCCGGATCGGTGATCGGAAACCGTGAGTAGAGGCCGGAGCCGCCCGCGCCCGGCACCGGCGCGAGCGACGAGTACGGGAGCAGTTGATCGAGCCTGGCCGCCTTGAGCCCGGTCTCGGCCTCCGGCGTGAACTCCTGCACCGCGAGCACGTCGACGTCGTGCTCGCGAACCAGGTCGACGATCGCGGTCGGGTCGGCGCCGCCGAGCAGCATGTTCGAGGTCATCACCTGGATTCCGACCCCGGCCCCGGCCGGCGTGATCCGGGCGGACAGCGCCCGGGGCAGCACCGCCACCGTCAGCGCACCGGCCGCGACCAGCGCGACCGCCGCGGCGAGCCACTGCCGCCGGGCCAGCGCGAAGATCAGCGGGAGCCAGGACCAGGCCGCCACGTAGGCGGTGAACGAGAGCAACTGGACGAGGATGCCGCGATCCCAGCCGCCCATACGAAGTACGGCCCAGACGAGTCCGGGCACCACGAGCAGCCAGGTCATGATCTTCATGGTGACCGAAGCTAGTTGCCGCCTGCCACTACCAGCGTGGCAATCACGCTCCGGTGGTCGCTGCCCTTGACCCCGTGCACCCGCACGTCCTTGACCCCGATCCGCTTGTCGGCCAGCACATGGTCGAGCGTGACCGGCGGGACGGGTTTGCCGTCGTAGGGACCCCAGGTGCCGATCAGGCCCCGGCCGGTGGCGTCGGCGGCGTCGCGGTAGCCGCGCGCGATCAGCCGGCGCACCGGGGCGTGGTCGAGAGTGGAGTTGAAGTCTCCCAGGAGGATGTCGACGCGTGGTTCCGCGGCCAGGTCGCCCTTCCAGAGCTTCAGCACCTTGGTGGAATAGGGCGCCAGCGGATGGGCGGAGACGACATCGAGCGTTCTGGTGCCCGGCGGCTGGATGGTCGCGTAGACCTGCATGTTGCCGCCGCCGCTGCGCTCCGAATGCGACGCGGTGATCGGGTAGCGCGAGTAGAGCCCGGAACCGGTAGTGCCCACCTCGTCGGCCAGCGCGGCGTGCGGGAGGAGCGCGTCCAGACCGGCGTTGTTCAGCCCCATGCGGGCCGTCGGCGAGAACTCCTGCACGGCCAGTACGGCCACGTCGTGGTCGCGGACCAGCTTGACGATCGCGGCCGGGTCGGCCGCCCCGACGAACATGTTGATCGTCATGACGGTCAGCTCGTTACCGTCCGCTGGGCCTCTGTCCCGGTCGGGCAGAGCCCGCGGCAGCACACACCACGCCATGATCGCGACGGCAGTGACCGCCAGACCCGCCGCTGTCCAGCGCCGGGTGGCCAGCGCGACGATCGCCGGAACCACGGTCCACGCCGCCACGTACGGCGTGAAAGCGAAAGCCTGCACCAGGAATCCGCGCTCCCAGCCCGGCAGCCGCAGCACCGCCCATATCAGGCCCGGCAGGATCAGCGCCCACAGCCCGATTTTCATGGCGCGACCGTAGCTTTGCCCCCGTCGCCGGGGGCGGCCGCGCGGCCGCCCCCAACGGGTGAACCGTCAGATGCCGGAATCGACCAGCTCGCCGAGGTCGGCCGCCGCCAGCTCGTCCCGGATCACCGCGGCGTCGCCCTCGATCACCAGGGTCAGCCCCCGCGGATGCAGGTGCGCCTGGGCGGCCGCCGACACCTGCCCGACCGACGCCTCCAGGTAATCGCGGCGCAAGGTCGCGTAGTAGTCGTCGGGCAGGCCGTGCACGACCAGCGTGCTCAACGCGTTCACGATCGAACCCGGCGTCTGCATCTCCACCGACAGCTGGCCGGCCCGCCACGACCGGGCCACCGCCAGCTCCTCCTCGGTCACCCCGTCCAGCGCGGTGCGGGCAATCTCGCCCAGCGTGTCGATGATCGCCGGGACGGTGACCGCGGTCTGCACGCCGGCCGCCACCTCGAACCGGCCGAACCGGCGGGTCATCGCATAGCTGCCGCGGATGCCGTAGCTGTAACCCTTCACCTCGCGGATCAGATGGTTGAGGCGGGACGTGAAAGCACCGCCGAGCACGGTCGCGGCCAGCGTCATCGCCACGTAGTCGGGGGTCGCCCGCTCCGGCGCACGATGCCCGATCCGCAGCGTCGACTGCACCGAACCCGGCCGGTCGACCAGGATCGTCCGGCGCTCGCCGCGCACCGGAACACCCAGCGGCGCTTCGACCGCCAGCGGATCGCCCGACGTGCCGGCGAACGCGGCCTCACCCAGCTCCTTGAGGTCGAGCGAGTCGAGGTCGCCGGCCACCAGCAGCACACCCGGCCGCAGCATCCACCGCTGGTGGAAGGCGAGCACGTCGTCGACGGACACGGCGGCCACCGACGTCGGATCGCCGTGCAGCGGCCGGCCGTACCGCTCGGCGGCGCCGAACAGGTCGGCCCGCAACGCGGCGTCGGCCCGCGGACCGGGCTGCGCCCAATCCATCCGCAGGGCGGTCACCTCGTCGTCGCGAACCCGGGTCACGTCGGCCGGATCGAGCCGGGGAGTGCGGGCAGCCTCGGCGGCCAGCCGCACGGCGCCGGCCAACTGCGGCACCGGCGCCGACAGACCGACGCGGAAGGTGTCCCAATCCACCGAGGGCGCCAGGGCGGCGCCGAGACCCTCCAGCGCCAGGGCGTACGCCGTGGAGTCGCGCGACTTCGTGCCCTCCTCCAGCGACTTCGCCAGCACGGTCGCGGTGCCCTCACGGCCGTCCGGCTCGCGGGCCGCACCGGCGTCGAGCAGCAGCAGAGCACTGGCCAGCAACTGGCCCGGCAGATGGGCGGCGATCACGGTGCCGCCGCCGACGGTCACCCGCTGCAGAGTCGGGAACTGGTAAGGCCGCGGCGATCCCGAATCCGGTCGGGTGGCGATGAGCGTCACGGCTTCTCCTCAGGCAGGTAAGTCAGGGTCACCCGGGACTCGGGCTTCAGGGCGTACGCGGCGGCGTCGGTCACGTCGTCGGCGGTCACCGCGAGCCACTGCGGCAGCCGGTAGGCCGCGGTGGTCGCATCGCCGAACTGCGTCGCGTAACGGCCGAGCGTGTCGGCGCGGCCGCCCAGCGTGGACAGCTGCCGCCACCACGCGGTCGTCAGCAGCGCCTTGGCCCGGGCCAGCTCCTGTTCGGTCACCGGCTCGCTGGTCAGGCTGCCGATCACCTCGTTGAGCCCCTCCTCCAGCGTGTCCACGTCGACGCCGTCCTTCGCCGTCGCCGTGATGATCAGCGGCGCGGGCGCGTGCGCCAGATCCACCCCGTACGACCCGATGTAGTCGGGCTGCGCGATCCGCTTCCCGTCGGCCAGCCGCTGGTAGAGCCGGCTGCCCCGCCCGTTCCCGAGCACGGTCGCCAGCACGGTGATCGTGTCGTATCCGGCGGTGCCGAACGCGTACGTCCGATGAACCTGATAGATCCGCGGAGCCGGAACCGGACCGGTGACCGTCTCCCGCACCGGCTCGGAAGCCGGGCCCGCAAGGTGCCCGGACGGCGCCGGCGGGATCGCCGAAACCGGCTCGATGACACCGAAGTACTTCTCGGCCAGCGCGAACACCTCGGCCGGGCTCGCATCCCCGGCCACCGTCAGCACACAGTTGTTGGGCGCGTAGTACTGCCGGTGGAACGCCTGGAACGTCTCCAGCGCGGCCGCGTTCAGATCCTCCATCGACCCGATCGTCGAGTGGTGGTAGGGATGGCCGGGCGGATAAAGCAGCGGTAGCATCCGCAGCCAGGCGTCACCGTACGGAACGTTGTCGTAGCGCTGGCGCCGCTCGTTCTTGACGACCTCACGCTGGTTGTCCAGAGTTTCCTGAGTCAGCGCGGGCACCAGCCCGCCCATCCGGTCGGCCTCGAGCCAGAGCGCCAGCTCCAGATGCTCCGACGGCATGCTCTCGAAGTAATTGGTGCGGTCCGGGTTGGTGGTGGCGTTCAGCGAGCCGCCGTTACCCTGCACGAGCCGCATGTGTTCGGTCTTCTTGACATGCACCGACCCCTCGAACATCAGATGCTCGAAGAGATGCGCGAAGCCGGTCTGCCCGTCCGGCTCATGCCGCGAACCCACGTCGTACCACAGGTTGACGCACACGACCGGCGCACTCCGGTCCTCGCTGACAACGACGCGCAGGCCGTTGGCGAGCCGGGTGCTTTCGATAGGCCACGGATAGCCGGTCGTCACGACCGGCGTACTTGGGGACGTCACCCACCCATACTGCCCGTTGGACCCCTGCTTGTGTGCTCAGCTCCCATGGTCACTCCACCGGCCCTACCGAACCGATCAGCAGATGCATCCCGCTCGAAGGATTGTTGTCGGGCAGACGAGTGCCGTTTCTGGCACGCGACCGCTCGAGTTTCGCCGCCCGAGTTGCCGCGGCAGCGCGATTCGGCATATAGATGTCTGCGGCCAGACCCTTGTCGGCTTGACCGTCGTGTCGCCGGCGCAGTCGCCGGGCGCCGTCGTTGTCCAGCCACGCGGCCTGATCAGCGAAATGCAGAGCGAGCCACAGTTCGAAGCAGGGGTTCGATATCGCTAGGCAGATCCCATGATCGGCCGCAAGCGCGACTGCCTCTCGGAGGCCGGGGTGCGTGTGCGGCCATTCCACGTCGAAGAGGCACCAGAATTCGTCGACCTCACCCTCCTCGCGGATGGCCTTCTCGCGAGCGGCGATCGCTGCCCGCACGAGCCCGAGCGGCTTGAACCCGGCCGAGTTCCGATCGATCCGGATGTCGACCGCCGCCGCGTTCCGGACCTCGGGCAGCCGGCGGAGTGCGTCGAGGTACTCCGGCTCGGTTCGCGCGCCCTCGCAGAAGACGAGGAGTGTCTTGCGGGGGTGGAGCTGGGCCACACGGCGTCGGAGAGACTTCGGTTGGCGACCCATCAGGTCACCGGCCCTTGCGGACGAGTGCCTGGCGCAGCGCCTGCTCGTCGATCTGAGGCAGGCCGCCGAATCGACCCTGGAGGTATGCCCGTTCCAGATTGGTCGACCGCCGGACCTTGTCTCCGCCGTATTCGGCGAGCGCGGTCAGCCGGGTCGCGCCGTCGGTGCCCTTCTCGGTGAGCCAGACCTCGTCGCGATTCAGCTGCCCGAGAAGGCTGGTGTCGTGAGTAGTGAAGATCAGTTGGGCGCCGTGCGGGTTGGTCTCCTCGTCCTGAAAGAGGGCCAGAAGGTGGCCCGAGAGCCTTGGGTGCAGGCTGGCGTCGATCTCGTCGAACAAGAGGATCTGCCCGGTCTGCAAGGCATCCAGGACCGGCCCGATGAGTGCGAACCAGGTCCGGGTTCCCTCCGACTCCTCGTCGAGCTCGAACGCGACACGTTCGCCTGCCGCGTGGTGAACAAGCTGTAGCCGCGAGCCGGACCGCTCGCGGACCACCTCGACGTCGTCGACCCCGAGATCGGCCAGCCGGAGCAGGCCCAACGCGATGCGCCGAGCATCCGGGTCGTGGAGCGGCTCACGGTCGGCCAGCACGAACAGGTCACGTGTGGCGAACTCGGAGGTGTCGCGGGCCGCCCGCGAGGGGAGGACGCGGCGAGGAAAGTTCAGCGCCCCGATCCCGGCCAATGCCCGGCCGAAGGGCCCTACCTCGGCGTCGTCGAAGCGGAGCGCGGCGGACAGCGCGAGAGTGGTCGGTGTCATCAGTTCCCGTGCGGCCGAGAACACGGTCAGGCCGCGGCGGAAGGACAGCGCCATGCCTTCGCGCTCGAACAGCAGACGGCGACGGCGTTCGGGATAGCTGAACAGCGATTCGGACACGATGGAAGAGTCGTCGCACTGGACGGCGTAGGTGTGCCGGATGCCTCCGACCATCATCTCGACCTCATAGGTCGACGCGGACGAGGGGCCCGCTCCAAACCGAAAGGGCTGGCGGGGCAGGAAGCCTTCCCGCTGCCGTAGCGACTGGTCGACGGCGTCGGCCAGCCAGGCGAGTGCCTGCAGGACGTTCGACTTGCCGGAAGCATTGGCGCCATAGATTGCGGCAGTGGTGAGGACACGCTCGGAGAGACGCTCGAAGCCCCGGGTGGCCGGGCGATCGTCGTCGACCGCGATCATGGACAGCTCGACCGCTTCCATGACCGAACGGTGGTTGCCCACCGCGAACCTCAACAGCATGCCGACTCCTGCACTCTCGAACCCAATTTCGTCAATCATATGCGAAAAACGAGCTCTGCTTGCAGCGCGCGGGCGGTTCAATCTGCGGGCTGTGATCAAAATCGATGTGACGGCCGCCGCCGGCGGGTGCGATGCTGGGCGACGTGTCAGAGGATGTCCGGGTCAATGAGCGGCTGACCATTCCGGCGGCCGAGCTGGCCTGGCGGTTCTCGCGGGCCCACGGGCCGGGAGGCCAGGGGGTCAACACCACCGATTCCAGGGTCGAGCTCTCGTGGGACCTGATGGGCTCGCCGATCCTGCCGACCGCGCTCAAGGAGCGCGCGGTCGAGCGCCTCGGCCACCGGCTGGTGCAGGGCGTGCTGACGGTCGTCGCCTCCGAGCACCGCTCCCAGCTGCGCAACCGTGAGGCGGCCGCGGCCCGGCTCGGCGGCCTGGTCGCCTCGGCCATCGCGCCACCGCCCCGAGTGCGACGCGCCACGCGCCCGTCCAAGGGCTCGGTCGAACGCCGCATCGCCGAGAAGAAGCGCCGAGGCCAGGTCAAGCGCGGCCGCCGCGGAGAGATGGACTAAGCCGCTCAGTACCCTCGGCCGGTGGCTGTCGACAGGTTCTCCTTTTTGCGTGGTGGCACGGTGCTGTCCGGCCTTCGAGGCGGCGGCGGGGGTGACCTTATCGTGCTGTTGCACGGGCTGGCCGGGAGCGCCGCCGAGATGGTGCCGCTCGGGGAGGCGCTGGGGATGCGGTTTGTCGCGCTCGATCAGCGTGGGCACGGGTTCAGCGCGCGGCGACCGTCCGATCTGTCGCGGCAAGCCTTCGTCGACGACGTGGTTGCCCTGCTGGGTGACGAGCCGGCCTGGCTGGTCGGGCAGTCGATGGGTGCGCACACCGCGATGCTGGTGGCCGCGGAGAAGCCCGTCCGCGGGTTGGTGATGATCTCGGGCGGGGTGGGTGGCTCGACCGACGACTATCCGAAGGCGCTCGGCGAGTATTTCGCGAGCTGGCCGGTTCCGTTCGCCGATGAGGAGGCCGCGAGGGGGTTTCTCGGGGACCGGCCGATCGCCGAGGCGTGGGTGGTCGGCTTCGAGCGGCGGCCGGACGGGCTCTACCCGCGCTTCGACGCCGACGTCATGGAGGCGGTCATGCGCCCGGTGGCCGACGCCGCGCGGTGGGATGCCTGGGAGCGGATCACCGCGCCCACCCTGCTGATCCGCGGGGCGGACGACGACTTCGACCCGGTCGAGGCGGAACGGATGGCGGGGCGGGCGAAGACCGAGACGGCGGAACGGATGGCGGGGCGGGCGAAGACCGAGACGGCGGAACGGATGGCGGGGCGGGCGAAGACCGAGACGGCGACGATTGCGGGTGCGGGTCACGACGTACATCTGGAAAAGCGGGACCGGACCGCCCAGCTGATCCGTCGGTTTATCGGTGGTTGTTAGGCGCGACCGCCTCGCGGTTGCGCGCCGCCGACTCGGGGCCCATCAGCTCCTCGCAGACCCGGATGAGCCGGGCCCGCAGGCCCGCCGCCCGCCGGGCGAACTCGCGCTGGCGGGCCACGTATTCGGCTTTGCCCTCCGGGGTCTCGATCTTGACCGGGGGGTAGCCGTACGAGCTCAGGTCGTAGGGGCTGGCCTGCATGTCGAGCAGGCGGATGTCGCCGGCCAGGGCGAAGCAGTCGAGGGCCAGCGCGCCCGGCACGGCCGGACCGAGCTTGGTCGCCCACTTGTGTACGTCCATCGCGGCGTGCAGGCAGCCGGGCTGGTCTAGGTCGACCTGGGTGGCCCGGGTCGGCTGGAGCCGGTTGAGGCCGACCGACTCGGGGGTGAAGAACCGGAACGCGTCGTAGTGGGTGCAGCGGATCGGGTGTTCCTCGACGACGCGGTCGGTCTCTTCCTGGCCGAGCCGCAGCGGCAGCGGGTGCCGATGCTCGGGGGCGCGGTAGACCATCGCCCACTCGTGGAGGCCGAAGCAGCCGGAGAAGACCGGGCGGGACGCGGTCGCCGTGAGGAGCCCGTGGATGTAGCGCACGCTTTCGCCGCGGGCGTGCATGAACGCGTCCTCGTCGAGCGTGACCACACCGTCCGGGTAGGTCATGTAGAACTTCCACCCGGAGTGTTCGGCCAGCCCGTCGGGGGCCGGGGAGAGGCCGGCGCCGACCCCCGGATGCCAGCGGCGCAGCACCGAGGGCCGGGTGCCGTAGTAGTCGTAGAGGAAGTCCTCGATGGCGTGTTTTTCGCCGCTGGCGCGCCGCGCGCGGTGGCCGGCGGTCATCTCGTCGGCCCGCTCGGCGTGGGCGCGGGCGAGGGGAATCCAGGTGATAGAAGGCAGCGTCGTGGTGAGCGCCCTCACCTGCTTGATCCCCATCGCACCAGCGTATCCAGCCGAGGCGATCAACACGATCACCGTTAGGCGCGAATGGCCGCAGCAACTTTCGAGGGACCACTCAGGTCTGGACCGTTATGGTCGCATTCCGGAATATTTATGGCTTTTGCCTGGGGCATGATCGCCGCCAGCGTCGGCAGGATGTCCTTCAGGTACGCCGGACTCTTCCCGCCGGAGATCAACAGTGTGGGTGACGTGACGCCGGCGTAGCGGCTGCCGTCCGAGTCGAGGGCGGCGATCTGGCGAAGCTCCGGCTCGATCGTCGGCAGCATCGCCCGGATGTCACGGTTGACCCGCAGCAGCGTCCACATCAGGGGCGTCGCGATCGGCATGCGGGGCAGAAATTCCATCCGGGTGAGGAAGAGGGCATAGGCGGTCGCCTTGCGACCTTGTTCGAAAAGCTTCCCGTACGCGTCGAGCCAGCCGAAATCGAACGAGCTGTCCAGGTTGACGGCCGGCTCGTACAGCACCAGCCGATCGAGGTCGCGCTGCAGGGCCACGTGCAAACCGATCAGCCCGCCGTAACTGTGCCCGAACACCTGCTCGGATCCGGTCTCATCGAGCACCTCGATCGCGTCCGCGACCTCGACGTCCAGGCTGTAGTCACGGTCCTGCGGTGGACTCGCCCCGCGCCCGCGGCGATCGATCATGTGCACGGTGAACCGGTCGGCCAGCGCGGCGGCCATCTTGTCGTAGTGGTGGGCCCGACGGGTGCCGCCGGGGATGACGACGAGGCCGGGGCCGCGTCCGGTGCTTTTCACGGAGACAGAAGACATGCAAACGAATGTAGTACATCTGCTACATCTTTGATAGTGTGCTCGACATGGCAGCAATGACTTTGACGGGGGCGCTCGACGTCGGGAGGATCGATCCCGACGACGAGCGAGTCATCGACGTCCGCGACCTGCGGATGCGCTACGGCACCAGGGACGTGCTCGAGGGCATCGACTTCACGGCCCGGCGCGGCGAGGTGCTGGCCCTGCTCGGGCCCAACGGCGCCGGCAAGACCACGACCATCGAGATCCTCGAGGGCTTCCGCATGCGGTCCTCCGGGGACGTACGCGTCCTCGGCGTCGACCCGGCGTCCGGCGGCGAATCCTGGCGCGCCCGCCTCGGGGTGGTCCTCCAATCCTGGCGCGACCACAGCAAGTGGCGGGTCGGCGAACTGCTCGGACACCTCGGCACCTATTACGTGCCGTACACGAAGCCCTGGCCGGTGGACGAGCTGCTCGACGCGGTCGGCCTCACCCGGCACGCCGACCAGCGCATCGCCCGGCTGTCCGGCGGCCAGCGGCGGCGGCTCGACGTGGCGATCGGCATCGTCGGCCGGCCCGAACTGCTGTTCCTCGACGAGCCCACGGTCGGCTTCGACCCGGCCGCCCGGCGCGAGTTCCACGACCTGGTGCACCGGCTCACCGATGTGGACGACACCACGATCCTGCTCACCACCCACGACCTCGACGAGGCGGAGAAGCTGGCCGACCGCATCGTGATCCTGGCCGGCGGCCGCATCATCGCCAACGGCTCGGCCGACGAGTTGTCCCGCCAGGTCGCCGGCGAGTCCGAGATCCGCTGGACCCGCGACGGCCAGCGCTACGTGCACTCGACGGAAAACTCGACCCGCTTCGTCCGCGAACTGTTCCTGCAGTACGGCGAGGCGATCGACGACCTCGAGGTACGCCGGGCGAGTTTGGAAGACACGTACATGCAGATGGTTCACAACTTCGAAGGCGGCACCCGATGAGGCTCTCGATCCTCCGCTCCGGCGTCGCCCGGGGCGGCATCGAACTACGCCAGACGCTGACCACGTGGAGCGACCTCTTCGCGTACATCTTCCCGACGATCCTGCTGCTGGGCGCCATCTTCTTCATGCGCAACGCACATGTGCCCGGCACCAACTTCTCACTCGGCACCCAGAGCCTGACCAGCTCGTTCGGGATGAGCATCGCCTTCGGCGGTCTGATGACGGTCGCCCAGCTGCTGATCGCCGACCGGGAGGACGGCACGCTCCTGCGGGCCAAGGCCACCCCGAACGGCATGATGGGCTACCTGATCGGCAAGACCGTGCTGGTCGGCGGCATGCTGCTGATCAGCTTCCTGCTCCAGCTCATCCCCGGCGTCTTCGTGGTCCACGGGCTGCACGTCACCGCGACCGGCTGGCTCATACTGCTCTGGCTGGTGCCCCTCGGGCTGATCGCCACCATGCCGATCGGCGCGGTGTTCGGATCGCTGTTCGAGAACTCGCGCAACATGGCCCTGCTGATCCTGCCGATCATCGGACTGGTCGCGATCTCCGGCGTGTTCTACCCGATCACCGCGATGCCGGGCTGGGTACAGGCCGTCGGTCAGTGCTTCCCGATCTATTGGCTAGGGTTGGGCATGCGCTCGGTGTTCCTGCCGTCCTCGCTGGCCGGGGTCGAGCTCGGGCATTCGTGGCGGCACTGGGAGACCCTGGGCATGCTCGTGTTCTGGGCGGTGGTCGGCCTGACGCTGGCCCCCTCATTCCTGCGGCGCATGGCTCGCCGCGAGTCCGGCTCGGCGGTCGAAGCGCGCAGGCAGCGTGCGATGGTCGCAATGGGGCGTTGAACTGACTATGGGAACGACCGAGATCACGTACAACCGCATCGCGATGCTGCGCGCCGAGCGCGGCATCTCGCGGCGGCAGCTGGCCGACGCCCTCGGCGTGCACTACCAGACCGTCGGCTACCTGGAACGCGGCGAGTTCAGCCCCAGCCTCCACCTGGCGTTGCGCATCTGCGCATACTTCGAGGTCCCGGTCGAGGTGGTCTTCTCGCTCGACCCGTTCCCGCGGCTCGGTGCGGAGTCCCGCTCGGCGTAGATTCCCTGCTAGCTGTCTAGAGATGGGAAAACCCGTGCGCTTCGCCCGTTTTGTTCATGCCGGCGGTGTCTCGTTCGGTGTCGTCGAGGGTGACGGATCATCCGGCCTGACCGTGGCCGAGATCGAGTCGATCCCGTTCGAGAACGTCCGCTTCACCGGCCAGCGCTGGGCGCTCGCCGACATCCGGCTGCTCGCCCCGATCTTCTCCAGCAAGGTGATCGGCATCGGCCGCAACTACGCCGACCACGCGGCCGAGCTGGGCAACGAGGTGCCCAAGGAGCCGCTGATCTTCATCAAGCCGTCCACCTCGGTGATCGGCCCCAACGACGCCATCCGGCTGCCCGCCCAGTCCCAGCGGGTCGAGGAGGAAGCCGAACTCGCCGTCGTCATCGGCGCCAGCGGCGCTCGCCGCGTCGACCGGGCCGGCGCCGAGAAGGCGATCTTCGGCTACACGATCGGCAACGACGTCACCGCCCGCGACCTCCAGCGCAGCGACAAAACCTGGACCCGGGCCAAAGGCTTCGACTCGTTCTGCCCGATCGGCCCGTGGATCGTCACCGACCTCGACGTCAGCGACCTCGAAATCCGCTGCGAGGTCGGCCGCGACCCCCAAGCCATGGAAGTGCGCCAGATCGGCCGCACCAAAGACATGGTGTTCGACGTGCCCACCCTGGTTTCCTACGTCTCCCACGTGATGACGCTGCTGCCCGGCGACATCATCCTCACCGGCACGCCCGCCGGCGTCAGCGAACTGCTCCCCGGCGAGACCGTCTCGATCAGCATTCAGGGCATCGGCGAAATTCGAAACCCGGTAGTTTCGCTCGAATGACGGTTCTGGTCACGGGGGCGACCGGCAACATCGGCCGGATGGTGGTCACCGAGCTGCATCGGCTCGGCGCCCACGACGTACGCGCCCTGACCGTCGACCCCGGCCGGGCCGCCCTGCCCGCCGGGGTCACAGTGTTCCAAGGCCACCTGGGCCGCCCGTCCTCGGTCGCGGCCGCCCTCGACGGCGCCGACGTGATCTACCTGGCGCCCCACATTCCGACCGCGGGGGAAATCTGCCGCCTGGCCGCAGAAGCCGGCGTACGCCGCATCGTCGACCTGGCCGGCCCGCGCGGCGGCATCTGGCAACCCATCGAAGACGCCGTCGAAGCCAGCGGCCTGCCCTGGACCCACCTCGAACCCGGCGAATTCATGGCGAACGCCACACTCTGGGCCGACCAGATCCGCGCCGGAGACGAGATCCGCGACGCCTGTCCCGACGCGGTCAACGCCCCCATCGCCCAGGAAGACGTAGCCGCGGCAGCCGCACACGTCCTGCTGACCGACGGCCACGAGGGTGCGTTCTACCCGCTCACCGGCCCGTCCGCCCTCAGCCGCCGCGAGATGATCTGCTTGCTGGGCGAGGCCCTCGGCCGCACCCTCGAATACGTCGAACTCAGCCGTGACCAGGCCCGACCCGTCTTCGAAAAGACCCAGGGCGCCGCCGCGGAGTGGTACCTGGACGGCCTCGCCACCCTCACCCAGCACCCACAGACCGAGCTCCACCCGGCCACCGAAATCACCGGCCGACCTGCAACGACGTACGTCCAGTGGGCCCGCACCCACACCCACCTCTTCCAGTAACCGCTAACCCGATTTGGTGGGCACCATGGGGTCGGGTAGAGTTCATCCTCGGCACGGCAAGCCGCGCCAAATGGGGTATGGGGTAATTGGCAGCCCGACTGATTCTGGTTCAGTTAGTCTAGGTTCGAGTCCTGGTACCCCAGCGCTACCAATCCTGCGAAGGATGGTGGAGCTGGACATCTGATAGTGTTCGGCCCGCCGCTGACGCGAGAGTGGAAGCAGCAAGAGAAAGTCCTGGCCCCGTCGTCTAGCGGCCTAGGACGCCGCCCTCTCAAGGCGGTAGCGAGGGTTCGAATCCCTTCGGGGCTACATTCTGGGATGACCCTGTCTGCAAAGTGCGCAGACGGGGTCATTTCGCATTTCCCCTGGGGGCCGAGCCCCCAGACCCCACGGTGCGGTTGGTTGCGCTGGGTGGGGGGTTGGGTTGGGGCTTGCGGCTTCGCCGCTTTGCGTGCGCTGGCCGTTACTCGCCTCCGGCGTCGTGTCCGGCTTCCTCCTCGGCCTGGGTCGGCTGGCTGGCTTGCCTCGCGGGGATTCTCGGGCCGGTAACCGTCGCGGGGCCTCATGCGGGATTGCGATCTGTTGATTGGCGGTCGGCGCGGATTTTGTGAAGCTGCTCTTCTTGGCGACGCGCACCGAGGCGATGTTGTTGGGGTCGATCCGGACGGCGGCGCGTGTTCCGACGCGGTGCTCCCGTATGTGCTCGAGGATTAGGCGGACGGCTTCAACCGCGACTCCGCGACCGCGGGCCCACGGGTGGACGGCGTAGCTGATGTTGACGTACGACAGTGATATTTGAAGTTCTTCGTGGCATCAGGCCAGGAGGACCTGTTTCAACGGAGTTTCGGACGATGCCGTCGCCGCCGGTGAATCCCTGTGCGACGACCTCGCGATGCAACACCGAGGCGTTGAGGCGACCACTGGTGATCCGCTCGCTCAGATAGGGCCCGGCTCGGCGGCCCTGCGCCAGCCCGAAATCAGCATCGCCCGCAACGGCTTGCTGCGGCGGGCCCGGCGACGTGTCAGTCCTGCGACCTGTTCGGCGAACGTCCGCATCCCACATGAGATGTCGGCGCAGAAGAAGCGGCGCACCGTCAGGCCGGCGGCGATGGGCTCCTGTGAGTCAGCTTGCGCGGCTGTAGTGCATGGCCACCGCGCCGTTGCGGAGCGGCTCCGCCGAGAGCAACTCGAGCCGGCGCGTGCCGGGCAGCCCGCCCTGGTACAGCGTCGGGCCGTGGCCGGCGATTCTGGGATGGACGAGCAGCTTGTACTCGTCGATCAGGTCCAGCCGGTCGAGCTCGGTCGCTAGCTTGCCGCTTCCGAGGAGGACCCCGGCCGGGGTCGCGTCCTTGAGCTTCTGCACGCCCTCGCGCAGATCGCCGGCGATGTGGTGGCTGTTGGTCCACGGGAAGTCGGTGCGCGTCGACGACACCACGTACTTGGGTTTGGCCTCCAGCTTGGCCGCCCACTCGCGCATGGCCGGCGGCGCCTGCTCGTCGCCGCGGGCGACGGTCGGCCAGTAGCTTTCCATCATCTCGTAGGTGACGCGGCCCCACAGCATTGCCCCGCCCTCGTCCATGAGGCGGGTGAAGAAGGCATGCGTCTCGTCGTCGGCGATCCCCTCCTGGTGGTCGACGCAACCGTCCAGGGTGAGGTTGAGGCTGAAGGTGAGGAGTCCCATGCCCGGCGAGCCTAACGCCACTACGGCGTCGCGTCAGCGAGCTCGAGGTACGGGCTCGATCCGGCACGTGATGGTCATTCGGCCTGATCGGTTGCCGGCGTGACTGATTCCGCGCCTGGCGGTGGGTCAGAGGCCGGAGAGGCGTTGGCCGGCGCGGACCACGGCCATGGCGTGGCGTTCGCCGGGGCGGCGGCCCAGGCGTTCGATGGGGCCGCTTATTGAGATGGCGGCGATTACCCGGCCTGTGCGGTCGCGGATCGGGGCCGAGACGCTGGCTACGCCGGGCTCGCGTTCGGCGACGCTCTGGGCCCAGCCGCGGCGGCGGACCTCGGCCAGGGTGCGGCCGGTGAACTTGCAGCGGGGCAGTAACGGCATCACGGCCTCGGGAGGTTCCCAGGCGAGCAGGATCTGGGCCGCGGAGCCGGCCACCATCGGCAGTACCGAGCCGACCGGGACGGTGTCGCGGAGGCCCGAGGCGCGTTCGGCGGCGGCGACGCAGATGCGTTCGTCGGCGCGGCGCAAGTAGAGCTGCGCGCTTTCCCCGGTGGCGTCCCGCAATGCGGACAGCAGGGGTTCGGCGGCGGTCAGCAGCACGTCCGGTGCGGCGTTCGCCAGCTCGCCGAGGCGGGGGCCGGGGCGCCAGCGGCCCTGGGTGTCGCGGACCAGCATCCGGTGGATCTCCAGGGCCTGGGCCAGCCGATGTGCGGTTGCCCGGGGGAGCTTTGTGCGCTCGACGAGTTCGGCCAGGCTGGCGCCGTCGACACACGCCGCCAGGATCACTACCGCCTTGTCGAGAACGCCGACACCGCTCATACTGTGTCCCACAAGCCGAAACATACCTCCCAGAATTTAGGATGTCCAGATGGTGGGAGTCACTACCCCGAGGACGCTGGCCGAAAAGGTGTGGGACGACCACGTCGTGCGTACGGCCGATGGTGAGCCCGATCTGCTCTACATCGACCTCCATCTGCTGCACGAGGTGACGAGCCCGCAGGCGTTCGACGGACTGCGCCTGGCCGGGCGCCCGGTTCGCCGCACCGATCTCACGCTTGCGACCGAGGATCACAACACGCCTACCGGCTACGCGGATCCGGCCTTCAACACCCGTCGCGGCGAGCTTCTGACGATCGCCGACACGACCTCGCGCGTCCAGATCGAGACCCTGCGCAAGAACTGCGCCGAGTTCGGTGTGCAGATCCGGCCCCTCGGCGATGTCCAGCAGGGCATCGTCCACGTGATCGGGCCGCAGCTGGGTCTCACCCAGCCGGGCATGACGATCGTCTGCGGCGACTCGCACACTGCGACCCACGGCGCATTCGGCGCCCTGGCGTTCGGCATCGGCACCAGCGAGGTCGAGCACGTGCTGGCGACGCAGACGCTGCCGCAGGGCAAGCCGAAGACGATGGCGGTCACCGTGGTCGGCGAGCTGCGGCCGGGTGTCAGCGCCAAAGACCTGATCCTCGCGTTGATCACGCAGACCGGCACCGGCGGGGGCAACGGCCACATCGTGGAGTACCGCGGGGAGGTGATCCGCAAGCTCTCCATGGAGGGCCGGATGACCATCTGCAACATGAGCATCGAGTGGGGCGCCAAGGCCGGCATGATCGCGCCGGACGAGACCACATTCGAATATCTGAAAGGCCGCCAGCACGCGCCCAAGGGTGCGCAGTGGGACGCCGCCGTGGCGTACTGGAAGACGCTCGTCACCGACGAGGGCGCGGAATTCGACACCGAGATCGTCATCGACGCGTCGACGATCAGCCCGTTCATCACGTGGGGCACCAACCCGGGGCAGGGTGCGCCGCTCGACGCCGCGGTGCCCGACCCGGACGAGTTCATCGAGGAGACCGACCGCAACGCCGCCCGCCGGGCCCTGGAATACATGGATCTGACCCCGGGCACGCCGTTTCGCGATGTCCCGGTCGACGTTGTATTCGTGGGTTCCTGCACCAACGGCCGGCTGGAGGACCTGCGGGCCGCGGCCGACGTGATCCGGGGCCGCAAGGTGCACGAGAACGTCCGCATGATGATCGTGCCGGGTTCGTTCCAGGTGCGCGAGGCGGCCGAGGCCGAGGGTCTCGACAAGGTCTTCACGGAGGCGGGCGCCGAGTGGCGGTTCGCCGGCTGCTCAATGTGTCTGGGCATGAACCCCGACACCTTGAACCCGGGCCAGCGGGCCGCTTCCACGTCCAACCGCAACTTCGAGGGCCGGCAGGGCAAGGGCGGGCGCACCCACCTGGTCTCGCCGCAGGTTGCCGCCGCCACCGCGGTGATCGGCAAGCTGGCCGCCCCGGCCGACCTCTGAGGGGATATCCCGCCATGGACAAATTCGTCACCCACAGCGGCAAAGTGATGCCGCTGCGCCGTTCCGATGTGGATACGGACCAGATCATCCCGGCCGTCTACCTGAAGCGGGTCACCCGCACCGGTTTCGAGGACGGCCTCTTCAGCGCCTGGCGCGACGATCCCTCGTTCGTGCTCAACAATGCCGCCCACGCGGGCGCCACGATCCTGGTCGCCGGCCCCAACTTCGGCACCGGATCCTCGCGCCAGCATGCGGTCTGGGCCCTGCGGGACTGGGGCTTCAAGGTGGTCATCGCCTCCCGCTTCGGCGACATCTTCCGGGGCAATGCGCTCAAGGAGGGTCTGCTGCCGGTCCAGCTCGATCAGAAGGCCATCGAGGCCCTCTGGGATCTGGGCGACAGCGAGCCCGAAAAGGAGATCACGGTCGACCTGGGTGAGCGTCAGGTGCGCGTGGACGACGCGGTCTGGCCTTTCCCGATCGACGATTTCAGCCGCTGGCGCCTCATGGAGGGCCTCGACGACATCGGACTGACTCTCAGGCATGAGGCGGACATCACCGCGTACGAAAAAAAGCGTCCGGAGTTCAAGCCGGCCGTGATCTGACCGAAAATCGGGCTCTACCAAGCCTTTTCGCCCCCATCGGGTTCCCCGATGGGGGCGATTTCCTTGTGACACAAGGGTTTTTTTTGCCCGAATGTTTGTGTCTGCTGGTCAGAGGGCATACGGTGCGCGCAGAATGGCTCGCATTGGGCCAATGATGCTTGTTCCCGACATGGGGACCACAGAACGACCCAGTGGGAACCGGCATCAGTTCTTCACGTTCGGGAGGAAAACCGTGAACAAGGCCGAGCTCATCGAGGCGCTCGCCGCCCGACTCGGGGACCGGAAGACCGCGACGGCGGCTCTTGAAGCCGTCATCAGTGAGGTCGAAAACGCTGTCACCAAGGGCGACAAGGTGGCCATCACCGGCTTCGGCTCCTTCGAGAAGCGGGTGCGTAACGCGCGCACGGCGCGCAATCCGCGCACTGGCGAGGCGGTCAAGGTAAAGAAAACATCGGTGCCGGCCTTCCGCCCGGGAACTGCTTTCCGGGAGATGGTCGCGAGCGGAAAGGTCGCCAAGGCCGCCCCGGCCAAGAAGGCGGCGACCGCCACCAAGGCCACCGCGGCCAAGACGACCGCGGCGACCAAGGCTGCACCGGCGAAGGCGACGGCCACCAAGGCGGCCGCCACCAAGACGACCGCGGCGAAGAAGACCACGGCGACCAAGGCGGCTCCGGCCAAGACCGCGGCGGCCACCAAGACCGCGGCGGCCAAGAAGACGACCGCCACCAAGGCGGCTCCGGCCAAGACCGCGGCGGCGAAGTCGACGGCGGCCAAGAAGACCACGGCGACGGCGACCAAGAAGGCCACCGCCACCGCGGCCAAGAAGACCACCGCCCGCAAGGCGGCGCCGGCAAAGACGACGGCGGCAGCCAAGAAGACGACCGCGGCCAAGACGACCACCGCGGCCAAGAAGACCACGGCGACCAAGGCCGCTCCGGCCAAGACCGCCGCGGCCAAGAAGACGACCGCCCGCAAGACGACGACGGCAGCCGCCGCGACGCCGGCCCGGGCACGTGCCACCAGCACGACGCGCAGCACCGGGACCCGCAAGGCCCGCTGACGTCGCCACTGGCCGACGACGGCAGCGGGACCCGCGAAATCCCGCTGACGTCGCCGCAGGCCGACGACAGGCGTCCACCGTCACCGGTGGACGCCTTTCGTGTGTTCCGGCCCGGAAACGGGCGCTGCGTGGCCGCGCGCGCCCTAGTTTCCGGACATGGGAAGCGGATCGTTGCCGCGCGGCCTGGTCGCCCGAGCTGTCCTGGCCGTACTGCTGTTCGCGACCGCGGTCGTGCCGGCGTGGACGCTCGGCGACCTGGCCGAGGACCGGACCGGCTGGGGACTGCTCGACTGGCTGGTCACGTGCGCCGGAAACGCCGTCGCCGTACGCCTTCTCGCCCCGCACGGCTCCTACCGCCCCCGCGACGCCTGGCTGGGACTGATACCCATCTACGGCTGGTACGTCACGTGCGTGCTCTGCTGGCGGGTCGCCCTGCTGCCCTATCGGGACTGGGAACCCCGCGAGGACGAGCTGTGGCGGGCCCGCTGGCTGACCGGCGACCAACTGGGCTTTTGGCGCGCCGACCGGGAACGACCGAAGCCGATCAGATCCGCGACAAGCCCAGCAGGCGGTCGCCGGCCCAGGTGAGCACCCAGCCGCCGCCCTTGGGGGTCTTGTAGGGCGTGTGGTCGTCCTCGTTGTGCAACGCGGCCAGCAGGAACGGGATCACCTTGCCCTGACTGCAGATCACCGGTGTCGGGCCGGGCGCGAGTTCGAGCAGCCGCTGCAGGGCGACCTTGGCCTTGGCCGGGGCGTCGTCGGCGTCGGCCGGTTCGGCGAACGCGCCGTCGACCACGATCGGCTGGTCGCCGAGGGCGGCGGCCAGCGGCTCGAGGGTCTGTTTGCACCGCAGCGGGTTCGCGGCGTACAGCCGCTTCGGCGCGAACAGCGCATAGAGCCGGCCGATCAGTGCGGCCTCGGCCTGCCCGCGCTCGTCGATCGGGCGCAGCGAGTCGTTGCCGCTCCATTTCTTGCGGTCGCCGGCGTGCGCGTGTCGCACCAGTCCGACCACCGTGGTCACGGCCGGCATCGCGGCGAGCGCCTCGACCAGCGGGAGCTCATCGGCGTACGTCAATCGCGTGGCCGCCTCGGCGGCCGGCAGCCAGACCGCGCCGTCGACCTCCTTGGTGTCCTGGGGGTCGAGCCGGGCGTCGTCCGGGGCCTCCATGAGCCAGAAGTCGACGGTCTTGAGGCGGCCGCTGGGCAGCGTGTAGCGCACCTGGGGGAGCAGCAACTGGGGCCGGCCGGCGACGCCGGTCTCCTCGGTGACCTCGCGGACCGCGGCGGCCAGCGGGTGCTCGCCCTTGTCCAGCGTGCCCTTGGGCAGGCTCCAGTCGTCGTAGCGCGGCCGGTGCACCAGGCACACCTCGACCTTGTCACCGGACCGGCGGTAGAGCACCCCACCGGCCGCGAGAACGGCATCGGTCATCAGGATGTCCGGCCGATCGTGCGGCGCAGCAGCGCTTCCTGCAGGTGGGTGTGCGGATCGGTCGGGTCGCCGGGACGCCGGTGCCAGTTGCCGTCGCCGCTGAGGTCCCAGCCCTCGGTGTTCTCGTCCATCGAGAGTTCGAGCATCTGGCGCAGGTCGTCGCGGGCCGACGGCATGGTGACCCGCACCAGCGCCTCGACCCGGCGGTCGAGGTTGCGGTGCATCAGGTCGGCCGAGCCGATCCAGTATTCGGCGTCGTCGCCGACACCGAACCGGAAGACCCGCGAGTGCTCCAGGAAGCGGCCGACGATCGAGCGCACCCGGATGTTGTCCGACAGGCCGGGCACCCCGGGGCGCAGCGCGCACATGCCCCGGATGACCAGGTCGACCTTGACCCCGTCCTGCGAGGCACGGTAGAGCGCGTCGATCGACTCCTCGTCGACCAGCGAATTGACCTTGAACTGCACCAGACCCGGTCCGCCCTCGCGGGCGATGCGGGCCTGCTCCTCGATCCGCTCGATGAGGCCGGAGCGCACACCGTGCGGTGCCACCAGCAGCCGGCGGAACGAACGCTGCCGGCTGTATCCGGTGAGCACGTTGAACAGGTCGGTGACGTCGGCGCCCACCTCGGGGTCGGCGGTCAGCATGCCGAAGTCCTCGTAGAGCCGGGCCGTCTTGGGGTGGTAGTTGCCGGTGCCGATGTGGCAGTAGCGCCGGATCTGATTGCCCTCCTGGCGCACCACCAGCGCGGTCTTGCAGTGGGTCTTGAGACCGACCAGGCCGTACACGACGTGGCAGCCGGCCCGCTCGAGCGTGCGCGCCCAGGCGATGTTTGCCACCTCGTCGAACCGGGCCTTCACCTCGACCAGCACCACCACCTGCTTGCCGGCGGCGGCCGCGTCGACCAGGGCGTCGACGATCGGCGAGTCGCCCGAGGTGCGGTAGAGCGTCTGCTTGATCGCCAGTACCTGCGGGTCGGCCGCGGCCTGCTCGATGAACCGCTGCACGCTGGTCGAGAACGAGTGGTACGGGTGGTGGACCAGGATGTCGCTCTCGCGCAGCCGGTTGAAGACGCTGCGCGGGACCTCGCCGTCGGCCAGCTGCGGGTGGGTGGCCGGCACGAATGGACGGTCCTTGAGGTCGTCGCGGTCGCACTCACTGAAGACCTGCCAGAGGGCCGACAGGTCGAGCAGGCCGGGCACCCGCAGAACGTCCTCGCTGTGCATGTCGAGCTCGCGCACCAGCAGGTCGAGAACGTGGTCGCTGATCGAGGCGGCGACCTCGAGGCGTACCGGCGGCCCGAACCGCCGCTGCGCCAGCTCGCGTTCGAGGGCCTGCAGCAGGTCTTCGTCGCGGTCCTCGTCGACCTCGAGCTCGGCGTTGCGGGTCACCCGGAACAGGTGCCACTCGAGGATCTGCATGCCCGAGAAGAGCTGGTCGAGGTGGACCGCGATGAGTTCCTCGACGGGCAGGAAGCGGACGCCGCGCGAGTCGTTCTGCACGGTCACGAACCGCGGCACGTTGTTGGGCACCTTGATGCGGGCGAACAACTCGGTGCCGGCGCCCTCCGGGTCGCGCAGCGCCACCGCCAGGTTGAGCGAGCGGCTCGAGATGTAGGGGAACGGGTGGGCCGGGTCGACCGCCAGCGGGGTCAGCACCGGGAAGACCTGTTCGCGGAAGTAGGTGCGCAGCCGTTCGCGCTCGGGCGCGTCGAGTTCGCCCCAGCGGACCAGCTCGATGCCCTCGGCCGACAGCTTGGGCCGGACCTCGTCGGTGAAGCAGGCGGCGTGCCTGGTGACCAGGTCGGCCGCCCGCTCGGTGATCATCTCGAGCTGGCCGCGCAGCGACACGCGATCGCCGCCGCGCATCGGCAGCCCGGCGCTCAGCCGTCGTTTCAGCCCGGCCACCCGCACCATGTAGAACTCGTCCAGGTTGCCGGCGAAGATGGCCAGGAACTTGGCCCGCTCGAGCAGCGGGGTCTCCGGGTCTTCGGCCAGGGCCAGCACCCGGGCGTTGAAGTCGAGCCAGGAGAGCTCGCGGTTGAGGAAGCGGTCCTCCGGCATTTCCAGGCCGGCCTCGGGTTCCTCGGTCATGACGTGCTCCCTCATCTCATCGAAGCTGGGCCCCGGCTGGGCCGGCACGAGGTCGGCCGGCACAGTTTCGACCGGCTTGGTGGGGGCAGGGGCGTCTTCCGCGATCAAAGGCTCGCTCGAGGGGAGGAAGCGGCCGTTGGGGCCACGCCGACGGGTTTCGGGGGTCCGAGGCGAGGTCTGCATCTGACCATCATTGCTGCTCGGCGTCGAAGGGGAAACGAACTGAGCGATGATCAACTCAGCGGATCCCCGGGATTCCCACCCTGTGGACCTCGGAATCCGGCCCGGATTCGATCGACAGACGTTGGCCCAGCCGGAGCTGCCGCAACCCGGAACGGTCGAAGGCGTCGGCGCCGAACGCCAGCTCGCTTCCGTCGTCGAGCAACAGCGTGCCGCTGCGGGTGTCGGGATCGAAGGTCGAGACAGTGCCCTGCATGCCCCCGACGCTACCGCTGTCATGCCGCCGGCACGCAGTCCGGCGTGAGTCCGAGGTCACGGAGCAGCTCACAGGTGTGCCGTCCGGCCCCGAGAGCGATCACCGTGGCGAGGTCGGCCGGGGTGTCGACGTCCTGCCGCAGGCCCGGCCAGTCGCCGGTCAGCGGGCGGGCGCCGGACCGCTCGTGTGCGGTCGCCGAGCCGATGCCGAACCGCGGGTCGAGCTCCTGCCCGGGCGGGACGGCCAGCAGAACCGTGCCGGTGCCGGCCGCGTCGGCGACGAAGCTGCGTCGCTCGGCGGCGAACCGCAGAGCCGCGTCGAGGTGGGCCGGGCGCAGGGCCGGCAGATCGCCGGCCAGCACCGCCCGATGACGGGACAGGCCGGCCACCTCGTCGGCGCCGTACCGCATCGCCCCGTTCAGATCGGCGCCCGGCCGGTCCGGCACCACCCGCGCGCCGAGACCGGTCAGCGCCTCGCGCACCACCGGGTCATCGGTCACCACCACCAGTTCGCCGACCGCATCGCTGCCGAGCACGGCGGTCGCGGTGTCGCGGACCATGGCCAGCGCGAGGTCGGCGTGCCGATGAGCGGGGACCGCCCCGCGCAGCCTGCTCTTCGCCGCGGTGAGCCGCTTGACGGGGATCACCGCCGTCCAGTCGAGTGCCACCTCGCCAGTGTGCCAGCGGATACGCCGGAGACCCCTGCCTGGTCCCACGGGCCGCGAACAGGCATGATTTCGTCCCAGGTGCGGACAACGCGGCGGGGACACGCCGCGATCAGGGGGCGGGAGGCGCCGTGGCGCAGCGCGGACTCGGGTTCTGGCAGCGTTTCGCGGCCATGGTGGTTCTGCCGGTCCTGCGGGTCTGGACCAGGCCCACCTGGACCGGTCAGGACAATATCCCGGCCACCGGCGGTGTGATCCTCGTCCCCAATCACGCCTCGCAGTTCGACCCGCTGGTCGTCGCCCACTTCATCTACAAGGCCGACCGCTGGCCCCGGTTCCTGGCCAAGGCCAGCCTGTGGGACATCCCGCTGCTCGGGGCATTCCTCAGCAACGTCAAGCAGATCCCGGTCGAACGCGGCAGTGTTGAGGCGGTGAAGTCGCTCGACGTGCTGGTCGACGCCGTCCAACAGAGCGGCGTGGTGGTGATCTACCCCGAGGGCACCACGACCAAGGAGCCCGACCTGTGGCCGATGCGCGGCAAGACCGGCGCGGCCCGGCTGGCCCTGGCCACCGGCGCACCGGTGATCCCGGTCGGCAACTGGGGGTCCTACAAGATCTTCGACGCCCGCACCAAGAAGCTGAAGCTCGGCATGCGGGTTCCGGTCAGCGTGGCCGCCGGGCCGCCGGTCGACCTGAGCCGGTGGGCGGGCGCGCCACCGACCAAGGCGGTGCTCGACGAGATGACCGAGGCGATCATGCTGGACATTCGAGACCTGGTCGCGGGGCTGCGCGGCGAGGAACCCCCGCCCCTCTACGAGCCACCGGCCCGGGCCGACAGGAGCGGGGCATGAAGGCGGCCGTGATCGGTTCCGGTGCCTGGGGCACCGCGTTCGCCAAGCTGCTGGGTGAAGCCGGCGCCGACGTGACGATGTGGGCCCGGCGCGCCGCGGTGGCCGACGAGATCGCCGGGCGGCGCACCAACGAGGGTTCGCTCCCCGGCGTACGCCTGCCCGAGCAGGTCACCGGCACCGGCGACCTGTCCGCGGCGACCGCTGGGGCCGACCTGGTGGCGATCGCGGTGCCGTCCCAGACGCTGCGGGGCAACCTGGCCGAATGGGCGGGCTCGTTCGGCCCCGACGCCACGATCATCTCGCTGATGAAGGGCATCGAGCTCGGCACGACCAAGCGGATGAGCGAGGTCATCGTCGAGACGGCCGGCGTCGAGCCGGACCGCGTGGTGATCGTCTCCGGCCCCAACCTGGCTCCCGAGATCGCCGCGGGCCAGCCGACCGCCACCGTGGTCGCCTGCCACGACGAGGGCCGGGCCAAGCTGGTGCAGCACGCCCTCGCGCTGCCCTACTTCCGGCCGTACACCAGCGACGACGTGATCGGCTGCGAGCTCGGCGGCGCGGTCAAGAACGTGATCGCCCTGGCGTACGGCATGGCCGCCGCCATGGGCATGGGCGACAACACCCGGGCCTCGCTGATCACCCGCGGGCTGGCCGAGACGGCCCGGCTCGGGGTGGCCCTCGGCGCCGACCCGCTGACCTTCGCCGGCCTGGCCGGGCTCGGCGACCTGGTCGCCTCGTGCTCGTCGCCGCTGGCCCGCAACCGCACGTTCGGCGAGCATCTGGGCCGCGGCGAGAGCCTCGAGCAGGCCCAGACGGCGACCCGGCAGACCGCCGAGGGTGTCAAGAGCTGCCTGTCGATCCGCGACCTGGCCCGGGCGCACGGCGTCGAGATGCCGATCGTCGAACAGGTCGAGCGGGTCTGCCACGAGGGCGTCGACCCGCAGATCGCGGTCAAACTGCTGATGGGGCGGGAGATGAAGCCGGAATGAACGACGGCACCAAGGTCGTACACGCGGGGCTTCCCGAGCCCGCGGCGGGCGAGCCGTTCCTGCCCGGGCCGGTCTTCGCCGCGCCCTACCACCTCGACCCGGTCGAGGGCCCGGTCGGCAACGGCTACGCCCGCACCGAGCACCCGACCCGGCGTGCCCTGCAGCAGGCGATCGGCGAGCTCGAGGGCGGCCCGGCGCTGGTGTTCGCGAGCGGCCAGGCGGCCATCACGGCGTTGCTGCTCTCGGTGCTGCGCACCGGCGACACGGTCGCGCTGCCGTCCGACGGCTACTTCACGGTCCGGGCGTTCGCCCAGGGCACGCTTCGCGGCCTGGGCGTCGGCGCGATCGAGGTGCCGACCGCCGGGCCGTACCCCGACTTCACGGGCGTACGCCTGGTGCTGCTGGAGTCCCCGGCCAACCCGGGCCTCGACGTGTGCGACATCCGTGCGGTGGCCGAGGCCGCCCATGCGGCGGGCGCGCTTGTCGCGGTCGACAACACCACCGCCACCCCGCTCGGGCAGAACCCGCTGGCGCTCGGTGCCGATCTGGTCGTCGCCTCCGGCACCAAGGCCCTGACCGGCCACTCCGACCTGCTGCTGGGCTACGTGGCGACCAACGACGGCGGGCTCTACGAGCAGGTCGAGACGTGGCGCAAGCAGACCGGCTCGGTGCCCGGGGCGTTCGACTGCTGGCTGGCCCACCGCTCGATCGCCACGCTCGACCTGCGTCTGCGCCGCCAGAGCGACAACGCGGCCGCGCTGGCCACGATGCTGAGCGAGCGGTCCGATGTTTCGGGCGTGCGCTGGCCGGGTCTCGCGACCGACCCGGCGTTCAAGGTGGCGAGCGAGCAGATGCGGCGCATCCCCGGAGTGGTCTCGTTCGACCTCGGCGATGCCGCCCGGGTGGCCCGCTTCCTGGCCGCCGCCGAACTGGTCTTCGCGGCGACGTCGTTCGGCGGGGTACACACGACGGCCGACCGCCGGGCCCAGTGGGGCGACGACACCTCGCCCGGCTTCGTACGTCTCTCCTGCGGCATCGAGGACACCGACGACCTAATGGCCGACCTCGCGGCCGCCCTCGATCAGGCATGAGCTGGGCGAGTTTCTCGGGCGACGAGGTGGCCGCCCTGACCCAGGGCGAGAGCTTCTTCGCGGCGCCCGCTGAGCGGGCCTGTCCCGCCTGCGGCCGGTTGCGCCTGCGGGCGTACGTCACGAGCCCGCCCGCCGCGCGACGGCCCACTCTGGTCAGTTACGCCTGGTGCGGGGCCTGCGAGAAGTTCGTCGGCACCCGCTCCAAGCATCCGGACGGGCTGGTCTTCTCCGATCCGCTGGCCCTGCTGCCGGACGCCGAACGGCGCGATCTGGAGCGCAGCCTGACCGGCTTCCTGGTCCACCTCGACCGCCTGTGGGACACCGGCGTCCTGCCGCAGACCTTCGCCGCCTGACGTTTCGGCACGACGGCCCGGCGGATTTCCGCGGCCTTTCCCGGTACGCGGTGTGCTCGATGTCAATCGCCGGTCCGAGCCGGACCACTGACGATCGGGAGGACCTGGCCGAGATTCGTGCCCTTGACCGAGCATTGCCGGCCGGGGGCACTTACGAAGATCGAGGCGGTCTCGTCGGGCGGATAGACGCGGTAGCCGCGCACATCGACCGGCTTGCACTTGTCGGCCGGGAAGTTGAGTGCCGCGTGCGTGACCAGGACGGCGTGGGCCTGCCCGCCGGGCGACAGCGTGATCGTGTTGCGGGTGCCGGAGCCGCGCTCGAACGGGTCGTTGACCTGGGTGCCGTTGTCGCCGGTGACCCAGGAGACGCCGGGATAGCCGTAGAGCGTGCACCTGTGGTCCGACTTGTCGGTGAACACCAGGTCGGTGTGGTAGGTGCCGGCGGCCGCATCGCCGGTGCCCAGCTTCAGCGACAGGTCACCGGAGTGGCAGCGCCCGGTGCCGGTGCCGGTGCTCGGGCTTTCGTCGGTACCGCTGCTTTCCCGCGGCCCGAGACCGGAGGTGGCGCTCGGGCTGGCGGTGGTAGCGCCGGACGGGGGTGACGCGGTCGTACTGTTTCCGGCCGAGCAACCGGTCAGCAGAAGGGCCGGGACGGCGAGGATCGGCAGGAGTCGTTTCATGATTCCGTGGTACCGCCGGAGCGCCCATTCGAACCTCAACGATTCGTGCCAGTCAGGCCGGGGCCCGCTGCGCCGCGAAATCGTTGAGCCAGTCCCGCGTCACCGGCATCTCGGCGTCGCCGGTCACCCGCCGCAGGGCGTCGCTCGGCGGCACCCCCAGCAGTACCAGCGTCATGCTGGCCAGCAACGTCGACCGGCCGATCCCGCCGAAGCACTGCGTCGCCACGAAACGCCCGGCCCGCACGTTGGCCGCCAACCGGCCGGACAGCCCGATCATGCGGGCCGCCTCCTCGCGCGGCGCCGTCCCGTCGGCAGCCGGAAAAGACAGGAACTCCAGGCCCAGCCGGCTCGCCTCGGCCGCCGTGCCGGTGAACCCCAGCCGCTGCTGCTCGGCCGCGGTCAGCGCCGAAACCAGCAGGTTGACGCCGGCCTCGGCCAACCCGGTCAGGTGATCCGCCGGCCACGCGTCGGTGCGCGGATGGGCGATGGTCGCCAGCCGTCCCTGCCCAGGCAGTGGCCCTGCGATCACGTGGAGTGTCGGTGTCATGAACTCCCTGTCCCCTTATGCCGTGGCGGCGGCCGGGTAATCCCGCATGCGGCTCACGCAGAGTAGGGTCACCCCCGGCATGCCCGCTAGCGAGAGGCCCAAGGAAAAGTGACGTCCCCTCGGAAGACCCGCGTTGCGATCGTGTTCGGTGGTCGAAGCACCGAACATGCCATCTCGTGCGTGAGCGCCGGGAGCATTCTTTCCGCGCTCGACCCCGACCAGTATGAGGTGGTCCCGGTCGGCATCACGCGGGAGGGACGGTGGGTTCTCGCCGGGGGCGATCCGGCCCAGTTCGCGATCGCCGGGCGTCACCTGCCGGAGGTGACCGCGGCCAGCGGAAACTCGGTCGTGATGGCCGCCGACCCGACCGCCGGCGACCTGATCGTGCGCGATCCGGCCGAGGGCGTGTCGTCGCTCGCCGGGGTCGACGTGGTCTTCCCGGTGCTGCACGGGGCGTTCGGCGAGGACGGCACGATCCAGGGCATGCTCGAGATGGCCGGCATTCCGTACGTCGGTGCCAACGTGTTCGCCTCGGCCGCCGCCATGGACAAGGAATTCACCAAGAAACTCGCCGCGGTCGAAGGCATCCCGGTCGGGCCCTACGCGGTGCTCCGGGCGGGCGTCTCGCTGTCCGAAGCGGACAAGGAGCGGCTCGGCCTGCCGGTCTTCGTGAAGCCGTCGCGGGCCGGCTCGTCGCACGGCATCACCAAGGTGACCGACTGGGCCGACCTGGACGACGCGGTCGCCACCGCCCGGCAGGTCGACCCCAAGGTGCTCGTCGAAGCCGCGATCGTGGGTCGTGAGATCGAGTGCGGCGTGCTCGAGGCCGAGGCCGGCGGCGCCCCCGAGGCGTCCCTGCTCGCCGAGGTCGGCACCCCGGACCACGAGTGGTACGACTTCGAGGCGAAGTACCTCGGCGAGGCCCACAACGTGATCCCGGCGCCTCTGCCCGAAGAGGTCACCCGCAAAGTCCAGGAGTACGCGCGGCGCACCTTCACCGCGCTCGACTGCGCCGGCCTGGCCCGGGTCGACTTCTTCGTCACCGCCGAGCACGAGATCTACCTCAACGAGATCAACACGATGCCGGGCATGACGCCGAACTCGGCGTTCCCGCAGATGTGGGCCGCAACCGGGCTCGAATACCCGAAGGTCGTCGACCGGCTGGTCCGCACCGCGATGCACCGCGGCACGGGCCTGCACTAACTAGTTACCGCAGCCGGTCGGCACCGCGGACGCCTTCGACTTGATCGTCTCGACGACGGCGTCGGAGAACTCGTTGGCCCACTGAGCCGGCTGGTCGTAACTCGCGGGCACGCCGACCTGCACGGCGACCTCACGGTCCATCGTGGTGAAAAGCTTGGTCGCCGGGCCGTCGTCGCCCCACCAGCAGACGCCGTTCATCACCAGCAGATCGGCGTCGAGCGGCACGCAGCCCTTCTGCCCGGGCGTGATCGTCTCGCACATCGGCGGCTGGGTGACGCCGCACTGCACGGTGATCGCCGGGTCGCCGTACGCCCCGTTCTGCTCCGGGCCCGCACTGACCTTGCGGGCCGGCAGATTACGGACCTGACCGGGCAGTTGCGAGGTGAGCGCCAGACAGGCCTGGGCGTCGTGCGCCGACAGCTTCGGCGCGGCCAGCGGCACCGGCGTCGACGGCACCTGCTGCACGGCCGACGACGTCGGCGCGGGTCTGGCCGCCGGCTGATCGTCGGGCGTGAGTTTCCAGAAAATCAAGACCCCGGCGATCAGCGCGATCGGCAACGCGAACGCGGCCGCCGTCAAAGCGGCGGTCCGCGTGGAGTTGTCGGGCGCTTTCGGGGGCGGGGTCTCGAGGTCGACCATGCTCAGAGGTTTACCACGGAGCAGGTGAGCGTCCGCATGATGCCCGGAACGTACTGGACTTTGCTCACAATGAGGCTGCCCAGATCATCGACGGTGTGCGACTCGGCGAGCACGACCACGTCGTACGGGCCGGTGACGGCGTCGACGCGGACGACACCCGGTATTTTGCCGATCGCGGCGGCCACGTCATGAGCCCTTCCGACCTCAGTTTGGATGAGGATGTATGCCTGGACCACGATCCGACTCCAATCCGCCGCCGACTAGAACGTGAAACTACCGTACGAATCCGTCCGGCAGCGGGACGCCACCAGGAACGAGAGGCCCGCACGTGAGCATTGCCGAGACCGGGGAGTTCGGGCTCATCGCCCGGATCGTCGCACGGCTCGACGCCGGACCGGCCACGTTACTCGGGCCGGGGGACGACGGTGCGGTGATCGCGGCCCCCGATGGGCGGGTCGTGGCCTCCACCGACGTACTCGTCGAAGGCCGTCACTTCCGCCGCGACTGGTCGGCAGCCGCCGACATCGGACACCGGGCCGCGGCGGCCAATCTGGCCGACATCGCGGCGATGGGCGCGAAACCGACCGCGTTGCTGGTCGCCCTCTGCGTGCCCCCCGACCTCGACCCGGCCTGGGCCGAGGAACTGGCCGACGGCCTGTCGGCCGAGGCCGCGCTGGTCGAGGCGAGCGTGGTCGGCGGCGACATGTCGGCGAGCCCCACGCTCACCGTTTCGGTCACGGCCCTGGGTGACCTGCAAAACCAGAACCCGGTCGTACGCGGGGGAGCCCAGCCCGGAGACGTGATAGCCCTCGCCGGCCGGGTCGGCTTCGCCGCGGCCGGGTACACGGTGCTGTCCCGCGGGTTCCGCACCCCGAAACTGCTCGTCGAGGCCTACCGGCGCCCCTCGGTGCCCTACGCGCAGGGACCGATCGCGGCCCGGCACGGCGCCACCTCGATGATCGACGTCTCGGACGGCCTGCTCCAGGATGTGGGCCACATCGCGACGGCCAGTGTGGTCGGCGTCGACATCCACACCGACGGGTTCGACGTACCGGCACCGATGCGGGACGCGGCGGCGGCACTCGGCGTCGACCCGTACGTCTGGCTCCTCGCCGGAGGCGATGACCACGCGCTCGTCGCGACGTTCCCGCCCGGCGTGACGTTGCCGGAAGGCTGGCAGCGGATCGGCTCGGTGCACGAGGGCACCGGTGTGACCGTCGACCGCAAGCCGTGGACGGGCGGGACCGGCTGGGACCACTTCCGCTGATTTATCGTTGGCCCGTGCAAGAGATCAAGATCAGGCCGGCCCGGTACGACGAGCCGCCCGTCGTGGCCCTGCTGGTGGACGTAATGGCCGAATTGTCAGGCCGGTACGGCGGCTCCGGCGACGACACCCCGGTGGACCCGGCCGATTTCGTGGCGCCCGCCGGGGCGTTCTTCGTCGCCTACACCGAGCCGGACGTGCTCGTCGGGTGCGCGGGCTGGCGGCGCCACGGCGACGACGCCGAGTTGAAGCGGATGTTCACCGCTTCCGCCGCCCGCGGTCGCGGGCTGGGCCGCCGCATGCTGACCACGATCGAGGAGTCGGCCCGGGAAGCGGGCTGCAAGCGAGTGATCCTGGAGACCGGCGACCGCCAGCCGGAGGCCGTCAGCCTGTACGAGTCGGCCGGCTACACCCGCATCGACGACTTCGGCTACTACGCCGGGCACGAGGGCGTGCTGTCGTTCGCGAAGGTGCTCTGAACGGAGACGGAAACACATCCAGCCCTTCGGCCCGGACGGGGCCAGAAGGGCTGGATGGACGAAACCCGATTAGGCGCGGACGACCTTGCCGGCCTTGATGCACGAGGTGCAGACCTGGAGCTTCTTGGTGGTGCCACCACCGGCCGGGGTGCGCACCGACTGGATGTTGGGGTTCCAGCGGCGGTTGGTCCGCCGGTGCGAGTGGGACACGTTGTGGCCGAAGCCCGGTCCCTTGCCACAGACGTCGCACACGCTAGCCACGGAATACTCCTGGGGTAATCGACTGAGCCTCGGACAGACTCGAGCTTGCCAAAATTCGAAGGCGCCCAGCGGTGACCGCACAGGCAACCCGGCAAGGTTACCCGATGCGCCGCCGCGACAGCCAATCGCCCCCGCTCAGGTGCGGCCGCGAGAGAATGTCAGTGGCGGTCAGTACGATTTTCCCGTGTTGCAGACCCTGGACGCCGCGGCCGTCCACCGCTGGTGCGGTGGCGGGCTGGAGGCGCTCCGTGCCCACCAGCACGAGATCGACGAGCTGAACGTCTACCCCGTCCCCGACGGCGACACCGGCACCAACCTGGTCCTCACCCTCGCCGCCGCCCAGGAGGCCCTCGACCGCTACCTCGCCGAGCACGCCGAGGCGCGGGCCGGGGAGGTACTGACCGGTGATGTGGTCGACCCGGCGGAGGTGCCCACCACCACGCTGGGCCGGGCGATGCGCCGGATGGCCCGCGGCGCCCTGCTCGGTGCCCGCGGCAACTCGGGCGTGATCGTCTCGCAGATCCTGCGCGGCATGGCCGACACCTTCGCCACCTCGGTCGCCGTCCGCGGCGGCGAGCTGGCACGGGCGCTGCGCACCGCCACCGAGGCCGCCTACGGCGCGGTGGCCCGCCCGGTCGAGGGCACCGTTCTCTCCGTGGTGGCCGCCGCCGCCGAGGGCGCCGGCCGCATCAAGTCCGACGACCTCCTGGCCGTCGCCCGGGCGGCTGCCGTTTCTGCCCGCGAGGCTCTGGCCCGCACCCCGCAGCAACTCCCGGCCCTGGCCCGCGCCGGCGTGGTCGACGCCGGCGGCCGAGGCCTCTGCCTCCTCCTCGACGCCCTGGTCGAGGCCCTCGGCCCGCGCGACCCCGCCGAGGCCGTCGACACCGGCGACCCCGCCCTGGTTGAAGCCGGCGACCTCGCCGTGGTGGGGGCCGTCGGCCGCCGCGACTCCGCACCGGCCGCGGCCCTTGAGCCGGGTTGCCTTCGGGCCAGCCCCGGCGAGTCGTTGACCCAGCGCGCCGCCCGGGCCTTCCACGGGGGCGAAGCCGACTCGCGGGCCGACCGTGGCGAGGGTGAGTTCGGCTATGAGGTGCAATATCTGCTCGATGCCACCGACGACGCCGTCGGCCGGCTGCGCCCGGCCCTCGACGCGCTGGGCGATTCGCTGGTCGTCGTCGGCACCGGCGACGGTGATCCGCCGACCTGGAACGTGCACGTTCATGTCCCGGCCGAAAGCATTGGTCCCGCGGTCGAGGCCGGCATCGCGGCCGGGCGGCCTTATCAGATCAAGGTGAGCCCGCTCGACGAGCGCATCGCCGAGGAGGATGCGGCCGGCGCGGCCGACCAGCGCGGCGCCGTCGTGGTCGCGGCCGGCGACGGTCTGACCGCGCTTTTCGAGGCCGAGGGCGCGGTCGTCGTCGGGCGTAACCCGTCGACCGCCGAGATGCTGGCCGCGGTCACCGCCACCGACGCCCGGTCGGTCGTGCTGCTGCCCAACGACGCCGCCACGCACGCCGTCGCCACCGCCGCCGCCCGGGAGGCCGAGCGGTCCGGTCTGCGGGTGAGCGTCGTACCCACGCGTTCGCCGGTACAGGCTCTGGCCGCGCTGGCCGTACGCGACGGCAGCCGGGCGTTCGCCGACGACGTCATCGCCATGGCCGAGGCGGCCGGCGCCTGCCGGTACGGCGAGGTCTGCACCGCCCAGCGGGCCGCCTTCACGGTCGCCGGGCCGTGCCAGGAGGGTGACCTGCTCGGCCTGGTCGACGGCGAGGTGCACGTGATCGGTACCGACCTGGAGGACGTCAGCCGGCGGCTGCTCGACCGGATGCTCGGGGGTGGCGGCGAGCTGACCACCCTGGTGCTCGGCGCCGACGCGCCGGACCGGCTCGACGAGGTGCTCCGCGGGCACGTCACGCAGACCTGGCCGTTTGTCGAGCTGCAGAGTTATGCGGGTGGCCAGCCCCGCTACCACCTTCTGGTAGGAGTGGAATGACGACCGTCGACACCCCGCTGAAGACGGTCCTGGGTGACAAGACCGCCAAGGCCCTGGCGACGCATCTCGACCTGCACACCGCGGGCGACCTGATCTACCACTTCCCCCGGCGGTACGACGAGCGCGGCGAGCACACCGACCTGCACCGGCTGCAGATCGGTGAGCAGGTCACGCTGCTGGCCCAGGTGCAGTCGGTGAGCGTCAAGCCGATGCGCGCCCGTAAGGGCAACATGCTCGAGATCACCATCGGCGACGGTTCGGGTGCGACGCTGACGTGCACCTTCTTCAACCAGGCGTGGCGGGAGAGGGAGCTGCGACGGGGTCGCTGGGGCCTGTTCGCCGGCAAGGTCACCGACTTCCGGGGCAAGCGGCAGCTCAACGGCCCGGCTTATCAGCTGCTCGACGCCGACGCCACGCAGGACGAGGCGGAGCAGGAGATCGAGGAGTTCGCCGGTGCGATCATCCCGGTCTATCCGGCCGCGCAGGCGGTGCCGACCTGGGTGATCGCCAAGTGTGTGCGCACCCTCCTCGACACCTTCCAACCGCCGGACGATCCGCTTCCGGCCGCGGTCCGGGCCGGCCGCAACCTGGTCGGCATCGGCACCGCACTCCGCGAGATCCACCGGCCGAGCTCGCAGGAGGCTCTCTACTCGGCGAAATACCGTCTCAAGTGGGACGAGGCGTTCGCCGTGCAGCTCACACTCGTACAGCGAAAGGCGCGGGCGTCGGCCGCGCCCGGCACCGCCCGGCCGCGCACCGAGGCCGGGATCCGGGCGAAGTTCGACGCGAGCCTGCCCTATCAGCTGACCGAGGGGCAGCAGCAGGTCGGCGAGGAGATCGCCGAAGATCTGGCCAGGGCGCATCCGATGCACCGCCTGCTGCAGGGCGAGGTCGGCTCCGGCAAGACGCTGGTCTCGGTGCGTGCCATGCTCCAGGTGGTCGACGCCGGAGGGCAGGCGGCTCTGCTCGCCCCGACCGAAGTGCTTGCCACGCAACACTTCCGCAGCATCAGTGCCCAGTTGGGTGCGCTCGGCCGAGCGGGGGAGATCGACGGTGACCCGTCCGGCACGCAGCTCACCCTGGTCACCGGGTCGCTCGGCGCGGCCGCCCGGCGGGCCGCCCTGGCCAAGGTCGCCGACGGCACCGCCGGCATCGTCGTGGGCACGCACGCACTGCTTTACGAGGGCGTCGACTTCAAGGATCTCGGGCTGGTGGTGGTGGACGAGCAGCACCGGTTCGGCGTCGAGCAGCGCGATGCCTTGCGGGCCAAGGCGGCCCGGCCTCCGCACGTGCTGGTGATGACCGCGACCCCGATCCCGCGTACGGTCGCCATGACCGTCTACGGCGATCTCGAGACCTCGACGTTGTCGCAGCTCCCGCGCGGCCGTTCGCCGATCGCCTCGCACGTCGTGCCGCCGGAGAAACCGGCGTTTCTCGACCGGGCCTGGCGGCGGTTGCGCGAGGAGGTCAGGGCCGGCCATCAGGCGTACGTCGTGTGCCCGCGGATCGGCGACGGATCTGCCAGTGACGACGACGAGGAACCACCGTCGGACAACGAACCGGCCCGGCGCCCGCCCCTGGCCGTCACCGAGGTTGCGCCGTTGCTGGCCGAGGGCCCGCTGCACGGGCTGCGCATCGCCGTACTGCACGGCAAGCTGCCGGCCGACGAGAAGGACGCGGTGATGCGCCGCTTCGCCGCCGGCGACCTCGACGTGCTGGTAGCCACCACGGTGATCGAGGTCGGCGTCGACGTGCCCAACGCCACCGTCATGATCATCATGGATGCCGACCGGTTCGGGGTCTCCCAGCTGCACCAGTTGCGGGGCCGGGTCGGCCGGGGCAGCGCGGCCGGCATCTGCCTGCTGGTCACCGAGTCGGTCGAGGGCACCGCGGCCCGCGAGCGGCTCGACGCCGTGGCCTCGACGACCGACGGCTTCAAGCTCTCCGAGATCGACCTGGAGCAGCGCCGCGAGGGCGATGTGCTGGGCGCGTCGCAGTCCGGCCGCCACTCCCACCTACGGTTGCTGTCGCTGCTCCGCGACGCCAAGCTGATCACCGACGCGCGAGCCGAGGCGTCCGCTCTGGTCGGCGACGACCCCGATCTGCGGAAACATCCCGCCTTGGCCGCTTCCGTTGCCGCGCTGGTCGACGAGGAGCGCGCCGAATATCTGGAGAAGGGTTGATCCTGCACATCTGCCCGCGGGAGGCCTGGGCGGCCGCACAGGCCGTGGGCACCTACGAGGGCGACACGCTCGCGTCCCAGGGCTACATCCACTGCTCCACCCCGGAGCAGGTGCACCTGCCGGCGACGCTTCTCTTCCGGGGGCGCACCGACCTGCTGCTCCTGGAGATCGACGAGTCGCGCCTGCCGGTCGCGATCACCTGGGAGCAGGGGGATCCCCCGACGCCCGACGGCCGTCTGTTCCCGCATCTGTACAGCGCTCTGCCGGTCGACGCGGTCGTCGCCACCTACGACTATCCGCCGGAGGCCGACGGCTCGTTTTCGCCGCCCAGCTTCTAGACACGACACAACAAGAAAGGGCGCGCCGGCCGGAGCCGACGCGCCCTTTACTTCGCAGTTCTTATCAGGCGGTGAACTTCATCTTCCGCCGGCGGGCCAGGAAGAAGGCGCCGCCACCGAGCAGGACCAGCGCCACGGCGCCGCCCGCGATCGGGGTGGAGGAAGAACCGGTGATCGCCAGAGCGGCCTTGCTGGTGCTCGGCGTGGCAGCCGGGGTGGAGGAGGAGGCACAGTCCTTCGGCGCCTGGTAGGTCAGCGAGACCGGCTTCTGGTCCTCGTAACCCTTCGCGGTGGCCTTGATCGTCAGGCCCTTGAAGGCCTTGAAGTCGACGGTCTTGGTCTCACCGGGCTTGACGGTCACGGACTGGGCCGCGCCCTTGTTCGGGGTGAAGATCGCGGTCTCGGTCTTGCTCCACGACTTCGGCACCTCGAGGCCCACGGTGAGCGTGGTGCAGGTCTCGTCGTAGACGAACTCCGGCTCGGTCTCCGGCGCGCTCTGGGTCGGCGTGGCCGTCGGCGCGGTGGTCGGCGCGGTAGTCGGAGCCGTCGTCGGCGCGGTGGTGGGCGCCGTCGTCGGGGCCGTGGTCGGCGGGGTGGTGTGGTTGTGGCACTGCTTGGTGGGCTTGTTGATCCACGGGCTGTTCTTGGGGATCACGTGCTTGTCGCCGTTGTAGTCGTACGACGCCGTGATCTGGATGCTGGCCGTGGTGTCGGTCGCCTTCAGCGTCTCGACGCCGCGCAGAACGCCGTGGCCCTTGGCCGGGATGACCGCGTCGTCGAGCCCGGTCAGCGGGGCGTCGGTCGGCGACTTCTGAATGCTGAGCACCTTGCCGGACACGTTGCTCAGGTCACTGGTCACCGACCAGGTCACCGACCACGTGCCGTCGGCGGCCACGCAGGACGCCTTACCGGTGATCTCGGAGTTACACGCCAGGGCGGGCGTGGCCATGGCCGCCGCGATGCCAAGGCCGAGGAACGTACCGCCAACGACGGTCGCGCCGTGACGAAGCTTCTTGATCGACAGTTTCACGCCTTCTCCTGCGGAGGGGGGACAAAGTTCAACGAGGAAGAAAGGAGGCCCACTGTCACTACTTTCTGGGCCTGCGACGACGCTCCCCACGCCGTCGACACGGGGCCGTAACCACGTGCAACAGAGGCGACCTTAGCGATAAATAAGAATCTGGGAAGTCCCTCAGGGCCGCTTAAGGAGCTCGTTGCAGATCCGTGATCTTCCATCAACGAAACGTCAACGTATCGACGCTGAGAGTGCTGGTTCGATCGAGATCAGTGAGTCCCTGGCCACCATCCGTACATGCTGATCAAGGGGTCAAATCCCTTGCGGGACAACGAAAAAGGGCGCACCAGCCGAAGCCGGTGCGCCCTCTGGCAGGCATTACTTATCAGGCGGTGAAGCGAACCTTACGGCGCCGGGCGACGAAGAAGAACGCGCTACCGGCGAGCAGCAGCACGATCGCGCCCGCGGCGATGCTGGTGCCCGCGGTACCGGTGATCGGCAGGCTGCCGCCGCCGCTGTTGTTGCCGACCGGCACGGTGCAGACGAGCGACTTGAGGGCCGCCTTGATCGTCTTGAGCCCGTTGACGTCGACGGTGGCGACCTTGGCGGTGCCGGCCGCGAACGTGGCCTTCTCCGACGAGCCGGGCGCGACGGTCAGTTCCTTGGTCTGCTTGCCGTAGGTGACCTTGGCGACGGCCGGGGTGACACCCTTGGGGTTGGTCACGGTGATCGTGACCTCCTTGCAGGTGTTGGCGATCGACACGGCCGGTGTGGCGCAGTCCGCCGGCGCCTTCCAGGTGAAGGTCTTGGTGTCCATGCCCTCGGCGCTGACCGTGACGGCGCCGGCACCGGCCGGGACGTTCACCGACTCGCCCTTGCCGCCCGCGACGGTGACGGTCTTGACCTGGTCGCCGTACTTCACAGTGAAGGTCTCGTCGTACTTGCCGCTGTTCGACAGATTGATCATCTGGGTGCCGTCACAGCTCGGGACGGAGGTGCCGGCCGGGGTGACGCAGGACCGGTCGCCGCCGTTGTACCAGGCGTGCGGGCCCTTCGAGCGGCTGCCGATGCCCGTGTCCGAGCCCAGCTTCCGGTCGCCGTACAGCGGGCCGTTCTTGGTGATGGTCGGGATGACGTCCTTCTCGGTACCGAAGAAGGTGTCGACCTGGGTGAAGCACGGCGGGGTCTTGACCGTCAGCGTCACCTCGCGGTTGGTCTGGGTCAGTACGCCGCTCTTGGGCTGGTCGAACAGGTACTGCGGCACCGAGAACTCGGGCTTCGGCGCGTAGTACGAGACCGAGGTGACCGGGATCTGGACGTCGTCGCAGAGTTTGACGTCGTGCAGGTCGACGACCGTCGTGGCGCTGTCCTTGTCCACCTGGAACGTGTGGGTGAGGCGGCCCTCGAGGCCCAGCTGGTCGAGGTGGTCCGAGTCGACGCACTTGGCCGGCGGCGGCGTGCAGCCATGGGTGAGCGGAACTGTCGCCGTGTTGTCGTCCGACTTCGAGCTCGAGTCGACGGTGCCGTCGGCCCAGGTGGCCGTGAACGACAGGGTCACGCTGTCCGCCTGGTCGACGACCTGGGTGTAGTGCACCACCGTGGCGTCGTCCTGGCTGTAGCCCTTCGACTTGGTGATGACGCTGCCGTTCGCGAGCGCGGGGATGCCGTCTTCCACCGGCTGGGGCGCGTCGCCCTTCGGAAGCTGCAGGTCCGAGATCGTGGCGTCACCCGGCCAGTCGTTACGCAGCTCCCAGGTGACAAGGCTCTTGCCGTCCTGGCAGCTGGCGACGCCTTTGACGGTGGCGTTGTGTGCGCTCGCGGGGCCGGCGATCGCCACAACTCCCGTCAGGCCGATCACCGCGCCGGCGAGGACGGTCGCCGTGCGGTGCAGTGGGGACTTGAATTTCACGCCTTCTCCTGGGGGAGGGGGACAAGGGACCGCGGGAAGGCAGGCGGAGGCCGCCGGCGTGGTGCCTGCCGGGGCCTGCGACGACGCCTCCCCACGTCGTCGACACGGGGCCGTAGCCACGTGCAACAGGGCCCGACATTAGCCAGTAAGGACGGTTTGCGGAACTCCTCATCGACGCCTAAGGATCTTGATGCGGATCCGTGATTTTTGATTGACCGAGAGCGATATCCCGGGTGCGGCAGGTAGCGACCGCAATCACGAACGCCACGCAATCGGATGAATCGGGGCGCGACCGGACGACGATGGGGAGTAATAGGTAACTCTGTGTTCGCCCCGCCCGGATGGTGAAGTAACGTCGCCTCGTGCGGTACGACGTCGACGGTGGAGCGCATTGACCAGAATCATTGCCGGTGCGCACGGCGGACGGCGTCTCGCCGCCCCGGCCGGCGCCACGACCCGGCCCACTTCGGACCGTGTCCGTGAGGCATTTTTCAGTGCCCTGGAGTCGATGACCGACCTGACCGACGCGCGGGTCGCCGACCTCTTCGCCGGGTCGGGCGCGATCGGCCTGGAGGCGATCTCGCGCGGCGCCGCGTACGCCCTCCTTGTCGAGTCCGACGCCCGGGCCGCCCGGGTCATTCGCGACAACATCGTCTCCCTGCGCGTCGGCGCCGCCGCCCGCCTGGTGACCGGCAAGGTCGCGCAGGTCGTGGCCGCGCCGCCGGAGGGCGGCCCCTTCGACGTGGTCTTCGCCGACCCGCCCTACGCGGTGACCGGCGCCGAACTGACCGAGATGCAGGAGATGCTCCTCGCCGGCGGCTGGCTCGCCCCGGACGCCGTGGTGATCGTCGAGCGGGCGACCCGGGGCGGCGCGCTGACCTGGGTGGACGGCATCACTGCCGAGCGCAGTCGCCGGTACGGCGAAACTACTCTTTGGTACGGTCGCCGATCATGAGACGAGCGGTGTGTCCCGGCTCCTTCGATCCGGTCACCAACGGCCACCTCGACATCGTCGGGCGGGCCAGCCGGCTCTTCGACGAAGTGATCATCGGCGTACTGATCAACCAGTCGAAAACCGGGCTGTTCAGCATCGAGGAGCGTCTCGAGATGCTGACCGAGGCGACCGCCGGCTACGGGAACGTCCGGGTGATGTCCTTTCACGGGCTCCTGGTCGACTTCTGCCGGGCCCAGGGCGCCGCGGTCGTGATCAAGGGACTGCGCGCGGTCAGCGACTTCGACTACGAGTTGCAGATGGCGCAGATGAACATCGGGCTGTCCGGCGTGGAGACGTTGTTCATGCCCACCAATCCGCTCTATTCCTTCCTCTCCTCCAGCCTGGTCAAAGACGTGGTCAAGTGGGGTGGTGACGCCTCGGCGTACGTGCCCGACTTCGTCGGCGAGCGGCTGATCGCCCGGCTGACGCAGAACTAGGATCCCGGCGCGCCGGACCGCGCCCGGCCGTGATGGCCGGTAGGCAGTAACGTGATCGCACCACGCAGCCACGCAGCGTGGGTGGGATGGACAGGAGTGAGGCACCGGTGGATCCGCTCGACCGCATCGACGAGATCATCGAACTCGTCCAGGAAGCGCGCTCCGTTCCGATGTCGCGGACGAACTTCATGTTCGATCGGGCCGACATGGTCGAGCATCTCGACGTCCTGCGCTCCGAGCTGCCGTCCGAGCTGCGCAAGGCGGCCGCGGTGCTCGACGAGCGCGACCGCATCATCGAGGCCGGCCGCCGTGAGGCCGATCGCATCATCAGCGAGGGTGAGGCCGAGCACGCCCGGCTGGTCTCAGTCAACGAGATCACGGTGAGCGCCGAGCACGAGGGTGCCCGCATCATCGCCGAGGCCCGCACCGAGGCCCAGCGGCTGCGCGAGGAGGTCGACGACTACGTCGACACCGCCCTGGCCAACTTCGAGCAGTTCCTCACTCGGGCGCTCGCCTCGATCGAGCGTGGCCGCGACAAGATGCACGCGCTCCGCGAGATCGGCACCTTCCAGGGCGAGGACGAGCGCCCGCTGCCCTTTTAAGGGGCCCGCTGCCCTTTTAAGGGGACAGGGCCGAGCCTTTTCAAGGGGACAGGGCCGATTCGACGGTCGCCCGGCAGCTCAGGTAGCCTTGCCTGTCGGCCAACCCGAGGCTGAGAGTTCAGGATGCCCAAAACACCGCAGCAGAATCACCTTGATCCCAGGCAGCCGCTGGTCGTCGACACGACGAAACTTCCCCGGCAGCCTGGTGCGACGCGTGCCCTGAAGCGGGCGGTTCCGGCACCGCAAGAGCTCGGCCTCGAGCTGATCAAGGTCCCCGAGGGGTCGGAGCTCGAGCTTGATCTCGTGCTCACATCGGTCTCCGAGGGGGTCTACGTCAGTGGGCACGTCCGCGGTTCACTCACCGGTGAGTGCGGGCGCTGCCTCAATGAGATCAGCGAGTCCTTCGACGTCTCGATCGCGGAACTGTTCGCCTACGCGGACAGCACCACCGAGGAGACGACCGACGAGGACGAGGTGGGCCGGATGCAGGGCGACCTGCTCGACCTGGAACCGGTGGTCCGGGACGCGGTGGTGCTGACGCTGCCGGCCAACCCGCTCTGCCGCCCTGATTGCCCAGGCCTGTGCCCCGAGTGCGGGGTGCATTTCGACGACCTTCCGGCCGATCACAGCCATGAGGACGTCGATCCCCGCTGGGCCGCTTTGCGTAATCTCACGAACAACGAGGAGTAGGTACCGTGGCCGTCCCCAAGCGCAAGATGTCGCGCAGCAACACCCGGTCCCGTCGGGCGAACTGGAAAGCGACCGCGGTCGTGACCCAGGCGTGCCCGCAGTGCAAGTCGCCGAAGCTGCCGCACACCGCCTGCTCGGTCTGCGGCACGTACAACGGTCGTCAAGTCCTCGAGGTCTGAGCGTCGCTTAAGTGACGCGCCCGGCTCTCGGGCGGGTCGCACCTGAGCGTTGGCGAACCACCGGTGCACCGGCTCCCGATCGGGAGCCGGTCACCGCGCGGATCGCCGTCGACCTCCTCGGCGGGGACCATGCTCCCGCCGTCGTGGTTGACGGCGCTCTGCGCGCCTGCCAGGCCGACCCGGCCCTACACCTGCTTCTCGTCGGCCCGACTGATGCGGCCGGCGAGCTTCTTGCTGCCCTCGACCCGGCCGATCACGCCCGCGTCACCACGCTGGCGCTGAGCAACGAGCCGGACATCGAGAGCGGCGTACGCGCGGCCGTGCTGGCGGTCGCCCAGGGCGCCGCCGACGCCGTCGTCTCGGCCGGCAACACCGGCGCCACGGTCACCTCGGCCGCCCTGAGCCTGGGTCGCTGGCCGGGCGTACGCCGTCCGCCGCTCGCCGCGGTCCTCCCGACCGAGTCCGGTCGCCTCGTGCTGCTCGACGTGGGCTCCTCGGTCGACCCGGACGCGCGGACCCTGGCCACCCACGCCCGCCTCGGTGCGGCCTACGCCGCGATCGTCCACGAGGTCGTCGAGCCCCGGGTGGGCCTTCTCACCATCGGCACCGAGCGTGGCAAGGGCGACCGCCTGCGCCGTGAGATGCCCCGTGTCCTGAGCCACCTCGCCCTCCCGGCCGGCGCGCGCTACGCGGGCCTGGTCGAGGGCAACGACGTCGTGCTGGGCGCGGCCGCCGACGTCGTGGTGACGGATGGTTTCACCGGGAATGTCCTGCTCAAGGGTCTGGAGACCGCGTACGCCCGAATCGGCCCGCCCGGGCCGCCGGAACCGGCGGTGCCGCGTGCCGCCATCCTTCTGGGCGTCGACGGCACCGTCGTGGTCTGTCACGGCGCCGCGATGAGTCCCGACGTGGCGGCGGGCATCGCCCTCGCCGCCGATCTGCACCGCCGGGCCGCCGTGGCGGCCATCGAACAGATGATCAACGAGGTGTCCCATGATGAGTGACAAGCGCCGCCGGCCGCCGACCGCTCCGCTGGAGGAGGCGTTCGGAGTGCCGTTCGAGCCCGCCCTTCTCGAGCGTGCGCTCACCCACCGGTCGTACGCCTACGAGAACGGCGGCCTGCCGACCAACGAGCGGCTGGAGTTCCTGGGCGACTCGGTGCTCGGCGTGGTGATCACCTCGGCGCTCTTCCACAACCACCCCGACCTGCCCGAGGGCCAGCTGGCCAAGCTGCGGGCGAGCGTGGTCAACATGCACGCGCTGGCCGACGTCGCGCGCGGCCTCGGCCCGCAGGGTCTCGGACCGCACCTGCTGCTGGGCAAGGGCGAGGAGACCACCGGCGGCCGCGACAAGGCGAGCATTCTGGCCGACACGCTGGAGGCGCTGCTCGGCGCGATCTACCTGGAGCACGGCCTCGACATCGCCGGCCAGGTGATCCACCGGCTGTTCGACCCGCTGATGGCCGAGTCGGCCGGTCGGGGTGCCGCCCTCGACTGGAAGACCAGCCTGCAGGAGCTGACGGCGGCGCTCGGGCTCGGCGTCCCCGACTACGTGATCGAGGATTCCGGGCCAGATCACGCCAAGACCTTCACCGCGTGGGTCGTGGTGGCCGGCGAGCGTTATGGCGGCTCCGAGGGCCGCAGCAAGAAGCAGGCCGAGCAGCGGGCGGCGGCGGCCGCCTGGCGCACGCTGAGCGAGCGGCAGGCCTCGGCCAACGGCAAGGCGTCCGGGGAGAAGCCGGTCGACGAGGAATCGGTGTGACCCTGTCCGACGAGGAAAAGAGCGTCGAGAGGGCGCCGGCCGCGGGCGGCGGCGAGAGCCTTTGGCGTACGGCGGGGGCCTGGCGAGGTGTCGGCGTCGCGTTCGGCATCTACGTGCTGACCAGGGTCGTCCAGCTGGTGATGCTGGCCTGGCTCAACCACTCGGCCGGCCACGAGGGCGGCGTGCGCGGCCGGTTGCTGGTGTGGGACGCCGGGTGGTTCCTCAAGGTGGCGACCACCGGCTACCCGCACGGGTACACCGAGGACATGGCCGGCCGGCTGCAGGGCAACGAGCTGGCGTTCTTCCCGCTCTACCCGATGCTGATCAAGCTGTTCGCGGTGTTCGGGACGACCCCGGAGACGGCCGCGATCGCGGTGAGCTGGGTCGCCTCGGCCGGTGCCGCGCTCGGGCTCTACCTGCTCGGCACGAGCCTCTACAACCGCCGTACGGGCTATGCGCTGGCCGCGATCTGCCTGACCGCCCCGGTGTCGATCGTCTTCTCGATGGCGTACTCGGAAGGGGTTTTCCTGGCCTTCGTGGCCGGGATGCTGGTCGCCGCGCATCGCCGGGTGTGGTGGGCGGCCGGCCTGCTGGGGCTGGCCGCCGCGCTGACCCGCCCGACCGGCGCCGCTGCCGCACTCGCGCTGGCCGTGGCCGCCCTGATCGAGGTCGGCCGCATCCGCCGGGAACGCGATGCGAGCATCTGGCCCCCGATCGCGGCCGCGGCCGTCGCGCTGGCCGGCGTGCCGGCGTTCCTGGTCTGGGTCGGCAACCGGGTCGGTGACCCGGCCGCCTGGTTCCGCATCCAGGCCGCCGGCTGGGGCACCTCGTTCGACTACGGCACCAGCACGATCAAGTTCGTGAGCGAGACGCTGGCCGACGGCGACGGCTGGGTCCCGATCAGCGTCGCGCTCATCCTGATCGCCGCCGCGGTCGCGGCCCTCGTCGCGCTGGCCGGGAAGCCCTGGCTGCCGCTCGCGGTTTACGGGGTCGTGGCCATGGTGCTGGTCTACGGCCAGGCCGGTTTCTACCACTCGAAGCCGCGCCTGCTCGTGCCCGTACTGTTGACGCTGCTGCCGGCCGCGATCGCCGCCGGCCGCGCCCGTCCGAGGGTTGCGGTGCTGTCGATCACGGCCTGGGCGACGTTCGGCCTCTGGTACGGCGCCTACCTGGTCGCCGTATGGCCCTACACCATCTAAGAGGCTGGCCCTACACGATCTGAAGGGGAGAAGCAGTGCCTGAGCTGCCCGAGGTCGAGACCGTGCGGCAGGGCCTGGCCAAGTGGGTGGCCGGCCGCACGATCAAGACGGTCGAGGTGCACCACCCGCGGTCGATCCGCCGGCACCTGCCCGGTGACGCCCATTTCATCGCCATGCTGACCGGACGCACCATCCTGGACGCGTCCCGGCGCGGCAAATATCTCTGGCTGCCGCTCGACTCCGGCGACGCGATCATCGGCCATCTCGGGATGAGCGGTCAGCTGCTGATGCAGCCGGCCGAGGCCGAGGACGAGAAGCACCTGCGGATCCGCTTCACCTTCACCGACGGCGGTCCCGAGCTGCGCTTCGTCGACCAGCGCACGTTCGGCGGGCTGTCGGTCAGCGAGGACGGCGCCGAACTCCCGCACGAGATCGCGCACATCGCCCGCGACCCGATGGACGAGCTCTTCGACGACGACGCGTTCGTCGACCGGTGGCGCAGCCGGCACACCGAGGCCAAGCGGGCCCTGCTCGACCAGACGCTGATCTCCGGCGTCGGCAACATCTACGCCGACGAGGCACTGTGGCGCGCGAGCCTGCACGGCGCCCGCCCGACCGACCAGATGACCAGGCCGGCCGTACGCCGCCTGCTCGGCCACGTGCGCGACGTGCTCGGCGAGGCCATCGTGGCCGGCGGCACCAGCTTCGACGAGCTGTACGTCAACGTGAACGGCGAGAGCGGCTACTTCGAGCGCGCGCTCAACGCGTACGGCCGCGAGGGCGAGCCGTGCCGCCGCTGTGGCACCGCGATGCGCCGGGAACAGTTCATGAACCGCTCGTCGTTCAGCTGCCCGCGCTGCCAGCCCCGGCCGCGGGCGCCCCGCTGAGACTCAGCTTTCGGCATGGGCCGCGCTGAGCGCCGGTGACGCGTCGGTGGCCAGACCGAAGCCGGCGCCCCGGCGGCCCATCAGCCGGCGGGCGGCGGTCAGCAGGTTGGCCGGCACGCCGTGCACGATGTGCCCGTCGCCGGGTCGCACGCCGTCCCCGGCCCAGCTCTGATAGGCCGACCACGGCCCCTCGAAGACGCAGATCCGCACCCCGAGGTCCCGGTAGAGCGGGTGGGTCGGCACGCCCGGGTTGAGCACCACCCGGTGCAGGCCGCGCCGCGCGGCCAGCCGGATGGTCAGCGCGACCGGGCCGACGCCGCCCGAGCCGGCCGGCGCCCGATCGAGGAACAGCCCCTCGGCACCGTCGTCCCGCCACGCCTCGACGTCGGCCAGCACGTCGGCCAGGGAGCGGCTGCCCCAGTCGAGGTCGATGCGACCGAGTGCCTGGTGCAGGGTGCGGCGCTCGCCGGGCATCTCCCGCACGATCCAGGTCTCGGCGTCCAGCTCCAGCTCGGGGGACGGGTGGGCGTACGGGGGGAACAGTGTCTTCACGATGTTCTCCACTTCAGCGTTGTCGGCGGCGGCGGGTGGCTCAGGGTTGGCGGCGGGTGGCGGTGAGGGCGACGATGATCAGGCCGACGGCGTGGGTCGCGGCGAGCACGGTGACGGCGTCGGGCAGGGCGCCGGCCGCGGGCAGCGGCAGCAGGGGCAGGGCGGCCACGGCGAGCGGCGGCGTGGCGGCCACCGTGGCGGCCACCCCGGTCCGGGTCCGCGCCGCCAGCAGGAACGTGATCGCGAAGACGCCGCCGAGCAGCGTCCCGCCGGCCAGCTCGAGCACCCCGGCCCGGGTGCCCTGCAGCGCCGCCAGCTCGATCGGCATCCGGTAGGCGGCGACCGCCAGCGCACATCCCACGGCCAGCGGTGGCAGCAGCCCGGCCAGCGTGATCAGCGTGACCCCGCGGACCTGCCGGCCGTAGTCGGCCCCGGTCTCGGTGGCGTCCAGCGCGGCCTCGACCTGATCGCTGTGCCAGCCGATCAGCGCCTCCAGGATCGGCACCGCGAGCAGCAGCGGAAGCCAGAACGGCATGGTCGACCCGGACGGCCCGGCCCGCCAGAGCAGGCCCACGCAGATCGCCTGGGACGCGCCGATGATCAGGTATCCGCCGCCGCGCTTGATCTCGGCCGGCGTCGGCCGGACCCGGCGCCCCGGCGTGCCGGGCAGGAAAAGCGGACGGAAGGCGCGGATCGCGGCGACCACGATCGCCGCCGGAAGCAGGGTGTCGATCGGCAGCGGGATCGGCAGGGCAACCCCGGCCATCTCGGCCCCGGCGAGGCCGGCCAGCAGCCAGCAGGGCAGGCTCCACCGTACGATCGCCGCCGCGGCCCGGGTGACCACCGCCGCCGTGACGGTGGCCAGCGACGTCAGCCCGCCCAGTCCGATCACCAGCGCGAGCACCCGATGCGGCCCGAGCAGACCGGGCGGGGCGACCCAGACGAGCGCCGACCAGAGGCCGGCGGTCGCGGCGAACCCGCCGCCGATCAGCCGGGCCGCCGTGGCCGGCCCACCGCGGCGGGCGACCGCCACGCCGACGCTGGTCAGGGCCTGGGCCGCGGTCCAGCCGAGCAGCAGCGTGAGCAGCGGGACCGGCCAGGCGACCTGGCTCAGCGGTCCGGCCGCGGCCACCGCGACGCTGAGCGGCCCCAGGTAGAGGCCGCAGCGCAGCAGGGCGGACCCCAGGTAGTAGCGGCGTACCGGGGCCCGGCGGCTGCCCTTGCCCGGCGCGGCGTGGCGGAACCGCAGGGTGGTCGGTTCCTCGACCAGCCGGTCGGGTTCGGGCGGGGGCGCCTGCTGCGGCGGCGCGGTGGTGATCGGCGGGTCGGAGAGGGAGTGCCGCGGCTCGGCGGGCCGGCGGCGCCGGGACCGGACCGGCGTGGTCGTCCGGCGCGGCCGGGACGGCGTGATCGTCATGCGGGGTCTCCTTCGACGGGACCGCCGGCCATCGCGGGTGTGTTCGTCTTCTCGGCTCGGGCCAGCCAGCGCATGGTCGCCGGCGGTACGCAGCGCGGGGCGGGCACGGCGAGCGCCAGTTCGAAGACCGGCGGCGGGGGCGGCGGGGCCAGGTCGGCGTAGAGCGCGCCGTAGACGCGTACCACCCGGTCGTTGGTGAAGTGGGTGAGCGCGCGCCGCCGGGCCGCGTCGCCGAGCGCGCGCCGCCGGTTCGGGGCCCGCAGCAGGTCGACGATCGCGATCGCGAGTTCGGCCGGGTCGCCCGGCTGCACGAGCATCCCGGCGTCGCCGAGCGTCTCGGCGGCCGGTCCGACGTCGACCCCGACGATCGCCCGGCCCGACATCATCGCCTCGATCAGCCGGTACGGCGGATCACCGGGCCCGGGGACGTGCGCGACCACGTGCCCGACGGTGTAGCGGTCGCGCGGGTCGGCGGGCAGCGGGTGCAGCCGCACCGCCCGGCCGAGCCCGGTCTGTTCGATCTGCTCGGCGCAGTGGTCCTCGTGCGCCGCGGTGACCCCGACCAGGTGCAGCACGGTGCCGGGGACCGCGGAGGCGACCTGTTCGAAGGCGGCCAGCAGCGGGGCGAGCCCGCTGTCCGGGCCGCCGCTGCCCGCCCAGACCACGGCCGGCTCGGTTTCCGGTTCGGAGGCACCGGGGTATTCCGACGGGTCCACCCCGGCCGGCACCTGCACCAGTCGGTCGGCCCGGGCTCCGTGTTGGAGCGCCCAGCCGTGGTGGAAGGCGCTCAGCGGGGCGATCAGGCCGGCTTCGGCGTACCCGGTGCGGGCGACCGCGACCCGGAACCGGCGCAGCACCGTGCGGACCGCCGGGGAGAGCCGTTCCTCGGCCGGTCGGTGCCGGGCGACCGGCGCCCGCGCTTCGGTGAGCAGCAGCGGCAGGCCCGACCGCCAGCGTCCGCCGAGCGCGCTGAGCAGCGGCGTCGTCCCGCCCACGCAGTGCACCAGGTCGGCGTCCGGCACCTCGACCGAGAGCGCGCCGAGTGCGTGCTTGAGCAGCGTCGCGGCCGTACGCGCGTCCCGTGTGCTGAGCCGTGGGAGCGGCACCTGGTCGGTCCCGGCGACGGCCTCCCCGGTGCGCCACGCCTGCTGCAACGCGTCGGCCAGGGGCAGCCCGGCCACGATTCCCGGGTGTCGGATCGCGGGCTCGGCGATCTGCCGCAGCCCCTGGGCGAACAGTTCGTCGGACTGTTCGGCCCCGCCGAGTATGCCCCGGCTGAGGAGTCCGGCGGCCCGCTGTACGGCTTCGGCATCGGCTCCGCGCCGGCGTTCGGCGCGCCGCGCTTCCCGCCCGATGGCGACGGCGCGGGCCGAGCCGACGTTCAGCGGCAGCGGGTACGCGGGTGCGGACGGCGGTTCCCGGTCCGTGACGGTCAGCAACTCGAAGCGGAACCGGCGCAGCCCTTCGACGAGGGTCCGGCACCATCCGCTGAGGGCATCCCGCCGGTACGGGTACCCGCCGCCGGTGAGCAGGCAGATGCGCTCTCGCGACGGGGTCGATTTCACGAAGGCTGCAACGATGCAGTGCGGGCACCCCGACGGAACGTGTCGCCTAGGCGACAGAATTTAGCGTTCTTTGCCCGATTTGTCGTCTGTTTTGCAGAGAAAGTCCGGATTCTTGTTTGCCCGGGCAGAGTCGGCGGGCGGGGAGCAGCGCGGCGCCGGTGCCGGGCGCGGGAGCGGACGTCGTCGTCGCGGGCACCGAGGGGGTTACGGTGCGGACGATCCGCGCGAGTCCGTCCGGGCGCTGCCTCCCCGCCCACCGAAGGCCGAGGAGATTTACCGAGATCACGGTAGGCAGGCAGCGGCGGGTCGGGCAAACCGGCTAAGCGAAACATAAGCCCTGGTAAAAACCCGCTTGCGTGGCATGATTCACTTGCTTCTCGGCCAGGCTGGCGCTGCGCACGGCTTGACGGAGCGTGGATATCGGCGGACTATGGAGATGTCGCCAGTCGCGCCCACTCATGCCCGGTTACAGCTAGGTGTGAGAGATCTGCACCTTTAAGAACCTTTATGAGGGTGCATGATTCTGTGCTCATGCGTGCCCGTGAGCCCAGACGTCCGGGTGCATGCTGCGCGCGCGTCGGCCGGTTTCCCGGCGTTGACGCAAGAACAAAAGACGCGGCACCACAAAGAAGCAATGCTTCCAAGGAGTCACCATGGCGAAGGCCCTCTACGGCCACGTAGGTGCGGCGCCCGACCGGCGCCTGCTCGACGAGGTCACCCGACTGCGGTCCAGGGTGTCGGCTCTGGAGTTCGAGATCACCCGCCTGCGGGCGGAGAATGATCGTCTGGCGGCGGCTGCTGCCGAGGCGGACGACATTCTGCGGCTGACCGAACCGGCGCTGACCTGATCTAGTCGGGCACCACCCCGATCGCCGAGACCCGGCGGTCCTGTCCCTCCCCTCGGCACCAAAGCAACCTGGTACGGCAACACCGCGAAATCGCGCGCCTCCACACCGTGGCGGCGCGCATCTTTTTGTCCGTTTTCTGGGTGGTCGCGTGCCAGATGAGCGCGGCGTGTACCGCAGGTGACCAGGGCTGCGGGTAGCCTGCACCCCAGTACGCTCACCGTCGACCCCCGGAGATCCGTGCACCTCAAGAGCCTGACGGTGAAGGGCTTCAAGTCTTTCGCCTCCGCTACGACGCTGCGGCTGGAGCCGGGCATCACCTGTGTGGTGGGCCCCAACGGCTCCGGCAAGTCCAACGTCGTCGACGCCATCTCCTGGGTCCTCGGCGAGCAGGGTGCCAAGGCGCTGCGCGGCGGCAAAATGGAGGACGTCATCTTCGCCGGCACGGCCGGGCGGGCGCCGCTGGGCCGCGCCGAGGTGACCCTCACGATCGACAACAACGACGGCGCGTTGCCGATCGAGTACACCGAGGTGTCGATCACCCGCCGCATGTTCCGCGACGGAGCGAGCGAATACGAGATCAACGGCAACTCCTGCCGCCTGCTCGACATCCAGGACCTGCTGAGCGACTCCGGCATCGGCCGCGAGATGCACATCATCGTCGGCCAGGGCCGCCTTGACGCGATGCTGCACGCCAAGCCGGAAGACCGCCGCTCCTTCATCGAGGAGGCGGCCGGTGTCCTCAAGCACCGCAAGCGCAAGGAAAAGGCGGTCCGCAAGCTCGACGCGATGCAGGTCAACCTCAACCGGCTGAACGACCTGACCGCCGAGCTCCGCCGCCAGCTCAAGCCGCTCGGCAAGCAGGCCGAGGTGGCCCGGCGCGCGGCCGGCATCCAGGCCGACCTGCGCGACGCCCGGCTCCGGCTGCTCGCCGACGACCTGCACACGCTGCGCACCACACTCGACAAGGAGATCGCCGACGAGTCGGCGATGCGCGACCGCCGCGAGCAGGTCGAGGCGGAAAACCGCGAGATCCAGCGCTGGCTCGCCGACCTCGAGGCGGCCCACGCCGAGGACGCGCCGCTGCTCCAGGCGGCCCAGGACACCTGGTACAAGCTGTCCGCGCTGCAGGAACGCTTCCGGTCGACCGAGCAGCTGGCCACCGAGCGGCTGCGCCACCTGGCTGCCACCGGCGAGGAGGAGCGGCCGGGACGCGACCCCGAGCAGCTGGTCGCCGAGTCGGAACGGGTGCGTGAGCAGGAAGAGGAGCTCCGCGAGGCGCTGACCGAGGACCAGATGCGTCTGGCCGAGGCGGTGGAGAGCCGCCAGGAGCTGGAACGCCAGCTTGCGGCTGCCGAGGGCGCCCTGCGTACGGCCGCGAAAGCGATCGCCGACCGGCGCGAGGGCCTCGCCAAGCTGACCGGCAACGTGAACGCGGCCCGGGCGCGCACCGAAGGTGCCGCCGAAGAGATCGAGCGACTGGCCGCCGCGCACACCGACGCGATGATGCGGGCCGAGGCCGCTCAGGCCGAGGTCGACGCGGTCTCCGAGGTGTCGTCCGAGGCCGACCGCGACAATGTGGAGCTCGACGCCCGGCACGCCGAGGCGCAGGCCGAGCACGACCAGGCCGCCGCGGTGGTCCGCGAGCTCTCGGACGCCGAGCGGGCGGCCGAGAAGGACGCGGCGAGCTGGAAGGCGCGCGAGGAGGCCCTCGCGATGGGCCTGCGCCGCAAGGACGGCGCGGGCGCGCTGCTGGCTCGGGCCGGTCAGGTGCCCGGCCTGCTCGGCAGCCTCGCCTCGATGCTGACCGTCCAGCCCGGTCACGAGACGGCCCTGGCGGCCGCGCTGGGCACGCTGGCCGACGCGGTCGCCCTCACCGGGGTCGACGAGGCGATCGAGGCGATGCGTACGCTCAAGATCGCCGACGCCGGGCGGGCCGACCTGGTGGTGGCCGGCGCCGCGGCGCCGGGCATGCAGGGACCGCTGGACGCACTGCGTCCGGTGCTGCCCGAGGGCGCCGTCTGGGCGCCCGACGTGACCTCCTGCCCCGACAACATCCGGCCGGCGCTCAACCGGGCGCTGCGCGACGTCGTGCTGGTGCCCGACCTCGCGGCGGCCGCCCGGCTGGTCGCGCACAACGCCGAGCTCCGCGCGGTCACACCGGACGGCGACGTGCTCGGCGCCTTCGCGGCGGCCGGCGGTTCGGGCAAGGCGACCAGCTACATCGAGGTGCAGGCGGCGGTCGACGAGGCCAAGGCCAAGCGGACCGCGGCCGAGCAGTCGATCGGCGAGCTCAAGGCTCAGCTGGCCGAGGCGCGGGCCGAGGTGGCCACCCGCAAGGAGGCGGTAAACGTCGCCGCCCAGGCCAAGCGGGCCGCCGAGGGTGAGCGCAACGCGGCCGCCCGCCGGCTCGCCGAGCTGGGCGCGGCCGCCCGGTCGGCCAAGGCCGAGACCGACCGGCTCGGCGCCGCCCGGCAGAAGGCCGAGTCGGCACGCGAGGCCGACCTCATGCGGGTGGCCGAGCTCGAGGAGCGGCTGCGGCTGGCCGAGGACACCCCGCTCGACGAGGAACCCTCCACCGAGGAACGGGACACGCTTGCCGCCCTCGTGCCGCAGGCCCGGCAGAACGAGATGGAGGTCCGGCTCGCCGTGCGCACGGCCGAGGAGCGGGTCGCCTCGATCGCCGGGCGCGCCGACTCGCTGCTGCGGCAGGCCAACGCCGAACGTCAGGCCCGCGAACGCGCGGCCGCCCGCCGGGCCGCCCGCGCCCGGGGCGCCGAAATCGCCCGCGCGGTCGCGCGGGGTGCCCGCGGTGCGCTGGGCCGGGTCGCGGTCTCGCTGACCGCTGCGGTCGAGGCGCGCGACGAGCTGGCCCAGGCGCGTACGGCGCGGGAGGCCCAGCTGCAGGAGGTGCGGGCGAACGCGAAGCGGCTGTCGTCCGAGTTCGAGCGGCTGACCAACGAGGTGCACCGCGACGAGGTCGCCCGGGCCGAGCAGCGCATGCGCATCGAGCAACTGGAGGCGAAGGCGGCCGAGGACTTCTCGCTCGACGTCGACACGCTGATCAACGAGTACGGCCCCGAGCAGCTGGTGCCGCCCAGCGCGGCCGAGACGGCGCAGGCGGAGAAGGACGACAAGCCGGTGCCCGACCCGGCGCCCTTCCACCGGCCGACAAGTGAGAAACGGGCCAACAAGGCCGAGCGCGACCTGCAGCTGCTGGGCAAGGTCAACCCGCTGGCGCTGGAGGAGTTCGCGGCGCTCGAGGAGCGCTTCAAGTTCCTCTCCGACCAGCTGGAAGACCTCAAGGCGACCCGCAAAGACCTGCTGACCGTGGTCAAGGATGTCGACGACCGCATCCTCGAGGTCTTCGCGTCCGCCTTCGAGGACACCGCGCGCGAGTTCCAGGCCGTCTTCCAGGTGCTGTTCCCGGGTGGCGAGGGCCGGTTGGTGCTGACCGACCCGGAAGACATGCTGACCACCGGCGTCGAGGTGGAGGCGCGGCCGCCGGGCAAGAAGATCAAGCGGCTGTCGCTGCTCTCCGGTGGCGAGCGGTCGCTGACCGCGGTGGCCATGCTGTGCGCGATCTTCCGGGCCCGCCCCTCGCCCTTCTACATCATGGACGAGGTCGAGGCGGCCCTCGACGACGTCAACCTGGGCCGGTTGATTACCCTCTTCGAACAGTTGCGGGAAAAGAGCCAGCTGCTCATCATCACGCACCAGAAGCGCACGATGGAGGTCGCCGACGCCCTCTACGGCGTGACCATGCGCTCCGGCGTCACCCAGGTGATCAGCCAGCGCCTGACGACCTCGGAGGACTGACAGTGGCGCAGCGCGACCCGGCCCGGGCCCTGCTGATCGACTTCGACGGGGTGCTGCGCCGGTGGGACCCGGCGCCGATGATCGCGGTCGAGCTGAAGTACGGCCTGAAGCCCGCCGCGCTGCTCGAGACGGCGATGGAGTGGGACGTCTACCGGCCCGCGATGGCCGGCGAACTCACCCACGACGAGTGGATGCGGGTGGTGGCGAGCCGGCTCCCGCTCCCGCCCGCTGACGCGGCCGCGGCGGTCGCCGAGTGGCAGGTCTATCGCGGCGAGGTCGATCCCGAGGCGCTTGCTTTCGTACGCGACGTGCGGGCGGCCGGCCGCAAGGTCGGGCTGGCCACCAATGCGACCGACCTGCTCCCGTCCGATCTGGACGCGCTGGAGCTGACCGGCGAGATCGACGTCGTGATCAACTCCTGGGACCTGAGGATCCACAAGCCGGCGCCCGAATACTTCGAGCAGGCCTGCCAGCTGATCGGTGAGCCGCCGAAGCGCGTCCTGTTCGTCGACGACGACGACCGCGCGGTCCGGGGCGCCCGGGCCGCGGGCCTCTCGGCCTACCGGTGGACCGGGCCGCAGCACCTGACCTACCTGCGGAAGGCCCTCGAACTCTCCTGAAAAGGACCGTCGTCTCACCGGTCCTTCACAGCTTCTTTGCAGCGGTTGTCCTAGCCTGGCGCGCGCCGGCAATTCGACGACGACCGATGCGGAGAACGCATGCTCTCCAGTGCCACCGCTCTACTGTCCGCTGTGCTGCTTGCCGCACCGGGCGCCGCCGGCGCGGGCGACCCCTACTTCCCGCTCGACGGCAACGGCGGTTACGACGCCCAGCACTACACGCTCGACCTGGGCTATGCGCCCGCGACCGGCCAGCTGCGCGGCGTCGCGACGATCACGGCGAAGGCCACTCAGGACCTCTCGGCCTTCGACCTCGACCTCGACGGGCTGACCGTGCGGTCGGCGACCGTCGACGGGCGGGCCGCCGGCTGGCGGCGGGACGGGAACGAGCTGGTGATCACGCCGGCGGCCGGGCTGCGGAACGGGCGCACGTTCACGACCGTGGTGACCTACGACGGGCTGCCGCAGCCGATCGACGACCCGGAGATCGGGGCGTCCGGCTTCCTGCGCACCGACGACGGCGTGACCGTGGCCGGCGAGCCGCACGCGGCCGCGACCTGGTTCCCGGTCGACGATCACCCGAGTGACAAGGCGGCGTACACGTTCAGGGTGACCGTGCCGAACGGGCGGTCGGTGGTCGCCAACGGCCTTTTCGCGGGCAAGGCCGCACACCCCGACGGCACCACCACCTGGACCTGGAACGCGGCCGATCCGATGGCGTCCTATCTGGCCACGATCTCGGTCGGTAGGTACGACGTGACGTCGTACGACCGGGACGGCATCCGGTTCACCGACGCGGTCGACGCCTCGCTCGACGGGCCGACCGTGAAGGCGGCGCGCACCGGGCAGCGCATGGCGTACTCCGGGGCCGAGGTCCCGGCGTACAAGCGGCTCACGCACACCGTCGACGTGCCGGCGGGCGGGGCCACGCTGAGCTTCGGGGCCGTGCTCGAGACCGCCGACACCGGCTATCTGATGGTCGAGGCGCACACCGTGGGCCAGGACAACTGGACCACGCTGCCCGAACAGAGCGGTCTGACCTTCGACTACGCGGGCGAACTGTGCCACGATCTCGACACGCATCCGTTCCTGGCGCACTACGTCTCGCAGCAGCCGGACGGCACCTGCTCGCCGGACGGGACCACCGGCCACTGGAACGGGCAGTCCTCGTTCAACTACGGCGGCGAGTTCGGCGACTGGACGATCGACCTGAAGCCGTTCGCCGGCACGAAGACCGAGGTCGCGGTCACCTACCTCACCACGGTCCCGCAGCCGGACGAGGACAGCACGCCCCGCACCGGCGTCTACCTCGACGACATCAAGGTGTCGACCGGCCACAGTGACACCTCGTTCGAGAACGACGGCGACACCTGGGACGGCTGGGCCCTCCCGCCCGCGCCGGCCGGCAGCCGGGCCAACCCCGGCACCTGGCGGTCGCTGACCGCGGCCCGGCTGCCGATGTCGGCCACCGGGCAGATCGCCCACGCGTCGTTCGCCCGCGAGCCCGAGATGCTCGCGTTCATGGCCAGGAGCTTCGGGCCGTACCCGTTCGACACCGCGGGCGGCATCGTCAGCCCGGCCTTGTTCGACTTCGCGCTCGAGACCCAGACCCGCCCGACCTACAACACCGGCTTCTTCGGCTGGCAGGACATCGCCGACAGCACGGTGGTGCACGAGCTGGCCCACCAGTGGTACGGCGACAACGTCTCGATCAAGCAGTGGAAGGACACCTGGCTCAACGAGGGCTTCGCGACGTACGCCCAGTGGCTGTGGTCCGAGCACGAGGGCCGCACCAGCGCTCAGGGGCAGTTCGACTACTCGTACAGCGAGATCCCGGCCGACGACTCGAGCTGGAACACTCCGCTGGCCGACCCGGGCGCCGACGGGGCTCTCGGCGGTGCCGTCTACGGTCGTGGCGCGATGGCCCTTCAGGCTCTCCGCATGACCGTCGGTGACTCCACGTTCTTCAAGATCCTGAAGACGTGGACGGCCGAACGGTCGGGTGGCAACGGCAATAGCCACGACTTCGCCGCGCTGGCGAGCCGGGTGACCCGGCGCGATCTGAGCGGCTTCTTCACCGCCTGGGTCTTCAGTGCGGGCAAGCCGCCCTACCCGGGTGGGTCGGGCCCGAACGCCAAGGTCACCGCCGGGCCGCCGCGGCACGGTCTTCCGGGCCTTCTGCCAACCGGCCGCACGGTGCGCTACTGACCTCCGCCGAGGGAGGGCATTCAGTCGAGCGAGGGCGGGTGCCAGTCCGCGAAGCGGGCCATCGAGCGCAGGGCCAGCCGGGGCGGGGTGACGCGCACGAGCGCGTTGCGGGCCGCCACCGCGACCGGATTACTGAGCTGCTGGCCGAGGTGGCCGACGGCCCGGGAGGCTTTCGCCACCCGCTGGCTGCGGGGTCGCCGCAGGCGGTCGTACGCCTGGAGGCCGTCCCGCCGGTGTGCGACCGCGGCCAGCACGACGGCGTCCTCGAGGGCCTGGTTGCCGCCCTGCCCAAGGTTGGGCACCATCGCATGGGCGGCGTCCCCGAGCAGGGCGACCCGGCCCTTCACGTACGTCGGCAGCGGCGTGTCCAGGCACGCGAGGTCGTCGCGGAGAACGTCGGTGGTCGCCTCGATCAGTTCGGGGATCGGGTCGTGCCATCGGCCGAACCGGGTCAGCACCCGGGCCTTCTCGTCGCCCCGCGGCTCGCCGGGCGCCGTGTTGAGGGCGGCGAACCAGTAGACGCGCTGGTCGGCCAGCGGGACGATGCCGAATTCGGCACCCCGGTCCCAGGTGATGCCGACGACCGGGTCGCGGGTCCGGACCGGCGTCACCCCGCGCCACGCGGTCACGCCGACATAGGACGGGGCGGCGGCCTCCGGCCAGAGGGCCCCGCGCACGGCGCTGCGAATGCCGTCCGCGCCGACCACGAGGTCGGCGTTCACCGTGTGCTCGCGGCCGGTGCCCGGCTCGCGCTGTGTGACCTCGCCGTCCTCGGTCACGCGGACGACCTCGGCACCGGTGACGAGCGCGCCCAGTGGCAGGGCGTCGAGCAGGATCTGGTGCAGGGCGGCCCGGTGGATGCCGATTGCGGGCGTGCCGAGGGCCTGTTCGAGTTCGCCGGCGCTGATGCGGGCCAGCCAACGGCCGTCCGGGAGGCGGGTGCCGCCGGTCACGTCCTCGTAGCCGTCCGACCGCACCCTCGTGCCGACCCCCAGGGCGTCGAGGCAGCGCAGGCCGTTGGCCTGCAGCACCAGACCCGCGCCGACCGGGCGGAGGGCGCCGACCCGTTCGAGGACGGTCACCTCCCAGCCGGTGCGGTGCAGTCCGATGGCGGCGGCCAGCCCGCCGATGCCCCCGCCGACGATCACCGCGGTTCGTGTCATCACGTCGCCCTTCTACAACTGTAGAAAGCCATACTACAGCCGTAGAAGGAGGTGGCGACGCCACGATGCCGACCGATCGGTTCGCGGTCCTGACCGACGCCGCCATCGACGTGCTGGCCGACCTCGGCATGCGAGGTCTCACCCACCGGGCCGTCGACGGCCGGGCCGGCCTGCCGCTGGGCACCACGTCGGCCTATTTCCGCACCCGGAAGGCGCTGATCGAGGCGGTCGTGCGCCGGATCGCCGACCTCGACCGGGCCGACCTCGAGGCGAACCGGATCCCGGGCGCGGCCGACGCCCCGCCGGTCGTGCTGGACGACATCGGGGAGGTGGCCGCCGGCATCGCGGCCGTCCTAGATCATTGGATGAGCGCGGCCCGCAACCGCACGCTGGCCCGCTACGCCTGCCTGCTCGAGGCCACCCACCACCTCCAGTTGCGCACGATCCTCGCCCACGGCGACCCCTCGCGCGCCCAGGCCCGCGCGATGCTGGCCGCCGCCGGGGCCCGCGATCCGGAGCGCGACGGCGAGCACCTCGTGGCGTGCATCGACGGCCTGCTGTTCAACCGGCTGGCCGGCGCCGGCTCGCGCGGTGCGCCCGCCCCCGGCTCGGCCGAGAACCGCGCCGACCTGGCCGGCGCGGTCGCGACGCTGCTGCGCGCCTTCACCGCCCCGCCGGCCGGCCGACCGGCCGCGCCCGCCGCGCGCTGATCGCCGGGCGGAGTGGCCGGGCGGGCGGGTTGGGCGGGCGGGTTGGTCGGGCGGGCGGGGTGGTCGGGCGGGCGGAGTGGCCGGGCGGGCGGAGTGATCGCACGGCCGGAGTGGCCGCACGGCCGGGCGGGCGGAGTGGTCGGGCGGCCGCAGGGGTCGGGGCGTGGGCCGCTCAGTCGCCGGTGGTGCCGTCGATGCGCTCGCGGAGCAGGTCGGCGTGGCCGTTGTGGCGGGCGTACTCCTCGATCAGGTGCAGGTAGACCCAGCGGACGCTCTTGGTGCCGCGCGGGGTGCTGAACTCGTGGTCGAGGCCGAAGTCGGCAATTTTGCGGTCGGCGTCGGCGACCTCGGCGGCGTACGTCCGGAAGTCGGCTTCGGCGTCCGCGCCCGCGATGTCGTCGAAGTCGCCGTCCGGGTTGTCGTCCGAGCCGTAGACCCACCGCTCCTCGGTGTCGGTGGCGCGGGCGATCCAGCTCTGCTCGACCAGGGCCAGGTGCCGCACCAGGCCGAGGAGGGTCAGCGTGGACGGCGGGGCACTGGCGGTCTTGAGCTGCTCGGCGGTCAGGCCGGCGCACTTGCTCAGCAGGGTCTGGCGGTGCCAGTCGAGCCAGCCTTGCAGCATGGCCCGCTCGGGGCCGGTCTGTGGTTCGGGCACGCGGTGCGCCGGGGGCGCGATCCAGGTAGTCATCAAGAACCATCATGACTGAGATCGACGGCCGCCACCTCGAACAGGTCGCCGTCCTTGGTGGTGCCCTCGACGCACACGGTCGCGGTGCGCCCGGCGAGCCGGAGCGTGCTGACCGCGTTGCCGAAGTAGGGGCCGGCCTCCCGTCGCCAGGTCCAGGCCGGTTGCGGCACGCCGGCCGATCGGGCGAGGCCCCGCGTGCCCTTCGCCGCCGCCCGGGACCAGCTGAAACGCATCAGCGGCCGCATGAACGCGGGCACCTGGTTGTGCACCGGCGAGCAGGTCAGCTGGTGGACCGGGGTGGTCACCGGGGTGCCGAAGTCGACCCGGGCGACGTACGAGTGGTGCACGTCCCCCGAGAGCACGCTGATCGAGGCCGGCGCGGCGTACGCGGGCCCCGCCCCCACCCGGGGGCCGCCCTCTCCCTCGCCGAGCCGCCGGAAGAGTTCGCCCATCGCGTCGAAGGACCGGCCGAAGGCGGCCCAGTGCTCGAGGTCGAACGCCCGCCGCAGCTTCTCGGCCCGGGCCGACACCTTCGGGTTCGGCGAGTCGGCGGTGCGCTCGTTCCACGCCTCGAGGTGGTGGATGGCCGGGGGCATCAGCCAGGGCAGCGACGAGCCGACGACGAGGTGGTCGTAGTCGCCGTGGGCCTGGTCGAGGAACCAGTTCCACTCGGTGGCGGGCAGCATCTCGCGGCGGCCCGGCGTGACCACCCGGTTGCAGCGGTTGTCGAGCATCACCAGGCGGGTGCGACCGAGTTCGAGGGCGTAACTCCACTGGTAGCCGCGGCCGCCGTCGTCCACCGCCCGGCCGAAGTCGTGCAGCAGGTCGGTGGCGTCGTCGCTGTTCAGGACCTTCTGATAGAGCGGGTCGGCGGCCAGCTCGTCCGGTCCGAGGTTGCCGAGGTGCTGATAGACCCAGTAGGAGGCCAGGCCGGCCGCGATGCGCTCGGTCCACCACGGCGTGGCGGCCATGTCGTCGCGCCACGACTCGGAGGTGTTCCAGTCGTCGATGATCTCGTGGTCGTCGAAGATCATCACGCTGGGCACGGTCGAGAGCAGCCAGCGGATCTCCGGGTCGCGCCACGATTCCAGGTAGAGCTTGGTGTATTCGTCGAAGCTCACCACCTGGTCGTCCGGGCCCGGATGGCCGGCCCGGCGGCGTCGGCGCAGAAACTTCCTGACCTTCTCCGAGGTCTCGTCGGCGTAGACCTGGTCGCCGAGCAGGACGATCAGGTCGGGGCGCCGGTCGGGGTCGTCCGGTGCGGCCATCAGGCGGCGGGAGTAGGCGTCGAGCGCGTCCGGCGGAAGGCTCCGGCCGGTCGCCTTCGGCGTCGCTTCGCGACACGAACCGAAGATCAGGCGGACGTCAGTCTCACGGTGGTCGGTGGTGCGGATCACCGAGGGCGGGTACGGCGACTCCGGTGCCGGCCAGACCGGTCGGTCCTCCAGCAGGACCTCGTACGGGGTGGACGCGTTCTCCGGCAGGCCCTCGACGACCACGAGCGCGTAATGATGCCCGTACGCCGTAAAGGTCGTCGCGACGCCGCCGGCGCCGCTCCCGGCCTTGACCCGCACGGTGGCCGGCGCCGTCGTCTCGACCCAGATCGTGGCTCGGGTGCCGGTCACCCGCCGCAGCACGGGGCCGATGAGCAGGTGTGCGGTCACCGGAAAACCGGCCGGGGGTGGCGCATGGGAGAGCCTCCACGCTGAGTCCTAGGGGTCTACATCCTGCGTCAGATGTGCCGGATGTCGCCAGCGGAGCGGGCGACGCCACGGACGGCCGGGACATCTGTCAGGATTTCGGCTATGGAATACGTGGTCGCCGCAGTGATTCTGCTCGTCGTGCTGGTGGTCGGCGCCGTCGGCCTGGTGGTGCCCCGCATGCGCCGCCGTCCACTGCCGCCCCCTCCGGCGGGCGGCACGACCGTCATCGAGCGGCCGCCCGCCGAGGCTCCGGGCGTCGAGGTTCCGGGCGCCGAGGTTCCGGTCGAGGAACTTCCGCCGCTGGTCGAGACCCCGGTCATCGAGGAGCCCGGGCAGCGGTTCGAGACCCCCGAGCCGACCGCCGGGCGTCTCGTACGGCTGCGCGCCCGTCTCTCCCGGTCGCAGAGCGTGTTCGGCCGCGGACTCCTCACCGTGCTGTCGCGTGATCACCTCACCGACGACGACTGGGAGGAGATCGAGGACAGCCTGATCAGCGCCGACGTCGGGGTGGAGGCCACCCAGGTGCTCGTCGAGCGGCTGCGCGAGCGGGTGCGGGTGCTCGGCACACGCTCCGTGAGCGAGGTGCGGCAGCAGCTGGCCGAGGAGCTCACCGAGGCCCTCGAGCCGGGCATGGATCGTTCGCTCCGGACCGCGCCGCACGAGGGCCGCCCGTCGGTCGTGCTGGTCGTCGGCGTCAACGGGGCCGGCAAGACCACCACCTGCGGAAAGATCGGCCGGGTGCTGATCGCCGACGGACGCACGGTGCTGTTCGGGGCAGCCGACACGTTCCGGGCCGCCGCGGCCGAGCAGCTGGCCACTTGGGGCCAGCGGGTCGGTGCCGAGACCGTCCGCGGTCCCGAGGGCGGCGACCCGGCCAGCGTGGCGTTCGACGCGGTCAAGCGGGGCATCGAAACCGGCATCGACACCGTGCTTGTCGACACCGCCGGCCGCCTGCAGAACAAAGTCGGCCTGATGGACGAGCTGGGCAAGGTCAAGCGGGTCGTCGAGAAGCACGGCCCGATCGACGAGACCCTGCTGATCCTCGACGCGACGACCGGTCAGAACGGTCTGCAGCAGGCCCGGGTGTTCACCGAAGCGGTGGATGTCACGGGCGTCGTGCTGACCAAGCTGGACGGCACCGCGAAGGGCGGCATCGTCATCGCCGTGCAGCGTCAGCTGGGCATTCCCGTCAAGCTGGTCGGTCTGGGCGAGGGTCCGGACGACCTGGCGCCGTTCGAGCCGGCCGCGTTCGTCGAAGCGTTGCTTGGCAGCGACGCGTAATCTCGAACGAACCAGTTCTTCAGGTCAGGAAAAATGGGAGGCCGTGGGTGACGCAGGAGCCGGTGCGGGAGATTCCGCTCCACGGCGGCAACGTCAGCACGGTCTCGCGGATCGGCGACACCGTCCGGCGTAACGCCGGTCCGTGGACGCCGGCCGTGCACGCGCTGCTCAACCACCTGCAGCGGGTCGGGTTCACCGGTTCGCCGAGCGCGCTCGGCATGGACGAGAAGGGCCGCGAGGTCCTCACCTACCTCGACGGCGAGTGCGGCGAATACCCGCTGGCCCCGCACTGGGTGACCGAAGAGGCCCTGGTCACGGTCGCGACCATGCTGCGCATGTTCCACGACGCGCAGTACGGCTTCGTGCCCCCGCCGGGTGCGGTCTGGCGCTCGTTCGGGCCGCCGCCGGCCGACTCCGAGGTGATCTGCCACCACGACGCCGCCCCGCACAACGTGGTCTGGCGGCCCGACGGCACGCTCGCCCTGATCGACTTCGACCTGGCCTCGCCCGGTGCCCGCATCTACGACGTGGCGTACGCGGCGTGGACCTGGGTGCCGCTGTTCAGCGACCGGGATTCCTACACGCTGGGGTGGAAGCGGCCCAACCGGCCGCGCCGGCTGCGGTTGTTCGCCGATGCGTACGGGCTGATTCCGCGCGACCGGCACCGGCTGGTCCGCACGATCCGTAAGCGGATCGTCGACCACGTCGAGGGCATCCGGCGGATGGCGGCGGCCGGAGACCCGGCTTTCGTCCGCATCGTGCACAAGGGCCACCTTCGTCGCCCTATGCGTGACCTGCGGCTTCTCGACTACGAGCGGCACACCCTGGAGTACGCGCTCCGGTAGTGATCGAGCGTTTTGCTGCGCCTCAAACTTCACACGTACGAAACAAGCCGTCACGCGCCGGAAATCGCGCGTAGACCCTGCGTGAAACCTCCGACCGGAAGGCTTCCGCCACGAACCGGCCGACAGGCGATGCTGCCTCCCAGGTCGTGTGGTGAGGACACCTAACTTCCGGAAGGAGGCAGCGTGGATATCGACACCGGCAATACCGCCTGGTTGCTCCTGTCGTCTGCGCTCGTTTTGCTCATGACCCCGGGTCTGGCGCTGTTCTACGGTGGCCTCAACCGGTCCAAGGGCACTCTGAACATGATGATGATGAGCTTCAGCTGCATCGGCATCATCTCGATTCTCTGGGCTCTCTACGGCTTCTCCATCTCCTTCGGCACCAACGGCAGCTCCGGGGTCAACAAGGTCCTCGGCAGCTTCAGCCAATACATGGGCACCGGCACCAGCTGGCAGTCCGAGATCTGGGGTAAGACCGGCATCCCGACGCTGGTCTTCATGGCCTTCCAGATGATGTTCGCGATCATCACGGTCGCCCTGATCAGCGGCTCGCTATCGGACCGCTTCAAGTTCGGCGGCTGGATCCTCTTCGCGGTCGGCTGGTTCACCATCGTCTACGTCCCGGTCGCGCACTGGGTGTGGGGCGGCGGCTGGATCGGCGTCAACCTCGGCGCGCTCGACTTCGCCGGTGGTACGGCCGTGCACATCAACGCCGGTTCGGCCGCTCTGGCGGTGGCCATCGTGCTCGGCAAGCGGGTCGGCTGGCCGCGGGAGAACATGCGGCCGCACAACGTCCCGTTCGTCGCCCTCGGCGCCGGCCTGCTGTGGTTCGGCTGGTTCGGCTTCAACGCCGGTTCCGAGCTGACGGTCGACTTCGTGACCTCGATCGCCTTCGTCAACACCCAGCTCGCCACCGCCGCCGCGCTCGTCGGCTGGTGCCTGGTCGAGTGGATCCGCGACAAGAAGCCGACCATGGTCGGCGCCTCCTCCGGTGCGGTGGCCGGCCTGGTCGCCATCACCCCGGCCTGTGGCTACATCCCGCCGATGGCCGCGGTGCTGCTCGGCATCGTCGCCGGCGCGGTCTGTGCCTTGGCGGTCGGACTGAAGTACCGGTTCGGCTTCGACGACTCGCTCGACGTGGTCGGCGTGCACTTCGTCGGCGGGTGGATCGGCTCCCTGTGGATCGGCCTGTTCGCCAGCTCCGGCGTCAACTCGCTGGTCACCCACAAGTCGCTCTTCTACGGCGGCAGTTTCGACCAGCTCTGGCGGCAGTTCGTCGGCAGCGCCGCGGTCACGGTCTTCTCGTTCGTGGTCGCCTACATCCTGGCCAGCATCCTCAAGGCCGTGAAGCTGGGTCGCGTCGACACCGACGCCGAGGTCAGCGGCATCGACATCGCCGATCACGGTGAAACGCCGTACGACTTCACGCCCTCCGGCGGCGGTGGCGGTGGCGGCTTCGCGATGGCCGGCCTCGGTTCAGCTGGCACAGGCGAAGGTCCGTCAACGCCGGTGGACGCGGACGGCAAGGCCGACACGAGCCAGAAGGTCGCCGGTTAATCTCCCTTATGAGTTCTCCGATGGAGGGACTGAGCATGAAGCTGGTGACCGCGGTCATCAAGCCTTACCAGCTCGATGCGGTGAAGGAAGCCCTGCACGCGCTGGGGGTGACCGGACTGACCGTGAGCGAGGTGCAGGGCTACGGACGGCAGAAGGGGCACACCGAGGTGTACCGGGGTGCCGAGTACACGGTCGAGTTCCTGCCCAAGATCAAGGTTGAGGTCGTCACCGACGAGATCGACGTCGAGAAGATCGTGGACGCCGTGGTGACGGCGGCCCGGACCGGCAAGATCGGCGACGGCAAGGTCTGGGTGACCTCGGTCGACGAGGTGGTCCGGGTCCGCACCGGCGAGCGCGGCCTTGACGCGCTGTGAACACAGGCTCGACGCGCTCTGACTTCTTCGATGAAAGATGACATCGGCGCCGCCGCCCGGGCCAACCGGGCGGCGGCGCTCGACTCCTGGCTGGCCGGGCTCTTCCCGGGCCACCTGCCGGGCGTCAGCCTGCTGGCAGTCGGCGGGCTCGGCCGGCGCGACTGCGCCCCCTACAGCGACGTCGACCTGGTGCTGCTGCACGCCGGGACGGCCGGCATCGACCGGATCGCGTCCGCGTTGTGGTACCCGATCTGGGACGCCAAGGTCGGCCTCGACCACTCCGTACGCACGCTGCCCGAGGCGCTCTCGGTCGCTCACGACGACGTGAAGGTCGCGCTCGGCCTGCTCGACGCGCGGCACCTGGCCGGCGACCCGGCGCTCTCCGGCGAGCTGATCTCGGCCGCGGCCGACCAGTGGCGGCGCACCGCCGTACGCCTGATGCCGCAGCTGCGCGAGCTGACGACCACTCGGTGGGCGACCCACGGCGAGCTCGCCTTCCTGCTCGAGGGTGACCTCAAGGAGGCGGCCGGCGGCCTGCGCGACGTGACGATCCTGCGGGGCATCGGCCGGGCCGGTGTCGCCGACACCTTGCGCCCGGCGGTACGCGCCGCCAACCTCCGCCTCCTCGACACGCGCGACGCGTTGCACCTCGCGGTCGGCCGGCGGGTCGACCGGCTGGTCGCCCAGGAGCGTGGCGCGGTCGCCGAACTGCTCGAACTCGACGACGGCGACGCGCTGCTGCGCCGGGTCGCCGGTGACGCCCGGACGATCGCGCACGCGGTCGACGACGCCTGGCGGGCGGTCGACCGGCTGCGGAGCGGCCGCCGCCGTGGGGCGGTCCCGCAGACCAAGCGGCGCCCGGTCGCCCGGGACGTGGTCGAGCAGGACGGCGAGCTGGTGCTGGCCCGTACGGCGATCGGCCCGGTGCCCGACCCCGGCCTGTCGCTGCGCGTCGCCGCCGCGGCCGCCACCACCGGCCTGCCGATCGCGCGGGCCACCAGCGAGTGGCTGGCCGCGTTCTCGCCGCCGCTGCCCAACCCGTGGCCGCCCGCCGCGCGGGCCGCCCTGGTCTCGCTGCTCGGCTCCGGCCCCGGGCTGCTGCCGGCCTGGGAGACCTGCGACCGGTACGGCCTGATCGACGCCTGGCTGCCGGAGTGGGCCCGGATGCGCAGCCTCCCCCAGCACCATCCCGTGCACCGGTTCACCCTCGACCGCCACCTCGTGCAGGCGGCGTACGAGGCGACCGCGTACGCCCGCGAGGTCGACCGCCCTGACCTGCTGCTCATCGGCGCCTTCCTGCACGACGTCGGCAAGGGGTTGCCGGGCGACCACAGCACGGTCGGCGCCCCGATCGCGGCCGAGATCGCCCGCCGGATCGGGCTGCCCCCGGCCGACGTGACCACGGTCGAGAAGCTGGTGCGGCTGCACCTGCTGCTGCCCGAGGTGGCGACCCGGCGCGACCTGAGCGACCCGGTGACCATCTCGACGGTCGCCGGGGCGGTCGGCGACACCGCGACCCTCGACCTGCTGCACGCGCTCGCCCGGGCCGACTCGCGGGCCACCGGGCCCGGCGCCTGGTCGGACTGGAAGGGCCGGCTGATGGCCGAGCTGGTACGCCGCGTGCACACGCTGCTCGACACCGGCGAGCTGCCGTCGCCGCCCGAGCCCGACCCGGAACTGCTCGACGGGGACCTACCGGCCGTGCACCTGGACGGCGACCGGGTCGCGGTGGCGGCGGCCGACCGGCGTGGCCTGCTCGGGGCCATCGCGGCCTGCCTGGCCATGCACCGGCTCGACGTGGTCGGGGCCAACACGTCCACGGTCGACGGCCGGGCGATCGTCGAGTTCTACACGCAGCCGCGCTACGGGTCGCCGTACGATCCGGTCGCGCTCGCGGCCGACCTGCGCCGGGTGGCGGCCGGGGACGTCTCGGTCACCCAGCGGTTGCGGGCCCGCGCGATGAGCGCCCGCGGCGGTTCCGCCTCGCCGCGGGTGGTCTGGCAGCGGGACGCGGCGACCGACGCGGCCGTGCTCGAACTGCGCGCGGCCGACTCGGCCGGTCTGCTCTATCGGGTCGCGACGGCGCTCGACGAGGCCGGGGCCGAGGTGCGGGCGGCCCGCATCTCGACGCTCGGCGGCGACGTGGTCGACGCGTTCTATCTGGTCGGCCCGTGGGCCGATGCGTCGGAAAGGGAGCGGGTCGGCGCGGCCGTGCTGGCCGCGGTGTGACGCCTTGCGAGCCGCTCGGCGGTGCTGATGTCGGCCGCTCAGCGCGGCTTTGCCGGTCGCGCGGCGGCCGGTTGGCGGCGCTTTGCCGGTCGCGCGGCGACGCCGGGGTCCGGCTTGCGGCGTCACGGAACCGGGCGCGCGGGCGTTGAGCCGGTCATGTCCGACGGGTTGCTCGACGACCATATCCGGGCGATCGGTCCCGGCCTGCGGCTGGCGCTGACCGCCACCGCGTCCCGCAACCGGTCGCTGGACGCCCGCCGGCTGCTCGCCCGGGCCGCGCTAGGCGACGCCGGCACGCTGGACGGGCTGCTGGCCGCGGCGCGGGCCGGCGACCGGCGGTGGCTGCGCCGCATCCGCCGCCGGACCGACGCGGGACTTCTCGCCGCGGTCGCACAGACGATCGCGCTGCAGGAGCAGCTGCCGGAGGACCGGGACGACGCGCTCGCCCTCTACGAGCTGATCCGCCGGGCGCTCGGTGGTCGTGCGCTGACCCCGGCCAACCAGGCCCTGCACGCCCAGCTCGCGTTCGCCTACCGCGGCCCGGACGCGGCCCGGCGGCTGCTGCGCGACTACCGGGCGATCCGGGACCAGGCCCGGAGCGGGCTCGAGACCGACCTGCTCAACCCGTTCGTCGGGGACCGGGCGGCCGGGCCGTGGCTCAACGCCTTCCGGCGGCTGCTGCCCGGTCTGGAGCTGAACGACGAACTCCAGCATGTGCCGTTCGACCGGCTGTCGATGCCACCGGCCGAGCGGGTCGAGACGCCGCACCGGGTCTCGGTCGTGATCACCGCCTTCCGGCCCGACCAGGGGCTGCTCACCGCGGTGTCGTCGATTCTGGCCCAGAGCTGGGCCAACGTGGAGATCGTCGTCGTCGACGACGCCTCGCCGCCGGAGTTCGACGAGGTGCTGGCGCGAGCGGTCGCCCTCGGCGAGCGGATCCGGCTGGTCAAGCTGGCCGAGAACAGCGGCACCTACGCCGCCCGCAACGCCGGCCTCGACGCGGCCGGCGGCGAGTTCGCGGCGTTCCAGGACTCCGACGACTGGTCCCATCCGCGACGGCTGGAACTTCAGGTCATGCCGCTGCTCGCCGACCGCCGGCTGGTCGCGACCACATCGGACGGTCTCGCCGTCACCGACCAGCTGCTGCTCACCCGGCCCGGGGTGCGCAGCGGCCGGTTCAACCCGTCGTCGCTGCTGTTCCGGCGCTCGGTGGTGATGAACCAAATCGGCTACTTCGACCGGGTGCGCAAGGCGGCCGACTCCGAATACATCGGGCGCATGCAGGCCACGTTCGGGCCGCGGGCGGTACGCCACTTGGAGTCCTCGTACCCGCTCGCGCTGATCCGGCTGTCGGCCGGGTCGCTCTCACGCTCCGAGATCAAGCCGCACTGGATGCACGCCGGGCGGACCGCGTACAGCTCGGCCTACCTGCGCTGGCACCAGCTGATCGGTGCCGGTGCGGTCCCGCCCTACCGGCCCGCCGACGGCAGCGACCGGCCGTTCGCCGCGCCCGCCCACCTGCTCGCGAGCGACCCGGACCGGCACTTCGACGTGGTGATGGTCGCGGACTGGCGCTTCATGGAAAGTGCGCAGCGGACCGCGGCCGACGAACTGCGCGTGCTGGCCGCGGCCGGGCTGCGGGTGGCGGTCCTGCAACTGGAGTCGTACCGGGCGGTCCACCTCAAGCGGATCTCGATGGCCGCGCCGCTCCAGGACATGGTCAACGACGGCACGATTTCGCAGGTCGCGGCCGGTGACCGGCTGCGGGCCGACGTGGTGCTGGTGCGGCAGGCCGCGGTGCTGCAGTTCAGCGGCGGCGTGCCGAGCGGGATCACGGCCGGGCGCACGATCGTGGTCGCCGATCGCGCGCCGGCCCGCGCCGACGGCACCGATCGGCGCTATGAGCCCGAGGCCTGTTCCGCCGCCGCGCGCCGGCTGTTCGGGGGCGACCCCGAATGGGTCACCCAGGACGCCGGGGTGCGGGCCTTGCTGCGTACGGAAAACGAGCGTGACTGGCCCACCGCGTTGATCTCTCCGGGTTGGGTCGAGGAGCGCTCCGGCGCGTCGCACGGCCCGGTGCTCGCCGGAGTCGACCTGTGTGACGCCGCCAACTGGCCGTCCGACGCCGCCGAAACGCTGGCCGTCTGCCGGCGGTTGCCCGAGGCCGACATCCGGGTGCGGCTGCCCGACCGGCCCCGCGACATGCTCACCGTCGCACTGCCCCGGGGGTGGCTCGGCTATGAGGCGACGGATATCGGGCCCCGGCCGTTCCTGCATCAACTCGACTTCTATCTGCATTTCCCGCCGTCGACGGCCCCGGAGCACTATTCCCGGCCCGCGCTTGAGGCGGCGGCGATGGGCTGCGTGGTCGTGACCCCGGAGAAATTCGCCGATCTCTATGGGGATGCGGCGGTCTACTGCACGCCGGCCGAGGTGCCTCACCTGATCGCGCGGTACCGCACCGACCCGGTGCTCTTCGCCGAACAGAGCCGGCGGGCGCGGTCGGTCGTCGCGCGGGCCCATGACCCGGCCGTGGTCCTCGAACGGGTTCCCGTAACGGCTTCGGCCGGGAGCCCGTTACCGATGGTGTGATCGGCACCCTCGTACGGCCTGCCCGTGGCGAACCGAAGGCCGGGCCGATCGCCGCACCGGTCCGGCATCGGCCCGACATCCAAGGGCTTCGAGCCGTCGCGGTGCTGCTGGTGGTGCTTTCGCACGCCGGGGTGCCGGGGCTGGCCGGTGGCTACGTCGGGGTCGACGTCTTCTTCGTGATTTCCGGCTTCCTCATCACCGGCCTGCTGTTGCGGGAGCGGTTTTCGTCCGGGCGGCTGTCGTTGGCGCGGTTCTATGCGCGGCGGGCGGTCCGGCTGTTGCCGGCTTCGGCGCTGGTCAGTGCAGTCACGTTGGCCGCGTCGTGGCATTGGCTGCCGCCGGCCCGGATCGCCGGGCTGGCCTACGACGCGTTGTCGGCGGCCGGCTATGCGGTCAATGTGCGGCTGGCCGCGGTGGCCACCGACTATTTCGCCAACCCGGCGCCGTCGCCGTTCCAGCATTTCTGGTCGCTGGCGGTCGAGGAGCAGTTCTATCTGGGCTGGCCGGTGCTGATGGTCGTGGTCCTGCTTTTCGGACGGCTGCGGGTGCTCGCCGGTGTGCTGTCGGTGGTGGTTGCCGGGTCGCTGGCGTACAGCGCGGTCGAGTTGACCCGGGATGTGCCGGCGGCCTACTTCGGCTTGCCGAGCCGGGCGTGGGAGCTCGGGGTCGGTGCGTTGATCGCGCTGTGGACAACCACGAGAAAACGTCAGACCCGGGTGGTTTACTCGGCCCCACCCGAAACGGGGTGGGGGTGGTCTGAGGACCGCCGTAACCACCAGATGATCAAGGCGGGACTCGGCTGGGCCGGGCTCGCGGCGATCATCGGTTCGGCCGTCCTGCTCGACGAAAACTCCACCTTCCCCGGCCTCGCGGCGCTGCCCCCGGTGCTCGGTGCGGCGCTCGTCATCGCGGCCGGCGGACCCGGCAAGCTGCTCAGCCTGCGCCCGCTGAGCCGGATCGGCGACTACTCCTACAGCCTCTACCTCTGGCACTGGCCTCTGCTGATCATCGCGCCGGCCGCCGTCGGCCACGAACTCGACCTCGGCGAGCGGCTCGCGCTCTGCTCGGTCGCTCTCGGGCTGGCCGCGCTCACCTATCACCTCGTCGAGAACCCGGTCCGGCATCGCCGGGCGCTGACCGAAAAGCCGATCCGCGGGCTCGGCCTCGGGCTCGGACTGTCCGCGGCCACGGCGAGCCTGGCCGCGCTGGCGCTGGCTTTCCCGCCCACCGTGCCGACCGGCGGCGTCGCGCCGGACACCCGCGCGGCGCTGCGCACCGCCCGGGACCCGGCGGCCGAACTGAGCCATCTCATCGACATGGCCGAGGGCGTACGCCAGGTGCCCGACAACCTGGTACCCGCGCTGAACGTCGCGCCCCGCGAGGAATTCGCGCCGCAGGCCGACGGCTGCCACCAGACGCTGCAGAGCGCCGTACGGCAGCCGGCCTGCACCTACGGGCCGCCCCGGGCCACGAGAACCGTTGTGGTGATCGGCGATTCGCATGCGCTGCAATGGTTCCCGGCGTTCGACGACCTGGCCGGGCGCAACCACTGGCGGCTCGTCTCGCTGACCCGCAGCTCGTGCCTGCCGGCCGACCTGGTGATCCGGAACGCGCGGATGAAGCGGCGCTACACCGAATGCGAGGGCTGGCGCAGCTGGGCCCTCGGCCGCATCGACACGCTCCGGCCGGACATGGTCGTGGTCGCCACCGACACCAACTATCCGGGCATGCTGATCGGGCATCCGGGCGACCCGGACCAGCTCTGGTCGAACGCCTGGGCGCAATTGTTCACCCGCCTCGAGGCGGCGGCCCGGCACGTGGTGCTGCTCGCCGACACCCCGACGTTGAGCACCGACCCGCTGGACTGCCTGGGCAGCAACGGCCGCGACATCACGGTTTGCACCGAGCCGGCCACGACCGTGATGCGCGACCCGGCGTGGCGGGCCGAGGTGCGGGACGCGGCCCGGCGGGGCGGGGTGCCGGTGGTCGACCCGGCGCCGTGGCTGTGCGGCCGGGACTGCCCGCTGGTCGTCGGCAATCTGCTCGTCTACCGCGACACGAATCACCTGACCGGCGCGTACGCGGAAACGCTCAGCCCCCTGCTCGGCGCAAGCCTTCCTCACCTGCCGTAACGACGCCGGTGACCTTGGCGTTAGCGAAGTTGTGACGCCATCGGAGAGATCAACATGAGGCGGGCGCTGCGCTATGCGAAGCGGCTTTCCGGCCTGTCCGTGCGGCAGCTAGCGGGCCTTCTCGGCGGCGGGTTGATCTGCGCCGGCGTCGCGGTGGCCGCGATGACCGGGCAGGCGGCCGTCGCGACGTGCCTGCTCGCCCTGCTGCTGACCGGCGCGGTAGCCGGAGTGGTTTTCCTGTCCCGGCGGATCGCCGGGGTGCATCGGGCGACCCAGGATTCCGTACGCGACCTGCGGCTCGTCGTCGAACAGGTGCAGCGCCGGGTGCTCGCCTCGGTCGAACGGGAACGGCTGGCCGCCGGCGACCGCCACCTGGAACTCACCGAGGCGCTGGCCCGCACCGAACGGCTCACCGGCCGCGGCGCCGAACTGCTGCTGCGCGAGCAGAGCCGGGAGATCGAGGCGCTGGTCCAGCTGTTCCAGCGGGTGACCCCGCGCGCGCCGATGCCGGCCGGCGCGGCCCTGCAGCCGACCGACCTGCTCGGGCTGGTGCACGTCGGTGCCTCCCGGAAGCCCGGGCTGACCGTGGCGCTGGGCAGCGGGCCGTCGACGATCTGGCTCGGCTACGCGCTCGAGGGCGGCGACCGGCGGCTGATCGCGGTCGAGCACGACGAGGCCCGGGCCGAGGCGACGCGGGCGATGCTGACCGCGCACGGCCTGACCTTCGTCGAGGTGCGGCACGCGCCGTTGGCCGAGTTGCGGGTCGACGGCAAGCCGGTGGACTGGTACGACGTGGACGCCTTGGACGGGCTGCAGGACATCGAGATGCTCGTGGTGGACGGAACGATCGCGCCGGCACCGGATGCGTTGGCGCCCGCGCTGCACGTGCTCGGCCGCCGGCTGGCGCAGGGCGCGGCGGTCGTCGTCGACGAGGTGCCGGCGCCCTCGGTCGCGCCGCGGCAGGGCGGCGGCTTTCCGCTGACCGCGCAGCAGCGGCTCGCCGGTCGCTGGACGACGCTGACCTACGCGACGGCGATCTCCGCGGCCCACAGGTAAAAATGGCCCCGCCGCGGGGAACGGCGGGGCCATTTTGTCGCGGGAGTTGCAGGGGAGGCTTCCCCGCGACAATCGGACCGGCGGGGGCTGGTCCGAACTCTCTGGCGTTGTGCCCAGACAGATCGGACGCCCGCCGCCCGGCATGACGATCAGGTCGGGAGCATGCCGGTCATCCTCGGGTTGCCAACCGGGCTACCCGGGCGGCGTACAGGTCGTGCCCGTGATGGCTGCGCACGAAGCGCGGCCCCCGGGCGCTCTGCTCCCGCAACGCCTTCCGGTCGCGGTGCAGCGACCCCACCGTCTGGGCCACCTCCTCCGGCTCGCAGTAGACCGCGGCCTCGCCGAACGCCGGCGCGTACCGGTAGGGCAGCACCAGCACGCAGCCGGCCGCGAGGGCGGCCAGCAGGTCCGGGTCGGGGTCGGCGGGCGCGTCCGCGTCGGGCAGGTGCAGGTAGAAGTCGACCTGGTAGAGGAACGAGCGCAGGCTGACCTCGGCCGGTCCGTAGACCAGCCAGCTGCGCGGCGGCCCGATCCGGCCGAAGGCTCCGGGCGCCGATCCGGCGGCGTCCAGCAGCCGTACGTCGAGACGACCGGTGTCGGGCAGTTCCTCCCGCAGCCGCCGCCACTCGGCCCGGCCGCCCCGGCAGTGCCGCCCGATCACCGGCCGGTCGGCTCGCGGGCCCCGCCGGTCGAGCCGCCACTGGGCGGCGTCCACGGTTCCGGGCAGGTCGACGCCGGTGATCTGGTCGCTCTCCAGCGTCGTGGCGAGGCGGTGGCGCCCGTCCGGGCCGGCCGGTGCCCACAGCGGCCGGCGGCCGAACAGGCGGCGGGCGGCCGCCGCGGCGGAGCGGGACGCCGTCGACGACTCGATCACCACGCGCTGGGCGCGGACGCCGCCGGCCAGGTCGGGCGCGTGCTGGAGGACACGGGACGAGCGGACCACGACCAGCCGGGCCCGGACGTCGTCGGTCAGCTCGACCTGGGTGAGCTCGCCCGCGTTGACCAGGTTCTGGACGGCGGGGTCGAGGTTACGCGGGCCCTCGCGCAGGTTGGTCAGGGCGTCCAGCTGCATCAGGGCGGCCCGCTGGCCGCGCGCGGTCAGGGCCCGCAGCTGCCCGGACCCCGCGGCCCCGGCGCCGCCGGCGGTCGTCCAGTCGCCGGCGAGGACCACGTCGTACGCCCGGGCGCCGGTCTCGCCGCGCAGCCGGCGCGGCGCCGCGAAGGCCCGCGGCTGCAGCGGCCGGGCCTCGCCGTCGCGGATGTGGGTGTGCCAGGCCTGGAAGGCCGAGAGGTAGGACCGGCGGGCCGGGTGCATCCAGCCGACCCGGTAGTCGGCACTCGACAGCGAGCCTGCGGACAGCCGGATCAGTGCGAGCGGCGCACCACCGAGGTGCTGGGTGGCCGGTCGGCCGAAGACCGCCCGGGCCCGCTCGACGTATTCGGCGTCGGCGCCCTTGCGGACCGGGTCGAGGTAGCCGACCTCGGCCAGCGCCGGCTGCCGCCGGATCATCAGCGAGGAGAGGTTGTACGACCGGGTCGCCGGGATGCCGGGCCGGGTCACCAGCAGGTCGGGGGTCACCCGCATGCCGACCGAGGTGGTGGAGAAGACGGCCTGGTCGGCGAGGAGCGGGGCGACCTGACGTTCGAGGCGCAGCGGGTGCGACCAGTCGTCGGAGTCCTGGAACGTGACGAACTCGCCGGTCGCCGCGTCGAGGCCGGCGTTGCGGGCGACGTAGGTGCCGCCGTTGGTCACCATCCGGATCACCCGGACCCGCGGGTCGAGCGCGGCGGCGGCCCGCAGTACGGCGTCGAACTCGGCCGGGGAGCCGTCGTCGACGACCAGGATCTCGTGGTTGGTCCAGGTCTGGGCGATCAGCGAGCGTACGGCGGTGAGCAGGGACGCGTCGGGTCGCCAGGTGGTGACGATGGTGGTGATGCGGCTCGGGTGACCGATGCGTTGGGCGCCGCCGGTGGTCAGACGGTCGATGGCTTCTCCGGGGCCGTCTTCCACGCGTACGCCCGGAGCCGGAAGCAGTCTCGCGAAGCCCGCGCCCCACCCGGGGTTGTCGTCGGCGTAGCCGGCGTGCGGGTTGCGCAGGTCGAGGTCGAGCCCGGTGCGGATCGGCTCGGCGATGTCCGGGTACTCGTCGAGCAGCGTCGCCGCGAGCGTGCGGTCACCGGCCGCGAAGGCGAGTTGGGCGTGCAGGCCCTGATGGTCGGCGGCGATGGTGGCGTTGCGCCGCAGGTGGGCCAGGATGGCCAGGGCGTCGGCCTGGTCCTCGGCCCGCAGGTCCTGCAGCGCGATGACCCGGGCGAGCTCTCCGGCCGCCCAGGGGTCGGCCACGACGCCGGCGATCAGGTCGCCGGGTGAGGCCGCTCCGGCGGCGCGGGCCAGCGGGCCCCGGGCCGCGATCGACCGGGCCTGCAGGGCCGCTACGGCGAGAGGGTGCGGCGCTGTCGGTTGGCTCATGGACGTGGTCGGCCTCTCGCTCGTTACAGGTGTTCGGTGGGTTCAACGAAGCAGGGGCTCGGGTGAATTGTCCGTATCGCCCTCTTGGTTCCTCTCGTTTGACCGACCATGACCGACTACGACGTCGCCATCCTGTCCGACCTGCGATATCCGGGCGGCAACTCGGCGAGCATCGTCGCGGAGGTCCGCGCCCAGGCCGCGGCCGGTCTGACCACCGTCCTGATCCACGTGCCGTCGCCGCACCTGAAGCACGCCCGGCCCTTCCAGACCGAGATCGTCGCCTGCCTGCGGGACGGGCTGGCCGACCTGGCCTACGACGACGAGCAGATCACCGCGGCGGTCCTGCTGATCCGGCAGCCGCGGATCTTCACCGAGGATCTGGACCGGGTGCCGTCGATCCGGGCCGGGCACACCATCGTCGTGCTCAACCAGCCGCCCGGCGACGAGACCGACGACGAGCGGTACTACGTCTTCTCGGAGGTGCGGGAACGGGTCGAGGGCTACTTCGGGCCGGACGTGGTGTGGGCGCCGATCAGCCCTCAGGTGCGCGAGAACATGCTGCGGGTGGCGCCGCGCACGACGCTCCCGGACACCGACTGGCACGAGATCATCGACGTCGCCGACTGGGCCGTCGAACGCCGGCGGACACCCGGCTCGCCGCCGGTCATCGGCCGGCACGGGCGACCCGACCCGGTGAAGTGGCCGCGGGACCCGGGTGAGCTGCTGCAGGCCTACCCGGACACCACGGAACTCAAGGTCCGCTTTCTCGGCGGCGGCGAGATCGGCGTACGCCGGTTGGGCCGCCGGCCGTCCTCCTGGGACGTCGTCGAGTTCGGGGCCGAGACCCCGCAGGAGTTCCTCGGATCGCTCGACTTCTTCGTCTACTTCCACGACCCGGACTGGGTCGAGGCGTTCGGGCGGACCATCCTCGAGGCGATGGCCAGCGGGGTGCCGGTCATCGTGGCGCCGCACTTCCGGGCCATGTTCGGGGAGGCGGCCCTCTACACCGAACCGGCGGGCGTCCGGGATCTGGTCCGCCGCCTGCACGCGGACCGGCCGGCGTACGAGGCGCTCGTCGCCCGGGCCCGTTCCTTCGTGTCCGACCGGTACGGCAGCGCGTCGCACGTGGCCCGGCTCGCCTCGCTGGGGGTGGTCGCGTCGCGGCGGCCGGCTCCGGTGGCGAAGGTCCCCTTCGCCCGCCGGCCTCGCCGGGTCCTGCTCCTCGGCGACGACATCGACCGGTTCCGGGCGATCGCCGCCCACCTGCCGCGCGATCTGGAACCGGTCGTGGTGGCCGGCTCCGGCCGCCTGCCCGAGGCCCACCAGGCCGGGCTGCTCACCGAATATCTGCCGTCGGCCGCCGACCTCGGCGTGTCGGCGCCCCGGTGGAACGCGTTCGTCCGTGACCGGCTGCGCCACCTGGTCGGCCTCTACGGCCCGCGGGCGGTGCTGGTCGGCGGACTCCCGCACGACGGCATCATGGCCGCCCTCGACGACTGCCCGGCCACGCGCTGGCTGTGGCTGCGCCCGGCGATGTGGAAGCGGGGCACCGGCTCCGGCTGGGCGGCCCGCGGGCCGGCCTTCCACGGCATCCTGGAACCGGGCGAGTTCGCGGCCGGCGGCGACGAGGGCTGGACCACCACGAGCCGGGCCGGGGTGGCCACGGTCGCACCGATCACCAACCTGCCGTCGCACCTGCCGCGCCGCTCCCGCGACACGCACACCATCCTGTGCCGGGGCGTCCCGGCGACGCTGCCCGGATTCCACCCGACCGACGCGCCGGGCGAGGCGACGCTGGCCGTCGCGCGGGCCGACTATGCGTCGTTCCACGAGCTGATCGGCGCCCGGGTGCCTACGGTCTTCGTCCCGTCGCCCGACGCGCACGACGACGAACTGGCGCGGGCCCGATTCGCCGACGCCGCCGGGGTTTCCCTCTGCGCTGTCAACGACGACGAACTGGCGGCGGCCCTCGATCGTCTGGCCGAGCCCGCGGTGCGGTCGGCGCTGCGGCAGCGATGCGCGGAGCTGGCGTTCGGCAACGGGGCCGCCGACGCGGCACTGTGGCTGGTCGGCCACTGCCGCGGACACTCATCCGACGATCGGGGGGCCGACCTTGCCGGACACCGATGACCTCGCAGTCGCTCGATGGCAACTGGCCACGCTTACCGGGCGGTTGCGCTGCGTCGAGGACGAACGCGACGCGGCGGTCCGGGACCGGGACCGTACGCACGATCTGGTGCGGAAGCTGCGCCGCAGCCGGTCCTACCGGATCGGCCGGGTTCTGACCGACCTGGCCCGCGACCCGGTCCGGATCGGGCCGGCGCTGGTCTGCCGGGCCGCCCGCCGGGTGCGTAGGCCGACGCCGGCGCCGGTGCGGAAGCAACGGCGGGTCGTGCCGCCGACTCCGGCCCGGGTCTACGTCGCGGTCGGGCTGTCCCGCACCGCCTCCCAGGACCTCGTCCGCGCCCTGCGCCAGCGCATCGTCGTCGACGGCGACCACCTGCCGGTCGTGGTGACCGATCAGCCCGCCCTGCGCGGCCTGCAGGTGCCGGGTGTCGTTCTGGAGTACCTGCCCGACCCGGAGACCTGGTCACGTCACGACCCGGGCGAGGACTGGGAGACCCTGCTGGCCGGGCGGGTCGCCCAGCTGTGCCGCGACCACGGCGCGAACCGGGCCGTGGTGGTCGACCCGCGCGACCCGCCGAACCTGGCCCGCTTGCTGTAGACCGTCACCCGGGCGGGGACGGGTTCGTTGGGCAGCAACGTGGCCGCACCGATCGTCGACGTCCCGATGCAGGTTCGCACCGAGCCGATTCTCGTGGCACGGCCACAGGTCGGCGGGATGTGGCGGCGTGCGGTGTGGCGGGCCGTGCTGGTGCCCCTCGCGGTGCTGTCGCCGATCGTGGCGCTGGCGCCGACCGCGGACCACCGGTTCAACATCTACTGGCACGGCGGGCTGTTCCGGAACGACCCGCTGCGGATCGTCCCGGACACCGTCAGCTCGCTGCCCGGCTATCTGAGGGCGGGCAACTTCCGGCCGTTCGGCCGGATCGTCGAGAAGCTCATCGACCTGGCCTCCTACCTGCTGGCCGACGTCTTCGGGATCCCGGCCAACGTGGCGTTCCGGCTGGTCGAGATGGTCTGCGCGGTAGTGCTCAGCCTGGCCGTGCTGCTGCTGGCCGAGAGCGTGCTGTCGCCCGGGCCGATGTTCCGCCGGCCACCGTCCACGGTGGCCGCCCTGCTGCCGTTCGTGGTCGGTGCCGGGTTCGTGGCGGCCGGGCGGGCAAGTCCGGTCGTGCTGTTCGGCGGGCTCTACTTCACGTCGTCCGCGCTGGTCTTCGCGGTGGCGGCGGTGATCAGCCGGACCAGGCCCGATCGGCGCCTGCGACGACGCTTACTCGTCCCGCTTCTGCTGGCCGGGGCGGCGCTGGCGAGCTTCAACGAGATCGCCTACTTCGCCCTGCCGCTGGCCACCGTCGCGGCGGCCGTGCGCGGGCGGTACGTGCTCGGCGTACCGTGGCGCCGCCTGGCCGGAGGCGGATCGGCGAAGCTCCTCACCGTGCTGTGGCTCGGGTTTCTGCCCGTCTTCGTGGCCGTCCGGGTGGCTATCGCCCGGGACTGCGCGGCCGGCGCGTGCTACCGCGGTTCGGACGTGCACGTGAGCGGCGCGATCGCGACCACCCTGCCCGAGCGGACGGTCGCCTGGTTCCCGCCGCTGATGTGGCAGAGCGCGGTGCACGGCGGCAGCCATCGGCCCTGGTTCGCCGGCATGGTGCTGATACTCGCCCTGGTGGTGCTCGCCGCGCTGGCCGTGCACGCCGCGCGCGACCTCCGGCGACTGTCCCCGGTGGCTCGACATGCGGCGGCAAGCCTGGCCGTCGTCGCGGCCGTGCTGGTCCTGCTCGGTGCGGCGCTCGGCGCGCTCAACGCCGACGTGCAGCAGATCGTCGCCGCCCACCGCTGGGGTCAGGGCTGGCGGGACACCGCGTCCACCGCCCCGGCCGGCGCCCTGCTGATCGCGGCGGCCGCGCATCTGATGCCGCCGAAGCGGTGGCTGCTGACCGGGCTGATCGGGGTGCTCGCCCTCGGCGGCACCGCCTCGGCGACGGCCAACAAGCGCTTCCGCGACACCGTGACGAACACGCCCGCGGCCCGGCTCGACGACCGGCTCGCCCAGGCGATGGCCGACTTCGACCCGACACCGGCCGGCCAGTCCCGTCGCTGCGAGCTGCGGGACGAGTTCTTCGCGATGTTCCGGTCGACGCCGTTCTCGCTGCGGCGCTTCGACCAGGCCTTCGACACCGCGTCGGAGCAGCGGGCCGGACAGCCGTTCTGTCCCACGAAGCGCTAGCTGCCCGGCTGGAGGATCCGGATGGCGTTGCCGAACGGGTCCCGCAGGCCCATGTCGGTGCCGTAGAAGTGGTCGGTGGGCTCCTGCGTGAAGTCGGTGAATCCCTGCGACCGCAGCGACTCGTAGAGCCCGCGCACGTCGTCGGCGATGAGAACCAGGCCGTTCAGGGCACCCTTGGCGACCAGTTCCCGCAGCTGCTCGGCGGTCGCCTCGTCGTGCAGCGGCGGACCCGGCTGCTCCAGCTGGATCTCGGTCTCGGCGCCCGGCACCCGGACGGTCAGCCAGCGGTACGAGCCCTGCCGGACGTCGTTGCCCTTCTCGAGACCGAGCTTGCCGACGTAGAAGTCCAGCGCCTCGTCCTTGTCCAGGACGTAGATGGAAGCAACGTTCAGTTTCGTGATCATTACGTCAGGCTAAGCGGAGCCGCCCGGCGATGGCTTATCCGAAACTGCGCCATCTGGACGCAGCCGGGCACGACGACCGGTCCGTGACCGCGGCGATAGGCCGACGGCGACTCCCCGACGATCTCCCGGAACGTGCGGCTGAAGCTGCCGAGACTGGCGAACCCGACCGCGAAACAGACATCGGTGACACTGCGCTCGGTCTCTCGCAGCAGGAACATCGAGCGTTCCACCCGGCGGCGCTGAAGGTAGCGGTGCGGGGTCTCACCGAACACGCTCGAGAAGCAGCGGCTGAAATGGGCCGGCGAGATGTGGGCGACCGCGGCGATGGCCGGGACGTCGAGCGGCTCGGCGTACGCGCGGTCGATCGCGTCCCGGGCCCGCAGCAGGCGCCGGTTCAGTTCCTCGACCTTTCGGCTCACCTCGCCATGCTAGTGGGGGTCTTGCGCGTAACCCGTTGTCCACCTTGACGTTGACGAGTTGTGTCGGACCGATCGTGGAGGTTGTTGATGGGGCGCCTGCGCACCCTCACCCGTCGTCAGCTGGTGCTGGTCGGCGGTGCCGCGGTGCTCTGTGCCGCGGTCGCCGTCACGGCGCTGACCGGGCATTTCGGCGCCGCGCTGACCGTGCTCGGGGTGTTCTTCGCCGGCCTGCTGGCCGGCCTGCTGCTGATCGCCCGCCGGCTGACCGGCCTGGCCACCGCGCATCGCAAGGCCCAGCAGGACGTACGCACGATCCTCGACCAGACGCAGCGGCGCGTGCTCGGCGCGGTCGAGGAGTTGCTGCTCAACGCCGGCGACCGGCACCGTGAGCTGACCGACAAGCTGGCCGCCCAGCAGAAGTCGTCGGCCTGGGGCACCGAGCACCTGCTGCGCGCGCAGACCCGCGAGATCGAGGGCCTGATCCAGCTCTTCCAGGGCTTCACGGCGCGGGCGCCGATGCCGTCCTCGGGCGGGTTCGCGCTCAACCCGACCGACCTGCTCGACCTGCTGCACCTGGTGCGTACGCGCAAACCGCAACTGGTGCTGGAGCTGGGCAGCGGGACGTCGACGGTGTGGATCGCGTACGTGCTGCAGCAGATCGGCGGCCGGCTGGTGTCGCTCGACCACGAGGCCGGCTACGCGCAGAAGACCCGCGATGCCCTGGAACAGCACGGGCTCACCGACGTGGCCGAGGTGCGCGAGGCCCCGCTGCGCCCGGTCGTCCTCGACGGCCGCACCTTCCCCTGGTACGACGTCGAAGCCTGCGCCGACCTCACCGACGTCGACCTGCTCGTCATCGACGGGCCGCCGGAGAAGACCGGGCCGGACGCGCGCTACCCGGCCATGCGGGTGCTCGAGGACCGGCTCGCCGATCGCGCGACGATCCTGTTCGACGACGCCAACCGGGCGGCCGAGCAGGCCGCGCTGCGCAAGTGGGTGGACACGATCGAGGGCCTCACCCTTCAGGGTGAAGCCCTCGGACGTCATGCGGTGCTGTCCTACCAGCGACTCAGTAGCCAAAGTCCTGCGTGTAGTACGGCGTCCCGTTAGCGGCGAACACCGCGCCGACGCCGACCGTGGTCGCCTTGCAGTTGAGCAGGTTGGCCCGGTGCGGCGGGCTGGCCAGCCACGCCTTCACGACGTCCAGGCCGGTGCGGTAGCCGTAGGCGATGTTCTCGGCCAGCGGCTTCGAGTAGTGCGCGGCCTTGTCGCGGTAGACGAAGTCCGAACCGCCCCGGCCGGTGTGGCTGAACGCGCCGGTCTGCGCCATGTACGCCGAGTGCGCGGTGCTGGCCGCGGCCAGCCGGGTGTCCTTGCGGACAGCGCCGCAGCCGTGCAGCGCGCGCTGCTTGTTGGTCAGGTAGACGATGTCGCCGGCGATCTTCGCCGGGCTGTCCGCGGCCTGCGCCGGGGATGCGACCAGGACCAGGCCGAGCAGGGTGGCGGGGATCATGGCGATCAGGGCCAGACGCTTGATGATCGAGGTACGCATATGTTTTCCGGAGCCTTTCGCGGTGGTCGGCCCGGCTGCTTCCGCCGGGTTCACCGACAAAGTTCGGCGCCGGACGAGCCCGCCTGATGCCCGCACGGGTGCCTTGACGGGGCCCTTCGGTTGCCGCCCGGTTGACTACCGGCCCGGGGTTGCCGAGCCGTTGCGGACCGGTGCTCCAGGTCGTTGTCATCGGAGGACCTGTCCACGAGCAAGGGGGCCCACCGCCGTGTACGACGTGGCGATCCTGTCCGACTTCCGCTATCCCGGCGGCACCTCGGCGAGCATCGCCGCCGAAGTGCACGCTCAGGCCGAGGCGGCGCTCTCGACGGTTCTGGTGCATGTGCCGTCGCCGCACCAGCCGCGGGCGCTGCCGTTCAGCCCCCGGATCAGCGACCTGATCCGCGACGGGGTGGCGACGCTGGCCCGCGAGGACGAACCGGTCAGCGCCCGGCTGCTGCTGATCCGGCAGCCGCGCATCTTCACCCAGGACCCGCTGACGCCGCCCCGGGTGCGCGCCGACCGTACGGTCATGGTGATCAACCAGCCGCCGGGGGACGCCGAGAACCCGTACCGCTACTACGACTTCGCGGCCGTGAAGGAGCGGGTGCACCGCTACTTCGGCGGCGACGTGGTCTGGGCGCCGATCAGCCAGCAGGTCCGCGACCAGGTGCTCGAGGTCGCCCCGGACGCCCGGCTGGCCGGCGAGGACTGGCACGAGATCATCGACGTGGCGCACTGGTGGCGCGACCGGGACTCGTTCGTCGGTGACGTGCCGGTGATCGGCCGGCACGGGCGGGCCGACCCGGTGAAATGGCCGCGCGACGCCGAGCAGATTCTCGCCGCCTATCCGGAGACCGACGACATGCGGGTGCGGGTGCTCGGCGGCGGCGAGATCGCGGTCAAACGGCTGGGCCGCCAGCCCGACAACTGGGACGTCGTGCGCTTCGGCGCCGAACGGCCGGACGAGTTCCTGCGCACCATCGACTTCTTCGTCTACTTCCATGACCTCCAGTGGCTGGAGGCGTTCGGCCGCACGATCCTCGAGGCGATGGCCAGCGGGGTGCCGGTGATCCTGGGCGAGCATTTCCGCCCGAGCTTCTCCGACGCGGCCCTCTACTGCACGCCCGAACAGGCGCCGCGGCTGGTCCGCGAGCTGTACGCCGACCCCGACCGCTACCAGGAAGTGGTGCGGCGGGCCCGCGAGTTCGCCGAGCGCCGCTACGGCCACCAGTCCCACCTGACCCGGCTGACCGCCCTCGGCATCGGCTCCAAGATCTCCGTGCCGGCCCCGCGCCGGGAACCGGGCCCGGTCGCGAAGAAACACCGCGTCCTGATGCTCAGCGACAACGGCGCCGGCATGGGCCACCTCTCCCGCCTCATGGCGATCGGCCGCCGGCTCCCCGGCGACTTCGAGGCGGTCATCGCCACCCAGTCGTACGCCGCGCCGGTGGCGATCCGGGAAGGCTTCCTCACCGAGTACGTGCCGTCCCGCAAGGTGCTCGACGCCGGCCGCCCGCGCTGGACGCGGGTGCTGCGGGAACGCCTGGCCCACCTCATCGACCTGCACCGCCCCGAGATCGTGGCGGTCGACAGCGTGCCCCACGACGGCATCGTCGCCGCGGTCGAGGACCATCCCGGCATCACCTGGGTGTGGGTGCGCCGGGCGATGTGGCAGCGCGGCGTCGGCGACGAGTGGATCGCGGCCGGCAAGGTCTTCGACTACGTGCTCGAACCGGGCGAGTTCGCCGCCGCGGCCGACGAGGGGCCGACGGTGGCCGAGCGGGCGACCGCGCACCGGGTCGGCCCGATCACCTTCCTCGACGAGTCGGAACTGCTCGACCGGGAGACCGCCCGCCGCGAACTCGGCCTCGACGATCGACCGGCCGCCCTGCTGCAACTCGGCGCCGGCAACATCGACGACATCGCCTCGCCCGCCGTACGCGCCGGCACCCACCTGGTCGACCACGGCTTCCAGCTGGTGATGGCCGAGTCGGCGATCGCCACCGAGCCGCTGCGGCCGCTGCCCGGGGCCAAGGTGGTCAAGCTCTATCCGCTCAGCCGCTATCTGCGGGCCTTCGACCTGACGGTCAGCGCGGCCGGCTACAACTCGTACCACGAGCAGATCGGCTTCGCCGTGCCCACGGTGTTCCTGCCCAACCGCCAGACCAAATTGGACGATCAGGTCGGGCGGGCCCGCTTCGCGGCGACGAGCGGGGCGGCGCTGATCGTCGAGGACCCGTCGTCCGACGAACTGGAACGCGTACTCGATCAGGCGGTCGACCCGGCCGTACGGGAAAAGCTGATCCGGCGCTGCCGGGCGCTGGCGTTCGAGGGCGGTGGTGGCGAAGCCGCCGCCTGGCTGAGCGGCCTGACCCGTCGTCCTCAACCCGAGATGCGACAAGAGGGCCCGGTGAGGGCGGATGTCTGAGATGCCCCAGCAGAAGACGGCTCCCGAGGTCGACTGGAACCGGCACGCGCTGGACCGGGCCCGCTGGGAACTCGCCGCGATGGCCGGCCGCCTGCGCACCCTCGAAAGCCGGCTGGCCGAGGAACAGCAGAACGCCGAGGAGGCCCGCAAGGAACGCGACCGCGAACGCCGCCGCGCCGACCGCCTGCTCGGCAGCGAGTCGTACCGGCTCGGCTTCGGCCTGGTCTCGCTGGTCAAGGACCCGGTGCACACGGTGCCCCGGCTCGCCCGGGCGGTGCTGCGGCGCCTGCACGACCGCCGCCGGAGCACCCCGCCGGTCAAGACCAAGGCGCCGGTCGCGGCCCAGCGGCCGCCGGTGCACCTGTACGTGCTGATCGGACTCGACGAGGAAGGTCTGCGCGACTTCGTGCTGACGTTGCGGCAGCGCCTGCTGGTCAACCCCGACCACCGGCCGGTCGTGGTCACCGACAGCCCGTCCTTCAGCCTGCTGCGCGACCTGGGCGTCCTGCTCGAATATCTGCCCGACCGCGCGACCTGGGACCGGCACCGCCCGGACGAGTCGTGGAACGACGTGCTGACCCGGCGCCTGGCCCAGCTCTACCGCGACCACGACACGGCCCGCACCATCATCGTCGACCGCACGCAGCCGCCGACCCTGGCCGACCTGCTGCGGTAGAGGCGTTCCGGCGCCGCCTCCCGCGGTTACGGGAGGGCGGCGGCCAGGAGCGGGGCCAGCGCCCTCGAGTACGTCGTGGTCATGTGGTTCGAGTCCCGGTAGACGAGAGTGTTGCCGACCACGGTGGGGCACGTGTCGGTGCAGAACCAGGTGATCGGGTCGATGATTTTGGCCGGCCCGCTCGTCGCGTACGAAAGAAAGACCTGACGCTGCACCGGGCCGCGCAGCGCGGAATGCCGGCTGCGGCGGCAATTGGTCGCGTGCTTCTGATTTTCCGGTTGACCGAGGCACTCGGGCACCGACTGACCCATGTAGGGCGTGTCGGCGATCGCGGCGACCTTAGCGCCGGCGGCCGTGAGCTCGCCGAAAGTGCGATCCCAGGCCGTCTTCCACTGGCTGCCCTCGTCGGGCCCGGGAAAGGCCGGGCGGTAGTTGAAGCTCGACCCGATGACCACGAGCGCCGGTTTGAGGGCCGTGATGCGGGCGATCGCCGAGCGGTGAAAGGCCTCGCACTCGGTGTAGGGCCGCTTCAAGGTGTCGTGCCACAGCGGGAGATCGGCGGCCGAGCACGAGCTCTTGCTCAGCGAGACGAGCCGCCAGTGCTTCTGCCGGGCGATCAGGTCGAGGGCCGGGAACCATTGCGCGGCATGGGAATCGCCGAACAGCACGACCGTGGTGGCGGAGTCCGGGTCGCCGAAGACACAGCCGCCGGGGGCGGCGGTGACCGGCACGTCGACGTGGCAGCCGTCGTCCCAGACCTCGGCCCGGTCGTGGCCGGCCCGGGTGAGCGCGGGTTGCAGGTTGGCCGGGAGCACGTCGAGGCCGCGGCCCTGCGTGATCAGCTCGGTCAGCGCCTTCGCCGGATCGGCGGCCACGGCCAGGGTGGCGCGGAGGTCGGCCTGTTTCGCGCCGACCGGCATGGCGTGGGGGAGCACGACCAGTGCGCACGCGACGGCGGCGGCCGTTGCGGAAAGGCCGGCACCCAGGGTCAGGGCTCGCCGCGGACGGTCGCGGAGGCGGCGGATCGGGCTCTCGACGAACCGGTAGGTGAGGGCGGCGAGGCCCAGCGCGGCGGTCGCGGCCAGCAGCCGTTGCCAGGTGTTGTGGGTGGGGGCGATGACGAGGATCGGCCAGTGCCAGAGGTACCAGCTGTAGGAGAAGCGGCCGATGGTCTGCATGGGTGCGAGGGTGAGGAGGCGGCCTGCGCCGGCGCCGTTGGAGGCCAGGAGCAGGGCGGCTCCGGCGACCGGGAGGGCGGCGCGCCAGCCGGGGTAGGCCGTGGCGTCGTCGAAGCGGATCGCGGCGGCGATGATCGCCGCGAGCCCGAGGATGCCGGCCGCGGACCATCCCAGGCGCGCTGTGGATCGCCCTGGGTGCGCTTTGGATCGCCTTAGGCGCGCCACGGACCACCCCCGCCCCGTTCTGGGTGGGGCCGAGTAGACCACCCGGGTCTGACGTTTTTTCGTGGTCATCCACAGCGCGAGCAACGCACCCACCCCGAGCTCCCAGACCCGGGTGTGCGGCCCGAAATAGGCCCACGGCGCCGACCGGGCGGTCTCGGTCACGCTGAGCGCGAACGATCCCGCGACCAGCAACCCGAGAACGACGGCGAGAACCCTTTTCCAGCGTCCGATCAACAGGATCAACAGCGGCCAGAACAGGTAGAACTGCTCCTCGACGGCCAACGACCAGAAGTGCTGGAACGGCGACGGCGACTGATCGGCACTCAGATAGTCCGTGCCGGTGACGGCGAACCGCAGATTGGCCACATAGCCCGTGGCGGCCAGCGCGTCCTTGGCGAACGACCCCAATCGCACCACCGGCAACAGGAACCGCGCCGCCACCAACGTGACGACCAGCACCAGCACGGCGGCCGGCAGCAGCCGCACCGCCCGGCGCGCATAGAAACGGGCGATCGACAGCCGCCCCGTCGACTCCACCTCACGAACCAGCAGCGACGTGATCAGGAATCCGGAGATCACGAAGAAGACGTCGACCCCCACGTAGCCGCCGGGTACGAACCGCAGCCCGACGTGCCCCAGCACGACCAGCACCACGGCGACGGCCCGCAGTCCTTCGATGTCGGCGCGGAAGCCGCCCGCCTGAGGATCGGGGTGGCCGCCGGGGAGGGTTCGCTGGCTCGGCAGACCGGCGGCCGGGGCCCGCTCGGCAGTGACGAAGTTGCGCACGGTTGCCCAACGTCCGCGGCCGCGCTTGGACGCGTGCTCTCGCAACTTCGCCCGCGTCGTGGTCGTTGGTCCATCGTGACCGTCGAGACCGCTCCGCCGCCGCCCGCGGCCCGCCCGGCCCGGCGGCCGGCCCCGGCGGTCCCGGTGGCCCGGCCGTGGCGAAAGGCGGTCCGGAACTGCGCCCTGGTTCCGCTGATCGTGCTGATTCCGCTGGTCGCGCTGACTCCTTCGGCCGATCATCGCTTCAACGTCTATGCGAACGGCGGCCTCTACGCCGGCCGCCCGTGGCAGATGGTCGTCACCGCGGTCGAGTCGGTACCGCAGTTCCTGCGGCTGGGCAATTTTCGTCCGCTCGGGCGGATCGTCGAGTGGTCGCTCGACCTGCTCGCGTTCGGGATGACCGGCCTGCTCGGCGTTCCGGCCAACATCGCCCTGCGGTTGGTCTCGTTCGCCGCCGCGATCGTGCTCACCCTGGCCGCCGTGGTCTTCGCCGAGGCCGTGACCGCCCGCGGACGCCTGTTCGCGAGCACCCCGTCGGTTCTGGTCGCGACCATGCCGTTCGCGGTCGGCGCGGGTTTCGTGGCGGCCGGCCGCACCAGCACGACGGTCCTGTTCGGCGGCCTCTACTTCCTGTCCGCCGCGCTGGTTCTGGGCGTGGCCGCGTACGTCTGCCGGGTCACCCGCCTGAACTGGCGCCGAGCGTTGCTGATCGTGCTCGCCGGGGCCGCGCTGGCATCGTTCAACGAGCTCGCGGCCCTGGCCCTGCCGCTCACGACGGTGGCCGTCGTGGTGCGGGAGCGGATGGTGCTGGGCCACGCCTTGCGACGACGGTCGAGCGTCAACGCGGCCATCCTGCTCTGGCTCGGCTTTCTGCCGGTCTTCGTTCCGGTACGCGTGATCATCTACTCGATGTGCGCTCACGGCGCCTGCTACACGGGTTCCGACGTCGCCCTGCCCGGCGCACCGGCCGCCCTGCCCAACCGTCTGGTGGCGTGGCTGCCCCCGCTCATGTGGCACCGGGCGGCCGACGGCACGCATCTGCGGCTGATCGGCGTCCTGCCCGCGCTGGCCTTGCTCGCCCTGGCCGTGCTGGCGTGGCGGGCCGCGCGGCAACTGCCCGGGCTGGCCACCCTGGACCGCCGGCAGTCGTTCGGTCTCGCCGTGGTCGCCGGGGCGGCCCTGCTGCTCGGTGCCGTCCTGTCCGCGCTCAACTCCGACCTTCAGGCGCTGGCCCGGCAGGGGGTCTGGGGCCAGGGCTGGCGTGAGAGCGGCCTGACCGGCGCGGCCGGCGGCATCCTGGTCGCGGCCCTGGTCGCCGGCCGGTGCCGCAGCTGGGCGGCGGCGACGCTGGTGCCGCTGGTGGTGGCCGGGACGATCGCGGTCGCGGCCAACAAGGGGGTGCACGACGGGAGTTCGGCCGGGAGCTATCCGTACCTGCACGACCGGATCGCGCAGGAGATCGCCGACTTCGACGCGACGGCGGCCGGGGACGCCCGCCGGTGCGAACTGCGGGCGTTGTTCGTCGGGACTTCGATCGCCAACCACCACGGGCGCGTGGATCCGGCGGAACTGGAGCGCATCGACGTGAGCCTCAACCGCGCGACCGGCCGGCTGGACGGGCGCCGATTCTGCAGCAAGGCCCCGCGATGAGCCGGCTGATCTCGGTGGTCGCGCCGATCTACAACGAGGGCCCGGGCGTTGACCGGTTCGTGGAGCGGCTCTCGCAGGTCCTGCGCGGGGAGAACTTCGAACTCGTCCTGGTCGACGACGGCTCGGCCGACGACTCTTGGGAGCGCATCTGCAAGCTCGCGGCTTCCGACGAGCGGGTCCGCGGCGTCCAGCTGTCCCGCAACTTCGGCAAGGAGTCGGCGCTGCTGGCCGGCCTCGAGCACGCCGAAGGCGACGCGGTCGTGGTGATCGATTCCGACCTGCAGCATCCGCCGTCGGCCATCCCGGCCATGGTCCGGCTGTGGCAGGACGGCTTTCAGGTGGTCGAGGCGGTCAAGCGCAACCGGACCGGGCAGGGCCTGATCGGCCGGCTCGGCGGCAAGCTGTTCAACCGGGCGTTCACCGGGCTGACCCACGTGGACCTGGTCAACGCGACCGACTTCCGGTTGCTCAGCCGTACGGCGTTGGACGCGCTGTTGCGGCTGCCCGAGCATTCGTCGTTCTTCCGGGGCACCAGCAACTGGATCGGCTTCCGGCGCACCACGATCGAGGTCGACATCGACCACCGGGAGGGCGGCGCGTCCCGCTGGACCTTCCGTTCGCTGTTCCGCCTCGCGGTCAACGGGCTCACCTCGTTCACCTCGGCGCCGCTGCACCTGGTGACCATGGTCGGGCTGGCGTTCGCCGCGTTCGCGGTGCTGCTGGGCGCTCAGACGTTGATCCGCTGGGTGCGCGGCGGCTCGGTGGCCGGCTTCCCGACCGTCATCCTGCTGCTGCTCGTGCTGGGCACGTTCATCCTGCTGGGCCTGGGGGTGATCGGGGAGTATCTGGCCCGCATCCACGAGGAGGTCCGGGCCCGGCCGCGCTATCTGGTGCAGGAGAAGTCGGAGACGCCGAAGCCGGTGGTGATCGGGCAGCGGGCCGAGCGCTCGTGACGCCGGGGCCCGCTGAGCGCGCGCCCCGGCACTTCAAGTCAGAGGCGGTGCGCCTCGCGCGTGGTCGTCACGCCCCGGGTGTCGAAGAACCGCTTGGCCAGTCCGGCGAGATGGTCCGCGTCGTACTCCCGGTGGTGCTGCACGAGGACCACGAGGTCGGCCGCCGCGGCGGCGCCCTCGAGGTCTTCGGTACGCGCCACCTCGACGTTGCCCACGGTCCATGACGTCACGTGCGGGTCGTGATATTGCACCGTGGCACCGAGGGCGGTCAACTGGCGGGCGAGCGGCGTCGCCGGTGACTCCCGCTGGTCGGCGATGTTCGCCTTGTACGTGACCCCGAGCAGCAGGATCGTCGCCCCGTGCACGGCCTGCCCGTCGGCGTTGAGCAGGTTCTGCGCGCGCCGCGCCACGTAGTCGGGCATCGTCGCGTTGATCTCCTGCGCGAGCTCGACGAACCGGAACGGGTACCCGAGTTTGGTGCGCACGTTGTGGCTCAGATAGTTGGGGTCGATCGGAATGCAGTGCCCGCCGACGCCCGGCCCGGGATAGAACGGCTGGAACCCGAACGGTTTGGTCGACGCCGCGTGGATGACGTCCCACAGGTCGATGCCGAGCTCGTGGCAGAACCGCGCCATCTCGTTGACCAGCGCGATGTTGACGTGCCGGTAGGTGTTCTCGAGCAGCTTGGCGGTCTCCGCCTCGCGCGTGCCCTTGGTGCGGACGACGGTCTCGACGAACCGTCCGTAGAACGCCGCCACCCGGTCGGTGCAGTCCGGCGTGTACCCGCCGACGACCTTGGGGGTGTTCCGGGCTCCGAACTTCTCGTTGCCCGGGTCGATCCGCTCGGGGGAGAAGGCGAGGTGGAAGTCGATGCCCGCGGTCAGCCCGGAGAGCTTCTCGAGCAGCGGGCGCACGACCTCGTCGGTGGTGCCCGGATAGGTCGTCGATTCCAGCACGACCAGCATGTCGGCGCGCAGGTTGCGCCCGATCGCCTCGGTCGCCCCGATCACCGCGCGCAGGTCGGGTCCGTCGCCCTCGGCGAGCGGGGTCGGCACGCAGATCACCGCGGTGTTCGCGCTCGCGATCAGGCGCTCGTCGGTGGTCGCCCGGAACCCGTGGGCGAGCATCTCGGCCACGTCGGCGTCGCTCAGGTCGTCCACGTGCGACCGTCCTTCGGCGAGGGTGCCGACGACGCCGGCGTTCACGTCGAAGCCGAGCACCTTGAGGCCGGCGCGGGTGGCCTGCTGTGCGAGCGGCAGTCCCACATATCCCAGTCCCAGGATGGCAACGTCATAAGTCATGAAATTTCCCCTTCAAGAAGGCGCGAGGCCGCGGGACGGGTGGTCAGGCGACGGAGGAATCGGAGGACGGCGACGCCGGCTGCGACGGCAGGGCGATGTCCGGGTGGATCGGGTCGGTGGGCGCGCGCGTCGCCTGCCGGGCCACCACCGGCGCCGGCGCCGGGGCGAGCGTCGTGGTGCCCGGCCGCGGCGTCGCCAGCTCGAACGGCGACGGGAACGGCAGGTACGCGGGCAGGAAGTCGGCCAGCAACGCCGCCTGCTCGCCGGCGGCCGCCGGATCGGAGTCGGTGTCGTTCAGGCAGAACGCGTCGAGGTGCCGGTCGTGCAGCAGGCGGCTGAGCCGGAACGGCGTCGACGGGTCGGCCAGGTCGGTGTACATGTACTTGATCTCGCCCGGCGCGGCCCGCCCGGTCAGGTACGCGTAGTACTGCTGGAGCGAGGAGAGCAGCGAGATGTCGTCCGGATGCCGGAACTGATGCGCGGCGGTCGCCTCCACCTGCTCGGCGAACCGCAGCTCGATCTCGGCCAGCACGCTGCGCCGGGACGGGTGCGGGGTGTGCTTCATCTTCCGGGTCAGCACCCGCCCGAACGCCTCCTGGATCAGCCGCCGGTTGTTCTTCCCGGCCGAGTTGGCCGGCGGGTCGGTGGGCAGGCGGGGCGCCGAGTCGACAAGCGCGGTCGACGGGAAGAACCGGGTCAGCCCGCCCGGGGTGAAGAACATCTCGGGCGCCACCGGGCGGCCCAGGAAGACGTCGTCGTTGAGGTAGAGGAAATGCTCGGCCAGCCCCGGTATCCGGTGCAGTCGCGACTCGATGGCCTGCGAGTTGAAGGTCGGCAGGCGTCCGGAATCGCCGAAGATCTCCTTGTGCGGCACCACGGTGACCCGCGGATTGCTGGTGTCCAGCCAGGCCGGCACCTGCCCGTCGGTGACCAGGAACACGTGCCGCACCCAGGGCGCGAAGGCGTGCAGCGCGCGCATCGAGTAGCACAGCTCGTCCCGCGAGGCGTACCGCGAGTCGTTGGCCGTCTGTTCGCTGACCCCGGTCACCCAGCCGTTCTCCCGCAGCGCCCGTGCCTTGCGTTCCCGCCAGGCCGGATCGTTGCCGTCCACCCAGGTGTAGACGACGTCGATCGGGAAGCTCACGCGGTCCGGGCTGACCATCGTGAACACGTCGCGGGTGCGGTAGTGGGCGGTCTCACCGGGCACGCAGAACGGCCCGAAGACGTGCTCGGGGGCCTGCACCGCGGGCTCGTCGGCCGGCACGACGTCGGCGACCGGGTTGGGGCGCGGCCCGATCAGGACGTCCCGGTCCGCTTTCCAGAACTCGATCTCGCAGCCGTACTCGCTACCCAGCACCAGGCTTCCGTGCCGGTCGGTCACCGGCCAGCTCACCCGCAGGACCTTCGCGGCGCGCCGGGCGCGCCGCGGCTGCCGGCTCCGCCTCGGCAACACGATCTCGAGACGCCCGGCGTCGCTCGCGCTGAGTGCCTCGAGCACGCTCAGCGTCCGGTTGCGCTCGCTTTCCCGTACGGCGAGAGCCGTGCCGGTCAACGAGTCCACCGGTACGCGGAACCAGTCGATGCCGGCCGTGTCCAGGGCGGATACGACCCGGTCGAGGTTGGCCCGGCGTACCCCGGCCGGCGTGACCTGCTCGGCTCGCCGGGCCACCATCCGGCCGTGGGCGGTGCGAACTCCCATGATCGCGGCGTCGGCCGCCAGCCCGGGCCGCGGCCGGGCCTCCAGGGGCACCAGCAGGCGCGCCGTCCGGAGCCGGCGTTCCGGGGCCACCCGGGGCAGCAGCCGCTTCTGGGCTCCGGCGAGCATCCGCCGTCGGACCGGCCAGGGCGCGAAGCGCAGGATCCGCCGCAGGGGCACGCCGTCGTCCTTCCGCCGGTTCGGTGGGCGCGACCGCGGCTTCGCGTCCGGCGACCGCCGTGGTCACTGACCCCTCAACGGCATCCGCTGACCGGAGGTTGCGTCCCGTCCCGCCGGCGGATGTACTTTTTGTGACGCCAGATATCGCCGGTATACGGGATTTGCGGGCGTGACGGACCGGAACGGCGCAGGTCGACCCCTACGGGTGCGCGTCAGGGGTTCGGCCGATGGGCGGAGTTGCTTCGCTGAGGCATGGTGGAAGTCGAACTCTTCCCTCGTGCAGGAGGCTCCGATGGGTAAGGCGTTGGCAATGCTGCTCGCCGGTGTGGTGGGCGTGGTCCTGGTCGGATGGCTTGCCATCAAGATCCTCGCGCCACTGCTCTTCTTCTTGATCGTGGGCGCGATCGTGATCGGCGGCGGCGCCCTGCTGTACGCGAAGGCCAAGCGGGCCGTCGCTCCCGGCACCCGTAACCACAACCGGATCGAGGCCGCGCGGGAGACCTACCGCATGCGCAACCGGTGAGGCTTCGCCCGGCCGGTTAGGCTTGCGTCATCAAACTCCCTCTGACCATCGGGAAGTTTTACTGTGTTTGACGCACTGAGTGACCGTCTGTCCGGAATCTTCACCAAGCTCCGCGGCAAGGGCAAGCTCACCGATGCCGACATCGACGCCACGGCGCGCGAGATCCGTCTCGCCCTGCTGGAGGCGGATGTCGCGCTGCCCGTGGTCAGGGCGTTCGTCAACAACCTGAAGGAACGGGCCCGCGGCGCCGAGGTGTCGCAGGCCCTCAACCCGGCCCAGCAGATCATCAAGATCGTCCACGAGGAACTGATCAACATCCTCGGCGGCGAGGGCCGGCGGCTCCAGTTCGCCAAGCAGCCCCCGACCGTGATCATGCTGGCCGGCCTCCAGGGCGCCGGCAAGACCACTCTCGCCGGCAAGCTGGCCCGCTGGCTCAAGGGTCAGGGCCACCAGCCGATGCTGGTCGCGGCCGACCTCCAGCGCCCCAACGCGGTCCAGCAGCTGCAGGTCATCGCGGGCCGGGCCGGCGTCGACATCTACGCGCCCGAGCCGGGCAGCGGCGTCGGCAACCCGGTCCAGGTCGCGAAGGACTCGATCGAGGTCGCCAAGCGCACCGCCAAAGACATCGTCATCGTCGACACCGCCGGCCGCCTCGGCATCGACGAGGAGATGATGCAGCAGGCGCGCGACATCCGCGACGCGGTCGACCCCGACGAGACCATCTTCGTGATCGACGCGATGGTCGGCCAGGACGCCGTGCAGACCGCCGAGGCGTTCCGCGACGGCGTCGGCATCACCGGCGTGGTGCTCTCCAAGCTCGACGGCGACGCCCGCGGCGGTGCCGCGCTGAGCGTCCGGCACGTGACCGGCGAGCCCATCCTCTTCGCGTCGACAGGTGAAAAGCTCGAAGATTTCGACCTCTTCCACCCCGACCGCATGGCCAGCCGCATCCTCGGCATGGGCGACGTTCTGACCCTCATCGAGCAGGCCGAACAGGCCTTCGACGAGGATCAGAAGGAGAAGATGACCGGCAAACTGCTCGCCGGTGAGCAGTTCACGCTGGAAGACTTCCTCGACCAGCTGATCGCCGTACGGCGCATGGGCCCGATCGCCAACATCCTCGGCATGATGCCGGGCATGGGCCAGATGAAGGACCAGCTGGCCGAGCTCGACGACAGCCACTTCGACCGGATCACCGCGATCATCCGCTCGATGACCCCGCAGGAACGCACCAACCCCAAAATCATCAACGGCTCCCGCCGCGTCCGCATCGCCAACGGCTCCGGCATGACGGTCATGGACGTCAACCAGCTGCTCAACCGCTTCGCCGACGCGCAAAAGATGATGAAGCAGATGAGCGGCATGATGGGCCTGCCGGGCGGCCGCCGCAAGGCCACGAAGAGCCCGAAGAACAAGCGCAAGGGCGGCAAGGGCGGCTCGTCCCGCCCCCGCGCGGGCGCCGGCGGCTTCCCCGCGGGCTTCCCGGGCGGCATGCCCCAGCTCCCGCCGGGCATGGACCCGGGCGCCCTGGGCGGCGGTGGCGGCCAGGGTCTCCCGCCCGGCTTCAAGCTCCCCAACCTCGACTTCAGCAAGCTCAACAAGCCAAAGCGCAACGACGGCGACAAGAGCTGAGCGAACGACAACTTGGCATAGAGAACCTAGTCAAGGGGCTAGTAGCATGGGCGGTGATCGCATCGAGGAGGAATCGATGACCGCTGTGATGCTCCCGGTCGACCCGCACCTGCTGGAGCGGGACGACCTGACCGTCGACGACCTGGTGGACCTTCCCGACGATCTTCGTTATGAGTTGATCGAGGGAAGGCTGATCTTGACCCCCGTCGGACTCCCTATCCACCAGGTCCTCGAGATGAGGGTCGCCAACGCCATCGAGGAAAACTGCCCGGACGACTTCGTCGTCAACGTCGAGCAGGCCCTCCTCAAGAACCGACGCAACGAGTTCCGTCCCGACGTCCTGCTTCTTCATGAGAAGGGGGCCGGCCGGTCACCGGTCCTGCCGTCCGACGTGCCGTTGGTGGTCGAGATCGTTTCCGAGTCGTCCCGATTCACCGACCGCCGGCAAAAGCTGAAGTGGTACGCGGAGCTGGGGATCCCGGCTTACTGGATCGTCGACCCGCTCGCGATGCGGATCACGCTGACCGTCTTCCGGCTCGGCTCCGACGGGCGATATCGCCCGCAGCTCCAGACCGATGAGCTCGTCACGCTGGAGGAGCCGTGGAAGGTGACGCTCGATCTGCCGGCGTGGACGCGGAAGCGGGACCGGCTTCGGGCGGCGGCGTCGGCTGACGTGTGATGCGGTGATCGGGTAGGACTTACGCATGGCGTTGCATGTGCGTGGGGCGGTGCTGCCCGAAGGGGACGTTCGCGATCTGTGGCTGGTGGGGGACCGGGTCACGTTCGAGCCGGTCGCCGGGGCCGAGACGGTCAGTGACGGTGGGTTCGTGGTGCCGGGGCTGGTTGATGCGCACTGTCACCTCGGGATCGCGTACGGGGCTACGCCGATCACCGGGCTCGACCAGGCGCGGGAGCTGGCGGCGACCGATCGGGACGCGGGGGTGCTCGCGCTGCGCGATGCCGGCTCGCCTTACCCGTACCCGGAACTTGAGGACGAACCCGGCGTGCCTCGCCTCGCCCGCGCGGGCCGGCACGTGGCCGCGCCCCGGCGCTACCTGCGTGACGTCGGCATCGAGGTGGCCGCGGCCGACGTCGCGGCGACCGTGACCGAACAGGCGAAGGCCGGGAACGGCTGGGTCAAGCTGGTCGGCGACTGGATCGACCGCGGGGTGGGCGATCTGGCGCCGTCGTGGGATGCGGCGACCATGGCCGCGGCGGTCGAGGCCGCGCACGCCGCCGGTGCCCGGGCGGCCGTGCACACGTTCTCCGAGGAGGGCGTCGACGTCATGGTGCGGGCCGGGGTCGACTCGGTCGAGCACGGCACCGGGCTCTCCCTCGACCTGATCGACGAGATGGCCCGGCGGGGGACCGCGCTGGTGCCCACGATGATCAACATTCGGACGTTCGGCGGGATCGCCGAGCAAGCGCGCGCGAAGTTCGCCGGGTACGCCGACCACATGATCGCTCTGCGGGACCGGTTTCCGGAGGTGGTGCGGGCCGCCCACGAGGCCGGCGTCCCGATCTACATCGGCACCGACGCCGGTGGCGGCATCCGGCACGGGCTGGTGGCCGAGGAGATGCTGATCATGGAGGAGGCCGGGCTGCCCGCGGCCGACATCCTGGCCGGCGCCTCCTGGAAGGCCCGGGAGTGGCTGGGTTTCCCCGGCCTGGTCGAGGGCGGCCTGGCCGACCTGGTCGTCTACCCGGAGGACCCGCGCCGCACCCTGGCCGTCACCCGGCACCCGAGCCGCATCGTGCTGCGCGGCCGGGTGGTCAAGTGACGCCCGCCCCGCCCGTCTCCAAGAGAGACGCGATGCCCTCCCGGTGGGTTGCAGGGCGGTCCGACTAGGATGCCGTCTCATGGCTCGTGTGCTCACTGAACGTGCGGAAGACTTCCCCCGCTGGTACCAGGACGTCATCGCCAAGGCGCAGCTGGCCGACAACGGCCCGGTGCGCGGCACGATGGTGATCCGGCCGGTCGGTTATGCCATCTGGGAGCGCATGCAGGCCGACATGGACGCCCGCATCAAAGAGGCGGGCGTGCAGAACGCGTACTTCCCGCTGTTCATCCCCGAGAGCTACCTGCGCCGCGAGGCCAACCACGTCGAGGGCTTCTCGCCCGAGCTGGCCGTGGTCACCCACGCCGGCGGCAAGCAGCTGGCCGAGCCGCTGGTCGTCCGCCCCACGAGCGAGACCGTGATCGGCGAGTTCATGGCCAAGTGGGTCGACTCCTACCGTGACCTGCCGCTGCTGCTCAACCAGTGGGCCAACGTCGTGCGGTGGGAGCTGCGGCCGCGCACGTTCCTGCGCACCACCGAGTTCCTCTGGCAGGAGGGGCACACCGCCCACGCCTCCGAGGCCGACGCCCGCGAGCACGCCCGCGACATCCACAAGAACGTCTACCAGGCGTTCATCGAGGAGATCCTGGCCATCCCGGTGGTGCCCGGCCGCAAGACCAAGGGCGAGCGGTTCGCCGGTGCCACCAACACCATGACCGTCGAGGCCATGATGGGCGACACCAAGGCGCTCCAGATGGGCACGTCGCACGAGCTGGGGCAAAACTTCGCCAAGGCGTTCGACATCACGTACTCGTCGGCGGCCGGCACGGTCGAGCACGCCTGGACCACCTCGTGGGGCACGTCGACCCGCATGGTCGGCGGCCTGATCATGGTGCACGGCGACGACAACGGCCTGCGGCTGCCGCCGCGGCTCGCGCCGATCCAGGTGCAGGTCATGGTGGTGAAGGCGGGCGAGGGCGTCGTCGAGGCGGCGGCCAAGCTGCGCGATTCGCTCAAGGCCGCGGGCGTACGCGTGAAGCTCGACGACCGCGCAGACATCCCGTTCGGCCGGCGGGCCGTCGACGCCGAACTCCAGGGCATCCCGATTCGCATCGAGGTCGGGCCGCGCGACCTGGCGACCGGCAACGTGGTGGTGGCCCGCCGGGTCGACGGCACGAAGGCGCCGGCCGCGCTCGACGACGTGGTCGACGACGTGGTCGCCGCGCTCAAGGCCGACCAGCAGCGCCTCTTCGACGACGCGCTGGCCTTCCGCGAGGAGCGGACGGTCGACGTCAAGACGCTGGGCGACGCGATCGAGGCGGCGCAGACCGGCTGGGCCCGGGTGCCGTGGTCGGCGGTCGGCGAGTCGGGCGAGAAGGAGGCGAACGGCAAGGCCGTCACCGTCCGCTGCCTGACCCGCGAGGACGGCACGATGCCCGACTCGGACGACGAGCCGAACCTGATCGCCGTACTGGCTCGTTCCTACTGATCGTGACGTTTGCACCGGGCCGGCTCCTGCTTCACCGTGACACCCACTGCGGCCGGATCGCGTTCGTGCACCCCACGCGGGTGATTTCCGACGACGACCGCGGGCTTCTCGTCTGGCTGGCCCGCGGCTCGGTCCTGGCGGTCGAGCGGACGCTGGACGATCGCGGCCCGCGCGACATGCCGTTTCCCGAGTGGGCGGCGGCGGCCAAGCAGCCGCAAATCTCCACCTGGCAGGGGCCGGGGGTGCTGCGTTTCTTCCCGGCCGGCGCCGACCATTCGGTCTGGTTCTTCCGCACCGACGAGGGCGACTTCACCAACTACTACGTCAACCTCGAGGAGAGCGCGGTCCGCTGGGACGACGGCGATGTCATCGGCATCGACGTGATCGACCAGGACCTCGACATCGTCGTCACCCCGGACCGGCGCTGGGAGTGGAAGGACGAGGACGAGTTCGCCGAGCGCCTGGGCTTCCCCGAGCACTACTGGGTGCCCGACGAGGCCGCCGTGTGGGCCGAGGGACGCAAGGTGATCAAGGAGATCGAGGCGGGGGAGTTCCCGTTCGACGGCACCTGGACCGACTTCCGCCCGGATCCGTCCTGGCCCGTCCCGACCGAGTTGCCGCCCGGCTGGGACCGCCCGGTGATGGTCCGCCGGGCGTGATTTGCCGCTTTTCACCGGGACCTGCCGCCCGATTGGGAGCCGACCCCCTTCATCTGGCAGAATGAACGACTGGTATCCGGCTCGCGCGAGGCGCCCTCTAACCCCTCGACGCGCGGCCAGTCCATGAGGCTTCGGTCCCACAACCCCACGTGGGGTCCGAACGGCTCGACCCACGCAGTCATCAGGAGCGAAGAGAACCGTGGCCGTTAAGATCCGGCTTCTGCGGATGGGCAAGATCCGCAACCCGCAGTACCGCATCGTCGTCGCCGACTCGCGCACCAAGCGCGACGGCCGCGCCATCGAGTACGTCGGCATCTACCAGCCGAAGGAACACCCTTCGGTCATCCAGGTGAAGTCCGAGCGCGTGCAGTACTGGCTCTCCGTCGGCGCACAGCCGAGCGAGGCCGTCCAGCGCATCCTGGAGAAGACCGGCGACTGGCAGCAGTTCAAGGGCCTGCCGGCCCCGCCGCCGCTGCTCGTGGCCGAGCCCAAGAAGAGCCGCATCGAGGTCTACGAGGCGGAGGCCAAGGCCGCCGCCGGCGTCGCCGAGCCCACCACCAAGCCGGCCAAGACCGCCAAGAAGTCCGCTGCCGCCCCGGAGGCCGCCGCGGCCAAGCCGGAGCAGACCAAGGTCGTGGAGCGGGCCGAGCCCAACCGCGAGGCCGTGGCCGAAACCGCGGAGGACCCGGCCGGTGCCGGTGCTGCCAACGCAGAGGGAACGTCCGGTGCCGGCGCCGACGCGAGCTGACGGGGCGCTCCGGCCGGCGCTGGAGCACCTCGTCAAGGGCATCGTCGACAACCCGGACGACGTCCGGGTACGGCTGGTCGACTCGCGCCGCGGCAAGCGGCTCGAGGTCCGTGTGCACCCGGAGGACCTGGGAACGGTCATCGGGCGCGGCGGGCGTACGGCCAAGGCCCTGCGGCAGGTCATCGGGTCGATCGGTGGGCGCGGCATCCGCGTCGACATCGTCGACGCGTACTGATCGATGCTGCTCGTAGTAGGCCAGATCGGTAAGCCGCACGGGGTCCGGGGCGAAGTCTCGGTCGCCGTGCGCACCGACGAGCCCGAGGAGCGTTTCGTCGCCGGTTCGGTGTTCACCACGGAGGTCCCGCGGGACCGCCGGGTGAGCACCGGGTCGGCGACGGCCACTTCCGCCCCGGGTGTGCCCTATCAGGTTCCCGCCCAGCTGGTCGTCGAGTCGATCCGCTGGCATCAGGGTCGCGCCATCATCGGTTTCGAGGGCGCCCACGACCGCAATGTCGCCGAGGCGCTGCGCGGCGTCCTGTTGCAGGTCGACAGCGCGGAGCTGGCCCCGCCGGACGACCCGGACGAGTTCCACGACCATCAGCTGATCGGTCTGCGCGTCGAGTCGCTGGACGGCTCCGCGCTCGGCACGGTCGACCGCATCGACCACGCGCCGTCGTCCGATCTGATCGTCCTCAAGAAGGCGACCGGCGGCGTCGCGCTGATCCCGTTCGTCAGTCAGATCGTCCCGACCGTCGACCTGCGCGGCGGCCGCATCCAGGTCGATCTGCCCGAGGGACTGCTGGATCTCTGACCATGCGTGTCGACGTCATCTCGATCTTCCCCGACTACTTCGCGCCGCTCGACCTCTCGCTGATCGGCAAGGCGCGCACCACGGGCGCCCTCGACCTGGCCGTGCACGACCTGCGCACCTGGACCAGCGACGTGCACCGCACGGTCGACGACAGCCCGTACGGCGGTGGCCCCGGCATGGTGATGCGCCCCGAGCCGTGGTCGCAGGCGCTGGACGCGGTCGGCCCGGGCACCCTGGTCGTGCCGTCCCCGGTCGGTAAGCCGTTCACCCAGGCCGACGCCCACGAACTGGCGGCGATCGACCACCTGATCTTCGCCTGCGGCCGCTACGAGGGCATCGACCAGCGGGTGATCGACGACGCCGCCGACCGGATGCCCGTACGCGAGGTCTCACTCGGCGACTACGTGCTGTTCGGTGGCGAGGTCGCGGTGCTGGTGATCCTGGAGGCGGTCACCCGGCTGCTGCCCGGGGTGCTGGGCAACTCCGAGTCGCTGACCGAGGAGTCGCACGCGGCCGGTCTGCTCGAGGCCCCGATGTACACCAAGCCGGCCTCGTGGCGCGGTCGTGAGGTGCCGGAGGTGCTCCGGTCCGGTGATCACGGGCGGATCGCGCGCTGGCGGCGTACGGAATCGTTGTTGCGCACGGCGTCGCGCCGGCCCGATCTTTTCGCGGCCTATCCTCCCGAGCGGTTGGACAAGCGCGATCGCGCGGCGATCGACGAGGCCGGATTTCGGATCCCGGGGTCGGGTGTGGCAGAGTAGTGAGGTTGCCGCTTTCCCCCGCGCCGCGAGGGAAAACGAGGATCTTCAGGACCAGTGGGAGATCAGAATGACCGCCGGCACACCAAACACCTGGTGTGCATTAGCACCGAGGATGCAGCGATGAACACGCTGGACGCTCTCGACGCCCAGTCGCAGCGCACCGACATTCCCGATTTCCGGGCCGGCGACACCGTCAAGGTGCACGCCCGGGTCGTGGAAGGTAACCGTTCCCGCGTCCAGGTCTTCCAGGGCGTGGTGATCGCACGGCACGGCGCCGGCCTCCGGGAGACCTTCAAGGTCCGGAAGATCAGTTTCGGCGTCGGCGTCGAGCGGACCTACCCGCTCCACAGCCCGCAGATCGACCGGCTCGAGATCGTGAGCCGTGGTGACGTGCGCCGCGCCAAGCTCTACTACCTTCGTGAGCTCCGTGGCAAGAAGGCCAAGATCAAGGAGCTTCGGGAGAAGCAGCCCGTCTGATCCACATCGATCCGGCATGGGCGAACTATGCTTGCCCGAATGCCGGATGGGATCAGTGTGAACCCTTCCAGCACTACCGCCCGTAAGACCTCGCGAGGGGATACTCGGGCGGTAGTGCTGTATCCGGGGCGGTTCGGCCGGTCGGCGGCGGGAGATGTGAAGCGTGGAACCGATGCAAGGCTATCGACCTTCCGAGCGGCGGCGATCGTTGATCCGCCGCAAGGAAATGCCGCTCTGGCAGGAGTTGCCGCTGCTGCTGGTGGTGGCGTTCTGCCTGGCCGTGCTGATCCGTACGTTCCTGGTGCAGGCCTTCTACATCCCCAGCAAGTCGATGGAGAAGACGCTGCTGGTCGGCGATCGGGTTCTGGTCAACAAGGTCGTCTATGACGTGCGCGACCCGGTGCGGGGCGAGGTCCTGGTGTTCCGGGGCACCGACAACTGGGCGCCCGAGGTCAGCGAGCCGATCAGCAACAGCTTCGCGGCCAAGCTCGGACGCACCGTCGGCGATCTCGTCGGGGTAAGCCGCCCGGGTGAACGTGACTTCATCAAGCGGGTGATCGCCCTGCCGGGCGACAAAGTCGCCTGCTGTGACGACAAAGGTCGAATCACGGTCAACGGGGTCGGCATCGACGAGCCCTATATCGCCGACGGATACAACTCGGATCTCAATCAGCCGCCCAATCCGTCCCAATGCACGAGCCGGCGGTTCACGGAAGTGACCATCCCTGCGGGTGAGATGTTTGTCATGGGTGACCATCGGGCCGTCTCGCAGGATGCTCGATGTCAGGGGCCTGTGCCGATCAAGAACGTGATCGGCCGGGCATTCGTCATCGTCTGGCCGAGCAGCCGGTTCACCAGCCTGCCCGTGCCCGACGTCTGGAAGACGTACGCCGCCGACCATCCCAGCGCGTCGGCCGAGCACACGCTCCGCGCCGGCGGTGGCAGCCCGAGCACTGACTTTTTCGTCCTCCCGTTTCTACTAAGTGCCGCGTTATCCGCGCGTTCCGGACTGCCGTTGGCGACGCGGCGTCGTAGGCTCCCCTCGTGATTGACGAGCAGACCGAGAAGCCCCGCCGCAGTTCGTTCTGGCGCGAGCTTCCCATCCTGGTGACTGTCGCGATTGTGGTCGCCGTCCTCGTGCGGGCGTTCGTGCTGCAGACGTTCTACATCCCGTCCGGCTCGATGGAGCACACGCTCAACATCTGGGACCGTGTGCTGGTCAACAAGCTCGTCTACGACTTCCGTGACCCGCACCGTGGCGAGATCATCGTCTTCAAGGCACCGACGCTGTGGCAGCACGGCGACGAGGGCCAGGACTTCATCAAGCGCATCATCGGCATCCCCGGCGACCGGGTGACCTGCTGCGACTCCCAGCACCGTCTGTCGATCAACGGGCACGTGCTCGACGAGCCGTACATCTACCGCGACGCCGACGGCGTCCAGGAGCCGGCCGCCGACACCAACTTCGAAATCACGGTGCCGCCCGGTCGCCTCTGGGTGATGGGTGACCACCGCCTGGAGTCGGGCGACTCGCTCGAAAACTACAAGGACACCGGCGGCGACATCCAGAAGTCGACGATCCCCGAGGATTCGGTGGTCGGCCGCGCCTTCACGATCTTCTGGCCGGTCAGCCGGGCCCACTGGCTCTCGGTGCCGGACGGCTACGACGACATCCCCGATCCGCCGGCCGCCAAATAGCCCTGGGCCGGTCGAAAGATCCACGCCGGGCGCAATAGGCTTGGTCGGTGACCGTAATCGACCGCCGCGCCGCCCGGGTGTTGCTCGTCGACGCGGCCGGGCGCACGCTGCTGCTCCACGGCGGCGATCCGGCCCGGCCCGGGCGCCGCTGGTGGTTCACCCCCGGCGGCGGGCTGCATGACGGCGAGACGCCGGCTCAGGGCGCCGCGCGCGAGTTGCTGGAAGAGACCGGGCTGCGGGTCCGGCCGGCCGACCTGGGCGAGCCGATCTGGCACCAGGTCACCGAGTTCAGCTACGACGGCCGTGACTACCGCCAGGATCAGGATTTCTATCTCCTGCGGGTCGCCGAGTGGCAGGTCGACACGGCCGGCATGGAGGCCGACGAGCAGGAGACGATCACCGAGCACCGATGGTGGTCGGCGGCCGAGCTCGAGGCCAGCGACGAGCAGATCTTCCCCGAGGACATCGCGGCACTGCTGCGCCGGCAGGGAGGCTTCTGATGCTCGCGCCCACCCGCACCGTGATCCGCCGCGAGAGCGGCATCTACGCCCTCGAGCGTGCCCTGCAGCGCCGCGGCTTCCGGCACGTGGCCGGCGCCGACGAGGCCGGCCGGGGAGCCTGTGCGGGCCCGCTGGTGGCGGCCGCCGCCATCCTCCCCGAGGGCAAGCGCGGCGAGATCGACGAGCTGGCCGACTCCAAACTGCTCACCCCGGCCGCCCGCGAGCGGGTCTACGCGCAGGTCGTCGACCGTGCCCTCGCCTGGTCCGTCATGATCATCCCGGCCACCGAGGTCGACGCACGCGGCCTCCACGTCTGCAATCTCGCGGCGATGCGCCGCGCGCTCGCGTCGCTCGAGACCCAGCCGGAGTACGTGTTGACCGACGGTTTCCCGGTCGACGGGCTGGGCGTGCCCGGTCTCGCGGTCTGGAAGGGCGACCGGGTCGCCGCGTGCGTGGCGGCGGCCAGCGTGCTCGCGAAGGTCACCCGGGACCGCATCATGGTGGAGCTGGACGGGCAGTTCCCCGGCTACGGTTTCGCGGTGCACAAGGGCTACATCACCGACGAGCACAGCGCCGCCCTGCTGCGGCGCGGCCCGTGCGCCGAGCACCGGTTCTCGTACGTGAACGTCGCCGCGGTCTCCGGCCGCGGCAACCGGCCGCCGCGGGCCCGCCGCCCGGCCGTGATCCCCGCTCCGTCGCTGTTCGACGACGCATCTTCGCCCGTGCCGACGGTGCTTCCGAGCCAAGCTGCGGGTACCGTCGGCGTGGCGTCGGGCGAGCAGCCTCAGCCGTCGGCGTCGGTGGGGGAAGATGAGGCCATGGAGGGCGAGAAGCGATGAGCGCAGAGGATCTCGAGAAGTACGAGACCGAGATGGAGCTGCAGCTCTACCGGGAGTACCGCGACATCGTCCGCCAGTTTTCCTACGTGGTGGAGACCGAGCGCCGGTTCTATCTGGCCAACCAGGTCGACCTCCACGTGCGTAACTCGGACGGGGAAGTCTATTTCGAGGTCGAGATGCACGACGCCTGGGTCTGGGACATGTACCGCCCGGCCCGGTTCGTCAAGAACGTGCGCGTGATGACCTTCAAGGATGTCAACGTCGAGGAACTGGAGAAGCCCGACATCTCCTTACCCGACGACGCGGGGTTCGGCAGCTAGTTATCCACAGTCTCGCGTTGTCCACAGGGGTGGTCGCGGGAGCGGGGAGAAATCGGCAGCCTGGTCGGCATGCCGGTTCTGGTGTTGTTGCTGATCTTTCTGGGGTGGGTGACGCCTTTCCGGGCGGCCTACGGGTGGCCTGTCGTCCCCTCGCGGGTGGTGCGGGCGTTCCATCCACCGGCCGCACCATGGCTGCCAGGGCACCGCGGGGTTGACCTCGCGGCGGCGCCGGGCGCAGTGATTCGGGCGGCCGGGGCCGGGCGGGTGGTCTACGCCGGCTCGCTGGCCGGTCGCGGCGTGGTCAGCGTGCAGCATCCGGACGGGCTGCGCACGACCTACGAGCCGGTGACACCGTCGGTGGCGGCGGGTGATGCGGTCGGACCAGGGAGTCCGCTCGGCGTGCTCGAGCCCGGTCATCCGGGGTGTCCGGTGGCCGCCTGTCTGCACTGGGGCCTGCGGCGCGGCGATCTCTATCTCGACCCGCTGGCCCTGCTCGGCCTGGGCCGCGTCCGGCTGCTTCCGGTCGCCTCAACGCTGATAGGCGGTCAGCGCGGCCGGCAGGCGCTCGGCGAGCCGGTCATATTCGTCGGCCCGGTTGTAGACCTGGGCACTCAGCCGCAGCAGGCCGCGGCCGTTCCAGCTGCTCACCTGCGCCTCGGTGGCCAGCTTGTCGGCGATGTATTGACGAAGCGACAGCGCCTCGGCCGCATTCGTGGCCAGACCGGCCGGCAGCGGCACGACCCGCATCGAGATCTCGGGATCGGCCGGCTCCAGCAGGTCGGCCGGGTCCACGTCCAGCGCGGCCCCGACGACCCGCTGACCGTGGGCGGCCAGCGCCCCGTTGTGCTTGCGCACCGCGTCCCAGCCCAGCGATCGCAGGGTGAAGAGACCGATCGGTGCGGCCAGCCAGGGGGTGTAATCGATCGTCCCCTGATATTCGACCGAGAGCGGGAAGCCCTGCTCGTGCTCCCACGAGACGACCAGCGGCTCGATCCGGCGGCGCCAGGCCGGTGCGACCGCCAGCAGTGCCGTGCCGCGCGGGGCGAAGGCCCACTTGTGCAGGTTGCCGACCCAGAAATCGGCGCCCAGAGCGCTGACGTCGACCGGCAGCATCCCGGGCACGTGAGCGGCGTCGGCCAGCACGGGAATCTCGTGCTCGTGGGCGGCCGCGACCACCTCGCACGCGGGGAAGAGCTTGGCCGTCGCCGAGCTCAGATGTTCGACGATCAGCAGCTTCGTCTTGCCCGGTCGCAAGGCCGCACGCACGCGGGAGACGATCTCGGCGTCCGAGGCACCGAGCGGAAGCGAGACCGACCGTACGGTCGCGCCGGCCCGGCGGCAGTGGCGGCGAACGGCGAGATCGACCGCGCCGTAGACGTGATCGGTCAGCAGCACCTCGTCGGCCGATTCGAGCCGCACCGACTGCAGCACCAGCGAGATGCCGGTCGTGGTGTTGGCGACGAGCGCGCTGCCCTCGGGGTCGGCGCCCAGAAAACCGGCCAGGTGACGTCGCGTGTGGATGATGCGGTCGACCACGCCGCCGCCGTAGAAGCGCACCGGATTCGACTCGATCTCGTCGCGGATCCGTTGCTGGGCGCGCTGCACGGCGATCGGCACGGCGCCGAACGAGCCGTGATTCAGAAAGGACACCGCGGGATCGATGGAGAAGAGCAGGCGGGCGCCTGGAAAGGCGGCGGGCGGCGGCACTTTTCGATCGTACGGGGTCAGGCGCGGGGGTGTGCCTGTTTGAAGGCGGCGCGGAGGCGCTCGGTCGACACGTGGGTATAGATCTGGGTGCTCGACAGCGCGGCATGACCGAGCAGATCCTGTACGGCGCGCAGGTCGGCGCCGCCGTCGAGCAGGTGGGTGGCGGCGGAGTGGCGCAGGTCGTGCGGACTGGTGTGCGGCAGCCCGGCGGCGAGCGCGGCGTCACGGACGAACCGGCGTACGACGGTCGGCTGGAGGCGGCCGCCCTTGACGCCGACGAAGAGTGCGTCGCTCCTGCCGTCCTTGACCAGCGCGGGGCGGCCGTGCCGGAGCCAGTCGTCGAGGGCACGCTGAGCGGGAAGGCCGTAGGGGACGGCCCGCTCCTTGGCGCCCTTGCCGAAGACGCGAACGACCCGCCGGGCCTCGTCGACGTCGGCTCGGTCGAGGCCGCACAGTTCGCTGACCCGCACACCGGTGGCATAGAGCAGTTCGAGCACCGCCCGGTCGCGCAGCGCCTCCGGGTCGCGGGCCCGGTTGTCAGCGGTCGGGCTGGTCACTAGATCGGCGGCCTGGTCGGCGCGGAGCACGGTCGGCAGCTCGCGGTGGGCGCGTGGGCTGGCCAGGTGGGCGCCCGGGTCGGCCGGGATACGGCCGGTGCGGTGGGCCCACCCGGTGAAGGTGCGGGCCGCGGCGGCGCGGCGGGCTTGAGACGTACGTGCGGCGCCGGTCCTCTGGCGTGCGGCCAGCCATGACCGGAGCACGCCGAGGTCGAGGTCGTCGGGGCCGGCGCAGCCGGCGCGCGCGGCGTGGTCGAGCAACGAGACGACGTCGCCGACGTACGCGCGTACGGTGTGCGCCGACCGATTGTCGACCCGCGCGAGATGATCGCCGAAGTCGTCCACCGCCTGCCGCATCGCCGTCGGCAGGCGTTCGTGCATCTCCCGGGTGTCCATCGCTGTCGACGGTCATCGCTGCGGCCGGCCGGGTCAAGTCCCCCGCCCGGTGTGTCGCGGGCGTTGCCCGGGGCACCTAGACTGCCGCTCACTATGGCGGTCAACCCGAAGCTTGCGGCCCTGATGCTGGTGGTGGCGTTGGCCGGATGCGGTTCCCCCGGTTCGTCGCCCGATGTCCCGGCCTCGGCGACGCCGAGCGCGCGGACCGGTTTAGGAGCCCCGTCCCCGGTGGTGAGCGTCGTCGCGTCGGCGAACTTCCAGTCGCCGTCCAAGAACATCACCTGCGATCTGACCACCGGCGCCGTGCGCTGCGAAATCATCAAGCGCGACTGGGAACCACCGCCGAAACCGGCGAGCTGCGAGCTCGGCTGGGGCCACGGCATGTCCATCGAGAACGGCAGAGCCGACTTCGTCTGCGCCGGCGACACCGTCATCGGCACGGCATCGGAAGTCCTGCCCTACGGTTCGTCGCTGCGGGCCGGAAACGTCCAGTGCGACAGCGGAAACGTCTCGCTGCGGTGCGTCGACGAGAAGTCGCAGCACGGCTTCACGCTGGCCGTCGCCGACTACAACCTCTTCTGAGCGTTCTTGTCACACCCCGGCCGTAGCCTTCCGGCATGAGCCGGTCAGGGGCGGGTGAGCCGCACACGGTCGGCCGGGTGAACGGTCTCGGTGCCGTCGGCCGCGGTCACGACCAGCACCGGCACGCCCTCACCGAGCCGATATTTCCGTCGCTCGGCGTCGGTCGGCATGCGGGCGCTCGCCCGTTCGCCCCGCCCCAGCGTGACCAGTTCCGTCGCCTCCGGCACCCGCACGAAGGTGCCGCGCGGGCGATCGACGGTGACCAGCCCCTCGGTGCGCAGCTGTCCGATCGCCTGGCGCACCGTGGTGCGGCTGATGCCATATTCCTGCGCGAGGCGGAGCTCGCTGGGCAGCGCTTCCCCTGGGCCGAGCTCGCCCGACTCGATCTGGTTGCGCAGCAGATCGGCCAGCTGGCGGAACACCGCACGGTCCGCGGAAGGATCGATCACGCAACTCACTTTACGTGGCCACGATGCTCCATCGCATTGTCCGTACAGCGTTCTGTCGGTATGATGTAACCGCCGCACTGAGAAGGCCAAGACTTGATCGGGCGGCAGGGCGGGCGGCGGTCCTCAAGGGCCGCCCAGCGGCCTGGTCGCCGCCCGTTCTTCCGCTCCGGAGGGCCGCCCTCCGGAGCGGCTGTTGCGCCCGGCCGGGCCGCTCCAACGTGGAGGGACCGGCGCGCCACTTCTTCGGCGAGGTAGGGCCGGCGGCGATTGTCTTGAATGTCGTTGCTGCGGGCCCGCCTCCAGTTGCGCTGAGCCGCGGAGAGGTCCCGGCCGCATGACCTACGTGATTGGCGATCGAGCCTGGACGGACACGGGTCGGTGACGCCGCCGGGCCGCTGCCGATGACCGGTTGGTAGTCGGGCGGCGGACCACCGAGCCGGAGTGACCGTGCGGCCAGATGAGTCGCCGGGTTGGACATTGCCGGGTTTCGTGCTGCATCGGCTCGATGTTGCAGGGCTTGGTGTCGGCGGCTTGATGGGGTGCGGGCTCAGGTGGCTGGGTGGCGTGGCGCACTACATGAGCTCGAGTGACTGGCTGGATCGGAGCTGCAGGGCTTGGTCGCTGCGCGATTTTGGTGGGCGGCAAGGGCTTGGATGGGTGGCTGGGCGCATGGGTGGCTGGGCGCATGGGTGGCTGGGCGCATTGGTGGCTGGGCGCATGGGTGGCTGGGCGCATTGGTGGCTGCGCGGCTTGTCGGTGCAGGGTTCGGTGCTACGACGGCCGGGTGGCGTTGGTGGTCTTGTGAGTGCGGGGGCTTCGGTGCTGCGGCGGCCGGGTGGCGTTGGTGGCTGCGCGGCTTGTGGTGCGAGGCCTGTTGCTGCGAGGGCTCTGTGGCTGCGACGGCCGGGTCGCATTGGTAGTCCTGCGGCTCTCGGTGCCGGCTCTCGGTGCCGGCTCTCGGTGCTGCGAGAGCTGATGGCTGCGACGGCGGGGTGCCGCGGCTGTGTTGGCGCCCCGGGAGGTGCGGTAAGGGCGGTCCGCTGCGGTGCGGGTCGGCTTCCACGGCTGTTGCCGGGTCGCGGTGGTGCGGCGCCTTCGCCAGGGGGACGAAGGCGCCGCGTCGGGCCGGCGATTCGCAGGGCGCTTGCGGCGCCGGCCCGATCGGGGTGTGGCATCGGAGGAGCTCATCTTTCGGACGGCTCATCGGCAATGGGTCCCGCCTGGTGGGGATGTTCGCGTCAGCGGCTTATCCAGGCGAGGAACCGCTCGTACAGGTCAGATGGCGCTGCAGCGCCGTTTACGGTCAGGTCGATGAGGGCGTCGTGCATCTGCGCCGTCAGGTAGATCGCCAGCACGGACGGAAACCCTTGGAACTCCGCGGCCAGGCTGGCTTTGGCGTTCGCGCACGGCCAGGAATCGCCGCACGTCCGGCAATCCCACGAAGGACGATCGTAAAGGTGTTCCGCGTCCTGCACCGCCGTCAAGTTGTCCCCCACAAGCCCGTCGGCCCGGGCCAATTCGGTGCCCTTTCTCGTACGCGACGCGAACCCGTCCAGCGGCTGGGGCCATCCGCTCAGGAGTCCGGTCGCTGCCTCCCTATCGGGACTCGCGCTGCCGCTCCGCCGGACCACATCGTCCGGCGGAGCCCGGATACGCAGCTCACCTAGACATCAGTCGAATCAAATAGGCTCCTTTCGCCACGCTTCATCGGGATGTCCCGAGCGGCCGGCCCCGGCCACGCGGGTGGACCTGGCCCCTCCGGGCGACTGGACCATCCAGCGAGCGCCGCGCCCTCCGACAAGACCGCGCTGCCCGGCAGGTCGCGCCGTCCGGCAAGGGCCGCGCTGTCGAGCAAGGACCCCGCTGTCGGGGAAGAGCGGGCCGCCGAGCAAGAACGGGCCGCCGAGCAAGAACGGGCTGTCGAGCAAGAACGGGCTGTCGCGCAAGGGCCCCGCTCTCGAGCAAGAGCGGCTGCTTGGCAAGGCCGTGTCGCTCGGCAGGGGCTGGCTGCTCCGAAAGGGCCGAACCGTTCGCAAGGGCGGGGCCGTTCGGAAGGGCCGATCTGTTTGCAAGTCCTATCTGTTCGCAAATGCCGATCCGTTCGCAAATGCCGATCCGTTCACAGGGGCCGATCCGTTCGCAAAAGGCCGGCGTTCGCAAATGCCGATCCGTTCGCAAAAGGCCAGACCGTTCGCAAAGGCCAGACCGTTCGCAAAGGCCAGACCGTTCGCAAAGGCCAGACCGTTCGCAAAGGCCAGACCGTTCGCAAAAGGCCAGACCATTAGGAATGGCGAGCCGTGAGGAAAGGCCAGACCGTCGGAAAGAACTGGGCCGTTCGCAAACCCCGGGCCGCCCCGAACGAAGGGCGCCGCCCAGCAGGACTGGCTGCTCCGGGCGACCGGACCACTCGGCATGACTAGGCGTCGTGCGGCACGCGATCGGCCCGGCCGTCTCAACGAGGGGGATCGGCGGCCGGGCCGACGATCACCAGCGGGGGTAGGTCACATGGCGGTTGGCCATGCTCGGGCGGCCGCCGGCCACCCCGTGCGTGGCCGGCGGACCCACGCCGCCGTGATCGTTGTCGCCCGGCCGTTGTGGACGGTCGGACGTGGGGAGGGGGCGAGTCGTCATGGCGGTGAGCCGTCGATCGACGCAGGGAGCGGGCAGGCCGCAACTGCATCGTCGCCAAAGCTTTCGCCAGTCACGCCGGTGTGCAGGAACGATGGGGACCGGCTCTATTGTCACGCGTCGCCTAGTCATGGGGACAGCATAGATGACTAGTGACTAGATGTCTCCTATCAACTTTGCGATTGACTAATAGTCTCACGCCTACGGTCGATCATGTGGCAGTGAAACCGATCCGGCTCATGGGCGCGCACGAGATTCGCATCCGCCTGGGCGGGGTCAGTCGTCAGCGGGCATACCAGATCACCAGCCGTGCCGACTTCCCGAAGCCGCTCGCCGACCTGGCGCAGGGCAAGGTGTGGGCGACCGAGGATGTCGAGGCGTGGATGAAAGTCCATCGTCGCGACCTGGACGACTCCGAGGACTGACTGACCGGCACCGCGGAACCAGGCATCGAGGACCAGGCGCGACCCCCACGGTCGCGCCTGAGTCATTTCCGGGTAGGTGAGAATCCGAACCGCGAACCAGTGCCCAAACGCTAGCTAAAATTGCGTCGCTAAACGGCGTCCGCCGGAATCAGAGCTATTTCACGAGCGCCACCCCGCCCTCGCGCCGCTCGACCAACCCCGCCAGCTCGAGCAGAGACAACCGTCGCAGCACCGTGCGGACGGCCAGCCCGGCCCGGACCGCCAGCTCCTCCGGCGCGATCGTCCCCTTGCGCGGCACCGCCTCAAGCACCAGCGCCGATTCCTCGTCCAGGTCGTCCCGCCGCTGGGCCGGGCCGCGGACCGGCTCGGCCCAGTACTCGCCGATCCGCCCGACCCCTTCAAGCACGTGCGCGGCCTCGGTGACCAGCATCGCGTCCGGGTGGTTGCGCAGCAGTTCGTGGCATCCGACCGACATGGCCGAAGTGACCGGCCCCGGCACCACCATGGCCGGCCGGTTGAGCGCGAGCACCCGGTTCATCGTCTGGCTGGCCCCGCTGCGGGCCGCCGCCTCGACCAGGACTGTTCCCGCCGTGGCCGCCGCGATCACCCGGTTGCGGATGAGAAAGCGATGTCTCTGTGGCTCGGAGCCGGGCGGCCACTCGCTGATCAGGAGGCCCGATTCGGCGATCCGCTCGAACATCGCCGCGTTGCCGGCCGGGTAGGGGCGATCGACCCCGCAGGCCAGCACCGCGACCGTCCGCCCCTCGGCGGCCAGCGCGCCCAGATGAGAGGCGGCGTCGATGCCGAAGGCACCGCCCGAGACGACCGTCCACCCGGCGGCGGCCACGCCGTAGGCGAGTTCGGTCGCCACATGCCGGCCGTAGTCGGTGGCCGCGCGAGCGCCGACGATCGCGACCGAACGCCCCAGCCACTCGTCGAGGCGGCCGGCGCCGCGGGCCCAGAAGCAGAGCGGCGGCCGCACGTGCTGGTTGATCGTCCCGGCCGCGTCCAGCTCGAGCGCCGACAGTTCGTCGACCCGGGACGGCCATTCGTCGTCGGCCGGCACCACGATCCGGGCGCCCAGCCGCTCGGCCCGGAGCAGCGTTTCTCCGGCCATCGTGCGGGGGTCGGCACCGGCGAACCGGGTCTGGACCGCCGTGCGTAACGCTGCCGTCGGGGCGCCGCCGTGCAGCAGTCGTTCGAGGGTCGCCGGGGCGCCCGCCTCCTGGACCATCGCCCACACCGTCCGGTTGCCCGGCTCGGTCACCGTCGTCAGCGCCACTCGCGCGGCCCGGTCGGCATCATCTCCCGGCGTCACGGGACTCTCCCATCCGCAGTTGCAGAGCCTCGTCGACCTCGCCGCGGCCGGGGCGTTCGCGTCCGTCGAGATCGCTGATCGTCCACGCCAGGCGCAGAACGCGATCAAAACCTCGTGCGGACAGGACGCCCCGGTCGACGGACGCGTGCAGCCCCGCAGTGTCGGTGGCGGGCAGGCGCCACGGCTCGCGCCGGAGGTCCGGGCCGGGCACCGCCGCATTGACCCGTTTCCAGCGCGCGACCGCGGCCTCCCGGGCTTGTGCCACCCGCTTTGCCACCTCGGCCGATGGGATGGCCGGCTCCGCCGCGGTGATCAGCTGAGCCGCGGTGAGGGGCCGCAGCGTGACGCGGATGTCGATGCGGTCGAGCAGAGGGCCGGAGAGCCTTGACATGTAGCGGCGCCGGGCGGTCGGCGCGCACGTGCAGTATTGGTCGCCGGCCGAGGACGCGCACGGGCACGGATTGGCGGCGATCACGAGTTGCACCTGGGCCGGGAACTCGGTGGTGCCGCGGGCGCGCGCCAGCACGATCCGGCCGCTCTCCAAGGGCTGCCGCAGAGCCTGCAGGCTGGCCCGGGCGATCTCCGGCGCCTCGTCGAGGAACAGGACTCCGCGGTGGGCCAGCGACAATGCGCCCGGCTGGGCCAGCCCGGAGCCGCCGCCGACCAGGGCGGCCGAGCTGGCGGTGTGGTGTGGTGCCTGGAAGGGTGGGCGGCGGATCAGCCGGCCGGAGGACGGCAGGACGCCGGCGATCGAGTGCAGCGCGGTGACTTCGAGCGCGGCCGCGTCGTCCAGCTCGGGGAGGATCGACGGGAGGCGCTCAGCCAGCATTGTCTTGCCCGAGCCGGGCGGCCCGAAGAGCGCCAGGTGATGGCCGCCGGCCGCCGCGACCTCGAGCCCGTACCGGCCGAGCTCCTGCCCGGCGACGTCGGCCAGGTCGGGTCCGGTCTCGGCGGGTGGTGACCCGAGCGGCGGGGGATCGAGCAGCGGAGCGGTGCCGCGCACGAAGTTGATCAGGCCGCGGAGCGAGTCGACGGCTCGTACGGTCAGTCCGGGGACGATGGTGGCCTCGCCGGCGTTGCCGAGGGGGACAATCACCCGGGTCAGTCCGGCCTGAGCGGCTGCGGCGACCATCGGCAGCACGCCCCGGACCGGGCGGACCGTGCCGTCCAGCCCCAGCTCGCCGAGCAGGACCACCCCGTCGAGCGCGGCCAGCGGCAGCTCGCCCGCGCTGGCCAGCATGGCCGTGGCGATGGCCAGATCGAACGAGCTGCCGTGTTTGGGCAGGGCGGCCGGTAGCAGGTTGACCGTCATCCGCCGGTTGGGCCAGGTCTCCCCGGAGTTGACCACCGCCGCCCGCACGCGATCGCGGGCCTCGTGCAGGGCGGTGTCGGGCAGCCCGGTGAGCAGCACCGCGGGCAGGCCGGCCGACAGGTCGGCCTCCACCTCGACGACGTGACCGGCGACCCCGATCAACCCGACGCAGAAGACACGGGCGTAACTCATCAGAACGCCCCGCGGATGTGCTGCACCTGCGGACCGCCCCGGCGCTGCGGCAGCACCTCGACCACGTCGAAGCGCATCGCGTGCGGGCGTACGCCGGTCTGGTCCAGCCAGAGACCGGCCAACCGGCGCAAACGGCGTACCTTATTGGCCGTGACCGCCGCCGCCGGCGGCCCGAAGCCGTCGCCCCGCCGGGTTTTGACTTCGCAGAAGACCACGTCGTCGCCATCGCGCAGCACCAGGTCGAGTTCGCCGTCGGGGCATCGCCAGTTGCGGTCGAGCACGACCAGCCCTTGATCTTGCAGGTGGCGTGCGGCGACCCGCTCGCCGTACGCCCCGACCGCCTGTCTTTCCGTCGTCATGGCGCCCAACCGTGCCGGATCCCGGAGATCCATAGGACAGCCTGTGGATATCCACGGAGCGCAATTGTGGAAACTCGCCTGGTAACCCTTCTGGTGTGTTATGCCCCCAGCGGTAGCCAGCGAGTCCGCGGTCACCTACGGTGCGAGATCGTGGATGGACACCGTTACGCCGACGACTCCGAGCCGAGTTGGTACACCGGTAGTCAGTACGCCCGTTCGGCCGACTCCGATGTTTCCGGCTCACATGCCGTCGGTGGCACGACTGGAAGTGGGAGCGCCGCCTATGACTCCGGCGTTCACGAGCGCCCGAGCGGCGCCTTCCGCCTCCCCGAACAGCGTCCGTCCTACCCCTTGACCGATCCGCTGAGCACGACCGGCAGTCACGCGCTGCCGTCCGAGGCCTACGAGTCGGGCGGTCGCGTCCCGGTGCGGGGGCCGGAGTACCCGACCGTCCGCCCGACGGGCGCCACGGAGCGGCGGCGCACGCCGGTCGCCGAGCCGACCAGCCTGGTCCCGCCGGTCACCGCCCAGCCTCGCCCGGGGGACAGCGTCTACCAGACCCGGCGGACCGCGTCGTCGTTCGTCGTCGCGGCCGGCATGGTCGTGCTGACGATCCCGGTCGTCCGGCTGCTTCTTCAGGCGACTTTCACCGGCACCCCGTCGGCCCGCAACATCGTGCCGTCGGTGCTGCTCACGCTGGGTTTCGCGCTGACCGGCATCGGGTTGTTCGCGGTCGCTGGAAATCGCCCGCTCAACCGCGAGGCCTGGTTGCGGCCTCCGGTCGCCTATCTGCCGGCCGGTCTGCTCCTGCTGGTCGCCGCCGGCTTGGCGGTCGCTTAGGCTCCGCCTCAAAACCGACAAAACCCTTATAACCGTACGCCGTACGCCGTACGCGCGGTCGAGGGCGCGGCGGGCCGAATCGCGGCCTGGCGTATGCTGGTTTTCGGCGACCGCCTCGTGCGGCCGACCTCGCGTGCCCTCTGCCGGTTCTCTCATGAGGTTCAGACCCTTCATGAGGTCGGCAGCGACGGCCCTCCCTGGTCTCGATCATTTCGGGTCCGACTGCGGCCGGCGACCGGGCACCAGGACGCCTACCGCCGGTGGGCGTGACAACCAGGGATCCATAGGAGCACATCACCATGGCCGTCGTGACCATGCGTCAGCTGCTGGAAAGCGGTGTCCACTTCGGGCACCAGACCCGGCGCTGGAACCCGAAGATGAAGCGCTTCATCTTCACCGAGCGTAACGGCATCTACATCATCGACCTGCGCCAGACCCTCGAGTACATCGAGAAGGCCTACGCGTACGTGCGGGACACCGTCGCCGAGGGTGGTCACATCCTCTTCGTCGGCACCAAGAAGCAGGCGCAGGAAGCGATCGCCGAGCAGGCCACCCGCGTCGGTCAGCCGTACGTCAACCACCGCTGGCTGGGTGGCATGCTCACCAACTTCCAGACCGTTTACAAGCGGCTGCAGCGGATGAAGGAGCTCGAGGCTCTGGGCGACCTGAGCGGCACCGCCGCCGGGTACACCAAGAAGGAGACCCTCCAGCTCTCCCGCGAGAAGATCAAGCTCACCAAGACCCTCGGCGGTCTGCGGGACATGACGAAGGTGCCGTCGGCGATCTGGGTCGTCGACACCAAGAAGGAGCACATCGCCGTCGACGAGGCCCGCAAGCTGGGCATCCCGGTGATCGCGGTGCTCGACACCAACTGCGACCCGGACGAGGTCGACTTCCCGATCCCGGGCAACGACGACGCGATCCGCTCGGCCGAGCTGCTGACCCGGGTTGTGGCCGCGGCCGTCGCCGACGGTCTCATCGCCCGTTCCGGCCGCAACCGCGGTGACGTCGACGCGAAGCCCGAGCCGGGCACCGTCGCCGCCGGCGAGCCGCTGCCCGAGTGGGAGCGCGACCTCTACGAGGGCGCCGAGAAGAAGGCCGACGAGACCGAGGCCGCTCCGGCGGCTGCCGCGACCGCCCCGGCCGCTGTTGAGGCTGCGCCGGCCGAGGCCGCTCCGGTTGAGGCTGCTCCGGTTGAGGCTGCGCCGGCCGAGGCCGCTCCGGTCGAGGCTGTCCCGGCTGAGGCTGTCCCGGCCGAGGCCGTCACCGCCGAGTAAGTCCACTGGGTGTGTCCGGCCGCCGCGCGATCTTCGGGCGGCGGCCGGATCCTGAACTGACATCGAGAGAGAGTCATGGCTAACTACACCGCCGCGGACGTCAAGAAGCTCCGCGATCTGACCGGTGCCGGCATGATGGACTGCAAGAAGGCCCTCGACGAGGCCGACGGCGACTTCGACAAGGCCGTCGAGTTCCTCCGCATCAAGGGCGCGAAGGACGTCGGCAAGCGGGCCGGCCGTACCGCGGCCAACGGCATCGTGAGCCACTTCGGCAACGCGCTGCTCGAGCTCAACTGCGAGACCGACTTCGTCGCCAAGACCCCCGACTTCGTCGCGCTGGGCCAGCGGCTGGTCGAGTTCGGTGCGCAGAACAACCTCGCCGACGCCGCCGCCCTGTCGGCCGCGACCCTGCCCGACGGCAAGACGGTCGCGGACACGATCCAGGAATACAGCGCCCGGATCGGCGAGAAGATCGTTCTCAACCGCTTCGTGATCGTCGACGGCAACGTCGCGGTCTATCTGCACCGCAAGGCGCAGGACCTGCCGCCGCAGGTCGGCGTCCTGGTGCAGTACTCCGGCAAGTCGGACGAGGCGGCCGACGACGACGCCCGCGGCATCGGCATGCAGGTCGCCGCGATGCGCCCGAAGTACCTGAACCGTGACGAGGTTCCGTCCGAGGTCGTCGAGTCGGAGCGCCGCATCGCTGAGGAGACCGCCAAGGAGGAGGGCAAGCCCGAGAAGGCTCTGCCCAAGATCATCGAGGGTCGCGTGAACTCCTTCTTCAAGGACTTCGTGCTCCTCGAGCAGTCGTCGGTCATCGACAACAAGAAGACCGTCAAGCAGGTGGCCGCGGACGCCGGGCTGGAGATCACCCGGTTCGTCCGGTTCGAGGTCGGCCAGGAGTAAAGGCGACAGCTTTGGTGGCACGGGGAGGTCGGGAGCGCGATTCTGCGTCCGGCCTCCCCGTCACATAAGGTCTCTCTGCAGAGCGCGAAGGGAAAGGCGGCCCGCATGACGATGGTGACCGAGCAGGCAGTGGCGATCGACGATCCGGCTCCCGCGTCGCGGCGGCCGCGCCGAGTCGTACTGAAGCTTTCCGGCGAGGTGTTCGGCGGCGGCGCCGTCGGTGTCGACCCCGACGTCGTGCAGTCGCTGGCCCATCAGATCGCCACCGTCATCCGCCGTGGCATCCAGGTCGCGGTCGTCGTCGGCGGCGGCAACTTCTTCCGCGGCGCCGAGCTGCAGAAGCGCGGCATGGACCGCAACCGCGCCGACTACATGGGCATGCTCGGCACCGTGATGAACTGCCTGGCCCTGCAGGACTTCCTCGAGAAGGAGGGCATCGAGACGCGGGTGCAGACCGCGATCACGATGGCCCAGGTAGCCGAGCCCTACATCCCGCTCCGCGCGATCCGCCACCTCGAGAAGGGGCGCGCCGTGATCTTCGGAGCCGGCGCCGGCATGCCCTACTTCTCCACCGACACGGTGACCGCCCAGCGCGCGCTGGAGATCCACGCCGACATCGTGCTGATGAGCAAGAACGGTGTCGACGGCGTCTACACCGCCGACCCGCGGGTCGACCCGAACGCGCAGAAGCTGGAGCGGGCCACGTTCCAGGAGCTGCTGCAGCGGGGCCTGAAGGTGGCCGACCAGGCCGCGTTCAGCCTCTGCGAGGAAAACAATCTTCCGATGCTCGTCTTCGGTGCCGAGGGTGACGACACCATCGTCCGCGCGGTCAGCGGCGAGAAGATCGGTACCTTGATCACCGCCTGAGCTCCATCCAACCGCCCCGCCCGCCGCCCTTGAGCGGACTGAAGACTTATCCGTCCCCGTAGTACATAGAGAGCCAAGGAGGCGAGAAGAGCCGGTGATCGACGAAACCCTCTTCGAGGCCGAAGAAAAGATGGAGAGCGCGGTCGAGCACGCCAAGGAGGAGTTCGCCGCGATCCGCACCGGTCGCGCGACCCCGGCGATGTTCTCCAAGATCCTGGTCGACTACTACGGCGCGCCCACACCGGTGACGCAGATGGCCTCGGTCGGCGTCCCCGAGCCGCGCATGGTGATCGTGAAGCCCTACGACGCCTCCCAGCTCGGCCCGATCGAGCGCGCGATCCGCGACTCGGACCTCGGGGTCAACCCCAACAACGAGGGCACCCAGCTCCGCATCCACCTGCCGCAGATGACCGAGGAGCGTCGCCGCGACATGATCAAGGTGGCGCGCACCAAGGCGGAGGAGGGCCGGGTGGCCATCCGCAACATCCGCCGCAAGGCCAAGGAGCAGATCGACAAGCTCGTCAAGGACGGCGGGACCGGCGAGGACGAGGGCCGCCGCGCGGAGAAGGAGCTCGACGACACGACCCACAAGTACGTGTCGATCGTCGACGAGCTCGTCAAGCACAAGGAAACCGAGTTGCTCGAGGTCTGATGTCCTACCTCGATCCGCGTGCCGGACAGTCCGGCGACGACACGGGCGTGCCGGCCCCGTACGGGTACGGCGCGCCTGGCGCCGACGCCGCCCCGGCCTGGCACGCGGACGAGGCGGCGGTTCCGGCCGCCCGACCGGCCGGTGAGGCCGATGCCGAAGCCAAACCCAAGGGCAGGGCCAAGAGCAAGGGCAAGCGCCGGGCGTCCGGGAAGCCCAAGGGCAGCCGTGCCGGCCGCAACCTGCCTGCCGCCATCGCGGTCGGGGTCAGCCTCGTGCTGGTCGTCCTCGCCTCGCTGCTCATCTACCATCCGGCGTTCCTGGCGGTGATCGCCGTCGCGGCCGGCGTCGGGGTCTGGGAGATGGTTCAGGCCCTCAAGAAGAGCGGCGCCGACGCCCCGCTGATCCCGCTGCTCGCCGGCACCTTGCTGATGATCGGCCTGGCCTGGTTCGAGGGCCCGGACGCGCTGCTGCTCGGTCTGGCGGTCACCGTGCTCGCCTCGGTGATCTGGCGGATCGCCGACGGCGCGGCCGCCTTCCGGCGTGACTTCACCGCCAGCGTGCTGACCGCGGTCTACGTACCGTTCCTGCTCAGCTTCGGCGTCCTACTGGTGCTGTCCGACTCCGACGAGTTCACAGGCACCTGGCGGGTGCTCTGCACGCTCTTCGCGGTTGTGCTTTCCGACACCGGCGGTTACGCGGCCGGGGTCTTCCTGGGCAAGCACAAGATGGCGCCCAGCATCAGCCCGGGCAAGACCTGGGAGGGCTTCGCCGGTTCGATCTCGGCCGCCGCGATCGGCAGCGCCCTGCTGCTCTACTTCATCCTCGACATCCCGGCCTACTGGGGTCTGCTGTTCGGCGCCGTGCTCTCGGTCGTGGCCGTGATCGGCGACCTCGCCGAGTCGATGCTCAAGCGCGACCTCGGGGTCAAGGACATGAGCAACCTCCTCCCCGGGCACGGCGGGGTGATGGACCGGCTCGACTCGATCCTGTTCGCGGTGCCCACGGCTTATCTCCTATTCGCCCTGATCGCGGCCAACTAGCCATGCGTGACCGATCGGGTGAGCGTGGGAGACTGGATAAGCCATGACGATTCTTCCGGTCATCCCGACCAGCCCCGACCAGCCCGACGCAGTTAAAACCCGCCGCCGGCCTACGATGCCCCCGCGCCACCTCGCCGACCTCGACCTGGCCGCCCGCAAGGAGGCCGTGACCACGCTCGGCGAGCCCGCGTTCCGGGCCAAGCAGATCTCGACCCACTACTTCGGCCGTCTCGTGCGTGACGCCGAGGCGATGACCGATCTGCCGGCCGCGACTCGGGCCCGGCTCGCCGGCGATCTGCTTCCGACGCTGCTCACCCCGGTCACCGAACTGGCCTGCGACGACGGCGCGACCCGCAAGACCCTGTGGCGGCTGCACGACGGTGCGCTGGTCGAGAGCGTGCTGATGGGCTACCCCGATCGAGTGACGGCCTGCGTCTCCAGTCAGGCCGGATGCGGCATGGCCTGTCCGTTCTGCGCGACGGGTCAGCAGGGCCTGACTCGAAACCTGTCGATCGCCGAGATCGTCGATCAGGTGGTCTATCTGGCCGGCGTGGCCGCCTCGGGTGCGGTCACCGGCTCGCCGCCGCGGCTGTCCCGGGTCGTCTTCATGGGCATGGGTGAGCCGCTCGCGAACTATCCGCGGGTGATCGAGGCCGTCCGGCGGCTCATCGCACCGGCTCCGGAGGGCCTCGGCCTTTCACAACGGCACATCACGGTCTCGACCGTGGGCCTGGTGCCCGCAATGCGTCGATTGATCGCCGAAGAGCTGTCCGTGACTCTTGCGCTGTCCCTGCACGCCCCCGATGATGATCTGCGCGATGAGCTAGTGCCTGTCAACCAGCGTTGGAAGGTGGCCGAGGTGCTCGATGCCGCGTTCGACTACGCGGCGCAGACCGGGCGGCGGATCAGCATCGAATACGCCCTGATCAGGGACGTAAACGATCAGCCCTGGCGTGCCGACCTACTCGGTCGGCTGCTACGCGGCAAGCTGGCGCATGTGAATCTGATCCCACTCAACCCGACCCCGGGTAGTAAGTGGGATGCGAGCCCGAAACCGGTGGAGCGGGAGTTCGTCCGGCGCCTGCGTGAGGCGGGCGTGGCGACCACGGTCCGCGACACCCGGGGCCGGGAGATCGACGGAGCGTGCGGCCAGCTGGCCGCGAGCGAGGTCACGGAGGCGGGCGCTGGGGGCGCCGCCACCATCGCGGAGGTGGCACAGTGACTGGGCGGACGACCCAGCGAGGAAAGTGGGAGACGTTGTGAGTAGTCAGGGGCAGCGTTTCCGCCGGCGTGCGCTTCGGCGCGGCTACAAGGTCGACGAGGTCGACAGCTTCCTCGACCGCGTGGAGGCCACCTTGTCGGGCGAGTCGGTCGGCCCGCCGGTCGGCGCCCAGGAGGTGCACGACGTCGTCTTCCGCGTGCGCTTCGGCGGCTACGACGAGTGGCAGGTCGACCTGCACCTCGACCGGGTGGAGCGCCAGCTGGCCGAGTTCGAGGACCGGCGCGGCGGCAACGACCCGATGCGCGACTCGATGCGCGGTGGCCTGACCACCGGCAGCATCGCCGGCGCCGGCATGGGCAGCCGCGGCATGGAGAACACCGGCAACGTCATGGGCAACCGTGGCATGGAAAACAGCGGCAACGTCCTCGGGCCCGGCCCGGGCATGGGCAGCCGCGCGATGGACCCGCAGGGCATGGGCCCCGGCCCCGGCATGGGTCCCGGTCCGGGCATGGGTCCTGGCCCCGGCATGGGTCCCGGCGGCCCGGGCCCCGGCATGGGTCCCGGCCCGGGTGGCCGGATGGCTCCGCCGACCGAGCGGCTCCCCGCCCCGATGCGCGACGACCGGATGCCCCCGCAGATGCCTCAGCGCCAGCCGATGCAGCAGCAGGACCCGTACGGCCGCTACGAGGAGCCCCCGCCGTACGGCCAGCAGCCCCCGCAACCGCAGCAGCAGATGCCGCAGCGTGGTCTGCCGCCGGGCGGTGGCTACGACCAGGGCTACGACAACACCGGCGGTTTCGAGAACACCGGTGGCTTCGAGAACACGGGTGGCTTCGAAAACACGGGTGGCTTCGACGGGTTCGAGGCCGGCCGCCACGGTAAAACCGACATGACCGCCGAAATCCGCATGCCCCGCGAGGACATGCGCGGCGGCTACGGCGGTCCGCCGATGGGTGGACCCCCCAACGCGCCGATGAGCGAGGCGCCGATGAGCGGCGCCGGCGGCTACGGCCCGCCGCAGCCGCAGATGCCTCCGCTGATGGGTGAGCCGGGCGGCGAGCTGCACCGGGTCGACCAGTTGCGGCGCACGTTCCAGCCGCGGCGGTTCGGCAGCGGTTACGACCCGATGCAGGTGGATCGGCTGTTCGAGGGCATCCTCCAGGCCATGACCGGGCGGGGCCCCATGCCCGTACCGGAAAATGAGCTGGACATGCTGCAGTTCGGTCTTGTCCCGGGGGGTTATTTCGAGGCCGAGGTGGATGCCGCCCTGCGTGAGGTGAAAGACATCCTCATGCGGCACCGCTAGGCGAAGCAGACGAGAAAGGCCCGCCGATCGGCGGGCCTTTCTCGTTGGGGCCTGGCTTACTGGTCGTTGGCCTTGAGGCCGTTGCGGCGGAGCACCACATCGGCGATCACGGCGCCGACCAGCGCGAGTGCGAAGAGCACCAGGAACACGTTTTCCGTGTTGCCTTCGTGGTTGCCCCAGAAGAACAGCAGCATGACGACGGCCGTGCCGAGCGCGCCGATGCGGGCCATCTTGCGATTGCCCGGCTTGAGCTGGTCGGGGGCGTAGACCGGGTCCGATTCAGCAGACACGCCTTTTGTCCTTCCTCGAAGGCGATCACGTAGGTCTTCAGTCTCGCACGTCGGCTCCGGGCGCGGACCGGGGCCTGCCACAACCCGAAATTCATCAGGAGGACCCGGACCGGGTACCTTCGAGGCCGTCGAACGACGAACGAGAAGGGACCCACTGTGCGGATCACGGGCACCGGCCACGCGAGCATGCGGATCGACACGTCCGCCGGCAGCATTCTGTGCGACCCGTGGGTCAACCCGGCCTATTTCGCCTCATGGTTCCCGTTCCCCGACAACTCGCAGCTCGACTGGGAGACCCTCGGCGACGTCGACTACCTCTACGTCTCCCACCTGCACCGGGACCACTTCGACGCCCAGCACCTGAAGCAGTTCATCAGCAAGAAGGCGACAGTCCTCCTGCCGGAATACCCGACGAGTCAGCTCGAGGACGAGTTGCGTGAGCTGGGCTTCACGAAGTTCTTCAAGACCGTCTCCAACCAGGTGCACGAGCTCGACGGCGGGCTCAAAATCATGATCCAGGCGCTGACCAGCCCGACCGACGGGCCGATCGGCGACAGCTCACTCTGGGTCGAGCACGACGGCGTCCGCGTGCTCAACCAGAACGACGCCCGACCGACCGACCTGACCACCTTCGCCGAGCTGGGCCACGTGCACGCGCACATGCTGCAGTTCTCCGGCGCCATTTGGTACCCGATGGTCTATGAGCTGCCCGAGGGTGCCAAGACGGCCTTCGGCAAGCAGAAGCGCGACCGCCAGTTCGACCGCACGTGGCGCTACATCGACGACCTGAAGGCCGACCACGTCTTCCCGATCGCCGGCCCGCCGTGCTTCCTCGACGACACGTTGTGGCAGTTCAACGACATTTTCGGCGACGAGGGCAACATCTTCCCCGACCAGTCGGTCTTCCTGTCCGAGTACGCCAAGGTCGGCGGCACCAACGGCATCGTCCTGCTGCCCGGCTCGGTGACCGAATTGTCGGAAAAAGCGGCGACGACCGAACACCCGACGGACGTCGACGAGTACTTCAAAAACAAAAAGCAGCACCTCGAGGAGATGCGCGACCGCAAGGCCCCGATCATCGCGGCCGAGAAGGCGTCCTGGCGGCACCCCGAGATCGACGTGCTCGGCGAGCTCAAGAAGCGCATCGAGCCGCTCCTCGAAGAGTCGATCTACATGGCCAACGGGGTCGGCGGCCCGGTCCGCTTCGACCTCACCGACAGTGACGGCCCCGACGGCGAGGTCGTCGAGTCGATCGTCGTCGACTTCCCCGGCAAGCAGGTCCGCCCCTACGCCGACGAGAAGGTCCGCTACCGCTTCAAGACCGGCCGCGCCCTGATCGAGCACCTGATCCACATCGACGAGGGCGACTGGGTCAACTCGCTGTTCCTGTCCTGCCGCTTCTCGGCCGCCCGCATCGGCCAATACAACGAGTTCGTCTACGCCTTCTTCAAGTGCCTCTCCGAGGAGCGGCTGCAGTACGCCGAGGGCTGGTACGACGAGCACGAACGCGCCGTCGAAGCCGAGGACACCCAACTCGGCGACTGGACGGTGCAGCGCCGCTGCCCCCACCTCAAGGCCGACCTCAGCCGCTTCGGCATCGTCGACGGCAACGTACTGACCTGCCAGCTCCACGGCTGGAAGTTCGACCTCCCCACCGGCAAATGCCTGACCAGCGTCGGCCACAAGATCAGGGCCGACAAGACCGGGTCGTAGCTCGCTGCGGGGTGCGGACCGTCGCTCACGCCGAGGGCCCGGCCGGGGCGAGCAGGGCGCTGGCGCGCCCGGAACGCTCACCCCGCCCGGGCGACCTGCGTGAGTGGCTGAACTAACTTCGGGGTGGTTTGATCCGCGGCGTCCAGTGCAGGTTCTCGTCCGCCGAGAGGCAGCCGCCGGAGTCGTCGGACACGAAGATGCGGTCGGTGCGGCCCGGCTTCACGTAGATCGGCGCCGATGTGTCCTGGCCGGGGATCTCGCTGTCGTCCCCGTCCGCGATCTTCTTGTCGGCCAGATCCTGGTCGATGTCGACCGTGCAGCCGACCGTGCCGTTCGGCTTGTAGTACATCTCCAGGGAGAACCGGACCCGCTGCGTCCGGGTGCCGGTGTTGCGCACGACGAGCGTCCCGCCCCAGAAGGACTCGACGCCGGGGATGCACGTCAAGGGTGCGACGGCACACGAGATGAAGTTGGAGTCGAGATCCGAGGCGTCGACGATCGACCACGACGCGTGGTAGTCGGCGCCCGTCGGCCCGGCGTCGCCGGTCAGCCCCTTGGCGCCGGCTTCACCCACCGCGCCGGCCACCGTGGAGTCCGCTCCGGGGGCTCCGGGAGCACCGGCAGCGCCCGGGGCACCCTGCGCCCCGGCGGGACCGACTCCGGCGACACCGGCGACGGCCACACCGGAGGCGACGCCGCAGCCGACGGCCCCGGCCACCACCGTCGCGGCCAGTTTCAGTGGGAGGATCACGACGCCGACCCGGCCGCGCCGCGCGGACCGCGGTCACCCTTCGTGCCCTGCGGGCCGACCGGACCCTGCGGCCCGTTCGATCCGGCCGGGCCCTGCACGCCGGCGACACCGGGCGTGCCGGCGGTGCCGCGTGCGCCGTGCGGACCGAAGCCGGCGATCATGGTTTAGGACAGGTCTCAGCGGCCGAGGTCCTTGAGGATGCGCTTGGCCGCGTTGTGGCCCGCGGCGCCGATCACGCTACCGGCCGGATGGGCGCCGGCCGAGCCCGCATAGAGGCCGTCCAGGCCGGTGAAGTACGGCATGCGCTCGTTGAAGGCGACCGTGTTGTCGACGTGGTGGATGTGGCCGCCGGTGATGCCGAAGTGTTCCTCGATGCCGGGCGGGGTCAGCGGCATCATGTCGGCGACCAGGTCGGACGTGCCCGGGGCGTAGCGGTCGCAGATCGACAGCAGCTGCGAGACGTAGCCGGGCAGCGCGTCGGTCCACGTCGTGCCGGTCAGGGAGTACGGCACGGACTGCACGAACAGCGCCGACGAGTGGTGTCCGGCCTCGTCCTGCAGCGACGGGTCGACGGTGGTGTGGACGTACCACTCGATGGTCGGCTCGGCGGGTAACCGACCGGCCTGGACGTCCTCCCACATGCCGCGCAGGGCGGCCATCGGCGACTCCGAGGAGGCCCCGGCCAGCCCGGCCGAGCCCGGCAGCAGGTGGATCGTGGAGCCGTACGGTGACGGGGCGCCCGAGGGCAGGCAGGAGAACTGCGGCAGCTCACGCAGCGCGAGGTTGACCTTCAGCGTGGTGCCGGTCCGCCGCACCGCCTCCATGCGGGACGTCAGGGCGGCCGGCAGCGCACCCGAAGGCACCAGCGACATCAACTGGTAGGGATCGCAGCTGCCCAGCACGACCGACGCGCGCAGAACACGACCATCGGCCAGCACGACCCCGCTGGCGGCTCCGCCGTCGACCGTTACCGCCGAGACCGGTGACGAGGTGAACAGCCGGGCGCCGGCCGCGGCCGCGGCGGCCGCGAACGTGCCGGAGACCGTGCCCATCCCGCCGCGGGCGATCATCCAGGTGCCGTCGGCGTCCGGCAGCCGGCACATGTTGTGCACGAGGAAGTTGTGCCCGGTGCCCGGGTCGTCGGGGCCCGCGTTGAGTCCGCTGAGGCCGTCGGTCACCGCGTACATGCTGGTCAGCAGCTCGCTCTTGAACCCGAAGCGGGCCAGGTAGTCGGCGACCGAACCGCGTACGAGATCGATGAAGGTGCTTTGCAGAGCGGGCCGGATGTGCCGGTCCGCGATCTCCTCGACGGTGCCCGGTTCTTCGAGCCAGGCCGGCGCGAGGTCGGACCGCAGGGCGCCGATCTCGATCGACAGGGCTTCCTCGGCGGCGATGTCGCGGGGGTCGAAGAAGCGTTCCATCTGCGCCCGCATCGACGAGCGGTCGCGCCCGAACAGCAGGTAGGGCGAGCCGGCCGGGCCGGGTGTGGGCAGGAAGTAGTGCGGGTCGCGGCGCAGCACCGAGATGTCGACGTCGAGCGTGCGCAGCAGCTCGGGGGGCATCAGGCCGAGAAGGTAGGACCCGGTGGACTGCCCGAGGCCGGGCACCCGACCGAAGGGGTGCTCGGTGCGGGTGGCGCCGCCGAGCACGTCGGCGGCCTCGAGCACGACGACGTCGAGCCCGGCCCGGGCGAGCAGCACCGCGGAGACCAGACCGTTGTGGCCGGATCCGATGATCACCACGTCGGCGTGAGTGGGGTAGTCGTGCTCCATGGCGAGCAAGCGTAGCGAGTATTGCCCGGGTGTTACGCCGGTGAATGGGACGGGCGGTTACGCAAGTAGTTGCTTGCGCTGAGTGTGGCCGCATATCCGGCGAGCAGGATGACGTGGAACATGTACAGCCAGAGGCCGACGGCAACCGTTCCGCCGATCCCGGTGAAGCCGCCGAACGGGGCGCCGAGGTTGAGCGGGAGCGAGCAGAACAGCACGAAGCCGTGCAGGAAGCCGGAGAGGTTGGCGGCGGTGAACGATCCGACGGCGAGCGCGGCGGGCCAGGCGGGACGGTCCGGGGCGACGTACCGGTAGACCCAGACGACCACCGGGGTCAGGAGCAGCCAGGCGGCGAGGAACGACAGGACGACCCCGAGAACCGAGTACCAGCCGCCGCGTACCCATAAAGCGCTGGTTGTCGGAAGCGCAAGGAACATCGCCAGCAGCAGGGCCGGCGCGGCCGCCAACGGCGGCAGCCAGAGCAGGCGGCCACGCCAGCCGACGAACGACTCCGGGTTGTCGCGCAGCGACACGAACGCCCGCCGGAGCCCTTCGCCGTAGAAGGTGGCCGGCAGCAGGCTGGCCAGCGCGAAGACCGGCGTCAGGTGGAGCCCGGCATCGATCACCGCGCCCAGAGCCCGCGGCGCGCCGATCTCGTCCGGCAGTGCCGCGATGGTGTGCCCGGTGAGCCGCCGGACCCGGTCGGCGCCGACCAGAGCGCCGCTCACCCAGATCGCGAGCAGCGCGATCGGTACCACGGCGATTCCCCCATAAAACGTCACGGCAGCGGCCCGTAGTGCCACGTCACGGCCCTGCAACGGCTTCAGCCACCCCCACATGGCCTAGCCATACCCACTTCGCGGGAAGATGGGCGCCATGCGTGACCTCGTTCTGCTCGGCTCGACCGGATCCATCGGAACTCAGGCCATCGACATCGTGAAGCGCAACCCCGACCGGTTCCGGGTGGTGGCCCTCGGTGCCGGCGGCGGCAACGTGGAGCTGCTCGCGGCTCAGGCGCTCGAGCTCGGCGTCGATGTGGTCGGCGTGGCCCACGCGTCGACCGTGCAGGACCTGCAGCTCGCCTTCTACGGCGTGGCGCAGAAGCGCGGCTACGCCACCGGCGACTTCAAGATCCCGCGGATCGTGGCCGGCCCCGACGCGATGGCCGAGCTGGCGCGGGTGCCGTGTGACGTCGTTCTCAACGGGGTGGTCGGCAGTCTGGGCCTCGCGCCGACGCTCGCCGCGCTCAAGGCCGGCCGCATTCTCGCGCTGGCCAACAAGGAGTCGCTGGTCGCGGGCGGTCCGCTGGTGCGCCGGGCGGCCAAGCCGGGCCAGATCGTGCCGGTCGACTCCGAGCACTCGGCGCTCGCCCAGTGCCTGCGAGGCGGCACCCGCGAGGAGGTACGGCGGCTGATTCTGACCGCGAGCGGCGGGGCGTTCCGCGGCCGGCGCCGCGAGGAACTGGCCCACGTCACCGTCGAGGATGCGCTCAAGCACCCGACGTGGGACATGGGCCCGGTCGTCACGATCAACACGGCGACGATGGTGAACAAGGGTCTCGAGGTGATCGAGGCGCACGAGTTGTTCGGGGTGCCGTACGACGACATCGAGGTGATGGTGCACCCCCAGTCTTATCTGCACTCGATGGTCGAGTTCACCGACGGTTCGACGCTCGCCCAGACCAGCCCGCCCGACATGCGCCTGCCGATCGCGCTCGCCCTAGCCTGGCCGGAGCGGGTGCCGCAGGCCGCGGCGGGCGTCGACTGGCGCGAGGCGCACAACTGGGAGCTGCGCCCGCTCGACGAGGACGCGTTCCCGGCGGTCCGGCTGGCCAAGGAGGCGGGTCGCACCGGCGCCTGCCGCCCGGCGATCTACAACGCGGCCAACGAGGAGTGCGTGGCGGCTTTCGTGTCCGGTCGGCTACCTTTTCTGGGCATCGTCGACACCCTGGAGCGGGTGCTCGCGGCGGCCCCGGACTTTGCCGAACCGGGTACCGTCGACGACGTGCTTGCCGCGGAGGCGTGGGCGCGTGCCCAGGCCCGACACGTGATCGGAGCCTGATGGTGTTGTACTGGGTGGGTGTGGCGGCTTTCGCGGCCTGCATCCTCGTCTCGGTGAGCCTGCACGAGCTGGGCCACATGATCACCGCCAAGCGGTTCGGGATGAAGGTGACCCGCTACTTCGTCGGCTTCGGCCCGACGATCTTCTCGTTCCACGTCGGCGAGACCGAGTACGGCCTGAAGGCCATCCCGCTCGGTGGGTTCTGCAAGATCGTCGGCATGACGCCGCAGGACGACGATGTCGACCCGGCCGACGAGCCCCGCGCGATGTGGCGGTTCCCGGTGTGGAAACGCACGATCGTGATGGGCGCCGGCTCGTTCACGCACTTCCTGCTGGCCATCGTCGCCACCTGGATCGCCGCGATGACGATCGGCCTGCAAAACCTCGACTACCCGCAGACCGCGGCCCAGGAGTCGGCGCAGATCAGGGTCAGCGACTGCGTGCAGCTGACCAACGTGCCCGACTGCACGGTCGGTCAGGGCTCCGGCGTGGCGGCGCCGGCCAAGGCGGCCGGCCTGCAGGACGGCGACGTGGTCACCCAGGTGGGCACCACGCCGGTGTCGACCTTCGAACAGCTGACCAACGCCATCCGGGCGCAGAAGCCGGGCCTGACCGACTTCACCATCACGCGCAACGGCGTCTCCCAGACCGTCAAGGTCGACCTGAAGAGCGCCCAGCGCCCGCCGATCGACAATCCGAACGGCGCGTTGTCGAGCGTCGCGGTGGCCGGGGTGGCGTGGGACAACACGGCCGTCCCGGCGATCATCAAATACAACGCGGCGAGCGCGATCCCGGCGACCGGCGACTACGCGTGGTACCTGGTGAAGAACACCTTCTCGGCGATCGGCCGGGTGCCGCAGCGCATCCCGGCGCTCTGGCACTCGATCACCGGCGGCGAGCGCGACCCGGACACTCCGATCAGCGTGGTCGGTGCCAGCCGCATCGGCGGCGAAGCGCTGCAACACGGTGTTCCCGAGGTGTTCCTCAGCGTGTTCATCGCCCTCAACGTCTTCATCGGCATCTTCAACCTTCTGCCGCTGCTGCCGGTGGACGGTGGTCACATTGCGATCGCCTGGTACGAGAGAGCAAGGTCCTGGATCTATGCTCGAATGCGAAGGCCGGACCCCGGCCGGGTCGACTACTACAAGCTGATGCCTCTCACCTACGCAGTGATCCTCATCGGCGGCGCGTTCACCGTGCTCACGGTCACCGCCGACATCGTCAACCCGATCAAGCTCTTCTGACAGGTGATGTGAAGTGACCGCAGTCAGCCTCGGAATGCCGGCCGTACCCCCGCCGCCGCTCGCGCCCCGCCGCCACAGCCGCCAGATCAACGTCGGCGGTGTGCTGGTCGGTGGTGGCGCACCGGTCAGCGTGCAGTCGATGACCACCACTCTCACCGCCGACGTCAACGCCACGCTGCAGCAGATCGCCGAGCTGACCGCCTCGGGCTGCCAGATCGTGCGGGTGGCCGTCCCATCGCAGGACGATGTCGAGGCGCTGCCGGCGATCGCCAAGAAGTCCCAGATCCCGGTCATCGCCGACATCCACTTCCAGCCGAAGTACGTGTTCGCCGCGATCGACGCCGGGTGCGCGGCGGTCCGGGTCAACCCGGGCAACATCCGCAAGTTCGACGACCAGGTCAAGGAGATCGCCCGGCGGGCCTCCGAGACGGGTACGCCGATCCGCATCGGGGTCAACGCGGGCTCGCTCGACAAGCGTCTGCTGGAAAAGTACGGCAAGGCCACCGCCGAGGCGCTCGTCGAGTCGGCCTTGTGGGAGTGCTCGCTGTTCGAGGAGCACGGCTTCCGCGACATCAAGATCTCGGTGAAGCACAACGACCCGGTGGTCATGATCCGGGCGTACCGCCAGCTGGCCGAGCAGTGCGACTACCCGTTGCACCTCGGCGTGACCGAGGCCGGTCCGTCGTTCCAGGGCACGATCAAGTCGGCGACCGCGTTCGGTGCGCTGCTGGCCGAGGGCATCGGCGACACGATCCGGGTCTCTCTCTCGGCGCCGCCGGTCGAGGAGGTCAAGGTCGGCAACGCGATCCTCGAGTCGCTCGGCCTGCGCGAGCGCGGCCTCGAGATCGTCTCCTGCCCGTCCTGCGGCCGGGCCCAGGTCGACGTGTACACGCTGGCCGAGCAGGTCACGGCCGGGCTCGAGGGGCTGCCGGTGCCGCTGCGGGTGGCCGTCATGGGCTGCGTGGTGAACGGCCCGGGCGAGGCCCGCGAGGCCGACCTGGGCGTCGCCTCGGGCAACGGCAAGGGCCAGATCTTCGTCAAGGGCCAGGTCGTCAAGACCGTGCCCGAGTCGATCATCGTCGAGACGTTGATCGAGGAGGCCCTCCGGCTGGCCGACGAGATGGGCGCCGACCTGCCCGAGGAGCTGCGCGAGCTGCTCCCCGGACCGCAGGTCACGGTCCACTGAGGAAAAACTAGAAGAGCACTGTCGCGAACGAGCCCGCCGAGACGAAGCCGCATTTGGCGTAGACCCGGCGGGCCGCCGTGTTGTAATCGTTCACATAGAGGCTGACGGTCGGTGCCACGCGCCGCAGCGCGTCGTGCACCACCGCGGCCATGCACCCGGCGGCCAGCCCGCGCCCGCGAAACTCCGGATCGACCCAGACGCCCTGCACCTGGGTCGTGCGGCGGGTGACGATCGCCAGCTCGGCCTTGAAGATCACCCGATCGCCGTGAAACCGCGCGTACGCCCGCTTGCCCTTGGCCAGTTCGGCGATGCGCCGCCGATAGCCGCGGCCACCGTCGTCGATCAGCGGTGAGACGCCGACCTCTTCGGTGTACATCGCGACCGCGGCCGGGAACAGCTGGTCGACCTCGGCCGGCCGCACGAGGCGCACGGCCGGGTCGGGTGCGACCGCCGGGTCCTGATCGGCGACGAGCAGTGGCTGGTTGGGCCGCACGTCCCGCGCGCGTCCCCAGTGCCCGCCGAGCCGGGACCACAGATCGAGCACGGCCTCCGACCGTCCGATGATCGACGAGCAGATGCGGGGCTCGGCGCCGAGCATGTCGGCGAACGCGGCCACAGCGGGCGGTGTCGCGCAGACCGGCACCAGGTGGGCGCCGGACCAGATCACCGACTCGACCTTGCGTCCCGGCCCGTATCCGAAGATGCGGCCGTCGGAGCGCCACCAGTTCAGCCCGTGCGCGGCCACCCGCTCGGCGATCTGGGCACCGGCGTAGGGGTCGCGGTCGAGGATCTTCTCGACCGCCGCGCGCTCGGACTCCCCGAGCTGGCGAAGCGGCACCGTAAGCACGGGTATCACATTGCCAGATCGTTGCCGGTTGACACCCACGGCTACCCCTCCACTCGGCTTTCTCCAAGAAACCCTTGCATCGCGATGTACTTCCGATATATCGTCAACGTATCAACGACAGCTTGGAGATAGTCATGCGACACATCCACGAGGACTTCATGCACGGTCACGGTCGGCGCATGCGCGGCGGCTTCGGCTTCCCGCCCGGATTCCCGTTCGGCGGCGGCGGTCCCGGCCCCGACTTCGGCGGCGGCCCCTGGGGCCAGCGCGGTGGCGGGCGGCGACGCGGCGGCCGCGGCCGGCCCAACGTCCGCTCGGCCGTCCTGGCCCTGCTCCTGGAGCGGCCCATGCACGGTTACGAGATCATCCAGGAGCTCGACTCCCGCACCAACGGCATTTGGCGCCCCAGCCCCGGCTCGATCTACCCGACCCTCCAGCTCCTGGAGGACGAGGGCCTGATCGCCCCCGAGGCCGAGGGCGGCCGCAAGAGCTACCGCCTCACCGAGGACGGTCGCCCCGAGGCCGAGACCGCCGCTCAGAACCCGCCGTGGTCCGAGATCGGCGACGACACGATGAACCAGGTGCAGGACTTCCGCGACGCGGCGGTCGGCATCATGAGCGCCCTCCGGCAGGTCGGTTTCAACGGCACGCCCGAGCAGCGCGACAAGGCGCTCGAGGTGCTCAACGAGACCAAGCGCAAGCTCTACGCGATCCTCGCCGACAGCGAGTAGTGACAACCCCGCGCGAGGCTCACTCTTTTCAGTGAGCCTCGCGCTTTCCGCGCGTACGGCCGACAACCGCGACCAAACGCACAGCGTGACCGTTCCCCGGTTTGCGGATGAGCCGATCGCCACACCGGGCCGTCCCCGGCCGTCGGCCGGGGGTACCAGCAGAACCTCCCCAAACCGCGCCCGGCGCGGTTGCATAGACGTCATGAAGCACATCAAGCTGCGTGACCTCGACGTCGCCCGCATCGGCCTCGGCGCGATGGGCATGTCCCACGGCTACACGGGCGCCGGCACCGATGACGCCGAGTCGATCCGAACCTTGCACCGGGCCATCGACCTGGGCGTCACCCTGATCGACACGGCCGAGGTCTACGGGCCCTACATCAACGAGGAACTGGTCGGCCGCGCGCTGAAGGGCCGCCGCGATCAGGTCGTGCTCGCCACCAAGTTCGGCCTGATCTCGCACTCCCCGGGCGACGGCCGCAACGCCGACTCCCGCCCGGCCAACATCCGCACCGCGGTGGAGGGCTCGCTCAAGCGCCTCGGCACCGACCACATCGACCTCTACTACCAGCACCGGGTCGACCCGCGCACCCCGATCGAGGAGACCGCGGGCGAGGTCGCGTCGCTGATCGCCGAGGGCAAGGTCCGGCACTTCGGTCTGTCCGAGGCCGGCCCGGAGACGATCCGCCGGGCGAACGCCGTCCAGCCGGTGACCGCCGTGCAGTCGGAATACTCGCTGTGGACCCGGAACATCGAGGAGCGCATCCTGCCGGTCCTGCGGGAGCTGGGCATCGGCCTGGTCCCGTTCTCGCCCCTCGGCCGCGGCCTCTTCACCGGCACGATCCGCGACGAGTCGGCGTTCGCCGAGGGCGACTTCCGCCGCGGCAACCCGCGGTTCACCGGCGACAACTTCCAGCACAACCTGCGCCTGGCCGACGAGGTCAACGCGGTGGCCGCCGACGCCGGCGTGACCCCGGCCCAGGTGGCGCTCGCCTGGCTGCTGGCCCAGGGCGACGACATCGCCCCGATCCCCGGCACCAAGCGCGTGACCCGCCTGGAGGAAAACATCGCCGCCGACGCGGTGCAGCTCACCGCCGCCCAGCTCGACCGGCTCTCCGCCCTGCCGCCGGCCCGCGGCGAAACCCACCCGGAGGGCGCCCGGGCGCTCCTCGAGCGCTGATCCAGGTCGTGGCTTCGTGGTTGACTTTCCGGGAGGCTCGGCACGTCGACCTTCGCGACCAGGACGGGGCTGGAAATGGACCAAGGCACCCGCGACGAGGTGCTCGGCCGCCTGGCTGAGGCGGTCGGGTCCGGCACCGTCGGACACCCGACGCGGGTGGCCATCGACGGACCGCCCGCCGCCGGCAAGACCACGCTCGCCGACGAGCTGGCCGCGGTGCTGCGCACGCAGGGCCGCGACGTCATCCGCGCGACGATCGACGATTTCCTCTTCCCTCGTGCGCAGCGCTATCCGCGCGGCGAATACTCGGCCGAGGGCTGCTACTTCGACGCGCACGACTACGACGCGCTGAACCGGGTTCTGCTCGATCCGCTCGGGCCGGGCGGGAATCGACGCTTCCGGTACGCGGTCTACGACCACACGGTCGATGCCACGCTGTCGCCGCCGGTGGCGACGGCCCCCGCCGACGCCGTGCTGATCTTCGACGGCGTCTTCCTCATGCGCCCGGAACTGATCGATCGGTGGGACCTGCGCATCTTCGTGTCGACCGCGCTCGAGAAGACCGTGGACCGGGCCGTGATCCGGGAGCGCCGGGTGTCCTCCCGGGCCGAAGTCGAACGGCGCTGGCGGGAGCGTTACATCCCCTCCCAGCAGTTCTATTTCGCCCGAGTCCGCCCGGCCGACCAGGTCGACATCGTCGTGCACAACGACGAGCCACAGCACCCGGTCTGGGAGACCCGGACACGCTGATCGCGGCCCCTACGCCGCGTCGGTGCGCGGTTCGAAGCCGACCTTCAGGCTCACGCCGAGCGCCGCCGCGAGCCGTTCCAGCACGGCGAGGGTGGGCACGGTTCCGCCGGCCTCGGAGCGGGCGATGGCCGACTGGGTCATGCCGGACTCCCGGGCGAGCCGGTTCTGGCTCCAGCCGTGCCGTTCCCGCAGCTCCCGCACGCTGCGGCCGAGCTCGAACGCCAGCCGCGTCGCGTCGTACGCCTCGGCCGCCCCGGGCTCGGCCAGGCGCCGCTGCCGCCGGACTGTGGATTCAGCGGCCCAGGGCGGTCAGGAGCTTGGCCATGGCGGGAGCGCCGCCGGCGTCCACCTCGGGCGTCGGCAGCAGGGCCATGACCGGGACCGTGACGCCGGCCGCGGCGTAGGCCTCGACCTGGATGCGGCAGGAGTCGGGGGCGCCGTGGACGACCAGCGCGTCGACCAGGTCGTCGGGGATGGCGGCCACGGCGGCCTTGCGGTTGCCGGCTGACCAGGCCTCCCACATCGGGGCGAGGATGTCGGTCCGGCCCAGCCAGCGGTGGAAGGCGGCGTACGCCGGGACCGTCAGGTAGGCGGCGATCAGGCGGCGGCCGATCGTGCGGGCGTAGGCGGCGTCGTCGGTCGGGCAGACGAAGATGCGGGCGGCCACCTCGAAGCCGGGGCGGGCGGCGGCCGTCGCGGCCAGCGCCGTGGGCACGTCGGAGGCGGCCAGCCAGTTGAGGATCACGCCGTCGGCCTCGGCGGCGGCCAGGCGGAGCATGCCGGGGCGCAGGGCGGCCAGCAGCAGGGCCGGCGGGTCGGCCGGTGGGCGCTCCAGGCGGAAGCGGCGGATCTGGAACGTCTCGTAGGACTCGTCGACCAGTTCGCCGTTGAGGGCGGCGCGCAGGAAGCGGAGCATGTCGCGGCTGCGGGCGTAGGGCGACTCGAACTCGGCGGCGTTCCAGTCGCCGACGACGACCGGGGACGACGCGCCGATGCCGAGCTGGAAGCGGCCGGGGGCGGCCTCGGCCAGGGCGGCCGCGGTCATCGCCAGCAGGCCCGGGCCGCGGGTGAAGACCGGGGCGACGGCGGTACCCAGCCGCATGCGGGGCGCCCACGCCGAGGCGAGCGCCAGCGGCGTGAACGCGTCGGTGCCGGCCACCTCGGAGGTCCACAAATCGGTGAAGCCGGCGTCGGCCAGCGCCTGGAAGACAGCGGCGTGGTCGGCGAGCGGGACCCCGCTCAGCGGAATCGTCATGCCCCAGCGGTTCGCCATGCCGTCGATACTGCCCGGTAACAACCGTGAGGTCCACCACCACGCGAAGGGAATGATCACCGATGCGAGTATGTTTTTAGACTGACCGGTCAGTTCAAAGAAAGAAGTGCGACATGTCGGTGCTCGAAGCGCGGGGTGTCGGCGTCCGCCGTCGGCGCCGGTGGCTCTTCCAGGGTCTCGACGTCACGGTCCAACCGGGCGACGTGGTCGCGGTGATCGGACCGCCCGGCAGCGGACGGACGACCGCACTGCTCGCCCTGGCCGGCCGGTTCCGGCTGGGTGCCGGGTCACTCGCCCTTTCCCGTACGCCGTCCCTCGGTCACGTTCCCGAAGCCGAGGCGCCGGAACCCGTTTTCACGGTCGCCGAGCACGTCCGCGAACGTCTCGCACTGCTCGGACGGCCCACGAAGGACGTCGAACTGCACGGCCTCGACCCACAGAAGCAGGGTCGTGATCTCACGCCGTACGAGAAACAGGTTCTGGGCTTGATCCTGGCTGCCCTCGGCGAACCGCCGGTGATCGCGCTGGACGGCCTGGACGACGGGCTCGACGCGGGGGAGCAGCAGAAACTCTGGGAGCTGATCGAACAGCTCGCCGACCGGGGCATCGCGGTGCTGGTCACCGCCCGCGAGGTCGATCCGGACCGGGTGACCGAAGTAATCGACTTGGGGGTGCTCCGATGAGGACACTGACGCTGGCGTGGCTGGAGCTGCGCCGTTTCTTCCGCGGCCGGCTCACCACCGCTGCCGTCGTCGTCCTGGCCGTGATCCCGCTGCTCTACGGCGCGCTCTACCTGGCCGCCTTCTGGGATCCCTACGGCCGGCTCAACCACATCCCGGCCGCCCTGGTCGTCGAGGACCGCACCGCGACCGCGACCGACGGCACGTCCGTGCACGCCGGGCGAGACCTGGCCGACGAGCTCATCCGTCGCAAGATCTTCGACTGGCACGTGACCGACGAGCACGGCGCCGAGAAGGGCCTGGAGAGCGGCAAGTACCAGATCATGCTGCGGATCCCGGCCGACTTCTCGTCCGACCTGGTGACCGGTCCCGACGCCGCTGCGTCACCGCAGGCCGCCCAGCTGAACGCGGTCAGCGACGACGCCACCAACTATCTGTCCGGGGTGTTCGCCCGGACCGCCTTCGACGAGGTGCGAGCGGCCGCCGCGGCGAGCGCTTCGTCGGGATACTTCGACAAGATGCTGATCGGCTTCACCGACCTGAAGCAGCAGACGCAGCAGGCGGCGAATGGGGCATCCCAGCTGAAGAACGGCGCCGACCAGGCGAAAAGCGGTGCGTCGCGGCTCTCGAGTGGCATCGACGACGCGCATGCCGGCGCGGGTCGGCTCGCCGGCGGGCTGGGCACCGCCGGCCAGGGCGCCAACGACCTCGTGGCCGGCCTGACCCGCCTCGACAACGGCGCCGAGCAGCTGGCCACCGGCACCGCGCAGGCGGCGTCCGGCGGGCAGCAGCTGGCCAAGGTCGTCGACGGCGCGGCCGACCAGATCGAACCGGTGCTCCGGCAGAACGCGGCCACCATCCAGGACGCCGCCAACCAGGTCGCTCGCGGTGCCGACGCGCTGGCCGACAACGTCGGCGCGATCTCGACGGCGGCCGACAAAGCCGTGCACGATGCCCGCGCGCTGAAGTCCTATCTCGACAAGCAGCCCGGGCTGGACGAGGCCAAGACGCTCGCGAACCAGCTGCTCGACGAAGCCGAACAGGTGCAGAAGCAGGTGCACGACGCCGACCTGAACGGGCTGCGCGACCGCCTGCGCGAGGTGGCCTCCACGGCCCGCCAGGTCGCCGCGGCCGCCCCTCACCTGGCCGACCGGCTGCAGGCCGGGCGAGCCAAGATCGACGCGCTGTCGGCCGGTCTCGACCAGCTCGCCACCGGCGCCCGGCAGCTGCACACCGGCACCACCCAGGCCAAGGCCGGCGCGATCGACCTGCGCGGCGGCATCTACCAGCTGTCCAGCGGCGCGCGGCAACTCGACGACGGCCTCGGCACGCTGTCCACCGGGGGCCGGCAACTCGCTTCCGGCCTCGGCGACCTGCAGACCGGGGCGGGCAAGCTCGCGTCGGGCCTATCGGACGGGGCCGATCAAATTCCCGGGTACGGCGACGACACCGGCTCCCGCGCCGACGTGCTGGCCGACCCGGTCGCGCTCGACCGCGTGGTCAAGCACCCGGCGAGCACGTACGGCGTCGGCTTCGCGCCCTACTTCCTCAGCCTGGCCCTCTGGGTCGGCGCGATGGTCACGTTCATGGTGCTGCGCCCGCTGAACCGGCGTTACCTGATGTCCGAGGCGCCGACACCGCGGGTCGCGCTGGCCGGGCTGCTGCCCGCGGTCGCGGTCGGGTTCGCCCAGGCCACCCTGCTGTTCCTGGTCGTGCGGTTCGCGCTCGGCCTCTCGCCGGTGCACCCGTGGCTGGTCTGGGGGCTGCTGATGCTGACCGCGACCGTGTTCGCCGCGATCATGCAGCTGCTCGGGGCGGCACTCAAGGCGGCCGGGCGGATCGTCGCGCTCGCGCTGCTCATGCTGCAGCTCACGTCGTCCGGCGGCACCTATCCGGTCGAGACGTCACCCGGGTTCTTCGGGGCGATCCATCCGCTGCTGCCGATGACGTACACGGTCGAGGCGCTGCGGCACGCGATCGACGGCGGTTCGCTGTCGGCGATCGCGCACGCTTTGCTGGTGCTCATCGCGTACGGAATCGCAAGCGTCAGTTTGACGCTGTGGGTGACCCACCGGGCGCGCCGGATGACCGGCGCCGACCTTCATCCGGAACTCGTGCTGTGACCGGTAATGTCTGACGACGTGAACGGCGACGGGCGCAGCCGGCGCCGGGAAGACACCCGGCAGAAGCTCTACGAGGCGGCCGTCGAACTCATCGCCGAGCAGGGCTTCTCCGCCACCACGGTCGAGGACATCGCGCTGCGCGCCGGGGTCGCCAAGGGCACCGTCTATTACAACTTCAAGTCGAAGACCGACCTCTTCGAGGAGTTGCTGCGGCACGGCATCGGGCTGCTGACCGATGCCTTCCGCGAGGCGGTGGCCGGCCGGCCACCGCGCGAGGCGGTCGCGGCGCTGGTGCGCACCCAGCTCGAATACATTCAGCGCTATCGGGCGTTCGCCCAGCTGCTGCTCTCCGAGATGTGGCGCACCAACCGGGAGTGGCAGCAGACCCTGATCCTGCTGCGCGAACAGGCGATCGGGGTGATCGCGTCGACCCTGCAGGCGGGCGTCGACTCGGGCGACCTGCCGCCCGAGCTGGACGTGCGGGTGTCGTCGTCGGCGCTGTTCGGTGTCGGCCTGGTGGTGGCCGTCGACTGGCTGGTGTTCATGCCCGAGCGCCCGATCGAGGACGTCGAGGAGTCCCTGCTCGCCATCGTCCGCCGCGTGGGATGACCTCGATCTACTGCTTCGGCAGGAGGTTGCCCTGCCAGTTGGCACCGCGTTCCTTACTGACGACCGCGATGACGGCCTCACTCTCCCCGGGGCCCCACAGCATCAGGTTGTCCTGAGCAAGACACGGCGCCACGCTCGCCTGAGGTTCCTCCAGCAGTGGGCTCAGGGTCAGTCCTGGTCGGAACTGGTCGTGACGGTGATCCCGGAGTCGGCTGCGGCCGGAAACGACGCGCCTGACCGGCCGTCGATCATGTATACCTTCGCGCTGCCGAGGATGCTCAGATTGGGCGCCGGGGTGGTGAAGCCGGCGGGGATCAGCGACGTCATGATGACCAGGGCGACGAGGGATGCGAGGGCGAGACCGCTCAACACCAGGGGGCGCCACGGCGGCTCGTTTCGGGCCACCAGCTCGCTTCTGATGGCGCCAATTTCCCGGTCCAGCCGGTTGCAGGCTCCCGCTGATGTCGGCGGTGCGGCGCCCGGATCGACGGCCCTGCTGGTTCTTCCCGTTCCGCCGCTTCTTGGCGCTGCTCACGGCGGCATCGTAGTGACTCGGCACCCGGTAGTGCTGGCCAGGAGGGCAGCCCGCGGGGCGGCGGTCAGGGAATCGCGGCGCGGGTCGATGTGGGGACTTCGGCGTCCTCGTCGCTGGTCAGGGTGCCGCCGAGGGCGACGATCTGGCGCCGGGCTGCTTCGAGCCGGTCCTCCAGCGTGACGATGCGGCAGGCGGCGGTCAGGGGGAGGCCCTCGTCGAGCAGCTGGCGGACGCGGGTGGCGAGTTGCAGCTGGTGGCGGGAATAGCGGCGGTGACCGCCGAGGGAACGCTCGGGCTCGATCAGGCCCGCGGCGCCGAGACTGCGAAGAAAGGCCGCGGTCACGCCGATGATGTCGGCGGCACGGCCCATCGAGTATGCCGGGTAGTCGGCGTCGTCGAACGTCTTGTTCATCTGTCCTTCCGGGATCGTCCGGTTGTCCAGCACACAACACAGTCCAAGGCCCCGGCGGGTAACCGGGGCCTTGGCTTTTCAATTCTTGAGCCGACCGTCGTCGGCGCATGAGGGCGTTCGCCTGCGTGCCGCTAGCAAACGTCCTGAGTGATGGGCATCGGCTGCGATCACCTCTTGTCGGGTCGGGGACGTCGTGATTTCGCGTTGCTGCGGTATCTCGTCCTCCTTAGCCAACTCAAGCGTCTATGCCACTTGCTTGTCGGCTGTGCGTGGCCGACTCCCGAACTCTATGCCGATCACCGAGCAATTTCTACCCTCGACGCTGTAGATTTTTCGGGCAATTCGTCTGAGTTTTACGAGCTTGGATGCGGCGGCACGGGGCGGGCGCTGCGCAGGCATCAACCTGCGTCGAGAGAGAGGTGACCGCGCCCCGCGCCGCCGCGGGGAGGGGGCGGGTGAGCAGCCCCCGGGTGTTCGCGAAGCCTGCCGAGGGCTCGCGCGCTGAAGAACAGCGTCAGAACACCGGCAGGGCTCGGAGTGGTGATCCGATCCAATGCCCCGACATGTCCATGAGTGTGCCCGTCATCCGATCGTCCGGGCAACGCAATTTACGCGGCTCATTGACGCGCGTAACACCGTGGAGAGATCATCACGGCACGCGGTGGCCCAGGTCACAGCGCCCCTCGGTCAAGGGAGTCGCAGATGAGCGTCAACCCAGCAGCCAGCACCGACGAAGAACGCCTCGCCGAACTCGGCTACCAGCAAGAGCTGCACCGCCGACTGTCCGGCTTCTCGAACTTCGCGGTCTCCTTCTCGATCATTTCAATTCTGGCCGGCGCGATCACGTCGTACTCGATCGCCATGACCGCCGGCGGCCCGTTCGCCATCACCATCGGCTGGCTCCTGGTCGGCATCATGGTCACCCTGGTCGCCCTGGCGATGGCCGAGATCTGCTCGGCCTACCCGACCGCCGGTGCCCTCTACTGGTGGACCGCCGCCCTGGCCAAACGCAACAAGGCCGCCTGGGCCTGGTTCGTCGGCTGGTTCAACTTCCTCGGCGAGGTCGCGGTCACCGCGGCCATCGACTTCGGAGCGGCGATCACCACCTCGGCATTCCTCAGCCTGACCTTCGGCATGACGGTGACCACCGGCAAGACCTTCCTGATCTTCCTGGTCATCATCGTGGTGCACGGCCTGCTCAACACGTTCGGCGTCAACCTGGTGCGGCTGCTCTCCGATGTGAGCGCGTGGTGGCACCTGGTCGGCGTCGCGATCATCGTGTGCGTGCTGGCGATCGTCCCCGACCAGCACAAGCCGATCTCCGAAGTCTTCTTCGAGGTCAAGAACGCGACCGGGTTCTCGTTCGCCGGTGCCGGCCTCTACGCGGTGCTGATCGGCCTGCTCATGGCTCAATACACGTACACCGGCTACGACGCCTCGGCGCACGTGGCCGAGGAGACCCACGACGCCTCCCGGGCCGCCCCGCGCGGCATCGTGATGTCGGTGGTCGTCTCGGTGATCGCCGGCTTCGTGCTGCTCTTCGCCATCACCTGGTCGATCCAGGACTACGACGCCGAACTGGGCAGCGTGACGAAGCTGCCGCCGGCGCAGATCTTCATCGATGCGGCCGGCCGGCATACGGGCGAGTTCCTGCTCTTCATCTGCATGGTCGCGCAGTGGTTCTGCGGCATGGCCTCGGTCACCGCCAACTCCCGGATGTCGTACGCGTTCGCCCGCGACGGCGCGCTGCCCGGCTCGCGAATCTGGAAGCAGGTCAACACGCGTACGGGCACGCCGACCAACTCGATCTGGCTGTGCGTCGCGATCTCCATCATCCTGGTGCTCCCGTCGCTCTGGAACACGACCGCCTACCTGGCGGCCACCTCGATCGCGGTCATCGGGCTTTACATCGCGTACGTCGCACCCGTGCTGCTCCGACGACTGAATCCGGACTTCCGGCCCGGACCGTGGAACCTCGGCCGGTGGAGCCCGATCGTCGGCTGGCTGTCGATCGTGTGGGTCGTCGTGATCTGCGTGCTCTTCGTCCTGCCGACGGCCGGCCCGATCACGGCGGCCAACTTCAACTACACGATCGTCGCCGTGGCGGTCGTGGTCGGCGCGGCCGCGATCTGGTGGTTCGCCAGCGCGCGGAAGTGGTTCACCGGGCCGAGGCAGAACCTGATCGAGAAGGCGGCCCACGGCGAACAGACCATGCCCACCGAGTGATCGCGTACGAACCGGCGCCGGGCCGTTCTTCGGCCCGGCGCCGGAAATCTGTCGGTCCCCTGCGATAGGACTCTTGCCATGCACCTCGAGGACCTGGACGTCGCCGTCGACAACGGCAGCATCGACACCGTGCTGCTGGCCCTGACCGACATGCAGGGCCGATTGCAGGGCAAACGCCTGCACGGCCGCTACTTCGTCGACGAGGTGGTCGCCCACGGCAGCGAGGGCTGCAACTACCTGCTCGCCGTCGACGTCGACATGAACACCGTCGACGGCTACCAGATGTCGTCCTGGTCGAGCGGCTACGGCGACTTCGTCATGAAGCCCGACTTCCGCACCCTGCGGCCGGTGCCGTGGCAGCCCAGGACGGCGATGGTGCTGGCCGACCTGGAGACCACCGACGGCGTACCGGTCTATGCCTCGCCCCGGCAGATCCTGCAGCGCCAGCTGGACCGGCTGGCCGAGCACGGGCTGACCGCGTTCGCAGGCACCGAGCTCGAGTTCGTGCTGTTCCGCGACAGCTACGAGCAGGCGTTCGAGAAGAACTACCGCGATCTCGTCCCGGCCAATCAATACAATGTGGACTATTCGCTGCTCGGCACCGCCCGGGTCGAACCGCTGCTGCGCCGCATCCGCAACGAGATGTACGGCGCCGGCCTCACCCCGGAGAGCGCCAAGGGCGAGTGCAACTTCGGACAGCACGAGATCGCGTTCCGCTACGCCGACGCGCTGACCTGCGCCGACAACCACGTGATCTACAAGAACGGGGCCAAGGAGATCGCCGCCCAGGAGGGCATGGCGCTCACTTTCATGGCTAAGCCGAACGCGCGCGAGGGCAACTCGTGCCACATCCACTTCTCGCTGCGCGGCCCGGACGGGAAGTCGGCGATGCTGGGGGACGGCCCGGCTCATCTGAGCGTGACCGGGCAGCGGGTGGTGGCCGGCCTGCTCGCCACGATGCGCGAGTTCAGCCTGCTCTTCGCCCCCAACATCAACTCGTACAAGCGCTACCAGCCGGGGTCGTTCGCGCCGACCGCCCTGCGCTGGGGCGTCGACAACCGCACCTGCTCGCTGCGGATGGCCGGGCACGGCGAGGGCATGCGGGTGGAAAACCGGGTGCCGGGCGGCGACGTCAACCCGTACCTGGCGATCGCGGCCCTGGTCGCGGGCGCGCTGCACGGACTCGACAACGAGCTGGAGCTCGAGCCCGAGCTCGTCGGCAACGCCTATGACGACGCGACCGCCCCTCGCGTGCCGACCACGCTGCGCGAGGCCGGTGACCTGTGGCTCGGCAGTGAAGTGGCCCGCAACGCATTCGGTCCCGAGGTGGTCGCCCACTACGGCAACATGGCTCAGGTGGAACTGGCGGCCTTCGACGCCGCGGTAACGGACTGGGAGCTGCGACGCGGCTTCGAACGGATGTGAGCACCAGGTGACTGACGTAATCAACCCCTCGACCGGTGAGCTGCTCACCGCCGTACCGTCTCTGGATCTGGCCGCAACCGACGCCGCGATCGAACGTGCGCAGCAAGCCTTCGCCGCGTGGCGCGCGGTCGCCCCGGGTGACCGGGCGCGGCTGCTCCGCCGCTTCGCCACCGTGGTCGACGGGCACCTCGACGAGCTGGCCGGGCTCGAGGTGCGCAACGCCGGGCACACCATCGGCAACGCCCGCTGGGAGGCGGGCAACGTCCGGGACGTGCTCAACTACTACGCCGGAGCGCCGGAACGGCTGTCCGGCCGGCAGATCCCGGTGCCGGGCGGCATCGACGTCACGTTCCACGAGCCGCTCGGCGTGGTCGGCATCATCGTGCCGTGGAACTTCCCGATGCCGATCGCGGGCTGGGGTTTCGCGCCCGCGCTGGCGGCCGGCAACACGGTCGTGCTCAAGCCGGCCGAGCTGACCCCGCTGACCGCGATCCGGCTCGGCGAGCTGGCGCTGGAGGCCGGTCTGCCCGAGGGCGTGTTCCAGGTGGTGCCGGGCAAGGGTTCGGTGGTCGGGCAGCGGTTCGTCACCCATCCGGCGGTCCGCAAGGTCTGTTTCACCGGGTCGACCGACGTCGGCAAGTCGATCATGGCGGGCTGCGCCGACCAGGTGAAACGGGTGACGCTGGAACTGGGCGGCAAGAGCGCCAACATCGTCTTCGCCGACGCCGACCTGGAAAAGGCCGCCACCAGCGCTCCGGGCAGCGTGTTCGACAATGCCGGCCAGGACTGCTGCGCCCGCTCGCGGCTGCTGGTGCAGGAGTCGGTCTTCGAGAAGTTCCTGGCGTTGCTGGAGCCGGCGGTGCGCGCCTTCCGGGTGCTCGATCCCGGCGACGACTCGTCGGAGATGGGTCCGTTGATCTCCGCTGCGCACCGGAGCACGGTCGCGTCCTTCGTCGACGATGCGGACGTGGCTTTCACCGGCACGGCGCCGGAAAAGACCGGCGGCTGGTGGTACCCGCCGACCGTGCTGCTCGCCCACTCGACCGCCGACCGGCACTGGCGCGAGGAGGTCTTCGGGCCGGTGCTGTCGGTGCTGCCGTTCACCGACGAGCAGGACGCGGTCCGGCTCGCCAACGACACCGAGTACGGCCTGTCCGGCTCCCTCTGGACCCGCGACCTCGGCCGCGCGCTGCGGGTCTCGCGGGCGGTCGAGACCGGCGCGCTCAGCGTCAACAGCCACTCGTCGGTGCGCTACTGGACCCCGTTCGGCGGGATGAAGCAGTCCGGCCTCGGCCGGGAGCTGGGTCCGGACGCGCTGTTGTCGTTCACCGATGTCAAGAACGTGTTCCTAGCTACAGGAGACTAAGTGGAGCGTTTGCAGGACCGGGTCGCCGTGATCACCGGGGCCGGCAGTGGAATCGGGCTGGCCACCGCGCGTCGTTTCGCGGCGGAGGGCGCTCGCGTCGTCGCGGTGGACATTTCCGACAAGGAAGGCAAGGCCGCCGCCGATGAGCTCGGCGGCGAGTTCGTGCGGTGTGACGTCGCCGACGAGGAGCAGGTCAAGGCCCTCTTCGACGGCGTCGCCGAGCGGTACGGCCGGGTCGACATCGCGTTCAACAACGCCGGCATCTCGCCGCCCGACGACGACTCCATCCTGGTCACCGGCATCGAGGCCTGGGAAAAGGTCATCCGGGTCAACACGACCTCGGTCTTCTTCTGCTGCAAGTACGCGATCCCGCACATGCAGCGGCAGGGCAAGGGCTCGATCATCAACACGGCGTCGTTCGTCGCGCTGCTCGGGGCGGCGACCTCCCAGATCGCCTACACGGCGAGCAAGGGCGGCGTGCTGGCGATGACCCGCGAGCTGGGCGTGCAGTTCGCCCGCGAGGGCCTCCGCATCAACGCGCTGTGCCCGGGGCCGGTGGCGACGCCGCTGCTCTTGGAGCTGTTCGCCAAGGATCCGGAGCGGGCGGCCCGTCGTCTCGTGCACGTGCCGATGGGCCGGTTCGCCGAGCCGGAGGAGATCGCGGCGGCCGTCGCCTTCCTCGCCAGTGACGATGCGTCGTTCATGACGGCATCACAGTTCGTGGTGGACGGCGGCATCACCGGTGCCTATGTAACTCCACTGTGATGGTTTAACAGTGCCCACCGGCGGGCATGGGGCCCCATACGTCCGGTTCAACCGGACGAAGGGGTCGAATCCCCGCCCGCGCAGGCCTGGTTCCCTGTGTGGGTGGGACAGAGGGACCCGGGCGCGGCGCCACCGGCTTCGGTGACGCCGCGCACCCCTTTCCGAGGTGAAGCACGACGTGGTTACGGTGGGACGATGCGTCCGGTCATCGGGATAACGACATACGTGGAGCCGGCCCGCTGGGGCGTCTGGCGCGATCTTCCCGCCGCACTGATCCCGCAGGCGTACGTTGAGGCGGTGACCCTGGCCGGCGGCCGCGCGATCCTGCTGCCGCCCGACGATCACGACGCCGACGTGGTGGACGTCCTGGACGGGCTCGTCCTCTCCGGCGGGGCCGACGTGGCCCCCGACCTCTACGGCGCCACCGCGGCCGCCGAGACCGTGAGCCGCCCCGATCGCGACGCCGGGGAAATGCTCCTGCTGCGCCGGGCGTTGGAGACGGACACCCCGGTTCTCGGCATCTGCCGGGGCATGCAGCAACTCGTGATCGCCGCGGGAGGCCGCCTGCACCAGCATCTGCCCGACGTGCTGGGCCACGAGCGGCACAACCCGGCCCCCGGGGTCTACGGCGAGCAGCAGGTCAAGCTCACACCCGGCAGCCGGGCAGCCGAACTCCTGGGTGAGGCCACCGTCGTGCACTGCCACCACCATCAGGGCGTCGCCGACCCGGGATCGCTGCTGATCACCGGGCAGAGCGACGACGGGCTGCCGGAGGCGGTCGAAGATCCGTCCCGCCGGTTCCTGCTCGGCGTGCAGTGGCACCCCGAGGTGACCCGCGACGAGCACCTGTTCGGCGCCCTTCTCCGAGCGGCGCGCTGACCGACGAAGTAACAGGAGGAACAACCCACATGCCCAGGCCCCTGATCGGCATGACCGCCTACGCCCAGCAGATCCAGTACGACACCAACAGCCTCATGGCGGGCATGCTCCCCATGACGTATGTCAAGGCGGTACATGCCAGCGGGGGCCGTGCAGTGCTGATCACGCCCGACGACCCGGACACCGACGTGATCGAGTCGCTCGACGGCATCGTCTTCAGCGGGGGCGGAGACATCGACCCCGCGTACTGGGGGGCCGAACCGCACCCGGAGATCGACGTCGACGTGGCCCGGGACACGTCCGAGCTGATGCTGATGAAGGCCGCGCTCGCCGCCGACCTGCCGACACTGGGCGTCTGCCGCGGCATGCAGGTCATGGCGGTCGCCGCCGGTGGCTCGCTCCACCAGCACCTGCCCGACGTCATCGGCCACGACCGGCACCGCGCCGCCTCGGGAACCGACCCGCTGGCCGTCTCCGCCTCGGCCTACGGCCGGCACGACGTGGTCACCCGCGCCGGCTCCTACGCCCACGCCCTGCTCGGCGACCAGCTCACGGTCAACTCGTTCCACCACCAGTCGGTCGACGACCCGGGCGAGTTCGCCGCCGTCGGCTGGTGCCCCGACGATCAGGTCATCGAGATCATCGAAGATCGGTCGCGCGTCTTCGCGCTCGGCGTCCAGTGGCATCCCGAGCGCACCGCCGACCTGCGCGTCTTCTCGGCCCTGGTGGAGGCGGCGGCAATGAGCAAGGCAAAACCGCTTCAGGCGTACGCGTCCTGACCGTCACCGACCGCAGAGCCGCCGCCGGGCGGCGTCGGCGCCACCGCCGGCTGCATGGTGCGGGCCGTCGCGGGCCGCCGGCTCACCCTGCGGGATTCGCGTCGCGCCGAACCGTGGCCGTCCCGCAGCATCGAGTCATGAAGCTGCATGACGGTATCTCGAGCCGGCTGCGGGAGTTTGTCGAGGCGCAGCCGATGTTCTTCGTGGCGACCGCGCCGTCCGGCCCCGACGGCCACGTCAACGTGTCTCCCAAGGGGATGAACGGCACCTTCGTCGTCCTCGGCGAGCACCGGGTCGCCTACCTCGACTTCCACGGCAGCGGAGCCGAGACGATCGCCCATCTGAGTGAAAACGCGCGGATCACGATCATGTTCTGCTCGTTCCAGGGACCACCCGATATCGTGCGCTTCCACGGCCGCGGCCGGGCGGTCCCGGTGACCGATCCCGAGTTCGACGAGCTGCTCAAGCTCTTCCCGGACGCGCCCGACCACCACGGGGCCCGGTCGATCATCGACATCGACGTGCAGCGGGTCAGCGATTCCTGCGGTTACGCGGTGCCGCTCATGGCGTACGAGGGCGACCGTGATCTGTTGATCCGCTCGCACGGGCGGCGCTCCGACGACGATCTTGCCGAATATCGGCGGCGCAAGAACGGCTACAGCATCGACGGACGACCCATCTTCGCCGAGAGAGAGTGAATGCCCGTTCCGGTGGGTGTCCGACGCCGGTGTTACGGTGCAGAACCGGACCGGTAATCTCGCGCCGGAACGCTGAATCGCGGGAGGAACGCATGGGCGGCGCCCTTCCGATCGAGTTGAGTACGGCCTTCGCCCGCGGTGGCGAGATGGGCCGCCGCATGCGTGAGATCGACTGGTCGAACACCCCGCTGGGCGAACCCGCCCGGTGGCCGGCCGAGTTGCAGCACGCCGTCGCCACGATGCTCGCCTCCAAGGCGCAGATCGTGCTCTTCTGGGGCCCGCAGTGGACGGCCCTCTACAACGACGCCTACATCAGCGCCCTGGGCGGCAAGCACCCGGAGAGCCTGGGCCGGTCGGGCGCCGACATGTGGGCCGAGACCTGGACGGTGCTGCACAAGCTGTTCGACGGCGTACGGGAGACCGACGAGTCGTTCTATGCCCGCGACTACCCGTTCACGATCGAACGCTTCGGCTTCCTCGAGGAGACGTACTTCGACATCTCCTACGACCCGATCCGGGCCGCCGGTGGCTCGGTCACCGGCGTGATGTGCATCGTCAACGAGACCACCGCCCGGGTGCTCAGCGAGCGCCGGCTGCGCATGCTGACTGCTCTCGGCCGCCGCCTGGCCGACTCGCCCGACCAGCCGACGCTGATCACCGAGACGCTCGCCGCCCTGCGGGAGAACGACCGCGACATCCCGTACGCGTCGCTCGTCCTCGACGACCAGCCGGCGCCGCCGGAGGTGGCCGAGGTGATCGCGACCGGCCGGGCCGGGCGGATGCGCCTCGACCCGGGAACGGGCGCCGCCGACGAGGCGCTGGTGCTGCCGCTCGGGGTCGGGCCGGTGCGGTCGGGCGCCCTGATCGTCGGGGTGAGCCGTTTCCTCCCGCTCGACGCCGGCTATCGCGACTTCCTCGACAACGTCGCCGCCCAGATCGGCCAGGCCGTGAGCAACGTCCACATCTACCAGGAGGAACGGCGCCGCGCGGCCGAGCTGGCCGCCCTCGACCAGGCCAAGACCAACTTCTTCTCCAACGTCAGCCACGAGTTCCGCACCCCGCTGACGCTGATCCTCGGCCCGCTGGAGGACCTGCTCGACGATCCGGAGCTTTCCCCGACGCAGCGCGAGCGGCTGCTTCCCATGCAGCGCAACGGTCTGCGCCTGCTCAAGCTGGTCAACACCGTGCTCGACTTCTCCCGGATCGAATCCGGCCGCACCCGCGCGTCGTACCGCCCGACGGACCTCGCCGACTACACGTTCCGACTGGCCAGCACCTTCCGCTCGGCGGTCGAGCGGGCCGGGCTCGAGCTCGTCGTCGACGCGCCGCCGCTGCCCGATCCGGTGCAGGTCGACCGCGAGATGTGGGAAAAGATCGTCCTCAACCTGCTCTCCAACGCGGTCAAGTTCACCCAGCGGGGCCGCATCGTGGTGCGCGTCTTCGCCGAGGACGGCCTGGCCGTCCTGACCGTCCGTGACACCGGCGTCGGCATTCCGCGCGACGAGCAACCGCTGCTGTTCGACCGCTTCCACCGGGTGCAGGGCGCCTGGTCACGCAGCCACGAGGGCACCGGCATCGGCCTCGCCCTGGTGCGCGAGCTGGTCGAGCTGCACGGCGGCTCGGTCTCCGCCGAGAGCGAGGTCGGTCACGGCAGCGTCTTCACGGTCCGGCTCCCTTTCGGTACGGCGCATCTGCCGCCCGACCGCCTCGCCGAGGCTTCTTCGCTGGTGGTCGAAGACGTCGAGCCGCGCCTGTTCATCGAGGAGACGAGCTGGTGGGCCGGCGACACGACGATGCCGGCCGCGATCAACGCCCCGGCCGCCACCCGCGACGATCACCGCGGGCGCATCCTGTTCGCCGACGACAACGCCGACCTGCGCGACCACGTCGCCCGGCTGCTGCGCTCGCACTGGGACGTGACCACCGCGGCCGACGGCGTGGCCGCCCTCGAACTGGCCTCGCAGGACCGCTTCGACCTGGTGCTGACCGACGTGATGATGCCCCGCCTGGACGGGTTCGGCCTGATCACGGCCCTCCGTGCGGACGAGCGCACCCGCGACGTACCGATCGTGGTGCTGTCGGCCCGGGCCGGCGAGGAGGCCTCGGTCGAAGGCCTGGCCGCCGGCGCCGACGACTACCTGGTCAAGCCGTTCTCGGCCCGCGACCTGGTGGCCCGGGTGCGGGCCAACCTCGACCTCGGCCAGGCCCGGCGGCAGATCATCAGCCGGCTGCGCGGTCTGGTCGACGCCGCCGCCGCGGTCAACACCGTGCGCACGACCGCCGAGGTGGCCGACGTGGCAGCCCGGCACGTGCTCGCGATGACCTCGGCCGGACGGGTCGTGGTGAGCACACCCGGGGCCAAGGCGGAGGCCGACGGGGGCGCCGGTCCGGGCGAGGAAGCCGACGTGGTGCTGCCGCTGCCCGACCCGTCCGGCGCGTCGCTCGGCGAGCTGCGGGTCTGGTGGGGGCCGTCCGACCCGCCCGACCGGATCATGCTTACCCAGCTGGCCCGGCTGATCGGGCTGCGCCTGGGCAACGCCAAGCTCTACGAGGCCGAGCACCGCATCGCCAGCACGCTGCAGCACAGCCTGCTGCCGCACACCCTGCCCCGCATGCCGGGCGCGATCGTGGCCAGCCGCTACCTGCCCGGCAGCAGCGAGGCCGAGGTCGGCGGCGACTGGTACGACGCGATCGTCGGCGCCGACGACCAGCTGTTCCTGGTGATCGGCGACGTGGTCGGCAAGGGCGTCCAGGCGGCGGCCGGCATGGGCCAGCTACGCAACGCCCTCCGGGCGTACATCTTGGAGGGTTTCGACTGCGGTGCCGCCCTGACCCGGCTCAACCGCCTGGTCGACAACCTGGGCCGGCGGCAGTTCGCGACCGTGGTGTGTGTGCGGTTCGACCCGCGCACCCAGCAGCTGCACTACTCGTCGGCCGGCCATCCGCCGCCGGTGCTCGCGGCGCCGGGCAAGCACGGCACGTTCCTCTACACCAGCGCCCTCGGGCCGCCGATCGGGGCGCTGGCCGACTCGGTCTACCCGACGCTGACGAGCGAGTTGTCTCCCGGGAGCCGCCTGCTGCTCTACACCGACGGCCTGGTCGAGGACCGCAACGTCGGCATCGACACGGGGCTGGCCGAGCTGACCGATGACATGGCCCAGCCGGGCGAGCACGTCGAGGACCTCCTCGACCGGCTGCTGGGCAAGGTCGCCGGGCGCACCCGGCGCGACGACATCGCGCTGCTCGCGCTGCAGGCGACCGAGCCGCACGAGTTCGTGCTGCGGCTGCCCGCCGAGCCGACCCGCCTGAGCGTACTGCGCCGCCGGCTGGAAGAGTTCCTGACCGCGCACGGGGTGCCCGAGGCCGACCGGTTCGATCTGACCGTGGCGGTCTCCGAGGCGGCGGCCAACGCGATCGAGCACCCGGTCGACCCGGCCGAGCCGGTCATCACGGTCGAGGCGTCGATCGACGACCTGGTGGTGTCGGTCACGGTCAGCGACACCGGGCGCTGGAAACCGGCCGACGCGGCCGGCTTCCGCGGGCGGGGCCTCGCGCTGATCGGCGCGCTGGCCGAGCTGTCGGTGGCGCGCACCGAGAACGGCACGTCGGTGACCCTCCGGCGTCCCTTTCAGCCGTGAAGCCAGGGCTGCGTCGACAGTCCTGAGATCTCCAGCACCCGCCGCACCTGGGGCGAGGGCTGCACCTCGAGCCCCGCGCCGAAGCGGTCGGCGAGCCGGATGAGCGCGTGGATCGCGGCCGAGTCGAAGAAGGTGACCGCCCGCAGGTCGAGCGTCGCCGCGGCGGTGTTGTGCCGCGTCGCGGCCCGGAACATGGCGTCGGCGGTGGACATGTCGACCTCGCCGGAGACCGTCACGACGACCCGGTCCCCGGACACCACGCCGGTGGCCGCGAAGTTCGAATCCGCCCCGTCTAGATCCACCTGGACACGATTACACAGGGGCCGGAGGGCGGCAAGAACCGGTTCATCCGGGACACCGGTGCCGTTATGCGACCGCGGCTCTCGGCCCGGCGGCGCGCGGGCTCGGCGATAGGCTGGGGCTATGACCGTTCGTGCCCCACTGGTGCCGGGTAAACAGTCGCCCTGGCGGGCGGTCCCGGCATCCATCGTCCGTCCTGAATATGTCGGAAAGAAGCGCCCGAAAGAGTGGCGTGGTTCGCACGTGCAGACCACCGAGACCATCGACAAGATGCGGGTGGCGAGCCGGTTGGCCGCGCAGGCGACCCAGCTCGCGGGGGAACACTGCAAACCGGGCGTGACGACCGACGAGATCGACCGGGTGGTGCACGAGTTCCTCTGCGACCATGGGGCCTACCCGTCGACGCTGGGCTACAAGGGTTTCCCCAAGTCGTGCTGCACCTCGCTCAACGAGGTGATCTGCCACGGCATCCCCGACTCCACGGTGATCGACGACGGCGACATCATCAACGTCGACGTCACCGCCTACATCGGCGGCGTGCACGGCGACACCGACGCGACGTTCCTGGTCGGTGACGTCAGCGAGGAGGCCCGGCTGCTGGTCGAGCGCACCCACGAGGCGATGATGCGGGGCATCAGGGCGGTGGCGCCGGGCCGCCCGATCAACGTGATCGGCCGGGTCATCGAGTCGTACGCGAAGCGGTTCGGCTACGGCGTGGTCCGCGAATTCACCGGCCACGGCATCGGCGAGACCTTCCACTCCGGCCTGTACGTGCCGCACTACGACAACCCGCGCCTCGACGTGGTCATGGAGCCGGGCATGACCTTCACCATCGAGCCGATGATCACACTCGGCACCCACGAGTGGGACATGTGGGCCGACGGCTGGACCGTGGTCACCAAGGACCGTCAGTGGACCGCGCAGTTCGAGCACACCCTGGTGGTGACCGAGGACGGATGCGAGATCCTCACCGTTCCGTGACCGCGGTCATCGAGCACCACCACGCCGACGTCAGCGGCGGCTGGCTGCGCGCGGCCACCTTCGGCGCGATGGACGGCCTGGTCACCAACATCGCGCTGATCGCCGGGGTGGGCGGCGGCGGAGCCGGCCACCGGGCCCTGCTGCTGACCGGCGCAGCCGGCCTGGTCGCCGGCGCCATCTCGATGGGCCTGGGCGAATACACCAGCGTCCGCACCCAGAACGAGCAGGTCGCGGCCGAACTCGACAAGGAACTCCACGAGCTCAAGGTCAACCCGGACGGCGAGGCCGAGGAACTGGTCGCGATGTGGGTGGCCCGCGGGCTGCCGGTCGCGCTGGCCCGGCAGGTCGCCGACGTGCTCAAGAAGCATCCCGAGCAGGCGCTGCGGGTGCACGCGCAGGAGGAACTGGGCGTGGTGCCGGACGAGCTGCCCAGCCCATGGACCGCGGCCGTGTCGTCCTTCGTCTGCTTCGCCGTCGGCGCGCTGTTCCCGCTGCTGCCCTACCTGTTCGGCCTCGACAACCTGTGGCTGGCGCTGGGCATCGGCGGAGTCGGCCTGTTCACCGCGGGCGCGATCGTGGGCCGTTTCACCGCCCGCCCGTGGTGGAGCGGCGGCTTCCGGCAGCTCGTGCTGGGCGCCCTGGCCGCGGCCGCGACCTACGGCATCGGCGCCCTGATCGGCGTCGGCGTCTCCTAGGTGCTTTCCGCGGCCGGCGGCTGGGTGCTTTCGGCGGCCGGCGGCTGGGTGGCCGGCGGCTGGGTGTTTTCGGCGGCCGGCGGCTGGGCGGCTGGCGGCTGGGTGCTTTCGGGAGCCGGCGGCTGGGTGGCCGGCGGCTGGGTGTTTTCGGCGGCCGGCGCTGGGTGCTTTCGGCGGCCGCCGCTCGGGGCTTTCGGCGGCCGGCGCTAGTCGAAGAGGGCGTTGAGGGCGCCGTCGACCGGGCGGCCGCGGGCGGTCAGCTCCTCGGCCTGTGTCTTCAGCACCGCCGCCAGCTCCTGGATGTCGGCGCCGGCCACCCCGGTGCGCTTGACCGCGTCGGCCGCATTGCGGAAGTAGGTGCGGGTGAGGAAGCCGGCCACCAGGGCCGCACGCAGCCGGGCCTCGGCGATCATCACCAGCGCGGCGTCCGTCTCGTACCACTCGGCGAGGCGGACCGCGCGGCCGTGCGCGGCCGACGCCATCTCCCAGTTGTGCCGGGCCAGCCCGGTGAACTCGGGTGGCCGCGCCTCGGCCAGGCGGGCGAGGTGCATGTCGCGCTGCTTGCCGAACCAGCCGCCCGGGTCGTGGGACGCCCGCGTGGTCACGAACCGGTCGGCGTCGAGCGGCCAGCGCGGGGTGAGCCGGCGGGCCCGGAGCAGTCCTTCCTCGCCGGTCGCCACCTCGAGGTCGACCAGCGTGCCGTCGACCTTGCGCAGCGCGGCCCGCGGTCCGGAGCCGGCCCGATAGGTGACGACGAGCAGGTTGACGTCGCTGCCGTCCTGGTCGTCGCCGTGGGCCAGCGAGCCGTGCACGCCGATCGCCTGCACGTCGGCCGACCACCGCCGCTGGATCAGCTCGGACAGCCGGACGGCCAGGTCGCCCCGGGCCGTGGTGACGTCGATCTCCTCGCGCACCCCGCCATTGTTGTGCATCGACGTCGGCCGGTCAGCACTCCGGCACTGAGCACGAAAACGGACAAAATCCCCCTAGCCGGCGCGACCGGGGAATGGCAGGGTCAGCGGATCGGCCGACGCCCGGCGCCGCCACCTGGTGGCGCGTACGGCCGCGTCGGTCAGCGCCGACAGCGCGGTGGTGCGATCGGCCGATCCGGTGACCGGCAGGACCGGCCGCCACGCCTGGGCCACCCCGTCCTCGACGTGAATTGCCAGCTTGAGCGCCGAGTCGCGGTCGGTCACCGGGAACGGCAGGTCGTAGCCGGCCGGCGTCGCCGGTGCCTTCACCTTGAGCTCGTCGAGGCGGGTCACCACGTAGTTACGCCGCTGCCGGTGCGCGGTCTCGGCGGTGTGCGCGTCGGACTTCTCGTCGTCGCTCTCCAGCTGGACGCCGAGCACGCCGTACGCATAGATCGCGGCGTTCTCGGCCGCGAGGGCCGCACCCAGGGCGTCGCCCGCGCTCATCGCAGCGCCTCGGCGTGGGTGGCCCGGCAGGCGGCGATCGAGCCGATCAGCGCCGCCCGGTCGGCCGGGGCCTGCTTGCAGGCGGTGACCGCGTTGCGCTGAGCGGCCTGTTCGGCGGTCCGCAGCCCGGCCAGCACGTCGCCCGAGCCGACCGCGGCCGGTGCCGCCGTGGGCACCGCCTTGCCGATCAGCTTGGCCAGAGCGGCGGCGTGCGCACGGTGGTCGTCGGCGAGCGGCTTGAGCCGGGCGGCCAGATCGGGCTGGGCGGCGGCCGCCTTGTCGTACGCCCCGGCCAGCGCGACCGCCTCGGCGAGCAGCGGCTGCAAGGCGTCGTTCCCTTCAGTCGACGACGTGGTGGGTTTGCTGCCGAACAGTCCGCATCCGGACAGTGCCGCACTGCCCAGCCCGGTAGCCGCCATGCCCAGCACCCGCCGCCGGCTCGGTCGCTCCGGGTTCATCCGCACCGCGTTCATCCGCACCGGGCCAGTGAACACCATCGGGCATAGGTGGTGACCTGCGGATGGCGCCGATTCGGAGCGGCGGCGGCGCGTCCCGACAGCGCGCGCGTTACGCTCTGCGTCAGCCGCGGGGCATTTTCGCCCGGCGGCCCACCGTCGTTGATCGACTACAGCGTCGTTTATCGACATAGCCGAGGAGAGGTCGAGTCTCGATGACGCAGCGTGGCCGTGCCGGATCCCGGCCCGGCAGCCGTCCCGGCGCCCGCCGGCGGGAAGAGGCGGCCGATCGCGCTCCCGCGGCGCCACGCATCGACCTCGCCGCGGCCAAGGCCAGGGTGCGGGCCGTGATCGAACCGGTCGTCGAGGCGGCCGGCTACGACCTCGAAGAGGTCGGCCTGTCGCGGGCCGGCCGCCGTTACGTGGTCCGGGTGCTGGTCGACGCCGACGGGGGCATCAACCTCGACGGCGTCGCCGCGGTCTCCCGCGAGATCTCGGCCGCGCTCGACGCGGCCGAGGAGGGCGGGGGCGAGGTGCTCCCGGGCGAATACCAGCTCGAGGTCGGCTCGCCGGGTGTCGACCGGCCGCTGACCCTGCCGCGCCACTGGCGGCGCAACATCACCCGACTGGTCGCGGTCAACGGCCTGACCGGACGCGTGCTCGACGTCGACGAGAGCGGCATCGTTCTCGACGTCGACGGCACCCCCCGCGCGCTGCGTTTCGACGAGCTCGGCCCCGGCAAGGTGCAGGTCGAGTTCAAGCGCATGGACGAGGCCGATTTCGGCGACGAAGAAGAAGACGACGTTGACGACGAAGGGGAGGGCGAGGAGTGAACATCGACCTCGCGGCGCTACGCGCCCTGGAGCGCGAGCGGGAGATCCCGTTCGAGACGATCATCGCGGCCATCGAGACCGCGCTGCTGACCGCCTACCGGCACACCGACGGAGCCGAGGGTCACGCTCGCGTCGAGATCGACCGCAAGACCGGGGTGGCCTCGGTGCTGGCCCAGGAACTGGACGCGGACGGCACCGTGGTGCGGGAGTGGGACGACACCCCGCACGACTTCGGCCGGATCGCCGCGATGACCGCCAAGCAGGTGATCCTGCAGCGTCTGCGTGAGGCGACCGACGAGCAGCACTTCGGGGAATATGCGGGGCGCGACGGCGACCTGGTCACCGGCATCGTGCAGGCGGATGCCGCCCGGGCCGAGAAGGGCATCGTGATCGTCGACCTCGGCAAGATCGAGGCGATCCTGCCCCAGTCCGAGCAGGTCCCCGGCGAGTCCTACGAGCACGGCGCCCGGCTGCGGGCGATCGTGGTGCATGTGGCCAAGGGCTTCCGCGGCCCCCAGATCACCCTCTCGCGCTCGCATCCGGCGCTGGTCAAGCGGATGTTCGCGCTCGAGGTTCCGGAGATCGCCGACGGCACGGTCGAGATCGCCGCGATCGCGCGTGAGGCAGGTCACCGTTCGAAGATCGCGGTCCGTTCGACCGTTCCCGGGGTCAACGCCAAGGGCGCCTGCATCGGCCCGATGGGGCAGCGGGTGCGGGCCGTCATGAGCGAACTGCACGGCGAGAAGATCGACATCATCGACTTCTCGGAGGACCCGGCGCAGTTCGTCGGCAACGCGCTCTCGCCGGCAAAAGCCCTGCGTGTGGAGGTCGTCGATGCGGCCTCCCGCACCGCCCGGGTGACCGTTCCCGACTTCCAGTTGTCGCTGGCGATCGGTCGCGAGGGGCAGAACGCCCGGCTGGCGGCCCGGCTCACCGGCTGGCGCATCGACATCCATCCGGACAACGAGCCCGCCCAGACCCCGGATCGCGATGCGGCCGAGGCAGGAAGCTGACCGGATACGCGCCACCGACGCACGAGGGGTAGACTTTCCAGTGGTCGGGGAGAATTTCACCCGTACCTGTATTGGCTGTCGCAATCGGGCGGCGGCTTTTGAGTTGATTCGGTTCGTCTCGACCGGTTCCGGAGATGATCTCCGGCTCCAGCCGGATCCGAGCCGCCGATTGCCGGGCCGGGGAGCGCATCTGCATCCTGATCCGGCCTGCTTCGCGCTGGCGGAGCGGCGTCGTGCTTTCGGGCGCGCGCTGCGACTTTCCGGGGTCCCTGACACCGGGCCGCTGGCCGAGCACATCCGCACGGTCTCTGTGGCCGTGGGGAACGACCGATGACTCGGCCCTGGTGGCCGAGCCACGACCAGCAAGGTAGGACGACCTAGATGAGCACACGATGAAGTCCCTGAAATGACCAGGCTTCTAGTGCACGAGTGAGGTCTGCGGGCGCTGCTCGCACGACCTCGAAGTGAGGAGTGCAGTGCCAGGCAAGGCCCGCGTTCACGAGCTCGCCAAAGAGCTCGGGGTCGACAGCAAGACCGTTCTCGCCAAGCTCAAAGACATGGGCGAGTTCGTCAAGTCCGCATCCAGCACGGTCGAGGCCCCGGTGGCCCGGCGGCTCCGTGGTGCCTTCGAGACAGGTTCGGCCGCTCCGGCGGCGCCCGCCTCGTCCGCGCCCAGTGCCTCCGGAGCAAGCGCCCCGGCGCCCACCGCCCGCCCCAACCCGACCGGCGCCCGGCCCCAGCCGCCGCGCCGCCCGTCCGCTCCGGCCACAAGCGAGCCCAGCACCGAGCTGTCCAGCTCGGAGCTGTCCAGCGCGCCCACGTCGCCGGCGCCGTCCCCGGGCCCGTTTGTGCGGCCCAAGCCGCCGACCGGCCGTCCGGGCCCGACGCCCGGCCCGGTCACCAAGCCGGCCAGTGCCCACGACATCGAGGTGGCGGCCGCCGAGGCCCGCGCCTCGGCGTTGAAGGCCGAGCAGGAGGCCGCGGTCAAGGCCGCTCAGGCCGCCCGCACCCGCGACGCCGAGCGTCGCGCCCAGCAGCCGCCGTCCGACGGCGCGACCACGCGTCCGCGTCCCGGCCCCGGCTCCGTTCCGCCTCGTCCGGGTTCCCCGGCCGCTCGTCCGCCGGCGTCTGGTGCGCCCGGTGGCCCGCGTCCCGGTCCGGCCGGTGGCGCCCCGCGGCCGCCCGCGCGCGGTCCGGGTAACAACCCGTTCGGGGTTTCCGGTGGCGGCGCTCCGCGGCCGAACCCCTCGGCCATGCCTCGTCCCAACCAGCCCGGCATGCCGCCGCGGCCGAGCCCGGCATCGATGCCGCCGCGGCCCAGCCCGGCGTCCATGCCGGCGCAGCGTCCTGGTCGTCCGGCTGGTCCCGGTGCCGGCCGTCCCGGTGGTCCCGGCGGCGGTCGTGGCGGTCCGGGTGGCGGCGGTGGCGGTGGCTTCCGTGGCGGTCCCGGTGGGGGCGCCGGCGGTGGCGGCGGCTTCCGTGGCGGTCCCGGTGCGGGCGCCGGCGGTGGCGGCGGTTACCGCGGTGGTCCCGGCGGTGCCGGCGGTGGCGGTGGCTACCGCGGCGGCCCCGGCGGCGGCGGTGGCGGTCCGGTCGGTGCCGGTGCCCCGGGTCGTCCCGGTGGCGGCGGTCGTGGCCGTGGCGGCGGTGCCGCGGGTGCCTTCGGGCGTCCGGGTGGCCGTCCGACCCGTGGCCGCAAGTCGAAGAAGCAGCGGCGTCAAGAGTTCGACAACCTGTCTGCTCCGCAGATGAGTTCGGGCGCTCCGCGCGGCCAGGGTCAGGAGATCCGGCTGTCGCGTGGTGCGTCGCTCTCCGACTTCGCTGACAAGATCAACGCGAACCCCGGCTCGCTGGTCCAGGAGATGTTCAACCTGGGCGAGATGGTGACGGCCACGCAGTCGTGCTCCGATGACACCCTGCTTCTGCTGGGTGAGCACCTGGGCTTCGACGTGCAGATCGTCAGCCCGGAGGACGAGGATCGTGAGCTGCTCGCGCAGTTCAACATCGACCTCGACGCCGCGGTCGCCGAGGACCGGCTGGTCACCCGGCCGCCGGTGGTGACCGTCATGGGTCACGTCGACCACGGTAAGACGAAGCTGCTCGACGCGATCCGCAAGACCAACGTGGTGGCCGGCGAGGCGGGTGGCATCACCCAGCACATCGGTGCCTACCAGGTCGTCGTCCCTCACCAGGGTGAAGAGCGTGCGATCACGTTCCTCGACACCCCGGGCCACGAGGCGTTCACCGCCATGCGTGCCCGTGGTGCCCAGGTGACCGACATCGTGATCCTGGTGGTCGCGGCCGACGACGGCGTCATGCCGCAGACGGTCGAGGCGTTGAACCACGCCAAGGCGGCCGAGGTGCCGATCGTGGTCGCGGTCAACAAGGTCGACAAGCCGGACGCCAACCCGGACAAGGTCCGCCAGCAGCTGACCGACTACGGGCTCCTCGCCGAGGAGTACGGCGGCGACACGATGTTCGTCAACGTCGCGGCCAAGCCCGGCATCGGCATCGACGACCTGCTCGAGGCCGTCCTGCTGACCGCCGACGCGTCGCTGGAGCTGTCCGCTCCGATCGACGGGGCGGCTCAGGGCGCGGTCGTCGAGTCGCACCTCGACAAGGGTCGTGGTGCGGTGGCGACCGTGCTGGTCCAGAAGGGCACGCTGCGGGCCGGCGACTCGATCGTGGCGGGTGGCGCGCACGGTCGCGTCCGCGCCATGCTCGACGAGAACGGCAACCAGGTGGCCGAGGCACTGCCGGCGCGTCCGGTGCTGGTCCTCGGTCTCACCTCGGTGCCGGGCGCGGGCGACACGTTCCTGGCCGGCGAGGACGACCGTACGGTCCGGCAGATCGCCGAGCAGCGGCAAGCCCGCCGCCGCGCGGCGAGCTTCGCCAACTCGCGCACCAAGGCGACTCTCGAGACGCTCATGGAGCAGCTCAAGGAGGGCGAGAAGACCTCGCTCACCCTGGTCATCAAGGGCGACTCGTCCGGTTCGGTCGAGGCCCTGGAAGACGCGCTGTTCAAGATCGAGATCCCGGACGAAATCCAGCTCAAGGTCATCCACCGAGGCGTCGGTGCGATCACCGAGAGCGACGTGAACCTGGCCTCGGCTTCCTCGGATGCCACGGCCACGATCATCGGCTTCAACGTCCGGGCGTCCAACAAGGTCAAGGAGCTGGCCGACCGGGCGAACGTGGAGATCCGCTACTACAGCGTGATCTACCAGGCCATCGAGGAGATCGAGGCCGCGCTCAAGGGCCTGCTCAAGCCGGAGTACGAAGAGGTCGAGCTGGGCACGGCGGAGATCCGCGAGGTCTTCCGCTCGTCCAAGATCGGTCTGATCGCCGGCTGTATGGTCCGCACTGGTCTCCTCCGCCGCAACGCCAAGGCCCGCATCCTGCGGGAGGGCACCGTGGTGGCGGAGAACGTCACGATCAGCTCGCTGCGCCGGTTCAAGGACGACGCCACCGAGGTCCGCGAGGGCTTCGAGTGTGGTCTGACCCTGAGCGGCTTCGGCAGCCCGCAGGTCGGCGACGTGATCGAGACCTTCGAGATGCGCGAGAAGCCGCGCGCCTAAGAAGTTCGCAGGAAACGGGCCCGGCGCTTTGCGCGCCGGGCCCGCTTTCCGTTGTGGGTCACCCGGCCTGCCAAAATGGCGGCCATGTCCGCGTACGCGTTACTCCTCGCCCCGTCCGCCAACCGTGTCTACGCCGATCAGGCCTCCCGGCTGGCGATTGCCGAACTCGCCGCGTTCTCGTGGGTGCTCTCCGCGGACATCACCGAGGTCTCGCCCACCCGGATCGGCGGGGTGGAATACCTGGCGTTCGAAGGCGAGCTGAGCGCGCGGGACATCGCGTACGTGTCGAACCTGTCGTCGGCGTACGCGCTCTTCCAGCGGGAGGGTGAGCTGCTGCGGCCGCTCGAGCTGACGCCGCTGGCGCACTACGACAGTGACCTGATCACGATCCCGAAGTACGTGGGGAAGACCAACGAGCAGTTCACCAAGCTCGTCCTCAACCTCACGCTGCTCGCCTCCTCGGCGGCCGAGCGGATGCTCGACGGCCACCTGACCGTCCTCGACCCGCTCTGCGGCCGCGGCACCACGCTCAACCAGGCCCTGATGTACGGCTACGACGCGGTCGGGATCGAGATCGACGGGAAGGACGTCGAGGCGTACAAGCTGTTCCTGCAGACCTGGCTGAAGCGCAAGCGGCTCAAGCACACCGCCGAACTGGTGCCGGTGCGCCGGCAGGGGCGCCGGGCCGCCCGCCGGCTCGAGGTCACGATGGCGGCCAGCAAGGACGACCACAAAGCGGGCGCGGTGCAGAAGGTCACCGTCATCCAGGGCGACACCACCCAGCTCGACGGGCTGATCCGGGGTGGCTTCGCCGACGTGCTGGTCGCCGACCTCCCGTACGGCGTAGCCCACGGCAGCTACGACGAAGGCGGCCTGTCGAGGCGCCCGCTCGATCTGCTCGAGCGCGCCGTACCGCAGTGGCTGCCCCTGCTGCGGCCGGGCGCGGCGCTCGGGCTCTCGTGGAACACCAAGGTCGCCCGTCGTGAGCTGGCCGAGGACATCCTGCGCGCGAACGGCCTCGAGATCGTCGAGCATCTTCCCCTGGAACACCGGGTCGACCAGGGAATTGAGCGCGACGTGGTGATCGCGCGGCGGTAATCTACCGGGCGATGTTTACCGAGACCGCTGTCTTCGACCTGCTGCTGCCCAGCGACTCGCGGTCGCTCAAGCAGAAGCGTTCCTACGTCCGCCCGATCCTCGCGATGCTGAAGAAATACGAGGTCAGTGCCGCCGAGGTCGGATTCCATGACCTGCACGGCCGGGCCCTGCTCGGGGTCGCCGTGGTGGCGGCCGAGGCGGCCCAGGCCCGGGCCGTGATCGACACGTGCGAGAACCAGATGGCCGGCCGTCCCGAGGTCGAGTTGCTCTCGGTGAAGCGCCGCCTGTACGGCGACGGCGACGACGAGTGATGGGTGCGGGCTGCCGGGACGTTCGGTCGCAACGCGACCTGGGTAGGCTTCAGCACGTTGGGCGGGGGCCCGTCACGGCCCCGCTGGGACCATAGTCGGAGGTGGGCGATATGTCGGACCCGGCCAAGACGCGTCGGCACGCTGAGCGCGTACGTGAGCTGGTGGCATCGCTGGTGCGGGAGATCAAGGACCCCCGGCTCGGCATGGTCACGATCACGGACGCCCGGATCACCGGCGATCTGCGCGAGGCGACGGTCTACTACACCGTGCTCGGCGACACGACCGAGCAGGCGGGCACCCAGGCGGCGCTGGAGAGCGCCAAGGGCATGCTGCGCACCCGGGTCGGGCACGCGCTCGGTCTGCGTCACTCGCCCAGCCTGGCGTTCGTGCTCGATAACGTGCTCGACCACGCCAAGGAGATCGACGACCTGCTGGCCGAGGCGCGTCACCGTGACGAAGAGGTGCAGCGGCTCGCCGCCGGCAAGCACTACGCGGGCGACCCCGACCCCTACAAGAGCGAAGAGGAAGACGAGGACGAGGAGTCCGACTCCGACGCCGAACGCGTGGGTGCCCGGGAGGACCTCGGGTGACGACAGCCTCCGACTCAGCGGGGGGCGTCACCGACACGGAGTGGTCCGCGGCCGTCGAGGCGGTCCGCGGGCTCACCCCCGGTGACGACGGCGACAAGATCCAGCTCATCTGTCACGTCAACCCGGACGGCGACGCGCTGGGCAGCATGCTCGGCTTCGCCCTCGGGCTACGGCGACTCGGCTTCACCCGGCTCCGGGCGACCTTCCCGGGCCCGTTCGAGCTGCCCGAGCCCTACCAGACGCTGCCCGGCCGCGACCTGCTGGTCCCCGACGACCACGCCTTCCGCGACGCCGACCTGGTCATGACGTTCGACGTGGCCGCCGAGTCGCGCCTCGGTGCCCTGGTCGAACTGCTGCCGCCGGCTCCGTGCGTGGTCGCCCTCGACCATCACGCGTCCAATACCGGCTTCGGCCGGATCAACCTGGTCGACCCGCGGGCCGCCGCCACGTCGGTGGTGGCCGAGGGGCTGCTGAGCCGTCTCGGGGTCGCCCTCGACGCCGAGATCGCGGAGTGTCTCTACGTCGCTCTGTCGACCGACACCGGCTCGTTCAAGTTCGACATGACCACGCCGGCCGTACACGAGCTGGCCGCGCGCTTGATCGAGACCGGCATCAGCCCCGGCGCGATCTCCCGGCGCATCTTCGACACCCGCCCCTTCGGGGCGATCAAGCTGGTCGGTGAGGTGCTCGGCCGGGCCGCTCTCGACCCGACCGCCGCCGGCGGGCGGGGCATGGTCTGGACGTACGCCACGCTGGCCGATCTCGAACGGCACGGCCAACGGCCGTACGTGCTCGACACGCTGATCGACCCGGTACGCAGCGTGGCCGAGGCCGACGTGGCCGTGATCGTGAAGGAGCTCGCGGCGGGCGAGTGGGCGGTGTCCCTGCGCAGCAAGGGTGCGGTCGACGTGAGCCGGGTCGCAACCGCCTTCGGCGGCGGCGGCCACCGGCTGGCGGCCGGCTTCACAGGCCACGGCACGCCAGGCGAGGTAGTAGTAGCCGTACGAAAAAAGCTAGAGGCCTGCCTGATTCAGCCAACTCACCCCTAACCACCACAATCCGGCGTTTGTCGCGGTATCACGATCCGCCACGCTCCGGCGTTCGCCGCCCGTGTTTTTCACAAAACGCCACAACCCGGCGATTGCCGCCGGTGTTATCGCAGCTGATTTTGGGCCGCCCGCGGGGTTTGCGGGCGGCCCAAAATCATCTCCGATGACGCCGGGTTCCAGGCAATCGCCCGCGGAGCGAAGCGGAGCCAGCAAGCTCAGCCCAAAAACATCTCCGATGACGCCGGATCCCAGGCAATCGCCCGCGGAGCGAAGCGGAGCCAGCAAGCTCAGCCAGCAAACAGAACTCCTATCCCGGTGGCTGGGAACTAGGCGTCAAGTCGTGGACCTGAACGATAGTTTGGGGACCTGAACGGTGATTTGGTTTTCGTCCGGGTCGCGACCACCGCCCGCTGCGAAGGCCTCGAGCCGCCCGGGTTCACCCACCTGGGCCGCGTCACCTCGCCAGACGTCCGGCGATCCCGGACCAGGCCTCTGTGACGCCCTGCTCGACCGATCTTGGGGCGCGCGCCGTTGCGTGCCGACGCCCACCGTGTGGAAGGAAACACATCATGGCTGCCAAGCCGAAGCCTCAGTCCAGCGACGACGCCCGCGAGCAGGCCCGCCGGGCGCTGCAGACCTCGATGGACACGCGCCAGTAAGGCCTGGCGCACGTTGCACTGCTTACGGCAGGGCGGGCATCATGGGTAACCATGAGCCCGTCTGCCGAGGCACCACCGGCTGAACAGCAGACCCCCGCGACCGCGCGGCGGATCGTTCAGCTCGCCCTTCCGGCGCTCGTCGTGCTGGCCGCCGAGCCGCTCTACGTGCTCGTCGACACCGCCGTGGTCGGCCACCTCGGCCGCGTTCCGCTTGCGGCCGTCGCGGTTAGCGGGACCGTCATGTCGGCCGCCGCCTGGCTGGGGACGCTCCTGGCGTACGGGACGACCGGGCGTTCGGCCCGCCGGTTCGGGGCCGGTGACCGGGCCGGGGCGATCGCCGAGGGCGTTCAGGCGTCGTGGCTCGCGCTGGGCACCGGCGTACTCGTGGCGCTGGCGGCGCAAGTCCTGGCCGGACCCATCGCCGGGGCCCTGGCGGGCGACGCCGTCACCGCGCACGCGGCGGCGGGCTGGCTGCGCATAGCGGCCCTGGGCGCGCCCGGACTGTTGCTCGCGGCGGCCGGCAACGGCTGGATGCGCGGCGTGCAGGACACCCGGCGCCCGCTGCTGTTCGTGCTCGGCGCCAATGTGCTCTCCGCGATCCTCTGCCCCCTGCTGGTCTATCCGGTCGGCTGGGGCCTGACCGGTTCCGCGATCGCCAATGTGGTCGCACAGACCGTCTCCGGTGGATCGTTCCTGGTCGCGCTCGTGCGCGCGACCAGCGAACTGCGGCCCACCCTGCAGGTGATCTGGCGGCAACTGGTGCTCGGCCGCGACCTGTTCATCCGGGGTGCCGCCTTCCAGGCCTGCTTCGTCTCCGCGACCGCGGTCGCGTCCCGCTTCGGCGTCGCCTCGGTCGGCGCCCACCAGATCGCCCTCCAGTTGTGGTTCTTCAGTTCGCTGGTGCTGGACGCGGTCGCCATCGCGGCGCAGTCGCTGGTCGGGGCGGCGCTCGGCGCGTCCGACGGCGCTCTGGCCCGCGACGTGGCCCGCCGGGTGACCATCGCCGGCGCGGTGGCCGGCGTGGCGTTCGGGCTGCTCGCCCTAGCCGGGGCGGGCGTGGTGCCGGGCTGGTTCACCGGCGACCGCGGGGTGATCGAGCAGGCCGCGATCATCTGGCCGTGGTTCATCGGGATGATGCCGTTCGCCGGGGTGGTCTTCGCCCTCGACGGCGTACTGATCGGTGCGGGCGACGTGCGCTACATGCGCAACATCACGCTGGCCTCGGCGATGTTCGGCTTCCTGCCCGCGATCTGGCTCGCCTACGGCCTCGACCTCGGCATCCGCGGCGTCTGGGCGGGTCTCACGCTGTTCATCATGATCCGCTTCGTGACCATGGTTTGGCGGTGGAGATCCGCCCGGTGGGCGGTCCTGGGCGCCACCCGGTAAAGCCGGTCTGGCAGGGTGGGGCGGGTGACAGCGGACGGGCTCATCGTGGTGGACAAACCGGCGGGGATGACCTCGCACGACGTCGTGGCGCGCATCCGGCGCCTGGCTAAGACTCGCCGGGTCGGGCACGGCGGCACCCTCGACCCGATGGCGACCGGCGTCCTGATCATCGGCGTCAACCGGGCGACCCGCCTGCTCACGTACGTGATCGGCTCGGAGAAGAGCTACGCCGCCACGATCCGTCTCGGCGAGTCGACGATCACCGACGACGCCGAGGGCGAGGTCACCGCGACCACTCCGGTCAGCGGCGTTTCCGACGCCGCGGTGCACGACTGCCTGGAGGCGCAGCGCGGCGAGATCGACCAGGTGCCGAGCGCGGTCAGCGCCATCAAGATCGACGGCAAGCGGGCGTACAAGCGGGTCCGCGAGGGCGAGGAGTTCGAACTCCCGTCCCGCCGGGTGACCATCTCCCGGCTCGACGTGCTCGACCTGCGCCACACGGTCACCGCCGACGGGCGCGAAGTCATCGACGTCGACATCGAGGTGACCTGCTCGTCGGGCACCTACATCCGCGCGATCGCGCGCGACCTGGGCGGGACGCTCGGGGTCGGCGGGCATCTGACCGCGCTGCGGCGCACCGCGGTCGGCGGGATGACGCTGGCCGAGGCGGTCACGCTGGAGCAACTCGAGGAGAAGGCGCCGGAGGTCATCTCGCTGCCGATGGCCGAGGCGGCGCGGCAGACCTTCCCCCAGCGGTCGGCTTCCGCCGACGAGGCCAAGGTGCTCAGCCACGGCGGCCCGCTCACGCCGGTCGGCATCGAGGGACCGTACGCCGTTTTCGCCCCGTCCGGTGAGCTGCTGGCGATCGTGTCGGAGAAGGCGGGCCGCGCCCGAGCCGAGATCGTGCTCGCACCGGCCTAGGACAGGTCCTCTACGGCAGGTGGCGGGCTACGGTCGCGACCAGGTCGGCGGCGGCGTAGGGCTTGTCCAGGAAGCCGTCGCAGCCGGCCTCGATCGCCGCGGCGCGGTCGGACGGGAGGACGCTGGCCGTCACCGCGACCACGGCCGGCCTGCGACGGCCGGTCGGCATGCCGCCCGAGGCCAGTTCGCGGGCCAGGCTCAGGCCGTTGCCGTCGGGCAGGTTCATGTCGAGCAGCACCAGGTCGACGTCCTCGGTGCCCAGCTTCTCGCGGGCCGAGGCCAGGCTGAGCGCGTCGATCACCGCCGCCTCCCGCACCGCGGCCACCTCGGCCCGGGCGAGCACCGCCTTGACCAGGGTGCGGTTCAGTTCCTCGTCCTCGACCAGGAGAATCTTCGTCACCGGACGTCCTTCCGATTGTCTTCCTGAGCCGGCTGGACCGGTCGGCTGCCGAGCAGAGGTGCCAGGTTTTCCCATCCCGGCCCGCCGGCCATCGCGTCCGCCACCATGCCGCCGGCCATGGCCGTGGCGACCAGCGGCCCGGCGTCGGCGGGGGAGCGGCCGGTCAGGGCGGCCGCGCTCAGGCCGAGCACCGGGGTGTGCCGGGTGGCCGGTTCCCGCTCGATGGCGGCCAGGAGGCTGAAACCGTCGACTTCGGGTGACTGCATGTCGCAGACGATCAGGTCGAACTCGCCCTTGCGGCTCATCGCCAGGCCTTCGCGTCCGTCGGCGCAGGTCACCACGTCGGCGCCGCCGGCCCGCAGGCCGTCCTCGATCGCCTGGCGGACCGCGTCGTCGTGATCGACCACGAGGACCCGCGGGGTGGGCCGGGTGGCGATCGCGGCGGCCAGCGCGCGCAGCAGCTTGGCCTGGTCGATCGGCTTGACGAAGTAGTCGTTCGCGCCCAGAGCCAGCCCGGATTCGGGGTCGTCAATGATGCTGGCGAAGAAGACCGGGATGCCGGCCAGCCGGTCGTCCGCCTTGATCCGGCGGATGACCTCCCAGCCGTCGATGTCGGGCAGGGCGACGTCGAGCACGATCGCGTCGGGGGCGTGTGCGCGGGCGGCGGACAGCCCGGTCTCGCCGTCGCCGGCCACGTCGACCCGGTAGCCGGCGGTGTTGAGCTGGGCGCACATCAGGTCGGCGGCCTGCGGGTCGTCCTCGATCAGCAGCACGTAGGGCTGATTGCCGCTGTGCCCGGGCGGTGGCATCGAGCGGATCACGGGGGCGCCGGGCATGCGTACGGTGAAAACGCTGCCTTCGCCGGGCTCCGAGCGTACGGAAATCTCGCCGCCGTGAGCCTCGATCAGCCGGCGCGTGAGCGCCAGGCCCAGCCCGGTCCCCGCACGCTGCCGGTCGGGATCGCCGACCTGTTGGAACTCCTCGAAGATCCGGCTCTGATCGGCCTCGTCGATGCCGACGCCGGTGTCCGCCACCGAGACGAACACCTGGTCCTCGGCGGCCTGGACGAGCACCGCGACCGTCCCGCCCTGCGGGGTGAATTTGATCGCGTTGGAGAGCAGGTTCTCGACGATCTGCCGGAACCGGACCCGGTCGGCCAGCGCGGTCGCCGGCAGCAGCGTGGTGTCGACGGTGATCTCTTTGGTGGTGAAGAGCGGGCTCAGGCCGGTGAGCAGTTCCTGCACCGCGGTGTCGACCCGCAGCGGGGCGAGGCGCAGTTCCAGGCGCCCGGCTTCGACCTTGGCCAGGTCGAGGATGTCGTTGATCAGGCCGAGCAGATGCCGGCCGCTGGTGTGGATGTGCTCGACCCATTCGGCCGGCACCTTGCGCCGGTCGCCGTCCGGCTCCTCCATGCGCATCAGGTCGCTGAATCCGATGATCGCGTTGAGCGGGGTGCGCAGCTCGTGGCTCATGTTGGCGAGGAACGAGCTCTTGGCCTGGTTGGCCCGGGTGAGCGCGTCGACCGAGACGCTCAGTTCGGTGGCCAGCCGGCGCTGGGCGTCGAGCACGGCCTGACGTTCGGCGAGCACTCCGGCCTGGCCGCCGAGGGCCACGAAGAGCCGCAGGTCGTCGTCGCTGAACAGGGTGCGGTGGGAGTGGAAGAGCAGCACGGCGCCCTCGACGTCGGGCGGCACCGGCATGCTGACCACGGTGACGAAGTCGTCGCCCATATCGTCACCGAAGTGTGTGAGCACCTCGGCGGCGCTCTCCCGGAGCCGGGCCGGTTGCCCGACCCGGATGAGCGCGGTCAGGTCCGCGCCGCTGAGCCCTTCCGGCCGGGCGATCCGCGGTCCGGCGTACGCGACCTGGGCCAGTTGCCCGTCGGCCCGCGGCATGAGCACGGCGACCGCGTCGGAGCCGGTCTGCACCCGCATGATGTCGGCGTAGGTCTGCCAGACCTGTTCGGGTGATTCGACCGGGGCCCGCAGCAACCGCTCGGTGATCTCCTGTGCCGCGGTGGCCGAGAACATCCGGCGCAGCCAGCGCGGAGGCACGAAGGCGACCAGGTAGCCGACCCCGCTGATCAGGGCGAGCACCCGGCTGACGGTCGGCAGGGACGGGTTGGCGTGCGGCATCGCGCCCAGCCCGATGAACACGATCATCGCGCCGAAGACGATGGTGGCCAGGGCCGCGGTTATCAGCCGGGCCCGGTTGGCTCCGGTACGGGTGCGCGCCTTGTCCCACAGCAGCAGGGCCGCCACCAGTTCGCTGAGCGAGAACGCGACCATCATCGAGACGAGTTCGCGCCGGTCGAGCGGTCGCGGGGCGAGCACGATCGGCACGGCGATCGCCACGTAGGCGCCGATCATCAGCCAGTGCACCGAACGGGGTACCCGCCGCAGGCGACCGGCGAGCCGCACGGTGAGGTAGGGCTGGGTGAGCAGGATCGCACTGGCCGTGATGCCGACCCAGGGCGACAGGTGGCCGCCGCTGGCCCGCCGGGCCAGGTCGACCCCGAAGACGGCCGTGCAGGGCAGGAACACGAGCGTGACGTCGCGCCACATGGGATCGCGTTTGCGCAGGTAGCCACCGAGGGCGCGGAGGAAGAGAACCGCGAAGGTCAGCTCCGCCGCGAGCAGGACTAAGGCACTCCAACCAATGGGCATATCGGCGCTAATCGTACCGTTTCGGTCGGGTTGGCAGGCCGATACGCTGTGCCCATGCAGCGTTGGCGCGGATATGAGTCGGTGCCGGGCGGTTGGGGCCGGTCCGTCGTCACGATCGGGGTCTTCGACGGTGTGCACCGCGGGCACCAGGCGATCATCGGGCACGCCGTGAAGCGGGCCCGCGACCTCGGCCTCCAGTCGGTGGTGATGACCTTCGACCCGCACCCCTCCGAGGTCGTGCGCCCGGGTTCGCACCCGGCCGTGCTGACCGAGCCGGTGCGCAAGGCCGAGCTCATCGAGCAGCTGGGCGTCGACGCGCTCTGCGTGCAGCCGTTCACCCCGGCGTTCTCCCAGCTCGGCCCGGACGCGTTCGTGCACGACGTGCTGGTCGAGGCGTTGCACGCGGCGGTCGTGGTGGTCGGCGACAACTTCCGGTTCGGGCACCGGGCGGCCGGTGACGTGCCGCTACTCGAGCGGCTGGGCCGGTCGTTCGGCTTCGAGGTGGAAGATGCGCCGCTGGTCTCCGACAACGGGCTGGTGTTCAGCTCGACGTACATCCGCAGTTGCGTCGACGCGGGTGACGTCCGCGCCGCGGCCGCCGCCCTCGGGCGGCCGCACCAGGTCGGCGGCGTCGTGGTCCGCGGTGACCAGCGCGGCCGCGAGCTCGGCTTCCCGACCGCCAACCTGATGGTCCACCGCTACGCCGCGGTCCCGGCCGACGGTGTCTACGCGGCCTGGCTGATCCGGGGCGGCGAGCACGCCGGACGGCTGCCGGCCAGCGTCTCGATCGGGACGAACCCGACGTTCAGCGGGCAGGAGCGGCGGGTCGAGGCGTACGTGCTCGACTTCGCCGGTGACCTGTACGGCGAGCGGGTCGCCCTCGATTTCGTCGCCCACCTGCGTGAGCAGCGTCGATATGACGGCATCGAGCCGCTGGTGGCGCAGATCCGGCAGGACGTCGAGGAGACCCGCGCGTTGCTTGGTTGACGCACTGGTAAGGTGGAAGCGGCGTTGGAGTTAACCACGCCGCTTTTATCATGCCTCCGCGAGCCTGCCCGACGCCGCGGGTGCGGAGGCTTTACAGCCGGCAACACAGAATCACGGAGAACATGGCGCTCGATCAAGAGACCAAGACCAAGATCATCGACGAGTACAAGGCGCAGGACGGCGACACCGGCTCCCCCGAGGTCCAGGTTGCGATGCTCACCAAGCGGATCGCCGACCTGACCGAGCACCTCAAGGTGCACAAGCACGACCACCACAGCCGGCGTGGCTTGCTGCTGCTGGTCGGCCGCCGCCGCCGACTGCTCAACTACGTTCAGAAGAAGGACATCGCGCGCTACCGCACGCTGATCGAGCGGCTCGGCCTGCGCCGATGACGTGACGGGGGAGTGGCCCGCGGGCCACTCCCCCGTGCTTTACCACCCATGGACCCGGACCCCGGTCCTCGGTAGTGGTTCCCAGGCGGAGACTCCTGGGCGCTTCGATCGAAGACCGGCCAAAAGAGAACCGGGTCCTTCGATGAAGGAGTACCGCACCAACATGACAGAGCAGACTGCTCTCGGGACCTCAGCTTTGGGGAACATCGTCCGCACCGCTGTGATCGACAACGGGTCGTTCGGCACCCGTGAGATTACTTTCGCAACCGGCCGGCTGGCCAAGCAGGCCGCCGGCTCGGTCGTCGTCCAGCTGGGCGAGACCGTCGTCCTCTCCACGACCACGGCCAGCAAGGCGCCGAAGGAGCACTTCGACTTCTTCCCGCTGACCGTCGACGTCGAGGAGCGGATGTACGCCGCGGGCCGCATCCCCGGCTCGTTCTTCCGCCGCGAGGGCCGACCGAGCGAGGACGCGATCCTCACCTGCCGCCTCATCGACCGGCCGCTGCGCCCGTCCTTCACCAAGGGCCTGCGCAACGAGGTCCAGGTCGTCGAGACGGTGCTCGCGCTCGACCCGCAGCACCCCTACGACGTCGTCGCCATGAACGGCGCCTCGATGTCGACCAAGCTCTCCGGCCTGCCGTTCAGCGGTCCGGTCGGCTCCACCCGCGTCGCGCACGTCGAGGGCCAGTGGGTCAACTTCCCCACCCTCGAGGAGCTCGAGCGGGCCACCTTCGACATGGTCGTCGCCGGCCGCGTCACCGCCGAGGGCGATGTCGCGATCATGATGGTCGAGGCCGAGGCCACCCCGGACGCGATCAAGCTGATCTCGGCCGGTGCGCCCGCCCCGACCGAGGAGGTCGTCGCAGGCGGCCTCGAGGCCGCCAAGCCGGCCATCCGGGAGCTGTGCCGTGCGCAGAGCGAGCTGGCGGACATCGCCGCCAAGCCGGTCGCCGAGTTCCCGGTCTTCCTGGACTACCAGGACGACGTCTACGCGGCGGTCACCGAGGCCGTCCGCGAGGAGACCGCCGAGGCGCTGAAGATCGCGGCCAAGCAGGAGCGCGAGGAAGCCCTCGACCTGGTCAAGGCCAAGTCGCACGAGCTGCTCGACGAGCGCTTCGAGGGTCGCGAGAAGGAGATCAGCGCGGCGTTCCGCTCGGTCACCAAGTCCGAGGTCCGTCAGCGCGTGCTGCGCGAGCAGATCCGGATCGACGGCCGCGGCCCGCGCGACATCCGTCCGCTGTCGGCCCAGGTCGGCGTGCTGCCGCGGGTGCACGGCTCGGCGCTGTTCGAGCGGGGCGAGACCCAGATCCTGGGCGTCACCACGCTGAACATGCTGCGCATGGAGCAGGCGCTCGACACCCTGGCGCCCGAGAAGCACAAGCGCTACATGCACAACTACAACTTCCCTCCCTACTCGACCGGTGAGACCGGCCGGGTCGGGTCGCCGAAGCGCCGTGAGATCGGTCACGGCGCGCTGGCCGAGCGGGCCCTCGTGCCGGTGCTGCCGTCGCGCGAGGAATTCCCGTACGCGATCCGCCAGGTCTCCGAGGCGCTGAGCTCGAACGGCTCGACGTCGATGGGCTCGGTCTGCGCATCGACACTGTCGCTGCTGAGCGCGGGTGTGCCGCTGAAGGCCCCGGTCGCCGGCATCGCGATGGGCCTCATCTCGGACGAGGTCGACGGCAAGACGCAGTACATCGCGCTGACCGACATCCTGGGTGCCGAGGACGCGTTCGGCGACATGGACTTCAAGGTCGCCGGCACCAGCGAGTTCGTCACCGCGCTGCAGCTCGACACGAAGCTCGACGGCATCCCGTCGGACGTGCTGGCGGCCGCTCTGCAGCAGGCGCACGACGCCCGCGCGACGATCCTCGGCGTGATGGCCGACGCGATCGCCAGCCCGGCCGAGATGTCCGAGTACGCCCCGCGCGTCACCTCGGTCAAGATCCCGGTCGACAAGATCGGCATGGTGATCGGCCCCAAGGGCCAGACGATCAACGCGATCCAGGACGAGACCGGCGCCGACATCTCGATCGAGGACGACGGCACGATCTACGTCGGCGCGACCAACGGCCCGGCAGCCGAGGCCGCGGTCGAGCGGATCAACGCGATCGCCAACCCGACGATGCCCAAGGCCGGCGACAAGTTCCTCGGCACGGTCGTCAAGACGGCCGCGTTCGGCGCCTTCATCTCGCTGCTCCCGGGCCGCGACGGCCTGCTGCACATCTCCAAGGTGGGCGACGGCAAGCGGGTCGAGCGGGTCGAGGACTACCTCAACGTCGGCGACAAGGTCGAGGTGTCCATCGCAGACATCGATGGCCGCGGCAAGATCTACCTCGACAAGGTCCGTCCCGAGGGCGAGGAGGCCCCGGCCGCTCCGGCCTCCGCCTCCGCCTCCGCCCCCGCCTCCGCCGAGGGCGGCCGTCCGCCTCGCGAGGACCGCGGTGACCGCGGCCCCCGCGGCGACGGTGGTGAGCCGCGTCGCCGGCGCCAGCGCTCCGGTGGCGAGCGGGGCGGCAACAGCGGCGAGCGCCGCGAGTAAGCGAAACCTGTGACAACGAGTTCCTCCCGCGGGCCGGCCGAGAGGCCGGCCCGCGGCACTACCAGGACCCTGCAGGACGGCGTGAAGCGCACGATCCTGCCCACTGGTCTGCGCATCGTCACCGAGGCCATCCCGACCACCCGCAGCATCGCGCTCGGCGTCTGGGTCGGCATCGGTTCCAGAGACGAAACCCCGGCCATGTCCGGCGCCTCGCACTTCCTCGAACACCTGCTCTTCAAGGGCACCCACAAACGCACCGCCCTGCAGATCTCGGCCGAGATCGAGGCGGTCGGCGGCGAGACCAACGCCTTCACCACGAAGGAATACACCTGCTACTACGCGCGGGTACTGGACGACGACCTCGCGCTCGCGGTCGACGTGATGGTCGACGCGGTCGCCGACTCGATCCTCGACCCGGCCGACGTCGAGACCGAGCGCGGCGTGATCCTCGAAGAGATCGCCATGCACGAGGACGAGCCCGGCGACGAGGTGCACGACATCTTCACCGAGGCGATCTTCGGTGATCACCCGCTGGGCCGGCTGATCTCGGGCACCGAGGAATCGATCACCCCGATGACCCGGACCCAGATCCACGGTTTCTACCGGCGGCGTTACACGCCGCCCAACATCGTGGTCGCGGCGGCCGGCAACCTCGAGCACGCGGCGGTCGTACGCCTGGTGCGCAAGGCGCTGGCCGGCACCGCTCTGGACGCTCCGTCCGCGCCGCCCTCGCCTCCGAGGCGGGGCAGCAAACGGGTGCCGACCCAGAAGCCGCACACGGTCGTCCGCAACCGCGACACTGAACAGGCCCACGTGGTGCTCGGCGGTATCGGCATCGGCCGTCCCGACGAACGCCGGTTCTCCCTGGGTGTGCTCAACAACGTGCTCGGCGGCGGCATGTCAAGCCGTCTGTTCCAGGAGATCCGGGAGAAGCGCGGCCTCGCCTACTCGGTCTACTCGTACGCAAGCCAGTACGCCGACGCGGGTGTCTTCGGCGTCTACGCCGGCTGCGCGCCGGGCAAGGTCGAGGAGGTGCTCGATCTCATCCGGGCCGAACTGGCCGCGGTGGCAGCCGACGGGCTGACCGCCGAGGAGGTCGCGCGCGGCCGCGGCATGGTCAAGGGCTCCTACGTGCTCGGCCTGGAGGACACCGGCTCGCGGATGAGCCGGCTCGCCAAGTCGGAGCTGCTCTACGGCGACCTGATGAGCGTCGACGAACTGCTCACCCGGGTCGACGCGGTCACCGAGGAGGAGGTCCGCAAGGTCGCCCGCGACCTGCTCGACCAGCCGATGACGCTGGCCGTGGTCGGTCCGTTCGACGAGGCGGCTTTCACCGCCCGTTAACCTTGGACCCCGTGACAGCCCTGGACGCCCCGCCCGGCACTCCCGATTCCACCGACCCGCCGCTCGATCTGCGCAAGCGGCGGGTCATCGGTCTCGCGATCTGGGTGGCGGCGTTCGCGGCTTTCGTGGCTGTGGTCGGCATCCCGACCAGCGATCCGCTGGAGGCGTTCGGCTGGCTCTGGCTGGCCACCATCGCGTGGCGCAACCACCGGCCCTGGCGCGAGCATCTGAGGTTCCTGCGCGACTGGCTGCCGGTGGTGGCGCTCCTGGAGATCTACAACGTCACCCGGGGCTCGGCCGACAACCTGTTCGCCCCGCACATCACCCCGATGATCCGCTTCGACGAGTGGCTGTTCGGGTGGTTCACCGGCGGCCACATCCCGACGATCTGGCTCCAGCAGCACCTCTACCACCCCGGCCACGTGCAGTGGTGGGAGGTGGTCGTGACGCTGATCTACACCTCCCACTTCCTGACCGTACCGACCGTCGCGGTGATCCTCTGGCTGCGCAACCGCGGCCTGTCCTACCGGTTCATGCGGCGCTGGGTGGTGCTCAGCGTGGCCGGCCTCATCACCTACTTCCTGTACCCGGCGGCCCCGCCCTGGTGGGCCTCGACCTACGGCTATCTGGCCCAGCCGGTGGCCCGCATCTCGACCGACGGCTGGTCGGCGCTCGGGCTGCACAGTGCCGGCAACACGCTCAACGCGCTGCAGGCCGACCAGTCCAACCTGGTCGCGGCCATGCCGTCGCTGCACACCGCGTACGCGATGATGGCCGCCGCCTTCTTCCTGCCGATGGTCCGCCGCCGCTGGTGGCCGGTGCTCCTCGCCTACCCGCTCGCGATGACCTTCACCCTGGTCTACACCGGCGAGCACTACGTGGCCGACGTGCTGGTCGGCTGGCTCTACGTGGGCCTGACCTTCCTGTTCGTGGGGCTGGGGGAGCGCTGGTGGGAGCGGCGCCGGGCTGCGTTAGGTTGACCCGGTGATTCGCGTAGGTGTCTTCGGCGCCCAGGGGCGCATGGGTTCCGAGGTCTGCAAGGCGGTCGACGCCGCCGACGACCTCGAACTGGTGGCGGCGATCGACCAGACCGACGATCGGTCCGGCGCGGCGGCAGCCCAGGTGGTCGTCGACTTCACCACCCCCGACGTCGTGATGGGCAACCTGGAATGGGCCATCGGCCAGGGAATCCATGCGGTGGTGGGCACGACCGGCTTCACCGAGCAAAAACTTGCTTCCGTACGCGGGTGGCTGTCGTCCCAGCCGTCCGTCGGCGTGCTGGTCGCCCCCAACTTCGGCATCGGCGCCGTGCTGATGATGCAGTTCGCGGCGAAAGCGGCCCGCTACTTCGAGTCGGCCGAGATCATCGAGCAGCACCACCCGCGCAAGCTGGACGCCCCGAGCGGCACCTCGGGCCACACCGCCCGGCTGATCGCGGCGGCCCGCGCCGACGCCGGACTGGGCCCGATGCCCGACGCGACCAAGGAAGAAGCGCCGGGCGCCCGCGGCACCGATGTCGAAGGCGTGCGGGTGCACTCGGTGCGGGCGGCCGGCCTGGTCGCGCACCAGGAGGTGCTGTTCGGCACCGGGGGCGAGACGCTGACGATCCGCCACGACTCGCTCGACCGGGTCTCGTTCATGCCCGGCGTGCTGCTCGCGGTCCGCGCCATCGTCAGCCACCCCGGCCTCACGGTCGGCCTGGACGCCTTCCTCGACTAGGCCGGGTAGGTTGTCGTCCGATGAATGGACTGACCCTGCGCGGCCGGTGGATCCGGGTCGCGTTCACTTTTGCCGCCGCCGTCCTGCTGGTGTGGGGCACGTTCTGGGGCGACGACGACGACTTCCCGTTCGGCCCCTTCCGGATGTATGCGTCGGCCCCCGGCCCGAACCAGGCGGCCAAGGACTCCCGGGTCGAGGGCGTCGACGTCACCGGCAAGGTGGTGCCGCTGACCGAGACCAACTCCGGCATCCGCCGGGCCGAGATCGAGGGCCAGGAGGGTGCGTACGTCGCGGACCCCGCGCGGTTGCGCGAGGTCGCTGACGCGTACGCCGTACGCAACCCGGCCGCCCCCGCGCTCCGCGAGGTCCGTCTCGTCATCCGGTGGCACGGCGTGAAGCACAGCCGTCCCACCGGCACCTGGACCGACCAGGTCATCGCCGATTGGGTGAAGTCGTGAAGTGGCTGTTCGAGCCGGTCCCTCGCTCCCGGATCGCGGCGTTCCGCACGCTTGTCTACCTGTTCGTCGCCGCCGACATGGTGATCTTCACGCCGTGGGTGCGCGCGCACGCCGACACGCCGGGGTCGCTGTACCGCCCGCTGCTGATCGGCCGCCTGCTGCCGCTGCCGACGCCGACCGCGCTGATCGTGCACACCGTCTTCTGGGTGCTGCTCGTCCTCACTCTGCTCGCGGCCACCGGGCGGGCGCCGCGCCTGCTCGGGTGGGCGGTCTTCCTGCTCTACTTCGAGTGGATGATCATCGCGATGAGCTACGGCAAGGTCGACCACGACCGGTTCGGGTTCCTGGTCGCGCTGGCCGTCCTGCCGACCGCGGGCCGCGCCCGCCACGGTGATCGCACGCTCTCGGAAGCGGGCGGCTGGGCGCTCCGCGTCACTCAGATCGCCGTGATCTGCACGTACTTCCTGGCCGCGTGGGCGAAGCTGCGCATCGGCGGGCCGCACTGGTTCACCAGCTCGGTGCTCGCCCAGGCGATCATCCGCCGGGGCACTCCGCTCGCCGACGTGATCGCCTCGGTGCCCGGCCTGCTGATCGTGTCGCAGATCGGCATCATCTCGTTCGAGCTGCTCAGCCCACTGATCTTTGCGGTGCCGAGGCGGCTGCGAGGCTGGGTGGTGGCGTTCTTCTACACGTTCCACCTGATGACCTTCGCGACCATCACGATCTCGTTCATGCCGCACCTGATCGCGCTGACCAGCTTCCTGCCGCTGGAGAGGGTGCGACCAATCGTCTGGGCCCGGCGCCGCTTCTCCGCCGACGAGCCACCAGCCGACCCGGAGCCGGCGAATGCCGTTCCAACCGAGGCGGCCGCCGCACCGGGCAGCGCCTGACCACATCGGTCGCCGAGGCAGCACCCCCGGCCCGCTTGTGCTTCGTCCGGCCGTTCCTGTCCGGCCGTTCCTGTTCCAGCCGTCCCTGTCCGGTTCCGGCCGTTCCAGTTCCGCCGTTCCAGTTCCGGCCGTTCGAGTTCCGGCTTCCTGCCGTTCCCGTTCCTGTCGTTCTTGTTACGGCCGGTCTTGGCCGGCGGCGGTCGTCCGGGTCTTGGTTGGCGGCGGTCGTCCGGGTCTTGGCCGGCGGCGGTCGTCCGGGTCTTGGTTGGCGGCGGTCGTCCGGGCCTTGTCAGGCGGCGGTCGTCCGGGCCCTGTCAGGCGGCCTCGGGGGCGGCGCCGCCGGTGCCGTAGAGCAGGTCGCGCTGGGCCTGGGGCAGCGAGCACGCGGCGGTGCCGCCGGGCAGCAGGTGCCGGTGGTCGGCCACCCAGTGGTAGGCCGGCCAGGCCGCGAGCCGCACCGGACCCAGCTGGAGCGCACCACCCGCGAACTGCCAGAACCGCCCCGCGTCGCGCAGCATCAGGGCGATCGCATCGGGGCCGGCCGCGACCCGGCCGTCGTCGCCGACCCACTGCACGGCCGACTCGCACTGCTCGACCGTGAGGCCGAGCGCGTCGAGATCGGCGAACTGCCACGGCACCACTCGGGCGCGGGTCGGGATGCGGCGCTCGATGAACTCGGCGCACGTGGTGCAGAACGAGCAGTCGCCGTCGTACACGAAGGTCGGCTTGATCATTCTTCGGTTTCTCCGTCTGGGCTGATCGCGACGTGGAACCTCACCTGGGGCACGAGCATGTTGTCGACGTCGAGCGCCCGCCCGACCCCGTCGGGCTCCCACCCGGCCGAGGCCAGGAACTTCTGCATCGCCTTGTCCTGCTCGTAGGCCCAGGCCACCGCGGTGGTGAAGCCGTCCTCCCGCCACAGGTCGACGACCGCGGCGAGCAGCCGGCTGCCGTGCCCGCGGCGCCCCCAGCGCGGCTCGATCAGCAGGTCGGTGACGGCCGCCACGTCGTCGGCGAGCGGCGGCTCCTCGGGTGCGAGCGCCTGCTCGTCGGCCGGCCCGGCCGCCGCGAAGCCGACCACCGCGGTCGAGGCGTCGCTCTGCTCGACCGAGATCAGCACCCGGTGGCGGCTGCTCGGCGCCGACTCGATCGCCTCCGACCAGCCCCGCGTCAGGTAGGCCTCGTCGAGGCCGGCCAGCACGTGCGGCGGGAACATGCGCCGGTAGGACGACCGCCAGGTCGAGAGCTGGATGCGTGCGATCTCCGCCGCGTCTTCCGGACGGGCGGGGCGGACGAAGCCGAGTGCCATGCCGGAAGCCTACAGAGCCATCGCGTAGCGCAGTTCGGGCAGTTCGACCCGGTAGCCGCGCGGGATCCAGACCTCGCGTTCGCCGTCCGGCGACATGCCCTGGCGCTCGTAGAAGCGCCGCGCCCGGTGGTTCTCCTCGAGCACCCAGAGCCGCATGCCGGGGAAGCCTGCCTTGGTCAGCCGTTCCCGGGCCGTCGCGAACAGACGGTGCCCGGTGCCGTTTCCCCACTCGCCGGGGTCGATGTAGATCGAGTAGAGCTCGCCCATCGACGGGTCGACGACGTCCTTCTCCGGCCGGTACGGCCCGAACACGGCGTGTCCGACGACCCGCCCGTCGTCGACCGCGCACATCGCGCCACCGCCGGGTGGGACGGCCGTGTAGCGCCGCCGTGCCGCGAATTCGGCCGGGTCGAGCGAGGCGAGGAATTCCTCCGGAACGATCCCGGCATACCCGGACTGCCAGGAGCGGACGTGGACGCGGGCAACCGCGTCGATCTCATCTTCGGCGATGGGCCGGATCTGAAGCATTCCCAAATTGTCGTACCCCCGCTCTAAGGTTTTTCCGTGGCAGTTCCCGACTCGCTCTCTCTGGCCCAGGCCCGCCGCATCACGCTGGCCGCGCAGGGCTTCACCGACCCCAAGCCGGGCGGCGCCACCGACCTGCGCCACCTGCGGCGGGTGCTGCGCCGGCTGCACCTGATCCAGATGGACTCGGTCAACGTCCTCCAGCGGGCCCACTTCATGCCGCTCTACAGCCGCCTCGGCCCCTACCCGGTCGAGTTGCTCGAGCGGGCGGCCTACCGCAAGCCCCGCGAGCTGTTCGAGTTCTGGGGTCACGAGGCCTCGCTGATCACCACCGACCTCCAGCCGTTGTTCCGCTGGCGGATGGACCGGGCGGTCGACTTCGCCTGGGGCGGGATGCGCAGGCTCGCCGAGGAGCAGCCCGGCCTGATCGCCCGCGTGCTCGAGGAGGTGCGCCGCCGCGGCCCGATCACGGCTGCCCAGATCGAGGACGACACACCCCGCAGCAAGGACAACTGGGGTTGGAACTGGTCGGCCACCAAGCACGCGCTCGAGTGGCTGTTCTACACCGGCCAGATCACCGCGGCCGACCGCACCACCTCGTTCGCCCGGCGCTACGACGTGCCGGAACGCGTGCTGCCACCGGCGGTGCTCGATGCGCCCACCCCGTCGCCGGCCGATGCGTTCCGGGCTCTGGTCGAGCTCTCCGCGCGCTCCCTGGGCGTGGCCGCCGAGCCCGAGCTCCGTGACTACTTCCGGCTGCCGGTCGACGGCTTCAAGCAGGCGGTCGCGGAGCTGGTCGAAGACCAGGTGCTGCAACCGGTCACGGTACCGGGCTGGAAGCAGCCGACCTACCTTCATCACGAGGCCAGGCTGCCGCGCTGGGTGCGGGCGGCCACGCTGGTCAGCCCGTTCGACCCGCTGATCTGGGAGCGGGGGCGCACCGAGCGGCTGTTCGGCATGAACTACCGCATCGAGATCTATGTGCCGGCCGCACAGCGGCTCTACGGCTACTACGTGCTCCCGTTCCTGCTCGGCGACCAGCTGGCGGCCCGGGTCGACCTCAAGGCCGACCGTAAGACCGGGGTGCTGCAGATCCCGGCGGCCTGGCTCGAGCCGTCCGCGGGCCAGGAGGAGACCGCGGTCGCGCTCGCCGCCGAGCTGCACCGGCTGGCCGGCTGGCTGGGCCTGCATTCGGTCGCCACCCCGGAGCGCGGCGACTTCGCGGGTCCGCTGACGGCGGCCCTCAAAGCCCACGCCGAGATCGGCGACCACCCCTGATCGGTGCCGGATCGCGATCGACCGGCCGGTGTAGCGTGGCGGCCATGAGCAGTGCGACTTCGGCGGACGGGCTTGCCTTCTCGCCGGGCTCTCTTCCTACCGCGCCGGCCGCTCTGACACCGGATCCGGGATCGTTCCCGGCCGAGCTGGCGAGCCAGCCGATGCAAGGTCCGCCGGTGCCGCCCGAGTGGCTGGCCTACTGGGCCGCGCAGCAGCCCCGGCAAGATCGCCTGACCCGGTTGGTCCAGCGCATCCGGCACCGTTCGCCGGTGTGGGTGGCCCCGGTCGCGATGCTCGTCTGCATGGGCGGCGCGGTCGGATACACGCTGCTCAGCCACCCCGAGCGGGCCGACGCCGGCGCCGCACCGACCTGTCTGCTCAAGCTGACCACCGGCTTCAACTGCCCGGGCTGCGGCGGCACCCGCGCCGCGTGGTATTTGCTGCACGGCAACATCCCGGCCGCCGCCCGGCACCATGCGATCTTCACCTTCGCGGTGCCGTTCCTGCTTTACATGTACGTGGCCTGGGCCGGGCGCCGCCTGTTCAACTGGAAGCTGCCGCAGCTCACCATCAGCCCGCGGGTGATGGTCGGCTTCATGGTCGTCTGGGGAGTCTGGAGCGTGCTGCGCAACCTCCCCTGGGCCCCGTTCACCGCCTTCTACGTCTAGGGTTGGCGTCCGCTAGGTTGGTGGGTATGACGCACGACCCGCGACCCTTCGGCCGGCTGCTGACCGCCATGGTCACTCCGTTCGCCCCGGACGGCTCCCTCGATGTCGAGGGCGCGGCGAAACTGGCCTCCTACCTCGTCGACGAGCAGCGCAACGACGCTCTCGTGATCAGTGGAACCACCGGCGAGTCGCCGACCACCACCGACGCGGAAAAGGACCGGCTGCTGCGGGCCGTGGTCGAGGCGGTCGGCGACCGGGCCCAGGTCGTGGCCGGTGTCGGCACCAACAACACCGCACACACGATCGAGCTCGCGCACGCCGCGGAGAAGGCCGGTGCCCACGGCCTGCTGGTCGTGACCCCTTACTACAACAAGCCCCCGCAGGCCGGTGTCGAGCGGCACTTCCGGGCCGTCGCCGACGTGGTCGGCCTGCCGATCCTGGTTTACGACATTCCGCACCGGGCCGGTGTGGCGATCGCCACGGAGACGATGTGCCGGCTCGCCGAGCACGAGCGCATCGTCGGGGTGAAGGACGCCAAGGGCGACCTCATCGCCAGTTCCTGGGTGCTTGCCCGCACCGACCTGGCTTACTACTCGGGCGACGACGCCGCCACCCTGCCTCTGCTGTCGATCGGCGGGGTCGGGCTGGTCGGCACGTCGACCCATTTCACCGGGCCGATCGCCAAGGAGATGATCGAGGCGTACGAGCGGGGCGACACCGCCGCCGCCCTGGCCTTGCATCGCCGGGCGATGCCGCTGTTCACCGGCATCTTCCGGGTCCCGGGGACCATGCTGGTCAAGGCCGGGCTGCGCGCCCGCGGCCTGCCCGCGGGCCCGGTCCGGTCGCCGCTGGTCGACGCGAGCGAGCAGGAGCTGGGCCAGTTGCGGCTGGATGCCTCGGCGGCCGGCCTCACCCTCTAAAAGACGTATGGGCCGGGCCCCCGGCCTGAGACAGGGCCGGCGCTCCGGCCTGAGACAGACAGAAAGACGCGAATGAGTCAAGCACACGTGGAGCTGGATCCGCCGCCGCCGCTGCCCGAAGGCGCCTTGCGCGTCATCCCGATGGGCGGCCTCGGGGCGATCGGCCGCAATATGACAGTGCTGGAGTTCGACGGCAAGCTTCTGGTGATCGACTGTGGGGTGCTGTTCCCCGACGTGGAACAGCCCGGGGTCGATCTCATCCTGCCCGACTTCAGCTCGATCCTCGACCGGCTCGACGACGTCCAGGCGATCGTGCTCACGCACGGCCATGAGGATCACATCGGCGCGGTTCCCTATCTGCTGGCCCACAAGGCCGACATCCCCCTGGTCGGGTCCGAGTTCACGCTCGCCCTGGTCGAAGCCAAGCTGGCCGAGCGCCGCCTGGACCCTTACACGTTGACCGTGCGGGAGGGGCAGACCGAGCGGCTGGGCCCGTTCGAGTGCGAGTTCTTCGCGGTCAACCACTCGATCCCGGACGCTCTGGCGGTTGCCGTGCGCACCCCGGCCGGCCTGGTGCTGCACACCGGTGACTTCAAGATGGACCAGGTGCCGCTGGACGGCCGCATCACCGACCTGGCCGGTTTTGCCAGGCTCGGCGCCGAGGGCGTCGATCTGCTGCTGTCCGATTCGACAAACGCCGAGGTGCCCGGGTTCGTGGCGCCCGAGCGGGAGATCGGCCCGGTGCTCAGCTCGATCTTCGGCAAGGCCCGTGGTCGCATCATCGTGGCCAGCTTCGCCTCGCACGTGCACCGGGTCCAGCAGGTGTTCGATGCCGCCTGGGAGTACGACCGCAAGGTCGCGCTGATCGGCCGTTCGATGGTCCGCAACATGGGTATCGCCCGCGACCTGGGTCTGCTGCACGTGCCGGAAGGCCTGCTGGTCGGTCTCGACGAGGCGACCAACCTGCCGCCGGACGAGATCGTCTTCATGTCGACCGGGTCGCAGGGCGAGCCGATGAGCGCGCTCGGCCGCATGTCGACCGGCGATCACCGGCACATCACGATCACGCCGGGTGACACGGTCGTGCTGGCCAGTTCGCTGGTCCCGGGCAACGAGACCTCGGTCTACCGGGTCATCAACCAGCTGTCCCGGGCCGGCGCCACCGTCGTGCACAAGGAGACGGCCAAGGTGCACGTCTCCGGCCACGCCCCGGCCGGTGAGCTGCTCTTCCTGCTCAACGTGGTGCGACCTAGCAACCTGATGCCGGTGCACGGCGAGTGGCGGCATCTGCGGGCGCACGCCCAGCTGGGCGTCGAGTCGGGTGTCGCGCCCGACCGGGTGGTGCTTTGCGAGGACGGCGACGTCGTCGACCTGGTCGAGGGTCATGCCCGGCACGTGGGCCGGGTGGAAAACCGGTACGTCTATGTCGACGGTCTCGCGGTCGGCGACGTCAGCGAGTCGCTGCTGACCGAGCGGCGGATCCTGGGCGACGGCGGGTTCATCTCGGCCACTGTGGTGATCGATTCGGTGACCGGCAAGGTGGTCGGCGAGCCGAGCGTGTCGGCCAAGGGCTTCTCGGAGGACCCCGAGGCGTTCAGTCCGGTCATTCCTCTGCTGACCGCGGCCCTGCACAAATCGGCCGAGGACGGCATCGCCGACCCACACCAGTTGCAGCAGGTCGTACGCCGGACGGTGGGCCGCTGGGTCAACGACGCCTATCGACGGCGCCCGATGATCGTGCCAACGGTCGTCGAGGTCTGAACCCTTTTCCACCGAAGTCCGTACTTCTGGTCACCGGTGCCGCCCCCACGGCACCCGTGGCGAGGGGAGTACTCGACGATGCAACGCAGACGGACCGCCATGGCGCGACGCCAACGGACCACCGTGGCGCAACGCCGGAAGATCGCGGTGGCGGCCGCGGTCGTGGCGGCGGCCGGAGCGGCAGTGGCTTTCACGCTGCCGTCGATGGCCGGCACTACTCCGCAGTCCGCCGCCAAGGCGCCGGGCGGAAGTGGTGGCGTTTCTCCGCAGATCCTTGCGGCGATGCAGCGTGACCTGGGCCTCAACGCCGATCAGGCGGCTGCCCGCCTGAAGCGGGCCAAGTGGGCGAGCGGGGTCTCGGCGAAGCTTTCGGCCGAGACCGGCAGTGACTTCGGTGGTTCGTGGCTCGCGCCGGACGGCACCACGTTGAAGGTCGCGGTCACCAACGCCGACGCGGCGACGGCGGCCAAGTCGGCCGGTGCGGTGCCGGTGATGGTCAAGCACAGCGAGCAGACCCTGGACGCGGCGAAGGCCAGGCTCGACGCGGCGAAGGCCGACGCCAAGAACCTCAGCGGCTGGTACGTCGACGTGACGACCAACAAGGTCGTCGTGGTGGCCAAGCCGGACGCGGCCGCCAAGGCGAAAGCGTGGGCCGAGAACGCCGGTGTGGACGGCGTCAGCGTGGTGACCAGCAACGCGTCGCCCAAGCCGCTGCTCGACCTGAACGGTGCCGACCCGTACTTCATCTCGCTCGACGGCGGCACCGCCCGCTGCTCGATCGGATTCTCGGTCGAGGGCGGCTTCGTGACCGCGGGTCACTGCGGCGCTCCCGGCGACAAGACGTCCGACCAGCAGCAGGGCGCGATGGGCGCGGTCAAGGCGTCTATCTTCCCGGGTGACAACGACGAGGGATTCGTGGCGGTCACCGGCGGGCAGACTCCGCAACCGTTCGTCAAGGACGACAAGGGCAACCTGCTCCCGGTGGCGGGCAGCACCGAGGCGCCGGTCGGCGCGGCGGTCTGCCGTTCGGGTTCGACCTCCGGCACGCACTGCGGCACGATCGAGGCCAAGAACCAGACCGTGGTCTATCCGGAAGGCGCGGTCACCGGCCTGACCCGCACCAACGCCTGCGCTGAGGCCGGTGACTCGGGCGGCCCCTGGCTCGCCGGTGACCAGGCCCAGGGCGTGACCTCGGGCGGTTCCGGCGACTGCACGGTCGGCGGCGAGACGTTCTTCCAGCCGGTCAACGAGATCCTGGCGATCAACAACCTCACGCTGCTGACCACGGGCGGCGGCGACAGCGGCGGCGGGGCCAGTGCTCCGGCGACCGAGCCGACCAGCGCGGTGCCGACCGAGGAGCCGACCGAGGAGCCGACCACGCCGCCGACCGACGCGTCGGCGGCCTGCGCCGACCAGGCCGTGCAGCGGCAGGGCTCGCTGAAGAAGGGCCATGCCCAGGCGCAGCCGGACGGCAACGCGTTCCGGGCCAACGCCGGCAAGCAGACCGCCTGCCTGGACGCGCCGGACGGGGCCGACTTCGACCTCTTCCTGCAGAAGCTGAGCGGCAACCGGTTCCACACGGTCGCCAAGGCGACCGGTGCCGGCGACAAGACGCTTGCGGTGCAGGCACGCTCCGGCATCTACCGGTACGTCGTGGTCGACAACTCCGGCAGCGGTGACTATGCCCTGGGGTTCACCACCCCGTAACGTAAAAAGGTGGTTTTCGAAGCCGTCGCGGATGCCGCGGTCGCCGCCCATTTCGGGTTCCTGGCGCTCGGCGTTCTCGGCGGCTTCGTCGCGTGGTGGTGGCCCCGGCTGCTCTGGGTGCAGATGGTCGCCGCGGCCTGGCTGGTGCTGGTGGTCGCGGCGAGCCTGCCGTGCCCGCTGACCTGGGTCGAGGACCGCGCCCGCGAGCGGGCCGGGAGGCCGCCGCTGACCGGCGGCTTCCTCGACAATCACGTGGCCGGCGTCTTCTTTCCACACGGCCACGAACGGGCGGCGCAGATCGTCGCCGTCCTGGTGGTGCTCAGCTCGTGGGCCGGTCTTGTCGTAGTGCGGCAACGGCGTCGGCGAGCTGACAGCCCGTCGCCACCCCGCAGATCACGACCTGATCGAGCTGTTCCGCGCTGACGCCGTGCTCCCAGTCGGCCACGACCTCGCCGATCACGCTGGCCGTCCCGTCGTCGTTGACGTGCACGTACGCCTTCGGCCACAGCTGGTCGTGGTTCCATGCGTTGCAGAACTCGTAGAGCCGGCGGACGTCGTCGATGCCGAAGACGTGCTGCACCATCGCCCGGATCTGGAGGATCTGGCGCCCGGCACCGAGCCGGAAGAAGTAGATCAGGTTGCCCTGGAAGTTGCCGGCGACGTCACCGTCCTCGTCGACGAAATAGCGGAAACCGCGGGCGGTCAGCGCATCGGTGATCATTTCTTGGCTCAGGGATTGCACCCGACGATCCTAATGGCCACGGTGCGCCTTCCCGGCCGGCGCGACTCGGGGCACTACGGTGATGGATATGGCGGGCCGAACCTCTCCGGCGAGCCGGAGCCGCGCCACGTCCACGTCGCGTGGCGCCGCGACCAGTCGTGCCCGGCAACCGGCCCGCAAGGCCGCGGCCAAGCCGACAAAGACGACGACCCGGACAAGGCGCCCCCAAGCGCGCCGCATCGCCCGCCCGAGCGCGGGGGCGGTCCTGGCCAACGGCGTCGGCCGGGGCCTCGGCGCGATCTGGATGGGTCTGGCCCACAGTGTCGGCTGGGCCGCCCGCGGCGTCGGGCGACAGGCCGCGACGGCCAAGGAGATCGACCCCGAGCACCGCCGCGACGGTGCCGGGCTGCTCATGCTGGGCCTCGCCATTCTGGTCGGGGTCGGAGTGTGGGCGGGCAGCGCCGGACCGGTCGGCAAGTGGCTGGCCGACTCCACCCGGCTGTTCTTCGGCAGCCTGGCCGTGCTCCTGCCGCTGCTGCTGCTCTACGGCGCGGTGCGGCTCATGCGCAAGCCGGCCGACCCCGAGCACCGCGGACGCACCGTGGTCGGCTGGAGTGCCCTGGTCGTCTCGACCGCGGCCCTGCTCCACCTGGCCCAGCACCCGCGCGACGACATCGGCATGGACCGGGCCGGCGGCCTGCTCGGCTACGGGGTGGGCGAGCTGCTCGAGCACGCGGTCACCGTCTGGGTCGCGGCGCCGCTGCTGGTGCTGCTGTTCGTCTTCGGCCTGCTGGTCATCACGGCGACCCCGATCTCCAAGGTCCCCCAGCGGTTCCTGCTGCTGGTCGACGTGCTGCTCGGCCGCTCGACCGACCGCGCGCCGCTGCCCGAACCGTCGATCGACGACGCCGAGGACGACCTCGACGTCGAGCTCGACGAGGAGCCGGTCAAGCCCCGGCGGCCGTCCCGCCGGCGGCAGGGTTCGCTGGCCGACCTCGGGCTGGCCGCGGCGGAGCCGGACGACGACGACCTGATCGTGCACGACACGATCGCGATGCCCAAGGTGCCGGCCGGCCGGAAGAAGGCCGCGGCCCCGCCGCCGCCCGAGCACAACGAGCCGCTGCCGACGCGGGCCGAGCAGCTGGACATCTCCTCGCTGGCCGGCGACTACCGGCTGCCGCCACCCAACCTGCTCGCCCAGGGCCCTCCGGCGAAGGCCCGCAGCCGAGCCAACGACGAGATCATGGCCGCGCTGACCGGGGTGTTCGAGCAGTTCAACGTCGACGCGGTCGTCACCGGCTTCACCCGCGGCCCGACCGTCACCCGCTACGAGGTCGAGATCGGACCGGGCACCAAGGTCGAGCGGATCACCCAGCTGTCGCGCAACATCGCGTACGCCGTGAAGTCGCCCGACGTGCGCATCCTGAGCCCCATCCCGGGCAAGAGCGCGGTCGGCGTCGAGATCCCCAACACCGACCCGGAGAACGTCTCGCTCGGTGACGTGCTCCGGTCGCGGGCCGCCACCGCCGACCACCACCCGATGCTTGTCGCGCTGGGCAAGGACATCGAGGGCGGCTTCGTGGTGGCCAACCTGGCCAAGATGCCGCACATCCTGATCGCGGGCGCGACCGGCGCGGGCAAGAGCTCCTGTCTCAATTCGATCCTGGTCTCGCTGCTCTCCCGGGCCACCCCGGACGAGGTCCGCCTGCTGCTGGTCGACCCGAAGCGGGTGGAGATGACGTCGTACGAGGGGATCCCGCACCTCGTCACGCCGATCGTCACCAACCCGAAGAAGGCGGCCGACGCGCTCGAGTGGGTCGTCCGCGAAATGGACATGCGCTACGACGATCTCGCGGCCAACGGCGTACGTCACGTCGACGACTTCAACCGCAAGGTCCGCAGCGGCGAGATCACCGCGCCGCCGGGCAGTGAACGGGAGATGAAGCCGTACCCCTATCTGCTGGTGATCGTCGATGAGCTGGCCGACCTGATGATGGTCGCGCCCCGCGACGTGGAGGACTCGGTCGTCCGCATCACCCAGCTGGCCCGGGCCGCCGGCATCCACCTGGTGCTGGCCACCCAGCGGCCGTCGGTCGACGTGGTCACCGGCCTGATCAAGGCGAATGTGCCGTCCCGGCTCGCCTTCGCCACCTCCAGCCTCGCCGACAGCCGGGTCATCCTCGACCAGCCGGGCGCCGAGAAGCTGCTCGGCCGGGGCGACGGCCTGTTCCTGCCGATGGGCGCCTCCAAGCCGACCCGCATCCAGGGTGCCTGGGTCGACGAGAAGGAGATCAAGGCGGTCGTCGAATTCTGCAAGGACCAGCGCGATCCGGAGTTCAGCGAGGGTGTCACCGAGGCGCCGCCGAGCAAGAAGAAGCAGATCGACGAGGAGATCGGCGACGACCTCGACGTGCTGGTGCAGGCCATCGACCTGGTGGTGAGCAGCCAGTTCGGCTCGACCTCGATGCTTCAGCGCAAGCTGCGGGTCGGCTTCGCCAAGGCGGGGCGCCTGATGGACCTGATGGAGACGCGGGGGATCGTCGGGCCGTCCGAGGGTTCCAAGGCCCGCGACGTGCTGATCAAGCCGGACGAGCTGGAGGAGACGCTGGCCGCGCTCCGCGTCGACGGCGATTAGGGCGTACCGGAAAGGCCGGCGTCGTCCGACGCCGGCCTGACCGCTAAGCGTTGGCCAGCACCTCGGTCACCGGGTCGTCGGCGGCCGCTCGGGCCGCCGGAACCCGGGCCTTTCCGGAGCCGGGCGGGTCGGCCGCGGGCTGCGCCGCGTCGCGCACCACGTGGTACGCGACGACGATCAGCGCGGCGAGCATCAGCGTCGACGGGACCGTCATCGGCAGGGTCGCCTTGGTCCAGTGGAAGAGGTAGGGCAGGTAGGACAGGAACGACGCCGATTCCACGAGCAGCGCGACGTACCAGAGGCGGGGCCGGAAGAAGACCAGCGCGACCGCCATCACGTCGGCCAGGAAGAAGTAGCGCTCATGCATGCCGGCCAGCAGGAACGGCACCATGATGGCGAAGAGCGCGCTCACCGTGACGATCCGGGCCCTGGTGAGTTCGACCCGGCGGACGATCAGCACGTAGTAGATGCCGAGGATGAGCGCGACCAGGAAGATCTCGCCGAGCTTCTTGATCGAGTCGATCCGGTCCGGTGAACCCGGGATGAAGTTGTAGATCGACGGCGCCTGGTAGGTCAACCTGGTGATCCACTGGCTCTGCCGGCTGGGCGAGTAGATCGTCAGCAGCTCACCCGGGCTGCGGCCGAGGAGCAGGGCCGGCACGTCCAAGGCGAGGTAGACCGCCGGGACGGCCAGCAGCGAGCGCCAGGGGATCCGCCCGGCCAGCAGCAGCAGGCCGACCAGCGGGAAGATGAAGACCCCCTGCGGCTTGAGCGAGAGCGCGACGCCGCACATCGCGAGCCCCCACCAGGGTCTGCCGCGGAGCAGGAAATAGAGGGCGCCGACGCAGAACGACGCGTACATGTCGTCGATCTGCCCGTAATAGGAGGCGTTGAGGATCACGGTCGGGACGAAGACCATGATCAGCGCCGCGATCACCGGGATGCGCCGGCCCGGCCAGGCCAGCCCGACGAGCTTGTACGTGAAGAACGCCAGCACGACGTCGAAGACCATCCAGACCAGCTTGATCTTGACGATCAGCGACCCGGGCAGGTACGTGGCGAACAGCAGCAGATACAGAAACGGCGCGTTGTAGTTGCCGATCTGTTTGCTCAGGCCCCGCCAGCCGCCCGCCGTGACCAGCTGATGGGACCAGGTCTCGAAGATGACCATGTCGCCGGTTCGCTGATGCAACCCGACGAGCCGGGCGAGCAGGGCAAGGCCGGCGAGCGCGACAACCAGCAGCCACTCGACTCGAACGACCGGTTTCAGGGGGATGGGCACAATCGCGGGACACTAGCGGCAGTCGTTTAATGGGATCTGAATTTTCGATGGCGTCCGAGCGGGGGACGGCCGTGCGTGGCGGGACCGGTAACCTTGGCCGGGTGTCGGTTACCCCTGCCCCCCGCCGTGTCGCCCTTCTCACCCTCGGCTGCGCCCGCAACGAGGTCGATTCCGAGGAGCTGGCCGCACGCCTCGATGCCGGCGGCTGGCAGGTCAGCACCGACGCCGACGGCGCCGACGTGGTGCTGGTCAACACCTGCGGCTTCGTCGACAAGGCAAAACAGGACTCGATCGACACGCTGCTGGCCGCGGCCGACACCGGAGCCAAGGTGGTGGCGGCCGGCTGCATGGCCGAGCGGTACGGCAAGGAGCTGGCCGACAGCCTGCCCGAGGCGTCCGCGGTGCTCGGCTTCGACGACTACACCGACATCGCGTCCCGCCTCGACGGCGTCCTCGCCGGTGAGGAGCACGTCGCCCACACCCCGCGTGACCGCCGCGAGCTGCTGCCGATCACGCCCGTCCAGCGCCAGGCGGCCAAGGTCGTGGTTCCGGGTCACGCCACGGTCGACGAGCACACCCCGGCCCACCTGCGCCAGGTGCTGCGCCGCCGCCTCGACTCGGGCCCGGTCGCCAGCCTCAAGCTGGCCAGCGGCTGCGACCGCCGGTGCGCGTTCTGCGCGATCCCGGCCTTCCGCGGGGCCTTCGTCTCGCGCGACCCGCAGGAGCTGCTGGCCGAGGCCGAGTGGCTGGCCCGGACCGGTGTGCGCGAACTCGTGCTGGTGAGCGAGAACAGCACGTCGTACGGCAAAGACCTGGGCGACCCGCGAGCGCTCGAGAAGCTCCTGCCGCAACTCGCCGCGGTCGACGGCATCGTCCGTGTCCGGGCGAGCTACCTCCAGCCGGCCGAGACGCGGCCCGGCCTGGTCGAGGTGATTGCCGCGACGCCCGGCGTCGCCGCCTACTACGACCTGTCCTTCCAGCACTCGAGCGAGCCGGTGCTGCGCCGCATGCGGCGTTTCGGCTCGACCGAGCGGTTCCTGGAGCTCCTGGAGTCGGCCCGCAAGCTGGCACCCGAGGCGGGTGCCCGCAGCAACTTCATCGTCGGCTTCCCGGGCGAGACCGAGGCCGACGTCGACGAACTGGCCCGCTTCCTGACCGACGCCCGCCTCGACGCGATCGGCGTCTTCGACTACAGCGACGAGGACGGCACCGAGGCCGCCGGCCTCAGCGGCAAGATCGACGAAGACACCGTCAAGCGGCGGTACGACCGGATCACCTCGCTGGCCGAGGAGCTGTGCGCCCAGCGGGCCGAAGACCGGTTGGGTTCGCTGGTCGAGGTGCTGGTCGACATCGTCGACGACGACGAGATCGAGGGCCGGGCCGAGCACCAGGCCCCCGAGGTCGACGGCTCGACGACCTTGGTTTCCGGCGAGGCCGCTGTCGATCTGGCCGCTCTGCGGCCGGGCGATCTCGTACGCGCGCGGGTCACCGCCACCGAGGGCGTCGACCTGGTGGCGGTGCCGGTCGAGATGATCTCCGCGGCACCGGTGTCCTCGCGGTGACCGAAGAACCGGTTCCGGTCACGACGACCCGGGTGGTGTCGCCGTACAACCCGGCGAACGTCCTCACCGCGGTCCGCATCGTGCTGGTCCCGGTCTTCCTGGCTCTGGTGATCGCCACGTCGCTGCAGGGCACCGGCCCGCGCATCGTGTCCTGTCTCGTCTTCTGCGTCGCCTCGGGTACCGACTTCCTCGACGGCTGGATCGCCCGCCGCTGGTCGATGGTCACCTCGTTCGGCAAGGTCGCCGACCCGATCGCCGACAAGGCCCTCACCGGCACCGCTCTGGTGCTGCTCGCGGCGTACGACCGGGTGTGGTGGTGGGTGGTGATCGTGATCCTGGTCCGGGAGTGGGGGGTGACCGCGCTCCGGTTCTGGGTGATCCGTTACGGCATCATCCCGGCCAGCCGCGGCGGCAAGCTCAAGACCGTCCTGCAGATCGCCGCCATCGCGTGGTACCTGTGGCCGGTGCCGCACCCGGCCGACCTGGTCGGCCCGTGGCTGATGGGTGCCGCGCTGCTGGTGACCGTGGTGACCGGCGGCGACTACGTGGTGCAGGCGTTGCGTCTGCGACGGGAGGCTCGTGGTGCTCGCTAGCGACGTCGTCCGTCTCGTCGCCGCGCGGGGCGAGACGTTTGCCACGGCCGAGTCGCTGACCGGCGGGCTGGTCGCTGCCACCGTGGTCGAGGTTCCCGGAGCCAGTGCGGTCTTCCGGGGCGGGCTGGTGGTCTACGCGACCGACCTCAAGCACGCGCTGGCCGGCGTACCGGAAGATCTGCTGGCCGAACGCGGCCCGGTCGATCCCGATGTGGCCCGGGCGCTCGCCGCCGGGGCCCGGCGGCGGTGCGGCGCCGACTGGGGCCTGGCCACCACCGGTGTCGCCGGCCCCGACCCGCAGAACGGCATCCCGCCCGGCACGGTTTACGTGGCGGTCGACGGGCCCTCGGGCGGTGAGGTCCTCCGGCTCGCGCTCACCGGCGATCGGGCAACCGTCCGCACCGAAAGTGTGACTCGCGTCCTGCGCTTGTTCGCTGAGCGCATAGCGGTCGCACCGGCACGGGCGTGACCAGGGAATGTTCCAGTGATCACCGTGGTTGTCGAGGTACCGGCATCCGAGGGGTACTCCCGGAATTCGGCGGGGCGGGATGTCGGCGTCGCCCGCAACGGGTACGGTTGCGGGAAGCCTCCGGCGGTTGCCGGTGGCCCCGCCGCAGGAGGAGGTGCCATGGTCCTGCTACGCCGGGTTATCGGCGACGCACTTCGGGCGCGCCGGCAGGGGCAGCACCGCACGCTGCGCGAGGTGTCCACCGCCGCGAATGTCAGCCTGGGGTACCTGTCCGAGATCGAGCGCGGCCAGAAAGAGGCGTCCAGCGAGTTGCTCGCGGCTATCTGCGAGGCTCTGGGCGCACGCCTTTCCGAGTTGCTGGGCGAGGTGAGCGACACGCTTTCCCTGGCCGAGGACATGGACGGCGTGCTGGTTCCGGTCGAGGAAAAGCCGAGCCCCGTCAAGAACGTGACGACCGACGGCAAGGTGTCCGTCTCGGTCCGCCAGGACTCGCCGCTCAAGGCGACTCTGCGGACCACTCGCAAGCCGCGGCGCGACGTCGTCTACGCGGCCTAGTAACCCCCGAGACCATCCGGCCGGGCTGTCCTCAGGGCGGCCCGGCTGCTTTGTTGGTCTTGGACGGGTTCTGGATGCCTCGGGGATCGCACCGAGCCGCGACTGCGCGTAGCCTCGAAGCCTGGGGAAAGAGCCCAGGGGAGACCCTGAGATCACCCCGAGGTCACGTGACGGCAGTGGCGTCGAGCTGACACGATGGGCTCCACGGGTGGTTCGTAAGCCCGGCCATCGCCTCAGCTCGTCGATCTGCGTCGGTGGCGGTTCCGACTGAGCGACATTGAGGGGATACCGCGATATGGCGAATCCGTTCGTCAAGGGCTGGCGCTACATGATGGCGCTGTTCGGCGCCAAGATCGACGAATACGCCGACCCAAAGGTGCAGATCCAGCAAGCCATCGAGGATGCGCAGCGGCAACACCAGGCGCTCGTGCAGCAGGCGGCGGCCGTCATCGGCAACCAGCGGCAGCTGGAGATGAAGCTGTCCCGCCAGATGTCCGAGGTCGAAAAGCTGCAGGGCATGGCCCGGCAGGCACTCGTGCTGGCCGATCGCGCCCGCGCCCAGGGCGACGAGGCCGAGGCCCAGAAATACGAGTCGACCGCGACAACCCTCGCCACCCAGCTGGTCTCCGGCGAGCAGTCGATGGAAGACCTCAAGACCCTGCACGACCAGGCACTCGGTGCGGCCGGCCAGGCCCGCAAGGCGGTGGAAAACAACGCGATGGTGCTCCAGCAGCGCATCGCCGAGCGTTCCCGTCTGCTGAGCCAGCTGGAGCAGGCCAAGATGCAGGAGACGGTCGCCAAGTCGCTCGAGTCGATGTCGTCGCTGGCCGCGCCGGGCAACACCCCGTCGCTCGACGAGGTGCGCGACAAGATCGAGCAGCGCTACGCGAGCGCGATGGGCCGGGCCGAGCTCGCGTCCAACTCGGTCGAAGGCCGCATGCTCGAGGTGCAGAAGTCGAGCCTCGACATGGCCGGTTCCTCGCGGCTCGAGCAGATCCGGGCCAGCATGGCGGGCGAGCAGCTCGGTGGCCCGTCGGCGACGCCCGCGGTCGAGCAGGGCACCCCGGCGTCCGACCCGGCGAGCGTGGCCCGGCTCGACGAGATCCGCGCCAGCATGAACCAGAAGCGGGGCGACACCACCGCCGCCGGCTGAAACTGATCAAAGGGGGATGGCGGTGGACGAGCGCACCAGACACTTCAGGCGCCTCAAGCGGCTCCGCAACTCGGCACGTCGCTGGAGCGTCCTCGGGGGCGGTCTGACCGCGGCCGCCGCCGTCCTCACGCCGTACGCGGGCATCGGCCTGCCCGACGCGATCTGGGCCGGCACCGCCGGTGCCTCGGTCGCGCTGGCCTGGTGGCGCTGGAGCGACCACCGGGCGCTGGCCGCCCTTCCGCCGCCGCCCGCGCCGGACCCGGCTCTCGCCGGGCAGCGCCTCACCGCGGCGATCGAGCGGTTCCCGGCCGGACGCACGTTCCTGCACGAGGTGCGGCGGCAGCGCAACCGCTACGCGTTGCGCGGCTCGGCGATCACGCAGGCGTGGGATCGTCTCGACCGCGCGTCGTCGACATTGGTCGGTCTGGCCGGCCGGCTGCACGGGCCGGGCGAAGAGGCGCTGCTCGAGGCGGCGACGGCCGAGCACTGGCTGCGTGACCTCGGCCAGCGGGTGGCCAGCGTCGAAAAGGCGATCCCGCTCAGCCCGCCCGACCAGCGACCCACTCTCGAACAGTCGCACGCGAGCCTCGCCGAACAGTTCGTCGAGGGTGTCGAGGCCTACGAGCGGCTGGTCGCGGCGGCCGCGAGCTACGTCGCCGAGGACGGCCATCCGGTGGCCGACATGAAGCATCCGGCCTTCTCCAGCCTGATCGACGCCACCGACCGGCTGCGCGGGCTGGCCGAGGGGCTGTCCGAGCTCAAGCGGCCCGCCTTCTAGTCCGTCCGGGGCTGGCACCGCGGGCACCAATAGGTGATCCGCTCGTCGGTGTCGGCCTTCTCGATCGCGGTGCCGCAGCGGCGGCAAGGCTGGGCGCGCCGGCCGTACACATAGCTGGTCGTGCCCCGGCGCAGCGAGCCGGTCGTGGTCTGGGTCCAACGGCCCCGGTTGGAGGCGACGAGCTTCTGCGCCAGCTCGACCATGCCGGTCAGGTCGCCGACCTTGGCCACCGGCGTCCACGGCCAGACCCCGCGCAGAAAGAGCGTCTCGGCCTTGTAGAGGTTGCCGATGCCGGCCAAGTTGCGCTGGTCGAGCAGGGCCTCGGCGACGGTCACGTCGGGTCTGGCGGAGATGCGGCGCACCGCCTCGGCCGGATCCCAGTCGGGGCCGAGCAGATCGGGCCCGAGGTGCCCGACCAACCGCTCCTCGTCGGCGGTCGGGATCAGCGCCACCTCGTGCAGGTGGTAGCCGACCGCGACCGAGCGCGCGGTGCGGACGACGACCCGGATCAGGTGCGCGGGGCGGCCGCTCCACCGCTCGCCCGGCGCGTACGCCCGCCAGGCGCCGTCCATCCGCAGGTGCGAGTGCAGGGTGCGCGGCGTCTCCCCGGTCTTCGTCAGCCGCAGCAGCAGATGCTTGCCACGGCTGCCGGAACCGGCCACGGTCCAGCCCGCCAGCCGGGTGGTCGCGAGTTGCGGCACCCGGAAGTCGGAACCGGTCAGCACATCACCGGCCAGGGCTCGTTCGAGCACACGAGCCGTGTTCCAGACGGTGTCCCCCTCGGGCATGCATCCATCTTGCCGTGCGTCAGCCGGGTTGCCGGCGGAGGGACTTCAGTTTCTGGCCGCCAGGCGGACCATGTCCCCCGGGGTCACCGAGAGGACCACCACCGCGCGACCGTTGTTGATCGCCAGCGCGACCCGACCCGCCGAGTCCTCGAAGATCAGCAGATCGCCCCGGTCGACATCGGCGAACGTGCTGCCGCGGCGGCCCCGCACATTGCCGTTGACCAGCAGATCGGGACCGAGCCCGGCCAGCGTGGGGCCGCTCGCGGCCAGCTGCACGTTGCCGAACCGGTCGATGGTCAGCACCTCGGCTTCGATCCAGCCGTCGCCGACCGTCACCACCGGGTCGGGCAGGCGCACCAGCGTGCCCGCGTCCACCGGCGCTCCGGCGTCCGCCAGGTCGGCGCCGAGGGCGATCCGCGCCGCGGCCGGCGTGAACAGGTCACGCCCGTGAAAGGTGCGCGAGACGTCGCCCAGGAACCAGTCCTTGTTGGTGAGCTCGTGCACCGCGTCGATGCCTCCCAGCGCCGCGGCCGCCCACATCAGCACGCCGTTGTCCGGGCCGACCAGCACGCCGCCCGGCGTGCCGATCGCGATGCCCCGGCGAGCCGTGCCGACGCCCGGGTCGACCACCGCGACGTGCACCGAGGGCGGCAGGTGCGGGGCGGTCTGGGCCAGAACGGCGGCGCCCCGGGACACGTCGGCCGGCGGAACGTGGTGGGTGACATCGATCACCCGTACGTCCGGCGCGATCCGCGCGATCGACCCGTGGCACGCCGCCACAAAACCGTCGAAGGTGCCGTAATCGGTAGTAAGTGAGATCCATCCATACCCCGCCATGGTCGCCTACGTTACTGCCCCGGCACGCAACGTGTGCGGCAGGTACGCCCAGGCGCGCCGGAGAACTCTGGCACGGTTGATCCATGCGTCTCGTGATCTTCACCGAGCCCCAGCAAGGGGCAAGCTACGACGACCTGCGGCGGGTCGCCCAAACCGCCGAGAACAGCGGATACGACGGGTTCTTCCGCTCCGACCACTTCGTGAGCATGGGCGGCGACGGCCGGCCCGGACCCACCGACGCCTGGCTCACGCTGGCCGGCCTGGCCCTGCAGACGTCCCGCATCCGGCTCGGCACGCTCGTCAGCTCCGCGACCTTCCGGCTGCCCGGGCCGCTGGCCATCGCGGTCGCCCAGGCCGACGCGATGAGCAACGGCCGGATCGAGTTCGGCCTCGGCGGCGGCTGGTTCGAAGCCGAGCACGCCGCGTACGGCATCCCGTTCCCGCCCCAGGGCGAGCGTTTCGACCGGCTCGAGGAACAGCTCGAGATCATCACCGGTCTGTGGGACACCCCGGCCGGTCACACCTACGACTTCCACGGCAAGCACTACCAGCTCAGCGACTCGCCGGCGCTGCCGAAGCCGGTCCAGTCGCCCCGTCCGCCGGTCATCGTGGGCGGTCACGGGAAACGGCGTACGCCCGCCCTGGCGGCCCGCTTCGCCGACGAGTTCAACGTGCCGTTCGCCAAGATCGCCGACGCCGCGCCGACCTTCGATCGGGTCCGCGCGGCGTGCGAGGCCCTCGGCCGTACGTCCTTGCCGGCCTTCTCGGCCGCCGCCGTCCTCTGCGTCGGCCGCGACGACGCCGAAGTCCGCCGCCGGGCGGCGGCGATCGGCCGGGAGGCCGACGAGATGCGGGCCAACGGCGGCATCGTCGGCACGCCCGGCGAGGCGGTGGAGACCATCCAGAGGTACGCGGAAGCCGGTGCAACCCGCCTCTTCCTGCAGACGATGGACGTGAGCGACCTCGACCACGTCGAGTTCGTGGCCGGCGAGGTGGCCCGCCAGCTTTAAGGTCGGCCGCCCCGGTGCCGATCCGGAGGCATAGGGGGTGCGGCGGTGGCGCGGATCTACGTCATGCGGGACGACGGTGCCATCGTCGTGTCCCGGCGGCGGCCCGGCCTGCTGCGGAGCCGGCCGGTCCCGCGCTCGTGGGACACGCTGGTCGAGATCCCGCCGCGCACCGGGCGGGCGCCCGGCGAGACGACGCTGGTCTTCGCCTCGCCGGTGGCGCTCGGTGCGCTGGCCACGACCTTCGCGCCGGTCGAGCTCGGCGTGGCGGTCGGCGGCGCGGCCCTGATCGCCTCGACCTATCTGACCCCGCGGCTGCGTCGACGGCTGGCCGACCGGCGGCGCAACCGGCCGGACAACATCGTGCTGCACAGCGAGAAGGCGCGGTCGGCCTTCGACCACGTGCTGGGCCTGGCCGACCGGGTCAGCGAGACCTGGCCGCTCCTGGACCGGCTGGTCGAGCCCGACGAGGCCGCTGCGCTGTTGGCCGAGGCGCTCTGGCAGATCGCGGCGGTGCTGTCGCGGCGCGAGGAACTGGACGCGGTCCTGGAACCGGCCGGGTTCGACCCGAGCACGGCCAGCGTCGAAACCCGCTCCCAGCTCAGCGCCGCCCGGGCCGCCCGGGCCCGGGTCGACGCCGAGTTCCAGCGCCGGGAGGCCGGGCTGCGCCGAGCCGAGGAGGCGGGCCTCGACTTCATCCGCGAGCAGCAGATGCGCAAGGCCGTCCAGGCCGCCGACCAGACACTCCGCTCGATGCCGCCGACCGTCCTGGTCGGGCCGGGCGCCACCCTCGAGCCGGCCTCCGACCTGGCCGAGCACACCCACTCAGTCCTCGCCGCCTACCGCGAGCTCACCGTCGGCCTGACCGCTGACCGCTGACCGCTGATCGCTGACCTCAGCGCCTCAGCGCCTCAGCGCCTCAGCGCCTCAGCGCCTCAGGGTCGGGCCTGGGGCCTCGCGCGACCTACTTCCGGCGCCCGGCCGGCCTCGGGCCTCGGGCTGGCCTCGCAGGGCCGAACCGGAGCTCTTTCGGGAGCTCCGGCGTTGTCTCAGCCCCGCAGCCGCAGGCCCCTCGGGGTGGCGCGGAAGCCCGCCGTGGTCAGCGCCTCGCGCAACGGCGAGGCATGCACCGACTCGCCGTCGGCGCGCTCGACCGACATCGCGCCCAGCGCCCCCGAGCGGACCGCGCCGGCCAGCGCCTGTCCGGCCGCGATCAGGCTCTCCGGATCGTCGGTGAACGAGAGCAGGGTGCGACCACCCCGTTCGACGTAGAGGACCAGGTCGCCGGAGACCACCACGACCAGGGCACCCGCCTTGCGACCGGCTCGGTGGCCCGCCTTGGCGACCGGTTCGCCGTCGCCGCTGTCGATGATGCGCTCGGGCCAGGGGAGGGCGGCGCCGTAGGGGTTGGCCGGGTCGGTGGCGGCCAGCACGACCGCCACGCTGCCGGTGCGTTTGGCGAGCTCGGCCGGCTCGGCCAGGGCACGCAGGCGGTCGACCGCGCCGGGCACGGCGAACTGGGCCGCGCCGAGACCCTCGACGAAGTAACCCCGCCGGGCCGCCCCGCGCTCCTCGAGAGCGCCGAGAACCGGGTAGACCGCGGAGAAGCCGCCGGTCACGCCCTCGGCCATGACCGCGCCGCGGGTGACCACGCCGTGGCGTTCGAGCAGGAGGTCGGCCAGGGCGGCCGCCCGCCGGGTCGGGTCGAGGTCGCGCTCGGGCAGCCGCGACCAGCGGCCGGCCATGTTCGGCGGTCCACCCCGGGCCGGCATCGCCGCCCGGCCGGGGCGGCCGTATCTCCCGCGGGCCGGGGCCGGCCGCGACCGGTGCGCGCCGCTGCCACCGAGCAGGGCGCGCAGCGGGGCGAACGTGTCATTCGTCAGGTGGCCGGCCCACACGAGGTCCCACACCGCGGACGCCAGCCCGGTGTCGTCGGTCGAACCCACCCGGTCGGAGAGGCTGCGGAAGAACAGCGCCTGACCGTCGTCGAGCGCCGCCAGCACCGACTGGTGCAGCGGGGTCAGCGCCAGCTCCTCGTCGGGCACCGGGAGCAGCAGCGGCGCGCTGTCGGCCCAGGCCAGGGTCACCCAGCCGTCGTTGCCCGCGATCGACCCGGAACCGGCCCACACCACCTCACCGCTGCCGCACAACTCGTCGAGCTGGGGCGGCGCGTAGTCGGCCACCCGGGCCGGCAGGACCAACCGCTCCCAGGCGGAGGCGGGCACCGCGAAGCCCTGCAACTGCTCGATCGAGGCGGCCAGCGCGTCGATCCCGCGGGCGTTGCCACCGATCTGATGCCACCGGGGGAGGAAGGCGGCCAGGATGCGCGGCGGGACCGGCTCGATCTCGCGGCGCAGCGCGGCCAGCGAGCGCCGCCGCAGCATGCGCAACACCTCGGCGTCGCACCACTCGGTGCCGGCGCCGCCCGGGGTGAACTCGCCGGAGCCGACCCGGCCGGTGGCGCTGAGCCGCTTGAGGGCCTGCTCGACCACGAAGACGCCGAGCCCGAAGCGGGCCGCGCAGGTCGCCGCCGCGAACGGCCCGTGGGTGCGGGCATAGCGGGCGACCAGGTCACCGAGCGGGTCGGCGACCGGCTCGAGATAGGCCTCGGGCAGTCCGACCGGCAGCGCCACGCCCAGCGCGTCCCGGTAGCGCCCGGCGTCGTCGATGCCGATCCAGCGTTCCTCGCCCGCCACCCGGATGCGGATCGCCCGCCGCGACGCCTCCAACGTGGACGCCCACGCCTCCTCGACCCCGCGCGTCTCGAGCTCGGCCGTGGACAGGTCGCCGAGCAGGCGCAGCAGCTCGGCCGCGTCCTCCGCGTCGCGCGGACGCCGCAGCGTGGTCAGCCACTGCAGCTGGGACTCGGTCTCGGCGACCACCGCCGGGTCGAGCAGCTCGCGCAGGTCGACCCGGCCGAGCAGCTCGCCGAGCAGCGTCGAGTCGAGCGCCAGCGCGGCCGCGCGGCGCTCGGCCAGCGGGGCGTCGCCCTCGTAGAGGAACGCACCGACGTAGCCGAACAGCAGCGACCGGGCGAACGGCGACGGCCGCGGGGTCTCGACCTCGACCAGGCGCACCTTGCGGCCGGACAACTCGCGCATCAGCCCGACCAGCCCGGGAACGTCGAAGACGTCCTGCAGGCACTCGCGAGCCGCCTCGAGCGTGACCGGGAAATCGGCGAACTCGCGCGCCACGTCGAGCAGCTGGGCCGAACGCTGACGCTGCTGCCAGAGTGGCTGGCGCCGGCGGGGGTCACGGCGCGGCAGCAGCAGCGAGCGGGCTGCACACTCGCGGAACCGGGAGGCGAACAGCGCCGAGGTGCCGACCGACTCCTCGACCAGCTGGGCGATCTCTTCCGGGTCGAACGCCACCAGGTCGGTGCCGGGGGGTTCCTCGGCCGTGTCGGGCAGCCGCACCACGATGCCGTCGTCGGACGGCATGACCTGGCCGTCGACGCCGTACCGCTCGCTCAGCCGGCGGGCGATCGCCAGCGCCCAGGGCGCGTTGACCCGGGCACCCAGCACACAGTGCACGGTCAGGCGCCAGTCACCCAGCTCGTCACGGAAACGCTCGACCACGATCGTACGGTCGTCGGGCAGATGGCGAGTCGCCTCGCGCTGCTCCCGCAGATAGGTGATGAGGTTGCCGGCCGCCCAGTCGTCGAGCCCCGACTCGAGCAGCGAGGCCGTGCCCTTCTCGTCGCCGGCCCGGGTCAGCGACCGCAACCGGGCGCCGATCGCGCGGCCCAGCTCGATCGGGCGGCCCAGGGCGTCGCCCTTCCAGAACGGCATGCGGGCGGGCGCGCCGGGCGCGGGGGAGACCAGCACCCGGTCGGGCGTGATGTCCTCGATCCGCCACGACGTCGAACCGAGCAGGAAGACGTCGCCCACCCGGGACTCGTAGACCATCTCCTCGTCGAGCTCGCCGACCCGGGACGCCCGCTCAGCGCCGGCCAGGAAGACACCGAACATGCCCCGGTCGGGGATCGTGCCGCCGCTGGTCACGGCCAGCCGCTGGGCGCCCGGGCGACCGGTCAGCTGATCGGTGCCGCGGTCCCAGACCAGGCGCGGCCGCAACTCGGCGAACGCGGTCGACGGGTAACGCCCGGAAAGCATGTCGAGCACGGCGTGCAGTGCCGACTCGGGCAACTCGGCGAACGGCGCCGCCCGGCGGATCAGGGCGGCCATCTCGTCGACCTGCCACTCGTCGAGCGCGACCATCGCGACGATCTGCTGGGCCAGCACGTCGAGCGGGTTGCGCGGGTAGCGCAGCTCCTCGATCGCGCCCTCGCCCATCCGCTCGGCGACCACGGCGCAGGAGACCAGATCACCGCGGTGCTTGGGGAAGACGACACCCCGAGACACCGCACCGACCTGGTGACCGGCGCGCCCGATGCGCTGCAGGCCGGCCGCGACCGACGGCGGCGCCTCGATCTGGACGACCAGGTCGACCGCGCCCATGTCGATGCCCAGCTCGAGGCTGGACGTGGCGACCACGGCCGGGAGACGGCCCGACTTCAGCGCCTCTTCGATCTGCTTGCGCTCCTCGCGGGAGACGCTGCCGTGGTGGGCCCGGGCGACGACCGGCGGCGCGCCACCGGCCTGCCCGGCCTGAGCCATGATCTCGGCCGGTGGACGGGCGGGCACCGGGACGACCTCGCCCGCCCGCTCGGCGGCCAGTTCGTTGATGCGGGCGCACAGCCGCTCGGCACCTCGCCGCGAATTGGTGAAGACGATTGTCGACCGGTGGGCCTGGATGAGGTCGAGCACCCGTTCCTCGACTGCCGGCCAGATCGACGGTGAACGACGCCCGGCGCCCGGGTCGTCCGGATCGACCTCTGGGGTCTCGTCGAGAGCGGTCATGTCCTCGACCGGCACCTCGACCGTGACCTCGATGGTCTTGGCGCTCTTGGGCTGGACGATCTCGACGTCGTGCGAGCCGCCGAGGAAGCGGGCCGTCTCGTCGATCGGCCGGACCGTGGCCGACAGCCCGATCCGCTGGGCCGGGCGCCCGAGCAGCGCGTCGAGCCGCTCCAGGGAGAGAGCCAGGTGGGCGCCGCGCTTGGTGGCCGCGACCGCGTGCACCTCGTCGACGATCACCGTCTCGACGCCGCGCAGCGAATCGCGGGCGGCCGACGTGAGCAGCAGATAGAGCGACTCGGGCGTCGTGATGAGGATGTCCGGCGGCGTACGCCCGAAGGCCCGCCGCTCGTCGGCGGGCGTGTCTCCCGTCCGCATGCCGACGGTGATGTCGGGCGGCGGCACGCCGAGCCGGCCCGACGCCTGTCGGATGCCGGTCAGCGGCGCCCGCAGGTTGCGCTCGACGTCGACCGCGAGCGCCTTCAGCGGGCTGACGTAAAGGACCCGGCAGCGGCGCTTGGGATCCTCCGGGATCGCCTCGTGGGCGAGCCGGTCGAGCGACCACAGGAACGCCGCCAGGGTCTTGCCGGAGCCGGTGGGCGCGACGACCAGCGCGTTGCGACCGGCGCCGACCGCGCGCCACGCCCCGGCCTGGGCCGCGGTGGGCGCGGCGAACGCTGCCCGGAACCATTCCCTGGTCGCCGGGCCGAACTGTTCGAGCACCTCTTCCACGCCGACCATCCTCCCTCGGAGGTACGACACTTTGTCGCCGACGCAACGTGAAGACGACGTTTCGGACAGTGCTTGACTCCCGAGTCCGCGATGCGGTTGGTTTCTTCTGCACGAGCCGTCCGTCAGAACAAGTCGAAGCAGAGGCCCCCACCCCGAACAGGAGGCTCCGTGTCCCATCACGCATCTCGGCGGCGCCTCAGCGGTGCCCTCGCGGCTCTCGCTGCGCTTGCGGCTGTCACTCTCTTCGCCGCACCGGCCCAGGCGGCCAGTGCCGGCTATGTCCGCCTCGCCCACCTCTCGCCCGACACGCCCGCCGTCGACGTCTACCTCAAGTCCGTCTCCGGCGCCGTCAAACCGCAGACCTTCCGCGGCGTCGCCTACGGCGCGATGTCGCAATACCTCCGCCTGCCCACCGGCAACTACCAGGTGGCGATGCGCAAGGCCGGGGCGCCGGCGAGCACCAAACCCGTGATCACCGTCGCGGTCGGGGTCGAGAACGGCGACGCCTACACGGTCGCCGGCGTCGGCCGCTTCGCCGACCTCGGACTGCGCGTCCTCAAGGACGACCTCAAACTCCCCGACCCGGGCAAATCCAAGGTCCGGGTCATCCAGGCCTCGGTGAAGGCCCCGGTGCTCAACGTCGCCGGCAAGAACGGCAAAACCATCGCCGACGGCGTCCAGTTCGCCACCACGACCGGATACCGCGAGGTCAACCCGGGCAGGTGGAGCGTCGAGGTCGAGCCGACCGGCGGCGGCAAGGCCAGCGTGCTGCCGTGCACCCTGGGCGCGGGCAGCGTCTACTCCCTGATCGTGCTCGACGACAAGAGCGGCGGCCTGAAACCCCAATTGCACATCGACGCCGAGCGCCAGGGCACGGTCCCGATGGGCGGAGTGGCCACGGGCGCCGGCGGCACGCAGCCGACGTCCCACCTGACCACGGCGCTGCTGCTGGCGTCGCTGGCCGCGGTGGTGACGGCCGGCTTCGTGGTCGTCGTCCGCCGCCGCGTCCGGGCGGCCTGAGAAGAGGTCCGGCGTGACGGCCGAACCCCGGACCGATCCGGCGCCTCCTCCCGAGGAGGAGGCGCCGAGCCTCCCGACGCCCGGCGTTCCGGCGCCGGCTGACGGAGTGGTGCGGGCAATTGCGGAGGTACGCGGTAAAGCCGCGCCCCCACCGCTGTTGCCGCCGGTGGTCCGTGCCGTGGCGACCGTGCCGGGTGCGCTGTCGCTGCCCCGCCCGCCCGCGGTGTGGCCGCCGATCCCGTTGGCGCCGCCCGGCATGCCGGGCCGCCCGCCGACCGAGAGACGGCGAGCGTTCGCCATCCACCCCCACGACTTTTTCGCCGACGAGTTCCCACCTCCCGAACGTCACATCGGGCGCGCCTCCCTCCCGCAACACCCGGCCGACGCCCAGCCGGGCGCTCCGGGCAAAGCCGAAGTCAACGCACACCCGGGCGCTCCGGTCCGAGCCGGTCTCGGCGCGGAGCCGGGCGTTCCGGGCCGACCAGGTGTCGACGCACAGCCAGACGTTCCGGTCCGTGCCGGCCTCGGCGCGGAGCCAGGCGTTCCGGGCCGATCAGGTGTGGGCGCGGAGCCGGGCGTTCCGGGCCGGCCCGGTGTGCGCGCGCAGCCGGGCGTTGCGGGTCGACCAGACGTGGGTGCGCGGTTGGGCGTCGCGGGCGTGGCCGATGTCGGTGTGCGCGCAGGTATTCGAGGTCAAGCCAGTGTCGCGGCGCAGCCGGGTGCTTCGGGGCGAGCCGAGACGGAGGTGCGGCCAGGGTCGTTGGGTCCGGCCCAGGTCGAGGTGAGGCCGGGTGTCCGTGGCCGGGCCGACGCGGACGTGCGGCCGGGCATCGTGGGCCGGGCCGGCGCTCAGGTGGAGCGGTCAGAGCCGGGTGACGCGGTCGGTGGGAGGCAGGTGGCGCGGTCCGGTTTGGAGCCGGCCGGGAGCAAGCGCGGGCCGCTCGCGGCGGACGATGCGGCGGGTCCGGATCGCGCGGGCCGGGTACGGTCCGGATCGGCCGTTCTCGGAGCCGATGATCAGGGCCGCCGGGCGGGATGGCCGGCCGCGGGGGCGCTTGTCGAGCTGCGACGGCCGGATCGGCGAGAGGTGCCGGGGGCCGGCGAGGCGGGGGCCGGCGAGGCGGCGGTTGGCGAAGTGGGGGCCGGCTCGGGAGGGCTGCTGCGGACGGCGGTGCCCGGGCCCGGGGCGGGACCGGTGGTGGAACAACGGCCGGCGGACGAGCAGAGTCGTGGGGACGAGGACGGTGCTCATCCCGTACGGAAAAAGAGGCTGCGGCAGACCGCCCTGCCGGCGGTTGCCGCCGGGGTTGCGGCGTTCGTTGTCGGCACCGGATATCTCGCCGTGAGTAACCAAGATGGTGGGTCTGACCTGGGGCGTTGGGGACCGGACGCGGTCGCGGCGCCGGTTACCGTCGCCGGGAGGCCGGCGGGTGACCCGTTCCGGGCGGCGCTCGTGGCGCCGGCCGGAGTGCCCGGCCGGCTGCGGGTCAAGGCGATCGGCATCGATGCGTCGTTGGAGAAGTTGCACCTGGGGACCGATGGCGCGCTCGTGCCGCCGAAACAGTACGGCCGGGCGGGATGGTATTCGGGTGGCACGGCGCCCGGGGATGTCGGGCCGGCTGTGATCGCCGGGCACGTCGACTCGAAGTCGGGGCCGGCGATTTTTTATCGGCTGCGGGAGCTCACGGTCGGTGACCGGATCGAGGTGGTGCGCGGGGGGTCGGTCGTGCGGTTCACCGTGGTTCGCCTGGCTTGGTACCCGAAGACCTATTTTCCGACCAATGAGGTGTATGGGCCGACGCCGGACCGGCAGTTGAGGCTGATCACGTGTGGCGGGGTGTTCGACCATCGGCTGCGGTCGTACAAGGACAATCTCGTGGTTTACGCAGTGGCCGGGTGATCGTGGTTTCGCTGGTCCAGGGGCCTGTCTATGCTGAAATCGAGTCGACGGTGGGGGCGGGATGGCGGTCAGGCGCATGCTCGTCGCTGGTCGGTATCGTCTCCGCGAGCCGGTCGGCACCGGCGGTATGGGCCGGGTGTGGCTCGCGCGTGACGAGATGCTCGACCGGGACGTCGCGGTCAAGGAGTTCGTGCCGCCCGAGTGGATGACCGACGAGGAGAAGGCGCGCCTCAAGGACCGCACTCTGCGTGAGGCCCGCAGCGCGGCCCGGCTCAACCATCCCAACGTCGTGCAGATCTACGACGTCGTGCACGCCGACGGGCTGCCGTGGATCGTCATGGAATACGTTCCTTCCCGGTCACTGCATCAGGTTCTCAGTGAGGACGGCGCGTTCAGTCCGGCGGCCGCGGCCCGCGTCGGCCTGCACGTGCTCGACGCTTTGACGGCTGCTCACGAGGCCGGTGTGCTGCACCGCGACATCAAGCCGCACAACGTGCTGATCGGCGAGGGCGGCCGGGTGGTGCTGACCGATTTCGGGCTCGCCACGTTCGTTGACGACGGTTCGGTGACCGGCCCGGGGTTGATCGTCGGCTCGCCGCAATACGTTTCGCCCGAGCGGGCCCGTGACGGTGCGTCCACCGTGGAGTCCGATTTGTGGTCGTTCGGGGCGACCCTCTACGCCGCGGTCGAGGGCCGCTCGCCCTACGCCCGCGAGAGCGCGATGGCCACGCTGATGGCGCTCGCGACCGAACCGCCCGATCCGCCGGAATTGGCGGGGCTGCTGGCGCCGGTGCTGACCGGTCTGCTGCGCCACGATCCGGAGGCCCGGCTGACCGCGCCCGAGGTCGACCGCCGCCTACGCATGATCCTCGCGACGGCCGACGGTGAGCCGGCGGTCGTCGATCGCGAGCGCGCGCTGACGGTGCCGGCGCCTCGCCCGAGACGGCGAGATCAAGAACATGCCGAGGTCGCTGCCATGTCGGGCGCGCCGGCAACTCCCGCTGCGCGGTCGGTCAATCAGGCTCTTGTACGCGCGGTGCCCGCGCAACGCACCTCATCGGGCCCGGTGTCGCCCGCCCCGGCCGGAGCCGACGCCGCGCCGGAAGCCCCGCCGAGGCCGCGGTTTTCCCTGGTCGCGGCGGTGCTGACCGCGGTCGCGGTGCTGGGCGCGGCCGGAATCGTGACCGGCTACCTGATCCAGCGGGACGACGAGCACGCTGCCGCGATGGTGTTCCCCCCGGTGGCCGCGCAGTCGACGGCCCCGGTCCCGTCGTCGCGGGCGCCCGCGGTCGGCGGGTTCAGTCCGGCCGCGTGCACCGGCACGACGTCGGCGGATGCGCCGGAGACCCCGCAGAAGAACGCGTCCCGCGGGGTCAACGGGTGGGCGCTCTACGAAGGATGGTCCTACTTCACCGACGGCACCGGCTTCCACATGCCGGTGCCCGACCGTTGGACCTATCAGAAGGTCGGCACCACGTACTGCTTCCGCGATCCCGACGGCGGCCGGCTGATGACCCTCGACGTCGGGCGCAAGCCCAGTTCGGACCCGTTGCAGGCGTGCCGGAAAGAGGCGGCCCGGTTGGTGGCGGCCGGGGCGTTCCCGGGCTACCACCTGATCCAGTTGGACCCGCGGCCGCTGCTCAACAAGGCGGCCGACTGGGAATACCAGTACACGGCGCCCGACAAGACCGTCCTGCACGTGCAGACCCGGTGGTTCGCCACGAACGGTAAGGCGTACGCCATCAGTTGGCAGGCTCGTGAGCTCGACTGGTCGGGCGACTTTGCCAAGATAAGCATGGTCCTGAGCACCTTCTATGCCGACCGCAAGTAGGACCGCCGATCTGTCTTGACGCTCGTCTACCTTACAGCGAGTTATCAGATGGGCTTGTTAGGGTCGCTCTCCCTCGACGTGCCACCCCGTTGATTCAAGGAGGAATGACCCGGTGGTCTTCAAGAAAATCATGCGTGCCTTCGGCGTGGGCGGTCCATCCGTTGACACGGTGCTCGCCAACCCGAACACCCGGCCCGGCCTGACCCTGGCCGGCGAGGTGCAGGTCGTCGGCGGCGACCATGACGTCACCATCGAGCACATTGCTCTCGGCCTGGTCACCCGGGTCGAGACGGGGCACGGCGACGGCCTGGCCGAGTTCCTCCGAGTGCCGGTCTCCGGCCCGTTCCGGCTGACGGCGGGCGAGCGCCGGGACATCCCGTTCGCCTTCCCGATGCCGTGGGAGACCCCGGTGACCGACGTCTACGGTCAGCGACTGCACGGCATGACGATGGGTGTGCGCACCGAGGTCTCAGTAGCCAAGGAGGTCGACAAGGGCGACCTGGACGAGGTGTTCGTACACCCGCTCCCTGCGCAGGAGCGCATCCTGGACGCGTTCGCCGCGCTGGGTTTCCGCTTCGCCCGAGCCGACCTGGAGCAGGGCACGATCTACGGCGTCCACCAGCAGCTGCCCTTCTACCAGGAAATCGAGTTCTACCCGCCGCCCCACCTCGCCGCCGCGATCAACGAGGTCGAGCTGACCTTCGTCGCCGACCCGGCCGGCGTCGAAATCGTCCTCGAGTTCGACAAGCGGGGCGGCTTCCTCACCCAAGACCACGACGCGTACGGCCGCTTCCGCGTAACCCACGAGGAAGCCGACACCGCCGACTGGCACTCCGTGGTCGACGCGTGGGTGCAGGAGGCAGTCGGCCGCTACCAGGGCTTGCGCACCTCCCACGGCTTCGCCGACCAGGGCGGCTACCCCGACCACGGTTTCCCCCGCCACGGCGGCGCCTACCCCAGCCATGGCGGCGGCTATGCGGGCGGCTACCCCGGCCACGGCGGCGGTTCCCCGGATGGCTACGGCTACCCACCCAACCAGGGCTATCCGGTCGGCACGGCCCGAACCGTTCGCACCACGGGCCCGGCATGGGCGCGATGGCGGCCGGTGTGGCCGGCGGCGTCCTGGGCGGCCTGGTCCTCGGCGAGGTCGTCGAGGAGGTCTTCGAAGACGACTCCGACGGCTCCGACGAGTAACGGCCCTCCAGGCACGCGGCGCAACTCCAGCGCTGCTTCGGCGCTCCGTGGCGTGACGGCGCTCGGCCTCGGCGCTGTGCTGCTCGGCTCCGGCGTGGCGCTGCGACCCAGGCACCGACCGCCATCCTTGGCGGGGTAGCTCCCCGGCTGTTTACTGCATGGCCGGCTCCTTTGCGGAGCCGGCCGCCAACCGCGCGCGGAGGTGCTTGGCGGTCGCTGGCCACTCGTCGGCGGTGAGGGCGAAGACGACCGTGTCGCGCCAGGTGCCGTCGGTGCGTAGGCGCTGGGCGCGGATCAGGCCGTCGCGGCTCGCGCCGAGGCGGGCGATTGCGTTTTGTGAGCGTTGGTTGCGAATGTCGGTGTACCAGAAGACCTTCTCGGCACCGAGCACGTCGAAGGCGCGGGCCATCAGCATCAGCTTGGCCTCGGTGTTGACCCCGGATCGCCACCACTGCCGGCCGAGCATCGTGTGGCCGATGCCGACCGAGCGGTTGACCGGGTCGATGTCGTGGTAGGTCGTCAGGCCGACGACCCGGCCGGTCGACGGGTCGACCTGGGCCCACGGCACCTGCAGGCCCTGCCAACGGCGGCTCAGCAAGCTGTCGACGTGCGCGGCCCACTCCGCGCGTGTGGTCAGCCTCGGAGTCGGAAGGAACTGCCAGATCTCCTCGTCGGAGAGAACCTCGTGGAGTCCGTCCACATGGGCCGGCGAGAGTGGTTCCAGCCGGACGTGCTCGCCGTTCAGCAACACTGCCTCGTGCCACGGCGATGGTGGGGAGCCGGGCAGATAGGCCGGCGGCGCGACCCGCACGCCGGGCTCGGCGACCGGAGGACCGGCCACGCGCTGCAGCGGCAGCACGCCGGCCCAGTGGGGCAGGTCGAGGTCGGCCGGTTCATCGTTGACTCCGCCGGTGCGGCTTCGCACCGAGACCTCCTCGAGCGGTAGCGCTAGCACCGAGGTCTGGGCGAGCTCCTGTTTGGATGGCGGGCGGCTGTCGGCGGCCCGGCCCACGCCGAACTTCTCGACGAGGGCGGTGAGCACGGCCAGCTTCGTCGGGTCGTCGGGGACCGGGCGCGCGACACCCATGACGACCACGGATCGGTAGTTGGCACTGTGGTGGAACTGGGATCGCCCGTACACGAAACCGTCGAGCAGCGTGACGCTCACGCAGACCTTGACCCCGTCGTCGCCGCGGGGCGCCAGGCCGAAGCGCCCGCCGCTGGAACCGTGCAGGTAAAGCGTGTCGCCGATGCGGACGTGCAGTGTCGGCAGGACGCGAGGCTCGCCGTCGACCACGATGCCGACCGAACAGTCGTACGCCTCGTCGAGGATGGTGTGCGCGGTGGCCCGGTCGTAGCTCATCAGTTGACGCGCGCGGGTCGCGGTGGTGCGTGCGGTCGCGGGAAAGAGGTCGGACATCGGGCCTCCTGGCTTGCGATCTTCTCTGTGCTAGTACAGACTGGCTGCTGTGTCAGCACATTATCAGGTCAGCGGCGCCAGCGCCGCCTCGATTTCCGCCAGCATCGAGTCCGGGGTCCTGCGGGGCGACTGGATTGCGGGCGCCGCTCTCCCGGCCGTGCGGGTGCTCGCCGACCAGCTGCACGTCAGCCCGGCCACGGTCGCCAAGGCCTATCAGGAGCTGCGGCAACGCGGCGTGGTCGAGACCGAGGGCCGGCGCGGCACCCGCATCCGCTCCCGTCCCTCGATCGCCGGACCGCGGGCCGCGCTGCGCCTTCCTCTTCTGCCCGGCCTGCGGGATCTCTCCGACGGTGAGCCCGACGTGCATCGGCTGCCCTCGCTCGGCCCGGCACTGCGCGCGATTGCCGAGAGCGTCGACCACCCGCCGGGATATGCGTCGGCGGTCGCTATGCCCGCGCTGACCGATGCTGCCCGGCTGCGTCTGGCCACCGACGGGGTTCCGGTCGAACGCGCCACGATCGCGGCCACGTCGGGCACGCTCGACGCGATGGAGCGCCTGCTCACCGCTCACCTGCGTCCGGGTGACGCGGTCGCGGTCGAGGATCCGGGCTGGGCCAATCTTCTCGATCTGCTCGCCGCGTGCGGACTGCGTCCGGTGCCTTTCTCCGTCGACGACGACGGTCCCGATCCGGTCACGCTCTCCGAAGCTTTGCGAGCCGGTGCCCGAGCCGTGATCATCACGGCTCGGGCGCAAAATCCGACCGGCGGCGCTCTGACCGCCGAACGGGCATTCGAGGTGCGAGGAATCCTCGCCGAGCACCCGTCAGTGCTCCTGATCGAAGATGATCACGCCGCTGAGTTGGCCGAGGTCCCGCTGCACTGCCTGGGCCCGGTCACCGATTCGTGGGCGTTCGTCCGGTCGGCGTCCAAGCCGTTCGGGCCCGATCTGCGCATCGCGCTGGTCGCGGGCGACGAGACCACGATCGCCCGGGTGGTCGGGCGGATGCGCATCGGCACCGGCTGGGTCTCCACGGTGCTCCAGCGCACTCTGCTCCATCTATGGCAAGACGAGCAGGTCACGGCCCTCATCGCGGAAGCCTCACGCGCCTACCTGCAACGCCGCCGGGCCCTCTGCGAGGCCCTCGCGGCGCGTGGCCTCACGGCCACCGGCAAGACCGGGATCAACGTCTGGGTCCCGGTCCCCGACGAGACTCGGGCCGTCGGGCTCCTGCGCGATCGAGGGTACGCGGTGGCGCCCGGCTCTCTGTTCCGCGTGGCCGCCCCGCCCGGCATCCGCGTGACGATCAGCTCGCTGGACGAGTCCGAGATCCCGGCGGTGGCCGATGCGGTGGCGTCCGCCGTTCATCCGTCCGGTCTCGGGGTGCCTTCCCGATGAGTGTGGACCGAACCCCATCGGGTAAAACCATGGGATGCCGAGGACCGAGGCGCCGGTCGGCGCGCAGCAGTGGGTGCCCGCCGAGCCGACCAGCATCGACCAGCTCAAGTCCGCCGCGGCCGGTTGTGAGGGCTGCGAGCTCTACGCCGACGCCACCCAGACCGTCTTCGGCCGGGGCGCCCCGCACGCGCCGGTCGTCTTCGTGGGTGAGCAGCCCGGCGACGTGGAGGATCAACAGGGATTGCCGTTCGTCGGGCCGGCCGGGCGGCTCCTTCGCGAGGCGGTCGGCGATGCGGGCATCGACCCGACCGACGTCTACATCACCAATGCGGTCAAGCACTTCCGCTTCGAGTTGCGGGGCAAGCGGCGCATCCACCAGACGCCGGGCCCGGCTCACATCACCGCGTGCCGGCCCTGGTTGGTGGCCGAGTTCGGGCTGCTCAAGCCCAAGATCGTGGTGATCCTGGGCGCGACCGCGGGCAAGGTGCTGTTCGGTCCGTCGTTCCGGGTCACGCAGGCGCGTGGCCGGTTGATGCCGTGGCCCGCCTCGGCCCAGCACCCGGAAGACTTCCCGGTCGACGAGGTTCAGGCACTTGCGACGATCCACCCCTCGGCGGTTCTGCGGGCGGACGATCGCGAAACGGCGTACGGGGGTCTGGTCGACGACCTGAAGGTCGCCGCCGCGGCCGTGAGGTGACGCCCGCCTCGCGTCAATGGCGCCGTAAGGCGGCTTGAGTAGGCTCGTCTGGTGCGGTTGACGGATTTTTGGGGACGCCTCACTGAGGTATTCGGGTCGAGCTATGCGCGAAGCATGGCGGCCGACCATTCGTTTGCGGACCTCGGCAACCGGACGATCGATGAAGCGATTGCTCAGGGTGTCGAAACCGCTACTATCTGGCGAGCTGTGGTAGCCGCGTACCCCGATCGGGTGCCATCTGGCCTGCGCTGAGGCGTTTTTAGTACGCCTGTTCTGGCGTGTCACTCGTTCGTCGTACACGTGTTCGGCTATTGTCCACAGGAGCTTGGTCATCCACAGCCGGGGGCAGGGCAGCGGATTTTGTCATACCCACCGCTTACCTTGATGCGCGTGATGAACAAGAGCTCGCCGGCGAAGACGTCTGCAAAGTCGAATACAGGGGTGGCGGACATGGTGGCAGGACCTGACCGGGACAAAGCACTCGATCTGGCGTTGGCGCAGATCGACAAGCAGTTCGGCAAGGGCTCGGTAATGCGGCTGGGTGAGCGGCCGGTCATGCAGATGGCCATCATCCCGACCGGATCCATCGCCCTTGACGTGGCCCTCGGCGTCGGCGGGTTGCCGCGCGGCCGCGTCGTCGAGATCTACGGGCCGGAGTCCAGCGGTAAGACGACCGTGGCGCTGCACGCCGTGGCCAGCGCTCAGCGTGCCGGGGGCATCGCGGCGTTCATCGACGCCGAGCACGCTCTCGACCCGGAATACGCGCGGGCCCTCGGCGTCGACACCGACGCCCTTCTGGTCTCCCAGCCCGACACCGGGGAGCAGGCGCTCGAGATCGCCGACATGCTGGTGCGCTCGGGCGCTCTCGACATCCTGGTCATCGACTCGGTGGCCGCGCTCGTGCCACGCGCCGAGATCGAGGGCGAGATGGGCGACAGCCACGTCGGCCTCCAGGCCCGCCTGATGAGCCAGGCGCTGCGCAAGATGACCGGCATCCTCAACAACTCGGGCACCACGGCGATCTTCATCAACCAGCTGCGGGAAAAGATCGGCGTCATGTTCGGCTCGCCCGAGACGACGACCGGTGGCCGTGCGCTGAAGTTCTACTCGTCCGTGCGTCTCGACGTGCGGCGCATCGAGAGCCTGAAGGACGGCACCGACGTGGTCGGCAACCGCACCCGGGTCAAGGTCGTGAAAAACAAGGTCGCGGCGCCGTTCAAGCAGGCCGAGTTCGACATCATGTACGGCAAGGGCATCTCGCGCGAGGGTTCGCTGATCGACGTCGGCGTCGAGCAGAACATCATCCGCAAGTCCGGCGCTTGGTACACGTACGACGGTGACCAACTCGGCCAGGGCAAGGAAAAGGCGCGGGAGTTCCTCAAGGAAAACCCGGACGTGGCCGCCGAGATCGAGAAGAAGATCCTCGAGAAGCTGGGCGTCGGCCAGACCACCGGCGACGCAGCCGGTGGCCCCGAGCTGCCGCCGGTCGACTTCTGATAGATGGCCGGCCGACGCGGAGCGCGGTCCGGGCGCGGATGGGATGCCCTTCCGCCCCGGACGGCCAGCCAAAACACCGATGAGCCTGCCGCCGATGGCGAGCTCCGGCGTGGCGAGACGGGGCGCGGCAACGCCCCGGGGCGCCGCCGGAGCTCGCCGGGCGGGTCCTCATCGACGGAACAGACCGAATCGGAGAGGGCCCGGGAGATCTGCCTCCGGCAATTGGCGGTACGGCCGCGCACGCGGGTCGAGCTCGCCAAGGTGCTGGTCCGCAAGGAGATCTCGGCCGAGGTGATCGCCGAAGTGCTCGACCGCTACGACGAGGTCGGCATCATCGACGACGCCGCGTTCGCGCGGGCCTGGGTGACCAGCCGGCATCACGGGCGAGGTCTCGCCCGGCGGGCACTCGCCAACGAATTGCGGCAGCGCGGGGTTGCCGCCGAGGTGGCCGGCGAGGCGCTGGAAACCCTCGACGAAGACGAAGAGGCGGCGACCGCGCGTGCCCTGGTCGACCGCAAGCTCCGCACCGCGACGGGCACGCCCGACGCGGTCTTCCGGCGGCTGGTCGGCATGCTGGCCCGCAAGGGCTACCCCGCGGGGGTGGCGATCCGCGCCGTGAAGGACGCGCTGGCCGCCCGCGACGCCGAGGCGGCCGAGTTCGCCGATCAGATCGATCCCGACGCCCTCGCCGACGAGGCCACCGAGCAGTAGTCGACCGAGCAGTAGACGACAACGGCGGTGGCCGGCGCGGTGAAGTCCATCGTCTACTGCTGTCATCAGCGCCGCCTGCTGACTAGCGGATTGCGCCGGAATCTCGTCGTGGGACGACGCCCACGGCCGTCCTTTTCGCGGGCGTTGCCGTTTGTGTCCCGGACCAATTTCGGGGATCGGGCCTGTTATCGGATGGACGCGCGCTGTCGGTTCGCGTGTGATTTGGGTGCTTCGTTCGGCGGGGCCGAGAACTGGGCGAGGTTCACTTATTCGCGTCGTAGTAGGCGTTCTCGTCACTATCGGAAACCGGGGCCGGGCTGCGGAGACGTGGCCGGGCGTCTGGAGCGTGCGGTCTGCTCAAGTGAACTTATATCGACGTTAGTAACAATCTGTGGGTGAGAATGCCGCATATAGCCGGGCGTGGATGGCGACGAAGTGGATCGTTCCGCTAGGTTGCTCGACGGATCGCGGGGGATCACTGTCCAGTTTTTTTCCCTCGCACTGACAACGGGGAGGGACATGCGGATCAACCAGCTTGCGCGTCACCGGGGCTTGCGCGCAGTCGCGCGCCTGGGCGTGCTCGTCGGGGCGGTCGGTGTCGCCGCGCTTTACGGGAGCCAGGCGGCCAGCGCCGCGGCGCCGCAGAGCGCTGCCCGGAGCATCGTCGTTCTGGCCGATGAGGCCACGAACAGCTCCAGCAGCGCCGCGGGCACCGATTCGGGCAACGCTTCGGACGCCGGCACCGACGACGACGGCACGCCGGGCGGCGGGACGACGACCGGGCCCGGCGACGACGGCGGCGATCAGGGCGGCACCGGCGGCGGCACTGGCGAGGGCACTGGCACTGGCGACGGCACCGGTACCGGCGACGGCACGGGCGACGGCACCGGCGAGGGCACGGGCACTGGCGACGGCACCGGTGGCAGCGACACCCCCGGGGGCGGCAGCGATACCCCTGGTGGTGACGGCGACGACAACGGTGGCGGCAACACCGGCGGGAACACGGGCGGTGGCGGCAACACCGGCGGGAACACGGGCGGTGGTGGTAACACCGGCGGTGGCAACGGTGACGGTGGTGGTAACACCGGGGGTGGTAATGGCGGTGGCAACACCGGCAATGGCAATGGCAGCGGGGGTGGCACGGACACTCCCGGCGGCAACGGCGGGCCCGGCGACAAGCCGACGACCTCGTCGACTACCGGCACTGGTGGTACCGGTGGCGGAACCACGAACAACAACGCCGGCGGCAGCAACGACTCGAGCGGCAGCGGTGGCTCGGGTGGCGTCCTGGCCAGGACCGGCGACAACGTGATCGGCGTTGCCGGCCTCGGCGCGGCGATCGCGGCCGGCGGTGTCGGGCTCGTGCTCATCACCCGGCGGCGTCGTGAGGCACAGCAGGAAGCCTGATCCGGCTCACGAATGCTCGGCCTCCGGCGTGCTGGTCACGCCTGGGGCCGAGCGATCTTCTGGGACATCGGCCTTCGCAACTGGCTGGTAATCTGCAGCGTCGTGACCGAGGACTCGCCCAGCCGGACGCGGGGCTACGGTCCCTTCCAGGAGGGTGCCGAGCCGACCGCGCCCCTCCCCGCCCAGCCGACCTGTGCCGAGCAGCAGACTCATGCCGTGCCTGCCCCGAACGGCAGCGACCCGGCTCAGCCGATGACGGATCAGAGGGCTCCTGGACACCCCGCAGCCGACCATGCCGCGGCGGGAACCCAGGGCGATCCGGCTCCCCGGCAAAGCGCAAATGTCCCGCCTTCCGCGCAAAACGGCGAAACGTCGCCGGTCCGGCACGACACCGCTCCGGCCGCATCCACCGCACCGCATCGGTCCGCGCTCGGCCAGCCTGCTCCCACTCGGCCTGCTCCCACTCGGCCTGCGGTCAGCCAGCCAAGCTACGGGCAGCCCTATGGTGAATCGGCCGTGGGTCAGCCGGCCGATGGTCAGCCGGGCGATGGCCCGCCCGCCTATGGGCAGTCCTACGGTCAACCGGTCAGCGGGGACCCGGTCACCGGGCAGCCGGTCAGCGGTCAGCCAGGCGTCGGGTGGCCCGCCTATGGTGAGCCGAGCTTCACTCAGTCGGGTGCCGATCATCCGGATGCCGGCCATGCCCAGGCGAGCAATCCCGAGGGCACCCAACCGAGCGATCCCCAGCCCGGCTTCCCCCAGCCAGCCGGCCCAGGCAGCACGGTTCCTGGTTCGGGGGGCCATGCACCGGCTTATGACCCGGACACCACGGTCTCCTACCCACCCCAGCCGACCATTCCCTATCCGTCCCCGACGAGCGGCACCCCCTTCCCCGTCAGCGCCGCCCCATCCAGCGGCTCTCCCTCTTACGGTCCGTTCCGCAGCGACCCCAACCCCACCCCGGACCCCCTCGACTTCACCTCCCCGCCGCCCTTCGCCGGCCGCCGCATCGAGCCGTCGCCGCCCCCGGACCGCAGCCGCCTGCTGATCGGCCTAATCGCTGGGCTGGTGGCTGGCCTTCTCGTTTTCGGCGTCGGCGGTTTCTTCGCCGGGCGCGCGACCGCCCCGGACGCCGCCCCGAAGCCGAAGTCGAAGCCCAACCCGACCGCGACCGGCAAGCTCGGCGTCTTCGAGCAGAGCCAGGTCACCCTCAACCAGCCCCATTTCGCAGGCACCGGCCTGGTCACCATCTCGCAGGGCTGGCTTCCGTACCTTTCGAGTTGTTCGCGCAGCGGCGAGCCGGGCGGCCCGGCCGTGAAGGCGGGGGAGAAGGCGCGCGTCCGTTGCACGCTCAACGGCATGAGTGTGTTTTTCGTCGAGTACGGCTCGATCGCCGACCGGGACCGGGCGCGGGTGGACACGCTCCGGCAGAACGTCGATGCGCGCACTCTCGCCCCGGGGGTCGGCGCCGCCACGCAGGGGCCTACGCCGTCCGGCCGGACCAACGGCAACTACGTGGAGTATGCGTACAAGCTCACCGAGGCTGGCGTCACCCGTCCGGTGGCCGCGGTTTGGTGGGACGACGCGCAGACGCCGGTGGCGGGCTATCTGCTCGCATACTGGGAAGAGGGACTGGGCGAGAGCTGGGATCCGATGCGTGATCTTTGGGCACGCTACGCCTGAATTGCGACGTCAGCGGGTCTGTGCCCTACGTCCCATCCGCTGCCGAATCATGGATCCTTGACCGAAGTGGCACTCGCGACCTAGCCTCGCGTTACAACAAGGTTTGTTCGACCATCGCATGCAACAGGCACAACATAGATCGCATTACATTACGGCATCACTTGTGAAGTCCCGGCCGACAAGGCGGGACCCATAACCACATACCGAACCCCGCGCGGAGCGCAGGGGGTCATCGTCGTATGCGGTCGCAGCCTTGGTCGGGCATCCCGCAGATGGCCCGCGCGTGCGGGCGGCGAAGGGAGACGCGGCGAGATGACCGCCCTGGACTGGGTGCTCGTGGTGGCGATCGTCGTTCTTGCCGCGTTCGTGCTGGCCGGACTGGTGCTCGGCGCTCGCGCGCTGCGCCAGCTGCGCACCGACCGGGCCGATGCCGAGGATCGTCGGGGCCAGGCCGTGGACGACGCGCAGGCCAAGGTCGCCGATGCGAATGCGAAGGCCGCTTCCGTACGCGCCGAGGCCGCCGCCGCGAAAGCGGAGGCCACCGCCGCCCGGGCCGAGGCCCGCCGGGTCCTCGAGGCCGCACACACCGAGGCCGACACCATCCTCGAGCACGCCCACCGCCAGGCCGAGGCCGACGCCGAGCAGGTCCGTTCGGCCGCCCGTCGTTCCGGCGAACGCGAGGTCGCCCTGCTCAACGCCACCGTCAAGGAGCAGTCGGCCGAGGTCGAACGCCGCGCCGCCCGCATCGACGACCGGGAGCGCCTGCACAGTGAGGAGGTGGAGCGTCTCGTCGAGCGGGAGCGCCGCCTCGCGACCATGGACGCCGACCTGGTTTCCCGTGAGGGCGCGCTGACCACCCGCGAGGGCGAGGTGACCGCGGCCGAGGAGAAGCACACCCGGGAACTGGAGCGGATCGCCGGTCTGACCGCCGAGGTCGCCCGGGCCGAGCTGGTCGAGAACATCGAGGCTCAGGCCAAGCGCGAGGCCGCAATCATGGTGCGGGACATCGAGACCGAGGCGAAGACGACCGCCGACTCCCGGGCCCGGCGCATCGTGGTCGACGCGATTCAGCGGATCGCCAGTGAGCAGACCGCCGAGAGCGTGGTCAGCGTGCTGCATCTGCCGAGCGACGAGATGAAGGGCCGCATCATCGGCCGGGAGGGCCGCAACATCCGGGCGTTCGAGTCGGTGACCGGGGTCAACCTGATCATCGACGACACCCCGGAGGCGGTGCTGCTTTCGTGCTTCGACCCGGTTCGCCGGGAGGTCGGCCGGCTCACGCTGGAGAAGCTGGTCCTCGACGGGCGGATCCACCCGCACCGCATCGAGGAGGTTTACGAGACCGCCAAGAGTGAGGTCGACGTGCTCTGCGACCGGGCGGCCGAGGAGGCGCTGGTCGACGTCGGCATCACCGATCTGCATCCGGAGCTGACCAAGCTGCTGGGCCGTCTGCGCTACCGCACGAGCTACGGGCAGAACGTGTTGAAGCACCTGGTCGAGACCGCTCACATCGCCGGCATCATGGCCGCCGAGCTGGGCCTCGACGTTCCGTCGATGAAGCGGGCGGCGTTCCTGCACGACATCGGCAAGGCGCTGACCCACGAGGTGGAGGGCAGCCACGCGCTGATCGGCGCCGACCTGGCCCGCAAGTACGGCGAGTCCGAGGACGTCGTGCACGCGATCGAGGCGCACCACAACGAGGTGCAGCCGCAGACCATCGAGGCGGTGCTGACCCAGGCCGCCGACGCGTGTTCGGGCGGGCGTCCCGGTGCGCGTCGGGAGAGTCTCGAGGCGTACGTCAAGCGCCTGGAGCGAATCGAAGAGATCGCCGCCGGCAAGACCGGTGTCGAGAAGGTCTTCGCGATGCAGGCCGGCCGCGAGATCCGCGTGATGGTGCGGCCGGATGACATCGATGACATCGGTGCTGCGGTGCTGGCCCGGGACGTGGCCAAGCAGATCGAGGAGGAGCTGACCTATCCGGGTCAGATCCGGGTCACGGTGGTTCGCGAGTCCCGGGTCACGGAACTGGCCCGATAGAGGCGACCGCCGGCTCGGGCGCGATGTTGGTCGGCAGGTTGCGGGTCTTGCGTCCGCGGGCAAGCCGTCGCTGGATGTATTGCGCGAGCTTCGACAGCGAGTAGTTGACCGCGATGAACAGGACCGCGATCACCGTGTAGACCTGGATCGGGTTGTTCAGCACCCCGATGATCTGCTTGCCGATGTTGAGCGTCTCCTCGTAGCTGATGATGAAGCCGAGCGACGTGTCCTTGAGCACGACGACCAACTGGCTGATCAGCGCCGGGAGCATGATGCGGTAGGCCTGCGGCAGCAGGATCATGCGGGTGGTCTGCATCGGGGAGAGGCCGATCGCCGAGGCCGCCTCGGACTGGCCGTTCGGGAGGCCTTCCATGCCCGAGCGCAGGATCTCGGCGAGGACCACCGAGTTGTAGATCGTGAGGCCGAGCACGAGGTACCACAACGACGGCAGGCTGATCCCGAACTCGGGGAGGCCGCGCGCAACGAAGAAGATCGTGATCACCACGGGCAGGCCGCGGAAGACTTCCACGCAGATGCGGGTGACGGCGGTCAGCCCGAGGCTGAGGCCCCGCAGGAGGTAGGACGCGGGGGTGGCGAATCCGGTGAACCGGCGCTTGGCCAGACTCTTGAGCTGGATGCGCAGCACGGCGAGGAGGCTGCCGACGACCAGCGAGGCGACGATGGCCAGGGCGGCCGCCCGTAGCGTGTTGCGGATGCCGACGCCGAGGCGTTCCCAGACCTGGGTGAAGTTTTCGTTGCTCGGGTCGACGAGCGGGCCCCACAGGTCGGCCGAGAACTGGCCTTTGCTGTCGAGCGGCCGGTAGACCAGGAAGTAGAGCCCGGCCAGCACAACAACGCCGGCGACGAGGCTGACGATCAGCGTGATGCGGCGCTGCCGCGGCCCGGGTACGTCGTACAGAACGCTCATCGGCCGGCCACCGCCTGCCGCCGCTCGATCCGGTCGAGCAGCGCGCCCAGGGGGATTGTCATGATCAGGTATCCGATCGAGATGCCGATGGCGACCGGGGCGAACGCGTATCCCTCGGCCGAGGTCAGCTGGTCCGCGGTCTGGGACAGGTCACCGACGACGCCGAAGAAGCCGATGAGCGCCGAGTTCTTGATCATGGCGATGATGACCGAGCCGAGCGGCACGACCGAGGCCTTCCACGACTGGGGCAGTACGACGTACCGCAGGTTCTGACCGAAGGTCAGCCCGAGTGACCGGGCCGCCTCGGCCTGCCCCGGGGATACGGCGTTGACCCCCGACCGCAGGGCCTCGCAGACGAAGGCGGCGGTGTAGAACACCAGCGCGATCAGCGCGAAGCGAAAGTATGGCAGGTCGGTGCCGAGCCGCCGGAACAGCGAATCGATCACCGGGATGCGGAGGAAATCGGCGTTCGAGCCGAGGGCGGGCAGTCCGAACGCGGCGAAGAACATGACCACGGTCAGCGGCATGTTGCGGAACACGGTGACGTAGGCGGTGCCGACCGCACGCAGCGGCGGCACCGGCGAGATCCGCAGGACCGCCACGACGGCGCCCAGGATCAGGGCGCCGATCGCGGCGAGAACGCAGATCTGGAGTGTGAGCCAGAAACCGCCCGCGAAGACGTCGAACTTGTCGAAGAGCACACTCACGGGCGGCTTCTCTCCATCAGTGACGAAAGATCAGTAGCGGTTGACGGTCGGCGCGTCGCCCAGCTGGGCACCGAACTTGCCGGCGGTGTCGTCCCACGCCTTCTTCCAGCTGCCGTCCTTGAAGGACTTGTCGAGGACGTCGTTGATGAAGTTGCGGAACGCGGTGTCGTCCTTCTTGACGCCGATGCCGTACGGCTCCTTGGTGAAGTTGTCGCCGGCCAGCTTGAACGAGTCCTGAGCCTTGGAGATGTAGCCGAGCAGGATCACGTTGTCGGTCGTGACCGCGTTGACCTGCCCACCCTTGAGCGCGTCGCGGCACTTGTCGTAGGTGTCGAAGAGCACGACCTGGGTCGCGACGTCCTTGACGTGCTTCTTGATCTCTTCGGCCGGCGTCGAGCCGGTGACCGAGCAGACCTTCTTGGTGCCGTCCTTGAACGAATCCGGCCCGGTGATCGACGTGTCGTCCTTCTTGACCATGATGTTCTGCCCGGCCTCGTAGTAAGGGCCGGCGAAGGCGACGCGTTCCTTGCGCTTGTCGTTGATCGTGTACGTCGCGACGACCATGTCGGCCTGCCCGTTGACGATCGCGTCCTCACGGACCTTCGACGGCGTCTCGACGTACTGGATCTTGTCGGTCGGTATGCCGAGTTCCTTGACGATGAGCTTCGCCACCTCGACGTCGAAGCCCTCCGGCTTGCCGGAGAGGCCCTTCTGGCCGAAACCGGGCTGGTCGAACTTGGTGCCCACCTTGATCGACTGGGCCTTGTTGAGCCGCTCCATGGTGCTGCCGGCGGCGAACGACTTACTGCCCCCGCCGCTGCTGGGAGAATCGTCGTTGCTGCTGCCGCAGGCCCCTGCGGCCAGGGCCAGCGTCAGTGCGCCTAGCGCAGCGGTCATCCGGTTGAGTTTCATCTAGAAGCTCCTCGAAGCAAGATCGAAAAAAAATATTCCGGACGTCAATGGGTGAGAATCTTCGACAGGAAGTCGCGGGCGCGGTCGCTCTTCGGGTTGGCGAAGAACTCGTCCGGCGTGGCCTGCTCGACCAACTGCCCGTCGGCCATGAACACGACCCGGTCGGCGGCGTGCCGCGCGAAGCCCATCTCGTGCGTGACCACGACCATCGTCATGCCCTCGCGGGCCAGCGACGTCATCACGTCGAGCACCTCGCCGACCATCTCCGGGTCGAGTGCGCTGGTCGGCTCGTCGAAGAGCAGCGCTTTGGGCTGCATCGCCAGCGCGCGAGCGATCGCCACCCGCTGCTGCTGACCGCCGGAGAGCTGGGCCGGGTATTTGTCGGCCTGGTCGGCGATGCCGACCCGCTCGAGCAGCGCCAGCGCGCGATCGCGGACCGCGGCCGGTTTCTCGCGCCGGACCTTGACCGGGCCGAGCATCACGTTCTGCATGATCGTCTTGTGGGCGAACAGGTTGAACGACTGGAACACCATGCCGACCTCGCTGCGGAGCCGGGCCAGCTCCCGGCCCTCCTCGGGCAGTGCGTGGCCGTCGAACGTGACGGTGCCCGATTTGATGGTTTCCAGCCGATTGATCACCCGGCACAGGGTGGATTTGCCGGATCCCGACGGTCCGATCACGACCACGACCTCGCCGCGCTCGACAGACAGATTGACGTCATCGAGCACGTGCAGAGGCCCGAACCACTTGTGGACGTTCTCGAGGACGATGAGAGACACAGACGGGACCGCCTTCACTCGGATGTGGTCACTCTATTGGCGGTACACAACCGTTTTCCGGCCAGAATGGTCACGAGGCGGTAACTTAGCGAGCTCGAGGCGAGGGCAGTGTCCACCATGTTCGGTATGGCAGACGGAGATCCGACAGACGGCCTCTGGAGCTGGTCGGTTGCCGGACACATCGATCCAGACCGATGCCGAGGTGCGCTGGCCGGCGCGCTGGAGCGATCGGTGGTGGCTCTCGGTGACGACGGCGACGCTCTCTCCGACATCTATTTCGTGGACGGCGACTTCCCGACCCTCATCGACGTCTATCTCGCGCCCGCCGGCATCGCGGAGACGACGGCCGCGAGCGCCGTCGCGGTCCGGCTGGGTGCCGCGGTCCTGCTTCCCGACGACACGCTCAACCCTTCCCGGTACGTCGTAGCCGAACCCGACGGCACCCTGCGTCCCGTGCACGTCGACGAGGTGGAGACCGACGACGGCCCGGAACGCCGGCACGTACGCCCGTGCACCGGGAGTGATCCCGCCTGCGCCCTGGCCCCCGGGTGTGGTCGTTCCCGGTTCAAACCGACGCCGACGCCCGGGCGGCCGGCCGCCGCGTAAGCAGTACCCTGGTCAATTGCCATGACTATGCAGACGCAGGGCGCCGCCCGCACGTACGACGTGCGCACGTACGGCTGCCAGATGAACGTGCACGACAGTGAGCGCATCTCCGGCCTGATGGAAGATGCGGGCTACGTGCGGGCCGCCGATCCCGAGGCGGCCGACGTCGTGGTGTTCAACACCTGTGCGGTGCGCGAGAACGCCGACAACCGCCTCTACGGCAACCTCGGCCACCTGCGCCCGACCAAGATGAAGCACCCGGGCATGCAGATCGCGGTGGGCGGCTGCCTGGCCCAGAAGGACCGCGGCGACATCGTCAAGAAGGCGCCCTGGGTCGACGTCGTCTTCGGCACCCACAACATCGGCTCCCTGCCGGCGCTGCTCGAACGCGCCCGGCACAACGAGGAGGCCGAGGTCGAGATCCTCGAGTCGCTCGAGATCTTCCCGTCGACCCTGCCGACCAAGCGCGAGTCGACCTACGCCGGCTGGGTCTCGATCTCGGTCGGGTGCAACAACACCTGCACCTTCTGCATCGTGCCGTCGCTGCGCGGCAAGGAGAAGGACCGCCGGCCTCCAGAGATCCTGGCCGAGGTGCGCGCGCTGGTGGCCGAGGGGGTCTCCGAGGTCACGCTGCTCGGGCAGAACGTCAACTCGTACGGCGTGGAGTTCGGCGACCGGCTCGCCTTCGGCAAACTGCTGCGCGCGACCGGCGCCATCGAGGGCCTGGAGCGGGTGCGGTTCACCAGCCCGCACCCCAAGGACTTCACCGACGACGTGATCGCCGCGATGGCCGAGACGCCGAACGTCTGCCACTCGCTGCACATGCCGCTGCAGTCCGGCTCCGACCGGCTGCTCAAGGAGATGCGCCGCAGCTACCGCCACGAAAAATACCTGGGCATCATCGACAAGGTCCGGGCCGCGATGCCGGACGCCGCGATCACGACCGACATCATCGTCGGCTTCCCCGGCGAGACCGAGGACGACTTCGAGCAGACCCTCGAGGTGGTCCGCCGGGCCCGCTTCTCGAGCGCCTTCACCTTCCAATACTCCAAGCGCCCCGGCACCCCCGCCGCGACGATGGCGGACCAGGTGCCCAAGGCGGTCGTCCAGGAGCGTTACGAGCGCCTGATCGCTCTGCTCGAAGAGATCACCTGGGCCGAGAACAAGAAGCTGGTGGGGCAGAAGGTCGAGGTGCTGGTCGCGGTGGGCGAGGGCCGCAAGGACGAGCGTACGGGCCGGATGAGTGGCCGGGCGCGCGACGGCCGTCTGGTGCATTTCGCGATCGGCGACACCGCCCCGCGCCCCGGCGACGTCATCGAGACGGTGGTCACCTACGCCGCGCCGCACCACCTGAACGCCGACGGCGCCCCGCTCTCGCACCGCCGCACCCGGGCCGGCGACGCCTTCGCGGCCGGTCGCCTCCCCAAGCTCCAGGGCGTCTCCCTCGGCCTACCGACCCTCGGCGTTCCGGCCCCGTTGCCGCCGGTGGCCGACGGCTGCGCGCTCTGAAACTTTTCCCCAGCCGGGCGTCCGATATCCGCTTACGACGCTGCGTAGCCCTTTGGGCGGCCCTGTGTCACACTCAAGGTCGTCGTCTCATTCGCCGGGTTAGGGGTGACGATGGCGAATATTCCCCGGTCGGTGTCGTCCTTCGGCCGGCCGCAGGGTCAGCCGGCAGTGACGGCAACCCGGGTGATCTTCATCTTGGCCGGCTTGGCGTCGCTCGTGCTCGGCTACGTCGGCCTCGACGCCTACCTCGCCCGGACCAACCCTGAGGTCCGTAACCCGCTCAACGTTCTCTACGACACCCTGCAGCTCTATGTGCTCGGGTCCGACCCGTTGCAGAACGGCAACGGGTTCCCGCTCGCCCTGCAGATCGCCCGGTTCGCCGCGCCCACGGTCACGCTGTACGCGTTGACCGAGGCCATCCGTCTGCTGATGGCCAGTGAACTACGACGGTTCCGCGCCCGCCGGGCGGTCGGCCACGTCGTCGTGTGCGGTGACACCTCGGTCGCCCGCACGCTGGCCGGCAAACTCCACGAGGCCGGCCGCCGCGTCGTGGTGGTGCGCACGCAGCCGATCGGGCCGCTGGAGTTCCGCCGCCGCAGCCTGCTCGGTGTGAACGGCGAGCCGAGCGACCCCGATGTCCTGCGCGGCGCCGGGGTCAGCCAGGCGGCCGTCGTCTATGCGTGCACCGAGGACAGCGCGGCCAACGTCCGGATCGCCACGACCGCCGCGCGCCTGGTCGCCGGTGGGCGCGGCACCACGGCCATCTACGGCGAGATTCACGATCCCGACCAGGCCCTGGCCTTGCAGGCCCGCCGCCTCGGCGCGACCGAATCGGCGGAGCTGCGACTCGACTTCTTCAACCTCGACCAGCTCGCGGTCCACGTCCTGCTGACCCAGCAGCCGATGATCACCGAGCCGGGCGAGGTGCCGCGGCTGCTGGTGGTCGGCGATTCGCCGTTCGCGCGGGCGCTGCTGGTGGAGATTGCCCGGCAGTGGCGGCTGCGCCGTTCCGACGAGAACCTCCGGGCCGAGGTCGACTTCGTGGCGCCCGGCGCCGTACGGATCCTGGCCACCCTCCGGCGACAGCAGCCGGTCCTCGGCGAGGGGGCCGAGGTCGTCGCCCACGAGGCCGACCTCGACGAGCTCCTGGCCGCGATGGCGACCAGCGGACGGCGCTACGACCGCGCCTTCCTCTGCTATCGCGGCGAGGAACAGAGCCTTCAGATCGGCCTCACCACCCATCGCCTCTGGCTCGTCGTGCGCGGCTCGGTGATCGTCCCGGTCGACAAGCTGGCCGGTCTGGCCGACGCGTTCAGCGCGGACTTCCCGCGGCCGCTGCTCGACCAGCTCGACGGGCGGCTGCAGCTGTTCCCCAAGGTGGCGGCCGGATGCGACCCGACGCTGATCGCCCAGGACCTGCCCGAGCGGCTTGCCCAGCTGATCCACGAACGCTGGGTCCGGGCGTGCCGGCACCGTGAGGTGCCGCCGGGCTCGACCCGCGCCCTGGTGGACTGGGCGCACCTGGACGAGGCGCACCGCGCCGCCAACCGGCTGCAAGCTGCCGACATCGGCCCGAAGCTCTACCTGGTCGGCTGCGGCATCATGCCGCGCACCGAGCACGACGAGGACTTCGACTTCACCGGATCCGAGATAGAGCTGCTGGCGCGGCAGGAACAACTGCGCTGGGCGGAGGCGGCGCGGGCGAAGGGCTGGCGACGCGGGGGCGTACGCGACGACGACCGGCGGCTGTCGCCCTACCTGGTCGACTGGGAGCAGCTGCCGGGCGATGGCCAGGACCAGTGCCGGGACGCCGTTCGCGATATACCGGAAATTCTTGCCGAGGCGGGTTTCCAAGTGGTTCGCTTGACGGAAAATATCCGTGACCGGGTGGTGCAACCGGCCGGCTGACGAGTGGTGAGGACTCACCGTGCGGATCGGCGTCACTGGACACATCGGGCTCGACCCCGGTTCCCGGGGCCCGATCTACCGCGCCCTCTGCCGCCACCTGCGCTCGATACGCGAGCCGGTGCACGGCGTCTCCTGTCTGGCCGACGGCGCCGACCGCCTCTTCGTGAACGCGGTTCTGGTCGTCCGGGGCACGTTCGAGGTCGTCCTGCCGGTGTCCGAGGTGAAGACGGCCGGTCGTGATCCCGAGTTGAGTGAGCTGCTCGACCTCGCATCCGAGATCACCCGGGTCGAGGTGCCGGGGGAGCCGGAGGCGGCCTACGAGGCGGCCAACCTCGAAATGCTGCGCCGCTGCGACGTCCTGGTGGCGGTGTGGGACGGTGACCGGCGCGGCGGGCGGGGCGGCACCGCCGACACGGTCGCTCTGGCCCGCAGCCTCGGCCGCGCGGTTCAGGTGGTCTGGCCGGCCGGCTCCCAGCGGCGGGGGTCTCAGTCGCGCCTGGCTTCCAACAGTGCCAGCGCGCTCATCGTCAGCTGATCGCGCACCCGTCGCACCAACGTCTTCCACTGCCGGCTGAACCCGGGCCGCATCTCGAGGGCGTCCCAGACCGGAAGCAGATCGGGGGCGACGCGGACGGCCGGCATCCACAGGTGCAACAGGTGATCGACGGCCGGCTGCAACCCGCTGACCCGCTCGCGTCGCTGCCGGTCGCCGGTAAGAGCCTTCTCCACCAGCGTGGACAGGGTGGTCAGGAGCCAGTCGTGCAGCGCGAGGTCCTCGCACAGCGCGACGACATCCGACAGGTCTTCGCCGGGCACGGAGATCCGGAAGGTTCGCAGCTCCTCCGACCGCACGGCGAACTCCGCGGCCAGCGTCCGGGCACCGGTCTCGGCTACCCACCGGAGTCGCAGCCGGGGCGCCCGCAGCGCGGGCCGATGGTCGAGCAACGGCGACCGCTGCACGTCGTCGAGGATCCGCCCGGTGATCGCCGGGAGGTCGAGGACGGCGCAGTCGCGGGTGCCGGTCAGCAGCCCGTCCTTGACGTCGTTCATCCGGACCCGCCCGATCGTCTCGAGGCAGCCCGGGTGGCCGAGGTAGTGGGACCAGGGCTGACGTCGGTCGGAGTCGCCTTTGATCAGGGCGGAGTGCGAGGAACCCTGCAGGACATGTCCGCCGACCAGCGCCGCGTGGGTGATGAGGGTGCCGACCGCGTGGACGTGGGCCCCGGATGCGGTGGGGAGCCGGCAGTCGACGCCTTCCGGGCGGTCCGGCGAGACGGCGTACGCGATGGGACGCTCGAACCGGCGTACCGGTTCGCCGAGGACCAGGTCGACCACTTCGGCCGCCCGTACCCCGGTCACCGCGGTGGAGTTCTGCAGAAGTCCGGTCTGGACTTCGCCGAAGGCGAGCATTTTTCCTCCGCCGTACGATGCTTCCGGGAGCGGACGGCCGTCCCGTCCCCTCTATCGTGACGTTCCGTGCCCGGCCCGGCAAGCGAGGACAGTTCCGAGCGATTCGTCGCGCCGGAAGAATATGCGTTCGGCGGGGCCCTCGGTGGGACGTGTAGGTCCAGCTTCCGAAATTTTGGACGATGCTTTTTATCTGGGTGACCATTTAGTGTCATGGAGTGACCAATATCAGCGTCGATGTCCTCGTCATCGGGGCCGGGATCATGGGCCTCACGACGGCGTTGAGCCTCGTGCGGGACGGGATGTCGGTTCGGGTGCTCGCCCGGGACCTGCCGCACGCCACCACGTCGTGCGCAGCGGGCGCGATCTGGGGGCCATTCGGCACCGGCCGCCACGAGGACGCCCGGGGCTGGGCGTTCGAGACGCTGAAGGAGTTTCGCCGCCTCGCCGACGATCCGAAGTCCGGCATCGCCATGGTGGAGGGCCTGGAAGTGTCCCGCGTGGATCGACCGGTGCCGGGATGGCTGCTCGATGTCGGTGCCGAGCCGTGTGACACCAGGGACCTCCCGTCCGGATACCGCAGTGGTTGGCGGTACGAGACCGCCGTGATCGACATGCCGCCCTTTCTGACGTTCCTGACCGACGAACTGGCCCGGCACGGCGTGCGGATCGAACAGTCGACGGTGACCGACCTCGCGGCCGTCGTCGACCAGGCCGCGGTCACGGTCAACTGTTCCGGCGCGGGCGCTCGCGACCTGGCCTCCGACCGGTCCGTGCGCCCGGTCGGGGGACGGGTGGTCATCGTGGAGAACCCGGGAGTCCACCGGTTCTTCGCCGAGTTCGAAGAGGGCCCGGAGATGACCTACCTCATCCCGCATCGCACCTGCCTGGTGCTCGGAAGCACGCTGGAGGAGCCCGATCAACCGACCTCGGAGATTGCCGACGTCACCAGAGGAATTCTGAGGCGGTGCGCGGCCGTCGAACCGGCCGTCGCCCGGGCCCGCGTCATCGGTTCCCGTCGTGGCCTGCGGCCGGTCCGGCCCCGGATCCGGCTCGAGCAGGCCACTGTGGGCAGTCGGCCCGTCGTTCACAACTACGGCCACGGTGGCGGTGGAGTGAGCGTTTCCTGGGGCTGCGCCGAGGAGGTGCGCTCGATCGTCCAGCGGCTGCTGCATGCACCTCGTACCCTGAACCAGGAGCCTCTCACCGAAGGGGGCAGCGTTTGACGAAGGCGTACATCTCAGCGACGTACGAGGACCTGAAAGAGTGCCGCCTGGCCGTGAAGACGGCCCTCGAGCGACTGGACCTCGGGCACCGGACGATGGAGGGCTACGTCGCCGAGGACATCCGTCCGGTCGACCGGTGCCTCGAAGATGTCGACTCCTGCGACATCTACATAGGAATCTTCGCCTTCCGGTACGGCTATGTCCCGGCCGGCCAGACGAAGTCCATCACCCACCTGGAATACGAGCACGCCGCGAACAACGGCAAAGAATGCCTGATCTTCCTGCTGCACGACAAGGCTCTGTGGCCGGTGGACCAGGTGGACCGCGGCCCGACGGCGGCCAGTGTGGACAAACTACGCAGCCAGCTGTCGGCCCGGCATGTGTGCAATTTCTTCGTCAGCGCCGAAGAGCTGGCCCTGAAGGTCATCTCGTCGTTGACCCGCTACATCGCCAGTCATCCGGCGGACGAGAAGCCCGCGACACCGGAGCCCGAAGCGACCGAGACGCCGCGCATGGGCGCTCAGACCCGGGCGCAATATCTGGAACGGTTGAGCCAGCGGTACGGCGGTGTCGGTCTTGAAGCACCGACCCAGCAACTGAATACGGGAGCCAACCCCAGCGTCGATCTGCCGTCCGTCTTCGTCGAGCCGCTCGTGCGGGAGGTCCAGCCGGCCGAGATTCCGCGGGAGGTCCGGCGGCGCGAACGGATCAATGTGGAGGATCTGCCCGACGGCCTCGAAATGATCGACGTCCAGGAACAGGTCGACTATCACGAGAAGCCGGCCGTGCCGGTGCTCGACGTGCTCTGTTCAGCCGACCAACGTCGGTTGGTCCTGCTCGGCGATCCGGGCTCGGGCAAATCGACAGTGGTGCGGCTCCTGGCTCTCGCGCTGGCCGGCCTGTTCGTCGACGAGCGGGTCGTCGCCCTGGGCGATGCGCTGCCGATCGTGGTCGAGATGCGCTCGTACGCTGCCTTCCTGGCCACTCCCGGCAACGGTCCCGGTTTCGTCGACTATCTGGTCCACCAGGCCGACGCACACGGCTACCGCACCGAACCCCGGGCGCTGAAGGACCATCTGGAGCGTGGTGAACCGGCGGTCGTGATCTTCGACGGACTCGACGAGATCATCGACAAGGCGCTGCGTACGGAGACGGCCGATCGCATCGCCGCCTTCGCTTCCGAATTTTCGAATGCGCGCGTCGTAGTCACCTCCCGCGGGCCGGAATACCCGCGGAGCGTGTTCGCCGGCGCCTCGTTCGCGCACCACACACTGCAAGATCTGACTCCGGCCCGCACCACGGAGTTCCTCGACCGATGGTTCCGCCAGACCATGCCGGACAAGAGGCAGGCGATGCATTTCCGCGACCTGGTGGCCTCAGACATCGGCCGTTCCCGCGAGCTGACCGAGTTGGCCGGTAACCCGATGCTGCTCAGCATCCTGGCGATCATCGGGAAACGCTGGACCCTGCCGCGTCAGCGGTGGAACCTCTACGACCGCGCCGCCACCGTTCTGGTCGAGCGCTGGAACGCCACCCGGCTGGTGAACGAGACGCACGACCCGGCCTCGTTCGTGGATGTCGACGACAAGCGGGAGTTGCTGCGCCGGGTGGCCCTGTACATGCAGTCGGGACACTCCGGGCTCGGCGGCAACTACATCGACTCCGAACGGCTCAAGGAGATATTCGCCGATTACCTGCAGCACCGCTACGCGATGGAGGCGGCGGCGGCCACCGCGGCCGCCGTGACGCTGATCGCGCAACTGCGGGAACGGGACTTCATCCTCACCTTCTTCGGCCCGCACGGATGGGGCTTCGTGCACCGCACGTTCCTGGAGTTCTTCTCGGCGTGGGCGATCGTGCGCGAATTCGAAACGCACCGCCTCACGTTCGACGACGTCAAGCAGATCTTCCTGCAGCACTGGGCCGACACCGACTGGCACGAGGTGCTCCGGCTGGTCGCCGCCCGGCTCGAAGGCCCGCTGACGGCAGAGCTTGCCGGTGTCCTGCTGACCCAGGTCGATCGCGGGTTCCCGCCGACGGCCGGCGCCGGCGGACCGGACACCTCGCCCCGCGACCCGCCCTGGAACATCGCGCTGGCCGTGCAATGCGTCGCCGAGATGCGCCCGATCACCGAGGGATCGGTGGCGGAACAGGCACTCAAGCACGTCGAACGCCTCATCGAATACTGCGCTACGGTTCACGACCCGGCCACCGCCGCACTGATCGGCGACGAGGTGCTGCCCGCGGTGGACGGTGTCGCCCCCAACTGGCCGGGCCGCCTCGCCTACCTCTCCTGGTACCGAGGGCACGCCGCCGAACTGCTCACCGTTCCGGTGGCCACCCACGCCGCGCGGTTGGCGGCCATGCTGGCCCGGCCGGAAGATCTCGTGGAGAGAGCGTTCGCGGCCACCGCCACCTCGCTCGGCGCGGTCCGTCTGGTGTGCGCGGCGGTCGCGGGCCTCGCCGAGGTGATCCGCCAGGCGGCACGGCGTCAGCCGGGACTGGACACCAGCGCTACCCGGGACCGGCTGGTCGAGCTGGCGAAGGTCAACGATCGCGTCGCCGTCCGCACCGCTGCGGTCCAGTCCCTGGGCACTCTTCCCGGTGGCGACAACGCGGTCCGTGACGTGCTCGTGGACCGGGCGGTCAGGGATCCGGCTCCTCCGGTACGGCTGACTGCCGTGCAGTCGGTCGTCGAGGCGTTTCCGGACGACCCGGCGATAATCACTACCCTGCTCGGCCGGCTGCGTTCCGACCCGGCCGCGACTGTGCGCCGGGCCATAGCCCGGGCGGTGACCCGAAGCCGGCGGCTCTCCAGTGACGTGGAGAGGGCCCTGCTCGACGTCTGCCGGCAGGACGAGGACGCGGAAGTAGTCGAAGTCGTGGCGCAGGCCCTGCTGGTACGCCCGAACACCGTCGAGGAGGTTCGGGCGGTGGTCGCCGATCGGCTGACCTCCGACGTGAATCCGCGGGTGCGTCGCGCCGCGGTCCGGTTGATCGGCAGTTCGGGATCGGAGGACGTCCTCATCGCGCGGATCGGCGAGGACAGCGATCGGGTAGTCGTCCGGGAGTCGGCGCGGATGGTCGTGGCCCGGCAGGGCGTGCCGGTCGAGCGGGTGCGCGACGCGCTGATCGCCCGCCTGGGGGCTGACGGCGACGAGAGCATGCGGGCGATGGTGGTTGAGGTGCTCCACGACGTCTGCGGCCACGGTGACCTGGTGGACGGAACGCTGGCCGCCGCGGCGGTGCACGATCCCAGCAATTCGGTCCGGCTCGCGGCACTCGGCGCGCTGGCCGGCCAGCCGGCGGCCGACCGGCGGCGGGCGCTTTTCACCGAGGTGGCCATCCAGGACCCGGATCAGCATGTCCGGCTCGTGGCCGTACAGGCGCTGAGCTCGGATGTGGACGTGCCGGCCACCGCCGCTCTGGCCGCCATCGCGGTCGGCGATCAGGATCTCGACGTCCGGGTGCATGCCATCCGGGGGCTCGGACTGGCCGGTCGTGACCTGGATCCGTCGATCGGGCCCCAACTGGTGGAGCTGATCGACGGTGCCAACCACCCGGAGATCAGGCTGGCGGCCCTCGACGTGCTCAAGAACACCCGGCCGCCCGGCGTCGACCTGGAGGCCGTGCTCCGCAACCGGGCGATGCACGACGCCGTTACCGACGTCTTCACCGCCGCCGCGGCGGCCGCGATGGAGAACGTGGCGAGCGTCGCTGAGCTGTGGCAGGTGATCGCGACCAGGGCGGCCGACGACAAGAACCCCGAGATCCGGTCGGCCGCGGTCGCTCTGCTCGGTCAGGCGGCCGGGTTCGGCGAGGCGCTCACGGTCCTCACCGGGCGCCTGCGACACGACCCGGACCCGGCGGTGATCAGCGCGGCGGCGTCGGCCGTTGCCGCGCTGGCTCCGGAGAGTGCGCGCGACCTGCTCATGGGACGCCTCACCGCGGCCGACCCGGACCTGCGGTCGGCGGTCATCCAGGCGCTCCAGCCCTGGATCACCACCGACCCCGACGCGCGGGCGGCGATTATCGAGCAGGCGCAGACCGCCACCACGGCCGACGTGCGCCGGACGGCGGTCGAGACGCTGGCACCGGCGATCGGCCGCCGCGACGTCCAGGAGGCGGTGGAACGTTGCGCGAAAGACGATGAGCTACCCGTCCGGGAGGCAGCCGAGCGCCTGCTGAAACTCCGCCCTATCTAGGGTCTCCGATCAGATGTCCCCGATGAAGGTGTAGTTGATGCGGTCGAGGATGTCGGCCGGCAGCGGGAGGTGGTCGCGTTCGGCCCGCTCCCGGATCTGCCTCGTGATCTCATCCGGAACGCGCACCTGGCCGAGCACGACCCGGGTCGCCACCTCGATCTCCATGAACCGGCTACCGAGCAGGGAGACCGTGCGGTAGGCGCTGAACGGCTGCGGCCGTTCGGTCAGCTGAAGCACCGGCGGCACGTCGCCCCATTGGGCGGGGATCGGCCCGTTCAGCCTTTCCGGGATCACGACGCGTTTTCCGTTGTCGCGGAGCAGACCGAGCCGGAGGCATTGCCACACCGCGGCGAGGTACGCGCATGACCAGTGCCGATCGTCCCACAGTTCGACGTCCACGAAGATCGCGTGTCGGTTGGGTGCGCTCTGCTGGGGCGGCCGCCACGTCGCCTCGGCCATGGCCGGCGCGGCATCGAGACTGGGCGACGGCTCGCCGTTCGACAACCATCCGGTGCGGCTCAACGGGGGACGGCCGCCGGTGCTGTTCGGTGTCGGTTCCTTGACCAGGCGGCTCTTCAGGAGTTCGGCCAGCTTGGTCTCCCGGGTCTCGGCGCATGCCGACTCGCGGGCGATGTAGTCGATGACCAGGCCGGTGCGATCCGCCGCCTTCTGGATCATCGGGATGACCTCTTGTGGCGATTCGAGCTGGCTGAAGTAGTCGTCGATCAGGAAACAGGTGCTGATCCGGGGTGCCTTCGTGTCGCCGAGACGCCTCTTCAGACTTTGGATATTGGCCGTGACATAGGGGGCGATGATCTCGAAATAATCGACGAGGTGATCGACGCCGTGCGCGAAATCCTCCATGTAGAGGTGGCCCAACTCGAGCGACACGTGCGAGAGGCCGTCCGACTCCATGGGAGGTGCGCTGGCATCCTCCTGATAGGCGATCACAGGCGCGGCCGTCATAGGGTCTCCCAGGCCAGGTCGTCAGCGATGAGCCGCGCCAATGAGTCGAACGCGTCCCGCGTCTCTCGATTGGCGACCCCGCTCGCGACGTCATCGTCCGTTATGAGTTGTTCCTGCCATTGCAACATAGGATCAAGGGGTACGGACCCCAGATGAAAATCTTTTCCCACTCTGTGTTTGTCCGCCAGTCCACGCAAGCGCTCGTCACATTGACGTAACCAAATTGCTTGTTGCGCGGTGAGTCCGCCGTGCGAAGGCGATGTCTGGTCGATCACGGCCGTCCGGACAAAACGTAGACCGTCGAGGAGGAACGCCTCCGGGTCGTGGCCGTACCGGGTGGCGGTCGCCAGCAACCCGTTGGTCCCGTGCACCAGGCCCCCGGCGGCGGCGACGTGCTGCCTGGTCCACCGGTGGAAGACCAGCCAGCGGCTCTGCACGCTGCGCAACTCCGGGCGAGCGGTCGCCTTCAGCGCCATCTCGACCGCCAGGTTACGGCCCGCGCTGAGATCGATGATGCTGAGGCCGAACTCGGCGTTCAGAGTCAGGAACAGGTCGACGCAGCGCTCCAGATTGAGATCCTTGCGCCCGGTGAAATCGCTGCCGCCGTAGTCACCCGGGATGAGAACGAGGCGACCGGCACCGGACGGTCGATGCCGGACCGCCGAGCGGTCCGTGTGGGACCACACGTCGATGTGTTCCGGAGACTGCACGTGCTGGTCCAGATAACGATGGGTTCCGCGGCCCGTCGTCGTGCCGTTCTCGGCATTTTCCACGCCGAAGATGGCTCCCGCCGTCGGCGATCCGAAATCGAAGTCCACATAGCACACGTCGTTGCCCTGCAGCGCGCTCCGGTACAGCAGATTGCTGCTGGTCACGGACCGGCCGGTGCCGCCCTTGTCGGACGTCGCGAAGATCAGCATCAGAGGGCCGGACTTCCGTCGCTGCGCACCGCGTCCAACGCGTCGAGGGAAGCGAGAGCCGACGTGACAAGGGCTCCCGCGGCGGCCGGACGGCTGCGGGCGATGTCTCTCGCACGCGCAAGCTTGATGCGAATCTCGGTCAAGACGTTCTCCACCCCAGGGCTGCCATCGGCCGAGCCGCGCATCCGCTCCATGTCGTACAGGTGCTCGGCCTCGTACAACATGTCGAAGGTGCGCACAACCAGGCGTTCGTTGACGATCGGTTCTTCGGAGAGCAGATTAGCCGTGCTGATCAGTCCTTGGACCACCCGTTCGGTGTAATACCAGGAAGGGTTCTCGAACGTCTCCAGTCCATCAAAGAGCGCGGCCGGTTGGTCCCACAACTTGGCGCCCCCGCCGACCACCAGTCGTCGGACTTCCAGGTGCCCCCAGATGCGATCGGCGAGACGCAGCAACCGTGCCCGCTGCTCCACATCGTTCAGCAGGCCGGCGATCACGACGCAGCGCTGGAGGAGCAGTGATGCGATCTCGGTGACCGACCAGTAGGTCTCGACACCGTCCGGTGAGTCCTTCTCGCTGCCGAGCAACGTCACCGAGAGCCCGGGCGAGTGCAGGCGGAGGCCCGAGTCGCCCGGCTGGTATGTGCGTGTCACGCGTGACTCGTTGGCCAGATCGGCGAGCACGGTGCCGACCCGGGCCAGCCGGGCATCGGATCCACGTCGCCGCACCAGGTCCTTGACCACGATCGACGTCACCAGAAGCGTGTAGTAGTCGCTGCGCTGGCCGTCAGTGGTCTGCCAGGGCGGGTCCTCGAGCGGCCACACCGCGCCGTCGCCGAAGGTCGCCAGAGTCGACCAGTACGACAGGGTCAGGTCCCAGCGCAGCTGCAGCGCACGGGCCAGACGCTGCTGTTCCTCGTTGAGCAGGCCCAGAACACGGGTTCGTTCGGAGAACAGGTCCTCAATGGCGTCCACGGCGACGACCGTGAAATAGAGATAGGGCTTGTTTTCCGCGATCCCGTCGAGTTGCTCGCCGATCTCATCCACATGATCCGAAGTCACGGACTCCCCGGCCGGCTGAACCTTGGTCGTGTCGCCACCCGCCGGGCTTTCCAGCGTGACGGTTGGCGCGCCATCTACGACGCCCCAGGACCATCCGCACTCGAACAGCTGGTTTTCGCCGTCAAGATCCTGTGTCTGGCCCGATCCGATCAGCACCTCGCCGAATGAGGCGATCGTCTGCTGAAGTGCGGTACGCAGTTCGGAGACCACCTGCCGGGGAGGCACGCCGCTCTTGCTGATCGTGCTCACCAGCACCTTGCCCGGAGCACTGCTTGCCTCGAAGACGTGCGTCGAGAAGCTTCTCAGCAGACCCACCATCGCGGCGGTCAGTCGCGCGCTCGCCATGCGTTCCAGAGCCCGCAGTTCCTGACGGACATCCAGGCGGCGCACCGACTGTCGGAAGATCCGAACAAAACCGATTGTCGCCAGCGACAGCGTGACCGAGATCGCGAAGGAGTCCACGATGTCTCGGGAGCGCTGGTCCTCGCTCAGTTTGGCACCCTGCTCGGCGTCCTCGGCCCGGAGGCTGTAATAGCTCCCTCCGGAAAAGACCGGACGTCCGTCCTCGGAGTAGCGAGTGAAATAGTCGGTCGCGATGCGAACCAGATTCAGCGGGATGGTCTTCTCGTTGCCGAGGGGCTTGAGAGCCGCCAGCATGGCGTCCGCCGTGACGTTCGGACGGTCCAATCCGAATGCCGGAATCTGGGTGGCCGGGAGCAGGATGCAGAGCAGCTGTTCGGCGTCGGAGATCGAGTTGGGCTCGTCCCGTCCGCCCCAGCGCCACTCGCCGTCCCGCCACGATGACTGCACGGTTGCCCGCCACGTCTCCAGCAACTGCTGTCGCGGTTCGATCCTCACCGGTGTGCACCACCATCTTCGCTCACAGGCCACGGCCGACGATTCGCTCGACGTTCGGACCGGCCCCGGGACACTGGATACGTAAACCGAGCGCGTCTAGCTCAACGCGGCAGCCGAAGTTCGGTTCTGACCTTAATCATGGCGCACCGCGTCGATTCGCTGAAGAGCGCCGTCGGGATCCGCCAAAGATGGTAACGACGACAGCCGCTCCGCGGTCCGGAATGGCTGATCGGTGGATCGTCCGCCGGATGCGGGCGGGGTAACTGTCGATCTTGTCCAGTGGGCCGGAGTCGATCTCTATTGCGGCTGGATGTCGCCCCGTCCGGTTCGGACCGTCCGATGAGAGAGATCCACGTTCGGCGGGAATGCCGTCCGCAGGTGTGTGAGAAGGGCGGCCGTGCCGGGCGGGTCCGGTGCGTCGCCGGCCACCACGACGATGATCCGCCGGAGCCGGCCGGGAACGGGGACCGCACGCACGCGTTCGTTGCCATGCGCGGACAGCGCCAGCCCCGGCAGCGTCGTCACGCCGAGCCCCGCCGCGACCAGCGCCTGCACGGCCACGTAGTCGTCCGTCGTGAATCGGATATCGGGCGTGAACCCCACATCCGAGCAGGCCTGCAGCAGCTCGCTCCGGCAGCGCTCGCACCCGGCGATCCACGGCCGATCGCGATGATCAAGCAACTGGTCCCCGGCCACATCGACCGGCACGACCAGGTAAGTCGGCTCGTCCAGCAGCACCTCGTGCCGTAACCCGTTCAGGTCGGCCACCGACGGGTAGCCGAACACCAGTGCCGCCTCGACGGAGCCGCTGCGCAGCAACTGGATCGCCTCCGGGGGCTCGGCCTCGGTGAAGCGCAGGTCGACTTCGGGATGGGCCGCCGCGAAGGAGGCAGCGGCGCGGGGCACGAACGTTCCCAGAGCCGACGGGAACGCCGCCAGCCGCACCCGCCCGGCCCGCAACCCGGTGTGGGCGGCGAGCTCCTCCGAGGCGGCGGCCAACCGGCCCAGGATCTCTTCGGCCCGCTCGGCCAGCAGGCGGCCGGCCTCGGTGAGCCGGATTCCCCGGCCCACCCGCTGGATCAGCCGGCTGCCGGTCTCGGCTTCCAGCCGGGCCAGGTGGTGGCTGACCGACGGCTGCGCGTAATGCAGCTCGCGGGCGGCCGCGGTTACCGACCCGGTGCGGGCGACGGCGACCAGGACGGCCAGCCGGGTCACGTCAAGCATCAATTGAGTCTATGGATCAGCCAGAAAACCGCCATTAGACCTATGAGTCGATGCGGGCCGACGATGAGGGCATGGAGTTCACCTACGCCGACGTCCAGGCCGCCCAGCCGATCGTCGCTCGCCATCTGCCGCCCACGCCCCTGTGGTCCTATCCCGTGCTCGACCGGGAGATCGGGGCCAACCTCCTGGTCAAGCACGAGAACACGCAGCCGGTCGGTGCGTTCAAGGTGCGCGGCGGACTCACGCTGCTCGACCGGCTTCCGCCGGCCGAGCGCACGCTCGGGACGATCACCTACTCCACCGGGAACCACGCGCTTTCGATGGCGTACGCGAGCAGCCTCGCCGCCGTACCCTGCACCGTCGTCATGCCGGCGGACGCCAATGCGGCCAAGGCCGATGCCGTACGCGCGTGGGGCGCCGAAGTCGTCCTCACCGGCCCCGACCTCGCGGCGGCCCAGAAGTACGCCGAACAGACGGCCCGGGAAACCGGCGCCCGGCTGGTCAGCCCCGGCGACACCCCGGAACTGCTGGCCGGCGTGGGCACCCTCTACCAGGAGATCTTCGCGGCCGCGTCGGACCTGGACGCGGTCGTCGTCCCGGTCGGCAGCGGCACCGGCGCGGCCGCGGCGGTCGTCGTCGCTCGCGAACTGGCCCCGCACTGCCAGATCATCGCCGTGCAGTCATCGGCGTCCCGGGCCGCCTACGACTCCTGGAGCACCGGCCGGCTGGTCGAGCGCCCCAACCGCACCCGAGTCGACGGCCTGGCCACCGGCCGCGGCTTCGACCTGCCCCAGCGGATCATGCGCGGCGGCCTCAAGGATTTCGTGCTGGTCACCGACGACCAGATCGCCGCCGCCCAGCGCCTCCTGGCCACCCACGCCCACACCCTGGCCGAGGGCGCCGGCGCGGCCGCCCTGGCCGCCGTGACTGCCCGCCCCGACCTCTTCGCCGGCCGCCGCGTCGCCATCGTCTGCACCGGCGGCAACGCAAGCCCGGCAGAATTGGCGGCCCTGGCGCGAGGCTGATGGATTTCCGCACGCGCCGGGGCCCCGATCTCGATTCTCGCGAGAAACATGGATCGCGGAGGGCGCCTGTGGAGTACCTACGAGCTGAGCAGGTGGTGGTCGGCTCGGTACTGTTCCCAGCCGATCTGGATTACGCGGAGCAGGCCGTTCTCGTCGGTGACCTCGACGGTGCGGGTGCCGGGACGCTCGACCGGCCGGATCAGCCCCCAGGCCACGTAGTCGTCGACCACCCGGTGCGCCGACCGCCACTGCGGTGAGTTGGGTTCCAGGCCGAGCTCGTGCTCGATCACCCAGTTGACGTCGACGATGCGCCGGGCCGACATGTGGTAGGCCAGGATGCGGCCGCGGGACTTGAGGGCCCTCGGGTGGAAGCCGCGGGTGGCGATGTGCCAGGGCCGCGCGCCCGGGCACTTGTAGAGATGAAAGCCGGTGCCGTAGACCTCGGGGTGCCGCTCGGCGGCCGCCCGTGCCTCTTCCTCGGTCTGGTAGCGGATTTTGCTGCAACTGCAACGCCACGGTCGCACCACGGTCGGGGACATTCGGCTGCTCCCTCGCGCTCGTCGGGTAACCGACGGTAGGCGCGTCCGCGACGGAAGATCATCGTCCCGTCGGCGGAAGCCGACGGCCTTGCGTACCGACCAACGCGAAAGGGGCGCAACGGCCCGGAGAGGCACGGACCTCGCCTTGTGGAAGCGGGACCATGGCACGCCGTACAAAAAGGGCGCACCCGGCGTGACCGGATGCGCCCTGAGAAACCCCTGCTAGTTGGCCTTTTCGGCCAGGTCGAGGAACTGCTTCTTGGAGGCCAGCGCCTGCTCGGCCTCCTTGATCCGCCGGGCGTCGCCCGCCGCCTGGGCCCGGGCGAGGCGCTGCTCGGCCTCGGCGACCTGTTCGCGCATCTGCTGGAGCAGCGGGTTGTCCTGCGGGGTGGTCTTGCGCCAGGCCGAGTCCATCGCGACGCGGATGCGGTCTTCCGCGGCCCGCCAGCGACGGTCGAGACCGGCCGCGGCCTCGCGGGGCACCCGGCCGGCGTCGTGCCAGGCGGCCTGCGCGTCGCGCAGCTTGCTCTGCGCCGCGCGCGGGTCGGCGTCGATGTCGAGCGCCTCGACCTCGGCCAGGATCGCCTGCTTCTTGTCGAGGTTGCCCTGGTATTCGGCGTCGCGGGCGGAGAAGACCTCACTCCGGCGGGTGAAGAAGGCGTCCTGGGCGGCGCGGAACCGCTCCCACAGCTTCTGCTCGGCCTCCTTGGCCGCGCGCGGCGCGGCCTTCCACTCGGTCATGAGCTCCTTGAGCCGGTTGGCCGTGCTCGACCACTCGGTCGAGTCGGACAGGCTCTCCGCCTCCTTGACCAGCTCTTCCTTGGCCGTCTGGGCCTGCTTGCGCTGGCCGTCGAGGGTGGCGAAGTGAGCGCCGCGGCGGCGGGTGAAGCCGTCGCGGGCGGCCGCGAAGCGCTTCCAGAGTTCGCCGTCGGTCTTCTTGTCGACGCCGCGGACCGTCTTCCACTCCTCGAGGATCTCCTTGAGGCGGTCGCCGGCCGTCTTCCAGCCGGTGGACTCGGCGGCGATCGTCTCCGCCTCTTCGACCAGGGCGGTCTTGCGGGCAAGCGCCTCACCCCGGGCGACCTCGCGGGCCGCGCGGGCCTCGCCGGCCTTCTCCTCGGCCAGGATGTTGAGCTTGTCGAGCCGTGTCGTGAGTCCGTCGATGTCGCCCACCACGTGCGCCTCGTCGAGCGTGGTGCGCAGGCGCTTGAGGCTGCTCAGCGAGTGCGACGCGTCGGCGGCGCCGGACTTCAGGCGCGCTTCCACGAGGTCGACCTCGGTGACCAGGTCGGCGAACCGCCGGGCGAAGTGGGCCAGGCCCTCTTCCGGCGTGCCCGCCTGCCAGGAACCGACCACGCGGTCGCCCTCGGCGGTCTTCACGTACACGGTGCCGTCGGCATCCACGCGCCCGAAGGCCGTCCAGTCGTTCATGACCTCATCCTCGTTCTCCCGGCGTCGCCGGTCGGAACCGGCGACCCGCCACAGCGCAGTCGAACGCCAATCTTCTCATCGGCATTCTTTCTCGCGCATTGTCACAGGTCCAACCGGGTTTGGGGGAAGCGCCCAGGGATGACCGTGACCCAACGGTGTCCTACCGTGGCTCAGTGCCTCACCCAACTGCTCCGCGTGTGATCACCGTCGTCGGGCCGACCGCGGCCGGCAAGTCGGCGTTGAGCCTCGCGCTGGCCCACGAGCTGGGCGCGGAGGTGATAAACGCCGACTCGATGCAGCTCTACCGGGGCATGGACATCGGCACAGCCAAGCTGTCCGTCGCCGAGCGGGCCGGCGTGCCGCACCATCTGCTGGACATCTGGCCGGTGACGATGACCGCCGCGGTTGCCGAATATCAGACACTTGCCCGGGCGGCGATCGACGGCATCCTGGCCCGGGGCCGGGTGCCGCTGCTGGTCGGCGGTTCGGGGCTTTATATCCGGGCGGTTCTGGAGGAGTTCGAGTTCCCGGGCACCGATCCGCTGGTGCGGTCGCGGCTCGAGGCCGAGCTGGCGGCCGACGGCCCGGCGCCCCTCTACGAGCGCCTGCGCGGGTGGGACCCGGTCGCGGCGGAGAAGATTCTGCCGTCCAACGGGCGGCGGATCGTGCGCGCGCTCGAGGTGATCGAGCTGACCGGCCGCCCGTTCACAGCGTCGCTGCCCGCGCCCACCCCGCACTACGCGTCGGTGCAGATCGGGGTCGACCGCGACGCCGACGAGCTCGACGCACGCATCGCGAGGCGGGTCGACCTGATGTGGGCGGCCGGGCTGGTCGACGAGGTGCGCGGCCTCGACGGGATCCGCGAGGGGCGGACCGCGGGACGGGCGCTCGGCTACCAGCAGGCGCTGGCCCAGATCGACGGGCTGCTCAGCGAGGACGAGGCGAAGGAGGAGACGGTGCGCGGCACCCGGCGGTTCGTGCGGCGGCAGCGGTCCTGGTTCCGCCGCGACCCGGCGATCGTCTGGCTGGACGGGGCGTCGGACACGCTCGTGGCGGACGCGCTGGCGGCTGCGGGATGATGTAGCCGTGTTGTTCAACGAGCCACCCCGCCTGATCAAGTTCACGAAGGGCCACGGCACCGGCAACGACTTCGTGATCCTGCCCGACCCCGATGGGGCGCTCGAGCTGACCCCGTCGCTGGTCGCCCGCCTGTGCGATCGCAGGTTCGGCATCGGCGGCGACGGGATCCTGCGGGTGGTGCGCAGCGCCAAGCACCCCGACGCGGCCGGCTACGCCTCCGAGGCCGAGTGGTTCATGGACTACTGGAACGGCGACGGCTCGCCGGCCGAGATGTGCGGCAACGGCGTCCGCGTCTTCGCCCGCTATCTGGTCGCGCGGGGACTCGCGTCGCCCGGCCCGCAGGGGCTGCCGATCGCCACCCGGGCCGGGGTGGTGGTTGCGCTGGTCGAGGGACCCACGGTCCGCGTACACATGCGCTCCCCTTCGGTGTACGCGGCGAGCACCGCGACCGTCGGACCCCTGATTTTCCCCGGTGTGGCCGTCGACTGCGGAAATCCGCACCTGGTCTGCGGGTTGCACGACGGCGTCTCCCTCGATTCCCTCGACCTCTCCGCCGCGCCGGGCTACGACTCGTCGCTGTTCGGCGCTGGGGTCAACGTCGAGTTCGTCCGCTCCGCCGCGCCGCTGGCGGACGCCGATCTCCACGTGGCGATGCGCGTCTTCGAGCGCGGGTCGGGCGAGACGCTCTCCTGCGGCACCGGCTGCCTGGCGGTCGGCGCGGTCGCGCTGCGTGACGCGGGCCGGTCGACCGGCACGGTCGCGGTCGACGTCCCCGGCGGCCGGGTCACCGTGACCCACGACGAACAGGACCGGTGGTGGCTGGCCGGCCCGGCGGTGCTGGTCGCCACCGGCGAGGTCGACCCGGAGCAACTGGGCTGATGCGGCATCGCGTGGCGCACCGCGGCTACTCGGCCGTGGCGCCGGAAAACACGCTGCCCGCGTTCGCCGCGGCGCTGCGCGGCGGGGCGACGATCGTCGAGTTCGACGTGCGGACCACCGCCGACGGCGTGCCGGTGGTGATCCACGACCGCACACTCGAGCGCACCACCACCGGCACCGGGCCGGTCTGGGAGGCGGGCTTCGACGAGGTGCGCCTTCTGGATGCCGGTGGGTGGTTCTCGCCCGCGTACGCCGGGGTGCGGGTGCCGACGCTGGCCGAGACGATCGACCTGATCGCCCCGGCCGATGTCGAACTGCTGCTCGAGATCAAGCCGCCGGCCACGCCGGAGCAGGTCAAGGTGATTCTGGAGCAGGTCGCGTCGCGCGGCCTGCTCGACCGGACGATCGTGCAGAGCTTCGATCCGGCCGTCGTTGCGATGGTCCCGTCGTCGGACGTGCGGCGGGGCCTGCTTCGCCTGCACCTCACACCGGACACGCCGTCGTTGGCCGCCTCTCTGGGCGTGGTCTGCTGCAACCCGCCCATCGCCGACTTTCTCCGCGACACCGACACGGTCGACGCTCTGCTGACGGCCGGGGTCGAGATCATGCCCTGGACGGCGAACGACCCGGCGCAGTGGCCGGCCCTGGCCGCCGCTGGGGCGGCCGGGCTGATCACCGACCGGGTCGCTGAGCTGACCGGGTGGTCGTTCTGAGGCTAGAAGGTCTCCCGGGGCGCTTCCTGGAGCTCGACCTCGGGCGTGGCGGCCGCGTTGTGCGGCACCGCCCCGCCCCGCACGACCGCCCGGATCGCGGCCGCGACCGCCGGGGTGACCCGCGGGTCGAAGACGCTCGGAACGATGACGGTCGGGTTGAGTTTGTCCTCGCCCACCACGTCGGCGATCGCCCGGGCCGCGGCCAGCGCCATCTCCTCGGTGAACCCCTCGGCGCTGACGTCCAGCATGCCGCGGAAGACACCCGGGAAGGCGAGCACGTTGTTGATCTGGTTGGGCTGGTCGGAACGGCCGGTGGCGACCACCGCGGCGTGCCGGCGGGCCTCCCGCGGGTCGACCTCCGGGTCGGGGTTGGCCAGCGCGAAGACGATCGACTTGTCGGCCATCTTGCTGATGTCGTCGCCCGAGAGCAGGTTGGGGGCGCTCACCCCGATGAACACGTCGGCGCCGACGATCGCGCCGGGCAGGTCGCCGGAGTAGTTGTCCTTGTTCGTGTTGTCGGCCAGCCACTGCCAGGTTTCGTTGAGCCCGGACATGCCGCGGTGCAGGGCGCCCTGCCGGTCGTACGCGATGATGTCGCCGACGCCCTCCCGGAGCAGCAGCTTCATGATCGCGGTGCCGGCCGCGCCGGCGCCCGAGACGACGACCTTGACCCGGGCCATGTCCTTGCCGACCACCCGCAGCGCGTTGGTCAGCGCGGCCAGCACGCAGATCGCGGTGCCGTGCTGGTCGTCGTGGAAGACCGGGATGTCGAGCAGTTCGCGCAGCCGCATCTCGATCTCGAAGCAGCGCGGCGCCGCGATGTCCTCCAGGTTGATGCCGCCGTACGCCGGGGCGATCGCCCGGACGATGTTGACGATCTCGTCGGTGTCCTGGGTGTCGAGCACCACCGGCCACGCGTCGACCCCGCCGAACCGCTTGAACAGCGCCGCCTTGCCCTCCATGACCGGCATCGCGGCGGCCGGGCCGATGTTACCCAGGCCGAGCACCGCCGAGCCGTCGCTGACCACGGCGACCGTGTTGCGCTTGATGGTCAGCCGGCGTGCGTCGGCCGGATTTTCGGCGATCGCCATGCAGACCCGGGCCACGCCCGGCGTGTACGCCCGGGACAGTTCGTCGCGGTTGCGCAGCGCGACCTTCGACGAGACCTCGATCTTGCCGCCCAGGTGCAGCAGGAACGTCCGGTCGGAGACCTTGCGGACGTCGACCCCGTCCAGCTCCTCGAGCGTCTTCACCACCTGGTCAGCGTGGTTGGAATCGGCTGTGTCGCAGGTGAGGTCGACGAGCACCCGGCTGGTGTCCGAGTCGACCACGTCGAGCGCGGTGACGATGGCGCCGGCTTCGCCGACGCAGGTGGTGAGCCGGCCGATGGACGAGGCGTCCGCGGTAACGGCAATACGGATCGTGATCGAAAATCCTGCGCTCGGCAGGCGGGTCGTCACCACGGTGTTCCCTCCGACGTTGGCGGGTGCGTCACCGCATTCTTGCGCTTCCGGAATACAGGTTCCCAATCCGGTGGTTATTACTGGTCCAGACACTCCTACAAAACGCTCGGCCCGGTTATGTGGATGCGTTCGTGCGCGCGGCGTGCCACGATCGGGCTGAGGAGGTCACCTTTTGACTACAGAGCTGTTCGATCCCAGCGTCGGCGAACTTGACCTTGAAGAGCGTCGCTCGCTGCGCCGGGTGGCCGGCCTTTCCACCGAGCTCACCGACATCACCGAGGTCGAGTACCGCCAGCTGCGCCTGGAGCGCGTCGTGCTGGTCGGCGTCTGGACCGAGGGCAGTCAGGATGACGCGGACAATTCGTTGACCGAGCTGTCCGATCTCGCCAAGACCGCGGGTTCCGAGGTGCTCGAGGGCCTCATCCAGCGGCGCGGGCGGCCCGATGCGGCTACCTTCATCGGCCGGGGCAAGGTCGACGAGCTGCGCGACGTGGTTCTCGCCTCCGGCGCCGACACGATCATCTGCGACGGTGAGCTTTCCCCGTCCCAGCTGCGCAACCTCGAGCAGCAGACGAAGGTCAAGGTCGTCGACCGCACCGCGCTGATCCTCGACATCTTCGCCCAGCACGCGAAGAGCAAAGAGGGTAAGGCGCAGGTCGAGCTGGCCCAGCTGCAGTACCTTCTGCCACGCCTGCGTGGCTGGGGTGAGACGCTGTCCCGCCAGAGCGGTGGTTCCGGCCGCGGTGGCGGCGCGGGCGGCGGTGTGGGTCTGCGTGGTCCCGGTGAGACCAAGCTCGAGACCGACCGCCGGCGCATCAACCAGCGCATCGCGAGGCTGCGGCGCGAGATCAAGGGCATGCGGACCGTACGCAACACCAAGCGCTCCCGCCGCGCCAGCAGCGGGGTGCCCGCGGTGGCGATCGCCGGTTACACCAACGCCGGCAAGTCGAGTCTGCTCAACCGCCTGACCCAGGCCGGAGTGCTGGTCGAGGACGCGCTGTTCGCGACCCTCGATCCGACCATCCGGCGGGCCGCGGCGGAGGACGGCCGGGTCTACACGCTGTCCGACACGGTCGGCTTCGTGCGTCACCTGCCCCACCAGATCGTCGAGGCGTTCCGCTCGACGCTGGAAGAGGTGGCCTTCGCCGATCTGGTCGTGCACGTCGTCGACGGCGCACACCCCGATCCCGAGGGTCAGGTCAGCGCGGTCCGCGAGGTGCTCGGCGAGGTGGGTGCCGACCGCATCACCGAACTTCTGGTGATCAACAAGGTCGACTCGGCCGACGAGGAGACGATCCTGCGACTCAAGCGGGCCTGGCCCGACGCGGTCTTCGTGTCCGCCCGTTCCGGGGCCGGCATCGAGGCGCTGCAGACCGCGATCGCCGAGCGGTTGCCGCGGCCGGCGGTCGACCTGCGGGTCCTGCTGCCCTATGACCGGGGCGACCTGGTGGCCCGGATCCACCGGACCGGTCAGGTGGTGCAGACCCGCCACGTCGAAGAGGGCATGGAGCTGAAGGTCCGGGTCGGCGAGCAGTTGGCGGCCGAGCTGGAGCCGTTCGTCACGGCGTAGTTCCCCGATTCCCAGGGAACTGTGATCTGCCCCTGGTGGGTGGCGTGTCGTCGGCGCGTCACCTTCGGAACGGAGTCGATCAAGCACCGAGGGTATTCCGGCAAACCGGGCGGGCCGGGCGCTCTGACCTGCGTTGATCTACGCGTAACACCGGCACGAGACGTCGCATGCGACACTGATCGGATGCGGCGTCTCGTCTTTTCGGTCATCGCAGCTTCCGGGCTGCTCGTGGCCGGTTCGTCCCCGGCACTCGCCGACGACCCGGTCCCCACGGTCAGCGTGAAGGCGACACCGGGCAAGAAGATCTGCAAGGTCACGGACACCACGCTCGATGAGCTGTCCGGCATTGTGGCGACCAGTTCCGGCTTCATCGTCATCGACGACAGCAGCACTCAGGACAGCCACAAAAAGATCTTCTTCCTCGACAACAAGTGCAAGGTCGTCAGCAAGGTCAGCTACAGCAGCAGCCCGATCGACACCGAAGACCTGATCCTGTCGCCGGACGGAAAGACTCTCTGGATCGCCGACACCGGCGACGACAGTGTCCGGGCGGCTAACCCACAGCCGCGCGACCACGTCGCCCTCTGGTCGATGAAGGCCGACGGGTCGGCCAAGCCGAAGATCTACCGCATTGCCTACCCCCAGGGCGACAATCACGACGCCGAGGCGCTGCTGCTCCAGAACGGCACGACCCCGCTGCTGGTCACCAAGGAACTCGGCAAGCCGGCCTCGATCTACGAGCCCAGCGCGCCACTGAAGGCCAACAACGAGACCTCGACGCCGCTCAAGAAGGTCGGCGAGCTTCAGGTGTCGGGCACCACCACGCCGTCCAACACGGTCGCCCAGATCGGCAACAAGACCATCGACGGCGGGGCGGTCGCGCCGGGCGGTGGCAAGGTCGCGCTGCGCACGTACACCGACGCGCTGGAGTGGGACGTCACCAACGGCGACGTGCTCGGTGCGCTGAAGAACGGCAAGCCGCGTACGACCGGGCTGCCCAACGAGCCGTTCGGCGAGGCGATCACCTACAGCCCCGACGGCAAGTTCTTCTACACGGTCTCCGACATGAACGGCGACCACGACACCGCCAACTACATCATGCAGTACACGCCGGCCACCACGGTGGCGTTGGCGGCGAAGTCGTCTCAGACCGGCCCGACCACCCATTGGTACTCCAACCTGACGCTCAACCAGATCACGCTCATGGTGGGCGGGGTCGGGCTGGTCGGTCTGATCCTGGTCGGCGTGGGCGTGCTGGGCATCGTGCGCAGCCGCAAGCGGGCGGCGCTCGGCCCCTCGACGTACGGCGGTGACGACCCGTCGACCGGCGACCCCGAGACCGAACTGATCGGCGTCGGTGGTGCACAGCAGCGCGCGGCGGCCTACGGCGCCCGTTCCGGTGGCATGCCGGCGGCCGGCGGCGGCAGCGGCGCCAACAGCGGCGCGGTCTACGGCGCCGGCGGCGCCCCCGGCGGTGGCCAGCGCGGCCCGGTTTACGGCAGCGGCGGCGGTGCTCCGCAGTACGCGCGCCCAGCCGGCGGCCAGCAGCCCCCGGCCCGGGGCGGTCAGCCCGCTCCTCCCCGCGGTGGTCAGCCCGCTCCGGCCCGTGGTGGTCAGCCCGCTCCGGCCCGGGGCGGCCAGCCCGCTCCGGCCCGTGGTGGTCAGCCCGGTCCCGCCGGGGGCGGTCAGCCCGGTCCAGCGCGTGGTGGTCAGCCTGGTCCTGCGCGTGGTGGTCAGCCCGCTCCTGCGCGTGGTGGTCAGCCCGGTCCCGCCCGCAGCGGTCAGCAGCCTCCGGCTCGTGGTGGTCAGCAGCCTCCGGCTCGTGGTGGTCAGCAGCCTCCGGCCCGGGGTGGTCAGCAGCCGCCGCCCGGCCGCAACGGCACCTACGGCGGTGGCAGCGGTCAGGGCCGTGGTCCGGCCCCGCAGGGGCAGCGCCCCCAGCAGGGTGGCGGGGGTCAGCGTCCCCAGGGTGGTGGCGGCGGTCAGGGCATGCCGCCCGGCGGCGGCCGTCCGCAGCGCCCCCAGGGACCCGCCCAGGGCCAGCGGCCCCAGGGCGGCGGCGACTACGGCCATGGCGGCCAGCGTCCCCGCGACGGCCGGGCCGAGTTCGGCGGCCGCCCCGAGGGCCGCTTCGACAACCCTGGCTACCGCCGCTAGCCAGAGACAGTGAAGAGGCCGGTCCGATGCGGACCGGCCTCTTCCTTGTGTCGGATCAGACGCGGCGGAGGACGGCGACGACGCGGCCCATGATGGTCGCGTCATCGCCCGGGATCGGGTCGAAGGCCGGGTTGGCCGGCATCAGCCAGACGTGCCCGTCGCGCTGGCGGTAGCTCTTCACCGTCGCCTCGCCGTCGATCATCGCGGCCACGATGTCGCCCGCGTTGGCCGTCGGCTGCTGGCGCACCACGACCCAGTCGCCGTTGCAGATCGCGGCGTCGATCATCGAATCGCCCTTGACCTCGAGCATGAAGACGTCACCCTCGCCGACCAGCTCGCGCGGCAGCGGGAAGAACTCCTCGACCGCCTGCTCGGCCAGGATGGGGCCACCGGCCGCGATGCGGCCGAGCAGAGGCACGTACGCCGGCTGCGGGCGCGCCGACCGCAACGCCTCGTCGTCGACCAGCTCGCTGGGGGAGCGCACGTCGACCGCCCGCGGCCGGTTGGGATCGCGGCGCAGGAAGCCCTTGGTCTCCAGCGCCTTCAACTGGTAGGCCACGCTGGACGGCGAGACCAGCCCGACCGCCTCGCCGATCTCCCGCACGCTGGGCGGGTAGCCGTAGCGCTCCACCCAGTCGCGGATGAACTCCAGGATGCGCCGCTGCCGCGCCGTCAGGTCGGCCGTGACCAGATCGGGAAACTGGCTGACCACGGGTGTGACCGCTCGCAACTGGGGCGCCTCGCCGGTGCGGGATCGGCTCGGTGTGCGGCGGCGCAACGCGGCAGACGCGTTCGCGGACTCGGGCTGCTTGACATTGGTTTGTTGCCGGCTTGTCCGGTCGTCGGTCGACACGTACGCCCTCCCTGTCGGCCAGTGCCGTCGTGCGGCACGTGGTGCGTCGCGGAAGCCGGAAAAACGCCGTGGGGATGGCGTTTGTCCGGCTGACCCCTCTTGACGGCAAACCGTAATCGGCGGGTACGACATATTCAAACATCTGTACGACATCGGGCCCGGCGTGTCGCCCGGAAGTGCTCGACTTTCGTACGCCCGTTCTGATAGACCGTCGTACGGGCGTTCGATCGAACGCCCGTACGAACAACGATCTTGGAACGCTGATCTTCGATCGAGCGAGGGGGAATCGCCATGGTGAGCCACGATCTCCGGCGCATCGAGCCGCCGCTGCGGCTGACCCGGCGCGGCCGCGCCGTCGTGCTCGTCGTCCTCTTTATGACCGCCACGCTGGCCAGCGTCGTGCTCTTCACCACCGCCTCGCAGGCCGGCGGGTCGTCGACCGCTCCGGCCCCGACGATCGTCGTGCAGCCGGGCGACACGCTGTGGGGCATCGCCGCCCGCACGATGTCCCGGCGCGACAACCAGGCCGCCGTCGCCGAGTTGCGCGATCTGAACAAGCTGCCGAGTTATGACATTCAGCCCGGTGATGTTCTGGTGTTACCTCGCGGACACTGATTCTGTCCTGCAAATCGCTCCAAATCGTCCCTCCGGGCAGCACCGTGTGACTACCGGTACACCGCACGTGTTGAGTCGGAGAATACGGCGCGTCGGCACGTCGCTTGGCTTGCGCCCACGTCCGCCGCGGCATAGCGTCTACCCCAACATCTAGTAGTTACAAGGGTGTAAGTCATCCACTGGTTGGGGTTTTGCCTCTCCGGTTATCCGCAGGCCGACCACAGCAACGCGATCGATTCGATCTTCGCGACGCTGCCTATCGGCGTGCCCGGATAGCGGTGAGGGAGCTCCGGAGGGCCGAAAAGGAGATGGGGCTCGGTGCGTTGCCCGTATTGCCGCCACGCCGACTCGCGTGTGGTCGACTCGCGTGAGGCCGACGACGGTCAGTTGATCCGTCGCCGTCGCTCGTGTCCCGAGTGCGGCAAGCGGTTCACCACGGTCGAGGAGGCGGTCCTCGCGGTGGTCAAGCGCAGCGGGGTCACCGAACCCTTCAGCCGCACCAAGATCATGAGCGGGGTCCGCAAGGCCTGCCAGGGCCGGCCGGTCGACGACGACTCGCTCGCGCTGCTGGCGCAGAAGGTCGAGGAGTCCATCCGGGCTAAAGGCGCCGCCGAGGTGCCCAGCCACGAGGTGGGCCTGGCGATCCTCGTCCCGCTGCGGGAGCTCGACCAGGTGGCTTACCTCCGGTTCGCCAGCGTCTACAAGTCCTTCGACTCGCTCGACGAGTTCGAGAAGGAGATCCAGGCGCTGCGTGAGTCGGTAGCCGGCCCGGCGGTGGCCGGCCCGGCAACGACGCAGAAGTAAAGAAGAGTGGCAGTACCAAAGAGGGGGAGCAGTATGGCCGGGGACGGCATCACAGCAGGTCGGCAGCGCAGCCGTGCGAACGGCGACCGCGCGGCCGCAGGGGGGCTGCGGGTCGAGCGGGTCTGGACGACCGACGGTGTGCATCCGTACGACGAGGTCGAGTGGGAGCGCCGCGACGTCGTCATGACGAACTGGCGTGACGGCTCGATCAACTTCGAGCAGCGCGGCGTGGAGTACCCCGCGTCCTGGAGCGTCAACGCGGCAAACATCGTGACCACCAAATACTTCCGGGGTGCCGTGGGCACGCCCGAGCGCGAGTGGTCGCTCAAGCAGCTGATCGACCGGGTCGTCTCGACCTATCGCAAGGCCGGCGAGGAGTACGGCTACTTCGCCACCCCGGCCGACGCCGAGATCTTCGACCACGAGCTGACCTGGATGCTGCTGCACCAGGTGTTCAGCTTCAACTCGCCGGTCTGGTTCAACGTCGGCACCAAGTCGCCGCAGCAGGTCAGCGCCTGCTTCATCCTGTCGGTCGACGACTCGATGGACTCGATCCTCGACTGGTACAAGGAAGAGGGCCTGATCTTCAAGGGCGGGTCCGGCTCCGGCGTCAACCTGTCCCGCATCCGCTCGTCCAAGGAACTGCTGTCGTCCGGGGGGACCGCCAGTGGCCCGGTGAGCTTCATGCGTGGTGCCGACGCCAGCGCGGGCACCATCAAGTCGGGCGGCGCCACCCGCCGGGCGGCCAAGATGGTCATCCTCGACGTCGACCACCCCGACATCGAGGAGTTCGTCTCGACCAAGGCGCGCGAGGAAAACAAGATCCGCGCCCTGCGGGACGCCGGCTTCGACATGGACCTGGGCGGCGCCGACATCGTCAGCGTGCAATACCAGAACGCCAACAACTCGGTCCGGGTCTCCGACGAGTTCATGCGGGCGTACGAGGAGGGCGGCCAGTTCGCCCTCCGCGGCCGGCTCGACGGCGACGTGATCGAGACCATCGACGCCAAGAAGCTGTTCCGCGACATCGCCACGGCGGCGTGGGAGTGCGCCGACCCGGGCCTGCAGTACGACGACGTCATCAACGACTGGCACACCAACCCCGAGACCGGCCGGATCACCGCGTCCAACCCGTGCTCGGAATACATGTCGCTGGACGACTCGTCCTGCAACCTGGCCTCGCTCAACCTGCTCAAGTTCCTCAAGCCGGACGGCTCGTTCGAGGTCGAGAAGTTCGTCAAGAGCGTCGAGTTCATCATCACCGCGATGGACATCTCGATCTGCTTCGCCGACTTCCCGACCGAGAAGATCGGGGTAACGACGCGGGCGTACCGCCAGCTCGGCATCGGATACGCCAACATCGGCGCGCTGCTGATGGCATCCGGCCTGCCGTACGACTCCGAGGGCGGCCGCAGCGTCGCGGCGGCGATCACCTCGCTGATGACGGGTACGGCGTACCGCCGCTCGGCCGAACTGGCCGGTGTCGTCGGGGCGTACGAGGGTTACGCCCGTAACGCCGAGGCCCACAAGCGGGTCATGCGCAAGCACGCCGCCGCCAACGACGAGATCCGTCCGGCCGGCACGGTCGCGACCGAGATCGTGCGGGCGGCGACCAAGCAGTGGACCCACGGCAACAAGATCGGCGAGAAGAACGGCTGGCGCAACGCGCAGGCCTCGGTGCTGGCCCCGACCGGCACGATCGGCCTGATGATGGACTGCGACACCACCGGCATCGAGCCCGACCTGGCGCTGGTCAAGTTCAAGAAGCTGGTCGGCGGCGGCTCGATGCAGATCGTCAACCAGACCGTGCCCCGCGCGCTGCGCAGCCTCGGCTACCCCGAGGAGCAGGTCGAGGCGATCGTGGAGCACATTGCCGAGCACGGCAACGTGGTCGACGCCCCCGGTCTCAAGCCGGAGCACTACGCGGTCTTCGACTGCGCGATGGGCGAGCGCTCGATCGCACCGATGGGCCACGTGCGCATGATGGCCGCGGTGCAGCCGTTCATCTCGGGCGCCATCTCCAAGACGGTCAACATGCCCGAGACGGCGACCGTCGAGGAGATCGAGGAGATCCACTACCAGGGCTGGAAGCTCGGCCTGAAGGCGCTCGCGATCTACCGCGACAACTGCAAGGTCGGCCAGCCGCTTTCGGTGGCGAAGAAGGAGAAGCCGGCCGCCCAGATCGAGGCTCCGCTCGTCGAGGCCGAAAAGATCGTGGAGAAGGTCGTCGAGTACCGGCCGGTCCGCAAGCGGCTGCCCAAGAAGCGCCCGTCGGAGACGGTGTCTTTCTCGGTCGGCGGCGCCGAGGGCTACCTCACCGCGTCGTCCTACCCGGACGACGGTCTCGGCGAGGTCTTCCTCAAGATGTCGAAGCAGGGTTCGACGCTGGCCGGCGTCATGGACGCCTTCTCGGTGGCGATCTCGATAGGGCTGCAGTACGGCGTCCCGCTGGAGACGTACGTCAGCAAGTTCACCAACATGCGCTTCGAGCCCGCCGGCATGACCGACGACACGGACGTACGCATGGCGGCCTCGGTGATGGACTACATCTTCCGTCGCCTGGCGCTCGACTTCCTGCCCTACGACACCCGCGCCGACCTGGGCATCTTCACCGCCAAGGAGCGGGCCGCCCAGGTGCAGGCCGAGGCAGCCGCCGAGGTTGCGGCCGCCAACGCCGACCTCGCGGGCATGGCCGCCTCCGCCCCGGTGTCGGCCCCGGTCGGTGCCGTCACCGCCCCGGCCGAGGCCTCGGCCCCGGTCGCCCCGGCCGAACCCGACAAGGTGGTTCCGGTCCAGGCCGGCTCCTCCACCGAGCTGCTCGAGGTGGTCACCGGCCACTCCGCCGACGCGCCGCTCTGCTTCACCTGCGGCACCAAGATGCGCCGCGCCGGCAGTTGCTACGTCTGCGAGGGCTGCGGCTCCACCTCCGGCTGCAGCTGATCACAGCCGCCTGACTGAGGCGAGGGTGTCCCGGTTCCGGGACACCCTCGCTTTTGTATTCACGAGGCGCTGTCCCGGCACCCCGGCGCGGCCGTCGTAGGGTGCGACAGTGGGAGACATCTTCGGCCCGCCTCGTGAAGATCCCGCGGCGGCCGTCCAGCGGCTGGTGCACGACTCGGCTTTCGACGAGGTCGAGCTGATCGTCCTTTCCGGACTTGAGCTCTGCACGTCGGGCGTCGACCGGCAGGCTTTGTTCGACCCCGCCGTCGCCGCGGCCTGGCGCTCCTTGCCCGATCGGGCTCGTGACTCGGCGCTGCGCGAGATCTCGGCCAGTTTCGTGTTCCGCCGGCTGATGCGGATCGTTCCGCAGACCGGCAAGGTCGAGCACGCGCCCGAGTTGAATATCCTGAGGGACGCGCGGACCGACCCGGCCTTCGCCCTGACGGCCGCGTTCGACGGGAGCGACGGGCGTGGCCTGCGGATGTTCGGCTTCGGCGAGGCGGTCGTCATCGAGAGCCCCGTCGCGGCGCCGGGCCGCCGTCGGGACGTCCAGCGGATGGGGCCGCTCGGCTGGCTCTTCCGTTACACCCTCGCCTCGAAACCGATCGCCGCCGATGTGCTCGTGAAGTGGACCAGGCCGGCGCTGCCCCGGAAGGCCAAGGGCCGGGTCATCATGGCCTTCCGGCGTGGCCAGGACCGCGCCGAAGTCGTCGCGATCAGCCGTAGGGGAAAGGCGACCCGCAACGGTGTCCCACTGGATGCCGGGACGCTCGACGATGTGGTGAGCGGGCTCGTCCGGAACTGACGCTACGACCTCGCGATGGGGGCACGCCGCCCACGCCCGGCCAGGGCCGCGACCCGACGGGAGAGCGTGGCCGCTGCTCGGCCCGGGCGCTGACTCTGGCCGTCCAGTGGTCGAGCCAGTCCTCGGCCGCATCGATGTCAGCCATGCCGAACCACCCTCGCGACCCTGGCCGACTCCGCGGACCAGACGACCGGCCGTGCGGAAGCACTCATTCGCTGGTACCGGCCGAGCTTTAACGTGTAAGTTCCCGAGCATGACGCTCGCCGACCTCGACCGCCCGCGGATCGAGCGGGCCAAACTCGCGGTCGGCATCACGTTCGGCACCAACGGCCTGGCGTTCGCGGGCTGGTTCGCCCGGGCCCCCGCCGTGCGGCACGACCTGCACCTTTCGGCGGCCGGGTTCGGACTCCTCCTGCTCTGCATCTCGGTGGCCGGCATCGCCGCGATCCCGGTCGCCGGCCCGCTCGTGCAGCGCGTCGGCCCGGCCCGCGCCGTGTTGCTGGCCAGCCTCTCGATGGCGGCCGGCCTGACTCTGCTGGCGACCGGCACACTCCTCGGCTCGGTCCCGGTCGCCGGCCTCGGCCTCGTGCTGGCCGGCATGGGCAACAGCAGCTGGGACGTCGCGATGAACGTCGAGGGCGCCGACGTCGAGCGCCGCCTCAGCCGCACGATCATGCCGCGTTTCCACGCCGGTTTCAGCCTCGGCACGGTGCTCGGCGCGGCGGTCAGCGCGGCCGCCGCGGCCGCCGGCATCGCGGTCTCGGTGCAGCTCTATCTCACCGCGGCCCTCACGGTCGCGGTCATGGTCTTCGCCGTACGCGGGTTCCTCCCGCACGTGCCTCTCCCCGAGGGTGAGTCGCACCCGATGAGCGTCCGGCAGGCCTGGCTCGAGCCGCGCACGATCCTGATCGGCCTGATCCTGCTCGGTTTCGGCTTCGCCGAGGGCACCGCCAACGACTGGCTGGCGATCAGCCTGGTCGACGGCTACCACGCCACCGAGACCGTGGGCGCGATCGGCTACGGTGCGTTCGTCGTCGCGATGACGCTGTCCCGGCTGTTCGGCGGCTACGCGATCGAGCGCTGGGGCCGCGTGGCCGTGCTGAGGGCCACGGCGGTCGCCGGCGTGGCCGGCCTGCTGCTCGTCTTCAGCGGCGCGGCGATCCCGCTGGCCCTCCTCGGTGGCCTGCTGTGGGGCGTGGGCTCCTCGCTCGGCTTCCCGGTCGGCATGAGCTCAGCCGCCGACGATCCGGTCCGCTCGGCGATCCGCGTCTCGGTAGCCGGCTCGATCGGCTACGCGTCGTTCCTGGCCGGCCCGCCCCTGATCGGCGTCCTGGCCCAGCACCTCGGCGTCCTCAACGCAATCCTCTGCGCCCTGGTCTCGCTGCTCATCGGCGTGCTCGCCTCGGGCGCCGCCCGCCCCTTGAAGCCGACCGCTCTCGACTGACGCATCGCCCTCCGCCTCCCCCCACGACTCATCGACGCGTGCCATGCTGAGGCGTGCTTGGTGACCGGCTCTCCGCACGCCTGATGGCCGCCGAACAAGGCCGAGGTCATGGCGTCGGTTCCCGCCCGCGCCGCCCCGAAGCGGCAGGACGCCGGAGACGCCACCGTGAGCCCTCGATCGACGGCGGCAAAGTGCCCGCCTGCTCACCGACGGCATTCCGAAGCGGGTCTTCGGCCCGCGTCCCCACCTGGAGCTGATGTCCATGACCTTTGACCGGTCCGCCGAGATCACCGTCCATCTGGACGCGCCGCCCGAGCGGGTCTACGCCGCTTTGACCGACGCCGACGCCCTTCAAGCCTGGTACTGGCCGGCGACCGTCTCGCCCCGCGCGTTCTCCGACCCGGTCGTCGGCGGGCGCTTCGGGATCGACGCCGACGGCATGGGTTTCGCGGGCGTCTACACCGAACTCGAGCCGCCCCGACGCATCGTGCAGTCGTGGCGCTGGCAGGGCGACGACCGCGACAGCCGGGTCACGATCGACCTTGTCGCGACGGACGGTGGCACCGACCTCACCGTCGTTCACGATCGGCTCGACGCCGAGACGGCTGAGATGTACCGCCAGGGCTGGCAGAGCTGCCTCGACCGGCTCCCGGCGTACGTCTGAATGCGTAAGCTGACCGCCGCCCTGGCCACCCGCCGGGCTGCTCTTGATCTCCGCTTGTGACCACCGGACGGCCGCCGCCAAGCCGACCTGGGAGCAGCCCGGGCTGGTCGCCACCGCCGAGGTCGGCGACCGCACCGAGCTGCGCGTCTACTCTCCGGCCGACTGGGATGTCGCCATCGACGCCACGGCGACGACGAACGGCGCGGTGGTGACCAGCGCCGACGTCTTCAGCCGCGCTGACCACTTCGTCTGCGGCGGCGGCCCCTTCGGCGGGGATGAGCTGGCCTGCGTCCGCGACGGCAAGCGGGCCGAGATCGGCGTGCTGATCGGGCGGCCGAATCAGGAGCTGGCGCAGTTCCGGTCGCTGGGCAAGTTGCCGGGCCGGCCGTTCACCGGCGGTTTCGCCTCGCCGGACGGCAAGCGTCTGCTGGCGCAGCGGGCCGACGGTTTCTCTATGCGCTCCCGGCCACCGGTGGAACGCCCAGGAAGGTCTTCGGCGGTCTGCCCGTCACCGTGCTGAGGTGGTCAGGAAGTCGCTGATCAGGTCGGCGAGCAGCCCCGGCTGTTCGACCACCATCGCGTGCGAGGCGTCGGCCAGCGAGATGTAGCGCAGATGTCCAATTGCGGCCGCCTGCTCGACGAGGAACCGCCGGTGCGCCGCGTAGAGGTCGGCGAACGGCTCCTGCTCGGGCAGGGCGCGGGTCGGCAGCACGACCAGCTCGGGGCAGGTCGTGGCGGCGTAGACCGGGCTCAGGTCGAGTTCGTTCATCAGCTCGCGCATCTGGGCCGCGGCCGCGGCCGACGGGCGGGTCGAGGTCTCGCCGCTCTCGTGCACCAGGTTGCGCCGGAAGCCCTCCAGCCACACCTTCTCGTTCGCGCCCATGTCGCGGGCCGCCTTCCGCTGGGCCTCGACCAGGTCGGCCAGATGGTCGGCCGGGATCGGCCGGCCCATCCCGGCCTGCATCTCGTCGAAGACCTTCCGCAGGCGGGCCAGATCGGCCGCCGCGGCCGGCGGTTGCATGCCCGGCAGGTGCTCGACCCGGCTCGGCGGCGGGTTGCCGTCGAGGCTCACCACGCCCGAGGCCTCGGGGTGGCGCTGGCCCCAGAGGGCGGCCAGCATGCCGCCGAGCGAGTGGCCGACCACGGCCGGGCGGTCCAGTTCCATCTGTACGCAGACCGCGGCCAGGTCGCCCAGCGCGGCGTCCCAGGTCCAGGGCCCGTCGCCGGAGCGTCCGTGGCCGCGCAGGTCGACCGTGATCACCCGGTGCTTGGCCCGGAGCGCGCGGGCCAGCGTCGTCATGTGTGCGAGGTTGCCGCCGGCGCCGTGCAGCAACAGCAGGGGCGGCTGGTCGCCGCCGAAGTCACGGACCGCGAGCGGCAGTTCGCCCGCGTCGATCAGGCGGTCGTTGATCACGTCTGCTCCTGAGAATCCGGGCGGGACCGCAGGCGGTCCCGGATGGCGGACGACGGCACGCCGCCGTCCGGATGTCGCGGCAGGCGGCCCCGCCGCACCAGATCGTGTACGCCCTGGCGTGTGATGCCGAGCATGGCCCCGGCGGTCGCGTAGGTGACCGACTCGGCCCATGGATGCCCGGCCCGGTGCGCGACGACCTGGCCGAGCGGGGTCGCCCACCAGTCGTCGGGCGGGTCGAACCCGCGGTCGCCGGGGTAGAGGGTGGCGATCAGCCGGGCCGCCATCATGACCGCGGCGGTGTCGCTGCCCGTACGCATCGTGTCGGCCCACCGGCGGGCCCGCAGCCGCACCAGTTGGCGCACCGCGTCGACCGCGTCGTCGCCCTCGAGGAGAACTTCGAGCGGATCGAGCAGTCGCACGTCGAGCAGCCGGGCGATCTGCTCGACCAGGGCATCGTCCACGACCGCCATCTTCCCGGTACTTGACATGCGGCGTCAAGTTGGTGGCGATGGTCACGCAGCGTACGCCTTTGGTGCCGGACGTGGCCCTTTCGCGCTGCCCGCCGCACAAAGTACGGTGTGCCCCGAATATCTCGGGGAGGGATCAACAGTGCGTTCGCGTTCCGCCGCCGCGGTCGGCGTCGCCGCCCTGCTTGCCCTCACGGGCTGCAACAGCAAGCGGGACGCCGGGGCCGAACCGGCGGCCCTGCCTCCGGTCAAACTGGTCGAGCAGCCGGCCGCCTCGGCCGGCGGCGCCTGCATCCTCTGGGACTACGCGTTCATCAAGGAGAAGATCGGCGTCACCTTCAACGTGGCCGCCGCCGACCAGGTCGACGACACGTCGACCTGCGTGGTGCAGACCATCGAAGGCGACTACCCCGACCTGATGCTGTCGGTGGTCGAGAGCACGACGGCCGACTCCAAGCTGTTCCTGTCCGACCTCAAGCCGAACAAGGCCGCCACCCTCAAGGGGCTGGGCAAGGCCGGCTACCGGCTCGACTCGGCCGCGTCCGGTGTCCACGGCCCGAGCGTCGAGATCAGCTGGTTGAGCGAGGCCAACCAGCTGCAGACCCTGAAATTCACTTTCGCCAAGGCCGCGACCGCCAACGACGTAACCACCATGAACGCCAAGCTGCTGGACTTAGCGAAGGCCATGGATACCACTGATTAGTGCTCACTGCCCCGTCTGGCGATTGCCGCCGGTGTTATCGCAGCTGATTTTCTGCCGCCCGTGGTTTTTGCGGGCGGCAGAAAATCATCTCCGATGACACCGGATCCCAGGCAATCGCCCGCGGAGCGAAGCGAAGCCAGCAAACTCAGTAGGCTACGAAGACCCTGGACGCTACCTCGCGGGGGAGGCGGATCTTGTCGCCGGAGCGGTCGATGGTCACGCCGTCGCGCTCCTGGGCCACCGTCACCGTCGTGCCCGGGTCGATGCCGGCCGCGTGCAGCTGGCGCAGCACGTCGGCGTTGGTCTGCACGCTCTCGCAGATGCGGCGCACCACGACGCTGCCGGACAGGCCCGGGAACGCCAGGTTGCGCTCGCCGGTCACCCCGTTCAAGTGCTCGTCGGCCGTCTCGTCGAGCACGTCCAGCCCCGGGATCGGGTTGCCGTAGGGCGACCTCGTCGGCTTGTTGAGCAGCTCGTAGACCTTCTTCTCCACCTGGTCGCTCATCACGTGCTCCCACCGGCAGGCCTCTTCGTGGGCCTCCTCGTAGGGCATGCCGATGACGTTGACCAGCAGAAGCTCGGCCAGCCGGTGCTTGCGCATCACGGCGACCGCGGTGACCCGGCCCTCCCCGGTGAGCACGAGGTGCCGGTCGCCCTCGACGCTCAACAAGCCGTCGCGCTCCATGCGCGCGACCGTCTGGCTGACCGTGGGACCGCTCTGGTGAAGCCGCTCGGCGATGCGCGCACGCAGCGGCGGGACGCCTTCCTCTTCAAGCTCGAGGATGGTCCTCAAATACATTTCGGTAGTGTCGACCAGGTCGTTCACAATGCGGCCCTCCCAGCAGCGATATTACCTCGTTACCGGGGGTTGACTTCCGCCCCGACAGGTGGTGCAACGACCTTACCCGACGGCGTCTTCCCATGCCCGCAGCAACGGTGTGCACCCCCGACCGTGGCAGCATGGCGGTCATGGTGCAGCCGACGACCGCCGTGGTCTGGGACAGGGCCCTGCTCGACTACGACATGGGCGACCACCCGATGGACCCGGTACGCATCGAGTTGACCATGGCGCTCGTCCGTGACCTGGGCCTTCTCGACCGTCCCGGGGTGCAGACGATCGTTCCCGAGCCCGCCACCGAGGCCGACCTGCTCCGCGTGCACCGGGCCGACTACCTCGACGCCGTACGCCTCGCCCCGAGCGACCCGTTCTTCTCCGGCTGGGGCCTCAACACCCCCGACAACCCGGTCTTCGAGGACATGCACGAGGCGTCGGCGCGGGTGTGCGGCGCCACCATCGCCGCGGCCGACGCGGTCTGGCAGGGCCGGGCGACCCGCGCAGTCAACGTGGCCGGCGGGCTCCACCACGCGATGCCCGCCCGGGCGGCCGGCTTCTGCGTCTACAACGATCCGGCGGTCGCCATCGCGCGGCTGCTCGAGCAGGGCGCCCAGCGCGTTGCCTATGTGGACGTCGACGTGCACCACGGCGACGGCGTACAGGCCGCGTTCTATCACGATCCGCGGGTGCTCACGGTCAGCCTGCACGAGACGCCGCTGGCGCTGTTCCCCAACGTGTCGGGTTTCGCCGACGAGGTGGGCGGGCCGGGCGCCGAGGGCACCGCGGTCAACATTCCGCTTCCGCCGGGTACGACCGACGCCGGCTGGCTGAAGGCGTTCCACGCGGTGGTCCCGTCGGTGCTGCGGGCGTTCCGCCCCGAGATCCTGATCAGCCAGTGCGGTGCCGACGGCCACCGCCTCGACCCGCTGGCCGACCTGCGGCTCTCGGTCGACGGCCAGCGCGCCGCCTACCTGGCCATGCGTGACCTGGCCGACGAGTTGTGCGAGGGCCGGTGGGTGGCGACCGGCGGCGGAGGCTACGCGGTCGTCGAGGTGGTGCCCCGGGCCTGGACCCACCTGGTGGCCGCGGTCACCGGCGACCCGCTCGACCCGGCCACCGAGACGCCGGAGGCATGGCGCCGGCTCGCCGCCGACCTGCGGCCCCGGGCCGAGGTTCCGGCCACGATGACCGACGGCGTCGACCCGGTCGTGGAACGCTGGGAGCCGGGCACCGCTGCCGACCCGGTCGACCGCGCGATCCTCGCCACCCGCCTGGCCGTCTTCCCGTTGCACGGCCTCGACCCGCACGACCCGCGCGACTAGGAGCAAACAGTGGAGCGAAACGCCGACGTTCTGCTCTCCGACGGCACCGCCGTTCACCTGCGCCAGATCCGCCCGGACGACGCCGCCGCCATCGTGGAGTTCCACTCCCGCATGAGCGACCGCACCCGCTACCTGCGCTACTTCTCGCCGTACCCGCGCATCCCCGAGCGCGACCTGCAGCGCTTCGTCAACGTCGACCACCGCGACCGCGAGGCCTTCGTCGTCGTCAGCGGCGACCGCATCATGGCCGTCGGACGGTACGAGCGGCTCGGCCCCGACTCCCCGGAGGCCGAGGTCGCCTTCGTCGTCGAGGACGCGCACCAGGGCCGGGGCATCGGCTCGGTGCTGCTCGAATACCTGGCCGACGCCGCCCGCGACCACGGCATCACCCGGTTCGTCGCCGAGGTGCTTCCCGAGAACGGCGGCATGCTGCGCGTCTTCAGCGACTTCGGCTATCAGGTCCAGCGCAAGTACGCCGACGGCGTGGTCCACCTGGGCTTCCCGATCGCGCCGACCGAGAAGTCGCGTGAGGTGCAGGAGTCCCGCGAGCAGCGCACCGAGGCCCGGTCGATCGCCCGGCTGCTGGCTCCGCGCGGCGTCGCGGTCTACGGCGCCAGCGCGAGCGGTCAGGGCATCGGCGCGGCAATGCTCGGTCACCTGCGCGACGGCGGTTACCAGGGCGCGATCGTGCCCGTGCACCGGCGGGCGTCGCGGGTGGCGGGCCTCCCGGCGTACACCTCAGCGTCGCTCGCTGGTGTCGCGATCGACCTGGCCGTGATCGCCGTGCCGCCGGGCGGAGTCGGCGATGCCGTCCGCGACGCGGCGGCGAGCGGGGCCGGCGGCATCGTGGTGGTCTCGGCCGGTTTCGCCGAGACCGGCGCGGACGGCGCCGCCGATCAGCGTTCGCTGATCGACGCGGCGCACGCCGCGGGCCTGCGCGTGGTGGGTCCCAACAGCATGGGGGTGGCCAATGCCGATCCGGGCGTACGCCTGAACGCCACGCTCGCCCCGCGGCTGCCGGCCGCCGGACGGGTGGGGTTCTTCAGCCAGAGCGGCGCGCTCGGTGTCGCCCTGCTGGCCGAGGCCGACCGCCGCGGCCTGGGCCTGTCGAGTTTCGTCTCGGCCGGCAACCGGGCCGACGTCTCCGGCAACGACCTTCTGCAGTACTGGCAGGACGACCCGGGCACCGACGTCGTCATGCTCTATCTGGAGACGTTCGGCAACCCGCGCAAGTTCGCCCGGCTGGCCCGCCGCATGAGCCGGGTCAAGCCGGTGGTCGCGGTCGCTTCGGCGACCCGCCCCCGCGGCCTCGCCGGCGACCTGCCCGGCCCGGACGCCCACGCGGTGACCGCGCTGTTCGCCCGCTCCGGCGTCATCCGGGTCGACACCGTCCGCGAGATGTTCGACGTCGGCCTGTTGCTCGCCCACCAGCCGCTGCCGCCCGGCCGGCGGGTCGCCGTGGTCGGCAACTCGTCCGCGTTGTCGCAGTTGGCGGTGGCCGCGAGCCGGGCCGCCGGGCTGATCGTGGCCGATGGCTATCCGCACGACATCAGCCCGCAGGCGGGCGCCCACGACTTCGCCGACGCGCTGGCCGATGCCGCGGTCGACTCCCGGGCCGACGCGCTCGTCGTCGTCTTCGCCCCGCCCCTGCCCGGCCAGCTGCCCGACGAGGACGCCGACTTCGCGACCGCGCTGGCGAGCGTCGCGCTGGCCGGCGAGAAGCCGACGGTCGCCACGTTCCTGCTCGGCAACCTGCCGCCGGGCGTCCCGTCCTACCCGTCGGTCGAGGAGGCGGTGCGGGCACTGGGCCGGGTCGCGACCTATGCGGAGTGGCTGCGGCGACCGCCCGGCGTGCTGCCCGCACTGCCCGATGTGGACCCGTCGGCCGTCGACCTCGACGGGCCGCCCTCGGAGCTGCTCGCCGCGTACGGCATCGACGTCGTCCCGTCGACCCTGGCCACCACCGTCGAGTCGGCGATCGCGGCCGCCGGGACCCTGGGCTACCCGGTCGCGCTGAAGGCGGCCGGCGGCGCCCTCCGCCACCGCATCGACCTGGGCGCCGTCCGCCTGGCCCTCGCCGACGAGGACGACCTGCGGGCGGCGTACCGCGAGCTGGCGACCGCCTTCGGACCCGACGTGCTGGTGCAGACGATGGTGCCGCCCGGTGTGGCCTGCACGATCGAGGTGATGGAAGACCCGGCCTTCGGCCCGATCGTCGGCTTCGGGCTCGGCGGCGTCGCGTCCGAACTGCTCGGCGACCTGGCCTGGCGGGCCGCTCCGCTCACCGACCGGGCGGCCGAGATGCTGGTCGACGAGCCGCGCGCGGCCCCGCTGCTGCACGGCTATCGTGGCTCGGCCCCGGTCGACCGCGCCGCCCTGACCGACCTGCTGCTGCGCGTGGGCCGTCTCGCCGACGACCATCCGCGTCTGCGGTCACTCTCGCTCAACCCGGTGCTGGCCCGCCCCGACGGCATCTCGGTGCTCCACGCGGCAACCGAGATCGGCGACGTGAAGCCCCGCCCCGACTCGGGTCCCCGCCGGCTGGGCAAAACCGCCGTCGCCGAGCAGTAGCTGTCCGTTGACCCAGCCTCCCTACGGCGAGCCGAGGAACTCGACCAGGTCAGCGGTGTCCTGCGGCGTGCCGAGCCGCGAGCGATCCCGGCCGTCCGCCCGACTCCGGTGAGCAGCGCGACGGGCCGGTTTGACGTCATGTCGCCGATGTTCGGGGCCCGGTCCACCGTGGACGCAATCGCGTTTCGCGCGGCGACGTCAGCCGGCCCCCAGCCGGCCGGCGGCCGTAGAACCACGACGTCCCCGTCGGCCGCCCGATAGTCGCCGGCCTTCACCGTCTTGGCCGTGACCGTGGTGTCCTGCCGGAACGTCGGTTCCCTGGCCGGCGAGTGGTAGCGCTTCTCGCCGGCCGCCTGGTGCATCAGCCCGTAGGCGGCGACCGGCGGCACGATCAGAGTCAACGACGTGAGATGCACCGGCGTACGGGAGAAGGCGCAAGAAACGCGACCGCCCCGCCCACCGTGATCGGTGGGCGGGGCGGTCGGTGAGAGCGAAACGTCAGCCGGCGTAGGCCTCGAGCCGGGAGGAGCGCTGCGGGTCGCGCAGCTTGGACATCGTCACCTTTTCGATCTGGCGGATGCGCTCGCGGCTGAGACCGAACTCGCGACCCACCTCGTCGAGGGTGCGCTGGCGGCCGTCGTCGAGGCCGAAGCGGAGGCGGATGACCGCCGACTCCCGCTCGGACAGGGTCGACAGCACGATCTCGACCTCGCTGCGCAGCTCGCCCTGGGAGGCTCCGCCGCCGGGCTGGTTGGGGCCGGCCGCGGCCACGAAGTCGCCGAGCGCGCTCTCGCCGTCTTCGCCGACGGCCTGGTCGAGGCTGACCGGCTCGCGGTCGTAGGAGATGAGCTCGATGACCTGGAACTCGGGGACCCCGAGGGCCTGGGCGATCTCGGCGATGCTGGGCTCGCGTCCGAGCGAGGTGGCCAGGTCGCGCCGGCTGCGGACCATGCGGTTGACCTGCTCGACCATGTGCACCGGGATGCGGATGGTGCGGGCCTGGTCGGCCATGGCGCGGGTGATGGCCTGTCGGATCCACCAGGTGGCGTAGGTGGAGAACTTGTAGCCCTTGGTGTAGTCGAACTTCTCGACCGCGCGGATGAGGCCGAGGTTGCCCTCTTGGATGAGGTCGAGGAAGGCCATGCCGCGGCCGGTGTAACGCTTCGCGATGCTGACGACCAGCCGCAGGTTGGCCTCGAGCAGGTGGTTTTTGGCGGCTCGCCCCTCCGCGATGATGATGTGCAGGAGCGGGGCCAGATCGTCACCCGCCTCGGGCAGCTTTTCCTCCGCGTAGAGGCCGGCCTCGATGCGCTTGGAGAGCTGGACCTCCTCGACAGCGGTCAGCAGGCGAGTGCGACCAATGCCGTTCAAGTAGGCCCGGACGAGGTCGGCGGAGACCCCGCGCTCGTCTGTGGCATCCAGATCGGTCAGGAGCTCGACACCGTCTGCGATGCTGTCCTCGGTGGGGTTGCTCGCCGTCATGCTCTCCGTCGCCTTCATCTGCAGGACCATCTTTCAGTCCCCTCCCCGCTGATAAACCGTCTCGTGCGCCCAGCCCGCTTCGTGCCGGTGATCGATAGCTTGGCCCGGAGCGCGTTAAGCCGAAGTGAGGCAAGCGTCCAGGTGGCATGAATCAGGGAGAACCCTGACGTCGCCAAGCCGACATGTGCCCGGTTTGTCAAGAACTGGGTGCCGTAATGTCATCCACACGTCGCGGCGGAGGGATTCGGTTCGTGGTTTTCCGAAAAATGTTGCGAGCCTTCGGCGTGGGTGGTCCGGACGTCGAGACGCAACTGGCCGATCCGCACTGCCGGCCCGGTGGCGTGCTGGAGGGAACGGTGCAGGTCACCGGGGGTGACCACGCCGTGGACGTGGAGTACGTCGCGATCGGACTGATCACCCGGATGTCCGAGGAGAACAGCGAGGGCGATCAAGAGTTCCACCGCCAGCGCCTGACCGGTTCGTTCCGATTGGTCCCCGGCCGTCACCACGAGGTGCCCTTCCGTTTCGAGGTGCCCTGGGAGACGCCGATCACAGAGCTCTACGGGCAACGCCTCAACGGCATGTCGATGGGTCTCACGACCGAGCTCGAGGTGGCACGCGCGGTCGACAAGTCCGATCTGGACACCGTGATGGTGCATCCGCTGCCGGCGCAGGAACGCATCCTCGAGGCGCTGCTGCGGCTGGGCTTCCGGTTCAGCCGGGCCGACGTCGAGCGCGGCCGGGTCTACGGGGTCGAGCAGCGGTTGCCGTTCTATCAAGAGATCGAGTTCTACCCGCCGGCCGCCTACGCGAGCGCGATCAACGAGCTCGAACTGACGTTCGTGCCCACGCCGGAGCGCCTGCAGGTGGTGCTCGAGGTCGAGCGCCGCAGCCGTCGCCGGCCGGAGGGTTTCGGCCGCTTCGACGTCGACTACAAGACGATCGACGAGGTCGACTGGCCGACGGAGCTCGACGGCTGGCTCCGGCGCGCCCGCTGATTAGAGCTCGAGCATCAGGGTTTGCGGGCCGACGTTCACGCTGTCGACCAGCATGTGCGCTCGGAAGCGACCGGTCTCGACGTGCGCGCCGCGGGCGCGCAGGCTTTCGACGTACGCGGTGACCAACGGTTCCGCCACCTCGGCCGGTGCGGCCGCGCTCCAACTGGGCCGGCGCCCCTTGCGGGCGTCGCCGTACAGCGTGAACTGGCTGACCACCAGCAGCGGCGCCCCGCGGTCGGCGGCGGACGTCTCCCCGTCGAGGATGCGCAGCTCGTACGTCTTGCGCGCGAGTTCGGCCGCCTTCGCCGGGGTGTCGTCGTGGGTGACGCCCAGCAGCACCAGCAGCCCGTCCTCAATCTTGCCGACCACCTCGTCGTCGACGGTGACGGCGGCCCGGCTGACTGTCTGCACCAGTGCACGCATCAGTGCTCACCGCTATTTCTCGCGGCGGCTGCGCCGAGTCTCACCCTGGCCGCCGCGGTGCCGAGCGCGGCCACCTCGTCGGCCGACATCGTCCACTGTCCACTGCGGATCTCGACCGCGCGGTCGAGCTTGCTCAACGGGTCACCGGGCGCGGCGGCCAGGAAAAGGTCGAGCATCTCACCGGCTTGGTCGCGCATCTCGTGTTCGATCGACCCGATGGCGACCTGGGCCAGGATGAGCGCGCACAGAGCGGTGTCCAGATCGGGCGGCCCGTCCCCGGCGTTCCGCCAGTCGATGACGACCGGGCCGCGGGAGGTGAGCAGCACGTTTTCCGGGTGCAGGTCGTAATGCCCGATCGTCTCGGAGCCGGACCGGCCGGGGATCTCGTGCAGCCGGCGCAGCAGATCGGCCAGCGTGGTCGCGGCCTCGTCGATCGAGAACGTGCGGGCGATCAGCGCCTGCGCCATGGTCGGCCCGTCGAGCCGCTCCATCACGATCTCGGGACCTTCGGCCGAGTAGGTCACCGGCACCGGATAGCCGCGGTCGTGCACGTACGCCATCACGGCGGCCTCGCGGGTCGCGTCGCTGCCGTCCCGGTAGCGGCGCAGGACCCGCCCGTCGTCGAGCGCGAACACGTCGGCTTCCCGGCCGGCGGCGAAGGGCATCATCGGGCCGACGGTAGCGGACGGCCGTGGCGACGGCGTCACCACGGCCGCCGCCGTAACTATTCCAGCGAGCCGTCCGGCGGGCTGTCCATGGCGCCCGTGGTGGCGTCACCGGTCGTCGTGTTGGCCACGCCCGGGCCCGTACGCGGGTGGGCGCGGAAGCTGTTCGGCCCGGCGTTCCCGCCGGTGGTCGTCATCACGCCGTGCTCCGGGTGCGGCCCGCCGTCCTGCAACTGGTCGATGTCGGAACCCGCTTCCAGCGTGCTCGACAGGCCCGGCGCGTCGTCGCCCTTCTCCGGACGGTACGTCGAAGGCTCGTCGAGGACACCCGGCCCGTAGTCGTCGCCGAAGATCTCCCGCTCGATGCTCTCTTCGGAGTCGCTCATCTCTCCACCTTCATCCTCGTCAACGGTCGTTGCAGACGTTATCCCCGCCTGGTGGCGCTGAACACGTGCGGCCCGCATCCGAAAGTAGTTAGCATGGCTAATGAAACACTCGGAGGGAGCGCGGTAATGGCCGGCGGCGGACGGATCCCCTACAAGTGGTCGGTGCTCACCAACACCACCCTGGGCATGCTGATGGCGACGGTGAACGCCTCCATCCTGATCATCTCCTTACCGGCGATCTTCGACGGGCTCGAGCTCGACCCGCTCGCCCCCGGCAACGTCAGCTACCTGCTCTGGATGCTGATGGGCTACATGCTGGTCACCGCGGTGCTGGTGGTGACGCTGGGCCGGCTCGGCGACATGTTCGGCCGGGTGAAGATCTACAACTCCGGGTTCGCCGTCTTCACCGTGGCCTCGATCGCGCTCGCCCTGGTCCCGTTCGGCGGCGCCGGGGGAGCGATCTGGCTGATCGCGTTCCGGATCGCGCAGGGCGTCGGCGGCGCGATGATCATGGCGAACTCGACAGCGATCCTCACCGACGCGTTCCCGGCCCGGCAGCGCGGCACCGCGCTCGGCGTCAACCAGGTCGCCGGCCTGGCCGGAAGCTTCATCGGGCTGGTGCTCGGCGGCGTGCTGTCGGCCTGGAACTGGCGGGCCATCTTCTGGGTCAGCGTGATCGTCGGCGCGATCGGCACGTTCTGGGCGTACCGGAACCTGCAGGAGACCGCCTCCCGGCGGTCCGGGGTCAAGGTCGACTGGTGGGGCAACCTGACCTTGGCGGTCGGGCTCACCGCCCTCCTGGCGGCGATCACGTACGGGATCCAGCCGTACGGCGGGCACACCGAAGGCTGGACCAATCCGATGGTTCTCGCCGGGCTGATCGGCGGCGCGGTGCTCCTGGCCGCCTTCGCCGTCCTCGAGACCCGGGTCGAGCAGCCGATGTTCCGCCTCAGCCTGTTCAAGATCCAGGCGGTGTGGGCCGGCAACGTGGCCGCCCTCCTCAACGCGGTCGCCCGCGGCGGCCTCCAGTTCATGCTGATCATCTGGCTGCAGGGCATCTGGCTGCCACTGCACGGCTACTCGTTCGAGTCGACGCCGCTCTGGGCCGGCATCTACCTGCTCCCGCTCACCGTCGGCTTCGTGGTCGCCGGCCCGGTCTCCGGCTTCCTCTCCGACCGGTACGGCGCCAAGCTGTTCGCCACCGGCGGCCTCGTGATCATGGCGGCGTCATTCGTCGGCCTGCTGCTGATCCCGATCGACTTCAGCTACCCGGTCTTCGCCGTGCTGCTGTTCGTCAACGGCGTCGGCTCGGGCCTGTTCTCGGCCCCCAACACGACCGCGGTCATGAACGCGGTGCCGGCCGACCAGCGCGGCGTCGCCTCGGGCATCCGGGCCACGTTCCAGAACGGCGGCATGGTGCTGTCGATCGGCGTCTTCTTCTCGCTGCTCGTGGCCGGGCTATCCAGCTCACTGCCTGGCGCGCTGCACAGTGGTCTGGCGGCCCAGCACGTACCGGATCAAGCGATCGCCGCGGTGACCGCGGTGCCCCCGGTCAGCCTGATGTTCGCCGCCTTCCTCGGCAGCAACCCGATCGCCTCCGTGCTCAACGCCGCCGGCGTGCACCTGCCGGCGGCCACCGTCGGCACGCTGACCGGCAAGACCTTCCTGCCCCAGCTGCTGACCGGGCCGTTCCACAGTGGCCTCGCCGTCGTCTTCACCCTGGCTACCGTGCTCGCCCTGGCCGGCGCGGTGGTCTCGCTGTTCCGCGGCGGCATCTTCATCCACGACGAGGTCGTCCAGGAGCAGACGGACGTCGAATACGAGGCGGCATGATGGTCGGGTGCGGACTGCGATCGTCTTCGACTTCGACGGCACCATCCTCGACACCGAGACGCCCGAGTTCGTCGCCTGGCAGGAGGTCTACGCGACCTACGGCGCCGAGCTCGACCGGGCCGTCTACTCGCAGGTGATCGGCACGACCGACGCGATTTGGAGCCCGTCGGCGCACCTCGCCGAACTCGTGGGCCGGCCCCTCGACCGGGCCGCGCTGGAGGCCGTCCAGCGCGAGCGCTTCGACCGCCTGATCGCCGCCGAAAGGCCGCGCCCGGGCGTACTGGAGTGGCTGGACGAGGCCCGCGACCTGGGCTTGAAGGTCGGGCTGGCGTCCAGCTCGTCGTCCACCTGGGTGTTCCGGTTCCTCGACCAGCTGGGCCTGGCCGGCCGCTTCGCCGCCGTGGCGACCCGCGAGCGGGTCGCCCGCAGCAAGCCCGATCCGGCGCTCTACCGGCTCGCCCTGGACGACCTCGGCGTGAATCCGGCCGACGCCCTGGCGGTCGAGGACTCCCCGAACGGCATCACCGCGGCCAAGGGGGCCGGCCTCTACTGCGTTGCCGTCCCCAACCCGATGACCGCCGGCTCCACCATGGCGGGCGCCGACCTGCAGCTGTCGTCGCTGCTCGACCGCCACTTGAGCGACGTCGTGTAGCAAGATGTCGCCATGACGTTCTCGCTGCCCATCGACGCCGAGGCCAACGCGCTGCTCGACCGCGACCCGCTGGCGGTGCTCCTGGGGCTCACGCTCGACCAGCAGATCACCATGGAGAAGGCGTTCACCTCGCCGTGGGTGCTGGCGCAGCGGCTCGGGCACGAGCCGACCGCGGCCGAGCTGGCCGACTTCGACCCCGAGGCGCTGGTCGCGATCTTCGCCCAGCCGCCGGCCCTGCACCGATTTCCCAAGGCCATGGCCGCCCGGTGCCAGGAGGTCTGCCGCGTGCTGGTCGACCAGTACGGCGGTGACGCCGCGGCTCTGTGGCGGGACGCGGCCGACGGCGCCGAGCTGTTCCGGCGCATCCACGCGCTGCCCGGCTTCGGCCAGCAGAAGGCCCAGATCCTGGTCGCGCTTCTCGGCAAGCAGTGCGGCGTGACCCCGCCCGGCTGGCGGGAGGCGGCCGGAGGGTACGGGGAAGCCGATGCCTACAAGTCGGTGGCCGACATCGTCGACGACGAGTCGCTGACCAAGGTGCGCGCCTACAAGAAGCAGGTCAAGGCCGAGGCGCGCGCCGCAAAGGCCTGACCGTAGACCTCACCGCCCCGGGCGCCCTCGGCGGTCGTCGGGGCGTGTGCGGTGGTCGTCGGGGCGCGGGCGGTGCAAGGATGGGGTATCGATCGGAGACCCATCGTGAAGAAGCAGCCGGAGCGGCCCGTCCTCATCACGGACGCCGCCCGCAGCCAGGACGCTCAGTTCCGCAGCCGCCAGATCCGTTACGTGACGATGATGGGCATGCGCGCCGTCTGCCTGATCATCGGCGCGATCCTGATCAGCATCCGCCCACCACTGCTGCCCGTCTGGCTGGTCCTCTGCGCCGCCGGCATGGTTTTCCTGCCCTGGGCCGCCGTGCTCATCGCTAACGACCGGCCGCCCCGCTCCAAGGCCGAACGCGCCGCCTCCGAGCGGCCGGAGCGCCCCCAGCCGGCCCTGGCCGAACACTCGGCGGAGGAGGTCGAATACCTCACGATCGACTCCGACGTGGTCGGCGAGGGCGAGCGCTGGGAGACACCCACCCGGCCCGAACCGGCACCGGAACACCGGCAGGCCTAGGGCCGGGCGCCGATCTTTGCGACCGCCTCGGCGCCGAGGGCACAGCCGGCCGCCAGGGCGGCCTCCGGCGAGGCGCCGGAAGACCAGGCTTTGAGCAGGCCGGCGGCGAAAGCGTCACCCGCGCCGGTGGCATCCAGGACGGGTACGCGGTGACCGGCCCACGACCACACCGAGCCGTCCCGGGCTGCCCACGTGGCTCCGGCCGCACCCTGTTTGACGACGACGTTGCGTACGTGCGCCGTCAGACGCGCCGCCTGCGCGGCCGGGGAACCCGGGCCGGCCAGCACGTCGGCCTCGTCGGCGTTGCACAGGAGCACGTCGGCGTCGCGTACCCAAGCAAGGAAGCGCTCCCCACCGACCAGCCGTAGCGGAGCCGCCGAGGCCGCGTCGACGCTGGTCGTCAGGCCGTGGCCCGCGGCGGCCGCCAAGGCCGCCGCGCCGCCCGGCCGCGAGCCCTCGTGCAGCAGCGGATAGCCGGACAGGTGCAGGTGGGAGGCGCCGGCCGAAGAAACCGCCGAGGTGACGTCGACCGGGTCGAGCAGGAGCGCCGCGCCCCGATCGGTGATCATCGTGCGTTCGTGCGGGCCGGCCAGCACCACCACGCTGCCCGTTGCCGTGCCCCGGTGGGCCCGCACCGCGCAGCGCACCCCGGCTGCCGTCAGCTCGGCGACCCGTTCCTGGCCCGCGGTGTCGTCGCCGACCGCCGCGACCAGGGTGACCGGGTGACCGGCGTGGGCCAGCCAGGCGGCCGTGTTGGCGGCCTGGCCGCCCCCGCCGACCGTGATCGCCGCGTCGGTGTCCGAGCCGGGCTGGATCGGGCCGTCGTGGGCCACCAGCACGTCGGTGACCAGGTCACCGACGACGATGACGCTCACGCGGGGGCGGCGAAGCCCAGCGTCGCCGGGGCCGCGGAGCCGGACGCCGCGATCTGGGCCGCGAGTGCCGCGTTGCGCAGAATGATGCGCACGTTGACCTCGAGGCTCTGCCCGTGGGTGCTCTCGTGGAAGTGGGAGAGCAGGAACGGGGTGACCGCCTTGCCGGTGATCCTGTTTTTGGCCAGGAGCTCGAAGCCCTCGGCGAGCGTGCGGTCGTGCAGCGCGGGGTCGAGCTGCTGGTCGGCCGGCAGCGGGTTGGCCAGGATCAGCGCGCCCGTGCTCACGCCCTGGTCGGCGCGCGCCCGGAGGACGTCGGCGACCTGGGCCGGCGAGTCGAGTTGCCAGTCGACGTCGAAGCCGCCGTCGGTGATGAAGAAGCCGGGGAACCTCGTGGTGCGGTAGCCCGCGACCGCGACGCCCAGGGTCTCCAGCCGCTCCAGGGTCGCGCCGACGTCGAGGATCGACTTCACCCCGGCGCACACCACGACGATCGGGGTGCGGGCCAGCGTGGTCAGGTCGGCCGACTCGTCGAACGTGGCATTCGCCTCGCGGTGCACCCCGCCCAGGCCGCCGGTGGCGAAGACGCCGATCTCGGCCGCCGCGGCGACCGAACTGGTCGCGGCCACGGTGGTGGCGCCGTCGGACCGCCTTGCGGCGGCGACGGCCAGATCCCGTACGGACAGCTTGGCCACGCCGTCGGCCAGCGCGAGGTGCTGGATCTGGTCGTCGTCGAGCCCGACGATCAGCTCGCCGCCGATCATGCCGATAGTGGCCGGCACCGCGCCGTTGTCGCGCACGGTCTGCTCGATCTCGCGGGCCACCCGGAGGTTGTCCGGGTGCGGCAGTCCGTGCGAGATGATCGTGCTCTCCAGCGCGACCAGCGGTCGGGCGTCGCGGCGGGCACGGGTCACGTGCTCGCCGGATCGAATAGCGAAGTCAGTCACGCCAGCTACCGTACGGCGCTCGAAGGTCGCGTTGTCGTTGGACCGACCAGGCGTGAGGTGTCAGACTCGGTGGTTGGAGATTGATTCTGCACCGCACGGAACGGGGGCCGGCGGTTGAAGATGACGCCGGAATTCATATGAAGGGCAGATGACCGTGAGCACGGAGATCCTCGAGCGTCCGGAGACCCAGGACGCCGACACCGGGCCCGAGATGTTCCACTACGTGCGTAAGGACAAGATCGCCGAGAGTGCGGTCATGGGCACCTACGTCATCGCGTTGTGCGGCGAGAAGTTCCCCGTGACCAAGACGCCCAAGCCGGGCTCGCCGGTGTGCCCGCAGTGCAAAGAGATCTACGAATCCTTCCAGAACTGACCTCACCCGGACGCCCCGCGTGACGAGCGGTTACGGCCTGCTCGCGGCCGACCTCGTCGGCGTCGCCGTGTTCGCGGCCTCCGGCGCGTCCGCCGCCATCGCCAAGCGCCTCGACCTGTTCGGCGTCGCCTTCGTCGGCTTCGTCGCGGCGCTCGGCGGCGGAATAGTCCGTGACCTCGTGATCGGCGCGGTTCCCCCGCTCGCCTTCGCCGACTGGCGGTACCCCGTGACCGCGGTCCTGGCCTCGATCGCCGTCTTCTGGCTGCACCCCCAGCTCAACCGCCTCCGGCGTACCGTCCTGCTGCTCGACGCGGCCGGCCTGGGCCTGTTCACCGCCACCGGCACCCTCAAGGCACTGGCGGCCGGGGTGCCGCCGGTCGGCGCCTGCCTGATCGGCATGCTGACCGCGATCGGCGGGGGTCTGGCGCGCGACCTGCTGACCGGCGAGATACCTGTCGTTCTGCAGCGCGACATCTATGCCATGGTGTCCCTCGGCGGCGCGATCCTTATCACGATCTTTCACGGTCTCGGCCTGTCCGGACCGTTCCCGCTGGTCATTGCCGCCCTGCTCATGACCGGTGTACGCCTTCTCGCCCTCTACCGCAGATGGTCCGCCCCGGTCGCTGTGCCGTGAGGTTCGCCGGTCGCCGTCCTGGCTATGCTGGTTCGTCGTCCGGGAGCCGAGACGTCCGGGAGCCGAGGGAAGGAACTGCGCGACCTTGAGCCCGCGAAAGCCCGATCTGGAGACCTTCCCGCCCCTGCGGGACTGGCAGCGCAAGGCTCTGGTGCACTACCTGCGCCGCCGCAGCGAGGACTTCATGGCGGTCGCCACGCCGGGCGCCGGCAAGACCACGTTCGCCCTGCGCATCGCGGCCGAGTTGCTGGCCGACGGCACGGTCGAGGCGGTCACCGTGGTCTGCCCGACCGAGCACCTCAAGACCCAGTGGGCGCAGGCCGCCGCCCGGGTCGGCATCGAGCTCGACCACACCTTCCGCAACTCCGACGTCCACTCGTCCCGCGACTTCCACGGCGCCGTCCTGACGTACGCGCAGGTCGGCATGGCCCCGGCCGTGCACCGCCGGCGCACGATGACCCGCTCGACCTTCGTGATCCTCGACGAGATCCACCACGCCGGCGACTCCCGCACCTGGGGTGACGGGGTCAAATCGGCGTTCGAACCGGCGACCCGGCGGCTGATGCTCACCGGCACGCCGTTCCGCTCCGACGAAAACCCCATCCCGTTCGTTCTCTACGAGCGCGGCGACGACGGCCTGCAGCGCTCGAGGTCCGATTCCGCGTACGGCTATGCGGAAGCCCTGCGCGACGGCGTCGTCCGCCCGGTCCTCTTCATGGCCTACTCGGGCGAGACCCGCTGGCGCACCAACGCGGGCGACGAACTGGCCGCCCGCCTCGGCGAGCCGATGACCAAGGATCTGGTCGCCCAGGCCTGGCGCACCGCCCTCGACCATCGTGGCGACTGGATGCCCCAGGTGATGCGGGCCGCCGACGCACGCCTCTCCCGGCTGCGCGAGCACGGCATGACCGACGCCGGCGGCCTGGTCATCGCCAGCGACCAGCAGACGGCCCGGGCGTACGCGAAGCTCCTCCACGAAATCACCGGCGAGCCGGCCGTGATCGTGCTCTCCGACGACGAGGGCGCCTCGGGCCGGATCGCGTCGTTCGCCAACTCCCAGCAGCGCTGGATGGTCGCGGTGCGGATGGTGTCGGAGGGTGTCGACATCCCGCGGCTCGCGGTGGGCGTCTACGCGACCAGCGCCTCGACTCCGCTCTATTTCGCCCAGGCGATCGGCCGTTTCGTGCGGGCCCGGCGCCCCGGCGAGACGGCGACCGTCTTCCTGCCCAGCGTCCCGCACCTGCTCGGGCTGGCCAGCGAGATGGAGGCCCAGCGCGACCACGTGCTGGGCGCCCCGAAGGACAAGGACGGGCTCGACGACGACCTGCTCGAGCGGGCGCAGCGTGAGGAGAAGGCGGAGGGCGAGCTCGAGAAGCAGTTCGAGGCGCTCTCCGCGACCGCCGAGCTCGACCAGGTCATCTTCGACGGCACCTCGTTCGGCACCGGCGCCCTCACCGGCACCGCCGAGGAGGAGGAATACCTCGGCATTCCGGGCCTGCTCAGCGCCGACCAGGTGGCGGTCGTGCTCAACAAGCGGCAGGCCGACCAGATGGCGGCCCAGAAGCGGCGCAAGGCCACCGAGCCCGACATTCCGGCCCCGCGCCCGGAGCCGGTGTCGATGAGTGCGGGGGAGCGCCGCAACAGCCTCCGCCGACAGCTCAACACCCTGGTTGCGGCCCACCACCACCGCACCAACCTGCCGCACGGCAAAATCCACGCCGAGTTGCGGCGGCTCTGCGGCGGCCCGCCGAGCGCCCAGGCGACGATCGAACAGCTCGAGGAGCGGATCGCCACCATCCAGACCCTCTGAGCGGTCCGCTGGCGGGTCAGAGGGGGCGCGGCGGCCCGACCCCTGGGGGACGCCGCCCGTACGGCTCAGCTCGACCGTGGCGGGCCGCCCGGCAGTGCCGTGAGACGCAAAAGGGGCGCCCCACACCGTGGGCGCCCCTGGTCAAGCTTTGTGTTTCGGGGTTGCTAGTTGGAGTTAGACATCATGTCCGCGCCGCGCCACGTGAACTCCGGGTCGGCCACGTACTGCACCGTGATCTTGACCAGGTCTTCGGCGTACCGGTTGGCGTGGTGTCCGCAGAACACCAGTTCACTGCCACCAGCCAGGGTCAAACGGAGCTTTCCGGCTGCATTGCAGCGGTCGCACCGTTCATCGGCTGCTGGGCCGGCCACACTACCCGCCGGCGGCGTGAGGGTCGGGGTCATCGCCTTCCTCCTCTGTTCGTCACCGATGAACATGTTCCTCGGCTACCTACCACACATCGTGCAACACCCTGCATCGTTGCAGCCTTCCCACTGTGCCCCGGGGGGACCGAGGTCACACGTGGTCGGACCAGTGTGCCGTGATCCAAGGGTGCCACGTCAACGATCACTTATGCACAACGGTCTGATCACCACCCGTTGATGTACGGGTGGTGACCATTCCGACACGCAAAGTTGCCCGTTCGTCCTAGTCCAGGTAGTCGCGCAGCACCTGGGAGCGGGACGGGTGCCGCAGCTTCGACATCGTCTTGGACTCGATCTGCCGGATCCGCTCACGGGTGACCCCGTAGACCTGGCCGATCTCGTCCAGCGTGCGCGGCTGGCCGTCGGTGAGGCCGAAGCGCAGCCGCACCACGCCCGCCTCCCGCTCGGACAGCGTCTGCAGTACCTGCTGAAGCTGGTCCTGGAGCAGCGAGAAGGAGACCGCGTCGACCGCGACGACCGCCTCGGAGTCCTCGATGAAGTCGCCCAGCTGGCTGTCGCCCTCGTCGCCGATCGTCTGGTCGAGCGAGATCGGCTCGCGAGCGTACTGCTGGATCTCCAGCACCTTTTCCGGGGTGATGTCCATTTCCTTGGCCAGTTCCTCCGGGGTGGGCTCGCGGCCCAGGTCCTGGAGCAGCTCGCGCTGTATGCGCCCGAGCTTGTTGATGACCTCGACCATGTGCACCGGGATGCGGATGGTGCGGGCCTGGTCGGCCATGGCGCGGGTGATGGCCTGTCGGATCCACCAGGTGGCGTAGGTGGAGAACTTGTAGCCCTTGGTGTAGTCGAACTTCTCGACCGCGCGGATGAGGCCGAGGTTGCCCTCTTGGATGAGGTCGAGGAAGGCCATGCCGCGGCCGGTGTAACGCTTGGCCAGCGACACCACCAGACGCAGGTTGGCCTCGAGCAGGTGGTTCTTGGCCCGCTCGCCGTCGCGGCCGATCCAGCGGAGGTCGCGCTCGAAGTTGCGCTCGAGCTTCTCCTCGCCCTCTTCGCAGGCGCGCAGCCGCTCGGCGGCGTAGAGCCCGGCCTCGATCCGCTTGGCGAGCTCGACCTCCTGCTCCGCGTTGAGCAGCGGAACCTTGCCGATCTGCTTGAGGTAGGCCCGGACCGAGTCGGCGGAGGCGGTCAGCTCGGCGTCGCGCCGGGCCTGCTTGAGCGCCTCGGACTCCTCGTCGTCCCACTCGAAGTCGCCCTCGGTGGCCGAGCTGGCGGCGTCGGAGGCGGCCGCCGCGACCATGGCGGGCGGCTCCTCGACCACCACGTCCTCGATCTCGGCAGCGAGTTCCTCGGGATCGATCTCTTCGCCCTGGGCGGCGCCCTCTTCGCCGGGCGCGGTGGCCTTGCCCGGCGTGGCCTTGCCCGGGGCGGCCTTCTTGCCCGGGGCGGCCTTGGCGGGAGTGACCTTGCGGGCGGCGGTCTTCTTGGCCGGTCCGGCGGCATCACCGGCGTCGGCCGCGGCGGGCACCGCCTTGGCCGGTCCGGCCTCGGCCTGTTTCTGGACCGGCGCGGCCTTCTTGGCCGGCGCCGCCTTGGCGGTCGTGGCCTTGGACGCGGGCGTAGCGGCGCGGGCCGCGGCGACCTTGCGCCGCGTGCTCGCCGAACCGTCGACGACGACGGTGACGCCGGCGTCCACGAGCCCGCGGAGGATCTTCTTGGCCTGACCCGGGTTCACCTGGGCGGACTCGAGCGTGTGCGCGACCTCGGCGGATGTCAGCTGCCCGCCCGCACCCTGCGCATGGGCGATCAGGGCCTCGGTGAGGGAGCGAACGTCGGCACCGTTGTGGTGGGCTTCTGTCACGAATGACCTTCCGGAGGCGAGGTTTGTGCACGGCCGATGAGCCCAGCGCAGCGCACGGCGAGGAGGCTGGCCGGTGTGTGTGGGGACCCGCGGGACACGGACGGGCGGAGTAGCTGGTGTCCGTGAAGCGTGGGCAGGGGTGAATTGTAGCGCCGTCCAGCGAGATCCTCCCGCCGCAGCACGCCGCGATGGGCCTCGGACCTCGCCGAAGACGCCTGGCGGGAGAACCGGAGACGCTTGGCGGGAGATTGGCGGAAGAATGGTAGCGGCGGAAAGGGCTGACACGTGAACGAGATTCGGACGGCATCGGCGCCCGGCGACCTGCTGGCGCTCGCGGTGCGGGTGTCCCGGGAGGCGGCGGCGACCGCTCGGCGCATGCGGGCCGAGGCCATCACCGACGTCGAGACCAAGAGCACGGATACCGATGTGGTAACAGCTGCCGACCGGGCCGTCGAGCGGCAGGTCATCGAGGCGCTGCGGGCCGTCCGGCCGGGCGACGGCGTGCTGGGCGAGGAGTACGGGGATTCGGCGCCGTCCGATCAGGGCGCGGTGCGCTGGGTGCTCGACCCGATCGACGGCACGGTCAACTACCTCTACGGGCTCCCGCAGTACGCCGTCTCGCTGGCGGCCGAGGTCGACGGCGAGGCGGTGGCCGGAGTGGTGATCAACGCGGCCACCGGCGACGAGTGGACGGCCACCCGGGGCGGTGGCGCGTGGCGCGGCGATCGGCGGCTGCACCCGTCCGTCCGCACCCGGCTCGACCAGTCGCTGGTCGGCACCGGCTTCGGCTACGACGCCAAGCGGCGGGCCCATCAGGGCGCGGTCGTGGCCGAGTTGATCACCCGTGTGCGTGACATCCGGCGGTTCGGCGCGGCGGCCCTCGACCTGTGTGCGGTCGCCGAGGGCACCCTCGACGCCTATTTCGAGAAGGGTCTCAATCCGTGGGACCACGCGGCCGGTGGGCTGATCGCCACCGAGGCCGGGGCGGTCGTCTCCGGCCTGCGGGGTGCGCCGCCCGGCCTCGACATGGTCGTGGCCGCCCCGCCGGCGATCTTCGGTCCCCTGCACGACCTGCTGGTCGACCTGGACGCCGACAGCGGCCCCTAGGGCACGGCCCTAGGAGTTGGCGTCCTTCTTCTTGGTGATCGGCTTGGCGCAGGCGCCCGGCGGCACGGTCGGCTCGCCCACCGCGGCCAGCGACTGGTTGACCTCGGTGCTGGTGGCGAGCTGGCGGAAGTTCTTGCCGATCACGATGTCGATCGTGGCGCCCTTGCGCTTCGCGTCGAATTCCATCTTCGACTGATCGAGGAAATATGCCCGGAGCAGCTGAGCCTTGCCGACCGCGTCAGGCCCGTACTTGATGTCGGCGATGCCCGAGTATCGGGTCTTGTTCTCGGCCGGCTTCTGGGTCGTGAACCGCCGGTTCTTGAACTCGGTGGTCACGCTGTCGGCCAGGCCCTGGGTCGAGGTGCCGTTGTAGATCTTGACGGTGACCTCGGCCGGGTCGTCGGGCAGTTCGACGTCGACCCGCGGCGCGCCGGCCGGGCAGCTGTCTCCCACGGGATCGCCTTGCGTGTCCTTGGTCAGTGCCACGATGACGAGGACGACCGCGGCCACCACGAGCACGCCTACGACGACGAGTGCTCGGACGCGGGCAAAACTCATGGGGCTGGCTCCAGGGGTGGGTGCGACGAACTTGCCGGGTAACACCGGCGGGGACCTGTCGAGAGGTTAGCGTCTGTGCGCCAGGCACGCGGAAACAGGGAATAGTTCCGGCGCGCCGACGATGATCGAGTGGCTTGGGCCCCTACTTTGATGTCGCCTCGGTCACATCGGGAACAATGGGCGGCCTGATCGCGTACAACCCTGCCACAACAGCGGTAAGGTTCCGCGCTCGCCGGGGGCAGCTTGACTGTCAGAAATCGTCCAGCGGAACCGGGAACCGAAACCTCGTCACCGGCGTTACTAACGCCAAGTGACACATCGATACAGGAGAGTGAAAACCGATGGCCACCGACTACGACGCCCCGCGTCGCGATGAGGTCGACCTCGGCGAGGACAGCCTCGAGGAGCTCAAGGCCCGCCGAGCCGACTCGCAGTCGGGTGCAGTTGACGTCGACGAGGTCGAGGTGGCGGAGAGCTTCGAGCTGCCCGGCGCCGATCTGGCCGACGAGGAACTGACCGTCAAGGTGCTGCCCATGCAGTCCGACGAGTTCCGCTGCGCCCGGTGTTTCCTGGTGCATCACCGCAGCCAGCTGGCCGCGGAACGCAACGGGGACCTGATTTGCCGCGAGTGCGCCTGACCGGCGCATCGCGGCAACGCGTCACCACCCGGCCGTGCCGATAACGGTCGGGCGTCCAACCGTTCCCCGTGTTTGACAGGGGGGCGGAACCGGGCATCAGAGCGATGACCGGACTGGACAACCCACCCGCAAGGGCGACGACGGGAGGACGACGATGAGCCACCCGGAACAACCGACACCGAGCGGCACCGCCATGCCGCCGGACGAGTCATCCGCCGGAGATGAGCTCACCGCCGCCATCCCTGAACCGCCGAACCCGCACGAAGCCGACGACGAGCTCGGCAGGACCGTTGCGGCGCTGACCGCCGACGACATCGAGCCCGCCGGTCGCCGCAAGTTGCTCGCCCGCCTGGTTACCGACGTACGCCGTCGCGGTTTCGCCCCGATGTTCCGCCCCCGGGCCGCCATGCGCTGGATGGCCGACGTGGTCGGTGACGTCGCTCCGCACGTGCCGGTGCGCGACCGCGAGACCCTGCTCCGGCATTTCCCCGGCCTCGACGACGACGAGCTCGCCGAGCGCCTGATCCGTAACGCCACCCGCACCACCGCCGGGATCGGCGCCGCCGGAGGCGGCGTGGCCTCGGTCGAGTGGGTCGCGACACCCACCCTGCTCTCCGCGCCGATCCTGCTGGCCGCCGAGACGATCGGGGTGGTCGCGGTCGAGATGAAGCTGATCGGCGAACTGCACGAGGTGTACGGGCGCCCGGTGGCCGGTACCGCCGGCCAGCGCGCGGCCGCCCTCATCCAGGCCTGGTCCGGTCAGCGTGGGGTCAACCCGCTGGTGCCCGGGGTCGGCGTGGCCACCGTGCTCGGCACGGCCGCCCGCAAGGAACTCCAAGGCATGCTGCTGCGTCGTTTCGGGCGCAATCTGACGACGATGGGCCCACTGCTCACGGGTGCCGCGGTCGCCGGCTATCTCAACCGGCGGGCCACCCGCAACCTGGGCGAGCACATCCGCGACGATCTCACGAAGACGAAGCGTCGCGCTCTTCCGAACTAGCCGCGAGCAGGGCGGTCGCCAGCTCGACCGGGTGACGGGTGCTGATCAGCCAGTACGGCGTCGGGTCGTCCGGGTCGTCGAGCAGCACCTGCACGGCGGGCCCGATCCACGGGCGCTGGATCACGAACGCGAGCGGGTGCGACCCGATGCCCAGGGCCTCCCGCTTGCCGCCCGCATCGAGGGCGACCACGTCGGCGATCACTGACACGGGCAGCCGCGCGTCGTCGACCAGCAGTTCGTCCCCCGTCACGGTGACGGTGATGCGGCTCACCCAGATCAGCCCGGCCACGGTCAGCGGGATCACGACGGCGAACGGCAGCCAGGTCGGAATGCTCTCGAAGCCCAATGTGAACTCGATCGCCACGATGGCGTCGACCAGCAGTGCGGGCAGCCATGTCCACCAGGACAACCGCAGCCGTTCACGATATGGCGGGGCCGCGGTGGTGCGGGCGGCGGGCGCGGGTGTCACCCTGGAAGGGTACGGCGCGCCTCCGCGACCGAGCGCGGCAGGATGGCAGGGTAAGCCCGGCCTGCCCGCCGGCCGCCCGCCGCCCATTCGCCGTACGAGTGAGGACCCGCCCCGCATGAGCGAACTCAGCATCCCGCTGCGCCGGCTCGACCCCGACCTGCCGCTGCCGTCCTACGCCCACCCGGGCGACGCCGGCGCCGACCTGGTCGCGGCCGAAGACGTCGAACTGCCCCCGGGCGCTCGCGCGGCGGTCCGCACCGGGGTCGCGCTGGCCATTCCGGACGGTTACGTCGGCCTGGTGCACCCGCGGTCCGGCCTGGCCGCCCGGCTCGGTGTGACGGTGCTCAACGCGCCCGGTACGGTCGACGCCGGCTACCGCGGCGAGATCCTCGTCATCCTGGTCAACCACGATCGGGTCAACACGGTCAAGATTTCCCGGGGGGATCGCATCGCCCAGCTCGTCGTCCAGCGGGTCGAGCGCGCGGTCTTCCAGGTGGTCGAGGAGCTCGACGACACCGTCCGCGGTGCCGGCGGCCACGGGTCGACCGGCGGGCACCACGCCCTGCCCACGCAGGCGCACGCGCACACGCAGTCCTGAGAAACGAAAGGTTGGGCAACGATGTTCTCCCGTAAGCGCGGCGGCCCGAAGCATGTGCGTCCGACCGACGCGCCGCCCTCCGAGGCGCTGAGGCACAGCCTCGCGGCCGACGACGAGCCGCCCGCGCCCGAGCACGGCCCCTACGATCAGCGCCACGCCCCCTCCGACGTGCAGCGGCTCGACCTGGGCAGCCTGCTGATCCCGGCGATCGAGGGCGTCGAGGTGCGCGTGCAGGCCAACCCGGACGGAGTGGTCGAGCAGGTCGTGCTGGTCGACGGCGAGAGCGCACTCCAGCTGGGCGTCTTCGCGGCGCCCAGGAGCGAGGGCATCTGGAACGAGGTGCGCGACGAGATCGCCGAGGCGATGGTCGCCGACGGGGTCACCGCGCAGGAGAGCCAGGGGCCGTACGGCATCGAGCTGACCGCCCGCGTCAACACCCCCGACGGGCCGGCCGACCTGCGCTTCGTCGGCGTGGACGGGCCGCGCTGGATGGTCCGGGCGCTGTTCCAGGGCCGGGCCGCGGCCGACCGGTCCAGCGAGGGCGCGCTCGGTGAGGTGCTGAGCGGCCTGGTGGTGGTGCGCGACGACGAGGCCCGCCCGGTGCGCGAGGCGCTGCCGCTGCGGCTGCCCAAGGAGATGACCGAGCAGGTCGAGCAGGGCGAGCAGCAGGCCGGGCCGCCGGACGGATCGACGGCCACCAACGGGCAGAACCTGAACTAAGCTCGCGTGACGGAGGTCACCTCGGGTCTCTCCGGCGTACCGTGGATGGACGGCATCTGCGCAAACTGTGCCGTCCATCGTCGGGGCGTTGATGAGAAGGGTTACGTGAGGTCATGACGACCGAGGAACGCACCGGACTGCGCAAATTCTTCGACCGGCTGACCGCGACCGACTCCGAGCTCGACGCGCAGCACCTCCAGCGCGAGAGCGCCAAGTGCGGCGCCATGCCCGCCACCGCCTGCACGCGGGGTCAGGTCGTTTCGGTGTCGGGGCGACTGCGCACCGTGGCGTACACTCCTCGGACGAACCTGCCGACCCTGGAGGCCGACCTCTGGGACGGTAGCGACGTGGTCACGCTGGTCTTCCTGGGCCGCCGGTCGATCGCCGGCATCGAACCCGGACGTCAGCTCACCGCAAAGGGCCGCATCGCGATTCGCGACGACCGCAAGGTGATCTACAACCCGTACTACGAGCTGGAGGCGCCCCGGTGACACCCGGCAGCGAGCCGCGCCACGTCGCGCACGAAACCGTCGAGGAACGGCTTGCCGGGGAGGTCGAGGAGCTCGAGGAGCTCGCGGCCGAGGTGATCGTCGAGGAGATGGAACTCCACGACGGCCCGGGACCGCTTGAGAAGGCCCAGCTGGAAAAGAACGCCGAAGAGGACGAGGAAGAAGAGTTTCCTCCCCTCAGCGAGCAGATCGCCGAGCAGCTGGGCGGCGTACGCGGGCTGATCGAGTCGAGCCTGCCGGTCCTCGCCTTCGTGCTCTTCAACGTCGTGCTGGGCGACGCCGTGATCGGGCTCGACAAGCGCCCCGCGCTGTACTGGGCCATCGCCGGCTCGGTCCTCACCGCGCTGGCCATCAGCGCCTACCGCCTGACCCGCAAGCAGCCCATCCGGCACGCGGTCAACGGGCTGTTCGGCATCGCGATCGGTGCGATCTGGGCCTGGCGCAGTGGCAAGGCGGAAAACTTCTACCTGTGGGGCATCCTGGTGACCTTTGCCCAGGCCGCGGTGGTGCTGGCGTCGGTCGCCATCCGCAAGCCCCTGATCGGCTACGTCTGGGGCGTGATGGCCAACAAGGGTCGTCAGGACTGGCTGGACAACCGGAAGCTGTTCCGCACGTTCCAGTGGCTGAGCCTGGTCTGGGTGGTCTCGCTCTCCGTGCGGGCCGGCGTGCAGCTCTATCTGTGGTCGCAGCACGAGGCGAACGCGCTCGGCATCGTCCGCATCCTGATCAGCTGGCCGATCTACGCCGCCACGTTCGCCTACTCGGCGTGGGCCATCCACCGGGTGACCAGCACCGAGCGGGCGCCGGAAGATCAGCAGCCCGCTCAGGCCTGAGCGTCAGGAACTGCCCAGCACCACCGCGCGGATCTGGTCCTCGACCTCGGTCGTGCAGACGAAGATCAGCTCGTCGCCGGCCTCCAGCGGGTCGTCCGGAGTCGGCACGACCACGCGCTTGCCCCGCAGGATCGCCACCAGGGCGGCGTCGCGGGGGAGCGGCACGGTCCGCACCGGCTTGCCCTCGTACGGCGCGTGTTTCGGCAGCGTGATCTCGACCAGGTTGGCCTCGCCCTGCCGGAACGTCATCAGGCGGACCAGGTCGCCGACCGTGACCGCCTCCTCGACCAGGGCCGCCATCAGGCGCGGCTTGCTGACCGCGACGTCGACGCCCCACTGCTCGGTGAACAGCCACTCGTTCTCGGCCCGGTTGACCCGGGCGACCACCCGGCCCACCGCGAACTCGGTCTTGGCCAGCAGCGAGACGACCAGGTTGGCCTTGTCGTCGCCGGTGGCGGCCACGACCACGTCGCAACCGGCCACGTCGGCCTCCTCCAGGCTGGTCAGCTCGCACGCGTCGGCGAGCACCCACTCGGCCTGGGGCACCCGCTCGGGCCGCAGCTGGCGGGGCTGGCGCTCGATCAGCATGACCTGGTGGCCGTTGCCGATCAGCTCCTGCGCGATCGACCGGCCGACGTTGCCGGCCCCGGCGATGGCGATCCGCATGGTCAGTGCCCCTCTTTCTCGGCGCCGGCCGCGACGTCCAGCACATCGGCCACGGTGTCGTCGGTGACCAGCATGCAGATCTGGTCGCCGTCCTGGATCGTGGTGGACGGGGTGCCGAGCATGCTCATGCCGAACCGCATGAGGTAGGCGACCCGGGCGCCGGTGCTCTCCTCCAGCGACTTGATCGTCTTGCCGACCCAGTCGCTGTGCAGGGGGACCTCGACGATCGAGATCACGCTGGTCGGGTCGCGGAAGACCTCGACCGTGCCCTCGGGCACCAGCTGCTTCATCATGCGGTCGGCCGCCCAGCGGATGGTCGCCACCGTCGGGATGCCGAGGCGTTCGTAGACCAGGGCGCGGCGGGCGTCGTAGATGCGGGCGATGACGCGGGACACGCCGTACGTCTCGCGGGCCAGCCGGGCCGAGATGATGTTGGAGTTGTCGCCGCTGGAGACGGCCGCGAAGGCGTCGGCCCGCTCGATGCCGGCCTCGCGCAGCACGTCCCGGTCGAAGCCGATGCCGGTCACCGTGGTCCCGCTGAACTCGGCCGGGAGCCGTCGGAACGCGTCGGCGTTCTGGTCGATCACCGCCACCGAGTGGCCGCGCCGGTCGAGGTTCTGCGCCAGGGTCGAACCCAACCGGCCACAGCCCATGATCACCACGTGCAAGGTAGGCGTCCCTCCGAATCCGTGCTCACATGTGTGAGGGTCGCATGCTCCCGCGACGGACCGCGCCCGGGGCGCGATACGAGATGTGGCGCTCGGCCGTACCCTTGGCACTCGTGGCAAGTACGACGTCCCTCGCCAAGCGGCTGCTGCTGGGCAGACCGTTCCGCTCCGACAAGCTGCAGCACACGCTGCTGCCCAAGCGGATCGCCCTGCCCGTGTTCGCCAGCGACGCCTTGTCGAGCGTGGCGTACGCACCGGACGAGATCCTGCTGACCCTCTCGATAGCCGGCGCCGGCGCGTTCACCATCTCGCCCTGGATCGCTCTCGCGGTCGCGGTCGTGATGCTGACCGTGGTGGCCAGCTATCGGCAGAACGTGCACGCCTACCCGTCCGGCGGCGGTGACTACGAGGTGGCCACGGTCAACCTCGGGCCACGGGCCGGGCTCGGTGTGGCGAGCGCCCTGCTCGTCGACTACATCCTCACGGTGGCCGTCTCGAGCTCCCAGGGCGTCGCGCTGCTGGGCGCGATGTGGCCGTTCGCCGCCGACCACAAGGTCGAGTTCGCGGTCGGTGCGATCGCCATCCTCACCGCGCTCAACCTGCGTGGCCTGCGCGAGGCGGGCACCGCCTTCGCCGTGCCGACCTACGCGTTCATCGTCGTCGTCGTGATCATGGTCGGGACCGGGCTGTTCCGCATCTTCGCGCTCGGCGATCACCTGCAGGCGGAGTCGGCGAACCTGACCTTCACCGCCCAGCACAGCAACCTGAGCCAGTTCGCCTTCGGCTACCTGCTGTTGCGGACGTTCTCCTCGGGCTGTGCGGCGCTCACCGGCGTCGAGGCGATCTCCAACGGCGTGCCCGCGTTCAAGCCGCCGAAGAGTAAGAATGCGGCCACCACGCTGCTGCTGCTCGGCGTGGTCGCGATCACGATGCTGTTCGGCATCGTCGCCCTGGCCCGGCTCACCCACCTGAAGTTCTTCGACGCGGATCAGGACCCGGTGCTCGCCCAGCTGGCCAACGTCGTCTTCGGGCACGGGTCGTGGATGGCCGTGACGGTCAGCGTAGTCTCGGCGCTGATCCTGTTCCTGGCCGCGAACACCGCGTTCAACGGCTTCCCGGTGCTCGGCTCGATCCTCGCCCAGGACCGCTACCTGCCCCGCCAGCTGCACACCCGGGGCGACCGGCTGGCGTTCTCGAACGGCATCATCTTCCTGGCAGTGGCCGCCTGCACGCTGATCATCGCGTTCGACGCACAGACCAGTAAGCTCATCCAGCTCTACATCGTGGGCGTCTTCGTGTCGTTCACGCTGTCGCAGGGCGGCATGATCCGGCACTGGAACCGGCTGCTGCGCACCCAGCGCGACCCGGCCCGGCGCCGCCAGATGATCCGCTCGCGGGCGATCAACGCGTTCGGCATGGGCCTGACCGGCGCCGTCCTGATCGTCGTGCTGATCACGAAGTTCCTGCTCGGCGCCTGGATCGCGATCGCCGCCATGATCGTGATCTATGTCACGATGCTCGGCATCCACAAGCACTACACGAGCGTGGCCCGCGAGCTCGAGCCGACCGAGGAACGGCCGATCCTGCCGTCCCGCAACCACGCGGTCGTACTGGTCAGCAAGGTGCACATGCCGACCCTGCGGGCCGTCGCGTACGCCCAGGCGACCCGGCCGGACACGCTCACCGCGATCACGGTCAACGTCGACGACAAGGACACCCGGGCGATCCAGCAGGAGTGGGAGCGCCGGCAGATCCCGGTGTCGCTGACCGTCGTCGACTCGCCCTACCGCGAGATCACCCGGCCGATCATCGACTTCGTGAAGAGCATGCGCCGGGGCTCGCCGCGCGACGTGGTCACGGTGTTCGTGCCGGAATATGTAGTGGGCCGCTGGTGGGAGAACGTGCTGCACAACCAGAGCGCGCTGCGCATCAAGAGCCGGCTGCTGTTCGAGCCGGGCGTGATGGTCACCAGCGTGCCCTGGCAGCTGCAGTCGAGCCAGGACCGCAACCTCGACCGCCTCGACAACAACCTGCGCCGCGGTCCGGCTCGCGGCCCGCGCACGCGCACCGCCGGCGAGCCCGCCCCGAAGCCGGCCCCCACGGACGGAGCCTCGTGACCGACCCCTACTTCGACGAAGATCCGGTCGAGGGCGACCGCTTCGAGCTCACGGTGGGCGCACCCGCGCACGGCGGCCACTGCGTGGCCCGGCTGGGCGGCGAACACGGCCGGGTGGTCTTCGTGCGCCACGCGCTGCCCGGCGAGCGGATCACCGCCGAGGTCACCGAGGTGCACAAGGGCTACCTGCGGGCCGACGCGGTCGAGATCCACGAGCCGTCGCCCGACCGGGTCGAGCCGCCGTGCCCGTTCGCCCACCCGGGCGGTTGCGGCGGCTGCGACCTGCAGCACGTCGCAGGCGACGCGCAGCTGCGGTGGAAGAGCGACGTGGTCAACGAACAGCTCCACCGCTTGGCCGGCCTCCGCGACGCAGACGTACGCGTCGTCGCCCTCCCAACCGCAACGCCGCGCCCCCGGCCCGACGACCAGAGCTCGCCCCCGCCGAAGCGCGATCCGTCGCCCGGCGCGGACCGCCCGGCGGTGTCCGACCCTGGCGTGCACCTCCCGGCCGCCCGGGCCGTGTCGTCGGGCGCCGGCTCCGACGGGCCGGTCGAGGCCGTGCCGTCGGGTGCTGACACCCAGGGAGCGGCCACGGCGCCGGACGACGGGGCGGCTCGGCTGCTCGGGTGGCGGAGCCGGGTGCGGTATGCGGTGGATGCGGCTGGGCGGCCGGGGCTGCTGCAGCACCGGTCGCATCAGGTGGTGGCTATTGACCGGTGCTGGATCGCGCATCCGGCGATTCAGGAGCTTGACCTGCTGGCCCGGGAATGGCCGGAGGCCGACGCCGTCGAGGTTGTCGCCTCCAGCGGCGGTGACGTTGCGGTGCTTTCCCGTCCGGTGGGTCGCGGCGCGCTGCCCGGTGACGATCTCATCGACGGGCCCGGTGTCGGGGACGGCCAGCCCGTTCTCCTGCAGGGGCCCGCGGACGTGCAGGAACGTGCGGCGGGCCGGTTGTGGCGCGTACCGGTTGAAGGATTTTGGCAGGTGCACCCGGCCGCCGCCGAGACGCTGACCGCAACGGTCGTGGAAATGCTCCGGCCGCAGGCCGGGGAGGTGTCATGGGATCTCTACGGCGGGGCCGGGCTGTTCGCGGCGGTCCTGGCCACCCACACCGGAGCCCGCACCACGCTGGTCGAGTCGTCCGCGGCCGGGGTGAAAGCGGCCCGGAGCAACCTGGCCGACCTGCCGGTCGAGGTCGTCGAGGCCCGGGTCGACGTCGCGCTGCGCCGCCGCCGGGTCACCGCGCCGGTCGACCTGGTGGTGCTCGACCCGCCGCGCTCCGGGGCCGGCGCCGTCGTGGTCAAGGCGATCGCCGCCGCCGGACCGCGGGCCGTGGCCTACGTGGCCTGCGACCCGGCGGCCCTGGCGCGGGACATCGCGACCTTCCGGTCGCTGGGCTTCCAGATGAGGGAGATCCGGGCGTTCGACTGCTTCCCGATGACCCAGCACATCGAGAGCGTCGCTCTGCTTACTCCTGCGGAGTAGCTCGCTCGGCCGCCGCGACCGCGTTGCGGAACAGCATCGCGATCGTGGTCGGGCCGACCCCGCCGACCCGCGGGGTGATCGCCGACGCGACCTGCGCGACCGACTCGTCGACGTCGGGCAGCAGGCGGCGGCCCTCGTAGCGCACGCCGGCACCGACCACGACCGCGCCCGGCTTGACGTGCTCGGGCTGGATGATGCCGGGCACGCCGACGGCGGCGACGAGGATCTCGGCCCGCCGGGTGTAGCGCGGCCAGTCCTTGACCCCGGTGTGCACGACGGTGACCGCGGCGTTGGCGGTCGGGCGCTTCTGGGCCATCAGCATGGCCAGCGGCCGCCCGAGGGTGGCGCCGCGGCCGAGGATGACCATCTCGCGGCCGGACACCGGGATCTCGTAGTGCGCGAGCAGCGCCTCGATGCCGGCCGGGGTGCACGGTAGCGGGCCGGGCAGGCCCAGCGCGAGCCGGCCCATGTTGAGCGGGTGCATGCCGTCGACGTCCTTGTCGGGGTCGAGGGTCATCAGCGCCGCGTCGTATTCCAGGTGGGCCGGGATCGGGTATTGGATGAGGACGCCGTGCACGTTCTTGTCGGCGTTGAAGTCGGCGATCACCGCGAGCAGGTCTTCCTGCTTGGTGTCGGCGGCCAGATGCACGTGCGGCGAGTCGAAGCCGAGGCCGGCGGCCTGGCGCTGCTTCACCCGGATGTAGCCGGCGCTCGCGTCGTCGTCGCCGACCAGGATCGTGGCCAGGCTCGGGGTGACGCCGCGCTCCTTCAGGCGGGCGACCCGCTCGGAGACGTCGGTCAGCACCGCCTCGGCGACCGGGGCGCCGGGCATCATGAGTGCGTCGGTCATGCGCTTCTCCAACCTCGGGAGCCCAGGCGGTCGACTCCCGATGACAGGCTCCCCGATGGTTGGACCATCCTCGTGCCGCCAGTCGCGCTTGGCGGCAACCTTATCCGGCCGGTGTGTGCAGGTTGTGTGTAGGAGGTCGCATCCGCCCTTCGGGCCGGATGCGCGACGGCTTCGCGCCGATAGACTTGCCCCCCATGAGTGAATCTCCGTCTGCCCCCTCCGGCGTCCTTTCGAGCATCACTTCGCCCGGTGATCTCAAGCGCCTCTCCTCCGAGCAGCTGATCCTGCTGGCGGCCGAGATTCGCGACTTCCTGGTTGCCAAGGTGTCGCGCACCGGCGGCCACCTCGGTCCCAACCTGGGCGTGGTCGAGCTGACCCTGGCCATGCACCGGGTCTTCGACTCGCCGCGCGACCGGGTGTTGTTCGACACCGGGCACCAGGCCTACGTGCACAAGATCGTGACCGGCCGGCAGGAGGCGTTCGACCTGCTGCGCCAGCACGGTGGGCTCTCCGGTTACCCGAGCCGGGCCGAGAGCGAGCACGACCTGATCGAAAACTCGCACGCCTCGACCGCCCTGTCGTACGCCGACGGCCTGTCCAAGGCGTTCGCGCTGCGGGGCGAGGACCGGCACGTCGTGGCGGTGGTCGGCGACGGCGCGCTCACCGGCGGCATGTGCTGGGAGGCGCTCAACAACATCGCGGCGGCGAAGAACCGGCTGGTCATCGTCGTCAACGACAACGGCCGGTCGTACGCTCCGACCATCGGCGGCCTGGCCGACCACCTTTCCACGCTGCGCCTCAACCCGGGCTACGAGCGGGTGCTCGACCTGGTCAAGGACGCGCTCGGCTCGACACCGGTGGTCGGCAAGCCGGTCTACGAGGTGCTCCACGCGGTCAAGAGGGGCATCAAGGACGCGGTCAGCCCGCAGCCGATGTTCGAGGACCTCGGCCTCAAATACATCGGCCCGGTCGACGGCCACGACGTCGCCGCGATGGAGTCGGCGCTGCGCCGGGCCAAGGGCTTCAACGCCCCGGTCATCGTGCACGCGGTCACCCGCAAGGGGTACGGCTACCGCCCGGCCGAGCAGGACGAGGCCGACTGCCTGCACGGCCCGGGCGCATTCGACCCGCGCACCGGCGCGCTGACCGCCAAGCCGTCGGTGAAGTGGACAAACGTGTTCGCCGACGAGCTCGTCGCGATCGCCGACGAGCGGCCCGACGTCGTCGGCATCACCGCCGCGATGGGCGAGCCGACCGGCATCGCCGCGCTGGCCAGGAAGTATCCCGAACGGGCGTACGACGTGGGCATCGCCGAGCAACATGCCGTGACGAGCGCGGCCGGCCTGGCGCTGGGCGGTCTGCACCCGATCGTGGCGGTCTACGCGACCTTCCTCAACCGGGCGTTCGACCAGGTGCTGCTCGACGTGGCGATGCACGAGCTGCCGGTCACGTTCGTGCTCGACCGGGCCGGTATCACCGGTCCCGACGGCCCGAGCCACTACGGCATCTGGGACATGAGCGTCTTCGGCGTGGTGCCCGGCCTGCGCATCGCCGCCCCGCGTGACGCGGCCACGCTGCGCGAGGAGCTGCGCGAGGCGGTCGCGGTCGAGGACGGCCCGACGATCGTGCGTTTCCCGACCGGCTCGGTCGCGCCCGACATGCCGGCCGTGCGCCGGGTGGGCTCGGTCGACGTGCTGCGCGAGCACACCCGGCGGGACGTGCTGCTGGTCGCGATCGGCTCGTTCGCCGGGCTCGGTCTCGAGGTCGCCGACCGGCTGGCCGGCCAGGGATACGGCGTGACCGTGGTCGATCCGCGGTGGGTGCGCCCGGTGCCGGTCGAGCTGGCCGGTCTGGCCGCCCGGCACCGACTGGTCGTGACCGTGGAGGACGGGGTGCGTACGGGCGGGGTCGGCGAGGCGGTCGCGGCCGGTCTGCGCGATGCCCACGTCGATGTGCCGCTGCGCGCGATCGGGGTGCCGGCCGGCTTCCACCCGCACGGCACCCGGGCCGAGATCCTGGCCGGGCTCGGCCTGACCGCGCAGGACGTGGCCCGCGACGTCACCGAGTGGGTGTCGGGCCTGGACGCGACGTCCGACGAGGCGCCTGCCACGATTTGATAATTCGGCGAGGCCGCCCTATACGCGTCCTAAAGGGGCGCGCGCGAGGCGGCTTCGTTATCGTCTCGTTACCTTTGGGGCATGGACGTCGACGTCGGCAGCGCCCCGATCATCATCGATCTCGGTTACGAACGGGGCGAACCGCCGACGTACCGATCCCGGCAGCGCTCGACGACACCGTCCTGGTTCCCGGTCGCGATGCTCTCGGCGCTCGTGCTGCTCTTCGCCGGCGCCTCGGCCGGACCGGCCAAATCACCGCTCTCGGCGGTCTTCCAGCTGCCGGTCGGACCAGCCGACGGCTACGCGCTCACCGAAACCGGCACCCTGCTCGCCCAGAGTTACGGCCAGCTCAGCTCGTACGACCTGCGCACCGGCCGGCTGCGCTGGGAAGCCGGCGAGTCGACACCGTCCTACCGGCTGCGCACGGTCGGCAACCTGGTGCTGATGCGGCCGCTGGCAATCGGCGGCGCCGCGCCCGGCACCACCGCTGTCTCGATCAACAACGGTGCCGGCCGCTGGGCCCGCGCCGGCAACGTCGTGACCGTGCCCGGGTCGCCGACCCTGCTCGGCGTCAGCGGACTCCGCAGCTTCACCAGCAGCAGCGGCAACGTGCGGCGGGTGACCGGGACCGTCGACGCGATTGACCCGTACACCGGGCTGACCCTCTGGAGCGTGGCGGTGCCGGGAACGGCCGTGCTGGTCGGGGTGCCCGGGCCGGGTGACGAGGGCGGGCGGATGCTGCTGATCCGCGACGACCGGACCGCCACCCTGCACGACCTGAGCGACGGCTCGGTGCTGGCCACGGCCAAGTTGACCCTGGCCGACTACGGCACCGACAACCCGGTGGTGGCCGGCGGCGAGATCCTGGTGCGGCATGCCGGGACGGAGAACGTGGAACTCTCGGCGTACGACCCGGCGACGCTCAAGCAGGTCTGGACCATCCCGGTCGCGGGCACGTTCGCCGTCGAGCCCTGCGGTGACGTCGCGTGCCTGGTCAGCTCGCACGGCTTGACCGGCATCGACCCGGCAACCGGTGACCGGCTGTGGTCGCAGCCCGGCTGGACCACCATCGAGCAGCAGGGGCGGGTGTTCGTCGCGTACGGCGGGCAGGGCACCGACAACCCGATCGGCGTGGTCGACCCGCAGACCGGGATCGTCCAGGTGCAACTGCACGGCTGGCGGCCGGTCGAGGGCAGTGGCGGCGACGGGCTGCTGGTGACACGGACGGAGGCGGGCGGAGCCCGTACGATGGTCGCCGTCGCCCGGCCGGGTGACACGCAACCGCAGGTGCTGGCCCCGCTGCCCACCGGCACCGGCGACTGCCAGGCGGCCCCCGGGCGGCTGGTCTGCCGCTCGATGTACGGGCAGCTGACGATCTGGGCGTACGGAAAGGTGTGACCCCTTGGCGCTGATCGAGCTGGACCTCACCGCCCGGCCCGGCCCCGCGCCCACCTCGATCCCACCCGCCCGGCGTTACCGCACCGCCGGGTTGCTCCTCGCCCTGGCGCTGGTTCTCGTGCTCGGCGGCGCCGCGGCGCCGGACGCGCTGCGCTGGCGGTTCCTCGGAGCGATCCCGTCGCCGCCGATCCCCGAGTCGCCGTTCCAGCTCGACGGCGACCGCGTCTACACCGCCGGCGGCCTCGGCGGCGACCGCACGGTCAGCGCCTGGAGCCTGGCCGACCCGCCGGTCAAGCTGTGGAGCGCCCCGGTGCCGGCCCGCGAGGTCGGCCCCGACCAGGTCCCCTACGGCGACGTGCGGGCCCGCACCGCCGGCGACGTCGTGGTGATCACCGACGGGCCGTCGACGACCGTGGTCGACGGCCGCACCGGCGAGACCAGGTGGCACAGCGAGATCGGCGTGCACCCGCTGACCGGCGACCGGTTCGGTCTCGTGGAGGACCCGAAGTTCCGCCCCGGCACCGAATACAACCAGGCCGGCGGTGCCCCCGGCGACATCTACTTCAGCGCCGCCGGTGTGCCGCACATCGAGCCGCCGCTGACGACCGAGTTCCGCGGCGTCGATCTGCGGACCGGCGCGACGGCGTGGACGGCCTCGGCACCCGGCTCAGTGGTTTTCTTCAACCATCCTTCCGGTGTGGTGGTGCTGGCGTCCGACCGGTTGACGCTGCTCTCGTCCGCCACCGGCTCCGTCCTGCGCACGACCACGCTGCCCGTTCTGTCCGGGCAGAGACCCCAGTCGGGACGCCTGGTCGGCGACGTCTTGCTTGTCTCGTACGGGCGCAGCCTGGTCGCCTACTCGGTGCGGACGTTCCGGCCGCTCTGGCAGGTGCCGCAGGCCGAGGACGTCGCCGACCCCGGGGCCTGCTCCGGCCTGGTGTGCGCCGACGATCGGTCGGGGACCTCGGTGCTCGACCCGGCGACCGGCCACGTGCTCTGGCACGCCTCCGGCGCCGACCTCGTGCGGATCGGCTCCGACGTGCTCGAGCAGGACACCGGCACCAGCGAGGCGCTGCGCGTGTCCGACCTGCGCAACGGCGACCAGAAGCTGGCGCTCAGGGGCTGGTCCAGCGACACCCCGACGGCCGACGACGGCCCGCTGCTGCTGCGCCGCATCGGCGAGTCCAGGGACAGCATGTTTGCCCTGATCGACGACTCACCGGTCGCTCTGCGGCCGCTCGGCACGACGCACGGCGCGGTCAGCGACTGCGCGAGCGATTCCTCGTTCGTCGTCTGCCGGGGCACCGGAGTGCTTCAGGTTTTCTCCTACCGCGGGTGACAATGAAGGTCTTCCGCACAGGTGGGAGTGCGGTGTGGCCAACACGATGATCGACCTCGGCGAGGCTTCCGTCGAACCGGTGGCCGAAGCCGGCCCGCCGGTGCCGTGGCGGACTCTCCTCGCGGCGCTGTCGGTCGTGCTGCTCGCCCTGGCCGGTGGAAGCGCGGCGATCGTGCCCTTCCCGGCGGCCACGGTCATCCCGGCCCGCCTGTCCGACAGCATGTTCATCGACGGCGATCGGTTGTTCCTGGTCGGCCGGGGTGCCGTCGCGACTTACTCGCTGCCCGGCGGGCACCTGGTCAGCCGTACGACCGTGCTCGTCAGCGGTCCGGTCTCCAACGTCGTCGAGGCGGGCGACACACTGCTCGTCTCCTACCAGGTCGACGAGGACGGCAGCCAGGGCACGCTCGCCGTCACCGCCGGCACCGACCGGGTGCTCTGGCGGCGCCCCGTCGGCCTCGTCGGCGCATCCGCAACGGGCGGCACCGCGTTGCTCAGCACCGGCTACGGCGCCCGCAACGAGGCCGTCTGGCAGGCCGTCGACCTGCACACCGGCGCGGTGCGCTGGGCGACCACCCAGCCGGCCGACGGCTACACCATGGTCACCGGGCCGATCGACGAATATCCGCAGTGGTTCGTCACCGTGCACGCGGACGGGCGGGTCGAGACCCGGGACGCGCTGACCGGCCGGATCACCGCCACCCGCGATGGGCCGCCGATCGACCCCCACGCCGACTCGATCGTCTGGTCGGCCGGTGATCTCGTGATCGTCGGCGGGCCGGCCGGTGAGGTGACCGCCTACCGGCTGCCCGGCCTCACGCCGATCTGGAACACCCACCTCGACCTGGGCCAGACCTGGATGCAGACCGACTGCGGTCCGGTGCTCTGCGCGTTCCGGCCGCAGCAGGGGATCATCGTGCTCGACCCGGCCGACGGGCATCTGCTCTGGCAGTCCGGCCGCTGGGCGTACGCCGAACCGGCCGGTCCCTACCTGGTCGCGGCGATGCTCAACCGGACCGCCGACGCCCCGGCGTACTGGGTGCTCGAACCGCGTACGGGCCGGGTGCTCGGCACCTTCGGCAACTGGAACGTGGTCGTCTCGGACACCGTGCCGCGGACGTTGTACGGCATTCACCTCGTACCGGGGCAGAGCACCATCTTCTATGGCCGGCTCGACCCGGTCCGGCGCACCGCGACGATCCTCGGCCGCGGCGAGGCGGTCAACGGCAACTGCCAGACCAGCGCCGACGCGCTCGTCTGCCGCCTCGTCGACGCCTCGGTCGGCATCTGGCAACTTCGGTAGCCTTCTCTTACGGTCTCTTCACACCTCGCCGACGAGGCTGGGCCGGCCGGTAGTCAACGGGGGCCCGTAAGTAATAGACGGAGGTCAGCGGTGCGCGTCCTGGTGGTGGAAGACGAGCGAAACCTGTGCGACGCGATCGCGCGCGGTCTGCGGCGCAAGGGCATGGCCGTCGACGTGGCCTACGACGGTCTCCAGGGCCACGAGATGGCCTACGTGACCAGGTACGACGTGGTGGTCCTCGACCGCGACCTGCCGGGCATGCACGGCGACGAGATCTGCGCCGCCCTGGTCACCTCGGGCGCGCTCACCCGGGTGCTGATGCTCACCGCGAGCGGCACCGTGGCCGACCGGGTCGAGGGGCTCCAGCTGGGCGCCGACGACTACCTGGCCAAGCCGTTCGCCTTCGAGGAACTGGTGGCCCGGGTGCAGGCCCTCGGCCGGCGGGCCACCCCGGCCGCCCCGCCCGTGCTCACCGTCGGCAACCTGATCCTCGACCAGACCCGGCGCGTGGTCACCCGCGGAGGAGTGCCGATCGACCTCACCAACAAAGAGTTCGGCGTCCTCGAGGAACTGCTCAAGGCCCGCGGCGGCGTGGTGTCCAGCGAAGAACTGCTCGAACGCGTGTGGGACGCCAACACCGACCCGTTCACCACCACCGTGCGCGTCACCGTGATGACGCTGCGCAAAAAGGTCGGTGACCCACCGCTGATCGAGACCGTGGTCGGGGCCGGCTATCGCGTGCCCGAACCGGTGGTCCTCTCATGACCGTCTACCTCGGTCAAAGCCGGCGACGGCTCGAGCTCAGCCTCCGCCCCACCCTGCGGCTGCGGCTCACCCTGCTCAACGGCATCCTGCTCGTCGGGGCCGGCGCCATCCTGGTGCTGCTGGCCTGGCTGCTGGTCGGCGACGCGATGCACCCGGTCGACGCCCTCCAGCACGGCTCGACGGTCACGCTGGCCGACGGCTCGACCCGCGACGCGCTGACCTGGCAGACCGGCCTGGTTCACCGCGCCTCACGGGAGGTGCTGGTCAAAGGCCTGGTCGCGCTGGTGGCGATCGGCATCATCGGCATCGCCGGGGCGTACGCGGTGGCCGGCCGGGCCCTTCGCCCGCTGCACCGGGTCACCCAGACCGCCCAGCGCCTCGGCGAGGAAACCCTCGACCAGCGCATCCGCTACTCCGGCGCCGACGACGAGGTGGCCGAACTGGCCCGCACGTTCGACGCCATGCTCGACCGGCTGGCCGGGGCGTTCGAGTCGCAGAAACGCTTCGTCGCCAACGCCTCCCACGAGCTGCGCACCCCGCTCGCCGTCATGCGCACCGAGATCGACGTGACCCTCAGCGACGACGAGGCCGACGTCGCCGAATACCGCCGGATGGCCCAGGTCGTGCGCAACGCCTCGGAACGCGCCAACGGGCTGGTCGACGCCCTGCTGGTGCTGGCCCGCTCGGAAGCCCAGTCCGGCCGCCGCCTGGTACGCAAGGTCCCGGCCGACCTGGCCACCAGTGTCTACAACGCTCTCTCCGCGGTCCGGGCGGAGGCCGAGCGCCTCAAACTCGACGTCACCACCGACCTCCAGCCGGCCCACGTGGTCGGCGACCCGAGCCTGCTCGACCGCCTGGCCGGCAACCTGATCGAGAACGCGATCCGCTACAACCACCTGCTCGGCAAGCTCTGGCTGCGCACCGACTCGGTCGACGGCCAGGCCCGCCTGATCGTCGGCAACACCGGCTACGAGGTCGAGCCGGCCGACGTGCCGGGGCTGTTCGAGCCGTTCCGCCGGGGCGGCTGGGAACGCACCGGCTCCCGCGGCTCCGGCCTGGGCCTGTCGATCGTCCGCGCGGTGTGCGACGCCCACGGCGGCACGGTCTCGGCGGTCGCACAGGACGGCGGCGGCCTGGAGGTCACGGTCGCTCTCCCGACGGCCGACACCACCCCGGTCGTGGCCGCCTCAGCGAGCGTTCCCCGAGCCAAGAACCTGGGCGTGGCCGCCTCCTGACGGGCCGGCCGGCGCATATTCCGGCAGCTGCCAATCGCCGCCCCGGTCATCCTTCGCCAGCCTGGTGACCAGCTCCGGGATGCGCAGGAAGCAGGCCAGCGCCGTCACGTTGTGCAGCACTCCGATGCCCAGCCGCCCGGTCGGCATGCCCAGCCGCAGGAGGTGGGGTTTGACCTCGGCCTGGATCGCGTCGACGAACGGACGCAGGACGGTGTCGTAGTTGGCCAGAGCCGCGGGCAGGTCGTGTGCATTGCGGTTGATCTCGCCGGCGAGGACGTACGCGCCGACCAGACCGCCGGAGATTCCCATGCCGCTGTACGGCGAAGCGCAGTGTGCGGCATCGCCCACGAGGACCACGCGCCCCTGCGACCACGTGTCCGTCCGTACCTGCAGCACCTCTTGTGAATAGAAGCTTCCGGTCGTCTCCATGCCCGCGAGGAACCGATCGGTCTGCCATCCCGCGTCGCGGAACCGGCCGGCCCAGAACTGCTTCTGCCGCTCGACCGGCTCGCGGTGCACCGCCGAGGCTTCCCCGGACTGCTCGCGCAACACGAAGTAGACCTGCGTCTCGGTTTCGTTGTGGCTCCTGCGCATGATCATCCGGCCGCCGGGGGCGAGGTAGGTGTCCCGGATGTTGGTGTCCGACGCGGTGCGCTCCACGAACCAGTAGGCCATGTGGATGCCCACCCGCCAGTACGGGTCGGGTTGGATGGCCCGGCGGACGCGCGATCCCTGACCGTCCGCCCCGACCAGAAGGTCGAACTCGCCGGACGAGCCGTCGGAGAACCGGGCGACGACCTTGTCCCCGTGCTGCTCGAAGCCCTCGACACTCACGCCGAAAACGTACTCCGCGTCGTCCTTGGTCGCGTCGTGGAGGATGCGTACCAGATCCCCGCGCATGATCTCGTATTCCGAGGTCAGGGACTGCCGGCCGCGGCCGGACGTGTTAGCCATGATCGTCGCGCGCGTCCGGCCCCGGTTGTCGACGAACGCGACGCCGGCTTCGTCGACGAGCTTGCTCCGGACCACGTCGAGGAGCCCCATGCGCCGGACCGCGTCGATGCCCTGGCCGCGAAGGTCGACCTGGGCCCCCGTGGCCCGCAGCGCCGGGAAGCGTTCGACGACGACGACCCGGTGGCCGCCGCGGGCCAGCCAGTAGGCCAGTGCCTGGCCCGCGATCCCGCCGCCACAGACAAGAACCTTCATGTCCTGCCCCTTATCTATCGGTGATAGGTTGCTTTACACCGTCACCTATCACCGATAGGTTGTCAAGGTGCCGAAGCTGACCCGGGCGACCGTCATCGCCGAAGCCCTCGACCTGCTCGACGAGGTCGGGCTCGACGCGGTCAGCACGAGAGCCCTGGCGAAACGGCTCGGCGTAGAGCAGCCGTCGCTCTACTGGCACTTCCGCAAGAAAGAAGACCTGCTGAGCGCGATGGCGGAGGCCGCGATGGCGCCGCACGCGACTGCCCCGCTACCGACACCGGCCGACGACTGGCGCGAATGGTTCCTCGAAAACACGCGCAGCTTCCGGCGAACGCTGCTGATGCGCCGCGACGGCGCACGGCTGCACGCCGGGACGACCCCCGGAACGGCCGACCTCGACCGGGTGGCCGACAAAATGGCGTTCCTGACCGGCTCGGGCCTGCCCGAACGGGAGGCGCAGATCGCGATGCTCGCCGCCAGTCGCTTCACGGTCGGCAGCGTCCTGGAGGAACAGGCGGATCCCGACCCGGGTGCGGCGCCGATCAGCCATGAGGCGGCGTTCGACGCCGGGCTGGCGCTCGTCGTGGACGGCCTGGCACACCGCGTCGCGCCGGGCCGGGCGACGCGGTAGACCGCGCTGGCCCGGTGGGCCGGCGCGGGAAGGTCAGGCGGCGAGGTCGCGGTCGGCGGCCTCGCGGCGGACGGTTCGCCAGCGGGACGGGCTGATGCCCAGCTCGGCGGCGAGTTCGGCCTCGGTGATGGTCGGACGCTCGGCCTTGATTCGGGCGGCCGCGGCGACCGTCTCGGCCGGGCTGCGCCGGGCCCGGGTGGCGGAACTGTTCGTGCCGGACGAGCGGTTCTGACGCTGGGTGGGAGCGGGACGGTGGTTGCCGGAGGCGCCGACCGGGCTCCGGCCCAGGTGCTGGGCGTTGCCTGCGCTGCGGGTGGCGGTCGGGGTGAGGCCGGTCGTCGACCGCGGCAGCGCCGTCTGGGCCGGTGCCGCGGCGCTGCTTCGCCGCAGCGGCGATGGCATCTCGACCCCGCCCGAACGATCCTGGCCAACTCGAGCAGGCTTGGCCGCCACGATCGGGTTGGCGCCGGTGCGGGCTGCGGCCGCCCGGATCAAGCCCGGGTCGGGCACCCCGGCGTCCGCGGGTTCCTCCGGAAGAGCGTCGACCATGATGTGCGAGGCCTCGTGGCCCGGCACCGACCCGGACGCGGCGGCGGCGGGCATAGCCGTCGGGGACGCGGCGGCGGCGGGCACAGCCGTCGGGGACGCGGCGGCGGCGGGCACAGCCGTCGGGGACGCGGCGGCGGCCTGAGTCACCGGGGCGGTGGCCGGCTGCTCCAGGGACGCGATGCGACCGCCCAGTTCGACCAGGCAGATGCTGGCGACGACGATCAGGCCGTCGACCGACAGTGGCAGCAGGTAGGGCGACGCGCCCGTTTCGCCGTAGCGGGCCGCCACGCCGGCCATGTGCCAGTAGGAGACCCACGCGGCGATGCCGGCGATCGTGGCCGTCGCGATCAGGCGGGTGGCGGCCAGCAGGCGGCGGTGTACCGGCACGCGGGAGATCAGCTCGACGGTGAGCAGGAGCGCGACCGGCGGCCACGCCGCGATTGCCTGGCTGATCGGGTTGTCGAGGGCATGCAGGATGTTGGCCAGGACGGATGCGGCCACCCCCAGCAGCAGCGTGGCTCGTACCGCCCAGCGGATGCGACGCAGTTGCGGGAGTAGCACGGGGGACGCTCCTTGGCCGTCGGGGAATCGTGGGCGGGCCCCATCCTGACGGCCGAACGTGACAGAACCGCCCCCGGCCCGGAACCGTGACCGGTCCGTGCCGGGAGCGATGCGACCTTGTGACCGGGTCGCCCGGTGTGTCGGCTTGACTGCGCCTTAACGCAGGTCAGGACTTCTTTTCGAGCTGCGCGCGGACCTTCGGGAAGTCGTCCTTGATCTGGCTCGTGCTCTTGAAATAGAAGAAGACCACCCCGATGCTGCCCTCGTCGGCCCAGGAGCAGACCGCGATCTTCTCGCCCGAGTCGGTGGCGTTGCCGCACTTGGCCGTGCCGCCCAGGCTTCCGGTCGAGACCCGGGTGACGCCGGTGACCTTGACGGACTGGCCGCCACTCGCCACCACGCCGTCGACCGCGAGTTCGGGGTCGGTGACGTCGGCCTTGGTCGCCGTCATCAGCACGGCGTCCTTGGTGCCGAGCCGGCCGTAGACGGCGCCGACCGTGCCGGTGGCGCCGGGATAGGTGGACATGATCGACTTGAGCAGCTTGACCGTGCTGTCGAATTGTTTGTAATTGAGCTTCGGCAGCCCGTCCAGCGTCTTCGGCTCGACGATCTTCACCGAGGCGGCGTTCTTGGTCGCCGGGGCGGACGGCTCGTCAGTCGATTTGGTCGGGACCGCCGGGGCGGTGGTGCCCGAGGTGGTGACCTTGTCCTTGTTCTTGTCGGAGTTTTTGCCGACCAGCACGAGCGCGACGGTGCCGCCGATGCACAGCACCAGCACGACCGCGATCGAGAGCAGCACGATCGGCAGCGTGCGGTTTTTCTTCGGCGGCGCGGGCGGCGGGAAACCGGGCGTCGCGTAGCCCGGCTGCTGCCCGTACTCCGGCTGGCCGTACTGCGGCTGCTGGCCGTACTCGGGCTGGCCGTATTGGGGCTGCCCGTATTGCGGCTGCTGCCCGTAGTCGGGCTGGCCGAAAGGCTGGGTGGGCGGGTAACCCGGCGGCACCGAACTCGGCACGTCGGGGTTGGGCTGCCCCGGATAGGGCTGCCCCGGATAGGGCTGGCCGGAGTAGGGCTGGCCCGAGGAAGGCTGCCCGGGGTAAGGCTGCCCCGGATAGGGCTGCTGGCCCTGATATGGCGGCTGCCCCTGATAGGGCTGGCCGGAAGTCGGCTGCTCGCCGTAGGGCGGGCCGGGGTAAGGCGGCTGCGACATCAAGGCTCCATTGATCGGGTTACCAGGCGAAATCCTATCGGCCGGTAGCTATCGACGAGGTCCCCCTAACGGCCTCCGCGTGCCGACAAATCATCGCGCACTACGACAACGCCCCGCGCCGGAGGGGCGCGGGGCGTCGGCGATCCGACTTCGATGAGGGCGAAATCACGCCGGGAGGTCGGCCACACCCTTGGCCAGGAACCGCTTGCCGGTCACCCTCTCCGAGGTTCCGCTGCGGTCCAGGTACGGCGTGACGCCGCCCAGGTGGAACGGCCATCCGGCCCCGAGGATCATGCACAGGTCGATGTCCTGTGCCTCGGCGACCACGCCCTCGCCGAGCATGAGGCGAATCTCTTCCGCGAGTGCGTCGAGGGCTTTACGGCGTACGTCGTCGGCGGTGAGCGGAGCGGAACCGCCGTCGATGAGCTTGACCACCTCGGGGTTGATCTCGTCCTCGACCATGAGCGGAATCCCGGCGTCGACGATCTTCTTCAGGTTGGGGCTGTCGCCGAACCGGTCCGGGAAGGCGCTGTGCAGCGTCTCACCCACGTGGTAGGCGACGGCCGGCCCGACCAGCTGGAGCAGCGCGATCGGCCGCATCGGCAGGCCGAGCGGGTCGAGCGCCACGTCGACCACGTCGAGCGGCGTGCCCGCGTCGATCGCGTGGAAGACCTCGCTGGTGAAGCGGGTGAGCAGCCGGTTGACCACGAACGCCGGGGCGTCCTTGACCAGCACCGACGACTTCTTCAGCAGCTTGCCGACCTCGAACGCGGTGGCCAGCGCGGCGTCGTCGGTCCGCTCGCCCCGGATGATCTCCAGGAGCGGCAGTACGGCGACCGGGTTGAAGAAGTGGAAGCCGACGACCCGCTCGGGGTGCTCCAGGTCGGCCGCCATCTCGGTGATCGAGAGCGAGCTGGTGTTGGTGGCCAGGATCGCCTCGGGCCCGACGATCTTCTCCATCTCGGCCCAGATCTGCTTCTTGAGGTCGAGGTTCTCGAACACCGCTTCGATCACGAAGTCGGCGTCGGCGAAGCCGGACTTGTCGACCGAGCCGCTGATCAGGCCGCGCAGCTTGGCCGCCGTGCCCTCGCTGATCCGGTTGCGCGAGGCGAGCTTGTCGATCTGGCCGATCACGTACGCGACGCCCTTGTCGACCCGCTCCTGGTCGAGGTCGGTCAGGATCACCGGCACCTCGAGCCGCCGCACGAACAGGGCGGCGAGCTGGGACGCCATCAGGCCGGCGCCGATGATGCCGACCTTGGTCACCTTGCGGGCGAGGTCCGCGGGCGGCACGCCGACCGGGCGCTTGGCCCGGCGCTGGACGAGGTCGAACGCGTACAGGCTGGCCCGCGACTCCTCGCCCATGAGTAGGTCGGCGAGGGCCTCGGTCTCCTTCTCGAAGTGCAGGCCGTCCTTGGCCGCGGCAAGCAGCTCGAGGGCCTTGTTGGCCGACGGGACGGCGCCGTGCAGCTTCTCGTCGAGCTGCTGCCGGGCGAAGAACAGCACGCCGTCCCACATGTCCTTGTCGACCTCAGGCCGGTTCACCTCGATCTCGCCGCGCACGACGCCCGCCGCCCATTCGAGCGAGCGCTCCAGGAAGTCGGCCGCCTCGAACTGCACGTCGGCCACGCCGAGCTCGGTTGCCTGGGACGGGCGCAGCACCTTCTGGGTGAGCGGGTTCTGCAGGATGACCTGGGCCGCGCCGGGCGCGCCGATCAGGTTGGGCAGCAGCTGGCTGCCGCCCCAGCCGGGAACCAGGCCGATCGCCACCTCGGGCAGGCCGAGCGCGGCCGCACCGCTGGAGACCGTCCGGTAGTGGCAGTGCAGGGCGACCTCGAGGCCGCCGCCGAGCGCCGCGCCGTTGATGAACGCGAAGGTCGGGATCGTCGAGTCCTTGAACCGGGCGAACACCCGGTGACCGAGTTCGCCCAGCTCCAGGGCCTGCTCGCGGGTGGTCAGGTACGGGATGCCGGTGATGTCGGCGCCGACGCAGAAGATGAACGGCTTGCCGGTGATGGCAATAAATGCCGGTTCCGCGGCGGCCGCTGTGGCAAACGCCGCGTCCAGCGACCGCAGCCCGGCCGGCCCGAAGCTGTTCGGCTTCTTGTAGTCGAACCCGTTGTCCAGCGTGATGATCGCGGCCTGCCGATCGAGGCCGGGTACTCCGACGAACCGGACGAGAGCCTTGGTCACTACCTCATTAGGGTGCTCGATCACTTCGACTCCCAGTTCGGGTTCTCCCAGATGACGGTCCCGCCCATGCCGATGCCGATGCACATGGCGGTGAGGCCGTAGCGGACCTCGGGGTGCTCGGCGAACTCGCGCGCCAACTGGGTCATCAGACGGATGCCGGACGAGGCGAGCGGGTGCCCGATCGCGATCGCGCCGCCCCACGGGTTGACCCGCGGGTCGTCGTCGGCGATGCCGTAGTGGTCGAGGAACGCCAGCACCTGCACGGCGAACGCCTCGTTCAGCTCGAACAGGCCGATGTCGTCGATCGTCAGGCCGGCCTTCTTCAGCGCCTTCTCGGTCGACGGGATCGGGCCGTAGCCCATGACCTCCGGCTCGACACCGACGAAGCCGTAGCTGACCATCCGCATCGCCACGGGAAGGCCCAGCGAGCGTGCCGTCGCCTCGTCGGCGAGCAGCGCCGCGGTGGCACCGTCGTTGAGGCCGGCCGAGTTGCCCGCGGTCACCCGGCCGTGCGGGCGGAACGGAGTCTTCAGCGTGGCCAGCTTCTCCATCGACGTCTCGCGGGGCGCCTCGTCGGCGGTCGCGAGGCCCCAGCCCTGCTCGGTGCTGCGGAGGGCCACCGGCACGAGATCGGGCTGCAGCTTGCCGTCGGCGTACGCCTTGGCGGTCTTGAGCTGCGAGTTCAGCCCGTAGCGGTCGACCCGCTCCTTCGTGATCCCGGGCAGCCGGTCGTGCAGGTTTTCCGCCGTCGAGCCCATGACCAGTGCCGACGGGTCGACGAGCTTCTCGGCCAGGATGCGCGGGTTGGGGTCGACGCCCTCACCCATCGGGTGCCGGCCCATGTGCTCGACACCGCCCGCGATCGCGATGTCCATGGCGCCCATCGCGATGCCACCGGCCACCGACGTCACCGCGGTCATCGCGCCGGCGCACATCCGGTCGATCGCATAGCCGGGCACCGTCTTGGGCAGGCCGGACAGCAGCGCCGCCGTGCGCCCGATGGTCAGACCCTGGTCGCCGATCTGGGTGGTCGCCGCGATCGCGACGTCGTCCACCCGCTCGGGCGGAAGCTGCGGATTGCGGCGCAGAAGCTCACGGATGCAACGGATCACCAGGTCATCGGCGCGGGTCTCGGCATACATGCCGCCCGCCTTGCCGAACGGTGTGCGGACGCCGTCGACAAAGACGACCTCACGTACTTCACGGGGCACAGCATGCCTCCTTGCGGGCGAGCCCATCAGTGTGCGAAATGCTACTCGTCAGTAACTAGAGGGTGCCAGAGCGATCCGGAAACGTCACATCGACCCCAGGAGAGAGTTCATCGAAGCGGACCCGAAACCCCGAAAACCAAACGCCATACGACCACCATCGCGGACAACGCGGGACCCGTCCGGCAGTACCCGGAACAGCAAGGCACTTCTTACCCCAGCCCGCCGATGCCGGGCTCGGGGTCAGGAGACCATCGCGTCATCGACGCCTCATGCACCGCTGGGCCGAGCGCGACGGCACGTACGCCGAACTCGTGGCGCAGCACTCCCAGGCCCTGCACACGCAGCCGGGGGCGCTGAAAGCGCCCCCGGCAGCTCAGTCGGTCGGTTCCGGCAGCACCCGGGCCAGGCCGTCGGCGATCAGGCCGACCTGCCAGTTGCGGGCGCCGAAGCCCCGCAGCGTGTCGGCCACCGTCTGTACCGAGATCTCCTCCGGCGGCGACCAGGCCAGCCGCCGGATGAAGTCCGGGCTGATCAGGTTTTCCGGCGGCAACGTGTGCGCCTCGGCGGTGCCCACGACCACACCCCGGCAGCGCTGCAACCGGGCCGCCGCCACCGGATCCCGCTCCGCCCACCGATGCGGCGGCGGAGGCCCGTCGACCGGCTGATTGACCGGCAACTCGTCGTCGGGCAGCGACCGGGCCTCGTCGAGCGCGTCCAGCCACACCCGGGCCAGCCGGCGCACCGATCGGCCGCCGAAACCGGGAATGGCCAGCAGCGTCCGCTCGTCCTTCGGATCGGACTCGGCCGCGGCCACGATCGCCGAATCCGGCAGGACCCGGCCAGGAGCGGAGTCGCGGCGGGCGGCCACGCCGTCACGGGCGTACCACAGAGCGCGCACCCGCGACTGGGCCCGGGCCCCGCGAACCCGGTGGATGCCCGACGTGCGGCGCCACGGGTCGGGGCGGACACGCGGCGGACGATCCGCCCCCGCGACCAGCGCCGCGAACTCCTCGGCCGCCCACGCCGCCTTACCCTGGCGTTCCAGCTCACCGGCCAGGAGGTCGCGCAGGTCGGTGAGGAGTTCGACGTCGAGCGCCGCGTACGTCAGCCACGACTCGGGCAGCGGCCGGGTCGACCAGTCCGCCGCCGAATGATGCTTCTCCAGGGAAAAGCCGAGCAGCTGCTCGGTCAGCGCGGCCAGGCCCACCCGCTCGAAGCCGGCCAGCCGCGCGGCCAGCTCGGTGTCGAACAGGCGACGCGGTCGCATGCCGATCTCCGCCAGGCAGGCCAGGTCCTGGCTGGCCGCGTGCAGCACCCACTCGGTCTCGGCCAGGGCGGCGTCGAGGGTGCGCAGGTCATCGAGCGGCATCGGGTCGATCAGAACAGTCCCGGCGCCGGCCCGGCGTAACTGGATGAGATAGGCGCGTTGGGTATAGCGGTAGCCGGAGGCTCGCTCGGCGTCCACGGCCACCGGTCCGCTGCCGGCGGCCATCCGGGCGACGACCTCGGCCAGTTCGGACGCGGTCTCAACCGGGCGTGGGGTGCCCTCGCGGGGCGCGGTCAGCGGAACCGCGGTGGGGGCGGCAACGGACTCGGGACCACCAGACGTCGGGTCGGGCGGCACTGCGTGCGGTCCGTTATCTGCAGACTCCGGCGCGTCCCGACGGCCCAGGGGTGCTTCGTCGGTCACTCCGTAACCGTACGGGGGTACCGCCCCCGGCGCGCGCAGCAGGCTCCCGGCGCGTCGGTTCTCGATCGACTTGGGACATCCGGACGACCCGCATTCAACCGAATGACAGTGGCGTCCGTACTACCTGGCGCCAGCGCCGAGACCGGGAGGCCGTGCCGGATGACCACGACGTACGACCCGTTCGTTCCCGCTGGTGCGTCCGGCGAGGGCGGCTACGGCGGGCGGCGGCGCGCCGAAGAGGCCACCTGGGTCGAAGACCAGCACTGGGGCCAGCAGCAGCAGGGCGTTCCCGCCGGTCACTGGACCGAGGACCCGCGGTGGTCGGGCGATGCGCGCCCGGCGCCGGGCCGTCCGGCGTACGCGCCGACATCCGGCTACCCCGTGTCCGGCGCCCCGCTGCAGGACGCCCCTCGCGAGCAGCCGGCCCGGGGCTCCTGGGTGCGCCCGGCGGTCGCCGGACTGGTCGCGGTGCTGATCGTGGTCGCGGCGTGGCAGGCGTACCGGATCGAAGGAATGACCCGCGACAACCAGTCGCTGACGTCCGGCCTGAGCGACGAGCGCAACCGTACCGACCAGCTGGAGAAGCAGCTGGCCGGAGTTTTCGACCCCGAGGCGGTCTCGTCGAAGGCGCTGCCGAGCGTCTTCCGGGTGCGGGCCGGCGACTTCACCGGCACCGCGTTCTCGGTCGGTGACAAGGCGTCCGGCGGCAAAGCCAACCTGATCACGAACTATCACGTGGTCGCCGAGATCTACAGCGACGGCGGCCGCAAGGTGTCCCTGGAGCGCGGCAGCACACAGATCGACGCGACGATCGTGAAGGTTAACAAGGGCAAGGATCTCGCGCTGCTCCAGGCCGGCCAGGGCATCGCCCCGCTCGGCACCTCGGAGGGACAGGTCAAGCCGGGTCAGCAGGTGGTCGTGGTCGGCGCCCCGCTCGGCCTGGACGACACGGTGACCAGCGGGGTGATCAGCGCCTACCGGCCGGGCGACCCCGACGGCACGACAATCCAGTTCGACGCGGCGATCAACCCCGGCAACTCGGGTGGCCCGCTCCTCAACGCCGACCACCAGGTGGTCGGCGTGGCGACGGCCAAGGCGAAAGACGCCGAGGGCATCGGCCTGGCCATCCCGATCAAGACGGCCTGCGACACCTTCTCCGTCTGCTAGCTCGGTCGGTCTGCTGGCTCGGTCGGTCTGCTGGCTCGGTCGGTCTGCTAGCTCGCGGACGCCCGCTGGCGGTCACTCAGGTCGGTCACGCCCGGCGGCGGCAGCCCCGCGGTCGAGGCGAGCATCGCGCACCAGCCGAGCAGGTGCGTCTCGAGGCCGTCGCTGGTCGGCGTCCACGACGCGCGCACCTCGAGATCGGCCGTCGGCGCCGGCCCGGCCAGCTCACCGAACCTGGTCGACGTGGTCTGGGTGATCGTGCCGCCGATCGCGGTGTAGGCCGCCGACTGCTGGTCGAGCGCGTCAATGAGCCAGGTCCAAGCCACCGCCGATAGCAGCGGATCGCTCGCCAGATCGTCCTCGAGCTCGGCGGTGACCAGCGTGACCAGCCGCAGATTGCCGCGCCACGCCTCGTGCCCGGCCGGATCGTGCAGCAGGATCAGCCGCCCGCCGGCCACCTCCTCGCCGCTGCGCAGGACGGTGGCGCTGAGCGCGAAGGCCCACGGCGCCAGCTTCTGCGGGGCGGCGATCTCTTCGAGCAGGATTTCGGGACGGGGTGCGGCGGCCCGCAGCCCAGCGACGGCGCGGGTGAACGCCTCGGGGACAGCGGAGGGGGACGCCATGAACGAAGCGTATGCCGTTACGTGCTGGACTCCATCGATAGCAACACGGCGAGTCTCTGTTTAATGGCTCCGCTTCGCTGCGCGGGCAATCGCTGTGTTGCTGGCTCCGCTTCGCTGCGCGGGCAATCGCTGTGTTGCTGGCTCCGCTGCGCTGCGCGGGCGATCGCTGTGTTTGCTGGCTCCGCTCCGCTTCGCTGCGCGGGCGATCGCCTTTGACCCGGTGTCATGACTCGCGGTTTCCGACACTCGCAAACCCGGCGAGCGGCGGGAACCGCGTGCCATAACACCGGCGGCGATCGCCACGGTTGCTGGCGTGCTTCGCGTGGTTGTGCGGTGGCTGGCGATCGCACGGTTGCTGGTGTGCTTCGCGTGGTTGTGAGGGCGGCGGGGGGTGTGGGGTCTGGGTGGTGCACGATGGCTCGGTGACTTCAGTGCTCGAGGATTCTGCGTTTGTCAGGGCGTGCCGGGGGCGGGACGTGCCGCACACCCCGGTCTGGTTCATGCGGCAGGCCGGGCGCTCGCTGCCGGAATATCACAAGATCCGGGAGGGGATCGGCATGCTCGAGTCGTGCCGGCGACCCGAGCTGGTCACCGAGATCACCCTGCAGCCGGTGCGCCGTCACCAGGTTGACGCCGCGATCCTCTACAGCGACATCGTGGTGCCCCTGGCGGCAGCCGGCGTCGACCTCGACATTGTGCCCGGCACCGGACCGGTGGTCGCCGAGCCGATCCGGAGCGAGGCCGACCTGGGCCGCCTCCGGCCGATCAGCGGCGACGACGTCGGCTTCGTCGACGCGGCCGTGCGGATGCTGGTCGGCGAGCTCGGAGCGACTCCGCTGATCGGTTTCGCGGGCGCCCCGTTCACGCTGGCCAGCTACCTGATCGAGGGTCGGCCGTCGCGCACCTACCTCAAGACCAAGGCGATGATGTACGGCGCGCCCGAGCTGTGGCACGCCCTGCTCGACCGCCTCGCCGACATCGCGCTGTCCTTCCTGCGGACCCAGGTCGCGGCGGGGGTGAGTGCGGTCCAGCTGTTCGACTCGTGGGCCGGCGCGCTCTCCGAGGCCGACTACCGGCAGTACGTGATGCCGCACTCGGCCAAGGTGCTCGGTGGCCTGGCGGACGCCGGAGTGCCCCGCATCCACTTCGGCGTCGGCACCACGGTGCTGCTCGGCGCGATGGGGGAGGCGGGGGCGGACGTGGTCGGCGTCGATTGGCGTACGCCGCTCGACGAGGCGTCCAAGCGGGTCGGGGTCGTGCAGGGCAACCTTGACCCGGCCGTTCTGTTCGCCGACTGGGAGGTGGTCGCCCGGGAGGCCCGGCGGGTGCTCGACCAGGGCCGCGCGGCCCCCGGTCACGTGTTCAACCTGGGCCACGGCGTGCTTCCCGAGACCGACCCGGACGTCCTGACCCGGCTGGTCGCGCTGATCCACGAGGAGTCGGCCCGCTGATCCGGGCGTCACACCCGTGCTACCCCGGTGGTGGCAGGACGAACTGACCTGCGAGGGTTGAGAACGTGCGCAAGCGAGTCGCGATCATCGGTGGGGGCGTGTCCGGCCTGGCCGCCGCGGTGCGCCTGCGTGATCTCACGCCGCCGGGGACCGAGCTGATCGTCTACGAGCAGTCGGGCGCGCTGGGCGGCAAGCTCCGCACCGGCAAGCTGGGCGGGGTGACGGCCGAGCGCGGCGCCGAGTCGTTCCTGATGTCGGCGCCCGACGGCAGCGAGTCGGCCGCTCTCGCGCTGGTGCGCCGGCTCGAGCTCGAGGGCGCTCTGCGGCACCCGGCGGCGGTCCCGGCCGCGCTGGCGATCGGCGGCGACCTGGCGCGCATTCCCGGCGGGACGCTCATCGGCGTACCGGGAAATGTGGCGGACGTGGGCAGCGTCGCGCAGCCGGCGACGGACCGTGACCTCGACGAGGGCCGTCCGTTGCTCGCCGCAGGCGAAGATGTCGCGGTCGGTGAGCTGGTTCGAGCGCGCTACGGCGACCAGGTGGTGGATCGCCTGGTCGACCCGCTGCTCGGCGGCATCTATGCCGGTCGGGCCGACCGGCTCTCACTCGCGGTGACCATTCCTCAGCTGGCTCGCACCGCCCGGATCGAACACACTCTGCAAGCGGCGGTGCGGACGGCTCAGGCCGAGGCGGCGGCCCGGCGCGCCCCCGGCCGGCCGGTGTTCGGCGCGCTCGACGGCGGCATGAGTCGCCTGGTCGCCGCCGCGGCGGCGGCGAGCGGTGCGCGGATCTCTCTCGGTCTTCCGGTACGCGAGGTGGCCCGCACCGGCGACGGTTGGCGTCTGGTCCTGGGTCCAACCGCGGCGCCGCAGCTGGACGAGGTCGACGCCGTGGTGCTCGCCGTGCCGTCGCGGGCAGCCGCCAAGCTGCTGACCGGCGTCGCCCCGGAGGCGGGCGAGGCGATCGGCGTGCTGGACTACGCGAGCGTGGCCCTGGTCGGTATGGCGTTCCCAGCCGGCACGAAGCTTCCCGAGCTGTCGGGTTTGCTGGTGCCGCCGAGCGAGGGCACCTTGGTCAAGGCGGCCACCTTCGTCACCCGCAAGTGGCCGCACCTGGCCGGCGCCGACGATCCGGTGCTGGTGCGGGCGTCGCTGGGCCGGGCCGGCGAGGCCGAGCGGCTGCAGTTCGACGACACGGTGCTGCTCGAGCGGGCGCACCGCGAACTGTGCGAGCTGACCGGTGTTGCGCTGCCCGCGCCCGCGGAGACGTTCCTGCAGCGCTGGGGTGGTGGCCTGCCGCAATACCCGCCGGGTCACCTCGACCGGGTCGCGCAGGTGCGGGGGGCGCTGCCGGACGGGCTGGCGGTGGCCGGCGCCTCGCTCGACGGGGTCGGCATCCCGGCCTGCATCGCGAGCGGCGAGCGGGCGGCGGAAGACGTGCACAAGGCCTTGGAGGAGGCAGCATGAGCGAGCAGAGCAACGCGGCGCGCATCAACGAGTTGAATGCGACGATCCGCTACACGATGTGGTCGGTCTTCAAGGCGTCCACCCCGCTGCCGGCGCTGCGCGACGGGCTCGCGGGCGAGGTCGACTCGCTCTTCGAGCAGCTGTCGGGCAAGGACGTGACCATCCGGGGTACGTACGACGTGTCGGGTCTGCGGGCCGACGCCGACGTCATGATCTGGTGGCACTCCAGCTCGTCCGACGCGCTGCAGGAGGCGTACGGGCTGTTCCGCCGGACCGGCCTCGGCCGGCATCTGTCCCCGGTCTGGTCGCAGATGGCCCTGCACCGGCCGGCCGAGTTCAACAAGAGCCACCTGCCGGCGTTCCTGGCCGGCGAACAGGCGCGGTCCTACATCTGCGTCTACCCGTTCAACCGCTCCTACGAGTGGTACCTGCTGCCCGACGAGGAACGCCGCTCCATGCTGGCCGAGCACGGCAAGCTGGCCCGCGGTTACCCCGACGTGCGGGCCAACACGGTGGCCGCGTTCGCGCTCGGCGACTACGAGTGGCTGCTCGCCTTCGAGGCCGACGAGCTGCACCGCATCGTCGACCTCATGCGTGACCTGCGCGCGGCGAGCGCGCGCCGGCACACGCGCCTGGAGATCCCGTTCTACACCGGCCGCCGGCGCTCGATCAGTGAGCTGGTCGAGTCGCTGCCCTGAACATCTTGACGTGGGGAATGCCGTCCTCCAGGAATTCCGGCCCCGACGGCTGATAGCCGTAGCGGGCGTAGAAGGCGGTCAGGTGGGCCTGGGCGTCGAGCGTGCTCGGCCGGTTGCCGATGATCTCCAGCGCTTCGGTGATCAGCCGACCGGCCAGTCCGGCGCCGCGAGCGTCCTTGGCCGTGACTACGCGGCCCACCCGCTCGTGGCCGTCCTCGCGGAGGATGCGCAGGTAGGCGCGTACCTCGCCGTCGCGTTCGAACCAGACGTGCCGGGTGCCCGGTTCGTCGTCGCGGCCGTCGATGTCGGCGTAGGCGCACTCCTGCTCGACCACGAAGACCTCGCTGCGCAGCCTGAGGATCGCGTAGAGAGTGGTGGTGTCGAGGTCGCGGAAGGTCGCCGACCGCAGTTCGTCGTGGGGTTCCGGATGCACCCGCCCAGGGTATGCGGGCCGGGGTGTTCGGCCGCCCGTCACCCGTACCGTCTCCCGTGCGTTGTTGGGATGGAGGACTGATGATCAAGCGGAGCAGGCTCTTCGGCAACAAGACCCGAGTGACCTTCTGCCTACCGGTCGGCGAGCCGGCCGGGGCGGTCAGCGTGGTCGGCACGTTCAACGACTGGGAGCCGGGCCGGCACGAGCTGGTCCCGCGCCGGGACGGCACGCGGACCGTGAGCGTGACTCTTTCGCCCGGTCATTACTCGTTCCGCTACCTGGCGTCCGACGGCATCTGGCTCGACGACGACCAGGCCGGGAGCGAATTGCGGGTTTGACCCGTTTCGCCGGCCCTCCCCGGGGATGCTCGGACTTTGCAGGCAGACGTGGTCTGGGCCGGCAGTCGGCCGACAAGGTCTACGCCGGCTTCACCGCGTCGATGACCGCGCACGGCGGCCAGGAGTCCACGCTGCTCGCGCTGTACAACACGATCTACCACTTCGGCGGGATCGTGGTGGCGCCCGGCTACACCGACCCGCTGAAGTTCGCGGACGGCAATCCGTACGGCGTCTCGCACGTCACCGGGCCGGCCAACGACGCGCCTCTCACCCCGGTCGAGGATGCCGCTCTGACCCATCTGGCCCAGCGCGTGGTCACGATCGCCGCGCGACTCCTCCCGTCTCACTGAAAACACGAATAAGTCCTCATTTATCGCTTAACGTGAGCACATGACCATGTACGAAGGCTCCTCCGACCTGCACAAGCGGGTCGAGCGGTACGAGGCCGCGCTCGACGAGATGCGGGCCGCCCAGCAGGAGATCAAGAACATCCTGCACGACCAGGTCCTCTACGACCGCTGGCAGCAGCTCGGAGCCGACCTCGGCTTCGTGGTCGCGGCCACCGCGGCGACCGCTCACCCGCAGTCGGCGGACATGAACGGCCACTCGGTGCCCGCGCTGACGGAATCCTGGGCGGGTTAAGACACTCTGCCGTCGCCATCCCCTCTGCCACCTGGGGTGGCGGCGGCAGAGCCGCTACCGTTGCGGCCATGTCCGTCGACACCCAGTACGAAGACCTGCTGCGCAAGGTGCTGACCAGCGGCACCGCCAAGAACGACCGCACCGGCACCGGCACCGTGAGCCTGTTCGGCGAGCGGCTGCGATACGACCTCTCCGAGGGCTTCCCGCTGATCACCACCAAGCGGGTGCACTTCAAGTCGATCGCGGTCGAGCTGCTCTGGTTCCTGCGGGGCGACAGCAACGTCGGCTGGATGCGCGACCAGGGCGTGACGATCTGGGACGAGTGGGCGGACGCCGACGGCGAGCTCGGCCCGGTCTACGGGGTGCAGTGGCGCTCCTGGCCGGCCCCCGACGGCGGTCACATCGACCAGATCGGCGGCGTGCTCGAGACGCTCCGCAAGGACCCCGACTCCCGGCGCATGCTCGTCTCGGCCTGGAACGTCTCCGACCTGTCGTCGATGGCGCTGGCCCCGTGCCACGCGATGTTCCAGTTCTACGTCGCCGACGGCAAACTGAGCTGCCAGCTCTATCAGCGCAGCGCCGACCTGTTCCTCGGCGTGCCGTTCAACGTCGCCAGCTACGCGCTGCTCACGCAGATGATGGCGGCGCAGGTCGGGCTGGCGCCGGGCGACTTCATCTGGGTGGGCGGCGACTGCCACATCTACAACAACCACGTCGACCAGGTGAAAGAGCAGCTGAGCCGCTCGCCTTACGAGTTCCCGCGCCTGGAGATCGCCGAGCGCCCGTCGCTGTTCGACTACCGCTACGAAGACTTCACGGTCGTCGGCTACCAGCATCACCCGACGCTGAAGGCCCCGGTGGCAGTGTGACCGTGCACATGATCTGGGCCGAGGCGCACGACCGGGTGATCGGGGCCGACGGCACCATCCCGTGGCGCCTCCCGGAGGACCAGGCCAACTTCCGCGACCGCACGATGGGCGGCACCGTCGTGATGGGCCGCGCCACGTGGGACTCGCTGCCGCCCCGCTTCCGGCCGCTCGAGGGCCGGCGCAACGTCGTGCTCACCCGCGACCGGCAGTGGTCGGCCGACGGCGCGGTTGTGGTGCACGATGCCGCCGACGTCGATCTCTCCGACGGTGAAATCTGGATCGGCGGCGGAGCCGCCGTTTACGAAGCATTTCTCCCGAAGGCCGAGCACATTTTGCGTACGCGGGTCGACCTCGAAGTTAAGGGCGGGGTACGCGCTCCTGAACTAAGTTCGGATTGGGTGCTGACCAGCGACTCCGGGTGGCAGACTTCGCGGAGCGGGGCTCGCTTCGTTATCGAAGAATTCACCCGTTCGGACCTGCGAGGGCCGAAATGACCGGTTAATTTGCTCGGCCGACGCCGTAATTTTCGGCGGTCCGACGCCGGAGGAAAAACTCTTATGCCGCAGCGCTTCGCATCAGTGACCCTGTCGGTCGTCACTCCGATGTACAACGAGCGCGAGGCGGTCGACCACTTCGTGGCCCGCCTCCGCCCGGTGCTCGACGGGCTGGGAGTGACGTACGAGGTCGTCGCCGTCGACGACGGCAGCCGCGACGCCACCGTGGCCCGTCTCATCGAAATGCGGCGGGAGTGGCCCGAGCTGCGGGTGGTGGCGCTGCGGCGCAACGTGGGTCACCAGACCGCGCTGCGGGCCGGGCTGCGGAGTGCTCACGGCGCCTACGTGGTGAGCATCGACGCCGACCTGCAGGACCCGCCCGAGGTCATCGGCGAGATGCTCGATGCCGCCCGGCAGCAGGATGTGCACGTGGTCTACGGCGTGCGCGGCGACCGCAGCACCGACACCGTGTTCAAGCGCAACACCGCCGGCCTGTACTACTGGGTCATGCGCCGCCTGGTCGGCCCCTGGGTCAGCGACAACGCGGGCGACTTCCGGCTGATGAGCCGGGCCGTGGTCGACGTGCTCAACGATCTGCCCGAGCAGCGCCCGGTCTATCGACTCGTGGTGCCGTCGCTCGGCTTCTCGAGCGCCGAGGTGGCGTACACGCGGGCCGAGCGGGTGGCCGGCGAGACGAAGTACCCGCTGAGCAAGATGATCAAGCTGACGCTGGACAGCGTCACCAGCTTCTCGGCCGCCCCGCTGCGCATCGCGACGTGGCTCGGCCTGTTCAGCTTCCTGCTCTGCCTGGCGCTGATCGTCAGCGGCCTGGCCGCGTGGGGCTTCGGGGCGGTCGTGCCCGGCTGGACCTCGCTCTACATCGCCGTGCTGCTGCTGGGCGGCATCCAGCTGATCTGTCTGGGTCTGCTGGGCGAATACATCGGCCGGATCTATGCGGCGAGCCAGAACCGGCCGCAGTTCCTGGTCGCGATGGACACCGAGGACGAGGCGGCGCGCCGCGTCGCCGACGGGATCGAATCGGTGGAGCTGGCGGGTCGCCGCTGACGACCCGCCAGGCGGGCTCAGGCCTTGGGGTCGAGCTTGATGGACAGGCTGTTGACGCAGTGCCGGGTGTTCTTCGCGGTCATGAACTCACCGCGGAAGACGTGACCCAGGTGCGAGTCGCAGCGGGCGCATCGGATCTCGGTGCGGACCATGCCGTGGCTGGTGTCGTCGATCTCGCGGATCGCGCCGGGGATGGCGTCGTCGAAGGACGGCCACCCGCAGTGCGAGTCGAACTTGTCGTCGCTCGGGTAGAGGGCGGCACCGCAGGCGCGGCAGTTGTACATGCCCTCGGTCTTGGTGTCGACGTACTCGCCGGACCAGGCCGGCTCGGTGCCGGCCTGTCGGAGCACCCGGAACTCGGCCGGGGAAAGGCGGACCCGCCACTCGTCCTCGGTGGTGGGCAGGGTGGTCTCGTTTGCCATAGCACAAATGTACGTCGATGAGCGCTGACGGACGACGAGTGCGGCCAACAACACAGCCGGGCCCGTTGAAAGGTTATGGAAGATGCGTCGCCCGCAACGTTCCGTCCCACCTGGCAGCAGGCGCTGGCCCGTGGCCTCTACCTCGGCGCCCTGATCGCGCTGGTCGGCGTCGTCTCGCTGGCCCTGGCCACGGCGGCCGCGGTGACCTTGACCGCGGTGGTGGCGCCACCGTCGTGGGTGTGGGCGGTGCTGGCGGTCGGGCCGCCGCTGGCCGGTGCGATGCTCGGGCCGCCGGTCGCCCGGCGCACCGGCACCGAGATCTGTGCCGGGGGCATCCGGATCCACTCGGTCTTCGCCGACGGGATCGCACCCTGGAACCGGGTCGTCGACCTGCGGGCCGAGCGGCGCGGCGGGCGGACCGTGGTCTCGGTCTACCTCGATTCCGGGGCAAGTCTGCAACTTCAAGCCCCCTACAGCGGCGAGTTGTTCGCCGCGGACCCGCATTTCGAGAGCAAAATGTTCGCTTTGTCCCATCTGTGGCGTAGTCACCGTTTCGGTGGACTTCCGGGATGATGACCCGCCGGACACCATTAGCGGGTAAATCGGGCGATCCGCGCTAAGCTCGCCTTTCGGACCTGGAACCGACGCAACAGAAACGGATACTCCTCATGAGCCTGACTCGCCGGATGATCGCCGCCGGACTGCCCGCGGCCGGCGTGACCGTCCTCGCCGCGCTGGCCCTCTCCGGGGCGCCGGCCTCGGCCGCGCCGGCCGACGTCGCGGGACTCCGCCCGGTCGCCATGGCCACGCCGTGCACCGGGGGCTACCGCGCCAACTGCGCCCAGGGCTACGGCAACGAGACGCCGGGCGGCACGCTGCCGACCACGACCGCGCCGGCGCCGACCCACAACCGGACGTCCGCCGCCACCACACCGGGCACCACCCACACGCGCGGGCACGGCGGCTACGGCGGTGTCTCGCCGGCCACCACGCCGCCGACGACCACGCCGACCGGCCACGCCAACACCGTCCCGCCGGGCGGGGTGAGCCCGAGCTCGGCCACCCCGGTGCCGACCGTCAGCAAGCCGGGCGGCGGCGTCAGCGCCGGCAGTGCCCTGCCGGTGACCGGTCCGACGACCGGTGCGCTCGCTTCCCTCGGCGGCATCCTGCTCGCCGCGGGTGCGGCCTCGATCTGGTACACGCGCCGGCGGCGCAACGCCTGATCGCGTACGCCGCACAAGGCCGCCTGGTTCTCACCAGGCGGCCTTTTTGTCGGTCCGGTGGCCTAGGGTTCGCATCATGCCGAAAGCCGCAGCCGAGGAAATCGAGATCGCCGGGCACACGGTCCGGCTGACCAGCCCCGACAAGATGGTCTTCCCGGGTCCGGGCTACACCAAGCGCGACGTCTTCGACTACTACCGGTCGGTCAGCGACGGCATCATGCGGGCGCTGGGCCACCGCCCGACCACCCTGCAACGCTTCCCGGACGGCATCGACGGCGAGACGTTCTTCCAGAAGCGCATACCCACCCGCGGCGTCCCCGACTGGATCCAGACCGCGACGATCAAGTTCCCCAGCATGCGTACGGCCCAGGAACTCTGCCCGGCCGACCTGGCCCACGTGGCGTGGGCCGCCCAGATGGGCACGATCGTGTTCCACCCCTGGCCGGTCCGCGGCGACGCCCCCGACCACCCCGACGAGCTGCGCATCGACCTCGACCCGCAGCCCGGCACCCACTTCGGCGACGTGGTCAGCACCGCCCAGGTGGTGCGCGAGGTGCTGGCCGACCTGGGCTGGACGGGCTACCCCAAAACCTCCGGCGGTCGCGGCGCCCACGTCTACATCCGCATCGCCCCGCAGTGGTCGTTCATCGAGGTGCGGCGGGCGGCGATCGCGCTGGCCCGCGAGGTCGAGCGGCGCCGCCCCGACCACATCACCACCGCGTGGTGGAAGGAGGAGCGCGGCGAGAAGGTGTTCCTCGACTACAACCAGATGGCCCGCGACCGCACGATCGCCTGCGCGTACTCGCTGCGGGCCAACCCCCGGGCGACCGTGTCGGCCCCGGTCACCTGGAACGAACTGCCCGACGTCGAGCCGGACGACTTCGACCTGCGCACGATGCCGCCCCGCTTCGCCAAGATCGGCGATCCGCACGCCACGATCGACGACGTGGCCCACGACATCACCCCGCTCCTCGAGTGGTCGGAGCGCGACGAGAAGGCGGGGCTGGGCGACCTGCCCTACCCGCCCGACCACCCCAAGATGCCGGGCGAGCCGCCCCGCGTGCAGCCGAGCAAGATGAACCACGCCAACTGGGAGGACAAGAGCTAGCAGGCGCTGTTATCCCGTGACCGAACGTCTCGCCCCGCCGGGTCGTCGCGGGGCCGCTAGGCTGCACGGGTAGCCGCAACAGGAGGCCGGGAGCGGTCATGGCCAAGCAGCGAAGCAACCTCAGCGACCGACAACGTCAGATCATCATCGTGGCGGCCGTCTTCGAGACCGCCCTCAAAACGGCGATGCTGATCGACCTCCGGCGCCGGCCGGCCAACCAGGTACGCGGGCCGAAATGGTTGTGGGCGTCAACGGCGCTCATCAACACGGCCGGACTCGCCCCGCTGTCGTACTTCGTCGTCGGCCGCACCCCCAGCCACCGCTAGGCCCGATCCGGGCGCTGCGCGGGCGATCCGGAGGCCGGTCGGCTTCCACGAGGCTGGGTTACGGCGGCTGGCTGCTGCCGAACCGGTCAAACTCGCGACCGCCACACGGCACCACAGTGGTCGTTTCTGCGGCAGCGCGATCGGCTGTTCGGCACCTATCGCTCTTGGAATGGAGCGTGGTGCAAGTCTTCCTGGAGCGCCGACGGCCTGCCCGGCTGCTGGGTTGTGCGGGCGGGCGCTGCCGTGCTCGGATGGGGGTGCGCCACGGTGCGTTCGTCGTCACCGTGCGCGGTGCCCGGCCGGACACCGGTGACCTTCGTCTTTCGAGGTGACTCCGGTGGCTTCGGGTGCATTTCTCACTGTTCTGCGGCGGCCCGGTGCTGGGCGCCCGGCCGCTGGTGCGGCGATCGCCTCCGTTCCGATCGGCATGCTCGGGCTGGCGGTGCTGCTGCTCGTGCAGCGCTCGCAAGGGCGATTCGCGGCGGCCGGGCTGGCCGTCGGCATGCTTGGCGCCGGGACGGCTGTCGGCATGCTGGTTCAGGGCCGGCTGATCGATCGGTTCGGGCCGACGCCGATCCTGCTCGGGGCGGCCGGCGCGCAGTTGGCCGCGATGACCGGGCTGGTGGTCGCCGGCCGGTCCGGTGCCGGCGCCGCCGTGCAGGTGTTCGCGTTCCTGAGCGGGGCCTGCGAGCCGCAGGTCAATGCGAGCCTGCGGGCGCTGTGGCCCACCCTGCTGCCGCCGCCTCTGCTTCCCGCGGCGATGACCCTGTCGTCGGTGCTGTTCGAGACGACCCTGCTGCTCGGGCCCCTGATGGTGACGGCGCTCCTCCTGGTCACCGAGCCCGCCGGGGTCATCCTGCTCTGCGCGGTGCTGTTCGCGGTGGGTACCGCGATGGTGGCCACCAGCCGCGCGTCGCGAGCCTGGCACGGAGAGGGCCAGCCCGGGGTGGGCCAGCCCGGGGTGGGCCAGCCCGGGGTCGGCCAGCGCGGGGAGGTCCAGTGCGGGGAGGATCAGCGCAGGCAGGGCGGGCGCGGGCAGGGCGGCCGCCGGCTGCGTGGGCGCAGTGGTCTTGTCGGGGCGTTGGCCGGCTCGGGAGTGCGGATGCTGCTGCTGGTCGCGGCTGGGCACGGGGTGATCATCGGGGTGGTTCAGGTGTCGGCGGCTGCGCGCTTCACCGGGCACGCCGGGTTCATGTATGCGGCTCTGTCTGCGGGCAGCCTGACCGGCGCCGTCGTGTCCGGGACCCGGCTGCAGACCGGCCGACCGGCCTGGCGCCTGGCCGCCCTGACCGCCGGGTGCGCGGTTGCCGTCGGCGCCGCCTCGGTCGCGGCGGCGCCGGTGGTGTTCGCCGGCTCGCTCTTTCTGGTCGGCAGCTGCCTTGGGCCGGCGGGGGTGCTCGGCTACGCCCTGGCCGGACGTCTCGCGCCGGCCGGCCATGCCGTCGAAGCCTTCACGATGATCACCGCGGCGGGGCTGAGCACCATTGCCGTCGGGTCGGCCCTGGCGGGCGTGGCCGCCGACCGGTTCGGATCGGCCGGCGCGCTGCGGGTCGCCGCGGCCGGCGGCCTGCTCCTCGCGTTGCTGCTGGTGGGACGCCGCCGGTCACTGGTGGTCGGGTGGTGACGCGGCGGCGCGGTCCAGCAGTAGGGTCCGCTCCCGCCCGTTGCGGGTCAGCGACGCCGCCCGCTCGAACTCGGCCCGCGCCTCGGCGTGCCGGCCCAGCCGGGCCAGGAAGTCGCCGCGTGCGCTGGGCAGCAAGTGGTAGTTCTGCAGGGCCGGGACGGCCACCAGCTGGTCGAGCAGGGCCAGCCCGGCCTCCGGCCCGAACGCCATCGACAGCGCCACCGCGCGGTTCAGCTCGACCACCGGCGACGGCATCGCCTCGGCCAACAGCTCGTAGAGCCCGGCGATGCGCTCCCAGTCGGTGTCGGAGAAGCGCCGGGCCCGGGCGTGGCAGGCCGAGATGGCCGCCTGCAACACGTACGGGCCGGGCCGGCCGTCGATCAGGGGCTCGGCCCGCTCCAGCGCGGCCAGGCCGCGGCGGATCAGCAGCTGATCCCAGCGGGCCCGGTTCTGGTCGGCGAGCAGGATCGGCTCGCCGTCTCCGCCGGTGCGGGCGGCCGCCCGGGACGCCTGGATCTCCATCAGCGCGACCAGGCCGTGCACCTCGGGCTCCCGCGGGGCCAGCCCGGCCAGGACCCGGCCCAGCCGCAGGGCGTCCGCGCACAGCGCCGGCCGCATCCAGTCGTCGCCGGCGGTCGCCGAATAGCCCTCGTTGAAGATCAGGTAGACGACCTCGAGTACTGAGGCGAGCCGGGCCGCCAGCTCGTCGCCCTCCGGCACCTCGAACGGGACCTGCGCGTTGGCCAGGGTCTTCTTGGCCCGCACGATGCGTTGCGCCACGGTCGACTCGGGCACCAGGAAGGCCCGCGCGATCTCGTCGGTGGTCAGGCCGCCGAGCAACCGCAGGGTGAGCGCGGCGCGGGCCTCCGCCGACAGCACCGGGTGGCAGGCCACGAACACCAGCCGCAGCAGGTCGTCGCCGATCCCGTCGTCCTCGGCGATCGCCGCGCCGATGTCCGGGGTGGACTCCTCGAGTTCCCGCCCGACCTCCTCCACCTTGCGCCGGAAGGTCTCGTTGCGCCGGATCTGGTCGACGGCCCGGCGCCGGGCGGTCGTCATCAGCCACGCGCCCGGATTGCGCGGCACACCCTCGGCCGGCCACTGCTCGAGGGCCGCGACCAGCGCGTCCTGGGCCAGTTCCTCGGCCACGCCGAGGTCGCGGACGAGCCGGGTCAGCCCGGCGATGAGCCGGGGCGCCTCGATCCGCCAGACCGCCTCGATCGCGCGGTGAGTGTCAGTGGTCACCGACCTCGTCTACCCGACCGCGCGATCGGACGCAACCGTGGTGATCAGTTGTACCGGGCGCCCTGGTCGCGCCGCTCCACGGTTTCCCGCTGCTCGGCGGTGAGCTCCTCGCCGACGTCCTCGATCTGGATGACCCGCCGGATCTCGATGTTGGTCGGCTCGGTCGCGCCCGGACGCAGAACCGGGTAGCGCTTGAACCACTCGACGCACTCCTCGAGCGACTTCGTCTCGACCAGGAAGAAGCCGGCGATGAGCTCCTTGGTCTCGGTGAACGGCCCGTCCATCACGGTCTTCTTCTCGCCGTCGAAGTAGATCCGGGCGCCCTGGGAGCTGGGGTGCAGACCGTCGGCGGCCAGCAGCACGCCGGCGTCGATCAGCTCCTGGATGAAGTTACCCACCGTCTCGAAATCCTCGGTGGCGGCCGGTCGGCCGGACTCGCTCTCGGCGGTGGCCTTGGTGATCACCATGAACCGCATCGTTGTCTCCTAATGTCAGGTGCGTCCTCATCGGGGTGTCTCACCTACGCGTCGATCGGGCGCCGGCCCATTCGACACCGGCCGGAAAGTTTTTTGGGTTTCGGGCGCAACCACTCACGCAGGTCGCCCGGGAGGGGTGAGCGCCCCGGGCCCTCGGCGGGAGCAGCGGTCCGCCACCCCCGTCCGACCGCCCCACCCACCGCCCAGAACAGACTGAAGACTCCCCTGCTACGACATGCTTTAAAGCGTCAGTTTCATGCCCTCGTGGCTGGCCACGAAGCCGAGCGAGGCGTAGAAGCGATGGGCGTCGGCCCGGCGTTTGTCGGTGGTGAGCTGGGCGAGGGTGCAGCCGCGGGCGCGCGCTCGGTCGAGGGCGAACTCCATCATGCGGCGGCCGATGCCGGCGCCGCGGAGGCCGGTGCGCACGCGGACCGCCTCGATGGTCATGCGTTCGGAGCCGCCCCGGCTGAGGCCGGGGATGAACGTCAGCTGGCAGGTGCCGACGATCGCGCCGTCGTCTTCGGTGGACGCGACGATCAGCTCGTTGCGCGGGTCGGCGTCGATCCGGGCGAAAGCCTCCGTCGGCAGGTCGGTGTCGTAGCCGCCCCGGGCCCGGGCGATGTCGTCGTCGGCGAGCAGAGCCATGATGGCCGGAAGGTCATCCCGCGTGGCCCGGCGGAAGATCACTTCGGCGGGCACCGGAGGCCCTCCTGCGGGACCGTGAGGTCGAGCAGGTAGTTGTCGACCGCCGAGACGATGCAGGTGGTGCTCGGGTAGGCGGTGTGGCCCTCGCCCTCCCAGGTCAGCACGTGGCCGACGCCGAGCATGCCGGCCAGGTCGGCGGTGTTTTCGTAGGGGGTGGCCGGGTCGCCGGTGGTGCCGACCACGACGATCGGCGGGGCGCCCTTGGCCGCGCCCGCCGGGTAGGGATCACGCTTGCCCGGCCAGAACGTGCACGGCAGCATGCCGACCGCGAGCGAGCCGCCGAACAGCGGGTATTTCTGGCGCCACTCGCCCTGCAGCTTGCGCACCTCGTCGACCGAAGGCGCGGCGTCGGTGTCGGCGCAGTTGACGGCCAGGTTGGCGTCGAACAGGTTGCTGTAGTGGCCGCTCGTGTCACGCTCGGCGTACTGGTCGGCCAGCGTGAAAATGCCCTTCGCGTCACCCTGCTGCAGGTCGGCGACCGCGTTGGCGAGTTTCTGCCAGCCCGTTTCGCTGTACAGCGACGAGATCACCGCCACGAAGATCCAGCCCGGGGTGGCCTTGCGGCCGTCGGCACCCGGTACGGGGTTCTTGGCCGCCTTGCTCAGCGCGTCGGTGACCGCCTTGTGGGCGTCGGGCGCGATCGGGCAGTCGTCCGGCGTCTTCCGGCACCAGGAGGCGAAGTTGGAGAACGCCCGCTCGAAGCCCTTGGCCTGCACCTCGGAGCTCGTGATGTAGCTCTGCTTGGGGTCGACCGCCCCGTCCAGCACCATCGCCCGGATCTTGCCGGGGAACAGCTGGGCGTAGGTCGCGCCGAGCAGCGTGCCGTACGAGAAGCCGAGATAGCTCAGCTTGGGGTCGCCGACCGCGGCCCGCAGCGAGTCGATGTCCTTGGCCGCCTGCTCGGTCGAGAAGAACGGCAGTTCGGAGCCGTATTTCTGGCCGCACTCGGTGGCGATCTTCTTGTTCAGCGCGACGTAGGAGTCGAAGGCGGCCGGGCTGACCGGGTCGGGCGCGGCCGCGAAGCTGGCGTCCTGGTCGGTGTCGCTGATGCACTTGATCGGGTTGGACCGGCCGACGCCGCGCGGGTCGAAGCCGATGATGTCGAACCGGTCGGTGATCGCGGTCGGCAGGCCGCCCAGGGTCTGCCCGAACGACAGGTAGACCGCGGTGTCGATGCCCGAGCCGCCCGGGCCGCCCGGGTTGATCAGCAGGGAGCCGACGCGGTCGTGCTGCCGCTTCGAGCGCACGCGGATCATCGCGATGTTGAATTTCTGCCCGCTGCCCGGATTGTTCCAGTCCTCGGGAACGGGCACCGACGCGCAGTCGTACTCCATGCCGGAGGCACCCTGGCCGACCAGATCCTGCGGGATCTCGGGGCAGGGCTTCCAGTCGGTGTTCTGCCCGGACTGCGCCGAGCCGGCGGTCGCGCCCCCGGACGGCGCAAAGGACGGAACGGTGCAACCGGCCAGCGCGACCACGATCGCGACGGGAAGAGCGACGACCAGTCGGGCAAGACGCGGCACAGCGGAGCCTTTCGACGACATTGACTCGGCACGAGGCTAGCCGGTCCGTCTGAGTGCCGCCCTCAGCGGCTGGTGAGTACCTCGGCCAGGTTGAACTGGACCGGACGTTCCAGCTGGTCGTAGGTGCAGGAGTGCGGGTCACGGTCGGGCCGCCAGCGCTCGAACTGTGCGGTGTGCCGGAACCTCAGGCCCTCCATGTAGTCGTAGCGCACCTCGACCACCCGCTCCGGCCGCAGCGGCACGAACGACAGGTCCTTTCCGTTGTTCCAGCGGCTCATCTCGTTCTTGCGCGGGGTGCGCTCGCCACCGGAGTGCGCGGCCCAGTTCCAGGGATGGCCGTCGAACGTCGTCACCAGCGCCTGCATCTCCTGGAACAGTTCCGCGCGCACCGCCATCGAGAACGAGCCGATCACCCCGACCGAGACCAGCACGTCCCGCTCGTCGTACAGCCCCAGCAGCAACGACCCGATCCGGTCGTCGCCCGACTTGTGCAGCCGGTAGCCGGCGACCACGCAATCGGCCGTCCGTTTGTGCTTGATCTTCGCCATCACCCGCTTGTCGGGCTGATAGGTGAGGTCTTTCGCCTTGGCGATCAGCCCGTCGAGCCCGGCCCCCTCGAACTCGGCGAACCACCTTCTCGCCGTGTCGAGATCTTCGGTCGCGGGTGTGACATAGACCGGCGGCTTCGCGTCTTTCAACGCCTCCATCAGCCGCGCCCGCCGCTCCGCGAACGGCCGCTCGGTCAGGTCCTCGTCACCGAGCGCCAGCAGGTCGAACGCCACGAACCCGGCCGGCGTCTGCTCACTGAGCAGCTTGACCCGGCTCGCCGCCGGATGAATCCGCTGCTGCAGAGCTTCGAAATCGAGCGTGTTCCGCCCCGTGTCGGCCACGATCACTTCGCCGTCGATGACCGCGCGCGGCGGGAAGTTTGCCTTGATCGCCTCGACGACCTCCGGGAAATACCGCGTCATCGGCTTCTCGTTGCGACTGCCGATCTCGACCTCGTCACCGTCCCGGAAGATGATCGACCGGAACCCGTCCCACTTGGGCTCATAGACCTGCCCGGCCGGTATCTCGGCGACGGGTTTCGCGAGCATCGGCTTGACCGGCGGATTCAGCGGCAATTCCATTCGCCCAGTCTGCCGTTTCTTCGCTCTTTCGGAAGCCCCGGTCAAAATGTCGTAGCGGGGTGGGGGGTGGCGGACCGTCGCTCCCGCCGAGGGCCCGGCCGGGGCGAGCAGGGCGCTGGCGCGCCCGGAACGCTCACCCCGCCCGGGCGACGTGCGTGCGTGGTTGCGCCCGGCTAGCGCGCCTGGATCGGGGTGAAACGGAGATCGACGGCGCCCTGCGGGTCGTCGGTGCCGGCGCGGTCGAGGCGGATCGGCACGCCGCCCGGGTTGTCGTAGAGGCGGATGCCGTCGCCGAGGAGGATCGGCACCACGTGCAGGTCGATCCGGTCGATCAGGCCGAGTCCGAGCAGTTGGCGGCCGATCGTCGGCGAGAAGACCTCGAGGTTCCTGCCGTCGGCCGCGTCCAGACCGATCCGCACCGCCTCGGCCACCCCGCAGTTGAGGAACGTGACGCCGTCGGCCGGTTTCGCATCCTCGGGGTGGTGGGTGAGCACGAAGATCGCCCCGTCCCAGGCGCCGCCGTAGGGCCGGTTGCCGTCCACCGCCATGTCCCAGCCGTCGCGGCCGCCGAGCACGGCGCCGGTGGTCGTCACGTAGTCGTCGACCAGGCCGGGACGGAACGTGAAGCCGGTCATCCAGTCCATCGAGTGGCCGGGCCCGGCCACGAACCCGTCCAGCGACATCGTGAAGTGCCACAGCACCTGTCCGGTCATCGTCGCGCCCCTCCGTCGAACCAGTTGCGACATGCAACCGGTAGGGAGAGGCTAGAGCACGGCCGCCGCTTTTGGGAAGGACACCCCGCGCGCCTTTGCGGGCCTTACTCAGCCCCTGGGGCGGACGCCATGCTCGTTGCCATGAAGGGGAGGGGTGCTCGACCAAGGCGAGCTGGTGCTGACCGTCTCGCCGGTCGGGCGCTGTCCGAGTGGGACGCGGCTGTCAGTGGACGAGCAGCACTACCAGGCGGTCCAGCTCGGCCGACGGGTCCGCGGCCAGGCCCATGTGCACCGGGCCGGCTCGTAGCACGGTGCTGCGCGGCGCGACCAGCCAGCGGAAGCGTTCGCCCGGGCGCATGTCGGCCGCCGCACCCGCCCCCTTGCAGGTGGCGTCCCACGACGACAGGGCGGTGCGCAGGGCGGCGACGTCGGCGTTCGGGTCGAGGGCGCGCAGGCGGTTCTCGTGCAGGTGGGTGCGGGCGGCCAGGAAGTCTTTCGCCTGCGAATAGAGCACCACGCCGACGTTGATCAGCTCCCCGCGCTCGATGCGGGGGACGGCCTGGATCACCGCGTACTCGTAGGGGACCCTCACGGCAGCCACGCTCCCGGCTCGGCCGCGCGGGCGGTCAGATGGGCGAGGTAGGCGTCGCGGTCACCGTCGTCGAGCCATTCGGCGGGAACGAGGTCGATGACCTCGGCGAGCAGGCCGGGGGTCAGCCGGGCGGCGAGCTGCGGGCCCTCGGTGGGCAGGGCTTTCGCGTACGGCCGGAGCACGTGGTCGTCCCACTTGTAGGCGCGGTGTACGACGTTGGCCGCCCGGGGCCAGTTGTGGTGGAAGTACAACGTCGCGCCGTGGTCGATCATCCACAGCTGGTCGTGCCAGATCAGCAGGTTGGGGTTGCGCCAGCTGCGGTCGACGTTTTCCACGAAAGCGTCGAACGCGATGATGCGGGAGGCGAGCCCCGCCTCGACCGGGTGCGCGACCGGGTCGTAGCCGAGCGCGCCGGGCAGGAAGTCCATGCCGAGGTTGGAGCCTGCGCTCGCCTTGATGAGTTCTTGCACTTCCTGATCGGGCTCGGCGCGGGCGACGATCGGGTCGAGGTGGATCTCGGTGAGGTCGGGGACCGGCAGCCCGAGCCGCCGGCCCAACTCTCCCGAGATCACCTCGGCGACCAGGGCTTTGGGGCCCTGGCCGGCCCCGCGGAACTTCACCACGTACGTCCCCTCGTCGTCGGCTTCGACGACGCCGGGCAGCGACCCGCCCTCACGGAGCGGGGTGACGTAGCGGATGGCGGTGACCTGACGTAGCACGGTTAGACAGTATTCGGTCCCTGGCGGCGCAGTTCGTCGACCTTGGTCATCGCCGAGCGGAGATCGGCCAGCCACTCCTCGGTGTGCTCCCCGACCAGCTTCACGCACCAGGCCAGCGCCTCCGAACGCGACCGCGCCACACCGGCGTCCACCAGCGTGTCGAGGATCTGCCGCTCGGGCTGGCGCAGCCGGGTCATCACCGGCGCGGCCAGGTGGGTGAACAGTTCGTTGGCGTCGCCGCAGCGCAGCCCCCAGGCGACCTTGCGCTGGTAGCGGTGCTCGATCTGGCGGGCGACCCGGATCCGGTCCTCCCGGGTGTCCTCCCGGAACTGGTTGATCCGGCCGGCCTGTGCGGCGGCCCGGTCGGCCTCGGTGGCGTCGTCGCCGAGCGCGGGCTCGGGCAGCCGGCCCCAGATGATGATTTCGTCGCGGTCGATGACGACCTCGGGCCGTTCGCTGAACCAGCCGTCCGGGACGGCCCCGGTGACCCAGGCGGGTGCGTCGTCGGCGGGCGGCGGCTCGGTGCGGGAGCCGGGCGGAGTGGGACGGTAGCGCATCATGACCTCCCCAGAGGATTACTTGATTACATGATTACGCCGTAATGCGAGCGGTGGCCAGGATGTTCGCCGCGAGAGTAAAAAGCCCCGCACCGGCAGGTGCGGGGCGTGGATCAGTTGCGGACTCTGTTGTCCAACGGTTGAGGCTGGGACGCCCACCACTCCGCCGGGACCATGTCGCGCATCTCGTCGGCCAAGGCGTTGAGGTGATCGGCCGTCGGGTGGCCGTGATGGGCGTCGGCGAGGCCGCGCGCCCGGACAGACCATGCGGCCAGCTGCTCGCAGGTGATCGCTACCTGATAGTCCATATTTCCGAGGCTAGAACCGGGCCCGGCCAGGGGCTGCCGGTTTCGCCTTTCGATCAAGCGATAGTGGGAGTGGTCCGGGCTTTATCCGGACGCGGATCGTCCGGAACCGTCCCTAGCATGTGGTGATGGCTATCGCTCGATACCCCGCTTTCGTCATCGACTGCCCCGACGCGGGCACGCTCGCCAACTTCTACGGCACGATGCTCGACTGGAAGATCGAAACCTCCGACGGCTGGGCCGAGATCCGCGCCGAGAACGGCAACTGCATCTCGTTCCAGCAGGTCGAAGGATTCCACGCGCCGACGTGGCCGGGTCAGGAACATCCGCAGCAGATGCACCTGGACGTGAACGTCGACGACCTCGACGCGGGGGAGAAGGCCGTGCTCGAACTGGGCGCGACGAAGCACGAACACCAGCCGGGCACGACCTTCCGCGTTTTCCTCGACCCGGCCGGCCACCCCTTCTGCCTCTGCATCAACTAGGCGCGGCCCAGTCTCTCGGGGTGGTTGAACTCGACGTAGCGACCGCGGCGCAGCAATTGCCACCGGCGTTGCCGATCGCCGAACGGGGTCGCCGATCGGCGGGTGACGACCGGGCCGTAGGCGGCCACCGGCATCGAGAGCGCGTCGAGTACGTACGCCAGGCAGCCGTCCCAGCTCGCGCCGTCGACCGTGGACAGCCGGTCGAAGAAGATGCCTCCGATGCCGCGCAAGCTGTCCCGTCGATCGCCTCGAACTCGGCCACCAGCCGGACCTGTTCGCGCTTCAGCACCTCGGCCACCAGCTCAGCCCGTTCCATGCCCCGAGTGTGGCCGGGTAGATCAATTACATAGACACATGGCGATCTATCTATGGTTTGGCCTACCTTTCGGGCATGGCTCATCGCTCTCTCGTGGTCGTCCTCGCGGCCGTACTCGTCGTGGCGGTCGGGCCGGCGCCGGCCCGGGCCGGGCTGCCCACGCTGGCGGTCGGCGCGACGACGTCGGTCTCCGACACCGTCGGCAGCGGCAACACCTGCGCCGGTTTCCTCGACGAACGAACCCACCTCGGCCCCCTCGGCATCCGGCGGGTCTTCGCCTCGGCCGGGCAGCTGCCGCCCGCCGACGCCGTCACCTGCCAGAACACGTACGGCGGGACACTCTGGTATTCGTTCAAGACCTCGTGCACGCCGAGCGTGGTGGCGGCCGGCGGCTGCGACACCGAGATCCAGAACATCGCGGCGGCGATGCCCGCGAACAGCTACCTGACCTACAACCACGAACCCGAGAACGACATGACCGGCGTTCAGTTCGTCGCCGCCTTCGAGCGGGTCCACACCGTGGCCAAGACGGCCAACCCGGCGGTCAACGTCGTGCCGATCTACATGTCGTACCAGTGGCGGTCGGGCTCGACCCACGTCACCAACAACGGCACCGGCGGCGACAACGAGATCCAGGACTGGCTCGTGCCGGCCGCGTACGCCGACGCGTACGGCCTCGACCTGTACTGGCAGGCCAGCACCCGGGGCAGCGAGCCGGACGACCCGGTCAGCGTGGGCAGCGACCCGCGGATGATCCGGTGGTACAACGCGGTCAGCGGCCTCGGCCGGCCGCTCACGCTGCCCGAGTGGGGCATCGACGACGACCAGGGCACACGGGCCTCTCGCGGCCCGGCGATCCGCGCTTCCCGTACGTGGCTGACAGCCCACAACTTCCACATCGTGTGCTACTGGCAGCTCGACAACTGGTACCTCGGCGCGACAACCGTCCCGACCGGCGGCTACGCCGACCCGGACGGTGTCGCCGCCTATCAGGAGCTGGTTGCCGCCGCCATGCCCTGAGCCGGTCCTACGCTGACCGTTGTGAAGGACGTCGTGCTGTTTCATTCGCTCTACGGACTGCGGGACGCCGTCCTGGACACGGCCGAAGTTCTGCGGGCGGCCGGGCACCGGGTCACCGCGCCCGATCTGTACGACGGGCCGGTGGCGCGGTCGATCGAGGAAGGCTTCGAGATCAGTAAGCGCGTCGGGTGGGAGGTCATCGTGGGCCGGGCGCGCGACGCGGTGCGGGATGTCCCGGCCGATGCGGTGCTGGCCGGGCTGTCGATGGGCGCCGGAGTCGTCGGGGAGCTGCTGGCCGAGCGCCCGGGCACGGCCGGACTGCTGCTGTTGCACGGCGTCGGTGGCCGGCCCCGCGACGTGCGCCGCGGACTGCCGGTGCAGGTGCACGTGGGGGAGGCGGACACGATGTTCCCGCCCGCGGACGTGGCGGCCTGGCGGAGCGCGATGACGGCGGCCGGTGCGGCGGTCGAGGTGTTCACCTATGCCGGCGTGCGGCACTTCTTCACCGACCCCGGCGTCGACGAGCACGACGAGGCGGCGGCGAGCCGGGCGTGGCAGCGCAGCATCGAATTCCTCGGGGCACTCTGACTCCGCGGGAGCGGGTTCTCGGGTTTCGGGCGCAACCATTTACGCACGTCGCCCGGGTGGGGTGAGCGTTCTGGGCGCGCCAGCGCCCTGCTCGCCCCGGCCGGGCCCTCGGCGGGAGCGACGGTCCGCCACCCACCACCCCGCTACGACATCTGATCTTCAAAGCACGAACGCATCCGTCCACAGCTGCCGCGACCGGCCCGACAGGGCCTCCATCAACGCGATCGCCTGGTTGTCGGTGAGCCCGGCGACGAAGTCGACCACCGCGCGGCCGCGGGCCCGGGTGATGCGTTCGGGGGTGCCTTCGGGGAGCTCGGCCTCGGCCAGCTCGACCAGGTCGGCCAGGCGGCGCGGGATGCGCTCCTCCTCGTCGGGGTCGGTCAGCCACTCCAGCAGCGCCTCGACCAGCGACGCGAGCAGGCGGCCCTGGCCGCGCTGGTGCAGGGCCAGGTCGGGGCGGGCGAGGACGAACTTGTTCTGGATGAACTTGAGGATCTGCACCTCGTGCCACTGGGCGGTGGCCAGCTGGACGTGGCCGGAGCGGATCGCGGGCTGCTCGATGACCTCGATGGACTCGACCAGCCGCTGGGTCCAGGTGGCGGAGAAGGCGGCGACCCGGGACTCCGACTCGAGCGAACCGTCGAAGGGGCGCGCCAGCAGGCCGTCGACCAGTTCGGCGCGGACGAGTTCGACCGCGGCGGCGAATGTTTCGTCGTTGACCATCCAGGCGTCCTTGCGGTGCAGTTGGCGGCGCAGCGATTCGATGGCGCCGCCGGCCCGTCCGAGGTCGGTGTCGGGGCCCCAGCGCTGCCAGGCCATCAGTTCGGCGGCGACCGCCCCCTGCTGGAGGACGCCGACGCGGTGCACGTCCTCGAGGTCGTGGATGGCGTAGGCGATGTCGTCGGCGGTGTCCATGATCGAGGCCTCGACGGTCTGCTGCCAGTCGGCGACCCGGCCGGCGAACGGCGCCCGGGCCGCGATCATGTCGTCGACCTCGGTGGAGTAGGCGCCGAATTTCATCGAGCCGCCGTCCGGGTCGTCGGGTGGTGCGGCGGCGCCCCGGGGGGTGGGATCCATGAACCGCGGGTGTGGGTCGGGGTAGCCGCGACGGGTCCACGGGTATTTGAGGATCGCCGCGCGGACCGCGTTGGTCAGGTTGAGCCCGATCGTGGCCTGGCCCCGGATCTCGGTGCTCGTGACGATGCGGTAGGACTGGGCATTGCCCTCGAAGCCGTCCCGGAGACGCAGCCTGACCCGGGCCAGATGATCAAGAACTCGCTCGCCCAGATGCCCGAACGGCGGGTGGCCGAGATCGTGCGCGAGCGCGGCTGCCTCGACGACGTCGGGGTCGCAGCCGCCCAATTTCTCGGTCACGTCGGAAAAATCCGACAGGCGCTCGGCAATCGCACGCGCGACCTGCGCCACCTTCAAGCTGTGGGTCATCCGGTTGTGCACGAGAAGGCCGGCGCCACCCGGGCTGATCACCTGGGTGACGCCGGCCAGTCGGGCGAAGAACGGAGAACTGACAATCCGGTCCCGATCGACGCGGAACGGGCTGCCGGCCAGATCGCCGGGCGCGATCAGTGAAGAGCCGAAAAGCCGATGAGCACGCGGATCGTCCATCCCCCAGACGTTACCGGGACTGCAGCGCGTCCAGACCGACGGCCATCGCCACGATCAGCCGGCGGTCCAGCTGGGGGTCGTGAATCGTGATCGTGTAGCGGTCCCGCAAACCCCACTTCTTGACCACTGAGAACGCCGGCCGGTCGCCGATCATGAACTCGAAGTGGTAGGGCAGCCAGGACAGCCAGTCGACGAACCGGCGCAGCAGGGCGATTACCAGGCTGCGCTCCTGCCCGATCATCTCGCCGTAGCCCGGCTGCTCCAGGTGCCACGTCGAGCGCAGCAGGGACTTGCCGAAGTTCTTCCGGAACAGCCCGACCGGCGCGCCGGCCGCGTCGAAGACGTCATAGGTCGCGCCCAGGTCGAGCACCTGTCGGGCCTTGAAGGCGAGAACCGGGGTCTGCTTCGTGTCGTCGGTGTAGAGGGTGACCTGCTCCTTGAACGCCAGCCGCTTCTGCTGGGCGAAAGCGAGCAGGCCCGCCTCCTGCCCGTCCGGGCTGACCGCGTGCACTTCGTATTGGTTGACCATCAGGCGCACTCGCTGACGCATGATGAGTTGCTGTTGGGTCTGCAATGTTGTGACCGTCACGGCCTGGGAGTGTGGCACAGCCACGCGAATCTGTGGAGATCCTCAGCACCTCGGTGGCGAGAGGTGGCGAAGGCCTGAACAATGGCGGAATGGCGAAGCGAGGACGCAAGGGATCTCTGATCGCGCTGGCCCTGGGTGCGGCGGCGGTGTGGGTCGGTAGGGACATCCCCCGGCAGATGGGCGCCAAGGCGAAGGGCGAACGTCTGGCGAGGATGCAGGCGTCCCCGCAATACTCGGGCGGCAAGTTCCGCAACACGGTTCCCGCGACCGAGGTGCCGGCGTCCTCGATCCCGTCGCTGGCGCTGTCGGCGATGACCGGCCGCGAGGCCCGGCACCCGCACCAGCCGATCCCGGTGGTCACCCCGCCGACCGGCGCGGACGCCGAAGGGCTGCACGTCACCTGGTTCGGCCACTCGTCGGCGATGGTCGAGATCGAGGGCAAGCGCGTCCTGCTGGACCCGGTGTGGAGCGAGCGCTGCTCCCCCTCCCGCCTCGGCGGACCCAAGCGCTTGCACGAGCCCCCGCTGCCCCTGCGTGAACTCCCGCCCCTCGACGCGGTCCTGATCTCCCACGACCACTACGACCACCTCGACATGGAGACCATCCAGAACCTGGTCGACCTGCAGGCGGCGCCGTTCCTGGTCCCGCTGGGCGTCGGCGCCCACCTTCAGCGCTGGGGAGTCCCGGCCACCCGCATCGTCGAACTCGACTGGAACGAGACCCACCACGTCGCGGGCCTCGAGTTCGTCGCCACCGCCGCCCGCCACTTCTCGGGCCGGGGCTTCAGCCGCGACGAAACCCTGTGGACCAGCTGGATCATCAACGGCCCGACGCGCAAGGTCTTCTACTCCGGTGACACCGGCTATTTCCCGGGCTTCGCCGAGATCGGCGAACGCCACGGCCCCTTCGACGTCACGCTGATCCAGGTCGGCGCCTACGGCGACGCGTGGCCCGACATTCACATGGTCCCCGAGGACGGCGTGGCCACCCACGTCGACGTCCGCGGCGGCCTGATGATTCCGGTCCACTGGGCCACCTTCAACCTGGCCCTCCACGACTGGCCGGAACCGGCCGACCGCACCTGGCGCGAAGCCAAAGCCCGCGACGTGCGCCTGGCCGTCCCGCGCCCGGGCGAACGCGTCGACGTCGACAACCCGCCGGCGGTCGACGGCTGGTGGCAACAGATCGCCTGAGCGTCCGGACGGCGCTTACCGTTGCGCCTCGAAATAGGCTTTCTGGGCCGGGTAGTAGTCGTCGAAGACGGGCAGCGGTCGTTCCTCGCGGGCGGCGACCAGCGCGTCCAGGTAGTACTCCCAGCCCGGCCCCACCTCGCCCACCGCGTCGGTGGTGGTCAGATGCTGGGTGAACCGCAACTCGGTCACCCCCGCGCTCTCGGCCAGTTCCATCTCCAGCAGCCACCGGTCGTTCTCGTCTCCGGCCGAGAGGACGAGCCGGTGCGGCGCCTGGCAGGCGTCGATCGTCATGTCCATCCAGGGCTGCCCGTCCTCGTGCACCATCTGCACCTTGATCGTGCGCCCCGGCGCGCCCTCGCCCTGCCACGGTCCGAACCAGCGAGCGGTCCGCTCGGGCTCGGTCAAACTGGCCCAGACGTCATCGATCGGCGCGCGAAAGCCGCGCGTCAGCACGAGGTCGTTGCCGAACAGCCGGCCGGTGGGGCTCATGCGCTCTCCTTTTGCCCAGTGTTGCGGGCGTTCTCGTTTTCGGCCGCCTGGCGTTCGCGGCGGGTGCGGTAGACCTCGGTCTGCAGCGCGTCGAGGTGGTGCTCCCAGCCGGCGGGGCGCGTCAGCCGCCCCAGCCAGCCGGCCAGTTCGTCGAGTGGCCCGGTGACCAGCGTGTAGACCCGGCGGCGCCCGTCGACCGCGTCGTGCACGAGCCCGGCCGCGCGCAGCACCCGCAGGTGCCGGCTGACCGCGGGCCGGCTGATCTCGAATCGCCCGGCGATCTGCCCCGCCGACTGCGGCTCGTCGCGCAGCATCAGCAGGATCTCCCGTCGCACCGGGTCGGCGATCGCCCCCGTCACCTCGTCCACGCCGGGAAGCGTAACCAACAGGTTACGCTTCCCGCAATACTCCTTGACCGGAGTGAGACGCAGATCAACAGTCGTCGGTGCGCCGGGGGCAGTAGTTTGACGAGGTGTCGACGAAGACAGAGCTGAGCAGCGCAGACCTTGAAGAGATCCGGCAGTCCGCCCTGGGGGCCGCCGACCCGCTGGGAGTGGCGGCCGAGCTGGCCGATGCCGCTCAGAGCGGGCGGCTGAGCGACCCGAGTGACGCGGGCTTCGCGCTGGCGCTGGCCGCGGAGATCGCGGAGAGCCGCACCAAGCTGGACGCCGCCCTGACCTACGTGGAGCGCGCCGTCGAGGCGTTCGGGGAGCGGATCGACAGCAAGGTCGCCGCGGCGAAGGCGTTGCGGGCGCGCATCCTGTTCCGGGTCGGGCGCAACGACGAGGCGCTGGCCGCCCTGGAGTCGCTGCGTCCGACGCTCACCGAATACCCGGATGCCGCCGCCTACCTCACGGCCGCGCTGGCCGCCGGTGGACGACCCGACCTGGCCGAGGAGTGGCTGACCGAGGCGGTCAAGGCGTCGCTGGCGGAACGAAAAGAGCCGACCGACGCCGACGACGCCGGGCAGCTGTTCTTCCTGCTGCAGCAGCGGCATCGGCTCCGGCACGCGCTGGGCCGGCCGCACGACGCGCACGACAACCTGGCCGAGCGGCTGGAGACACGGCTGGCCAACGCGCAGACCACCCCGCAGGAGGCCGACCTGGTCTTCTTCCCGCAGGCCGAGTTCGCCAAGCTGATCGAGCAGTGGCCCGCGCTGGCCGAGGCCTACGGCAAGGACTGGGACGACCACCGCGCCCGCCTGGAAAAGGACCTGGTGCGGCTGGGCGGCCACACGCTGCTCAAGGGCACGGCCGACGGGCTGACCGCGCTGGGCGACCCGACCGACCCGAAGACCCGCACCGCCTACGCCGACACGCCGGGCGAGGAGATCTCCTGGCCGCCCGAGCGCAACGGGCAGTGCTGGTGCGGGTCGGGCAACAAATACAAGAAGTGCTGCCTGCCGCGCTCGCGCTGAACTGCTAGGGCTCCTCGTAGCGGGCCAGGCGGAGCCGGTAACCGAAGACGGCGATCGAGCCGAGAGTGCAGAGCAGCCAGACGGCGGCGGCGTGGGCGAGACCTTGCCCGACGATGTCGATGCCGCCGCCGTCGACCGCGTAGTTGCCGATCTCGCGGGCCGACCAGAAGGGCATCAGCTTGGCGACGGTGCCGGCCGGGTCGGCCAGCATCTGGACGGCGCAGACGCTCAGCAACGCCAGCGCGCCCTCCAGTTCGCGGGGGAGCAGCGCGCCGATCAGGCTGCCGAAGGGCGCCGCGACAAACGCGCTGACCAGCATCATCACGGCCGCCGCCCACGGGTGCGGGACGGTCTGGTCGAGGGCGGTCAGCGTCCAGTACCCGAGGGCGATCGCGACGCCCACGCCGGTCATCGCGACCAGCCGCCCGCCGATGATGCCGGCGACCGGCGCGCCGTTGAGGCGCAGCCGCGGGTCGACGCTGCGGGAGGCGTTGACCACGAACAGGGTCAGCGTCGACACGGCCCAGCCGATGCCGAGGGTCAGCATGCGCATCGACTGGCCGGTCTGGTCGCGCCGCACCAGGTAGAACCAGAACGGCAGCGCGATCACCAGCACGAGCGCGGTGCGGCGCCGGCCGACCTCGCGGGCCGACAGGGTGGCCACCACCAGGGTTGTCATTTTCCCGCCCCCAGATCGAGCACGTGATCGACGTTCTGCAGGTCGTGCAGCAGGTGGGTGACGACCACGACCGCCCGCCCGGCGTCGCGCCAGGCGAAGACCTGCTGCCAGAAATCCAGGTAGGTGCCCTGGTCGAAGCCCTGGTAGGGCTCGTCGAGCAGGAGGAGATCGGGGGCGTGCAGCTCGCCGAGCACGAGGTTGAGCTTCTGCCGGGTGCCTGAAGACAACTGCTGGGCCCGCTGGCCGCGGCCCGGGCGCCAGGCCAGGCGGGTGGCCAGATGTACGCCGGCGGACCGCGCCCGCCGAGGCACGATCCCGGCCGCCGCGCCGAACAACGTGAAGTGCTCCTCGGCGGTCAACCACCCGACCGTCCCGCCGTCCTGGGGTACGAACCCGATCCGCCGGGTGCGCCGGACCGTGCCCGCGCTCGGCCGGACCAGCCCGGCGCAGATCCGCAGCAGCGTCGACTTCCCGCAGCCGTTGGCCCCGACGATCGCGGCCACCTCGCCACCACGCACGGAGAGGTTCACGTCGGCGAACACGGTCTGTCGCCGATATCGTTTCGCCACCCCGGTCAGGCTGAGGAAGATCGGGCCGGCGGCCAGCCGGGTACGCCCGGAAGACGCGCTCAACTCGGACACGAGATGCCGCGCATAGAGGTGCGCCGGCCCGAATACTTCGGACGGTGCCGCCGTCTGTTCGGCGGCCTGGGCCGCCGTCTCGTCGCTGAGCTGCCGAGCCCGCGCGGGCGGCAGGCCCAGCCGGATCAGCTCGGTCTCGAAGAGCGTCGGCCAGTCACTCATCGCGACGACTCCGAGGTCACGATCAGGCAGTCGACGCCGTCGCGGAAGCGCTGCCACTCGGCCGCCTGCGACTCGAGCATCGCCAGGCCGGGTGGGGTGATCGCGTAGTACTTCCGGCGGGGGCCGGACTCGGACGGCCCCCAGCTCGGGCGGGCGAGTCCTTGCTGTTCGAGGCGCAGGAGTGCCGGGTAGAGCGTGCCGCCGGGCACCTCGGCGACTCCGGCGGCGGCAAGTCGCTGGGACAGCCCGTAGCCGTAGTCGGCGCGCTCGCGGAGCATCGCCAGCAGGCACAGGTCGAGGAAGCCGTGCAGCCACGGCCGAGGTGTGGTCACCTAGGTAGGCTAGCTGGTTAGTAGGCAGCCTGACTAGCCGCCCGCGGGCACGCAGACCTTGACCGCGCCGGGGACGACCGCCGCGCTGAACCGCCGGGTCGATGAACGGCCACCACCGTCCAGCTCGTAGGGCATCGGCGCGTCCAGCTTCACCTCGATCTTGCGAGCGCGCGTGGTCCGCACGAACGGCGAATGATCGGACCGGCCGACGGCCATCGTGCCCAGCGCCCGCGCCCACTCCAGGGCACCCTGCGCGGTCGCCACGCCGACGTCCAGCCAGCCGTCGTCCGGCTTCGCGTCGTCGAACGCCTTGATCCCGCCGCTGATCCGGCTCACGTTGCCGATCAGCACACAGCTCGCCTCTTCGTCGAACCATTTCGTGCCGTCGATCGTGATCTTGGCCCGGGCCGGCTCGCCGTCGAGGTGCCGCAGGCCGGTCCAGACGTACGCGAGCTTGCCGAGCCGGTCCTTCAATTTGCGGTCGGCGTCGCTGATCATGGCGCCGTCGAAGCCGACCCCGGCCATCACGCCGAAATGCTCGCCGTCGAGCGTGCCCAGGTCGATCCGCCGGCGCCGGCCGTGGAACGCCACGTGCACCGAGTCGGCCAGCGAGATCGGGATGTCGAGGTTGTGGGCGAGCAGGTTGCCCGTACCGGCCGGGATGACCGCGAGCGGGATCTTCGAGCCGCCCTTGACCGACGCCAGCGTGTCGAGGGCACGCTGCACCATCCCGTCACCGCCCCAGACGATCAGCAGGTCGACCCCGGCCTTGATGGCCTTGCGCAGCGGCTTGGGCGCCTTCCGGCTCTTCGGCACCTCGTGCCAGAGAAGCCGGTCGACGCCCTCGTCGGAGATGCGGCGGCGCAGCTCGTCGAGGCCGCCGTCCAGAGTCTTACGCTGGTGGGCCACGACGGCGACGGTCCGAGGGGTACGCATGACCGCGCCACTACCCGAAACCGGCGAGCGGTAATCAGCTCACGGTCTCGCGCATGCGCTGCTCGGCGGCCGCGCTGCGGATCACCATGAGGCGCAGCTCCAGCTCGTCGGAGACCATCGAGGCCAGGTGCTCGAGCGCCTGGAGCTGCCGCGGGGTGGCCTCGCGCGGCCGGTTGTCGATCACGTTGACGGTGCCGAGGCGGTAGCCGTCGTGGGTGCGGATCGGCGCGGCGGCGTAGAAACGCAGGCCCAGGTCGCCGCGGACGAGCGGGTGTTCGAGCGTACGGGGGTCGACCGCCGCGTTGTTGATCACGTAGACGTCGTCCTGGGCGATCACCGAGGCGCAGAGCCCGGGTTCCTTGCCCACCTCGCGTACGCCGGAAAGCCCCTGGCACGCCGCCAGCCAGACCCGGTCCTGCTCGACCAGCGAGACCGTCGCGATCGGAGTGTCGAAGATGGCGCCGGCCACGAAGGCGATCCGGTCGTACGCATCCTGGACCGGCTGGTCGACCAGCCGGTAGCGGCGCACCGCCGCGAGTCGCGCCTGTTCCTCCGGCCCGACGTTGTCCAGGTATTCGTACGCGTTCGACGACACCGGGTTGCTGTTGGTCACGGAAGGCCCCTCACGCAAATGATCGGTTGTGGTCACTGGCGAGCCTATTGGTGTTTCCCCGGGCCGCCGCAATCCTCGAGGCCGCGAAATTTCCGGTCGACCGCGGACGGGAACGCGAATGTCGCACAAACTGTGGGTCATGCGCGTGCATCTGCAAAGATGCGGCGGTGACGGTGTGGATCGCCCTGCTGCGAGCCGTGAACCTCGGCACGCGGAACAAGGTCCCGATGGCCGCATTGCGCTCGCATCTGGAGGCAGCCGGTCTGGAAGACGTCCGCACGTACCTGCAGAGCGGCAACGTGATCCTGCGAAGCGACCGCGACGTCGGCCCGATCATCCGGTGCGTGGTGCGCGACGAGTTCGGGGTCGACGAGCCGGTGATGGTCCGCAGCCGCGACCGGCTGGCCGAGATCGCCGCCGCCAACCCGTTCGCGGCGGCGGCCCGGGAACGCCCGGTCATGGTGCGGGTGATCTTCCTCGGCGAGCATCCGGCGCCCGACCGGGTCGAGCGGCTCGAGGAACGCGACGACGTGCGGGTGCTCGACCGCGAGGTCTACGTGGACTACCGCGACCGCTTCCACGGCAACTCGCTGAGCGCGGCGATGGTCGCCCGGCGGCTCGGCCTGCACGGCACCGAACGCAACTGGGCGACCATCACCAAACTGCTCTCACTGGCTTCGGACGATCAGGACCCGTAGACCCCGAACTCCCACAGCGAGTAGCCGTACTGGGTGGAGCGCTGGGTGCCGTTCATCCGCACGTACCGCCCGGAGCCGGAGACCGAAAGCGTCTGATTGCCGCCGGCTCCGGAGGTGGTCGAGTAGATGGTCGTCCAACTGGTGCCGTTGTTCGACGTCTGGATCTGGAACGCCTTGGCGTAGGCGGCCTCCCAGCTCAACGTCACCTTGTTGATGGTGTGTGTGGCGCCCAGGTCGACCTGCAGCCACTGCGGGTCACTGAAGGCGCTCGACCACCGCGTACCGGTGTTGCCGTCCGTGGCCGCCGAAGCCGCGGTCCCGGCGTTCTCGACCGACGACGCAGTCGTCGGCTTGCCCTGCGCGAGGTTGGTGCCGGACGGCGGAGGCGTGGTGCCGCCACCCGAACCCTTGTTGTAGACCGCGACCCAGTCGATGTTCATCTGCCCGCCGGACACCGTCGCCGCGGTCGGGCCGCCGCCGAAGGCGCCCGGGAAGCCGCCGCCCATCGCCAGGTCATAGATGATGAAGAACGGGTGATCAACGGCGTTGGCCCACGTGGTGGCGTCGACCCGGTTCTGCGGCAACGTGAAGTAGTTGCTGCCGTCGAGGTACCACCGGATCTGCTCGGGCGAGGTGGACCGGTCGATCTCCACCGCGTAGTCGTGGTAGCCGGTCTGACAGCCCGGGCAGGCGTGCTCGCCGGAGCCGATGCCGCTGGACTCGTTGCAGGGGCCGCCCGGGTTGGTGCCGCAGTGCAGGGTGCCGAAGACCGAGCTGCGGCCGTTGATGTCCTCCAGGATGTCGACCTCGCCCGACCCCGGCCAGGAAACTCCGGACCGCAGCGGCGCGCCGAGCATCCAGAACGCCGGCCAGTAGCCGAGGCCGTTGGAGGTGTTCACGTTCGGCTGCTGCAGCACCGACTCCATCCGGACGACGCCGCCGGCCGGCGCTCCGAACGTCGCCGCCTGCGTCTCGACCCGGCCCGACGTCCAGCCGGAGGTCGGGTTGGTGCCCGAGTGCAGCGCCTTCAGGACCAGATGACCTTGGCCGTCCTGGTAGACGTTCGCCGTGCTGTTGGTCATCGTCTCGATCTCGCCGGTGCCGAAGCTGCTGCCCGGCCCGGTGTCGTACTTCCAGGTGCCGGTGTTGAGGCCGGTGTTCGCCGCTCCGGTGAAGTCGTCGCTCCACGTCAGCGAGAAGCCGGCCGGGGGAGCGGCAACGGCGGCGGCCTGCACCGCCGGGGCCGCGCTGGTGGCCGCGTGGGCCGAGATGGTGATCGCTCCCAGCGCGGCGGTGGCAGTGGCGGTGGCGGCCGCAAGCAGCGACCTACGTAGTCGGTTCACGGTTCTCCCTCGGGGAAAAGGGTGGTGCGCTCTCCGTTGGGGGATGAGAGCGCTCTCTCACCGGGAACCTAGCAATCGGAGAACCGTAGGCGTCAATACTTTGCCATCGTTTGTCACTCGGGATCGGACGCGGTGCCTTTCGGCGTGGCCCTCAGCCGTACGCGGGTGATGGCGCGACCCGTCACCTCGACCACCTCGGCCGTGAACTCCGGCAGCGTCACCACCTCGCCCGGCCCCGTCGGGATGTGCCCGAGCGCCGCCAGCACCATGCCGGCGACCGTCGTGTAATCGCCGTCGTCGTGATTGTGCGAATCGTCCCGCAACCCCAGATCAGGCAGGTCATGGATCGGGAACGAACCGGGCATCAGCAGCGCGCCGTCGGCCTCGGTCACCACCGCGGCCACATCCCGGTCGGTCTCGTCGTAGATCTCACCGACGATCTCCTCGACCAGGTCCTCCATCGTGATGATGCCGTCGATCGCACCCCGCTCATCGACCACCATCGCCAGCTGCTGGCGCTCCGACCGCAGCTGCTTCAACGCGTCGGACACCCGCAACGTCTCCGGCAGGAACAGCCCCGACCGGCAATGGTCGTCGACCGCACCCTCCGCGTCGACCAGATCCCGCAGATGCACGACCCCCAGCACGTCGTCCAGCCCGGCCGGACCGACGATCGGCGCCCGCGAATGCCCACCGGAGATCAGCGCGCGCAGCGCCTCGTGCGCCGGGGTACCGGTCGCCAGCGTCAGCACGTCCCGCCGCGGCACCAGGATCTCCCGCAGAATCCGGTCGGCGATCTCGAACGCCCCGCTGATGATCGTGCGCTGCTCGGCCGAGAAGTCCTGCTGCGCCGCGACCATGTCCCGGATCTCCTCGGTGGTGACCTCCTCCCGCTGGGCGGTCGGGTCACCGCCCGCAAGACGTACGACCAGGTTGGTAGCCACACCCAGCAGCCACACCGCCGGCCGCGAAACCATCGACAGGAAGTCGAGCGGCCGCGCCACCAGCAGCGCCCACCCCTCCGTACGCTGCATCGCGATCCGCTTCGGCGCCAACTCCCCGATCACCAGCGTCACGAACGTCAACCCGATCGTGACAACCACGATGGAGGCCGGCTGCGCCGCCGACCCGAGAAAACTCAGCGGCTTGACCAGCGGCTTCGACAGCGACACAGCAGCCGCGGCGCTGGCCAGGAAGCCGGCCAGCGTGATGCCGATCTGAATCGTCGCCAGGAACCGGTTAGGGTCGCGGCTCAGCCGGGCCAGCACCCGCCCGCCGCGGGACTGCCGCTCCAGCCGCTGCAGCTGGCTCTCCCGAAGCGAGACCAGGGCCATCTCGCTGCCCGAAAAGGCCGCGTTGACCAGCACCAGCACAAGCACCAGGACGATCTCGCCGCCTGTGCCACCCATTTCGCTCCCGCCCCTGGGACAAACCGATCACGAGGGACACAAGGTACCCACCCGAGGTCACGCCTACGCGGCAGTACGCCGTTCTTGTCGTCCCCGCCACGCCTTCTCAGCCGGTTTCCTCGGCCCAGACCCGCCAGTTGTCGAGAACACCGAACAGCGCCGGCGTCAGCCAGCCCGGCGCCGACCGCCGGAACACGCCCGGATCCATCCGCCCGGCCCCCTCCGGCAGTGCCCCGACCAGGTGCGGAACCAGCTCACTGAGGTTGGCCCAGTGCACCAGCTCCGGGTCACCCGGCCAAGCCCCGATGATCACCCCGGCCGGCACCCCACGCCGCGCCAACGCCTCCAAGGTCAGGGCGGTGTGGTTGAGCGTGCCGAGCCCCGCGCGGGCCACGACCAGGGCGCCGACCCCGAGCGTCGTCGCCAGGTCGGCGAGCGTCCAGGCCTCGCCGGACGGCCGCACGCCCATCGGCACCAGCAGGCCACCCGCACCCTCGACCAGAACCAGGTCGTGCTTGTCGGCCTCGGCGCGGATAGCGTCGACCACCTCATAAAGCTCAAGCGGCGCCATCTCGGCGATGGTGGCGGCCGCGAGCGGCGACATCGGCTCCGGATATTCGGCCAGCACCCGTACGGTGTCGGGCCCCGCCAGCCGCGTAACCACCTCGATGTCCGTAGGCGCCCCGGTAGCGATGCCGGTCTGCCCCGGCTTGATCACGGCCACCCGCAGCCCGGAAGCCTGCGCCGCCGCCGCAACCGCCGCGGTAGCAACAGTCTTCCCGACATCGGTATCAGTCCCGGTGACGAGCACGATCCCCCGCCACTCCCCAGCCTCAGCCCGCCGCGCAGCCGAAGCAGCCCGCACCGGCGCAGCCCCTGCACCCCCGGCGTCGGCAGCGGTGTGCGCGCGAGCCGCAGCGTCGGCAGTGCGTTCCCCAGCCGCAGCGTCGGCAGTGCGTTCCCCAGCCGCAGCGTCGGCAGTGGGCTCGCCAGCCGCTGGGTCGGCGGTGGGATCCCCAGCCTCAGCCTCGGCAGTGCGCTCTCCAGCCTCAGCCTCGGCAGTGCGCTCTCCAGCCTCAGCCTCGGCAGTGCGCTCTCCAGCCTCAGCCTCGGCAGTGCGCTCTCCAGTCGCAGGGTCGGCGGTGTGCTTCCCAGCGTCAGCGTCGGCCGTGCGCCCGCGAGCCGCGTCGGCCCGCGGACGCTTCGCCGGGGCGGCATCGGCAGCGGATTCAGCAGCCGCAGTGTCGGAAGTGGGCAGCCGCTTGGCGTCGGCGGCAGGTTCCTCAGGCATAGCTTCGGAGATGGGCTCTTCCGGCCCGGGTCCGGCAGCGGGGTCGCCCGCCGCGAGGGAGGCGGCCGATGTCATGCCGGCCGCAAAATCGTCGTCGGGCTCGTCGAAGTCGGAGTCGAGGAACGACGGCACGTGGCCACTCGTGGCCTTTCCCGGGTCAGGGGAGTGGCCCGTGGCCCCGGCCAGGTCTTCGCCGGAACTTCCGTCGCTCGGCGCCACCGCTGTCGCGGTGCCGTCGGAGACCTCGGCCTCTACGACGGATATTTCCGGCTTGTCCCGGGCGGACGAGAAAGGCTCGCTCACCGAGTCTGCCGCCGGGAACGCGACGGCAGGGGCTGACGCGGACGACCGCGAAGCCGAACCGCCGGCGTCAGGGCCTTCACCCTCGGGCCGGATCTTGCTCACCGGAGCCCCGGCCACCGGAGCCCCGGCCACCGGAGCCCCGGCTACCGCGACCGGGCGGCTTTCGCTTGCGAGGTTTTCGCTTGCGAGGTTTTCGCTCCCGCGGCTGTGGCCTCTGGTCGCAGACGCAGCCGGGCCAGTCCTGGCATCGACCGCCGCGACGTCCGCATGAGCCGGCTCGGGCACCGTCAGAAGATCGTCAATGCCGCTCCGCGGAGCCGGAATCAACGGCATGACCGCGGGCGCCTCGGCGCGCACCTCGCCGATCGGAGAGTCGTCGGTGACCGCGTCGCCGGATGTGCTGTCGTCGGCGACCGTTGAAACGCCCCGCTCTGCATCAGCTGGTGTGGGGTCGGCGGAGCTTGATGAGGTCGGTGTCGCGTGAGCCGGGGCCGGGGCCGGGGCCGGGGTCGGGGCCGGGGCCGGGGCCGGAGTCGGGGCTGAGGCCGGGGGCGGCGTCGGGGCTGTGGCGGATGCGGTCGGGGTGGTTGGCGTCGCGTTGTCGGGTGTTGGCTCTGTGGCCGCCGCTGCCTCGTCGAGGCGGCGGGTGAAGAGGCGGCGGAAGAAGGAGCGGCGGTCGTCGGTGGTCATGGGGCCGTCTCTACGATCACATCGAGGGCGCGGGCGAAGTCGGGCTCGGTGATGCCCGCGTTGAGGGTCAGGCGCAGGCGGGACGTGCCGTCGGGGGTGGACGGCGGGCGGAAGCAGCCGACCGCGACGCCGCGGTCGCGGCAGTCGGCGGCCCAGGTCAGGGCGGCCTCGGGGCCCGGCGTGAGCACCGACAGGACGCCGGCCGCCGGCGGGGTGACGTCGAAGCCGGCCGCGCCCAGCCGGGACACCACCTGGGCTCCGCGGGCCGCGAGCAGGGCGCGGCGGTCGTCGGCGGCCTGGGCGATCGGCAGGGCCGCCGAAACTCCGGCGGCGACCGCGGGGGGCAGGGCCGTGTCGTAGATGAAGGTGCGGCCGGTGTCGACGAGGTGCCGGATGAAGGCGGCCGGGCCGGCCACGACGCCGCCGGCGCCGCCGAGTGACTTGGACAGGGTCGCGGTCACGATCACGTCGTCGAGACCGCCCAGGCCGGCCGCGACCACGCCGCCGGCGCCGCCAGGCCCGAGGGTGCCGAGCGCATGTGCGTCGTCGACCAGCAGGAGGGCGCCCCGGGACGACGTCACCGAGTGCAACGAGGACAGCGGCGACAGATCACCGTCGACCGAGAAGACCGACTCGGTGACCACCACCGCGGTCTTGCCCGGGTGGGCGTCGAGGATCGTCGCGACTGCGGACGGCGAGTTGTGCGGCGCCACCACCGTGGGCGTGCCCGAGATCTTGCAGCCGTCGATCAGGGAGGCGTGGTTGTAGGCGTCGGAGACGATCAGGTCACAGACGCCGGCCAGCGAACGCACCGCGGCCAGGTTGGCCAGATAGCCGGACGAGAAGACGAGCGCGGCGGCCGAGCCGAGCCAGGTGGCCAACCCGCTTTCCAGAGCCAAGTGGGCCGGTGTCGATCCGCGTACGAGCCGGGAACCGGTGGCTCCCAACCCGTACGCCCGCAAAGCGGAAGCGGAAGCACCGACCACCGCCGGATGGGCCGAGAGGCCGAGATAGTCATTTCCGGCCAGATCGACGACGGAGTCGTCGGCCGGGCGCGGCCGCAGCTGACGGGTGAGCCCGGCCTTGGACCGAGTCTCGGCCAGGCGCTCCAGCCCATCCAACCAGCCCGTCAAGGCACCCCCCACGCTCACGAGACGAGGAAACTATCACCCACCACCGACAGTCCTACCGGGCCTGACGGCTTGTAGGGTACGGCCATGCGGGAGATCTTCGAACAGGTGCTGACGACCGGTGTCGGGCTTGACCGAACCGCGATCGAGGAGGCGTTGAAAACCCCCGACGAAGACCTTCCCGAGCTGCTTCAACTCGCCCACGACGTGCGCATGAAGTGGTGCGGTCCCGAGGTCGAGGTCGAGGGCATCGTGTCGCTCAAGACCGGCGGCTGCCCGGAGGACTGTCACTTCTGCTCGCAGTCGGGCCTGTTCGCCTCGCCGGTGCGGTCGGTGTGGCTCGACATCGGTTCGCTGGTCGAGGCGGCCAGGCAGACTGCCGCGACCGGGGCCACCGAGTTCTGCATCGTCGCCGCGGTGCGCGGGCCGGACCGCCGGCTGATGGACCAGATGCGCGAGGGCGTGAAGGCGATCCGGGAGGCGGTCGACATCCAGGTCGCGGCCAGCCTGGGCATGCTGACCCAGGAGCAGGTCGACGAGCTGGTCGAGATGGGTGTGCACCGTTACAACCACAATCTCGAGACCTGCCGTTCCTTCTTCCCCAACGTCGTGACCACGCATTCCTGGGAGGAGCGCTGGGGCACGCTCAAGATGGTGCGCGACTCCGGCATGGAGGTCTGCTGCGGCGGCATCCTCGGCCTGGGCGAGACGGTCGAGCAGCGGGCCGAGTTCGCGTCTCAGCTGGCCGAGCTCGACCCGCACGAGGTTCCGATGAACTTTCTCAACCCGCGGCCGGGCACCCCGCTGGGCGATCAGCCGGTGGTCGAGGGACGCGACGCGTTGCGCGCCATCGCCGCCTTCCGGCTGGCGATGCCGCGCACGATCCTGCGGTACGCGGGCGGCCGGGAGATCACCCTCGGTGATTTGGGTACGCGGGATGGACTGCTCGGCGGCATCAACGCCGTGATCGTCGGCAACTACCTGACGACGTTGGGCCGGCCGGCCGGTGACGACCTGGCCCTGCTCGAGGATCTGAAGATGCCGGTCAAGGCGCTGTCGGCGACCCTGTGAACTACTGCGACCGGTGCGGCGAGCCGCTCGAGAAGGACCACACCGCCTGCGCGGCGGCCCGGCAACTCGAGCCGCCCCGCTTCTGCCCGCAGTGCCGCCGCCGCATGAAGGTGCAGGTGGTGCCGACCGGCTGGTCAGCCACCTGCGTTGAGCACGGCACCGTCGCCGGATAGGGATTCGGTCGGCACGGCCAGCGTGACGTCGACCGTGCCATCTCCGACGGGGGTGGCGGAACCACCCAGCGTGCGCAGCATCGCCACGTCGCCGGACGGCACGTGCGCGACCAGAACGGCCAGGTCGTGGCGCGCGGCCCATTTCACCAGCCGGCGCACCAGGAACGAGCCCAGCCCGCGCCGCCGCCAGCCGGCGTCGACGAACACCGACAGCTCGCCGACGTCGCCCTCGACGGTCACCGACGCCGTCGCCACGACGTGCTCGCCGGCGTCCTCGGCCACGAGGCACACCCCGCCGGTCGGGGCGAGGAGCCGCCGCAGGCGCGCGTCGGGAAGGTCGTGCAGACCGCGTACGGCGTCGAGGTCGTCGGCGGCAGCCGGCCGCACCACCAGTTCGCCGCCGGCCGGCAGCAGCAGGTTGACCTGCTCGTCGTGCCGGCGCTGGATCGTGCCGGCCAGCGCGACCAGCGCCCGGGCCCGCGCGAACTCGGCTGGGGTGAACGCCGGCCGGTGCCGCAGCACCTCGTAGGACCCGCCGAGCGGGTCGGCCAGCCGCATGTGGGTGTCGTCGAAGCCGGGGCGCCCGGCCGGCGGTTCGGGCCGCCAGCGCACCTCGGTCGCGTCGAGCAGCGAGATCAGCGCCTCGCCCAGTCCGTCGGGGTCGTGGGCGACGCGCCCGGCCAGCGCGAGCGCCCGGGTCGGCTGATCGGCCAGGCCCTGTGCCTCGGCCCGGGTGACGAACGCGTCGCGCCCGCGGCCCCGGGCCACCGCGGCGTGCAGGTCGGCCTCGGTCAGCGCGTCGGGCGCGTCGACGAGGAAGTCGTCGACCGCGCCGGCCTCGGTGGTGTGCACCTGGACGGCGAGGATGTTGACCGACCGCAGAGCCAGGCTCGCGGTGAGAACGGAGAGGTAGCCCGGCCGGTCGTCGACCGTTGCCCGGATCCGCCAGAGCGCCATGGCTCCATTTTCCCTCGCGGCTGTTAACCAGACATTGCTTGAGCTGCGATTACGCCGTTAGCACGGTCACAGTCGCGTCGAGCCGGTCGCCGAGGATCGTGGCAGCGGCCCGCACCAGCTGGGCGACCCGGTCGACCTCGGTGATGTGGAAGGCGGCCGGGGTCAGGTCGTCGTCGTCCGAGCGGGCCACGACCAGTACCAGCCCGGCCCGGCCGAACGGCGCGACCGCGTAGCGGGTGCCGTCGGCGCCGGCCAGCGGGCGGGCCCGCAGCGGGGTGACCTCGGGCAGCCGGAGCGGATCGGGGGAGCGCCAGCTGGCGTAGGCCACCGCGGGGGCGCTGCTGCGGGCGGCCCAGTCGGCCGGGACCACCGCGGCGGCCGCCCATTCGGCGGCGAGGAGCCCGGGCACCGCGTCGACCAGGGTGGCGAGACCGTCGGCCGGGTTGGCCGCGACCTGGGCCAGCAGTTCGGCGTCGTGGCCGCCGTTGACCGGCGCGCCGATCGCCTTCCACACCCCGTCGACCTGCACGCCGGGGATGGCGGCGAGGCCGGCCAGGAGCCGTTCGACCCGGGCCGCGCCCGGCCAGACGACCGTGAAGTCGTCGACCGCGCGGCCGCCGAGGCGTTCCAGCACCACCACCTGCACGATGTCGGCACCGGCGACGCCGAGGGTGCGCGCGATCTGGCCGAGGGCGCCGGGACGGTCGGGCAGGGTGACTCGAACCCGCAGCAACATGAACTCCTCCGGTCTGTAGGCCACCAGCCTGCCAACTCGGCGTTTCGCACCTGTTGCGGCGCCGTGTCCCGGTCGTCAAGCCCGCATATATTAGGGCCTGTGATCTGCCTCGCCTGCCGGGACCGGCGCCATGAGGACTGCCGGGGCGGGTCGTGGTGCGACTGCCAGCACCGACGGCCCGAACCCACGCCGCCGGTGACCGGGCCGGCCGAGCCGTGAGCGTCTTCCGCCAATGGCCCGCCGATCTGGTCGAGCTCTACCCGCGGGAGCCCAGCCCCGTGGTCCGGGCCAACTTCATCGCCAGCGCGGACGGCGCGGCCTCGGTCGACGGGCTCTCCGGCGGCCTGCACGGCCCGGGTGACAAAGAAATCTTCGACACGCTCCGGATGCTCTGCGACGCGCTGATCGTCGGCTCGGGCACGGTCATGGCGGAAAACTACGACGCCCTGCGGCTGACCGAGCCGGCCCGCGCCTGGCGGATCGGGCACGGCCTGCCCGAGTTCCCGTTGATGGTGATCGTCTCGCGGTCGCTCGACCTCGACCTCGACCAGCTGGTCTTCACCGACGCGCCGATCCCGCCGATCGTGGTCACGACGAGGTCGGCGCCGGTGGCGAAACTCGAAGGACGCGCCGAGGCGCTGAGCGTCGGCGAGGAGGAGATCGACCTGGCGGCCATGGTCAAGACACTGAACGCCCGCGGGGCCACCCAACTGCTCTGCGAGGGCGGCCCCCGCCTGTTCAGCTCGATGATCGCGGCCGACCTGATCACCGAGCTCTGCCTCACCGTCTCCCCGCTGCTGGTCGGCGGCGGGCCGGGCCGCATCGCGGCCGGCCCGGCCGGCCTGCCGCGGCCGATGTCCCTGCGGCACGCACTCTCATTGCAGGACATGCTCTTCTTGCGGTACGCGGTGACTCAGGGCAGCTGACCGGCCCGGTCGACCACGGTTATCCGCAGCTGCGCCGTCCAGCGGGACACGACTCCCTTCGGGTACGGCGGGAGGTGCCCCACCACCACGACCCGCTCACCCAGGAACTCGTAGGTCTTCGCGTCGAATATGTAGTCGAAGCGCACCGGGCCGGAGAGCAGCGAGACCGCCACTCCCTCGCGCCCGGCCAGGTCGGCCTGCTTCTGAAGGGTGGTGCGGTACTGCCGGACTCCCTGGATCAGTTCACTGTCGTCGGCGGTGACCGGTGCCGGTCTCATAGGGGCTCCCCGCGGTCGTCAGATGTGGGTCACCCGGTTATTGGCCGATCGGTCGCGATCGGTTCGATGGTGGGCGCGCCTCCACCGATCGAGCAAGATCTTGTGGATAAATCTGTGGATGGCCACCATAAGTTGTGGACAACTAGTGCCAACCCCGGGCGCCTGTGGGTTCTGTCGTACCCCTGGTGCAACATGATCGGCGTGTCTGACGAAGCTGTGTATCCCCGCGGCGGAAAACAAAATGACAAATCGGATGTAGACCCCGTCGGGCGGGTGCTCGGAACAGCTGACGCAACGCCGCTCAGCTTCTGGACGGCCGTGACCCCGGGCAGCTACCTCCAGCTCGACGACGTCGTGGTCACCAAGCGCGACCTGCCGGACCGCGAACCGGTGACGATCGCCGGGGTGGTCACCCAGGTTCGGGCGCGGCACGAGGGCGCGCAGTTCGACTCCGACGTCTTCGCGATCGCCGAGGGCACGCTGCCCGCGTTGGTCCAGGAGGCGGCCGAGATCACCACTACCCGGGTCGACCCGGAGCTCTACGTTCCGCCCGCCCCGGGCGCGGTGGTGCACCGGGCGACCGGCGAGGCACGCGACGCGGCGCTGCACTTCGACCGCATGGAGCGGCGCATCCCGATGGGCACCGGGCGGGACGGGGTGCCGGTGTTCCTCAACGCCGACTTCCTCGACGGCACCCGCGGCGCGCACGTGTCCATCTCCGGCATCTCGGGCGTCGCGACCAAGACCAGCTTCGCGACGTTCCTGCTCTACTCGGTGTTCCGCTCCGGCCAGCTCGGTGCCGACGGCCCCAACGCCCGCGCGCTGATCTTCAACGTCAAGGGCGAGGACCTGCTGTTCCTCGACCACCCCAACACCAAGCTCGACGAGCCCACGAGGTCGGCCTACAAACTTCTCGAGCTCCCGGCCACGCCGTTCTCCGACGTACGCGTCTACGCCCCGCCGCGGGCCGGTGACTCGTCCGGCGCGCCCGACGTGAGCAGCCGCCTGACCGGGGTCGACGCGTTCTACTGGACGCTCGAGGAGTTCTGCGGCGACAAGCTCCTGCCGTACGTGTTCGCCGACGCCGACGACGAGCGCCAGCAGTACACGATGGTGGTCCACTCGGTGACCGCCCACCTCAACCGCTACGCGGTGCCGGCCGAGGGTGGCGTGAGCATCGACGGGCGGCGCATCGGATCGTACGGCGACCTGGTCGACCACATCGTCGAGCAGCTCACCGACGACGAGACCCGGTCGACCTGGGCGGGCAGCGCGATCAATATGGGCACCGTCAACGCGTTCGCCCGCCGGCTGATCGGCAGCAAGCGGGACCTGTCCCGGCTGATCCGGGGTGACCTGGCCCAGCGTCGGCCCCACCAGATCAAGACCGCCGAGTCGGCCCAGGTCACGGTCGTCGACCTGCACAATCTGCCCGATCGCGCGCAGCGTTTCGTGGTCGGCGTGACGCTCAAGACCGAGTTCGAGGAGAAGGAGAAGGCCGGCACCGGCCGTCCCCTGCTCTTCGTCGTGCTCGACGAGCTCAACAAGTACGCCCCGCGTGAGGGCACGTCGCCGATCAAGGAGGTGCTGCTCGACATCGCCGAGCGCGGCCGCTCCCTCGGCGTCATCCTGATCGGCGCCCAGCAGACCGCCTCCGAGGTCGAGCGGCGCATCGTGACCAACTCGGCGATCCGGGTCGTCGGCCGGCTCGACCCGGCCGAGGCGGCCCGGCCGGAATACGGCTTCCTGCCGCCCGCGATGCGCCAGCGCGCGCTGCTCGCCCGGCCCGGCACCATGTTCGTCAACCAGCCCGACATCCCGGTACCGCTCTGCGTCGAGTTCCCGTTCCCGGCCTGGGCGACCCGCAAGTCGGAGTCCGGTCCGCCGCCCGCCGAGACGATGCGCTCGATCGTCCAGGGCGTCGACCCGTTCGCCGTCGTGGGCGGCCGCAGTGGTTCGTCCGACGACGAGATCCCGTTCTAAGGTTCCCCGATGCGCATTCTGCACACCTCCGACTGGCACGTCGGGAAGGTCCTCAAGGGCCGCCCGCGCGAGAAGGAGCACACCGCGGTCCTCGCCGAGATCATCGAGATCGCGGCGCGGGAGAAGCCCGACCTGGTGATCGTGGCCGGCGACCTCTACGACACCGCGGCGCCGTCGTCGGCCTCGACCAAGCTGGTGACCAGGGCGTTGTCGGCCCTGCGGCGTACGGGCGCGCGGGTGGTCGCGATCGGCGGCAACCACGACAACGGCCCGGCGCTCGACGCGCTGCGCCCGTGGGCCGACGCGGCCGGCATCGAGCTGCGCGGCTCGGTCGGCGACAACCCGGCCGACCTGGTCATCTCGGGCACCACCGCGGGCGGCGAGAAGTGGCAGCTGGTCACGCTGCCGTTCCTTTCCCAGCGCTACGCGATCCGGGCCGCCGAGATGTACGAGCTGACCGCGGCCGAGGCCAACCAGACGTACGCCGACCACATCGCCCGCCTGATCGAGCGGCTCAGCGACAAGTTCAGCGAGCCGGGCGTGGTCAACCTGCTCACGGCACACCTGACGATCGTCGGGGCGTCGAGCGGCGGCGGCGAGCGCGAGGCCCATACCGTGATGGGCTACGCGGTTCCGTCCACGGTCTTCCCGCGCAACGCGCACTACGTCGCACTGGGCCACCTGCACCGGGCCCAGCAGGTGATCGCCCCCTGCCCGACGCGCTACAGCGGCAGCCCGCTCGCGATCGACTTCGGCGAGGAGGAAAACGTCTGCTCGGTGGCCATCGTGGACGTGGCAGTCGACAAGGCGGCCCGCGTCCGCGACGTGCCGATCACTGGCGCGCAGAGCCTGCGCACGGTCCGCGGCACGCTCGAACAGCTTGCCACGGTCAACCTTCTCGACGCCTGGCTCCGTGTGCTGGTGCGCGAGACGCCGCGGGTCGGCCTCCGGGAGGACGTGCAGGAGCTGCTGCCCAACGCGCTCGAGATCCGCATCGACCCCGACATGATCCCCAACCAGGCGGGGGAGCGCATGGCCCAGCGGGCCGGCCGTTCCCCGCGCGAGCTTTTCGGCGACTACCTGGACACCCGGGGGGATGCCCAGGACGGGGTCCGCGAGCTCTTCGACGAGCTTTACGACGAGGTGAGCAGCACTCAATGAGCGAGCGAAGCGAGCGTCGGGCAAGCAGCGGCCAGGTCGCAGATCCGACTGAGCGGAGCGGTGTCGAATCATGAGACCGATCAGGCTGGATATGGCCGGGTTCACGGTGTTCCGCGACCCGACCAGCGTCGACTTCACCGACGCCGACTACTTCGCCCTGGTCGGGCCGACCGGCTCGGGCAAGTCCACGGTGCTCGACGCCATCTGCTTCGCCCTCTACGGCACCGTCCCGCGCTGGGGCGGCATCCGCGGCATCGGTAACGCGCTCGCCCCGAGCGCCAACGAGGCCCGGGTGCGGCTGGTCTTCGAGTCGGCCGGCGACCGCTATGTGGCGACCCGGGTGGTGCGCCGCGACGGCCGGGGCAACGTCAAGACCGCCGGGGCTGGCCTTCAGCTGATGCCGCCCGGCTTCGACGTGACCAAGCTCGACACCGGCATGGACCTCGACGATCTCGGCGACGTGCTGGCCGGCACCCCGGCCGAGATGGACGAGGCGATCCTGCACGCGGTCGGGCTGCCCTACGAGCAGTTCACCAGCTGCGTCGTGCTGCCGCAGGGCCAGTTCGCCGACTTCCTGCACGCCAAGCCGGCCACCCGCCAGCAGATCCTGGTCAACCTGCTCGGCCTGCACGTCTACGAAGAGGTGCAGACCAAGGCGACCGGCCGGGCCACCAGCGCCGAAGACAAGCTGACCGTGGTCGACCAGAGCCTGGCCGGGCTCGCCGACGCCACCGACGAGGCGGTCGAGGCGGCCGAGGCGCACGTCGGCCGCATGCGCGAGCTGGCGTCCGCGGTCGAGGCGGCGATACCCGGCCTCCGGTCGGCCCGGGCCGCCGAGACCGAGGCGACCGCCGCCCGCGATCTCATCGACTCCGAGCTGAAACAGCTCGCTTCCGTGCGTACGCCCGCGGGCAGCGCCGAGATCGCGGGTGCCACCGCGGCAGCGAGAGTGCGGGCCGCCGAGGCCGCGGACTCGGTCCGGGGCGCCGAGGAGACCGAGGAAAAGCTGCGTGGCGAGCTGGCGGCGGCCGGCGATGCCGGATCGCTGAGCCTGCTGCTCGACCGGCACGTCGAGCTCGACCGGCTGCTCGGGCAGGCCGAGTGGTTCGCCGGCGAGGTGCAGGTGGCCGAGGTCGAGCACGCCGACGCGGTGGCCGCGGCCGACCTCGCGCACAACAGCCACCTGGGCGCCCGCCAGCTGCTCGAACAGGCCCGTCTCGACTACACCGAGGCGCAGCGGCTCGACAAGGCGGCCGCGGTGCGTGCCCATCTGGTGGCGGGCGAGCCGTGCCCGGTCTGCGAGCAGGTGGTCGAGCGCGTTCCGGCGCTGTCCGAGGCCTCGGCGGTCAGCGCCGCCGAGGCGGCGGGCAAGGCCGCGCGCGCCACCGCCGAGCAGGCCGAGCAGACGTGGAAGCAGCGCGACGCGGTGGCCCGCAAGCTCGAGATCAACCTTGATCGCAAGCGCGGCCAGCAGCAGCATCACCAGTCGCGGCTGGCCGAGGTGCGGGCCGCGCTGACCGATTCGCCGGGCGCGGAGGCGCTCAAGAGCCGGCTGGCCGAGCTGACCCGGCTCCGGAAGTTGCTCGAGCAGGCGGGCGGCGCGGTGCGTACCGCCCGCGACGTGCAGCGCAAGGCCCAAGCGGCGGTGGTCCAGGCCGAGGAACGCCAGCGCTCGGCGTGGCGGCAGTTCGATTCCGTACGCGACGGGGTCGCCCGCTTCGGGCCGCCCCCGGCCGATCGGGACGATCTGGCCGGCGCCTGGCAGACCCTGGTCGACTGGGCCGAATCGCAGCGCGCCCGGCGCGCGGCCGAGCGGGAGCGGGCAAACGCCGCCCTCGACGACGCCCACCGCGCGACCATCGGCGCCTTCGCGGCGGTCGAGGCGCTGTTCACGGCGGCCGGTGTCCGGCCGCCGGCAGCCGACGAGGCCGAGCTGATCCGGGGGGCCGCGGTCGCCGCCGAACGCTCCGATGCGGCCCTGCGCCGGCTCGCCGACCGGCGGGAGCAGGCCCGCGACCTGTCGGAACAGCGGATGAGCCTGCAGCGCGAGGGCCGGGTCGCCCGGGCGCTGGCCGGGCACCTGCGGGCCAACAACTTCGAGCGCTGGCTGCTCGAGGAGGCGCTCGACCTGCTGGTGGCCGGCGCCTCCCGCATCCTGCGCGAGCTGACCGGCGGGCAATACGATCTTGTGCACGACAAGGGCGAGTTCTACGTGATCGACCATCACGACGCGGGGCTGCGCCGGGCCGTACGCACGCTCTCCGGCGGGGAGACGTTCCAGGCTTCGCTGTCGCTCGCCCTGGCCCTGTCCGAGCAGCTGGCCGGCATGTCGACGACCGCGGCCAGCCTGGAGTCGATCGTGCTCGACGAGGGCTTCGGCACGCTCGACGCGGCCACCCTCGACGTGGTGGCGGCGACGCTGGAAAACCTGGCCGCCCGCGGCGACCGCATGGTCGGGGTGGTCACCCACGTCAACGCGCTGGCCGAGCGGGTGCCGGTGCGGTTCGAGGTCTACAAGGACGCGCGTACGGCGCACGTGGAGAGGGTCGGTCTGTGACGCGGATGTTCGTCGACGCCTGGGATCCGTCGTACGGGTCGTCCTTCGAGGGCTCGGACGGCGGGGAGGGGCCGGCGTCGGCGAGCAGTGCCCAGGTCGACACCGATGTCGAGGTGCCGGCCGCCGAGTGGGCGCCGATCGACGTCTCGTCCGCGGTCCGCCGCCCCGACGTGGTGTTCCTGGTCGACGGCGTGCGGCGCAACGACGCCGGGCTGTGGACGGCGGAGGAGGACGGGACGTCGTACGCCGGTCTGGCCGCGTCGTACGCGGCCGGCGTGGTCCGCTGCGACCTGGCCCGGGGCGCCGCCGAACTGGTCGGTGCCCGGGTCGCCCGGGGTCTGTTCACCGCCAGTCCGTCGGCCGCCGATGTGCAGGCCGGTTCGGTGCGCTACGAGGTGCACCGGGTCTCGGGCACCGGCGAGGCGAGCAAGCTGCCGGCCGCCGTGCAGGGCCCGCTCACCGCGCTCGAGATCGACATCTCCTCGATGGCCCGCGAGGGCGGCGCCGACCTGCTGGTGGTCGACGGACCGCTGCGCAACCGGCGGCAGTTGCCGCGCACGATCGGCTACGTCAAGACGCAGCAGAAGCAATATCTGCCGGCCGCGCTGACCGCGGTGGTCACCTCGCTCAAGCCGGCCCAGCGCACCCCGGTGTTCCATCTGGGCACGGTCTGGGGCGGCTGGTCGTGGTACCTGCGGCTGCCGGGGGCCTCGGGAGCGCCCTGGTCGGGCATCGTGCGGGTGGAGTGCTCGCCGGACCTCACCCCGGCCGAGGCGGTCGAGTTGGCCGACATCTCCGCCGCGACGCTGCCCCGGTTCGCCTCGTCGGCGTACAAGGATCCGCGTGCCCCGCAAAATCTGGTGCCGATCGCCGGGCTCGAGCGGCGGCTGCGGGGTTTGCTCGGCGATGCGAGGGTGCTTCACCGCGCGCTGACGCTGGCTACCGCGCGCGCTCGCTGAAAGCGGCCTTCTCGGCCTCGCTCACATTTCGGACACTTGCCGTGCGAAGGGTCCGGATAGCGCCCTGACCTCCTCCGAACGGCCGATCCTCCGGTGCTGGGAACGCTTTCCGGGCGGACGGCGGGAACGCTGCGAGAGCGCTTGCCTACTGTCCGGTAGAGCCGGACGTCTGGTGCGTCATCCCTGTTGAAAGTGCTGTTTCGTGGGACCGGTGAGCCTGAGTATTATTCGGCTGCCCCCATAACCATATCGGTGCAGATCGATCTATATAGATCGTATGGATCGTCTGTGCCCGTGCCTCGTGGCTCCCGCACGAGACCCGGAGGACCGTTGACTGCCCCCGCCCAGGAAATTTCCCGCCCCACGTTGATCCCGGCAGGCACCCCCGGCCGTATGACAGGCGACGGAGAAAACTCCGGGCGGAGGTATCGATGCATGCGGTGGCCGAGGCAGGGCCGGCCCAGACTGGGCTCGCGCTGGGCGGGGTGCGCCTGATGACTCAGTCGCGTTCCGGTGGACGGTGGCAGTCACTCGACGGAGGCCGTAGTGCGAACGATGAAGCGGTGATGCCGCGACAGGCCCCCCGGCACGAGGCCGGCCCTGGCGGCAAGAGCCACGAGGACACCCTCGTCCGGATGCTGTACGAGGAGCACGCGGGTCCCCTGCTGATGTTCGTGCTGCGACTGACCGGTGGTGACCGGCAGCGCGCCGAGGACATCGTCCAGGAGACCCTGCTGCGGGCCTGGCGCAACGCGCACCGGCTCGGCGCGCAGGGCCAGCAGTCCCTGCGCCCGTGGCTGGTCACGGTCGCCCGGCGGATCGCGATCGACGATCACCGCAGCGCCAGCGCCCGGCCCGCGGAGACGTACGATCGGGAGCTGGAGAGTTTCCCCAGCCAGGCCGACGACACCGACCGCGTCCTGCAGTCGATGACCGTGTCGGACGCGCTGCGGGAACTGAGCCAGTCGCACCGCGAGATCCTGATCGAGACCTACTTCCGCGGCCGGACGGTTCCGGAGGCGGCGGAGGTGCTCAACCTTCCGTTGGGCACCGCTAAATCGCGCGTGTATTACGCTCTGCGGGCCCTGCGGACGGCCTTGCAGCAGCGGGGGGTGACGGAATGATGCCGCAGGAAGAGCAACACTTCGACGTCGCGTCATATGCGTTGGGCATTCTTGACGACCGCGACGCCGCCCGCTTCGAGGACCACCTCATCGAGTGCTCGCGCTGCGCGTACGAGTTGGAGTCCTTCGTTCAGGTCGCCGACCTGCTGGCCGACGTCGACGCCGACGCGGTCATCGCGGCCGAGGAGTCGCACCGCGAGGGTGCGCTCCTGCAAAACCTGATGGGCGACGTCAAGCTGGAGCGCCGCAAGGCCAACCAGCGCCGACTCTATTCTCTGGCCGCCGCCGTGGTCGTCTTCGCGGTGTTGTCGATCGGCGCGTTGTTCGCCGGCGGCAAGCTGTTCGCGCCCGACTCGAAGCCGGCCGCCAACACGACCGCGCAGCGCGGCAGCAAGCAACTCGACCCGCTGCCCAACTCCGACGACGGGCCGGGCATCGGTGGGCCCGACCTCGCCGGTCAGCGGTACGGCCAGACCGACCCGCGCACCGGCGTCCGCGCCGATGTCGCCCTGGAGAAGAAGGACTGGGGCACCCAGATCTCTTTCGCCATCTCCAACATCAAGGGCCCGAAGACCTGCAAGCTGGTCCTCGTGCACACCGACGGCACGACCGAGCCGCTCGCCTCGTGGAACGTCGGCGACAAGGGCTGGGGCACCGCCGCCCAGCCGGCGCCGCTGCTGCTCCAGGCGGTCACCGCGACGCAGCAGCAAAACATCGCGCACGTCCAGGTGCAAGAGGTCGAGCCGAACGGTTCCACCCAGACCCTGGTGAGCGCGTTGTAAAAGAAAGCACAGAGTAAGGGTCCGGCCACGCAGGCCGGACCCTTCTTTTGTGCCGGAGCAGTTCAAAAAAACTTAAGAAAACTGATTGGGCCGATTCTTCAACCGCATCGCCCTCGCCCTCGTACTACAGCCCGGAAACACCAGTGCGTTGAATCAGCTGGAGGGCCAGTGATACCGGAGAAGCGAAAGTTGATGGTCGTGGGTGCGGCCATCGCGGCAGCGTTCGCATTGCCCGGCTGTGCCCCGGCCGGTTTCAACCAGGCCGCCGACTACGGCAACGGGGCGGCGCCCGCGGCCCAGCCCAACGCCTCCTCGGGCGCGACGGCCGGCCCTGAGTCGACCGCATCGCCCTCGTCGACCTCGGCCGCCGCGGCGAACGACGGTTCCGGCGTTCCCAAGCTGAGCGACGCCCAGGTCACGCACAAACTGAACGCCACCAAGGTGTCCAAGATGGGCGAGGTCATCGAGAACGAGCAGGGCCACGTGCTCTACCGGTTCGACGCTGACTCCAACAACCCGCCGAAGTCCACCTGCGACGGTGACTGCGCCAAGGTGTGGGAGCCCGCGCTGACGATCGACGGCAAGCCGACCCTCAAGGGCGTCGACTCGAAGGTCGTGGCCACGGTGACCCGCGCCGACGGCACCAAGCAACTGACCGTGAAGGGCTGGCCGCTCTACGCCTATATCGGCGATAAGAAGGCCGACACCTGGAAGGGTCAGAACGTCAACGGCAAGTGGTTCGTCATCAAGCCGGACGGTGCGAAGAACCTGACCTGTGTTCCCGCCGTATCGAAGCCGGTCGCGCCTCCGAAGGGCGATTCCGGTGACAGCGGTGACTCGGGTAGCGATTACAGCTACTGACTTAAGAGCCCTTTAAGAATTAGCTTCAATCGGAGGTTGGAAAGAATGACTGCGGTTTCGCCCCGCCGCACCCTTCGGCGCCTGGCCGCCGGCGTCGCCACCGTGTCTCTGGCGCTGCTGCTGGCTCCGGCCGACGCGGCACACGCCGACGACTCGATCGGCGTCGTGCCCACGACCACTGCGGGTGTCCCGCTGCCGCCGTTGGACCAGAGCCAGAAGGGCCAAGGCGAGGTGAGCCCGGCCGACAAGGACTTCGTCATCAAGGTACGGCTGGCCGGGCTCTGGGAAATCATGGCCAGCAACATGGCGGAGACCAAGTCCGACGACCCGCGCATCGTCGCCATCGCCAGGAACATCGGCAAAGAGCACGTGGCCCTCGACAAGATGGACCGCGACGTGGCCAAGCAGCTCGGCATCGACCTGCCCAGCCAGCCGAACAGTGACCAGCAGTACTGGCTGAGCGAGATGCACAACGCCAACCCGGCGACCTTCGACCAGATCTACATCGACCGTCTCCGGGCCGCGCACGGCAAGATCTTCCCGGCCATCGCGACCATCCGTTCCAGCACGCGGAACGACAGTGTCCGCAAGCTCGCCCAGGCGTCGAACCAGTTCGTCATGACGCACATGACGCTGCTGGAGGACAGCAACATCGTCAACTACGGCGCACTTCCCACGGCGCCCGCCCCGGCAGCGGCCGGCAAGGGCCCGGTGCCGGTCGACGGGCAGATGGTCGCGGCGGCCCAGAGCAACACCGGTGGGCTGCCCGGCGTGAGTCAGACCGTGGTCTTCCTCGTCCTCGCCGCCGCACTTGTGGCCGGCGTGTTCACAACGATGCGCATCGTCCGATCGCGGTAACCCCCACCGCCCAGCCCATCGATGCGACAAAGAAAGGTGTCACCCATGCGAAGGTCCAAGTACCGGCGCGCATCCCAGCAGAGCAGGATGCCGAGTTGGTTGACCGGCCGGCGACGGATCCTAGCCGCGGTCGCCACCCTGGCGGTGTTCGGCGGCATCGTCGCAGTCACCCAGGTCTCGAACGCCAGCACCACCAAGACGCAGAAGAAGGCGCTGTCGGCCTGCGACAACATCGCGACCCCGCCGAAGACCAAGCTCTCGACGAAGACCCGCCCGGGCACGTACACCACCAGCGGCGGCCCCAACGGCGGCAAGATCACTCAGCACGCGGATGACGGCGCCGGCGACGTTCCGAGTGTCGACACGCTGCGCCAGCGCTGCCGTAGCTGGGTCATGAACAACGTCGGTGGCAACAACACCGGCGGCGGCAAGAACAACAGCGGCGGCAACAACGGCGCCGGCAACGCCTCGACCGCACCGGCGGCCGACCCGAGCGCCGGCGCGAGCGTCGACCCGAGCGCCGGCGCGAGCGTCGACCCGAGTGCCGGCGCGAGTGCCGGCAACGGCGGCAACAACAACGGCGGTGGCAACAACAACGGTGGCGGCAACAATGGTGGCGGCAACAACGGTGGCGGCAACGCGACCGACCAGCCGACCGCCGCTCCCACCGACAGCGGCGCGGCCACCAGCCCGCCGCCCGGTGCCGGCCTCGGCATCCTGACCAACAGCTGTGACACCAGCACGCTGCCCCCGCACGCCGGTTTCCAGGACGGCGACCGCTGCGTCTCGACCGAGTTCGGTGAGGTCGGCGTCGCCGCGAACAACCCGTCGCTGCTCATCACCGAGTCGCCGCGCTCGGTCAAGGTGAACACCCCGTTCACCCTGAAGGTCAGCACCCGCAATCTGATCCGGGACCGCTTCCTCGCGGCCGGCGCGGGCGGCTACTACGTCGAGAGCTCGGTCCTGCAGAACGGCATCGAGCGCGGCCACTTCCACACCGCGTGCCGCATGCTGCCGAACACCAACGAGGCTCCCGACCCGTCGCCGGTCCCCGCGTTCTTCGTGGCGACCGAGGACACCAAGGGCGGTGCCACGCCCGACGTGGTCACCATCCAGGTGCCGGGCCTGCCGACCGCGGGCACCGCGCAGTGCGCCTCGTGGGCCGGTGACGGCTCGCACCGCATCCCGATGATGCAGCGCGCGAACCAGCTGCCCTCGTTCGACTCGATGCGGATCACGGTGCGCAACTAGCACCGACCCGACGTGGAGCATCGCCGCTCGACCGGGATCCGAACCCGCGCGGGGCGAGGTCGCCGACACGACCTCGTCCCGAACGGGACCCCCCGTCGGCCCCGGTGCCGTCCTTCCCCCTGACGGACGGCGGTAGCGGCTCGCTCCGGGCGATTCGGACCACTCGGGTGTCCGGTCGCCCTTGCACCGATGGCCCTGACCGGGAGCGCGGTCAGGGCCATCGGCCTGCCCGCGGGAAGCCGGGGTAGCGAACCATTGGGCAACGCGGCGATCGGGTGGCAGAGTGTGCGCGTGACTTCCGAGGTGACCCGCCGGCTGGTGACGCCGGAGCGCTACCACTTCGGTGCCTCGGTGCGACCGATCCTGGTCCCCAAGCACGATCCCTGCGGCCGCTTCGACGGCACCGCCTTCTGGCTCGCCGTGCGCACGCCGGACGGGCCGGCCACGCTGCGGCTGACCCGCGACGACGCCGGCGTCACGGCTACGACCTGGGGCGCCGGCCGGGACTGGCTGGCCGAGCACGCCGACGCCGTCGCCGGGCTGCGGGACGACCTCGACGGCTTCGCCGCGCTCGCCGCGGCCCATCCGCTGGTCGCCCGCCTCGCGCGCACCTTCCAGGGCGTACGCCTTCCGGCCACCCACCGCCTCTTCCCCCGGCTCCTGCGCGCGGTCCTCGAGCAGAAGGTCACCGGCCAGGAGGCGCACCGCGCGTACCGGATGATCTGCCGGAAATTCGGTGAGCCGGCGCCCGGCCCGGCGGCCGATCTGATGCTGCCACCCGATCCGGCCGCGATAGCGGCGACGCCCTACTGGGTCTTCCATCCGTTCGGTGTGGAGCAGCGGCGCACCCAGGCGTTGCAGCGGGTGGCCCTGATCGCCGACCGGCTGGAGCAGTGTGCGGACGCCGAGGAGGCGACCCGGCGCATGGTCGCGGTGCCCGGCATCGGTCCGTGGACGGCGGCCGAGGCGGTGCGGGTGACGTTCGGCGACCCGGACGCGGTCAGCGTGGGCGACTTCCACATCCCCAACACGGTGGCCTGGGCGCTGGCCGGCGAGGCCCGCGGCACCGACGAGCGCATGCTGCAGCTGCTGGAACCGTTCCGCGGGCACCGGGGCCGGGTGTGCGACCTGCTGGCGGCCGGTGGCATCGGCGCCCCGAAGTTCGGTCCGCGCATGCCGATCCGGTCGTTCGCCCGCTTCTAGCGCACGCCCCTATAGCCGGGTTGCGGTCCGCACCAGGAGGGCCAGCGCCCGCGACCGGCTGTGCGGCGGCCACGCGATCACCGTCGTCACCTGTGGTGCGTCCGGCACCGGCACGGTGGCCAGGCCGTCGTTGAGGTGGCCGCGGACCGATTCGGGCAGAACGGCGGCCGCGCGGCCCAGGGCGATGAGCTGCAGCAGCTGGGTGTTGTCGCGGACGGCCGGGCCCGGGCCCTCCGGGTAGTGGCCTTCGCGGTCGGGCCAGCGGGGGAGTGGCAGGCCGGCCAGGTCGGCCAGGTGCAGCCGGGACGAGGACGCCAGCGGGTGCCCGGCCGGCAGCAGCACGACCTGTCCCTCGGTGTGCAACTCCTCGGTGTCGAACCCGGTCGTCGAGTCGAACGGGCGGTGCAGCAGCGCGACGTCGGCCCGCCCGTCGCGCAGCAGTCGCTCCTGCTCGCCCGGGCCGCACAGCAGCACGTCGACCGGGACCGAGCCGGGCTCCGACGCGTACGCGTCGAGCAGCTTCGCCAGAAGCTCGCCGGAGGCACCCGCCTTGGTGACCAGAACGAGGCCGGAAGGGCCGTCGGAAGCCCGCCGCGTGCGGCGTTCGGCGGCCGAGACAGCATCGAGGGCGACCCGCCCCTCCCGCAGCAGCACCGAACCCGCCTCGGTCAGCACGACCGCCCGGCTGGTGCGCTGGAACAGTGTCACCCCGAGCCGCCGCTCCAGCCGGCTGATCGTGCGGGACAGCGGCGGCTGCGCGATCCCGAGGCGCTGCGCGGCCCGGCCGAAGTGCAGCTCTTCGGCGACGGCCACGAAGTAGCGCAGCTCGCGGGTCTCCACCCCTCCACCGTACCGATACCCGCCGGGTATCGGTGCCTACCGCATCGGTGTTGGCCGCCCGGCCGCGGCGCGGACAGGATCGACTCATGAGCGAATCGACGATTGCGCTGGTCACTGGCGCGAACAAGGGAATCGGGTATGAGATCGCGGCCGGCCTCGGCGCCCTCGGCTGGCAGGTCGGCGTCGGCGCGCGGGATGCCGGACGCCGCGAGGCCGCCGTCGCCAAGCTGCGGGCGGACGGGGTGGACGCGTTCGGCGTGCCGCTCGACGTGACCGACGACGCTAGCGTGACCGCGGCCGCGGCGCTGATCGAGGAACGGTTCGGGCGGCTCGACGTGCTGGTCAACAACGCGGCCGTCACCGGCGGGGTGCCGCAGGAGCCGACCCGGGTCGACCCGGCCACCGTGCTGAAGGTCGTCGACACCAACGTCGTCGGCGTCATCCGGGTCACCAACGCGATGCTGCCGCTGCTGCGCCGCTCGGACCGGCCGCGGATCGTGAACATGTCGAGCAGTGTCGGCTCCCTCACCCGGCAGTCGGTGCCGGGCAGCGAAACCGGGCCGATCTCGGCCGCCTACGCGCCCTCGAAGACGTTCCTCAACGCGGTCACCGTGCAGTATGCGAAGGAACTCCCCGACATCCAGATCAACCTGGGGTGCCCGGGCTTTACCGCCACCGACCTCAACAACTTCCGGGGCGTCCGGACCCCGTCGCAGGGCGCCGCGATCGCCGTCAAGCTGGCGACGCGGCCGGACGGTACCGGCGGCTTCTACGAGGACGCCGGCCGCATCCCCTGGTGACGTTGGCGCACCGCCTCGTAGAGCACGACCGTCGCCGCGGTGGCCGCGTTCAGCGAACTGGCCGCCCCGGTGATCGGGATCCGCACGGTCACGTCGGCCGCCTCGCGCCAGCCCGCGCTCAGGCCGGTCGTCTCGTTGCCGATCAGCAGCACCCGCGGGCCGGTCAGGTCGTAGTCGGCGACGTCCACCGAGCCGTGCTCGTCGGTCGCCACCAGCTCGACCGGCAGGCCGGCGGAACGCCACGACGCGACCTGGTCGAGCACCTCCCCCGTCGAGTCGGCGTGGACCACCGGGAGGGCGAAGAGGGAACCGGTGCTCGCGCGTACCGCCTTGGGGTCGTAAGGGTCGGCCGCATGCCCGGCCACCACGACGGCCGAGGCGCCGAAGGCGTCGGCCGAACGCACCACCGTGCCGATGTTGCCCGGCGTGCTCGGCCGATCGAGGACCACGACGAGCAGACGCGGGTCGTTGATCTCGGCGAGGGTCTGCTCCGGCATGCCGACGACCCCGATCAGCTCGGCCCCCTCCTTGTCCGCCAGCTCGTCCACGAGTTCCGGAGCCATCGCCACCGGCTGCGCGTCGACCGAGTCCAGCATCGAACGGGCCCAGGCGGACAGCGACCGCCGATCGGGATAGATCAGGGCGCGGATCTCCCACCCGTTCTCGACCGCCAGTGTGAGAGGCCGCACACCCTGCACGAGGAACTCGCCGGCCCGCGTGCGCTTCGTCCGATTGGTGAGCAGCGCCTGCCACTGCTGGAAACTCGCGTTCCGTGTCGTCACTCGCATCGTCCTGGGCACCGCAGGACCTTACCGAACCGATTGCGCACGGGTCACAATTGCTGTGCCGGGAGGTGTTGCCCATGCAAACTGGCGGCGTGGCTTTCACCCTGACGATCGACTGCGGCGGCGGCGGCATCAAGGGCTCGGTCCTCGACGAGGCCGGCACGATGCGCGCGCAGCCGTTACGCGTGCCGACGCCCTACCCCTTGCCGCCCGACCTCTTTGTCAAGACGTTGGTGCAGCTGGGCGAGAGCCTGCCGACCGCCGACCGGGTCACCGTCGGCATGCCCGGCATGCTGCGGCACGGCGTGGTCGTGGCCACCCCGCACTACATCACCCGCAGCGGCCCGCGCACCCGCATCGACCCCGAGCTGGTCTCCCAATGGCACGGTTTCGACGCCCGCACCGCGCTGGCCGAGGCGTTCGGCCTGCCCACCCTGGTGCTCAACGACGCCGAGGTGCACGGCGCGGGCGTGGTCGCCGGCACCGGCTGCGAACTCATGCTGACCCTCGGCACCGGCCTCGGCTGCGCCCTCTTCGACGGCGGCGTGCTCGCCCCGCACCTCGAGATGTCGCAGGCACCGGTCCGCTGGGGCATGTCCTACGACACCTACATCGGCGAACACGAACGCCGCCGCCTCGGCGACGCCCTCTGGTCGCGCCGCGTCCGCAACGTCGTCGAGGGCTTCCGCCCGGTCTTCCTCTGGGATCGGCTCTACCTGGGCGGCGGCAACTCCCGCCTGATCACCCCGGCCCAGCTGTCCCGGATGGGCGACGACGTGGTGGTCGTGCCCAACACGGCCGGCATCGTCGGCGGCGTGCGCGCCTGGCAGCTGGGCACGACCCGCTGACATGCGTCCCGGCGCGCTGTTGCTCGACTTCGGGGGTGTCCTGGCCGACGCGCCACCGCAGCGGGCCGCCCCGCCCGAACTGGTGTTGCGCCTGTTCAACCTCCTCAAGGGGCGGATGACCCCGGGCCAGATCCAGCGTTCGCTCACCGAGGGAGCGGCCGCCTGGTCCCGCTGGCGCGACGAGGACTGGCCCGACGAACTGCCACAGGCCGAGGTCTGGGAACGCTTCGTGATCGCCGACTGGCCCGCGTTCGACCAGGTCGCGGTGCGCGGCGCGATCAAGAGCCTCAGCTACGAGTGGGCCTGGCGCAACAACTGGGCGCTGCGGCCGGGCATCCGCTCCGCTCTGGATCTCGGCAAGGCAGCCGGCATCCCTCTCGCCGTCGTCAGCAACACGCTTTCCGGCGCCGCGCACCGCGACTTCCTCGCCAAGGCGGGCGTCGGCCACCTCTTCCGGGTGCAGGTCTACAGCGACGAGGCCGGCGTCCGCAAACCGAACCCCCAGATGATCTGGTCGGCCACCGACGAGATGGCCGTCTCCCCCCGCACCTGCTGGTTCGTCGGCGACAGCCGCCGCCGCGACATCCTCTGCGCCCGGCGGGCCGACGTCGCCCGGGCCGTGCTGATGCCGTCCGCCCGCACGGCCACCGAGGACCCCGACCGCTGGCCCCAGCCCGACGACACGGTCACCGACGGACATGGTTTGGCTGCGTTGCTCGCTCACGCTCTGTAGAAGTACGGGCCGTCCATCCGAACCCGGCCCGTCAGTCCGGCCTGAGTGCAACACCGGGCCGCGGGCCCGCGCCGGCCCGGCCCCTCCGGCCACGACACATTCTCGGCCATAGACTTCGGCGGATGATCGTGCGGAATGGTGGCGCGCCCGACGCGGCGGCCCTGGCCGAGCTGCGGGAGATCGAACCGGACCAGCTCGCGGCGTACACCGCCTGGGTGGCCGCCCACGCCGCGACCCATCTGCCGTTCGTCGCCGAGGTCGATGGTTGCGTCGTCGGCTGCGTCGTCGGCTGCGCCTGGCTGCACGTCGCGGAACGGGTGCCCGCTTCGGGTTCGCTGGACCGGCGTTACGGCGACGTCCAGTCGGTCATGGTTCGCCCGGAGCACCGCAACCGGGGCATCGGCGCCGCACTGATGGCGGCGGTCCTGGCCGAGGCGCGCGTGCGCGGCCTGTCGCACGTGACCGTCCACTCCGGCCGCCGAGCGGTCGACTTCTACGTACGCAACGGCTTCAGCCACCACCGCCGGCTCCTGCTCTGGGAGCCGACCGGCAGCTCAGCCGCAGTCGCGGATCAGGGCGAGGGGGAATGACGACGTCCAGCGCCGGCTGCGCCGGAACTCGCCCGCCTCCGGGCTTGCTTAGAGACCTCGGCCAGTGACGCCCCGGACAGTTCGCAGCTCCGCGATTGCATCGATTGTCTTCGAGAAGCTCTCTGGTGGTTACCGGCCGGTAATGGGAGAGTCGGGTGATGGACTACGACGTCGTGATCGTGGGAAGTGGATTCGGGGGCAGCGTGAGTGCGCTGCGGCTGGCCGAGAAGGGCTACCGGGTCGGGGTGCTCGAGGCCGGTCGGCGGTTCGACGCCGGGACGCTACCGAAGACGTCGTGGGATGTGCGCAATTTTCTGTGGGCGCCGCGGCTCGGCCTGAAGGGCATTCAGCGGATCACGCTGCTGAAGGACGTCGTGGTGTTGTCGGCGGCCGGCGTCGGTGGTGGGTCGCTGGTCTATGCCAACACGCTGTACCGGCCGCCGGCCGCGTTCTTCGCCGACCCGCGGTGGGCCGGCATCACCGACTGGGCGGCCGAGCTGGCGGCGCACTACGACCAGGCGTCGAGGATGCTCGGCGTGACCGAGCAGCCGACGATGACGCCGTCCGATCTGGTCATCCGGCAGGTGGCGGAGGACATGGGCGTCGGCGGCACGTTCCGGCGTACCCCGGTCGGCGTGTTCTTCGGCGAGCCGGGAAAGACCGTCGCCGATCCGTACTTCGGTGGGGCCGGGCCGGCGCGGACCGGCTGCACGGAATGCGGCGACTGCATGATCGGATGCCGGGTGGGTGCGAAGAACCGGCTCGACGTCAACTACCTCTATCTGGCCGAGCGGGCCGGCGCGACCGTGCATCCGGAGACCGAGGTGACCGCGCTGCGGCCGGGCGGCGACGGGTGGGTCGTCGAGACGAAGCGGGGTCGCTTCACGGCCGGGCAGGTGATCCTCGCGGCGGGCGCTCTGGGTACGCAGCGGCTCCTGCATGCGATGCGCGACACCGGCGTCCTGCCGCGGATCTCGGGGCGGTTGGGGGCGTTGACCCGCACCAACTCGGAGGCTCTGCTGGGCGCCGAGGCGCGGTCCCGGCCGGCCCGGCCGTTCTCCGAGGGCGTGGCCATCACGTCGTCCTTCCATCCGGATGCGACCACGCACATCGAACCGGTCCGGTACGGCCCGGGCAGCAACGCCATGGGCCTGCTGTCGACGCTGCTCGTCGACGGCGGCGGCCGGCTGCCCCGGCCGGTGAAATTCCTTGCGCAGGCGCTGCGCCATCCGTACGTTCTGGCGCGCTCGTTGTCGGCCCGTCAGTGGAGCGAACGCACCATCATCGCGCTCGTCATGCAGACGCTCGACAATTCGCTCACCGTGAGCCGGACCCGGCGCGGAAGGCTTACCACCGGTCCGGGTCACGGCGAACCCAATCCGACGTGGATTCCGATCGGGCACGAGGTCGTGCGCCGGCTCGCGGAGAAGATTGACGGCTTTCCGGGCGGCACCGTCGGAGACGTGTTCGACATTCCGATGACCGCACATATTCTGGGCGGCGCGACGATCGGTGATTCGCCCGAACGCGGAGTGGTCGACGCGTATCACCGCGTATTCGGCTACGCCGGATTGCATGTCGTTGACGGCTCGGCGGTGCCGGCCAATCTGGGTGTGAATCCGTCGCTGACGATCACCGCGCTCGCCGAGCGGGCGATGTCGCTCTGGCCCAACAAGGGCGACGCCGATCCGCGTCCGCCGATGGGTGCGGAATATCGCCGGCTCACGTCGGTGGCGCCGAAAGCGCCGGCCGTTCCGCCGGGCGCGCCGGGTGCTCTGCGAAATTGAATGGACGAACCGCCCCGGCACCGGAGAATCGGCGACGAGGCGGCTCGGGTCATCGGGGCCGGGTCATGCGGTCGTGCAAGTGGAACCGTTCAGGGTGAACGAGCCCGGTGCGGCGAAACTGCCGCTGTACGTGCCCTGGAAGCCGAAGGACGTGCTGCCCGCGGCCGGGATCGCGCCGTTGTAGGACATGTTGCGAGCGGTGATCGCCCCGCTGGTGCCGGTCACCGTGGCACCCCAGGAACTGGTGATCGACTGTCCGCCCGGGAGGGTGAAGCCCAGGGTCCAGCCGTTGACCGGCGCGTTGCCGGTGTTGGCGACCGTGACGTTGGCGGTGTAGCCGCTGTTCCAGACGTTGGTCCCGTAGGTGACGCGGCAGGCGGCGTTACCGGCCGGCGGCGTCGTGGGAGGCGTCGTCGTGGGAGGCGTCGTGGTGCCGCCACCGCCGCCGCCACCGTTGACCGACGCGGAGAAGCTGTTGACCGCCAGTCCGGCCCCGCCGCTCCACGGCTCGAACCCGGCCTGGATGCTGGTCAGGTACCACGAGCTGGTGACCGAGGTGTGCGTCTTCACGTCGTTGAGGAAGTCGAGCACGCTGAAGTTCCAGCTGCTGATCGGCGACGGCGCCACGTACGAGATGACCTGGTTGGACCCGTTGCCGCCCTGCCAGACCTGCCACGTGCGGCCGCCGATGGTGGCCGAGCCGATGACCGAGCCGATCGGCTGGATGGAGCCCTGCCGGTTGAACCAGATCATGACTTCCTGCTGGTTGACCCCGTCCTTCTTGGGTGTCGGGTCGAGCCAGATGTCGTACGACGCGTCGTAGGTCGCGCCGGACACGAACGTGTAGTTGATGCTGCTGGTCGCGCTGGAGATGGCGCTGAGCTGCATCGGAAGGACGGTGCCGGGCGAGCAGTTGGTGTAGTGGCATCCGTAGTAGACCGCCGGGTAGGACACCGGGGCGCCGCTGGTGCTGCCGGTGCCCTGCTGGCTGGCGATCGAGAAGCCGGTCGAGGTCACGTTGATGCACTGCTGGGCCGAGGTGCCCCAGCGGTTGTTCATGACCACGTAGCGGCCGCCGATGGTGGTCGAGCCGTACTGGTCGCAGATCTGGGTGTCGGCGCTGGCCGGGCCGGCGACCGCGAACGTGGTGAGTGTGGCGCCGGCCAGAAGAGCGGCCGCCGCCAAGGCGCGGATGGCACGTCGCATTCCGTGCTCCAGGTTAAGAGTGGGGGAGGGACCGTGGGAGCGCTCCCACGACACGTTACAGGACATTGACGTTCCTGAAAAGTGTGTGACATCGATCCGGCCCAGCGGCCCGTCCAGCGACCGTCGGAAGGAAAGCTCAATTGCGACATGCGGAAGCGCAATTTGCACTGTGAACTGGTCAGAGACAGAATGAATGCGGTATCAAGATTCGCGGGCCCGCCGCGGACGCATAGTCGTCAGTAAAATGACATCGCTGTAGGAGCAAGCACACCATGGCCAAGCAGGTAATTACCCTTCTGACCGACGATCTCGACGGCGGGGAGGCCGACCGCACCGTCGAGTTCGGACTCGACGGTGTGAACTACACGATCGACCTCTCCGAGAAAAACGCGGGCAAGCTGCGTAAGGCGCTTGACCCGTTCCTCAACTCGGCCACCCGGGTCGGCCGCAGCCCGGTCGCCTCGCCGGTCCGGCGCAACGGTGCGAACGCCGGCGGTCGCGCCAGCCGCGACGAAAATCAGGCCATTCGCGAGTGGGCCAACAAGAACGGTCACCCGGTGTCCGAGCGCGGCCGCATCCCGAGCCACATCGTCGAGGCGTACCACGCTCGCCGATAGTTCGCCTCAGCGTCACGAAATGCGGTGCCCCGGTAACGGTGGCACCGCATTCGTCTAAATAATCAGCAACCGATCTCGGCCCAGACCGTCTTACCGGTCTCCTCCGGGCGCACACCCCAGCGCCGGGCCATGCCGGCGACCACGAGCAGACCCCGCCCGCCGATGCGGCGGTCGTCGGGCGGCAGCAGTCGCGGCTCGGCGGCATCGCCGTCGTGCACCTCGATCACGATCACCCCGTCCTCGCGCGCCAGCCGGAGCTCGCCGCCGCCCCGAGTATGCCGGGAAACGTTCTCCACCAGCTCCGAGATCACGACCAGCACGTCGTCGACGGCGTCGGAGGACGGGCAGTCGTCGAGCGCCGCCCGGGCCCTCCAGCGCACCGGGCCCGCCGGTTCGTCGTTTCGGAAGGCCAGACGTAACAACTCCACCCTGTGATCATCCGGTATCAGCCGAGAACCTGCCAGACCGTGGTGCGGCGCATCGGCACGCTCTCCAGCGACTCGACCACCGGGATGTCGTACGTCGCCCGCTCGACCAGCCCCTCGGACGGCAGGTAGGCGCGGCCCGGATCGCCGACCAGCACCAGGCAGCCGGCGTTGGTCGCCCGTCGCAGGAACGGCAGCACCCGCCCGGCCATTTCCCGGCTGTAGAAGACGTCGCCGGCCAGGATCACCCGATAGGCGTCCGGCGGGCCGTCCAGCAGATCGGCCTCGACGGTCTCCACGCGTACGGCATTGACCTCGGCGTTCACTGCCGCCGCGGCCAGCGACAGGGGGTCGATGTCGTTGGCCGTCACCGGCTGAGCTCCGGCCAGCGCGGCCGCCACCGCGACCAGCCCCGAGCCGGTCGCCAGGTCGAGCACGCTGCGCCCGGACACCAGGTCGGGACGGTCGAGGAGGTAGCGGGCGAGCGCCTGCCCGCCGGCCCAGGCGAACGCCCAGAACGGCGGCGGCTGCTCGACCCCGTCCGCCTCGGTCTCCTCCCACAGGGCGATCGGCTCGTCGGCCTGCCACAGGGTGATCTCGGGGACGAACGGGACCGGCGCGGGCGCGGTGTGGGTACGGACGAATTCCAGGAGCACCTCCCGATTGTGCCCGTTTCGCTCAGTTGCACCGCTGGCGGGCCGATGGGAGCGTCATGCCGACTCGTAGGGCGTCGCTCGCCTTCGGCGGGTGGATGTGCCTGCTCGGTCTGGTGTTCCTTCTGGTGCCGGCCGCCCACGTTCCGGTGCGGGCAGCCGCCGGGGTCTCGGCCGCGGTGGCGATCGCGGCCGGCCTGCGCCGCAACCGGCCCGACGACCGGATCGGCTGGCACCTGCTGATGGTCGCGGTCATGCTGTCCGCGCTCGGCACCGCCGCGTTCAGTGCGCCGCGCTGGACGACCGACGCGATGCCCGAGCTGGGCCTGTTCGGGACGGTCCTCATGATCGCCGCCTACGGGCTGCTCGCGGCCGTGCTTCTGATCTTCATCCGGCGGCGTACGGGCGGCGCCCGGGACCGGGCCGCGCTGCTCGACGCCCTCACCGTGACCTCCGGTGTCACCCTCCTAGCCTGGACGTTCGTGCTCGGGCCGCGCCTTCAGGACGGCGGGACCCTGCACGGCAGCATGCTGGCCGCGATCGCGTTCCCGGTCGGCGACCTGCTCTGCCTGGGCGTGCTCACCCGGCTGCTGACCGCGGCCGGCCGCAAGCCCGTGTCGGCCGGCCTGCTCGGCGCCGGCCTGGTCGCCATGCTGATCGCCGACGTCGGCTACGAACTGATGCTGCTCAGCGGCGGCACGATCGCACTGGCCGGCCTGGGACGCCTCGCGCTCGACGCCGCGGCCGGCCTGGCCGCCCTGCACCCGTCGATGAACGAGCTCAGCCGGCCGATGCCCGCCCCGCCGATCGAGACGAGCCGGGCCCGCCTGGTGCTGCTCGGGTGCGCCTCGATGATCGCGCCGGCGATTCTGCTGGCGAAGATGTACAGCGAGCCGTCGCGTACGGTCGTGGCCGGCCTCAGCGCCCTGACCTTCCTGCTCGTGCTCGCCCGGATGGCCGACATCATGAGCAACCACCGCCTGGCCCTGGCCCGCGAGCGGGCCCTGCGCGAGGCGTCGGCCGCGCTGGTCTCGGCGTCCGACGCCGAGCAGGTGATCGTCGCGGTGCGGACCGCCGTCGGCGACCTGCTGCCGGGCGACGTGCCGCACGGGGTGGTGCTCGGGCTGGCCATCGCCGAGCCGCCCTCGGCCGAGGCGGCCGCGCAGGCCGCGGCGGACCGGCAGGCCGGCACCGCCGCCCGGCTGGTGCCGACCCGCGACATCGACTGGGCGGTCGGCGTACGCCTGAGCCACTTCCACATGGCCCTGCGCTGCCCGCTGGTGCTCCGCGACCGTCCGACCGGCGACCCGCTGGTCGGTGTGCTGCATGTGGGCGCTCCGACCTGGGCGCTGCCCGGGCTGCAACGCTCGATCGAGGTGCTGGCCGGGCAGGCCGCGCTGGCCCTCGAGCGGATCGGCCTCAATCAGGAGGTGGTCCGGCGCAACAGCGAGGTCTATTTCCGGACGCTGGTGCAGAACACGTCCGACGTCATTCTGATCGTGGACGAGGCCAACCGGATCCGCTATGCGAGCCCGTCGGCCCGCGCTGTCTTCGGCGCCGACCCGACCAATTTCGGCCTGACCCAGGTGATCATGCCGGAAGATCATCGGCGACTGCTGGAAGCGATGCGCGCCGCCCGCGAAGGGCGCCAGATATCCCACGAGGACTTCCGCGCCATCAACGAACTCCTCCTCGAGATGGACTGCCGGGACCTGCGCGCCGAACGTACGGTGGCCGGCCTGGTCGTCACCCTGCGCGACGTCACCGAGCGCCGCCGCCTCGAGCGCGAGCTCACCCACCAGGCCTTCCACGACGCCCTGACCGGCCTGGCCAACCGGGTCCTGTTCGCCGACCGGCTGCAGCACGCGCTGGCCCGCGCCGCCCGGGACGGCTCGGTCGTCGGCGTCCTCTTCATCGACCTCGACGACTTCAAAGTCGTCAACGACACCCTGGGGCACGCGGTCGGCGACCAACTGCTGATCGCAGTCGCCGAGCGGATCAGCGGCGCCCTGCGGGCCGACGACACCGCGGCCCGCCTCGGCGGCGACGAGTTCGCCTGCCTGATCGAGAACGTCTGGGACCCCGACGGGGTCGAGGACACCGCCCAGCGCATTTTGACCGCGCTGGCCGAACCGGTGCCGGTCGACGGCGGTCAGAAAAGCCTGTACGCCGTGGCCAGCATCGGCATCACGACCACCCCCGAGGCGGACACCGCCGACGAGCTGCTGCGCCAGGCCGACCTCGCGCTGTACGTGGCCAAGGGCGCCGGCAAGAACCAGTGGCGCCGCTACCAGAAGCACCTTCACGAAGCGATGGTGCAGCGGCTGGAACTGCGGTCGGCGCTCGACCACGCGGTCAACGAGGGCCACTTCCTGCTGCAGTACCAGCCGATCGTCGACCTCACCAACGACGAGCCGGTCGGGTTCGAGGCCCTCGTGCGCTGGCACCACCCGACCCAGGGCATCATCGCCCCGGCCGAGTTCATCGAGGTCGCCGAGGAGAGCGGGCTGATCGTGCCGATCGGCCGCTGGGTGCTCGACCAGGCCCTGCACACCCTCGCCCAGTGGCGGCGGGTGCTGCCACGGGTCCGCCAGCCGTACGTCAGCGTCAACGTGTCGGTCCGCCAGTTCCGCGAGTCCGGCTTCGTCGAGCAGGTGCTGCACTCCCTGGAGCACGCCGGGGTGCCACCGCACGCGCTGATGCTGGAGATCACCGAGACGCTGCTGGTCGGCGACCACGAGACGATCTGGCAGGACCTGGCGGCGCTGCGCGAGAACGGCGTACGAGTGGCGATCGACGACTTCGGCACCGGCTACTCGTCGCTCGGCTACCTGCGGCAGCGCCCGATCGACGTGGTGAAGATCGACAAGATGTTCATCGACGGCATGGTCGAGAGCGAGCAGCAGCTGGCGCTCGTCGGCGGCATCATCAGTCTGGCCCAGTCGCAGGGGCTCACGGTGATCGCCGAGGGCATCGAGGACCCGGAACACCGCGATTTGCTGGCCCGGCTCGGCTGCCCCCTCGGCCAGGGCTTCCTCTTCTCGAGCCCGGTCGACGGCACGGCCGCGATCGGCCAGATGACCAGCTTGCTGGCCGCTTAGTTTCCACTAAGTTCACTGGAATGACATTCACCATTACCCGGCGGCTCGGCATCACCGCGGTCGCCGCTCTCGCGGTGGCCGCGCTCGGCGGCGCCGGCGTTGGTTACGCAGCGTCATCGGCGACCACCCCGCAGCCGGCGATCAAGACCATCACCCCGCGGTCCGAGAAGGACGTCACCAACATCGACGTTCTGCGCCAGCAGCTGCGCAACTATTACGGCGACGCGCTGGGCACCGGCCAGTTCGGCGCCGACAGCAACTATGCCCGCGAGGCCCGGAGCGTCGCCTTCTCCGGCGCGCGGTTCTTGCAGGGCGCCCGCGCGGACCACCACAAGACCAAGGCGATCATCCTCGACGTCGACGACACCACGCTCGCGACCTGGAACTACGAGGTCTTCAGCAACTGGGCGTACAACCCGGCGACGAACGCCGACTACGTCAACAACCAGCGCTTCCCGGCCGTACCGGGCATGGTCTCGATGGTGACCACCGCCGAGCGCGAGGGCTACGCGATCTTCTATCTCACCGGCCGCCCCACCTCGCAGGAGCCGGCCACCCTCGGCAACCTGACCGCCGACCAGATCGGTGTCGACGCAGGCTATCCCAAGCCGACCACCCTGCGTGACGGCGAGGACGGCCTCTTCACCAAGCCCGACGTCGCCGTCTACCCCGACTACCTCAAGCAGGCCTGCGCCGCCGACCCCGCCGGCAAATGCACGACGATTCACTACAAGTCGGCCACCCGCGCCCACATCGAATCCTTGGGATACGACATCGTCGGCAACTTCGGCGACCAATACAGCGACCTCAAGGGCGGCTTCGCCGACAAGACCTTCAAGCTGCCCAACCCGAATTACTTCCTGCCATAAGACAAAAACCCTTTTTGTACGGGCCGTCCGTCCGAACCATCCCGACGGCCGGACCTCACTGCAACGCCGGGCCGTAGACCAGCTGCGGCCCGGCGTCAGGGAAAGGCGAGCCGGTAACGAACCGCCAGGCTCCGGACCACCGCCGCCACTTTCTCGCGCAGCTCGGCCGGCGCCATCACCTCGACATCGGTGCCCAGCCGTAGGATGTCCGCCGCCGCGTGGTCGACCGACTCGATCGGAATGACGATCTCGAGCTGTTCCGGGTCGGGCCGGGGTGTCGCGGTCTGCCGGGCGGCCTCGGCCACGGCCGGATCGGCGGTGTAGGGCAGCAGTTCGAACGCCGACCGGCTGATGCGCAGCGTCGCCGTCCCGGTGTGGCGGCGCCCGGCCAGCCCGATCAGGTAGGAGTCCCAGAAGGCGCCCAGCCGGAAATCGGCGGCCCGGTCGAAGGTCTCGCCGGACGTGTCCAGGCGCCGGATGCGATCCACCCGGTAGGTGCGCATCCCGGCCCGGTGCTCGGCGACCAGGTACCAGTGACCGGCCTTCAGCACCAACCCGTACGGCCGCACCGTGCGCGTCACCTCGTGCGGCTCCGCCCAGCGCAGATAGCGGATCCGCACCACGTTGCGGTGCCGGATCGCGTCGGCCGCGGCGGCGAGGGCCGGGGTGCGGGTGGCCTCGTGGTACCAGGCCGGGACGTCGACGAGGAACCGGTCGTCGAACTCGGCCGCGGCCTGGCGCAGGGGCGGCGGCAGCGCGGCCACCATCTTAATCCAGGCCGCGCGGGCTTCCGGTTCCAGCCCGAGGTCGGCGGCCGCGCGGGGCAGCGCGGCCAGCCCCAGCGAGCCGGCCTCGCCCGGTGTGAGCCCGGTCAGCCGGGTGCGGAAGCCGTCCAGCAACCGGTAGCCGCCGCCGTGGCCGGCTTCGCCGTAGACCGGGATGCCCGCCGCGCCGAGCGCCTCCACATCGCGGTAGATCGTGCGCGGTGACACCTCCAGCGCGGCGGCCAGGTCGTCGGCGCTCATCCGGCCGCGCACCTGGAGGAGCAGCAGGATCGAGATCAGGCGGCTGGCGCGCACCGTCTGATTCTCGCGCACCTTCACTGCCATCGGTTGTCAGGGAAGCCGATCTACCGTCCGGGCATGACTGAACAACTCATCGAGCGCTACGTCCGCGTCTGGAACCTCCCGTCCGACGACGAGCGCCGGGCCGAGGTCGAGCGGATCTGGGCCCCGGGCGCGGTCCAGTACACCCCGGAGAACCGGCACGACGACCTCTATCGGCGGGTCACCGACGCCTACCGAGAGCTCGTGGCCGACGGCAAATACCGCTTCGTCCCCACCGGCACCGCCCACGCCCACCACGACAGCGTTCTGTTCACCGTCGACATGCTCGCCACCGATACGGGCGAGTCGACCTGGCGCGGCGAGATCTTCCTGCTCCTCGACGCCGACGGTCGCGTCCGCCTCGACTACCAGTACAACCTGACGTGACCTGACCGCGTACCTCTAAGCAGCCTTCAGCAGCACCTTGATGTGGTCGCCGGAGGCGGCCTCAGCGAAGCCGGTGGCGGCCTCGCCGAGAGGCCGCACCGACGTGATGATGTCGTCGATGACGACCTGGCCCGTGGAGAGCAGGCGGATGGCCTCGGTGAAGTCGTCGGGGAGGTAGGTGGCGCTGCCCTGGATGCGTAGTTGCGCGTCCTGGATCGCCGGGAGCGGGATCGTGACCGGGGCCGGGGGAACGCCGACCACGACGACCGTCCCGGCCTTCATGACCATCGCCAGGGCCTGGTCCATCGTGGACTGCTCGGCCACGCAGTCGAAGACGACGTCGGCGCTTTCGCCCAGCGCGTGGCGCACCTGGTCGGCCGCGTCCTCCAGGGAGGCGTCGACCACCGACGAGGCGCCGAACCGCAGCGCGCGGTCGCGGCTCCGGGCCGACCGCGCGGTCATCACCACCCGCGAAGCGCCGTAGGCCCGCGCGACCAGGAGCGTGAGCAGGCCGATCGTGCCCGCGCCGAGGATCGCCACCGTGCGGCCGGTGACCCCGCCGGCCAGGCCGATCGCGTGGACCGGCGTGCCCAGCGGCTCGATCATCGCGGCCTGTTCCCACGACAGGTCGTCGGGCACGACGTGGAGGCGGCGCCGGTCGACCGTGAAGAACCCGGCCATCGCGCCCTGGTCGTGGGCGCAGCCGAAGAAGCGGAGGCGCTCGCAGACGTTCTGCCGGCCGGCCAGGCACTGCTTGCACTCCCAGCAGGGGAGGAACGGCTCCAGCACGACCCGCTCGCCGGTCGCCTCGAGCACGCCGGCGACCTCGTGGCCCGGAAGGTAGGGCAGGTCGATGAACGGGTGCCGGCCGGCGAGCGCGTGCGTGTCCGAGCCACAGATGCCGGCCAGGACGGTGCGCACCAGAACCTCGCCCGGGCCGGGCGACGGGGCTTCCGCCGAGACGACCGAAACACCCGACGGACCGGCCACCACACGCTGCATGATCACGGGAGGAAGCCTAGCCGCCGGGCCGCCACAACGGTCTCCATGCGGCCGTGCGTGCCCAACTTGCGCATCGTGTTGCGCAGGTAACTCTTGACGGTTTCGGGCAGCAGGCCGAGCCGCCGGGCCGCCTCGGCGTTGCCGCAGCCGACCGCGACCATGGCGAGCACGTCGAGTTCGCGCGGGGAGAGCGGATTTACCGACGGTGGCGGAGCCGCCCCGGCCAGTCGGCCGGAGATCTCCTGCAGGCGGATGCGCAGGCCGGGGTCGTGGGTTTCGGCCGCGAGCGTACGCAGTTCCGCATGGGCCAACCGCACGTTCTCCCACTCCCCGGCGGTGGAATGCCGCGGGGAGCGGGCCGCGGCGGTCTCCAGTTCGGCGAGGCGGCGCGCGACTTCCCGGCGCACGGTCAGTTCGGTGCCGAGCCGCAGTGCGACCTGGCTCATGGCGTCGAGCGCCCGCGTGCCGACCGCGAGTGGCTCGCGGGTGCCCGCATAGAGCACGGCCAGCACCGACCCGCCCATCGCCACCGGCACCGCCGCGATCGCGCGCAGCCCCTCGGTGATGACCGGCGCATCGTATTCGTGGCTGATCCGTGGGTCGGCCGCGTAGTCCTCGACCCGGCCCGGCCGCGCGGTCGTCAGGACCCGTCCACCGAGCCCGCTGCCCGCGCTCACCACCAGCCCGTTCAGGGCGAGCGTGGTCGTGCCGGCGAAGTCGGTCAGCCGCGTCGACCGGCCGTCGGCCGACGCCAGGCCGCCGAACGCGACCGGCAGCCCGGAGACCCGGCGGACCCGTTCGAGAGCTGTTTCGAGCACGGTGCCAGCATGGCACCCCCGAACGGGGGTAGCCAGGCTCGATCGGCCGGTCCATGCTGCGCAAATGCAGCCCTCGTACGCCTCCGGCGTTTCCGATCTGCCCCTGCTCGGCGAGACGATCGGGGAAAACCTCGAACGCACCGTGGCCCGCTTCGGCGATCGGGAGGCGCTGGTCGACGTCGCGGCCGGGCGCCGGTGGACGTACGCGGAGTTCGACGCCGACGTGAACCGGCTGGCCCGGGGTCTGCTCGCCCGGGGCATCGAGAAGGGTGACCGGGTCGGCATCTGGGCGCCGAACTGCGCCGAGTGGGTGATCACGCAGTACGCGACGGCCCGGATCGGGGCGATTCTGGTCAACGTGAATCCGGCGTACCGGACGCACGAGCTCGACTACGTGGTCCGGCAGTCCGGAATGAGGCTGCTGGTCAGCGCGGTGTCGTTCAAGACCAGCGACTACCGCGGAATGATCTCCTCGGTCGGTCTCTCCGAGGCCGTCTTCATCGGGACCGGGAGCTTTGCCGAGTTGTTCGTCGACGGGGACAATTCGAGCATTGACGAGAGAAAAGCCACGCTCGCCTTCGACGACCCGATCAACATTCAATACACGTCGGGCACCACCGGGTTTCCCAAGGGCGCGACCCTCTCGCACCACAACATTCTCAACAACGGCTACTTCGTCGGCGAACTGGTCAACTACACCGAGCAGGACCGGGTGTGCCTGCCGGTGCCGCTCTACCACTGCTTCGGCATGGTCATGGGCAACCTCGGCGCCACCACGCACGGTGCCTGCATCGTGCTGCCGGCGCCGGGCTTCGACCCGGCGGCCACCCTCCAGGCCGTCGCCACCGAGCGCATCACCTCGCTGTACGGCGTACCGACCATGTTCATCGCCGAACTCGGCCTCGCCGACTTCGCCGACTACGACCTGTCCAGCCTCCGCACCGGCATCATGGCCGGCTCGCCCTGCCCGGTCGAGGTGATGAAGCGGGTCGTCGCCGAGATGAACATGTCCGAGGTCGCGATCTGCTACGGCATGACCGAGACCTCCCCGGTGTCGACCATGACCCGGCCGGACGACAAACTGGCCCGCCGCACCGAGACGGTCGGCCGGGTGATGCCGCACCTGGAGTCGAAGGTGGTCGACCCGGCGACCGGTCTGGTCGTGCCGCGCGGGGAGGCGGGCGAACTGTGCACCCGGGGCTACTCGGTGATGCTCGGCTACTGGGAGCAGCCGGAGGCGACGGCCGAGGCGATCGACGCCGCCCGCTGGATGCACACCGGCGACCTGGCGACGATGGACTCCGACGGCTACCTCAACATCGTCGGGCGGATCAAGGACCTGGTCATTCGTGGCGGAGAGAACGTCTATCCGCGCGAGGTCGAGGAGTTCCTCTACACGCATCCGGACATCGCCGACGTGCAGGTGATCGGCGTACCGGACGCACAGTACGGCGAGGAGCTGATGGCCTGGATCGTTCTTCGCGCCGGGGCCGAGCCGCTCTCGGCCGGCGACGTTCGCGAGTTCTGCACCGGCCGGCTCGCCCACTACAAGATCCCGCGGTACGTCCACATCGTCGACGGCTTCCCGATGACCGTCACCGGCAAGGTCCGCAAGGTCGAGATGCGCCAGGCGGCGGTCGGCATCCTCGGGCTGGAGGGCGCCGCCTCGATCCGCAACGCCTGAGCAACCCCATCGGTGGGGTTCGTGCCCGGTGATCGCGGAGCGCGGATAGGGTGGTCCGGTGAAAAATCCGAGCTATCGGCCGGTGCCGGCGCAGGTCGACCTGCCCGCCCTCGACCACGAGGTGCTGCACTTCTGGCACGCCAACAGCGTCTTCGCCCGCAGTCTCGAGCAGACCGAGGGCCGGCCGGCGTGGATTTTCTACGAGGGGCCGCCGACCGCCAACGGCATGCCCGGCACCCACCACATCGAGAGCCGCGTCTTCAAGGACGTCTTCCCGCGCTACAAGACGATGAAGGGCTTCCACGTCGCCCGCAAAGCCGGGTGGGACTGCCACGGCCTGCCGGTCGAGCTCGCGGTCGAAAAGGAGCTGGGCTTCACCGGCAAGCAGGACATCGAGGCGTACGGGATCGCCGAGTTCAACGCCAAGTGCCGCGAATCGGTCACCCGGCACACCGACGCGTTCGCCGCGCTGACCGAGCGCATGGGCTACTGGGTCGACATGGACGACGCCTACCGCACCATGGACCCCGACTACATCGAGTCGGTGTGGTGGTCGCTCAAGCAGATCTTCGACCAGGGCCTGCTGGTGGAAGACTTCCGCGTGGCGCCCTGGTGCCCGCGCGACCAGACCGCCCTCTCCGACCATGAGCTGGCTCAGGGCTACGAGAACGACATCGACCCGTCGGTCTACGTGCGCTTCCCGCTGACCTCGGGCCCGCTGGCCGGCGACGCTTCGCTGCTCGTCTGGACGACCACGCCGTGGACGCTGGTGTCCAACACGGCGGTGGCCGTCAACCCGTCGGTCACCTATGTCGTGGTGACCGACGGTCACGAGAAGCTGCTCGTCGCCGAACAGCTGATCCCCGACGGCTTCACGCCGACCGGGGAGTCGTTCACCGGGCGCGAGATGGAGCGCTGGACCTATCAGCGCCCGTTCGACCTGGTCGAGGTGCCCGACGCGCACTACGTCGTGCTTGCCGACTACGTGACCACCGAGAGCGGCACCGGCCTGGTCCACCAGTCACCGGCGTTCGGCGCCGACGACCTTGCGACCTGCCGGGCGTACGGGCTGCCGATGGTCAACCCGGTGCGGCCCGACGGCACGTTCGAGCCCGAGGTCCCGCTGGTCGGCGGGGTGTTCTTCAAGACCGCCGACGCCGCACTCGTCGACGACCTGCGCCGGCGGGGTCTGCTCTTCCGCGAGATGGCGTACGAGCACAGCTACCCGCACTGCTGGCGCTGCCACACGCCGCTGATCTACTACGCGCAGCCGTCGTGGTACGTGCGCACGACCGCGATCCGCGAGAAGCTCCTGCGGGAGAACGAGCGCACCAACTGGCAGCCGTCGAACATCAAGTACGGGCGCTACGGCGACTGGCTCGACAACAACGTCGACTGGGCGCTGTCGCGGTCGCGCTACTGGGGCACGCCGCTGCCGATCTGGCGCTGCCCCTCGTCGCACCTGACCTGCATCGACTCGCTGGCCTCACTCTCCTCGCTGACCGGCCGCGACCTGAAGCACCTCGATCCGCACCGGCCCTTCATCGACGAGATCACCTTCGCGTGCCCGGAGTGCGGCGACACGGCCACCCGGGTGCCCGACGTGATCGACGCCTGGTACGACTCGGGCTCGATGCCGTTCGCCCAGTTCGGCTACCCGTACAAGAACCGGGAGCTGTTCGAGAGCAGCTACCCGGCCCAGTTCATCTCCGAGGCGATCGACCAGACCCGCGGCTGGTTCTACACGCTGATGGCGGTCGGCACCCTCGTCTTCGACCGCTCGGCCTACGAAAACGTGGTCTGCCTGGGGCACATCGTGGCCGAGGACGGCCGCAAGATGTCCAAGCACCTCGGCAACATCCTCGAACCGATGCCGCTGCTCGAACGGCACGGCGCCGACGCGGTCCGCTGGTTCATGGCCGCGGTCGGTTCGCCCTGGTCGTCCCGGCGGGTCGGGCACAACACGCTTCAGGAGGTCGTGCGAAAGACGCTGCTGACCTACTGGAACACGGCTGCTTTTCAGGCGCTCTACGGGCGTACGGCCGACTGGTCGCCGTCGGCGACCGACCCCGCCCCGGCCGACCGCCCGGTTCTCGACCGCTGGCTGCTCTCCGAACTGCACACTCTCGTGCGCGCGGTCGACGCGGCGATGGAGGCCTTCGACACCCACGAGGCGGGCAAGCTGCTCGCGGCCTTCGTCGACGACCTCTCCAACTGGTACGTCCGGCGCAGCCGCCGCCGCTTCTGGCGCGGCGACCCGGCCGCCCTGGCCACCCTGCACGAGACGCTCCGCACGGTCACGCTGCTGCTGGCCCCGCTCACCCCGTTCGTGACCGAGCGGGTCTGGCAGGACATGGTCGTCGCCGTCGACCCGGCCGCCGCCTCGTCGGTACACCTGGCCTCCTATCCCGAGGTCGATCTCACTCTCATCGACGACGGTCTGGGCCGCCAGATGGCGCTCGCCCGGCGGCTCGTCGAGCTGGGCCGCACCGCCCGCGCCGAGTCCGGTGTCAAGACCCGGCAGCCGCTGTCCAGCGCGCTCGCGTCGGCCCAGGGCTTCGACCAGCTCGGCCCCGAGCTGATCGCCGAGATCGCGTCCGAGCTCAACGTGGGCACGGTCCAGCCGATGGCACAGTCCCTGGTGGACGCCTCGGCCAAGGCCAACTTCCGCGCGCTCGGCAAGCGTTTCGGCAAGCGGGTGCAGGAGGTCGCGGCCGCGATCGCGGCCGCTGATGCCGCTTCGCTCAAGAGTGCGCTGGCATCCGGCGACGCTTCGCTGGTGGTGGGGGACGAGACGATCTCGTTGAGCGCCGACGAGGTCTTCATCACCGAGACCCCGCGCGAGGGCTGGGCGGTCGCCTCCGAGTCCGGCGCGTCGGTCGCGCTGGACCTGCGCCTCACCCCGGAGCTGAAGCGGGCCGGCCTGGCCCGCGACGCGATCCGCCTGATCCAGGAGGCCCGCAAGGCCAGCGGGCTCGAGGTCTCCGACCGCATCGAGCTGCGCTACGCGGCGGACCGCGAGGACACCGCCGGAGCCCTGTCCGAGCACCGCGACCTGATCGCCGACGAGGTGCTGGCCACGACGTTCGGCCCGGGCGAGCCGACCTGGGACGCCAAGCCCCACGAGGAGCCCGACCTGGGCCTCACCTTCTGGATCCGCACCGCCTGACCCGGTGCTCGAGCCGGGCCGCGCGGCCCGGCTCGAGCACCGCCGACGTCACCGGGGCTGCTGCGCCGCGGCGACCGGCGACTCGAGCCAGACCCGGATGGAGTCCGCCGGCGACCCGGGCCGGTCCCACCGGTCAGCGGCGGTAGACGGTGATCGAGTAGCCGACCTCGTCGATCGGCGTGCTGGAGTCGATCAGCATCTTGAGCTGCCCGCCGGCGAGGGCCACCCGCGAGTCGGAGACGACCAGCAGCCCGTGCACCTCCTGGTTGGACGCGCTCAGCGGATCGCGCCCGTGAATGCCGTAATATTCCGGAACTCCGCTGCCCTTGTAGACGAGCCACACCGGCTGCCCCGGATAACGGTCCCGCAGCCGCGTCGCCAGCCGTGCCAGATCCTGTCCCCAGTCCACGTTGGCGTCGTGCAGCCGGAGATGGGTCTTCGCCGGGCCGCCGAACGCCTCGTTGGAATAGGGCAGAAAATACGGAAAAACCCGGGCGGAACTCACGGCCGCGAACACCACCAACGCCAGCGTCGGCCACAGCACCATTTTCCGTACGCGGGCGCCCCGCCCCCCAACCGCATCCGGGGCCGCCCCCGCCTGTTCCCTCGGCGCGTCGCCGGCCGGATCGCCCACCGGCGCCGGCCGCCGGATGGTCAACAGCGTCGACGCGGCCACGGTCATGAACATCGGCATGAAGATGACGTACCGGGTGCCGAAATCGCGCGCCCCCGTCATCGCCACCAGGAACAGCACCAGCGACGGCAGCAGCGTGTACAAGGCGGCCACCCGCAACGACCGGCGCACCAGCATCGTCACCGCCCCGGCCGCCCACAGGGCCAGCAACCCCAGCGGCGTCTTGATCAGCAGTGCGACCGGCAGGTAGTACCAGAGCCGCCCGTGGTAGGCGTGCCCGAGCAGGAACCCGTTGAAGCTGGACGACTCGAACTGGAACTGGATCAGTACCCCGTCGCGGTAGGGCGCCGGGAACGGCAGCAGGTCGACGGCCAGCCCGCGCAGGCCGCCCGGGTTGGTCACCCCGGCCGGTGTGGACCACCGCAGCGACGGGTCGACCGCCAGATAGACCGCCCACACCACGGCCACCGCGAGCGCGCCGACCCCGATTGCCGCGAGCGCCCGGATCCACCAGCGGCGGCGCACCGCGAGAAACGACAAGATCAGGACCAGGGGTACGACCGGGAGTGCGCTCGCCCGGGTCGCCAGTGCCGCCCCCAGCGCCACCCCGGCCAGCGGCAGATAGACGCCGGGCCGCGTTCGGGCCCGCCACAGCATCCAGAAGCTGGTCAGCATCAGCCCAGCCGTCGGCACGTCGAGCGTCGCCAGCGACCCGTGCGCCAGCACGTCCGGGTCGAAGGCGTAGAGGACCAACGCCATCAGCCCCGCCCACGGGCCGGCCAGGTCGCGCGCGAATCCCAGCACCACCAACCCGAACAGGAGGGTCAACACGATCATCGGGATGCGCGCGTCGAGCATCAGCCGGTAGGGGTTGTTGCCGCTCTCGTACAGCAGGTGACGCCCGAGCAGGGTCTGGTTCTGGTTGTACGCCGGGTCGAGGGCGGGTGAGGAGAAGACCAGACCGGACGCCATCGCCAGCTTGCCGAGCGGCGGGTGTTCCGGGTTGTAGCGAAGGCTGTGCTGCTGCTCGTAGACGACCGCGGCGCCGACGTAGACCGGCTCGTCGATCGTCGGCGACTGCTGCACCGCCTCGGTGACCATGGCGAACGCCATCCAGCCGAGCAGCGCAGCAACGGCCAGGAGATAACTCAGGCGTCGCGGCACCGCGCAAATCTAGCCGGTGAATTCTCCGGGCGGTGTGGCGGTGGAGTCGGCGTGCTTCTCCCGTTCGGCCGCGCGCAACTCCACCCGGCGGATCTTGCCCGACACCGTTTTCGGGAGATCGGCGAATTCGAGGCGGCGGATCCGCGCGTACGGGGGCATGTGTTCCTTCGCGAAAGCGAAGATCGCCTCCGCGGTCGCGCCGTCCGGCGAAAAGCCGGCGGCGAGCACGATGTAGGCCTTCGGCACGGCCAGGCGAACCGGGTCGGGCGACGGCACCACCGCGGCCTCGACCACCGCCTCGTGCTCGATCAGCACGCTTTCCAGCTCGAACGGCGAGATCCGGTAGTCGGACGCCTTGAACACGTCGTCGGTGCGCCCGACGTACGTGATGTAGCCGTCGGCGTCCCGGGAAGCGACGTCCCCGGTGTGGTAGTAGCCGCCGGCCATCCGCTCAGCGGTCAGGGCGGCGTCTCCGTGGTAACCGACCATCAGCCCCAGTGGCCGAGGGTCGAGTGCCACGCAGATCTCGCCCTCGTCGGCCGGCGAACCGGTCAGCGGGTCGATCAGCTCGATCGAGTAGCCGGGCACCGGCCGGCCCATCGAGCCCGGCTTGACCGGCTGGCCGGGGGTGTTGGCGATCTGCACGGTCGTCTCGGTCTGGCCGAAGCCGTCGCGGATCATCACGCCCCACGCCTTGTGGACCACCTCGATGACCTCGGGGTTGAGGGGTTCCCCGGCCCCGACGACCAGCCGCGGCGGGGTGCGCAGCGCCGACAGGTCGGACTGGATCAGCATGCGCCACACGGTCGGCGGCGCGCAGAAGCTGGTGACCCCGCAGCGCTGCATCTCGCCCAGCAGGCGGCCGGCGTCGAACCGGGCGTAGTTGTAGATGAACACGCACGCCTCGGCGTTCCAGGGCGCGAAGACGTTGCTCCAGGCGTGCTTGGCCCAGCCGGGCGAGGAGATGTTGAGGTGCACGTCGCCCGGTTCGAGACCGATCCAGTACATGGTCGAGATGTGCCCGGCCGGATAGGACGCGTGGGTGTGCTCGACCAGCTTGGGACGCGCGGTGGTGCCGGACGTGAAGTAGAGCAGCAGCGTGTCGCTCGCCTTGGTCACGCCGTCCGGCTCGAACGTGCCGTCGCCGAGGTAGGCGTCGTGGAAGCTGAGCCAGCCGTCGACGGGCGTACCGACCGCGATCCGGGTGATGCCGTCCTCAGCGAATTTGCCGGCCGCCGCCGACGTCGCGATCACGTGTCCGGCGCCTCCGCGGGCCACCCGGTCGGCCGCATCGGCCGGGCCGAGCAGGGGAGTGGCCGGAATGAGCACGGCGCCCAGCTTCATCACCGCGAGGATGATGTCCCACAGTTCGACCTGATTGCCGAGCATCAGGACGATGCGATCGCCGCGCTGGACGCCCTGCGCGCGAAGCCACGAGGCGACCTGGTTGGACCGGTGCGCCATCTCGGCGAACGAGAACCGCTGCTCCGACCCGTCTTCCTCGACGATCCAGAGGGCCGGCCGGTCGTTGCCCTCGGCGATCACGTCGAACCAGTCGAGCGCCCAGTTGAACTCGTCCAGCTGCGGCCAGCCGAACCGGGCGATCGCCTCCGCGTAGTTTTCGCGGTGGGCGAGCAGGAAGTCGCGGGCCTCGCGGAACGCGGCCGTTCCCTGAGTCATGTGGGTCTCCTCGCCGGGCTTTCCGGACAGCCTTGCGCTGCCCGGGGCCCGGCGCTACCCCCTTCCGGGGGTGAAGATCTATCCGACGTTCAGGGTGCGGGTCGCGACCAGGCCGCGGCGCCCGTCCCCGGTCACCGACGCGATCAGGAGGGGCTCACCCACGCCGAAGGCGGCGGCCAGGTCGCTGCCGGTCAAGCTGCTTGCGGCGTACGCCGGGGAGCAGTCGCCGGGAAGCGCGAGTCGCCCCGCCCGCCCGTGAATGTCGAAGTGCAGATGCGGCCACCGCCCCGGCCCGGCCGCCGGCAGCAGCCCGTCGAACTCGGTCCACCCGCTCTTGTCGCTGATCCGCACCTCGACGACCTCGCCGACCGGCCGCTCGTCGCCGCAGGGCCGCTCGTCGCAGCGCCACAGACGCACCGTGCACCCGTGCAGTGGCCGCCCCGAGTTGGTGCTGACCACCTGGAGGCGCACGGTCAGCGTCGTCAACAGGTCGGTACGGGTTTCCTGCAGCAGATCGGTCATCGTGCCTCTCCTGAGGTTCGGTGCTTCCTACACACCGAATCGGCAGGGCAACCCGCATGCGGATGGTGAGCCGCGGTTCGCAACCGCATTGAACCCGACCGAACGAAAGCGTCAGATCACGTCGACCATCCGTCGCGGTAGACGACAGCCGGTTTGCCGCCGCCCCGGTCGAGTTCCACTTCGCCGTCGAGGCCGCCCGGCACGGGTGCGACACGGAGTTCGACCGGCCGCTGTAGATCTCCGGCCCGAGGCTTCGCCAGAGACTTTCCCGGACGCCGTGCCGCAGGATCTCGAGGAACGGGATCCGCACGCGGAGCGCCTCGGCCGGCGGCAGCGACAGCCAGGGCTAGCTCGGCCAGGATTTCTTCGGTGGTGGAGCGATCGGCCGGCTCGATGGAGAGACCCACGTCGAGCCATGTCCGGCGGACGGTCTCCGCCTGCTGCCACATCTCCGTGAGAAGCGCGGTTGTCGGCCGCGCGGTGGCGATCAAAGCGCCTGGGCGAACCGCCCTTCCGATGCGAGAAAGTCAGGGGCGAGTTAAGTGAGACGAATATCACAACCGGGCTGAATTCTTGGTAGTCAAGCGGGAAACGGCGGTGACCAGCGGACTTATCGAGGTGATCAAGATCGGTCGCCATAGCGGATTCAAAGCAACGCTGTCTAAAGTGCCGCCGGTGAACGTGACCTTGCAGGAGATCCGCGAGCGCACCTACAAGCCGCGGGACGCCTGGTGGACCGTCCTGCTGGTCGATCCCCTCGCTTCCCGGCTCGTCCGGATCGTGGCGCCGCACCGCCGCATCACCCCCAACGTGCTGACCACCGTGGCGACCATCATCGGTCTGGCCGCGGCCGCCTGCTTCGCGCAGCAGACCCGGTGGTGGCTGGTCGCCGGAGCGCTGCTGTTCCACGTGAGCTTCGTGGTCGACTGCATGGACGGCAAGATCGCCCGGTTGAACGGCACCGGCTCGCTGTTCGGCGCCTGGTTCGACTTCGTCTTCGACCGGCTGCGGGTCTTCGCCTGCGCGCTCACCCTGTTCGGCGGGCAATACCTGCGCACCGACCGCACCGTCTACCTCTGGCTCCTCGCCGTCGTGATCTTCCTGGACCTCTTCCGCTACCTCAACGGCTCGCAGATGACCAAGGTCCGCACCGAGATGCGCGAGCGCCTGGCCGAGGCCCGCGGCCCGGTCGAGGAACCGCTCGACCAGCCCCCGGGAAACCCAGGTTCGCGGAAGCGCCGGATCGGTGACGCGCTCCGCAACCGCCGCATCCGCACGCATTTGTTCAGCGGCATCGAATTCGAGATGACCGTCTTCATCATCGCCCCGCTCACCGGCTGGATCATCGGAGTCACGGTCGTCGCCGGCGCCCTCCTGCTGATCTTCGAGGCCTGGCTGATCTACAAGCTCTACCGCCACACCCAGGCCTTCCCGGCCCAGCTGGAAACCGCGATGAAAGAGGGCAAGGCCGTCTCGGTCACCCTTTAGGCGTACGCGGGGGAGCCGTCCCCGCCTTTGCGGGCCCTTCCCCGTGCAAGGGAAGGGCCCGCGACTGGTTGCAGGGGCGGGATTTGAACCCGCGACCTCGGGCTTATGAGGCCCGCGAGCACTCCGAGCTGCTCTACCCTGCGCGTGCGCCACCGGGGACTCGAACCCCGAACCAGCCGCTTAAGAGGCGGATGCTCTACCCATTGAGCTAGTGGCGCGTGCGTACCCCCGGGGAGACTCGAACTCCCGCCCTCCGAATTCGTAGTCCGGCGCGCTGTCCAGCTGCGCTACAGGGGTGTGATGCCGTCGGGCGGTCTCGAACCACCGGCCTCCGCCTTATGAGGGCGGCGCTCTACCGCTGAGCTACGACGACATGTCTGGGCCTGCTCCGTGGACCCGGCCGGCTTCGAACCGGCTGCCTCCCGCTTGCAGGGCGGGCGCTCTTCCGAATGAGCTACGAGCCCGGGGCGACGGCGTCGGCGCGTTGGCCGGGTAGCGCAAATATTCCCGTCCAGCCAGCCGTAGCCGGCCCGCGTCCGATGCCGATCGCTATTCAATTGTTGACCAGAAAATGGCGCGCACGGGCGGCAGGAATTGAACCTGCAACACACGGTTTTGGAGGCCGCTGCTCTACCGGATTGAGCTACGCCCATAGGTCGTGAAAACGAAAAGCCGCCCGTCCCACAGGGGGAGGGCGGCAGCGGAAGCCGGTGTGACTTCAGCTGTTGTGCCAGCTCACTCCCATGGTGCGCCACATTTGCGCTCGTCGCACGGCGACGGGCACGCGCTTGGCGGCTCGCGCAGCGAGGACGACCTGATCGGCGGCCTGCCACATCATTGACTTCCCCTTTCCGGCGCTCCAGCGGTGAACGAGACAAACATTAGTGCACGCCCGGCCGCGCAGGCAATCCTTTTATCGCCGCCATTTCTGTCATCGGAGAATAGGCGGGCCGCCGATCGCGGCCCGGCGCGGTGACACTAGATTGTGGACACCCCACGCGGGGTCGCCCGGCCGGGCGTGAGCGAGAAGCGTCCGTCCGCTACAGCTGATGATCTTGGGTGGGTTCGAATTGTCGGAGGATGACGGCGTCCTGGTGACCGCCGGTGCCAATCTGTGGCGCGGCGCCGAGGCGGTCGGCGGCCGGCTCACGCTGAGCCGGGCCGGGCTGGAGTTCCGGGCCCACTTGCTCCATCGGCAGCCCGAGCCGCTCGAAATCCCGGTCGACGAGATCGTCGAGGTGCGCCGCACCCGCACGATGGGCATCATCCCCAACGGTCTGGCGGTCACCACCAAGCTCGGCCTCGAGGTGCGCTTCGTGGTCGGCGACCGCGACCGCTTCATCAAGGAGATCGCCCAACTCACCGGCAGGTCCTGATCGTGCCCGGCCGCGTCAGGCGCTGGCGGGACGGCTGGCGGGGCGAGGCGATCGACATGCGCTCGCCGCTCCCGATCGAGGACGCCCGGGCGCGCCTCCAGGCCGGCGTGACAAGCCTCTGGCCGGGATCTGACGGCCCTCGTCGGACAGGCCTGGACGGATCCGGCGGCCGCTCGCCGGTTGAATCCGACGGCCGTCGGCACGCAGGCCCGGGTGGATCTGGCAGCCGCTGGTCGGTGGACCCGGGTGGATCTGGCGGGGGTCGGCAGTCAGGCCCGGGTGGATCTGGCGGCCTCTGGGCGACGGCCCTGGGTGGACTCGGCGACCGCCGCGTGGTCGGCTGGGTGCGGGACGACGGCCGTGTCCGGCTCGCGGGCCGCTATGCGATGGTTCGCAACTCCTGGCGTCCGGTGGCCCGTGGCGAGCTTCGCCCGGAGGGCACGGGCTGCCGCCTGACCGGAACCCTGCGCGCACCGTTGCCGGTGCTGATCTTCAGCGCGATCTGGCTCGGCGGCGTCGGCGTCTTCTTCCTGATCGGCCTGCTGGCCACGATCGCCGGGCTGGCGACCGGCCACGCGCGCGAAGCCGGTGGGCCTGCGGTCGTCGCCGCGGCCGGACTTGGACTGTTCGGTTTGGGGGCCGGGCTGGTCGGCGTGTGTTTCGCCCTCGGACGCCGGGACGGCGACTTCCTGCTCGACTGGCTCGCCGGTGAGCTGGAGGTCGTCGGCTATGGCGGGCCTTCGCGGTCGAGGCCGCCGGAGTAGCGGTCCGGGCTCTCGGTCCCGCCGCTGTCCGGCTCGTCCGGGTCGACGACCGTGTGGTCGTGTTCGTCGGCGAAATCCCCGGTGTCGTCGGGGTCGCCGATCGGCTCGAGCGGTGCCTGCGTCTTGCCGGAGCTTTGATCGGACATGGCCCAAGGCTTCCCGTGCCGGCCCGGCTCAAACGCGTCAGTCGGCGTCGGCCGGGCCTTCCAGGCCGGCCTGCTCGTCGCGTTCGGCCCACTCCAGCAGCCGCTCCAGCGAGAACGGCCGGTCGTCGATGGCGGCGTGGAGGTCGCCCAGTTCGGCGAAGCGGGCCGGGACCGTCTTGACCGTGAAGTCGCGCGGGTCGACGTCGGGGATCTCGGCCCAGGTGACCGGGGTGGAGACGGTCGCGGCGGGAACGCCGCGGATCGAGTACGCGCTGGCGATGGTGTGGTCGCGGGCGTTCTGGTTGTAGTCGACGAAGAGCTTCGACGGGTCTCGGTCCTTGCGCCACCACGTCGTCGTCACGTCGGAAGGGGCGCGGCGTTCGACCTCGCGGGCGAAGGCGAGCGCGGCCCGGCGTACGTCCGAGAAGCCCCAGCGCGGCTCGACGCGTACGTAGATGTGCAGGCCGCGGCCGCCCGACGTCTTCGGGTAGCCGGTGATGCCCAGCTCGCCGAGCACCTCGTGGGCGACCCCGGCGACGAGACGGACCCGGTCGAACGGGCAGTCGGGCATCGGGTCGAGGTCGATGCGCCACTCGTCGGGCTTCTCGGTGTCGGCGCGGCGCGAGTTCCACGGGTGGAACTCGACCGTCGACATCTGGACCGCCCAGGCCACGTCGGCCGGCTTGGTCACGCACAGCTCGTCGGCGTGCCGGTTGTAGCGCGGGAACTTCACCCGGACCGTCTCCAGCCAGGGCGGAGCGCCGTGCGGCACCCGCTTCTGGTGCACCTTTTCGCCGGCCAGGCCGTCGGGGAAGCGGTGCAGCATGCACGGGCGCTCGCGCAGCGCCCGCACGATGCCGTCGCCCACCGAGAGGTAGTAGTTGACCAGGTCGAGCTTGGTCAGGCCGAGGTCGGGGAAGTAGATGCGGTCCGGGTTGGAGACGCGCACCTCGTAGTCGCCGACCTCGACGGTCGTCGCGGGCGAAGAACCGGCCATGTCACCGAACCTAGCCCAACCAGGCCGGATCGAGATCGGCAAGCAGGGTGTCGCGCTGGTCGAGAAGGTCGAGCAGCGGGCCGATGCGTGGCAGTTCGTGGGTGATGAAGTAGCGCGCGGCCAGCCGCTTGCCCTCGTAGAAGTCGCCCGTCTTGTCCGATGCGGCGGCCGCCTGCGAGAGCCACATCCACGCGATCACCAGGTGTCCGGCCGCTTCGAGATAGGCGGTCGAGTTGGCCAGCGCGATCCGCGGGTCGCCGTCCGCCCACAAGCGCTGTGTGGTCGACGCCAGCCGGTCGCAGAAGGCGAGCACCGGCGGGCCGAGATCACCCGCGGACCGGGCGGTGGCACGGATGCGGTCCAGCAGAAGACCGAGTCCCGCCCCACCTTTCATGATCGCCTTGCGGCCGAGCAGGTCGAGCCCCTGGATGCCGTCGGTGCCCTCGTGGATCGAGTTGAGGCGGTTGTCGCGGTAGAACTGCTCGACCGGATATTCCCGGGTGTAGCCGTACCCGCCGTGCACCTGGATGGCGTGGTCGTCGGCCAGGCGGCACCACTGCGACGGCCACGCCTTGACGACCGGCGTCAGCACGTCGAGCAGCAGCGTGTTTTCGTCCGAGGGCTCGTCCAGCAGCTTCGCGGCGTAGAGGACCAGGGCCAGACCTCCTTCGACGTACGACTTGGAGGCGAGCAGCATGCGGCGTACATCCGGGTGCTGGACGATCGGCACCGGAGGGGCCGTCGGGTCCTTGTCGGCCAGCGGCCGGCCCTGCAGGCGCTCGCGCGCGTAGTCGAGGGCGTGCAGGTAGCCGGTGTAGCCGAGGGCGACCGCGCCGGCACCGACCCCGATCCGGGCCTCGTTCATCATGTGGAACATGTAGGCCAGGCCGTGGCCCTCTTCGCCGACCAGGTAGCCGACCGCGTCGTCGAAGGCGAGCACCGCGTTGGTCGTGCCGCGGTAGCCCATCTTGTGGTTGAGCCCGGCCAGCGACACCCCGTTGCGCTCGCCGACCGTGCCGTCCTCGCCGACCATGTGCTTGGGTACGACGAACAGCGACAGGCCCTTGACGCCGGCCGCCGCGCCCTCGGTGCGGGCCAGCACCAGGTGGACGATGGTCTCGGTGAGCTCGTGGTCGCCGCCCGAGATCCACATCTTGCTGCCGGTCACCCGGTAGGTGCCGTCGCCGGCCGGGACCGCCCTGGTCAGCACGTCGCTCAGCGCGGAGCCGGCCTGCGGCTCGGAGAGGCACATCGTGCCGGTAAAGCGGCCGTCGAGCATGGGCTTGACGAACCGCTCGACCTGCCCGGACGTGCCGTGGGCGAGCAGCAGGCTCGCGTTGCCCATGGTCAGCATCGAATAGGCCGAGGTCGCGATGTTGGCCGCCTGCACCCACATCACGCAGGCCCGCAGCACGACGTGGGGGAGCTGGACACCGCCGTCCTCCTCGTCGAAGCCGGCCGACAGCAGACCGGACTCGGCGAAGGTCTTCAGCGCCGCTCCGACCTCGGGGATCACGTGGACCCGGGTGCCGTCGAAGGTCGGCTCCTCGAGGTCGCTCCTGCGGTTGTGCGGCGCGTAGTCCTGTTCGGCGATGCGGGCCGCCAGGTCGAGGAACGCGTCGAACGTGTCGCGGGAGTGCTCGGCGAACCGCTCCCGCTTGGTCAGCGCCTCGACCTCGAGCCACTCGTAGAGCAGAAAGTCGAGGTCGCGCCGCGACATAACCTTGGAGGCCACACCGGCACCGCCGTTTCGTAGAGGGGCATGCCCCTCCATTTTCACCCGCCGGCGCGATGCCGTCCCACCCGCATTCCGATGCCGCGGGACTTCTTCATCGTGTACATCGCGTGGTCGGCGGCGCGCAGCACCTCGTCCGGGTCCTCGGCCGGGGCGCCGACGTGCAGGCCCACGCTGGCCCCGATCACCACCTTGCTGCCGTCGATCAGGAACGGCTGATCCACCACGTGCCGGAGGCGGGCCGCCATCGCCTCGGCGTCGCCGGCGCCCGGTACGCCGGGCATGAGGACCACGAACTCGTCGCCGCCGACCCGGGCGAGCACGTCCTGCTCGCGTACGCAGGCACTCAGCCTCTGCGCCACCTGGCGCAAGAGTTCGTCGCCGGCCTCGTGGCCGTGCGCGTCGTTGACCGGCTTGAATCCGTCGAGGTCGACGAAGAGCACCGCCACGGCGTCCTGCCGCAGCGTGGAGTCGAGCACGTCCTGCATGCGGCGCCGGTTGGGCAGGCCGGTCAGCGCGTCGTGCTGGGCCTCGTGGGCGAGCCGCTCCTGGAAGGCGCGGGTCTCCGAGATGTCCCGCGCGTTGATCACCACGCCGTTGAGGGACGGGTTCTGCATCTGGTTGGACGCGGTGAACTCGAACCAGCGGTACCGCTCGTCGGCCGAGCGCACCCGGCACTGCAGCCGCAGCACCGCGTCGCGTTCGGCCAGCAGCGCGCCGAAGCGCTCGACCATGATCGGCCGGTCGTCGGGGTGTACCAGGTCGAAGACGCTCTGGCCGACCAGCCCGCTGCCGCCGAAGCCGAGCGTGGAGATCGCGCTCGGGCTGGAGTAGGCGATCCGTCCGTGCGCGTCGAGCACCGAGACCAGGTCGGGCGCGTGCTGGAAGAGGGCCTCGAACCGCTGGTGGGCCCGGCGCCGCTGGAGCGAGCCGCGGTAGCCGAGCACCGCGATGCCGGCCACGCCGATGAGCAGCATGGCGAGCAGGGTCAGGTTGAGGGTCTGGCTCTTGCTGTGCACCGCGCCGTCGTACGACGTCTGGGTCTGCGTCCGGACGTACGCCCAGCCGCCGGGCAGGTTCCCGATGACGATCGCGATCATCCGGGTGTTGTCGAGCGCGGTGTAGCGCAGGAAAGCCTGGTCCGGCTGCTTGGCGATCTCGGCCCGGATCGCCGGGTCGACCCGGGTGCCGAGCAGTTGCGGGTTGCCGGACGCGGCCACCGCGCCGGTCGAGTCGACGATCGTGGTGAGAAAGGTGTCCGACTTCAGGGTCTGGGTGTACTTCTGCAGGTCGGTCTCGGCGACGTTGTTGAGGCCGACGACGATCGCGACCGGCGCCCCGCTGATCATGATCGGCACGGCGACGGCCTCGAGGCGGATGCTGTTCACCGTCATGATCGACGAGAACCCGGGCCGGCCGGCAGCGAGCGAGTTGTGGAGCGGAACCCAGCCGGGGTCGGTCGGCGACGGCAGCCCGGTGTCACGGCTGGCGTTGAGGACCTGGCCGGTGAGGTCGGTGAGCAGCACGCCGTATGAAAAGGTGCCGCTCTTGGCGGCAAATGCCTGCAATGTCGCTCGGTCGCCGCGGTTTCCGGCGCTGAGGCTGAAGCTCTGGCTCTCGGCGAAGGACTCGAGGTCCCGGGCCGAGAGCAGCTGCATCTGCCCGGTCAGCGTCGCGTTGTTGGCCCCCAGGGCGGTGCTGTCGGCCCGGTGAACCGCGTCGGCCGCACGCAGCGCCGAGCGGTTGACCAGGAAACCGATGGTTCCCGCGGCGGCCAGCAGGATGACGCTGACGACCACCGCGATCCAGTTGCGCAAGCGCATGACCTGCCCTCCTCTTCGGCTGTGATCGGCAGCTAGGTGCCGGACTGAACCGAATCGGGCCTGGCTCCTCGGTATCACTCGCAGATCAACCCCCGGTATGACGACGGGAGGACATCGGCGGTCGAAGATGGAAGGACGCGCTACCCAGGAGCGAACATGCGAATACCGGCGGTGACTGATCTCTTAGACATTCCCGCGCCGCGTCTTGCGAGAATCCCGAGACCGCGGCGCTCCGTCGAAGAAAAAACCTGCCCGCCGCTGATCCTGCGCGGCCTGACGGTCACCGGCTTCGCTCTCGCCGCCGTCTTCTACTGCCTGTCCTACACGCCGTCCCTGCTGCCCCGGCCCTACTACCTGCAGGGCGTGGTGGCCGGCATCACCGCGGCCACCGGCTACGGGGCCGGCACCGCGGCCGGTGCGCTGACCCGCATCTACTGGCGCCCCGGCGAGCGGACCGTCAAGGTCGCGTGGCGGGTGCTGTCCGGCCTGGTCCCGATCCTGGTCCTGATCTTCCTGTGGCTCAGCACCCGGTGGCAGCGCCAGCTGCGGGTGCGGCTCGGCATCGCCCCCCAGCACGAGTACGACCTGGTGCGCACGGTCGGGTTCAGCCTGCTCACCTTCGGCGTGATCCTGCTGATCGCCCGTGCACTGCGGCTGTTCACCCACGGACTGGCCCACGCGTTCGGGCACGTCGTGCCGACCAACGCCGCCTACTGTGCCGGCTTCGTGGTGGTCGCCCTGCTCAGCTACACCGCGTTCGACCGGCTGACGATCAGCTACTTCTACACGACGGCCGACCGGTCGGCCGCGGTCACCGACAGCGGCACCGGGCGGGGCATCGTGCGGCCGGCTTCGCCGCTGCGCTCAGGCAGCCCGCAGTCGCTGATCGGCTGGGACTCGCTCGGCCGGCAGGGTCGCAACTTCGTGGCCGGCGCGCCCACCGAGCGGCAGCTCACCGCGTTCTCCGGACGGCCGTCCGTCGAACCGATCCGCCTCTACGCCGGGCTGGCCTCGGCCGGCACCTCACAGGCCCGGGCCGACCTGGTCGTGCAGGAGATGGTGCGCACCGGCGCCTTCGACCGCGCGGTCGTCGCGATCTTCACCCCGACCGGCACCGGCTGGGTCGACAACGACGTGACCAGCTCGCTCGAATACATGTACTCGGGCGATACCGCGCTGGTCTCGATGCAATATTCGTACCTGCCGAGCTGGATCTCGTTCCTGGTCGACCGGTCCAAGGTCACCGACGCCGCGGCGGCGCTGATCACGGCGGTACACGACCGCTGGGCGGCGATGCCGCCCGGCGCACGGCCCAAGCTGCTGATCTTCGGCGAGAGCCTGGGTACGTACGGGACGGAGAAGACGTTCGGCAGCGCCCAGAAGATGGTCGACGGCGCCGACGGCATCCTGCTCGAAGGCCCGACCTTCGCCAACCCGGTCCACCAGCGGCTGACCGAGAGCCGCGCACCCGGGTCGGCCGTCTGGGACCCGGACTACCCCGACCTGCCGGTCGCGTTCGCCTCCAGACCGGCCGAACTACGTGACCTCGCCATCGCCCGGCCGAAGGTCGTCTACATGCAGAACTCGTCCGACCCGGTGGTCTACTGGAACCCGAGCCTGCTCTGGCATCGTCCACCGTGGCTGCAGAACGAGCGCGGCCCGGACGTCACCCGCGACATGCACTGGTACCCGGTGATCACGTTCTGGCAGACCACTGTCGATCTGGTCTTCGCCAACAAGGCACCGATCGGGCACGGCCACGTCTACAAATCGGCGACCGTCGACGGCTGGGCCGCGCTCGCCCCACCGCCCGGATGGACCGTCGCCGACACGCTCCGGCTGCGCGCGCTGTTGGATCGCTAGAGTCTGATCATGAGACTGCGAAGGTTGTCGATTGCCGCACTCGCCATGACCACGGTTGCCGGCCTGACCGGCTTCACCTCCGGCCCCCACCTGTCCTGGCACCTTACGGACACGTCTTCAACCGCGCGTTTCCGTGGCCTGTCGCCGGTCAGCGCCTCGGTCGCCTGGGTCGCGGGCACGGCCGGCACCGTCCTGCGCACGGTCGACGGCGGCCGGCACTGGGCCTCGGTCGGCCCGGCCGACGCGTCGGCGCTCGAATTCCGCGACATCGAGGCGTTCGACGCCCGGCACGCGGTCGCCCTCACCATCGGCGAAGGCACCGACTCGCGCATCTACTCGACGTCCGACGGCGGCTCCTCCTGGACGCAGACATTTCAAAATGACGACCCGGCCGCCTTCTACGACTGCATGACCTTCCTCGACCCGCGGCACGGGCTCGCCCTGTCCGACCCGGTCGACGGCAAGTTCCGCATTCTCGCGACCTCGGACGGCGGCCGGCACTGGGCGTTGCGCTCACCGGCGGGCATGCCGGCCGCGCTCACCGGCGAGTTCGCGTTCGCCGCCAGCGGCACCTGCCTGGTGTCGACCCACGGCCGGGCCTACTTCGCGTCCGGCGGCGGCGCGACCTCGCGCATCTTCTCCTCGGCCGACTTCGGACACAGCTGGAAGGTGGTCGACTCGCCGCTGCCCAGCGGGGCCAGCGCCGGCATCTACAGCCTGGCCTTCGCCGACCCGTCCCACGGCATCGCGGTGGGCGGCGACTACGTGACACCCACGGCGGCACCCGACGGGTCGGCCTACCTCGCCGGGCACCGCTGGACGGTGTCCTCCACGGTGCCCGGGGCGTACCGGTCCGGCGCGGCCTGGATCGGCCACGGACCAGCCACCCTGGCGGTCGGGCCCACCGGCAGCGACGTCTCGCTCGACGGCGGACGCAACTGGAAGCCGTTCGACACCGGCAGCTTCGACGCGGTCATGTGCGCCCACGACGGCGCCTGCTGGGCCTCCGGCGAGGAGGGCCGGGTCGCGAAACTCAGCTGGGGCCGCTAAACGGTCATCACCTGGTCCGGGGTGAGGCCCGGACCGATCTGGCCGGCGCCCTGCAACAGGGCGATGCCGCGGGCCACCCGGTTGGCGTCGAGGGCGCCGACCGGGAGACCCTCGGCCGACGAACGGACATAAGGCGCCAGCAGCGCCATTTCAGCCGCGGCGGCCTGCGCGCCGACCGCGGGCACATACTTGTGCATGATCACGCCGGCCGCCGCCGGGTCGTCGATCGCATCGGCCAGGCCGCGGAGCAGCGCGGCGGCGAACTTCCGGGCGCTGCCCGGCTCGGCTTGCGCGTACGCCGCGGAAGTCACCAGCGCATCACCGTAGAGATCCTGCAACTGGTCGCTGTAGGCCAGCACCACCGCAGTACGCCCGTGGGTCGCCGCCTCAACGGCCCAGCGCCCGACGACGGTGTCCCCGACGCCGGCGACCTGGCCGGCCGCCAACTCCTTCCCCACGCTCTGCGGGGTGGCGGCCACCCAGGCGGTGCGGGCCGGGTCGATCCCGGCCAGCCGGGCATAGGCCGGGAACAGGCTCCGCACGGTCGACCCGGGCAGGTCGGCGAGGACCTTGCCCCGAAGGTCCCGGGGCGTGCCGATTTTCCCGCCTCCGGGCGCGAGGATCGCGGCCGTCGTCCGCTGATGAATGCCGGCCAGAACCCGAATCCGACCCGACCCGCCCCCTCCGTTGCCCCCGCCCGGTCCGCCCGCTCCGCCCGCCGCGCCGGGCCCGCCGGGTCCGCCTGGTCCTGCGCCGGGTCCGCTTGGTCCTGCGCCGGGTCCGCTTGGTCCTGCGCCGGGTCCGCCTGGTCCTGCGCCGGGTCCGCCTGGTCCTGCGCCGGGTCCGCCTGATCCTGCGCCGGGTCCACCCGGTCCTGCGCCGGGTCCACCCGGTCCTGCGCCCGGGCCGCCCTGTGCCGTGCCGGGGCCGGCCTGCCCTGCCGCGGGTGCGACCGGTCCTGCTCCGGGTTTACCGCGGCCCGTCCCGGCCGCTGCTGCTGCGGGGTCGCCCGGGCCGATGTCGCTCGGCAGAGCCGGAGCGGCCGCCGCGAGCAGGCATGCGGTCAGGTCGAGCGCGGCGAAAACCGGGCCCCCACCGTTCACCAGCCGCCGCAGACCGGCCGCGAAATCGCCTCCCGGCTCGATCGAGACGTCGAACCCGGCCGCCCGGAAATAGCCCCTCTCCAAGGCGACATAGGCATAGGCATCCCGGCCGCGCATCCCGTACGAGGTCAGCAGCGTGACCTTGACCGGCGGCCCCGCGTCGTCCTTCGAACCGCTGCATCCGGCGGTCAGCGCTGCGATCCCGGCGACCACGAACGTCCTTCTGCGCACCGTAACCTCCCTAGCCCGCTGTGACGCGGGGAGATTAGGGCGGTCCGATCGATGCCTCCGTGCCAAGTTTCGTGATCATTGGGCGCTTCACCCGGTTAACACCGGTTTTGCCGCCCAGAGAGTCACCCGTGCGGTGGACACCCGTCAGGCGTCCAAATAGGCCAGTACAGCGAGCACCCGGCGATTGTCGTCATCGGACGGTGGGAGCCCGAGCTTGGCGAAGATGCTGTTGATGTGCTTGCTCACCGCCTTTTCGGTGACGAACAGCCTGGCCGCGATCGCCCCGTTGGACCGGCCCTCGGCCATCTGGCCCAGCACCTCGCGTTCCCGCAGCGTCAGCACGTCGAGCGGCCCGCTGCGCTCGAGCAGCCGCCCGATCACCTCCGGGTCCATCACCGTGCCGCCGGACGCCACCCGCCGCACCGCGTCGACGAAGTGCGCCACATTGGACACCCGGTCCTTCAGCAGGTAGCCGACGCCGCCCCCGCTGTCGCCCAGCAGCTCCCGCGCATAGAGCGGCTCGACGTGCTGGGACAGCACCAGGATCGGCAGTCCCGGAATCGTCGCCCGGGCCGCGATCGCCGCCTGCAGCCCCTCGTCGGTGAACGTGGGCGGGAGCCGCACGTCGACCACCGCCACGTCGGGCCGCTCCGCGGTCAGAGCCGGCAGCAGTGCCGGCCCGTTGTCGACCGTCGTCACCACCTCGAACTCGAACGCCTCCAGGATGCGGGTCAGCCCGTCTCGGAGGAGAGCATGGTCTTCGGCGATGACGACACGCACGGCAGCTCCATGGTCACGAGGGTCGGCCCGCCCGGCGGGCTGGACAGCGTCATCGTGCCATCGAAAGCGGCCAGGCGGCGCTGGATGCCGCGCAGCCCGGTGCCGCCGGTCGGGTCGGCGCCGCCGTGCCCGTCGTCGCCCACCTGCATCTGCAGCCGGTCGTCGTCGTGCCGCAGCACCACGAACCCGAAGCGGGCCCCGCTGTGCCGGGTCAGGTTGGCCAGCGCCTCGGCGACCGCGAAGTAGGCCGCCGACTCGACCGGCGTCGGCAGCCGCCCGGTGACCTCGGAGTCGACGTTGACCGGGACCGGCAGGTGCAGGGCGAGGGCACGTACCGCGCCGTCGAGGCCGCGCTCGGCCAGCACCGGCGGGTGGATGCCGCGCACCAGGTGGCGCAGCTCGACCAGCGCGGTCGTGCTCGACTCGCGCGCCTCGGCGAGGAGCTTGCGGGCGGCCACCGGGTCGTGCTCGACGATCTCCTCGGCCAGCCCGATCGCCATGCCGAGCGAGACCAGCCGGGCCTGGGCGCCGTCGTGCAGGTCGCGCTCGATGCGGCGTAACTCGGCCGCCTGGGCGTCGACCGAATCGGCCCGGGTGACGGTCAGCTGGGTGACTCGCAGCCGCAGCCGGGCGGCCGGGGTCGGTGCGAGAAGCAGCCGGGCGAACTGCGCGTCCCACCGGCGGAGGTAGGGCGCCAGCGCGAGTCCGATGCCGAGGAACAGCGTGCCCTGGGGCAGCGAGAGGAAGGCCTCGCCGACGCTGTGGAAAGGCCAGAAAACGCCGTAGCCGTAGTCGCCGACGCCGAGCCAGACCCAGAGCGGGATCAGCAGCATGCCCTCGAGACCGTACGCCGGGAGCACCAGCGTGAGCAGGCCGAGCACCAGGGCGGCCAGGAACCCGGGCAGGAGCCAGGCCAGGTCCTGCCACGTCGCCGAGTCGGTGACGAGGAAGCGCCAGCGGGACCAGCCGACCGGTCGCATGCCCGGCGGCTCGGGTTTGTAGGGCCGGTCGACCGCGACGCCCCAGTCGGCGGCGAGCCGGCGGGACAGGTCGGTGCGCGCCCGGACCAGACGGACGACCGGCGGGAACAGGACCAGCCCGAGGCCGAGCACCGGCGTCAGCGCGAGCGACACGAGAAAGAGGACGATGAGCGGGATGTTGGTCAAGGCGAGGACGATCGACACGGCTCCCCAGCCGACCGCCCGCCGGCCGTTGCGAATCCAGTCACGCGTCTCCATGCCCTTATCCTGGTCCGCGGGCGCGGAAAACTCAGTAGTGCTAGCCCTACCATGAGTCGGGTACTGGCTTCACTGACTTCGACGGCCCGGCCCGGTTTGCTTGAGCGTCATGACGACAACGATCGAGCCACCACGCACGGCGTCCGACTTCGCCGAGCTCGGCCGCCGGATCAACGCGGCCGGTCTGCTGAGGCGACGCCCGGCCTACTATGTCGCGCGCCTGAGCCTGGTGTCCTTGGCCGTGATCGGCGGCTGGACAGCCTTCTTCCTGGTCGGCTCCTCCTGGTGGACGCTGGCCGTGGCCGGCCTGCTGGCCGTCGTGTTCACCCAGGTGGCGCTGATCGCCCACGACCTCGCGCACCGGCAGGTCTTCCGCACCAACACCCCGAGCGCCCGTGCCGGCATGGTCGCGGGCAACCTGGTGATCGGCATGTCCTACGGCTATTGGATGGACAAGCACACCAAGCACCACGCCAACCCCAACCACGACGACCTCGACCCCGACGTGGGTCCCGGTGTGCTCGTCTGGAGCCGCGAGGCCGCCCGGGGCAAGGGTTTCCTCACCCGCTACCAGGCGTGGTTCTTCTTCCCGCTGCTCACTCTGCTCGGCCTCTCGCTCAAGCGCGACAGCATCCGGGCGCTGCGCAACGGCACCGTAAAGCGGCGGGGTCTCGAGGCGGCCCTGCTGGCGGCCCACTTCGTCTTCTACGTGAGCGCGCTCCTGGTGGTGCTCAGCCCTCTGCAGGCGCTGGCCTTCTTCGTCGTCCACCAGGCGCTCTTCGGGGTCTACCTGGGCCTCACCTTCGCCCCCAACCACAAGGGCATGCCGCATCCCGACGGCACCGAGGACTTTCTTCGCAAGCAGGTGCTGACCTCCCGCAACGTCCGCGGCAGCCGGTTCGTCGACACGGCGCTGGGCGGCCTCAACTACCAGATCGAGCACCACCTGTTCCCGGCCATGCCGACACCCAACCTGCGCAAGGCCCAGCCGATCGTGCAGGCCTACTGCGCCGAGATCGACGTGTCCTACGAGATGACGGGACTGCTCGACTCGTACGGTCAAGCGCTGCGCCACCTCCACGCCGTCGGGGAGGATTTGCGGCGATAGCCGCAAGTCTTCAATCCGAGGGGAACCCGGCATGGATCTTCAACTCACCGGCAAGGTCGCCGTAATCACCGGCGGCAGTGCGGGCATCGGCCTGGCGATCGCGCACGGCCTGGCGGCCGAAGGCGTCAACCTCGCACTGTGCGGCCGCGACGAGGATCGCTTGCGCTCGGCGGCGGCCGAGCTTCCGGGCGTACGCGTCCTGACCGTCGCCGCCGACCTCGCCGTTCCCGGCGAGGCCGAGCGGCTGGCCGAGGCCGTGACGGCCGAGTTCGGCGGCGCCGACATCCTCGTCAACAACGCGGGCACCGGCAGCGAGGAGACGATCCTGACCGCCTCCGACGAGCGCTGGCAGCACTATTGGGAACTCCACGTGATGGCGGCGGTCCGCCTCGCCCGCACGATCGCCCCCGGCATGAAGGCCCGCGGCGGCGGCGTGATCCTGCACAACGCGTCGATCTGCGCGACCCAGCCGCTCGGCTACGAGCCGATCTACAACGTCACCAAGGCGGCGCTGGTGATGTTCTCCAAGTGCCTGGCCAACGAACTGATCGGCGACAACATCCGCGTCAACGCGGTCAACCCGGGCCTGGTCATGACCGGCGACTGGGTCAAGACGGCAAAGCTCCTCACCGAGGGCACCGACCAGACCTGGGAGCAGTACCTGCAGAAGATCGCCGACGACAACGCCCCGATCGGCCGCTTCGCGACCCCGGAGGAGGTAGCCGACTTCTTCGTCTTCCTCTGCTCCCCGCGCGCGTCGTACTCGGTCGGCTCTTCCTACTACGTCGACGGCGGCTGGCTCAACGTCACTACATAAACCTCGCTCAGCATCTAGACATGCGTCAACTAGCGCCTAAACTAGAGAGGTCCCCGCACCTCTGGTTCAGGAGGCTTTCCCATGACCACAGCCAACACCGATCAACATGCAGTCGACGACCTTAGAGAAGAGGTCTATGACCACAGCGGTTTTGATCGACCGCTGATCACGATGGAGGAATTCATAGCCAACGGGGCCAACGTCTTTCGCTCCGACGAGGAGGTCGACGACCTCATCGCCATGGTTCGCGAATCGCGCCGCAGTGGCCTCGCCTGAGCCGGTGAAGAGGCCCGTGGTTCTCGATACGGACGTTTCCTCCATGGTTATCAAGGGCCAGCTCCCTCCGGCTTTGGGCGCCAAACTGGTCCGCTTGAGCCCTGTCATGACATTTGTGACTCAAGGGGAGCTGGTGAATTGGACGCTTGTCCGTGACCTGGGGCTTCGGCGGAAAGGCGAGGTCTTGGGCTGGATAGACAAGACGCCCTTCCTCGAGGGCGATGAAATTGTCGCGAACCTCTACGGGCGGCTATCCGCCGCCGCCAGACGTCGTGGCCGTCCTCGACAGCAGAATGACATGTGGATCGCGGCTTGCTGCGTGGCTCGCGAGCTTCCCCTGGCCACGCTGAACGTCAAGGACTTCCGCGACTTCGCTGAGCACCACGGGCTCGAGCTGATCACTGTCTAGTCAGCGGCGGTCAGCCCTCGCGTACGACGCTGTAGCCGGCGTGACCGCCCGGTGGCGGTGACGCCGGCGTGCCGCGAGGCTCACCCGGAGGACGGCGGGGCGGCGTCCGTGGGTGTTCGGCAGTCGGTCCGGGCGCCGCCGGCCGTCAATCGAACTCGATCTCGACCAGCGGGCTTCCGGCGATCCAGCTCTGCAGCCCTTCGGCCCAGCTCAGGGCCGGCACGATCTCTTCGAACACGCGCACCCGCTCGTCGGCGTCGGTCACCACACGGGCGTGCACGGGCACATCCTGACCCTTCAGATGCAGGGTGAACTCGGGGTGCGCCAGCAGGTTCGCATACCAGTCGCGGGTGCCCGGGCTGCCGGTCAGCCAGTAGCGGCCGGCCGCCCGATAGCGCCACGTCTCGATCCGCCGCGGCTGTCCGCTGCGGCGCCCGACCGTGGTGATGTCGACCGTCTGCTGCCGTTCCAACGCCCGCCGAATCTCATCCGTCATCCGCCCATGCTCCGACCTCGAGCTGACTTCACGTCAATAGCGGAGGGGCCGGACGCCGGCCGGGGCGCGATGAATCGATGGTCAGACGCCGGCCGTGGCGAGGTTGCGGGTGGTGATCGAGTCGCGCCAGCGGGCGGCCTGGTCGAAGGCGACGACCGGGCGCGGCTCGCGGCGCAGGAACAGCAGGGTGCACACGATCGAGGCGCTGATCAGGCCGACGAAGGCTGACGCGGCGACCGGGGGCTGACCGGTGAGCAGGCCGTAGAGCAGCCACGACGAGCATGCCCCGGCGCCCAGGCGCCAGCGCAGCGGGGACAGGCCGGACAGGTCCTGGGTGCGGTCGCGGAGCAGGGCCAGGGGCTGCGGGATCGCCGACAGGAACGAGACGCCGGCCAGCAGCAGGCCGAGCAGTGGGGCTACCTGCTCACCGCGTACGCCGGGAAGGGCCGCCGCCAGACCGCTCAGAAGGACCGCCGTCAGGACCGCGCCGGCGCTGGCGGCGCTGAGCCGCAGCGCCCGCGGCGAGCGCATCTCCGGCTGGGTGATCAGCAGCGCCGTGAGGATCGCGAGGCCCGCCGCGCCGGTGACGACGTTCGTCACCACCTGGATTTTCTGTCCGCTGAGCAGACCGTAGGTGATCCAGCCGAGCGGCATGGCCACCCCGAGAGCGCAGGCGGTGGGCGACAGGCCGCGGGTGCGCCGCTGGAGGCACGACTTGACGACCTGAGGCCAGGACAGGGACATGGAGAGCGTGGCGCCGAGAACGCCGAGAGCGTGGGTAAGCATGATCCGTTTCCGGTTGAGGTCAGGGCCACGTGTCCCTTCGACCTCTCGGCGGGTGGTGCTGACGAAGATCTGACCCGCGCAACCGTCTTGCCACCGGACGGACCATCGGCGTGATCTGCAGCACTATCTGCGCGTTTTCCGACCCGCGGGGCGGTGGACAGCATGCCGCATGCATTTGGCACAGTGGACAGATGCTGACCGACGTGGACCTGCCGGCGCCCGGCCTGCTCTGGACCCGGTGGGCGACGATCTCCGCCGCATTGGCCGGCATCGGCTACGCCGATGTGTGGTTCGTCGACGACCAGGGCGCCCACCACGATGATCACGGCGGCAGCTGGGCCCGGTTCGCGCTGCTCGACGGCGCCCGTGCGGTGCTCTACGGCTACGGCCGCGAACACAGCGGGACGGCCGACGCCGACCCGCCGATCGACCTGCTGACCGGCGCGCCGGACTGGCTCCCGTGGGAGAACCTGTCCCCGCTGGCCGAAAATGATCAGCTTGGGTTCGTGGTCTGGCACGCCGAGGGCCGGTGGTCGCGCGCCCGCTACCGCGAGGGCGTCGGCGACGGCCTGGTCGAGGTGGTGGGCTCGGTGCTGAGCGCCGAGAACACGCTGGTCGAGCTCAGCGAGATCGTCACCGAATGGGGCCGGCACGATTTGCGTACGCCGTCCGAGCGCGACGAGGTGCGGGCGGCCGGCGAACAGCTGCTGGCCGCGGCCGTGCGCGGCGAGGTGAGCGGTTCGGCGTTCGAACGGCTCCTCGGCCGGCTCGACGACCCCGCCCTCAACCTGAAGGCGGCCCTGTTCGCGGCCGGCCGGGCGGGCATCACCAGCGGCACCCGGCCCCCGCGCATCCCGGCCGGCGAGCGGCCCGCCCTGCGCCGGGTGCGACGGCTCAGCCAGGGCGAACACGACCGGCTGGTCTGGTCGGCGATGCAGGACGCGAGCGAGTTGCGCCGCCCGGCTCCGCCGGCCGTCTCCGCATTGGACGATCTGGTCGGTTGGTTGCGCGGGCGGTCACCCGCCGGCGACGGGCGGTGTTCGCTTCTTGCGTACGCCGATGCGACCAGTCTGAGTGCTCAGCCGGGCGAGTTCCCCCCGGCGGAGCGGCCCGGCGAGGAACGGTTCGCACTGTTCCACGAACTGGCCGACCGGGTGCGGGCGCTGCGCGCGGCCGAATCCGACCCGCGGTACGGCCGGTGGCTGTTCCTGCGGGTCGAGGTCTCGGCGAGCGGCGTACAGATCGAACGGCGGTACGACTCGTGGCCCGACTGGTGGCCGGACGACGGCGTCTCCGGCCCGTGGCGCACCAACCTGCAGGAGGAGATGGACCGCCGGGCCGCGGCCTGGCGACCCGGCTGGATCACCCTGCTCGACCCGGAGGTCGCGTACCGCCCGGTCTGACCCGTTCCGGCGTACCGGTTCGATGCTCCCCTCGGTGAGTAGGGTCGCGTCATGTCTGAGATCGACTTCGCCCAGCAGCGGCACGCCGATTCCACCTTCGTCGACGTCGACCTGGTCGAGGAGGAGATGGAGGGCCTCGAGTTCGACAAGTGCGAGTTCCGCAGCGTCCGCTTCAACTGCTCCACTCAGACCGACGTGGCGTTCCTCAACTGCACCTTCGTCAACTGCACGTTCTTCGACGCCAAGTTCACCCGCTGCAAGCTGGTCGGCAGCACGTTCGAGCGCTGCACCTTCGACATCACCGAGGTGTCGGGCGGCGACTGGTCGTTCGTCAACCTGTCCCGCACCGACCTGGGCAGCGCCACCTTCCGCAACGTCCGCATGCGCGAAGCCGACCTCACCGAGGTCAAATGCGAGGGCGGCACGCTCAGCGACTGCGACCTGTCGGCGGCAACGCTGACCGGAGCCGACCTGACCCGCGCCGACCTGCGAGGAAGCGACATCTCCTCGATCGACCCCACGGAGACGGTCCTACGCCACGCGATCATCACCGGCGAGCAGGCGATCATGCTGGCCATGGCCCTGGGCCTCGACGTCCGCGACGCCTGACCCCCACCGGCGGTCACTCGCCCGGGCGATGTCCCGGACGCGGAGGCGCGCCACTGTTGTGTGCGTGCCCGACGATCCACGTAGCCTGGCGACGGCCCATCGGGTCATGACCGGCGTAAGCGGGCTCGCCGTCCTCCTGGCCGTCCTCGGTTCCGTCGCCTCGGTCATCGACATCATCAACGCGCCACCCGGGGCGCTGCGGTGGGCGGCGGCCGGGACCCTGGTGGTGGTCGGGCTGTGCTGGCTCATCGCGGTCCTGCGCAGCCGGCCACCGGAGCACAGGCCGGTGCTCGGCTACCTGAGCGCGGCGATGCTGATCGCCGGGGCGGGGCTGGCCGGATGGAACGCCGCCGCGGCGGCGCCCGCGGCGCGGCCGGTTGCGGCGCCGACGGCCCGGGGGACGGCCACGATCGACAGCCCGCAGAGCGGCACGGAAGTCGGGCGGTGCCTGGTCGACGTTCGCTTCCACGGCCGGCCGGCACCTGGGAAGGCGTTCGTGGTGGCGGCGCGGAATGCCCGGTCGGGCTACTACTTCGAGACGGACCTGACGCCGTCGGGGAGCGACGTCTACACCGGGCGCGTCCAGGCCGGGGCCAAAGCGCTCACGGCGGACGAGAAATACACCCTGAGCGTCTTCGAACACGACAAGGAGCAGGTCGCCTATCTCGTCGGGGTGGTCACCGAGGTCGAGGGCGACGCCACGTACTGGCCGAGCCGACAGCCGCCGCCGGGTCTGACGGCCCCACTGGACACGGTCATCGTCCATCGCGTGCGCGCTGATCCACGCTGCGACAACTGAACGCCCTTCGCGTGAATGCCGCATTATCGGCGGCTAATCCGGATGTCGTGACGCTGAGATGAACGGCGAGCGCCGAGGCGATTCGCGTGTTTCTTGGATTTGCCATCGCGCTCACTTATCCGGCAGTTTTGGACGATGTCTCAACTGGTGATCCTCACGGGCCCGATCGCGGCCGGTAAGAACACTGTCGCTGACAAGCTCGCCGAGCGCTTGACCCGCCAGGGCAAGACCGTTGTGGTGGCCGATGTCGACGACGTCGCGGCAATGGTGGCGGTCCCCGGTGCGGCCCAGGCCGGATTGTGGTTCGCCGCCCACCAGGCTCACGGTGCGCTCGTCGGCCAGTGGATGCGATCGAGCGTGGAGTACGTCGTGGCTGTAGGGCCGATCTACACCGTGAAAGAACAGACTGTCCTTACACATGCTCTTCCGGAGCAGGCAGCGGTGCTTTGGGTCGTCATCGACGCCTCAGTGGAAGTGACCTTCGCGCGTGCTCAGGCTGACCCCGGGCGCGGGGTGTCGCGCGAGCCGGAGTTCCATCACGCCGCACATCGCCGTTTCCGCGAGTTGCTGCCAATGATCCCGGCCGACCAAGCGTTCAACTCCGAAGAACTCAGCGCCGACCAGATCGCTGCTGCGATCGAGGCCAAGATCAACATTCGCTGACCGACTCCTCTCCCAGAGGCGGTGGTGCGCCGGCACGTGCACCAAGGGCAGCCGGAACTGCAGCGTAGGAGCTTCGTGCAGGTTTCCCGCGCTCCCGGTCGGAGAACGACGACGATAACGACATGGGTGAAGCCGTGCCTTACCACGAGCACCCGATCGTGATGGAGGTAGCGGACTGGACTTTCATCGATGCAACGATGGATAACGAGATCCAAGGTCTGCGGGAACAGCAATGGGAAAGTAAAGGTGCCCCGCACTGGGTCAAAATGACCGAGATGGCCGAAAGTATCCGCCAAGCGGGATGGGACCAGTTGCCCGACTGGCCCGAGACCTATGACGGACTTCAGTCCTGGCCACCACCTGGTATGACCCAGGCGATGAAACTCACCGCGCGGCAGTGGGGACTCGTTGTCTCGTCGCTCGAGCGATGGGCTACCGTCGGCGCCGAGGAAGAATCAAGCAATGAAGCGACCAACCTCAGAATCGCAGCCTTGATTCGGGATCGTTTCACTGGGCAGGCTACGGTACGGTGCCCGCCGTCAGACCTGAATGGTGATAGCGGAGGGGCCGCGCTGGACCAGATGACCTAATGCGGTCTATCGGCTCGCCAGAGAGATGGGGGCCGCCGAGCAGTTGGGCATCGTTGTTGGCCGCGGTAGCCCGGGGTGGTGGTGCAGGACCGCCGACCGAAGCGGGGGTTTACGGTGGATAGATAGCAACCCGAGGATGAGGCTGCAGATGATTAACATGCAGGAGTTCGCGCGGCGGCTGAGCACTCTTGGAGGTGATGCGTTCACCAGCGACGACGTCGTGGACTTGGCGACCGCCGCCGGTGTTCGTATCAGCGCTGACCTCGAGATCGACGCCACTTTGGCGCAGCGCTTGCTCGACCAGATCACGCCCACGCCGCCGGTCACCGGAGCGCAGATCACGGCATCGCAATGGCCGCCACCTGTGTCTTCCCGGCCTGCGGCGCCTTCGGTGTCGTTCTCCAGCCCCGGTGCCGTCGACGGCCCGGCTGGTCAGCCGTCGCGGCCCCGCAGGTCTGGGCCTGCGCGTAGCGATCGGCGACCGGGCCCTCGACGAACTGGCAGGTGAAACTACTGGCGGGGAGCGAACTTGTGGAGGCGGTTCAAGGCACCGGCCCGTAGAGGATCTAGGAGCATTGCCCTCGATGGGCTCGTGTTTCGCTGGCTGGTCAGACGGAAGCCGACTTATAGCCAGGCGCTCGGCTGGTCGCCGTTGATGTTCGTTGCCGAACTCACCGGCGAACCAGGGACCCGGCTCGTGGCGACGCTTCCATATGCACATTCCGGGAACTGGCTCAGCCTGCCGAGCGCGCCTGTTCGCCCGTCCACCGTGGCTGCGGCCATCAGCCAGGCACTGTCCACTGGCTGGCAGCCGCACCGACCAGGCCCAGCATTTACGTTGGCGCTCAGCGAGGCGTAACGACGATATCTACTCACCGAGCATTATCGGCGCCAAATCCGTGCACCGATGACGGCGGCGCATGCGGTTTGCTGGCACCATCTCAACATGCTCGATCTGGTCCTCGTCAACGGACTGCCCGGATCGGGCAAGACCACCCTGGCGGCAGAACTGGCGCAGGTCCTCCATGCCCCCTTGATCTCCAAGGACGCGATCAAGGAGGCCTTCGCGGACGTGTTGCCCGCGGCCGCGTACCGGACTCTTGGGATTGCGGCCGGCGAGATGATGTGGACACTCGCGGCGGCCATGTCCGGCGAGGTGATCGTGGAGTCATGGTGGTTCAAGCCGCGAGACCAGCACTTCGTCGAGGCCGGACTACGCCGGTGCACCCCGACCAGTGTGGTCGAACTCTGGTGCGACGTGCCGGCACAGCTCGCTAAGACCCGGTACGCAGCTCGGCGGAGACACCGCGTCCACAACGACGGGCGCCAGCTCCTCGACGCGTGGCCGCGGTGGGAGAAAGAGGCGGCGCCTATCGGCATTTGCCCAGTGATACCGGTCGACACCAGCGGCGCGATCGACCTGGACGATCTTGAAGCGCGGATCAAGCGAGCCAGAACGTAGATAACGCATGGCCACGATCAGCCCAGCGCGGCATCCTCAACCGGTTCGCCGCACTTGACCACCCCGCGCGCGAAAAACTATGACTCATCTCCGGTCATGCCGAGGACCAGCATGTGACGAGCGTGCCGGATCGGCTATGTGCGGATCACTGGCGAATCCGGACACTTGGGGCGAGTGCGCTTCCCGTAAGGTGCGCATCGTGAACTGGCAGGATGCTGAGCTAGCCGGGATAGAGAGTCGCGAGGATCTTGCTCGCTACTTGGCGAGCCTGGCGGTGAGGCTTCGCGAGAGGGCGATATTTCGACGGAGAACCCGTCCGCAGAAGCCTTCATTGACGCGGCGGCCCGCTGGACGAAGTCTTCTCGAACGTTCCGAAGGAGCCCGTTCCCGACCGTCCTGACTGGGCGACGGTAGCCGCCATATTCCGTGCGGCAGTGGTGTACGAGTAGGCGCGCTCGGGCGGCGGCAGATCCGGATGTTGAATGGCCGGCGTCGCCGTCCTTTACGGTCGGACGGGAAGGCACATGTTAGGGCTTCCGAATTCGCCGGGGCCATGCCTGGAACGCAAGTTTTCGCGTGATCGAATAATGGCCGGACTGAACGGATTTGCGGGATAATCGACGGGTGGGGCAGATATCATTTTTCACGGCTCTTCAAACCTCTGGAATGCGTGATTGCACGAAGCGTCGCAACTATTCGGCGGAAGCCGAGGAGTTCCGTGGTGAACAGGCAGGCCGCCGGGACCGAGGGCTGCAGCAGCGGCACGCCCGCAAGATGCAACGCTTGCACGGCAGCACTGTGGCCGCGTGGGCGACGTACCGCGACCGCGTCGACGAGGCGTTGACGCCGCCCGGCCCGGCCACCGCCGGTCAGGCGGATCCGTCCGTGCGGGCCGGGTCCGACATCGTGACCCAGACCCCACCCGCCGGGCCCGCACCCGCCGCGCCCGATGCTGTCCCGGCCGTCCCCAAGGCCATCCCGCCTTCAGTCGTCGCGCCCGAAGCCATCGCACCCGTGGTCGCGCCGTGCACCCAGCCGGAACGCATTCCGATCATCTCCGGAACCACTACATCCGAACACGTAACACCCGCAGCAATCCGGACCGTTACCGCAACAGCCGAGCCGAGCCGAACCCAGACCGCCCCAACCGTAACGGCGCCGTTAAAGAACGGCTTATCTGCCACATCAACACAGGCCGTCCAGTCGGAATCCGACCCGATCGCGACCAACCCGAGCGCAGCCAAGCCGATCACGGCTGACCCGAGCGTGGCCAAGCCGAGCGCAGCCAAGCCGATCACGGCTGTCCCGATCGTGGCCAACCCGAGCGCAGCCAAGCCGATCACCGCTGACCCGAGCGTGGCCAAGCCGAGCGCAGCCAAGCCGCCACCTGCTCGTCGGGCAGCAGCGGCAGCCTCTTGCCTGCGGCGCTGCGACTACCCAGCACGACGCAGCCGACCGGGGCGGGGCCTGCCGGTCAGTGCCGGGCCGGTCGACCGACCGTCGTTCACCCACCGGGCGAACGCCAAGCCGGCCAGTGCCCACAACGATGCCCGGATCGGCGAAGGCGGAGCACGCCGATTGGCATCGACACGCGGGATCCAGCCAGCGAAAGACACGCATAATCCGCGTGCGGACCGTTCCTCGGCGCGGAAATCCTAACAACGCCAGGAAACATCTGATGACGTGGAAAACTGCTGCGGACGTGAATCCTGAAACGGCCTGCGGAATGGTATCTGCGGCTTCAAGGACCACGCTGTCATCGTCGTGTGGGTGCGCTACCTTCGCCGGGCGGAGTTGATGGCTATCGCGGCTGCTCCGATGAGCAGCGCGGTGACTATGAGGCAGAGGATTAAGTGCCACGGTCTGATCGCGCCCATGGCTCTGGACCATAACCGAGACGGGCAAGGGGCGGCCGCTGGCGGGCGACGTTCTACTTCTTCAGGGTTGAGCCGCTCTCGGCGTGGGAGCGGCCCAGGAAGAAGATGCCGGGGAGGCCGTCGGTTTCGAAGCCGGCGCTCGGGTTGTGGAGCAGCTTCGAGTTGCGGATTTTCAGCGTGCCGGTGCGGTCGTTGCTGACGAAGAATATGGCGCCGCCGCCCTCCTTCGCCTTGTTGTTTTCGATGCGGGTGCCGTCGAGGGTCAGTGTGAAGTTGTCGCCGTCCAGGTAGATGGCGCCGCCGCTGCCGCCGCCGGGGGTGCCGCCGCGGGCCGGGTTGGCGCCTCTGCCGATTGCCGCGTTGCCGGTGAAGACGCTGTTGAGCACCGTCCAGCTGACCTGGATGCTGCTGAGGCCGGAGCCGTTGGAGCAGACTCCGCCGGTGAATGTGCTGTTCACGACGTACACCGGAAGGTTTTGGTATTGCTCCAGGGCGCGGATCGCCGCGCCGCCCAGGTCGGGGCCGGTGCTGTCGCACCGGTTGCCGGTGAAGCGTGAGTTGATCACCTTGAGGCGGCCGCCGCGGTCGAAGATCGCGCCGCCGCCTCCGCCGACGCTGTCGTTGGTTTTCTGGCCGATGCTGTTGCCGTCGGCGAAGGCCAGATTTTGTACGGTCAGCTTCGGCGTCGCCTGGTTGTCGCAGTGCGAGGTGGCCCAGGTTTGGGCTTTGTCGCAGGTGTTCAGGTAGAGGATGCGGTGTTTGCCGCCGCCGTTGAGCGTGACCCGGCCGCCGCCGTCGAGGACCACGCTCGAGCTGGTGTTTCGCACCTTGGCCGTGGACGTCATGGTGATCGTCACCGGTGTGGGGCCGCAGTCGAACGTGATGATGCCGCCCTGCGCGACCGCCTTGACCACCGCGGCCGAGGTGCAGCCCGACGGGGTGCCGTTGCCGATCTTGTGGGTGGGGTGGCTGGTGTCGACCGGCCGGGCGTCGGCCGGGATCGTCGCGTGCCCGGCCGGATTGCCGGGTTTCGGCAGGAGTTTCCTGGTGGCCGACGGCTTGGGTGTGGCCGATTTCGACGGTGTTGCCGAAGCGGGGGCGGAGGGCGCCGGTCCGGTCGACGAGGGCGCGGGCGGCGGAACGAACCGGGGCGCCGCGGCCGTTTTGTCGGCATCGTGCCCGCAGCCGCTCACCAGGGCCGCCACCAGGGCGGACGTTACGATCATCACTCGCCGCTTGCGCACCGGCCGACTCTAGGCCCTGACCGGCCGATCACGCGAGGGCGAGTCATGGCATCGACCTCCCACTATGCCTGCCGTCGCGCCACCGCGGCCGCGGCGTTACCCGTCAGAAAGGTCGACCGCATGCCCTTGAGCAAGGCGCACCGACTCCTGACCGCGGCGCTGGCCGGCGTCCTGGCCGCCTGTGGGATCCGGCGACCAACTACGACTCGGCGGTCGCGGCCAGCGGGCTGCATTCGACCGCGCGGCTGTTGAGCAGTAAACAACTGGGGTCACACCGCGTACGGCATCGGCGCCTGCGCGACCGCGGCCATCGACAACTATCTGCTGTCCGGGGCGTTGCCGGCCCGGGGCATGCTCTGCACCGACGCGCCGCAGCCGTTCAGTTCGCCGCTGCCTTCTTCGGTGCAGGCTCTGCGGAAGGGCAAGCAACTGCCGCCGGTGGTTTCATGCGTCCCCGGTCGATCCTGACCCGGACCACTGAGTCGGACCACTGAGAACGTGTTGGGGCGGGCCGAGGGGGCCCGCCCCAACCCTCATCAGCACGTTCCGTTGCAGGCCAGCACCTTGAGCCGGTCAAGGGTGCCGTTCCACTGGTCGGAGTCGCCGGCGAACGGGCCCGACGACGAGTACTGCCAGAACGACCAGGCCGGCGCCCCGGCGGGCAGGGTTCCGGGCGCGCTCGCGTACCGGGCGAGCCACAGTGGTGAGTTGGCCCAGAAGCCGCTGTAGTTGCCGGTGCAGCTGGTCCACCAGTCGGTGGTCGTGTAGATGACCGCCCACCGGTTGGTTCGTGCGTGATATTCGTTCAGGAAGGCCGAGATCCACGAGCGCATGCTCGCCTGGGAGAGGCCGTAGCAGGTCGCGCCGTACGGGTTGTATTCCAGGTCGACGGCGCCCGGCAGGGTCCGGCCGTCCTTCGACCAGCCGCCGCCGTGGGCGACGAAGTAGTCGGCCTGCGCGGCGCCGCCGGCCCCGTTCGGGATCGCGAAGTGGTAGGCGCCGCGGATCATGCCGGCGTTGTAGGACCCGTTGTACTGCTGGGCGAACGACGGGTTGGTGTAGTAGTCGCCCTCGGTGGCTTTGACGTACGCGAACCGGGAGCCCGCGTTCCACTGAGCCGTCCAGTTGACGCTGCCCTGGTAGCCGGACACGTCCTGGCCGTAGGTGACGGTTGCGGCCTGCGCGGGCGCGGTGGCGACGAGCGTGGCCAGCAGAGTCGCCGCCGCGGTCAGTGTCGCGAGCAGCCCGGCGCGCCGGGTACGGAATGACACGACTGAACCTCCGTTAAGGTGGGGAGGTCAGTCATTCACTCACATCGATTGATGAAAGACAACTACACGGATCTGAATCCCTCGTTCGAGGGCCTCCGGTCGGCGTAGTCGCGCGAGTCGACGGTCCAGCCGGCGATCGCGGCGACGGTGATCACGAGGAAGAAGATGGCCAGCACGATTTCCATGACTCTGAGCCTTCTCGCCGTCGCGTCGCGTCGACAGTGGCAGAGATGCCAACAGCCTTCAACATTCTGCCAACACGACGTAGGCTGCCTCACATGCTTCGTAATGTGGCCGTCATAGCGCTGCCCGAGGTGGCCGTCTTCGAGCTCGGCGTGCTCTGCGAACTGTTCGGCTACGACCGCACCGACGACGGGCTCCCCGCGTACGACTTCGCGGTCTGCTCGGCCGACGGGGCCTCGGTGCGTACGCATGCCGGTTTTGAGATCTCCGTGCACGCCGACCTCTCCCGCACCGACGAGGCCGACCTCGTCGCCGTGGTGCCCTATGGCACCGGCGACGAGTCGCCCGACGTGCGCGCCGCCCTGCAGCGGGCCCACGAGCGCGGGGCCTGGGTGATGAGCGTGTGCACCGGGGCGTTCGCGCTGGGCGCGGCCGGCCTGCTCGACGGCCGGCGCTGCACGACGCATTGGCGGCACACCGCCGAACTGTCCCGGCGCTTCCCGGCCGCCCGGGTCGACCCAGGCGTGCTCTACGTGCAGGACGGCAAGATCCTGACCAGCGCGGGCACCGCGGCCAGCGTCGACGCCGGGCTCCACCTGATCCGCCAGGAGCAGGGCTCGGCGGTCGCCAACATGATCGCCCGGCGGATGGTGGTGCCGCCGCACCGCGACGGCGGCCAGGCTCAATATATCGAAATGCCGGTCCCGACCGTCAGCTGCGAGACCCTCCAGCCGGTGCTCAACCACGTGCTAGCCACCCTCGACCACCCGCACACCGTCGACACGATGGCCGAACTCGCGCACATGGCCCCGCGGACGTTCGCCCGCCGGTTCCGCGGCGAGACCGGCGCGACCCCGCACGACTGGCTCACCAACCAGCGCCTGCTGCTCGCCCGGCAACTGCTCGAGGACAGCGACCTGGGCGTCGACTCGATCGCCGAGCGGGCCGGATTCGGCAGCGCGCAGACCCTGCGGCACCACTTCGCGCAGCGGCTGAGCACCACCCCGCAGGCCTATCGCGGCACGTTCAAGTCACAACCGGTGTAACGGCGCCTCCGAGCGGGCAGACTGGCGGCCATGGCGACGACTCCCGGCCCGACCGTGTTCGTGCTCTTCGGAGCGACCGGCGACCTGGCCCGGCGGATGGTGCTGCCGGCCTTCTACACCCTGGCGATCGAGGGGCTCCTGCCCGACGAGTGGATTCTGGTCGGCAACGGCCGCGGCGATGTCTCGCACGAGAACTTTCGTGACCGCGTACGGGAAGCGCTCGAGGAATTCGGCCCGAAGCCGTCGCAGGGACCCTGGTCCTCTTTTGCCAAGCGCCTCCGGTTCGCCGGCGGCGGATTCAACAGCGACGATCCCGGCAGCCTGCTCGACGTGATCGGCGATGCCCGGCGCGACCTCGGCGCCGAAACCGAACTGGTGCACTACCTGGCCATCCCGCCGGTCGCCTTCCCCGAGATCACCAAGGCGCTCGCGCAGCACGGGCTCGCGGCCAAGTCGCGGGTGGTCTACGAGAAGCCGTTCGGCACCTCGCCGGAGAGCTTCCGTACGCTCAACCGCCAGGTCCACGGCGTGCTCGAAGAGTCGCAGGTCTACCGGATCGACCATTTCCTGGGCAAGGAGGCGACGCAGAACCTGCACGTGCTGCGCTTCGCCAACCAGGCGGTCGCCGCCCTGTGGAGCAGCGAGCACGTCGAGAGCGTGCAGATCGACGTGCCGGAGACGCTCGGCATCGACGACCGTGCGGTGTTCTACGACGCCACCGGATCGGTGCTCGACATGCTGGTCACCCACCTGTTCCAGGTCGCGGCCGAGGTCGCGATGGAACCCCCGGCCAGCCTGGGCGCCGACGACCTGCAGGCCGCGCGGGAAAAGGTGATCCGCTCGTTCCGTCCGCTCGACCCGGCCGAGGTGGTGCTCGGTCAGTTCGCCGGCTACAAGGACGTCAAGGGCGTGGCCAAGCGCTCGTCCACCGACACGTTCGTCGCGGCGCGCATGTGGATCGACAACCGGCGCTGGAAGGGCGTGCCGTTCCTGCTGCGCACCGGCAAGCGGATGGCGGCCAGCGAGCAGCGGGTCAGCCTGGTGCTGCGCACCCCCTCGCAGCCGCTGAAAGACCTGCCGCCGCAGGCCAACGTGCTCACGTTCTCGCTGGCCGGCAACGGCGAGATCGACCTGTCGCTGCTGGCCAAGAAGCCCGGCGTCGCGCTGGAGGTCGACCCGGCCTCGGTGAGCCTGCCGCTCGCTCAACTGCCCGACGCCGACCCGCTGCCGCCCTACGCCCGCCTCATCCACGACGTGCTGCTCGGCGACCGCGCCCTCTTCACCCGCCCCGACGGTCTCGCCGCCGCCTGGAAGACGATCACTCCGCTGCTCGAGAACCGGCCGCGGATCATCTCTTACCAGCCCGGGTCGTGGGGGCCGGCCAAGGCGCGGTCGCTGGCCTCACCCCACCGGTGGTTGCTGGGCGAGTGACGTACGCCCGGTCCGGGCCTCCGGCCCGGGCAGGAGCGCCCGGGCCGGCAGCGAGGCGCCGAAGAGCGGCTTGGCGGCGGGATCGGTTATCACGCGTACGCCGGGGAGAAGGCGCCTCCCGATCTCGTCCAAGGGCAGCGCCTCGGGCCCGGCCGCCTCGACGACGCCGGTCGCCGGTGGTGCGGTGAGCACGTCGGCCAGAATCTCGGCCAGGTCGGCGACCGCGATCGGCTGAAGGTAGGAGGCCGGCAGCCGTGCCACGCCGTCGTGCACGTTGCCGGCCAGGATGGTCGGCAGGAACTCCATGAACTGGGCCGCCCGCAGCATCGTGTAGGGCACGCCGCCGGCCGCGATCGTCGCTTCCTGGACCAGCTTCGCCCGGTAGTAGCCGAGCTCCGGCACCCGCTCCATCCCGATGATCGACACCGGTACGTGCAGCTTGACGCCCGCTTCGCGTTCCGCCGCGAGCAGGTTGCTCGTGGTGGTCCGCAGGAAGTCGGTGGCGATCGGCTCTTCGAGCGACGGCGTCCGGATCGTGTCGAGCACGGAGTCGGCGCCTTCGAGGGCTGCGGCCAGCCCTTCACCGGTGTACGCGTCGACACCGCTCGACCGGGAGACCGGCCGGGCGTCGTGGCCGCGCCCCCGGAGTACGGCCGTGACGGCCCGCCCGACCTGTCCGCTGCCACCGACGATCACTATCCGCATAGCTCGATGATGCGCTGCCGCAGGACCCTGTCGTGGGACACCGGGGTGGTGCTCGCCTCGGTGTCCCGGTCGAAGTAGCGGCCGGTTACCCCGTCCAGGCCCGGATCGGTCGCGACGCGCAGAATCGCCTGGGCCGCCTGCTCGGGGGTGAGCAGCGAGCGCTTGATCAGCCCGGAGAGCGGCTTCATCACCGCCGGGGTCATGTCGTCGACGACCCCGGTGCCGGCCAGGCCGGGATGCACGGCGTTCACCGTGACGCCGGTGCCGTCGAGTTGCTCGGCCAGCCGGTAGCCGGCCATGAGCGTGAGCAGCTTCGACCGCGCGTACGCGGTGAACGGCCGGTAGCCCTGCGCCGGGTTCACCGAACGGAGGTCGTCGAGCTGGGCCGGGTCGAGCGTCACCGGCCGCGGACGCCGCCCGATCTTGATCTGCCGGGTGTCGTTCATCGCCGCCGAAACGACGTTGACCACCCGGGACGGCGCGCCGGCGACGAGTGCCGGGCGGAGCCGCTCGGTCAGCAGGAATCCGGCCAGATGGTTGACCGCCACGTGCATCTCGACGCCGTCGGCGTTGACCGATCGCCGGCCGAAGTGCGCGCCGGCGTTGTTCACCAGCAGGTGGAGAGCCGAGTGTCGCCCGAGGAACTGGTCGGCGACCGCGTGGACTGCGTTGCGCTCGGACAGGTCGGCGGTGAGCACCTCGAGGCCGGGGATGTCGTGCTGGAGTGCGTCGCCGGTGCGCTGGTCGCGAACCACCGCCACCACGTGGCTGCCCCGGCGGGCCAGGGCGGCCGCGACCACGCGACCGAGCCCACCGGCCGCTCCGGTCAGCAGGCTGACGCTTTCTGAGTCATCTTGTCTCATAGGTTCATCCTTATTCGTGGCGCCGATGTGAGTCAAGTCGTCTCATAGAATGTTCGGCATGCGCCCGAACGATCCGCGCGCCGTCCGCAGCCGGGACGCGATCCTGGCCGCCGCGCGCGAACTCCTGCGTGACCACGGCCCGGCCGCGGTCACCCACCAGCGCGTCGCCGAACTGGCCGGCGTCGGCCGGGCCACCGTCTACCGGCACTGGGCCCGCACCGAACAGCTGCTGCTCGACGCGATGGCCAGCTCCGACCTGCCGTACTTCAAGGACCCTCCGACGCCGGTGCGCCCGTGGCTCTTCCGGCAGCTGCGCGGCATGGCCGACGAGCTGGCCCACCCGGAGGCGGTGGCGGTCACGGTCACGCTGATGCACGGCGCCTTCGGCGACGCCCAGCTGGCCCGTCAGCGGGACGGCTCGACCGCCGCGATCGTCGAGCGGATCGGCGCCGCGCTCGACCTGGCCGTCGCCACCGGCGAGCTCCCCGAGCGCCCGGTCCCGGCCGACGCGGCGGCCCGGCTGATCGGCCCGCTCGTCTGGCGCGCCACGATGCAGATCGGCGTACCCGTCACCGATGACTTCCTCGACCGCCTGCTCGACGGTGTGTGGCTCGGATGAGGGTCGCGATCAGGTGGGTCGGGCCGACCGCGCCCTCCGGGTCGTCGGCCCGCCGGACCACAGGCCGTACCTCTCGCGGCCGGCCTTGGCGGAGGCCGGGCCGGTATGACCGTCAGGTGCAACTGGACAGTTTTAACTGAAGAAATTATCGTGGTCGGCATGGCGACGATCCCGGCTTCCTCGGTCCGCGCGGCCAAAGACATCCGCACGGTGTTCAGCCGTCTGCGGCGGCGCCTGCGCGAGGTGGCCGGGCTCGGCGACCTCACGCCGTCCCAGACGTCGGTGCTCAGCCGGCTCGAGCGCGGCATTCCCTGCTCGGCCAGCGACCTGGCCGCGCTGGAACGGGTGCGGCCACAGTCGATGGCGGCCACGCTCGCCGCGATCCAGGAGCACGGCCTGATCGAGCGGCAGCCCGACCCGGCCGACGGGCGCCGGCAGCTGATCTCGCTCACCGAGGCCGGACGGGAGGCCATCGCCGGCTCCCGGCGGCAGCGCGAGGAGTGGCTGGCCCGCGCACTCACCGACCACTACACCGAGGCCGAGCGGCAGACCGTCATCGAGGCGCTCCGGCTCCTCGACCGGCTGGCGGAGCTGTGACCGCTCCCACCGGCGAAAAGGCGGGATTCGACCGGCGGCTGATCGCCCCGATGGTCCTCGGCGCCATCCTCAACCCGGTCAACTCGTCCACTCTCGCGGTCGCGCTGGTGCCGATCGGGGTCGCGTTCCACGCCCTGCCCGCGCAGACCGCCTGGCTCGTCTCGGCGCTCTATCTGGCCACCGCCACCGGCCAGCCAGTGGTCGGCCGGCTCGTCGACCGGTACGGCCCCCGCCGGCTCTACCTGATCAGCACCGCCCTGGTCGGGGTGGCCGGCATCCTCGGCGTCCTCGCACCCTCGCTCGGGGTGCTGATCGCCGCCCGGGCCCTGCTCGGCTTCGGCACCTGCGCCGGCTATCCCGCCGCGATGTACCTGATCCGGGCCGAATCCCGGCGCACCGGGGTGGACAGCCCGGCCGGCGTGCTGACCGCGCTCGCCGTCAGCGCACAGACCATCGTCGTGATCGGCCCGACCGTCGGCGGTCTGCTGATCGCGTTCGGCGGCTGGCGGACGATCTTCGCGGTGAACATCCCGCTCGCCGTGGCCTGCCTGATCCTCGGCCTGCTCCGGCTGCCCAGGTCGGACACCGGTCAGGGCGGCACGACGCCGCTCGACTACCTGGGCATCGCGCTCTTCGCCGGGATGCTGACCGGCCTCATGCTCTTCCTGATGTCGCCCACCCCCGGGCACATCTGGCTGCTCGTGCTCACCCTGGCCTTCGCGGCCGGCTTCGGCCGGCGCGAGCTGCGGTCCGTCGACCCGTTCATCGACCTGCGGGTCTTCGGCGGCAACGGGCCGCTGATCCGCACCTACGTGCGGACGCTGCTCGCCCAGACCGTCGCGTACGCGGTGCTCTACGGCTTCACCCAGTGGCTGGAGGCGGGCCGCGGGCTCAGTGCCTCGCACGCCGGGCTGGTGCTGCTGCCTCTGTCGCTGGTCGGCATCGGGGTGTCGACGCTGACCGGGCGGCGCACCGAGTTCCGCGCGAAACTGCTGGTCGGCGCCGCGTCCCAGATCGTCGGCTGCGTGCTGATGCTGCTGCTCGACGCGCACAGCGCGATCTGGTTGCCGGTGCTGATCGCGGCGGTCAACGGCCTGCCGCAGGGCCTCAACAGCCTCGCCAACCAGAACGCGGTCTATTACCAGGCCGACCCGGCCCGGGTGGGTGCGTCGGCCGGCCTTCTGCGGACGTTCGCCTACCTCGGCGCGATGGTCGCCTCGGCGGCGTACGGCTCCTTCTTCCGCAACGGCGCCGGCACGGCCGGGCTGCACCACTTCGCCGTCTTCCTGATCGTCGTCGCGGCACTCCTGCTCGCGGTGATCCTCGCCGACCCGTCCCTCTCGCGGGTCGGCCACTCGAAAGGCAGAACCACATGACCGTCTCCACACTGGACCCGAAGACCGCCCTGGTCGCGATCGACCTGCAGGCCCGCATCGTCGGCGCCCCGGTCGGCCCGATCCCGGCCGCCGACGTGGTGGCCCGCACGGCCGAACTGGCGGCGGCGTTCCGCGAGCACGGCCTTCCGGTCGTACTCGTCAAGGTCGGCGCCGGTCCGGACGAGGCCACCCCCGGCCGCATCCAGGGCCGCCGGTCCGGCGGCGCGCCGCGCCCGGCCGGCGGCGAGGAGATCGTCGACGAAATCCGCGGCGCGGGCGACATCATCGTGCACAAGCGCAACTGGGGCGCCTTCTACGGCACCGACCTCGACCTGCAACTGCGCCGGCGCGGGGTCACCCAGATCGTGCTGACCGGCATCGCGACCAGCATCGGCGTCGAGTCGACCGCGCGGGCCGCCCACGAGCACGGTTACCACGTCACGCTGGCCTCCGACGCGATGACCGACATCAACACCGACGCCCACGCCAACAGCGTCGACCGCATCTTCGGAATGCTCGGCGAACTCGGCACCACCGCCGAGATCATCGAGCTGCTCGCGAAGACCCGCTAGTCTTCGCGCCGCGCGGCGGCCAGCCAGACCAGGGCGCGGCCGATGTCGTCGGCGGCCGCGCGGTGGTTCTCCGAGCGGTCGGCCCGCGCCGCCGCCGCGCACGCTTCGAGCCGGCGGGTCAGGTCACCGCGGAAGTAGGGGTCGTCGATGCTGCGACCGTCCCTCCTTCTGGCCGTGACCAGCGACGTCACCGCCTGCGTGACGACCGGGAAGGCCCCGATCGCCACGAGCAGGACCGGCAGCGACGAGGCGTCGCCGGCGGTCAGCAGGATCGTCAGCGACACCGCGGCGCCCACCATCATCCCGGCGGTCGTCCGCAGCCAGTTCCACGGCAGGCCCGCGCCGAACCGGTCGGCGGCCTGCCCGATCTCGTAGTCGGCCTGCGCCAGCCGCGCGAACCCGACCCGGTCGGGCCGCTCCGCCACCCAGTCGCGGGCCTGCGCGTCCCGGGCCGTCGCCCGCACCCGGCCCGCCGCCCGGCGCAGCCGGTGCTCGACGGTGCCGCCGAAGACGTCGTCGGTCACGGCTGCTCCTTCGTCCCGGCGTCCAGGTAGTGCTCGACGTGGTCGATCGCCTGACACAGCAGGGTGTCGGCGGCGGCCAGCCGGGTGAAGGTCACGCTCTCGGCGGCCGCCCGGGCCAGGTAGGCCGGCTGCCAGTGCTTCGGGCCGGCCGCCCGGAGGATCGCCGACACCAGCCGGGTTCGCGCGTCGGCCAGGGCGTCGGGGAGCCCGGCCAGGTCGCGGGGGCGGCTCGGCTCGACCGTCACCGCGGCCCGGGCCAGCCGCCGGCGGCCCAGCCGGGGCGCGAGCCGGACGATCGTCCACTTGCGCACCGGGTATTCGGCCGCCAACGCCACGATCCACGAGCAGGCGACCACCCAGAACGTCGAAAAACCGAGCGCCCGCGTCACGAGAGCGGTTGCCGCGGCGGCGAGCAGCATGGCGGCGGTGCCGGTCAGCACCCGCGACCAGCCGCCGACCCGGCTCGCGGCAAGAATCAGCTCGTCGTCGACCGCTAGCAGCCGCTGCCGCGCCGAGTTGAGCCAGAACTGGTCGAGGTCACCGGTCGCGTCCCGCAGCCGGTCGCGGCCGTCGGCCACCAGCGCGCGCACGGCGGCGAGATCCTGGTAGAGCTGACGGACCGGCATGCCCCCGAGCGTGTCACCGCCCGGCAACCTTGGATAGGGCCGCGGCCAGCCACCCGACCGCCTCGCCGACGGTCGCCACGGTCGATGCCGGGGGGATCGACGGCCGGTCGACGACAACGACCGGGACTCCTCGCTCGCGGGCCGCCGCCAGCTTCGGTGCGGATCCGCCACTGTCCTTGGTGACCAGCACGTTTATGCGGTGCGCGCGCATCAGGCCGAGCTCGCCGTCGAGCGTGAACGGCCCCCGGTCGAGCACGACCTCGAGGTTCCGCGGCATCGGCGGTGTCGGCTTCTCGACCGACCGCGAAAGAAAGAATGCGCCCTCGACCCCGGCGAAAGCGGCGATGCTCTGTCGCCCGGTGGTGAGAAGAACGCGGTCCCCCAGGTGGGGGAGAAGGGCGGCGGCCGCGTCCAGATCCGGTACGCGCCGCCAGTCGTCCCCGGGCTCCTCGATCCAGCCGGGCCGCCGGAGCACGAGCAGCGGCGTTCCGGTCCGGGCCGCGGCCTCGACGGCGTGCCGGGTCATCGTCGCCGCGAACGGGTGGGTGGCGTCGACGACCGCGTCGATCCGCTCGGCGGTCAGATATTCGACCAGCCCGTCGATGCCGCCGAAGCCGCCGACGCGCACGTCACCGGCGATCTCCAGCGGGGCGGAGGTGCGGCCCGCGAGCGAACTGATCACGGTGCAGGCGTCGGAGGCGAGCGCCGCGGCCAGGTGACGGCCCTCGGTGGTGCCGCCGAGGATCAGGATTCGCGGGCGGCCGGTCACGTCCGGCATCGGGTGGCCGAATAGAGGTGGCTGTCGGGGAACTGCGAGGCGGTCAGCGCCGCCCCGACCACGATCACGGCCGTGCGCTTGATGCCGGCCGCCGTGACCTGGGCGGCGATGTCGGCGAGGGTGCCGCGCACGATCAACTCGTCGGGGCGGCTGGCCCGGGCCACGACGGCCACCGGACAGTCCGGGCCGTAGGACGGGATCAGCTCGGCCACCACGGCGTCGATGCGCTGCACGGCGAGGTGCAGGATCATCGTGGCCCGGCTGGCGCCCAGCGTCGCCAGGTCCTCGCCGGGGGGCATCGCGGTGGCGCGTTCCGCGGTGCGGGTCAGGATGACCGTCTGGGCCACCTCGGGAACGGTGAGTTCGCGGCCCAGCGAGGCCGCCGCGGCGGCGAAGGCGGGCACGCCGGGAACGACGTCGTAGGAGACACCGGCGGCGTCCAGGCGGCGCATCTGTTCGGCGACGGCGCTGAAGACCGACGGGTCGCCCGAGTGCAGCCGGGCCACGTCCAGACCGGCCTGGGAGGCCTCGACCATCTCGGCGATGATCTCGTCGAGGGTCAGCCGGGCGGTGTCGATCAGGCGGGCGCCGGGCGGGCACACCGACAGCAGTTCGGCCGGCACGAGGCTGCCCGCGTAGAGACAGACCGGGCTGCCGGCGAGCAGGCGCTGTCCGCGTACGGTGATCAGGTCGGCGGCTCCCGGGCCGGCGCCGATGAAATGGACCGTCATCGGGAGGTCACCGACCAGATCGTCACCGGCATCATTGCTCTCCATCCCGTGAAACCGCCGACCGGCGAGGCGCGGTTCACCGCGACCCGGGTCAGGTCACCGCCCAGCCTGCCGTACGCGGCGGCCAGCACCGCCTCGGTCTCCAGCGTCACCGCGTTGGCCACCAGGCGGCCGCCCGCCCGCAGCGCGGCCAGGCAGGCGTCGAGCACGCCCTCGCGGGTCAGCCCACCGCCCACGAAGATCGTGTCCGGGGCCGGCAGCCCGTCCAGCGCGGCCGGTGCGGAACCGTGCACGACGCGGAGCCCGGGAACGCCGAGGGCCGACGCGTTGCGCCGGATCGCCGAAAAGCGGTCGGAACGGGACTCGATCGCGATCGCCCGGCACGTCGGGTGGCTGCGCATCCATTCGATGCCGATGCTTCCGCTGCCGGCGCCGACGTCCCAGAGCAGGGCGCCCGGCACGGGCGCCAGCGCGGCCAGGGTCACGGCACGAACCTCACGCTTCGTGAGTTGCCCGTCATTCTCGTACGCGTCGTCTTCCAGTCCCGGCACGACGGATATGCGGGGGCCGTCGCCGCATTCGATGCCGAGCACCGCGAGCGGGTCGCCCGCCGCGTGCTCCCACGACGACGCGGTGCCGACCACCACATGCTCGGACGGCCCACCCAGCTGCGAAAGCACGGTGACCGTGGCGGCGCCGTAGCCCGACGAAGTCAGCAGCGCGGCCACCACGGCCGGCGTCGAGGCGTCGCGGGCCAGCACGAGCAGCCGGCGCCCCGGGTTGAGGGCCCGCCGCAGCACCGCCGGGTCGGCCGTGACCAGGCTCACGACCTCGGTCGTCGCCAGCGGCCAGCCGAGCCGAGCCGCGGCCAGCGACACCGACGACGGGTGGGGGAGCGCCCGCACCCGCTCGGCGCCGAGCAGCCGCACCAGGGTCGCCCCGATGCCGTGGAACATCGGATCGCCGCTGGCCAGCACGGCCCGGCGCCGGCCGGCGTGCGATTCGAGCAGGCCGGGCAGGGCCGGGAGCAGCGGCGACGGCCAGGCGATGCGCTCGGCGGCGACCTCGGGCGGGAGCAGATCCAGCTGGCGGTCGCTGCCGAAGATCACTTGCGCTGCGAGCAGCGCTTCGGTGGGCGTACGCCCGAGGTCCGCCCACCCGCCGGCGCCGACGCCGACCACAGTGACCAGGTCAGGGTTGTCGGTTTGCACGTCGAGACCGTAACCCGGCGCCCCGGCGGGGGATTTTTCTCCCCCGGCTTGAGCGATGCCGGGCCCGGCTGCGTACAACAGCCCGACGGCTCCCCGAGACCGGGTCGTCACGTCCGCCGCAGGGGGTGGTGGGCGACGCCCACGACGACCGTCTGGAGGCTGAGGACGTGGCGCAGCGACCGCCGGTGTTCCCGAGCCCTCAAGATCAACGATCCGCCGAGGACGACGCGAACTACTTCGCTGATCTTCGGGCGATGCCCGACGAGGACGACCCGTTCGCCCGGCCCGGGCGCGACGACTCCTGGAACCGGCACCCGTCCGGCGGGTGGGACACCACCGAGGCCGACGACGACTTCGACGCCGTGCGGCCCCGCACCGACGAGTTCGAGTCGATCCGCCCGCGATCCGATTCTCCGGGGTACGCCGACCCGGCCGCGTCCTCCGCGGTCCGCCGGCGCAGCGACGAGTTCGAGTCGATCCGGCCGCGGAGCGCCGACCGCGACGATTACGCCCGCGGCGACGACTATGACTCCGGGTCCTACGAGCGGCGGCGGTCGGAGCCGCGGCGCGAGGACACCGGAACGCGCACCGACCGGGGCACCGATACCGGCTCGTTCGAGGTGCGGCTGACCGAAACCGGCTCCTTCGGCGCGCGGCGCGAGGCACGGCGGGACACCGGAGCCTACGAGACGCTGCGCCCCGATTCGGGCGAATTCGACGAGATCCGGCCCCGGCGCCGCGACGACGACACCGAGCGGACCCGCCCGGCCGCCGACCCCTGGGGCGACGACCCGGGTGCGCGTCTCGACGACGCTTACGCCGTACCGGACCTCGACTTTGCGCCGGCGCCGGCGGCGTGGGCGGATCCGCAGGATCCGTATTCCGACGACCCCTACCGGCGCAGCGACATCGTGCACGAGTCGCAGACCGATCCGAGCGGCTGGAAGGCGGCCGGCCCGGCGCAGCCGCCGATCCCCGACGACCGGCCGCCCGCCGAGGCGCTTTCCGGCAACCGCCTGCTGACCATCCTGCTGTTCTTCTCCGGGCTCGCCACCAGCGTCTCGCTGTGGCTGTTCGACACCCCCGGCGGCTCGGTCAACGACACCGCGACGCTGATGCTCGCGGCCGGCCGCATCACCGGGCTGGTCTCCGGCTATGTCCTGTTCATCCAGCTGCTGATGATGAGCCGGGTCTCCTGGCTCGAGGAATGGGTCGGCGCCCGCGACCTGCTGCGCTGGCACCGCTGGCTCGGCACCTCGCTGGTCGTCGGCGTGCTCGCGCACATCGTGCTGATCGTCTACGGCTACGCGCTGACCGCGCAGAGCGGCGTGGTGTCACAGGGCTGGACGATCATCACCACGTTCCCGAAGATGATGAACGCGGTGATCGCCACCGGCATCCTGGTCGTGATCTCGCTGACCTCGATCCGGTTCGCCCGCTCCAAGCTGCCGTACGAGTTCTGGCACCTGCTGCACTTCGCGGGTTACCTGGTGCTGCTGCTCGGCTACGGCCACCAGGTCGCGACCGGTGCCGACCTGAGCGGCAAGTTCTCCTCGGTGTTCTGGCCCGGCCTCAGCGCCCTGGTGATCTCGACGCTGGTCTGGGGCCGCCTGATCGAGCCGCTCCTGCTCAACGCGCGGCACCGGTTCGAGGTCGCCGAAGTGGTCAGCGAGGGCGTCAACACGTTCTCCATCTACATCGACGGCAAGAAGCTCGACAAGCTGCCCGCCCAGGCCGGCCAGTTCATGCGGTGGCGGTTCCTGACCCGCAACGGCTGGTGGCAGTCCCACCCGTTCTCGCTGTCGGCGGCCCCGAACAAGGAGTGGCTGCGGCTGACCGTGACCGCGGTCGGCGGCCACACCTCGCGGCTCGCGAACATGCAGCCGGGCACGCCGGTGTGGGCGGCCGGGCCGTTCGGGGTGTTCACCGCGCAGCGGCGCACCCGGCGCCGGGCCCTCCTGATCGCCGGCGGCAGCGGCATCGCCCCGATCCGGGCCCTCCTCGAGGACATGCCGCCGGACACCATCGTCATCTACCGGGCGAGCCGCCCCGACGAACTGGTCTTCCGCGGCGAACTGGAAGAGCTGGCCGAACGCCGGGACGCGTGGGTGCGCTACATCGTCGGCTCCCGCAACGACCCGGGCCCGCGCCGGCTGTTCACCCCGCCCGGCCTGCTCGGCCTGGTGCCGGACGTGAGCCGGCGCGACGTCTACCTCTGCGGGCCGCCCGGACTCGTCGAGGCCGCCGTCGGCACCCTCCGCGAGCTCGACGTTCCGGAGAGCCAGCTCCACCTCGACCCCTTCGAGTTCTAGCTTTCGGGAGTTCCTGTCATGCGACGTAGTACCGCAGCCGCCGTCGGCACCCTGACCGGCGCCGCCCTGATCATCGGGGTGCGACTGAGCGTGACGCCGACGGCGGCCCCGGTCGCCGAAGCGCCGCCGCCGGTCGACGTGGCCAACAACTCGTCACCCACCCCGTCGTCCGGTTCGGCGAAGGACGGCGGCAAGGCGCCGGCGAAGAAGAAGGAGGCCGCCAAGTCCGGCCTCAAGGACGGCAACATCCAGGGCAAGAAGATCCAATATCCGTACGGCGCGATCCAGGTCACGCTGAAGATCGACGGCGGGTCGATCACCGACGTGGCAGCGACCTATCCGCTGGCCGGCGACAGCGCGACCATCAACCCGCGGGCCATCCCGGCGCTCAAACAGGAAGTCCTGAAAGCGCAGAGCGACAAGATCGCGGCGGTTTCCGGAGCGACCTACACCAGCGCCGCCTACCTCAAGTCCCTTCAATCGGCATTGGACGCCGCCAAGGCGTAGGGTCACGCTTCGTGCGTCACGTCGAACACGTCATGGGTACGGTCGTCAGCATCGAACTGGCCGACGATCAGCCCCCTGAACAGCTCCGCGACATGATCGCCGAGGTGTGCGACTGGCTGCACGAGGTGGACCGCCGATTCAGCACGTACAAGGCGGAGAGTGAGGTCAGCCGCCTCCAGCGCGGCGAAATCACCCTCGCCGAATGCTCGGCCGACCTGCGGCACGTCCTCGACGCCTGCGCCGACCTGTGGCGCGACACGGACGGCTACTTCGACGCGTACGCGGGCGGATCGCTCGACCCGTCCGGCTACGTGAAGGGCTGGTCGGTCGAGGTCGCCTCGGCCCGGCTGGCCGCCGCCGGCTCGACCCGGCACTACATCAACGCCGGCGGCGACATCCGCATGCGCGGCGGCAACCCGGACGGCGAACCGTGGCGGGTCGGCATCCGGCACCCGTGGGAAGCCGACAAGGTCAGCTGGGTGCTGGCGGTCACCGAAGGCGCGGTCGCGACGTCCGGCACCTACGAGCGAGGCCATCACGTCGTCAACCCGCGTACGGGAAAGCCCGCCCAAGGATTGCGCAGCGTGACCGTCGTCGGGCCCGACCTGTCGCTCGCGGACGCCTATGCGACCGCCGCCCTCGCCATGGGCGAGGCGGGCATCTCGTGGCTCGCGAAGCGGGCCGCCGACGGCTATCAGTCAGCGGTTGTCACCGACGACGGTCGCGCCTTCTCCTCGGCCGACCTCCCCGCCGCCGTCTGACATTCAAGGCGATGAGCGGCACTCCCCGCCTGCCTATGCTGAGATCTGCCGGGCCGCCCCGGGCGACCCGGCTGATCTGACCACAGGGGAGGTCCGGTGGAAGTCACACTTCGGGTCGGCGAACGCGCTACCGTGCGCCTGCCCGGCCTCGGCACGGTCGGCTACCGGTGGGCGTCGGACGTCTCGGGTGACGCGGTGGCGGTCTCGGTGCGGCCGGCGCCCCGCGAGGAGATCGACGGCCGCCCGCCCGGTGCCAGCGTCGACGAGATCGCGGTCATCGAGGGCCGGCATCCGGGCCGCGCGACCGTGACCCTGGAACAGCGACGGTCATGGGAAAACCGGCCCCAGCCGCAAGATCAGCAGGTCATTGAGGTGATCGTCACCTAAATTCATGATTCACGCGAAATGGTGAATGATGGGCGCCGTGACTGACGTACTGCCAATCACCGCGCCCGCCCCCACGCCCGTTTCGTCCGGGCGCCGGTGGCAGGCCACGCTGTGGATCTGGCTGCCGTCCGTCGGGCCGGCCCTGCTGATGCTGGTGGTCGGCCGCTACCGTCTGCGCAACCCGACCCTCGGCTGGGACGAGAACGCCACCTGGATCGCCAGCCAGCGCACGCCCGGGCAGATCGTCGACCTGGCCCGGCACTTCGACGGCGTGATCTCGCCCTACTACCTGTTCATGCACTTCTGGACCAGGATCTTCGGTGACTCCGAGTTCTGGATGCGGGCGCCGTCGCTGCTCGCGGTGGCGCTCGGGGTCGGCCTCGCCGGCGAACTCGGCCGGCGCCTGTTCTCGCCCGGCGTCGGCCTGCTCGGCGGCGCGCTGCTCGTGCTGGTTCCGCAGCTCACGCGCTACGCGCAGGACGCCCGGGTCTACGGCATCGCCTTCCTTTTCGCGACGCTGGCGACACTCCTGCTCTATCGGGCGCTTCAGCGCCCCACGTGGGCGCGCTGGATTGCGTACGCCGTGATCGTGACCCTGATCGGCTGGGCGCACATCTTCGCGCTGATGGTGCTGGCCGGTCACGCGTACGCGGTCCTGAGCCGATGGCACGCGCAGCGTGACCGGGCCCTCCTGCGCTGGCTGATCGCCGCGCCGATCGCCGTCCTGCCGGTGCTGCCGCTGGTCTGGCTGGGCCTGCACCAGAAGGGCGAGCAGCTCGACTGGATCGCGCCGATGACCCTCCACCAGGTCTGGGAGGCACCCGGCGCGATTTTCGGATCGGCCGCGGCCGGGCTGCTGCTGATCGGCCTGGCGTTCGCCGCCCGCGCCGCCGACCGCCGGGTCGTCCGCGAACTCGCCATGCTCGCCGTGGTGCCACCGCTGCTGCTGATGGCTGTGTCGTTCGCCGGGCCGTCGTTCTGGGTCCCGCGCTACGTGCTCTTCATCGTCCCGGCGGTCGGTCTGCTGGCCGCGGCCGCCCTGCGCGCCCTACGCCTGCCCGCCTTCGGCGCGGTCGTCCTGCTCGCCGCCGTCGCGATCCCGGCCCAGCACCAGGTCCGCGGCCCGGCCAGCCACCTGGGCGCCAACTTCCGGGCCGTCGCCCGGGTGATCTCGGCCGAGCAGCAGCCGGGCGACGTCATCGTCTACGGCACGAGCGGCAACTGGTCCCTCCGCGCCGGCATCGAGTACCAGCTGCGCAACCGCCAGAAACCCCGCGACGTCCTGCTGCGGACCCCGGCCGCCGACATCGGCCAGCTGGAAGCCGTGCAGTGCCCCGACCAGGTCGCCTGCCTGGGCACGGCGAAGCGCGTCTGGTTCTTCCGGCAGTGGGCCTCCGGCAAGCCCCTCACCGACGCCGGCGACCTCACCGCCACCCTCCGCACCCACTACCAGCAGGCCGGCGTCTGGCACACCACCAAGGCGACCCTGGTCCTGTTCGTGCTCAGAAGTCGCTGAACAGGTAGGGCATCCGGCGGGGGAACAGGGTCGTCAGCGGGGAGATCGCCTCCGCGGTGAGCTCGCCCAGGCCGCGGGTGAAGACCTCGACCGGGTCGAGAACGCCGTACAGCAGCGCGCTGAAACCGCCCACGGTGAGCGTTGCCGCCGGGTTGCTGCCCTTCGCCACGGCCAGCCGGCCGTCCTCCGAGGAGAGGCGCCAGACGCCGCCCACGAACTCGTCGTCCGGGATCTCGATCGTGACGTCGCCCGCGCCCACCGGCGTACCGGAAAGGGCGGGCATGTCCAATGCCCGCACCATCGGTCCGCCCTTCCGGGGATGATTGACCCGGCCCTCGGTGGTGACCGCCAGGTCGGTGCCCCACAACTCCGGGACCTCGTCGGTGCCGACCGTGACCGTCACCCGCGCCACCTGGTCGACGTGGCGGGCGAAGAACTGCAGCAGCAGCGCCCGGCCGAGCGGCCCAGTGGTCAGCAGGTCCTCGGCGACGAGGTCACCGCCGTACTCCGCGATGTGGTAGCGGACCGCGCCGACCACCTCGCCCTCCGAGCGGGCGACGGCCAGCCACACCTTGTCGTCCCGGAAGCCGGCGGTCTGGTTGTCGTCGAAAACCGAGAAGCCGTGACGCTCCTCGAGGAGGCGGCGGGTGAGAGACTCGTACGCCTCGAAGCCGTCCGCCATCGGCCGACGCTCGACCTCGCCCGGCAGCTCCGCCCGGATCAGGTGAGCGAGCCCCTCCGGGGCAAAGGTCGCCGTCCGGTGCCGCGGGATGCCCACAAAGCCGAAGCGGGCATAAAAGCTCGGACGGAACGGGTAGAGCGCGCTGACCGCCGACCCTTCCTCCCGCATCTGCCGCAGCAGCCGCTCCAGCAGCCCCCGCACCAGCCCCCGCCGCCGCGCCGACGGATGCGACGCCACCGACGCCACACCGGCCATGCCGTGCACCAGCCCACGCACGTTCTGTCGCATCCGGTAGCCGACCACCGACGCCAGCGCCTGCCCACCCTCCTCGGCGACCAGGTTGAGCGCGGTCTCGTTGAACTGCATCCGCCCCCGGTACCGCTCCTCATCCTCAGCCGGCCAGGGCGAGGGCGTGAAGGCGTACGCGGTGAGCGGAAACATCTGCGCCGTGCGCTCCGCGGCGGTGATCTGCCGAAAGTCCATGCCGCCCATCCAACCCTGTCCCGGCTCCCCGCCGCTTCCGAGTTTCACGAGGTGGCGACGCGCCGGGGACCCCGGTTTGGCATTGGTCAGGTGGACCCGCTAATGTTTCTTCCGTCGCCGGGGCCGCGGAAGCGGGGCCGGAGCTGACAAGCGGACGTAGCGCAGCTGGTAGCGCATCACCTTGCCAAGGTGAGGGTCGCGGGTTCGAATCCCGTCGTCCGCTCGGAGAGGCCGCCACAGGAAACCGTGCGGGGCCGGCTCGGTGGAGTGGCCGAGAGGCGAGGCAACGGCCTGCAAAGCCGTGTACACGGGTTCAAATCCCGTCTCCACCTCGGCAGTTGTTTTACCGAGGGCGATTGGCGCAGCGGGAGCGCGCTTCCTTGACACGGAAGAGGTCACTGGTTCGATCCCAGTATCGCCCACGAGCTCAGAGGCCATATCCCATTGATGGATATGGCCTCTTCTCGTTCCTGGGTGACCAACTGAGTGACTAAGCCTCGTCGGGAAGGTCGGCCGGGAAGATCCGGTCCATGGCCACAGCGCCCTTGAGTAGGACGGGCCGAAGTTGATGCCGGTACACCCGTTCGGTGACCGAGGTGCCGGAGTGCCCGCACAGGTCGGCAATGTCGTTGATCGAGACCCCGTCATCGGATAGCAGCGAGACGAAGCTGTGCCGTAGTTCCCGGGGCGTCCAGTTGGTCTGGCTCAGGCCAGCGGCCTTGACGATGCGACGGAAGGTCCGGCGCACGTTCGCGGCGTCGAGTGCCGTGCCGGACGAAGAGCAAAATACGAGATCGAGATCCTGCCAGTCCCGGCCGGCCCTTTCGCGCTCGACGTCTTGGAGGTCCCGGTGAGTCCGGAGGGCGACTACACCGCGCAGCGGGAGCGCCAGCGTCCGTCGGGACTTGCGAGTCTTCGTATCCCCGGATTCCCGGACCGATGTCCAGACCTGGACCGACGGCGGGACCGGATCGTCAACGTCCGGCTTACCGTCCAGGTCGACGAGCGCCCAGGTAAGAGCGCGTAGTTCCTCGGTACGTGCGCCGCTGAGCAGCGAAAGGACGACGTAGGCGTAGAGCCGTGTGTCTTCAGCGGCGTCGAGTACCGCCTTGGCGGCGGCGAGACTCAGCGATTTGGAGGGGCGGCCAGGCAAGCCGGTAGGCACCTCGCATAGGGCGACGACGTTGCGCTTGACCTTGTCGCGAGCCATTGCCCGGTCGACGGATCGATTCAGGCATTCGTAGATTCGTTGAACGGTGCTCGTGCTCAGTTTCTTGGCGAGGCCGACCAGCCATTTGTCGACGTCCGTGGCGGAGAGCTCGCGTAGTTTGCGAGCGCCAAGCCCGGCAATGATGTGCTTGCACAAATGCCGGTTCTTGTCGACGGTGTTTTGCGACCGGCCGTTCAAGCCGTAGGTGAGCCAGTCCTCGACCGCTTGGGCCACTGTAAATCCGGTCTGAGTTTGCGCCAGGCCGTCTTCGTATTCGCGGATCTTTTGCCGCAACGAATTTCCGGCCTCGGTTTTGGTTTTTCCGCTTGCTTTACGGACGATGCGCTTACCGGCAGGGGTGTAACCGACGGTGACTGAGGCGATCCAGCGTTGGCGCTGCTCGTCCCAGTGCAGACCGCCGTCTCCCCGGCTGCGGCGTTTGGTCATGCGGCTTGTCTCCCTTCGCTTTCACGGATGAGTAAACCGACGTAGGCGTCGATTGCTGCTGGTACGCGTCGCGCTCGTCCTTCCTTGACTGTTCGCAGTCGGCCGGAGCGAATCAATTCGTAGATTTGTGACCGGCTCAGGTTGAGCTGTTCTGCGGCCTCGCGGACGGTGTAGAGCGCTTTGCGGTGTTCCCTTCCACGGATTTGTTTCCTCTCGACTTTACGCAACTGCCATGACGACGGGAATGGACTGCCCCTGTTCGTGAGCGATTTCCTCACGACCGGCTTCTTGTCGAGCCCGAGCCATAGTGGCAGCGGTATTCGCAAGAAGCGCGTCGCCGGTGGAATGCCAGCCGACACCGGCAAAGGTGAGTGCCCCTACGACAAGCGTGGTTTCTTCGTCGGCATGGTCAGCCGCACGGACGGCAGCATCGTTCGTCTTTTCCTCAGCGCGGCGAAAGGTGACACGGTCGTCCCGGAGGGTTTGGAAGCGGACGACACGGTGCCGAGTCTTGGTGAGGAAGTGCCCGTTGAAGCCGAACCGGTGGGCGTAGCGGCGTAGCCGGGCGTACGGGTTGGGCTGGTCGCTATTCGCGGGTTTGGTGTCAAGGCTGGCTTGACGGTCGGCGACGCAGACGGGGCACTCGGCGTATCGGGTGCGGGTGCCGCAGTCGGGCGCAGTCCCAGGGCGTGTCGAAGGTGCGCCGTTCTCCGGGTTCGGGGTGGCGCACGGGTCGGCCGGCGAGGGGTGCTGGGGTCAGTGACGAGACCAGTGACGTGGAATGGTGGTCACCGGAGCAGATCACGGATCGCATGGACCCGGCCTACGCCGAAGGATGCTTGACGCACTCCGGCAAGACGGGCCAGCAGCACGGGCACATGACGGAGTCGCTCTCCTGTCCGACTTCGCGGCACTCCCGTAGCCACAGCGACGCTCCGAAGATCAAGCGGAGGCCGGTCGGCTGCCGGAATTGTCGGGCTGCCGGAATGCTTGTTCAAACTTTCTGTACGTCTTCAAGGCGGCCCGAAACGGGCCGCTCACGCCGCCGCCCAGGGCGTCATGCCCGCCGCCTGGCAAGCCGGACGGCGGCGGGCATGCCAGCGCCCGGCGGCTGGCGTGCAGGGCAGACCGGGCCGCATCGACGACAGGCTCCCAGGGTGGTCGTTTGGTGATGAGGTTAGTCGGCAGCCGACCGGCTTACGGCCTGGACGACGCGGCGCAGCTGCCCGCCCCAGGCCGTAACGCGTGCCGAGCCTTGGCGTTGGTCGCGGTTTACTGCGCCTCCGGCGGGGGCGCTCCAGCTCTGGGATGGTCGCGCACCCGTCACCTTCCACCCGGGCAAGCCGAGCAGACCCCCGCCGGCGCCCGCCAGCCTGGGTGCCTAGTGTCAAGGCCGTATTGACGTGGCGGGCGCCGGCGGTGCCCCGCTCCCGCGATGGGCGGGTCGAGGGTGACGGGATGGCGCTACGCCACGGATGCTTGGATCCTGCTCGGTCTGCATTTTGCCAGGGAACCCGGGTGGTGACGATCAGACGGAATGTGCGACAGGAGGCACTAAGTGATCTTAGTGTGTAGGCATGTCTGAGAAAGATGGTCTTCAAGCCGGGATAGACCGTTTGGAGGCAATGCGGAAAGATGGCGCCATAGTGCACCAATCAATGAAAGACGAGTTACACTCTCCGGAAAGAGAAGTTCTTCAAAAAGCATATCTAATGCGAGACGAAGTTATTGCAAAAGGTAGGAACGATCTTCTGCCAAAAGCGGAAGCGATCATACAAGACCTAGAAGAAAAAGAGCAGGCTGCCCGTGATGCAGGATTAGCCTCAGTTCTTGCTGATGAGCAAGCAAAGCGAGCGATTGCTCAAAGCAAAGATGCGATCGAAGCGCTTGAGAAGCTCGAGGACCAAAATCCTTCAGCTACCGAGGATCCTTCCGGTGAGTGACTATCTGGGTGACAATCGCCAGTGATCGCACCGGACACCCAGGGACGACTACGGATTGATCTGCGCAGGTCGGCCGCCTGTCGATCAAGCTCATTCAAGATCATAAGTTACTTGGGGTTCAAGGCGTCGGCCGACCATCCGCGCCCCACATAGGATCGGACAGGCCCGGGCGTCCGATGACGCGATGCAACTCTTCGTTGCTAGAGCCAAGTTCCTTGCGAACTGCGTTTACGTATAACAATCGAGCTGCCTCAAGTACCTCACGCATTCTGATCCATTCTTCCAGGCCTGAACGGCCAGATGCTATGTCATGATCGACGCGCCATATTGCTTCGTCTAGTTTCAGAGCAGATTCCATCACCTCTCGACTCTCGACCAGACTCAACAATGCGATCGACTGATTCCATCTAGTCCAGTCGAACTCTGGAAGTACGCCTCTCCTGCAAGCACTGCTCAGGCTGTCATACACCGCTGCATAGCTCCGAAGTGCGTCCGAGCAAGCTTCAAGGCGAGCGCCCCGGGACCATTGGTGGGCTTGCGACTGGCTACCTAGGTGAGATCCGAGTACGACCCCTGTGACGGTCGCCAGCACCGCGGCGAGGCTTGAGATAATAACGCTTGCCGGAGTCGCCATGGTTCCACTCCTAGTTGAGCAACCATGCCAGTGGACAGTGCAGTGAAGATACCAACGATGGACGCATTCCAGATCTATGCACGGCGGGTGCCGTGCCACATCCGTGCCAGACGTGCCACGTGCCAGACGTGCCAGATCCGTGCCAGACGGGCTGGTCATCGTCGGGGCGTAGCAGGGAACCACGGGGTGTCGATCCACTCCGCCGCTGATCAGCGCGTTGCACGTCAGTGATCTTGTGTGAGTACCGTCCTGGCAGTGTGGGGGTCAGGGGTTCGAGTTCTTGCCTGCAAGACGGCCGGGGCGCCGCTGTCGGGCGGTGAGGTGAAGGCTGATCTGGCCTGTCTGCGGAGTCAGATCAACGACCGGACTGAACCTTCGCAGACACCCGAGTAACCGATAGTGTGCCTTGATATCGACACGTTCACTGGAAGCCTCTAGCTCAACAGTCATCGATAAATCTCCGGTAGGACATCCATGGCGTACAGTGCTCCTCCTTCTCATGATCAGCAAGAAGCGCTGAAGAAGACCTACGAGCGTCGAGAGAGCGCGGTGAAACTCCTGACCGCACTTGTAGCTCTATTGACTGCGATCGCCGGAGCGCTAGGTACCTTCTGGGGCTTGACCGCCAAAAAGGCGAATGACGCTACGACCAAAGTCGACACTTCGAATCAACAAGTCCAGCAGCTCCAGAAGGCCAACGAAAATCTTCAAACCGAGTTAGCGACTGCGAACAAAACGATCCAAGATCTCCGTGCTTCTGCTACGGCCAGTCGCGGCGACCCTTCCACCTCCCCGAACCCTTCTCCTGGAGATGGATCTCAGGCTGTCTATCACCACGGAGTTCTGACGTTGACACAGCAACTAAACTTTTATCCCGATTTGGACGCTCCTCGGGATGATCCTCAATGGGGACTACTGAACGGTGGAAGCGGTGACATTGGCTGGTACGCGGATTCAGAGATCAACTTCGCAGCCTCTAACGCGATGGGTGTTTCAGTCGCTACCCAGCCGAGTTACCAGACCTGCAGAACCGTTGGTGGTTATGCAAGTAACGGTGCCATTGCGATTAACTATTTAAAAAGTCACCCGTACCTCTGCATCATCACCAGTGAAAAGCGCTTTGTAGCTCTAAAAATCACCTCCATGGCTACGAATAAGATTGTTTTTGACGTCACCACCTATGCCAAAGATGGTGACTGACCCGACCTGTCGATCGTGACGAACCGGGCAGTTAACTAAGACTTCACGTCGCTCCAGCCACGCTAGCCGCCACCGGGGCCGCTGGATGACTAACTGGGTGACAATCGGCAGTTACCGGGGGCGAACGTCCGGTTGACCAAGCTCATTCATGATCATAAGCTGCCTGGGGGTCAAGGAGTCGAACGGCTAGCTACGGGCGATGTCTTGACAACAACTGCCGAACACGAATTCTGCCTCCAAGTGGCCACAGACAGCCTAGACTCAAATCGTGATTAGCCCAGCTGCGAACCTGATTGACCAGTTAAAAAAGGATCTTGCGAAGCTCGGTCCTAGAGAAGAAACTCCGCATCAAACCGAGGTGAAGGCCACCAGGGAGGTAGCCCGGTCTGCATCCGAGCTCCTTCTCAACATTGAGCAGCGGGTGCACGCCCTGGAGGGTAAGTGCCCGTAGGCCACTTTTCGACGTCACGGGTGACTAGCTGAGTGACAACCAAGGAACACCGGGCCGGACTACCGTGGACGGTGTTGGACCGTCCGTGCAGCTCAGCCAGGGTTCTTGCACAGGTCAAACTGTCACGATCGTTCCTTGACACGGAAGAGGTCACTGGTTCGATCCCAGTATCGCCCACGAAAGTTCTCGCAGTTCAGAGCACCGATTCGAGGATCTTCCTCATCGGTGCTTTTCTGTTTGTGTGCTCTCACGGTAACGCCGGTGTCGGTGGTTCGTCCGTTACCAGTGGCTGCCGGCGTCGAGCCAGCGGTGTCCGGGGATCTGGGGGCCGAGACGCTGGCTTTCAGGGCTTCGGGCAGGTTGTGTTCGTCCAGCCAGGTGCGGTGGGTGTGCCGCAGGTCGTCGAACCGTAGGCCGGGCAGGATCGTCGGCATGCGGGCCGGGGTGTCCGTCACAGGCGGGCTGGCTTTCTGCCTCTTCCTGACCGCTTGTGCCCTGGTCAAACTAGCCGCCAGATTGGCCCCTTATCTCGGCTGCCCGCCGTCGGCACGAACGGATGCCCGATCGAGACGGACTCGATCACGCTCGAGTTGCGCTACGGCCAGCTGGCCGAGGCCCTGCGCTTCCATTGCCCGGACCTGCGCGACCTGGGCCGTAAGCCGACTGCCTCGACCGGCGGCCCCGTACTCCTGGCGCGAGCACGCCTTCACCACGCTGCACCCCATCCCGGTCGTCCTGTACGGCCTGGCCCCATTCAACGATGCCGCGGATGCCTGGTCCCTGCTGCCGTTCACCGCACCAGCCATACTCTCCCGATCCGGCACCCCCGCGTTCCTGCGCTTCCCGGCCCACGCCGTCATCGGCGCCCGCCTCTACGTTCTCGCGGTCATCGGGCACGCCGGCCGCCGCATCCGGATCCTCGGCGCCACTGCGCACCCGACGGCTGGCTGGGTGGCCCGGACCGCCCGCAGGTGAAATACATGATCCGCGACCGTGACGACAGGTACCCGGCCCTGTTCGACCCCGTCCTGGCCGACGCCGGAGTCGATGTCGTGCCCACCGGAGTGCGGATACCCCGGATGAACGCCATCTCCGGTACGCCCACAGTCGCGGGTACCTTCCAGGCCGCGATCACCGGACACGACGCCAATCCGGCCAACCCGGCCGGAACATACAGCTTCACCTGGGTGATCAACGCGCCGACGACCTCGACGGTGCCCAACGTGATCGACGACGGCCCGACCACGGCCGCGTCCGAGCCGGCTGACGCCGGGCTGTCGGTCGGTTCCCAGAGCCAGACGGTCGACTGCGATCACCTCAACACGGTGCCTCGCAGAGCGCGTCGGCGGGTACGCAGGTGGCCCGCGGCTCGAAGGTGAACCTCGTCTTCGGCAAGCGGCCGAAGCCGCCCGCGGAGTGCCCCTAGGCGACCAGTGCCGAATGGCGGTCCGGCCCAGCGGGCCGGACCACCATTCGCCGGTGGCGTGTAAGCGCTGAGCCCTTCTTGGCCGCCTCCAGGCATTGGTCTACGACGTATTCCAGAGCATCGCGGTGCAGCCGGATTCGCCGCGGTTCGTGAGCGGTGACAGGCGTGGCAGTTACCAGGTGTGTTGACCTGACGGGTGTGATCGGTTTGTCGCCGATCTCTTCTGGCGAGGTCGAATGCGTTGCAGAGGAGTCGGCGACCGTGTGGAGGTCGACACTTCGTATGGCCCGGTGACTGGTGTCAGCGTCGACGCCGCGACGCTCCGGTCAGGATGAGGACCAGTGCGCCGGCGACGAGGATCGCCCCGGTCACGACCCGGCCGAAGGAGAGCACGCCCTTGTGGCCGGCGGCGGCCACCCGGGCCGATTCGGACGTGGACGGCCGGGCGGACGACGACGGCCCGCGCGACGCCCTGGTCGCCGCCGGCGAGGTCACGGCCGCACGGCCCGGCAGCGGGTAGCGCAGGATCACCGGGTCGCTGCCCTCCGAGACGGTCAACAGGGCGGTCCCGTCAGCGCTGTAGGCGACCGACTCTCCCTGCGGTTCGTCCGGCATCGCAACCGGCCGTGCCCGGCCCGTAGTCACCGCGGCGACGACATCGCCACCGGAAACAGCGAATTCAAAGGCGTCCGCGTACGTACGCAGCACCGCGAACCGCCCGTCCGGGCTGACCGCGCCGCCCGTGATCAACAGGCGCCCGCCGAATGAGAACGGGTTGCTCGTGGTCGTCACCGGCAACGCCACGTCGCCCACCCGGCGCAGCGGCGTGATCCGGCCGGCGGTCAGCGGGCCGGCCGGCACGTAGACGCCGCCGGCGCCCACCGATTTCGTCACGATGACCGGAGTGCCCGACGGGGCAAGCAGCAACGCCTCGGCGTCGTGCGCGCCGTCCGGGTAGGACAACCGGTACAACACCGGCGCCTTCGCCCCAGGCGCCAGCCGCCACAGCGCGACCGTGCCGCGCTCGGCGTCGTTGTCGCCGATGTCCGCCACCCACAGCGTGCCGTCCCGGGCGATTCCCAGGTCCTCGGTGTCGCGCGGCCGCGACGGATAAGAGACGGTGCGTACCACCGCGCACCTGGCGTTCAGGTAGAAGATCTTCCGATGGCCGGCGAGGTCGGACCCGTCGTTGACCACGACGTACCCCGACCCCGTAGCGACCAGCCCGGAAAGCTCGGTGAGCCGATCGTCTCGCACCTGGCACACGCGGCGCCGCTCGGCCGCCCCCGCCGGCGGCGGCAGCGCCACCACCCCGGCCAGCACGACCATGACCGCCACCCACCACCGCATGGTCGCCACCGTGCCAGACGCCGGCAAAGCGATTGCGACAATGCCGCCGGCGGGGTCGTCCCACGTCAGGTCACTCACCAGACGATGATCTCTGACTGTCCAGCCCGGCCTTGCGAAGCAGATTGGGAGCAGCGCGGTGTTCCCAGTTGCGTTGAACGGCTCTCGACGGCTTTGACCGCAGGCCGTCGCGGAGTCGGTGGTCAGCGGCCCTGCCCACTACCGGCGGCGACACCGGCCCCGGGCCGGCCAAGGCTGCCCCGCACCGTGGCTTGACGCCATCGAAGGGCGACACCTTAGGTAGCGAGGACAGCAAGGGCGGCTTCAGCGCATTCGTCGTCTTGGCCAGGTGCCATGCCGCCGCTCACTGCCAGTGCGCCGAGGACGGTGTCCCCCCGCATGATGAGCGCCGCGCCGGCGCCCGTCAGGATGGGCACGCGCACGGCCCGGTCGAGCTGGGCGAAGAAGGCAGGCGAGGTCTCCTGCATCTTGCGCAGTGCGGCGCCGTCGCGGCGGAAGAGGGCGACGGTGGCCGCTTTGGCCTCGGCGATCTGGGCTGAGAGCGGCGGGGCGCCGGTCATGCGGCCGAGGGCCTGCAGGTGTCCGCCTTCGTCGACGACCGCGACCGTGACCGGTGCGGCTATCTTGGCGGCGCGCTCGTGTGCGCCGGTGATCACTGTCTGGGCCTCTTGGAGCGTGAGCGGCATGGCGATCCCCTTGGGTGATATGGGCAGTCCTTGCCCGACCAGCATGATTGGAATACAGCCGTAGCGCAATGGGTGTCCAGCTATTCTCGCTGGGATGGACACCACCGGCCGGCGCAAGCAGAACACCCGCGGGCGGGGCGATCTGCTCCGCGAGGAGATCCTGACGGCCGGCGTGCGCATGCTCGACGAACTCGGCGATGACCAGGCGCTGTCGCTCCGTGCGGTCGCGCGTGAGGTCTCCGTCGCCGCGACGTCGGTCTACCTCTACTTCCCCGACCGCGACGCGCTCGTGCTGGCCGCCACCCAGCGCTGCCACGAGGAACTCGTCGCCGTCGGCGACGCCGCCGAGGCCGCCCACGACCACCACCCCGCCGCACAACTGCGGGCCCGCATCCTGGCCCAGTCCGAGTGGGCCCAGGCCCACCCGGGCCTCTACAAGGTGCTGCACGAAAGCGGTGTCCACCGCCGCCTCGGGATGCCGTTCAAAGAGGTCATGGTCGAACGCACCCGCGCTGCCGTTCAACGCTGCATGGACGCCGGCGCCGCCCCGCGCGACGACGCGCTCACCGTGACGATCGACCTGCGCACCGCGGTGAACGGCATGCTGGCTCAGCGCATCAACGAACCGGACCTGCCCTGGCCACCCCTGACCGACCAGCTCGATCGCTTTCTGACCAAACTGGTCGGCCTTCAACTCTGACGCGATGTCAGCGGTCGCCGAGAGCGGCGGTAAGGCGACTCGTGTGAAAGAAGAAAGCAGCGAGGTCGGCCGGTCAAGCCGGGACGATCGGGCCGAGGAAGGCGCCGCCGGAGACGTCGATGGTCTGGCCGGTGACGAAGCGGCCGGCCGGACCCGCCAGCAGGCCGACGACCTCGGCGACGTCCTCCGGCTCGCCCAGGCGGCCCAGCGCGGTGATCGCCTCGATGCTGGCCACCACCTCGGGTATCGCGGTGTAGCCGGCCGTCATGTCGGTGCGTACCGCGCCCGGCGCGACCGTGTTCACCGTGATGCCTCGCGCGCCCAGCTCGTTGGCCAGCGACGGCGCCATCGACTCCAACGCCGCCTTGCTGATGGTGTAGCCGATCTGGGTGGAGACCGCGAACCGGCTGGCCGTCGAGCCTATGTTGATGATGCGCCCGCCGTCGTTGAGCAGCGGCAGGGCCCGTTGGATCAGGAAGAACGGCGTGCTGACGTTGATGGCGAACAGGCGCTCGAGTTCTTGCTGGGTCACCTGCGCGATTGAGTTGCCCGAGCTCAGGCCGGCGTTGTTGACCACGATGTCGAGGCGCCGCCCGGCCAGTCCGTCGAACAGCGCGTCCAGGGCGCCGTCGTCGCCGAAGCAGGCCTTGATCGGGAACGCGCGGCCGCCCTCGTCCTCGATCCGGGCCACCGTCGCGGCGGCCGCGGCGTCGTTGCCGGCGTAGTGGACGGCGATCTCGGCGCCGTCGGCGGCCAGCCGCAGCGCGACGGCCCGGCCGATGCCCCGCGATCCGCCGGTGACCAGTGCTGTCTTGTTGTCCAACATTCCCATGGTTCTTGGCCCTTCGTTGTCGGGTGAACTCTTCAGTGGTTCAGGGAGGCATGCCGGCCCGGCGCCGGAACCCGCAGCAGCACCAGGGTCAGGACCGCGGCGATCGCGAGGATGACCGCGGCGACCACGCTGGTGGTGTGCATGGCGGTGACGAAGGCCGCGCGGGAGGCGTGCACGACCTGGTGGGCGGCGCCGGCCGGCAGGCTCTGGGCGGCTGCCGAGGCGCCGGCGATGGTCTGGCTCGCCGGGCCGCTCACGCCGGTCGGTAGCCCCGCCGGGAGCAGGGTGGTCGCGGCGCCCTTGTAGGCGGCGGCCAGCACGCTTCCGAGCAGGGCGATGCCGAGTGCCCCGCCGAGCTCGCTGGAGGTCTCGATCAGTCCGCCGACCGCGCCGGCCCGGTCGGCCGGGGCGACGCCGAGCACGTAGTCGGCGACCAGCGTCATCACCGACACGATGCCGGCGGCGACCAGTCCGGCGCCGATCAGGGCCACCGCCAGGGGCATGAAGCCGTCCAGCCGGACCCCGATCAGGACGCCGAAGCCGGTGGCGCCGAGCACGAACCCGCCGGCCATCACGCGGGGCCGGCCGAGCACCGGTGACAGGTGGGCGGCCAGCGGTGCCGCGGCGCCGACGCCGACCGCCGGCAGGACGCTCCACAGTGCAGCGATCAGCGGGTCGAGGCCGAGCACCGACTGCAGGAACTGGGTGATGACGACCGAGCTGGCCATCAGGGCGAACGTGCCGATCAGGTTGATCAGGACGGAGCCGCCGACCAGCCGCTGCCGCAGGGCGCGGACGTCGATGAGCGGGTGGTCGAGGCGCAGCTGGCGAGCGGTGAAGGCGACCGCGACGACGAGGCCGGTCGCGAGGATCAGCGCCGGGCGGGTGGCCCAGCCGTTCTCGGCGAGACTCTTCACGCCGTAGGTCACCGGCAGGATCGACGCCAGCGCCATCAGCGAGCTCAGCCAGTCGACCGGGGCCGGCCTCGCGCTGCATGATTCGGGCAGCAGGGCCGGCGCGATGATCAGCAGCAGTGCCATCGCCGGGATGTTGATCAGGAAGACCGAGCCCCAGAAGTACGAGTCGAGCAGCAGGCCGCTGATCACCGGGCCGACGGTGACGCCGCTGGCCATGACCGCGCTCCAGATCGACATCGCCTTGATGCGCTGCGCCGGGTCGGGGAACATCGTGCGGATCAGCGCGAGGGTCGAGGGCATCAGCGTCGATCCGGCGATGCCCAGCACGGCGCGGGCGAGGATCAGTAAGCCGGCTGTGGGCGCGAACGCCGCCAGCAGGGAGCTCAGCGCGAATCCGACTGCGCCGATCATGAGCAGCCGGCGGCGGCCGATGCGGTCGCCGAGCGCGCCCATGGTCAGCAACAGTCCGGCCAGCACAAACCCGTAGATGTCGAAGATCCACAGCTGCTGGACGGCGCTCGGGTGCAGGTCCGCGGCGATGAACGGGGCCGCGAAGAACAGCACCGACACGTCCATCGAGACGACCAGCAGGGGCAGGCAGAGCACGCCGAGCGCGATCCATTCGCGGCGGGTGGTGGTAGGCATCTTCAGGTCCTCCATAATCTGCGTACGTGGTACGCAGAAACGAAGCTAGACGATTAACTGCGTACGGGTCAAGCAGAAACTGATAACGTGGGCCCATGGACGCCGACCTCCCCCGCTACCTGCAGCAGCTCTGGGGCCGCGACACGGCCCGCCGCCGCGGGCCCAAGCCGACGCTGAGCCTTCAAGAGATCGGCCGGGCCGCGGTCGACGTGGCCGACCGCGACGGGCTGGACGCGGTATCGATGAAAGCGATGGCCACCCACCTGGACGTGAGCACCATGTCGCTCTACCGCTACCTCGACTCCAAAGACGAGCTGTTGTCGCTCATGCTGCACGTGGCCTACGGCCGGCCCGACCTGCCGCCGGCCCCGGACTGGCGCACCGGCGTCGAGCAATGGGCGTCCGCGCTGGCCGCCCGGCTGATCGAGCACCCGTGGATCGTGAGCGTGCCGCTGGCCGAGCCGCCGCTGGAGCCGAACCCGCTGCGCTGGACCGAGGCCGGCCTGGCCGCGCTGGCCGGCACCGGACTGCCCCTCCCGCGCCAGCTCTCGACCCTGCTGGTCATCGACGGCTACGTGCGCTCACAGACCGCGCTGAGCCTGCAGATCGGCGCGGTCGGGGCGCACCGCAAGCCGTCCGTGCAACCGGGAACCTACGGGCAGCGGATGGCCGCCCTGGTCGACCCGGCTTCTTTCCCGCACCTCTCGCAGTCCGGCGCTGCCTCACCCGAGCCGGACTTCCACACCACGCAGTACACCTTCGGGCTGGCCCTCATCCTCGACGGGCTGGCGGCCCTGATTCAGCGAACCCGGGAACTCGACTGACCCAGCGGCCATAAGAGGGGTGTGAGCGACACGGCGGAAATCGAGCGGGCCGACGACGGCGAGCTCTGGCGACGCGCGTGCCAGGGGGAGGCCGAGTGCTTCGGCGTGCTCTTCGACCGGCACGCAGCGGCGGTCCGGGCCTTCTGCGCCCGCCGCACCGGCTCGATCGACGCCGCCGATGATCTGGTCTCCATGGTGTTTCTGGAGGCCTGGCGGCGGCGGGCCGAAGTCGAGCTGATCGACAGCAATGCGCTGCCGTGGCTGTACGGGATCGCGCGCCGGACCATGCAGCATCGCTGGCGTACCGCACTCCGGCATCGCCGGGCGTTGGAACGGCTGGGGCCCGCGCCGGCCACCCCCGACCACGCCGACGATGTCGCCGCCCGGCTCGACGACGAGCGGCACCTGGTCCGGCTGGGGGCGGCCTTCCGGCGACTGAAGCCGTCCGACCGCGACGTACTCGTTCTCTGTGTCTGGCAGGGCCTCACCTACGCCGAGGCGGCGGTGGCGCTCGGGGTGCCGGTCGGCACGGTTCGATCGCGGCTGTCGCGGGCGCGTTCCCGGCTCGAGGCCGAAACGTCCGGCCCGGTGGCCGCCTCAGCACCCCGACAGGAGATGCCATGACCGAGCTGCGATCCCGCCTCGAACCACAGCGCCGAGCCGACATCCGGCGAATGCTCGTGGCGCGGGCCATTCCCCGTACCGCCGCGGCCCGCAGCCGCCGGCTGGCCCTCGCCGGCGTCCTCGCCGGGGTGGTCGTCGCCGTCGGTGCGATCGTTTTCGCCGTCCGGCCCGACCCGGTGCCGCCGAATTACGCCGCCTGGACCGCCGTCCCGCAGGGCGCCCCACCACTGACCGCCCCGGACAAGGAAATCGAGCGCTGGGCGTCGAAATGCAGCGACCTCGGCGTCGGCGGCGTGGGCGTCCAGGGGGTCCCGGCTCGTCCGAAAGCGGCCGCCCGCCGCGAGGTCCTGGTCGACCGGCGCGGCGGCTTCACCTACTGCGTCGACGTTTCGATGGGGAGCGGCACGCCCACCGATCCGCTGATCGCACTGTCCGGCCTGAAGGCCGACGGGCGCGACGGGCTCAACGGCATGGTGACCACCGTCTCCGACAAGCCGTTCACCAGACCGCGGGACGGATCCGTTCTGGTGCTCGGCGACAACATCGAGACGCCGCCCCACGGCGGCAGGGGCGGGATCCAGGCGTTTCAGCTGTACGGGCTGAGCGGTCCCGCCGTGACCGGTGTCGACCTGCGGCTGACCAACGGCCTTCGAGTGACCGCCACTCTGCGCGGCGGCATATGGGGCGTCTGGTGGCCCAGCGACCGCGGCGACCCCACCGGCTGCGAACTGGAAGTACGCACCGGCGCCGGCATGACGACCGTGGACCCGCGCGCCGCCCGGCTTCCGATCGGATAGCCGGCACGGAGGTGTCCGGGCCCGGCCGTTTAGACCCGTCGATGCCGGGTACCCAGCCATCGACAACGATGGATCGATGTCGTTCCTCGGGCATCGCCCGAATCCACCGCCCGTCGCTCACCAGCGGCATGCGGTTCCGCGAACTATCGCACCGGGAGATACATTGACCAGCCCAGCCACCGGCACGTCAGGGCACGACGACGACATCGCGGTCGCCGGGGTTCCGCGCCGCCGGCTGTCCGAGACCAAGGCCGCATACAAGACGACCGAGTTCGTCGCCTACGTCGTCATCACGGTGGCGATCCTGATCGCCTCGGTGGTGGTCGACGGCAACGGTAACGGCGACAACGGGTCCGCGGGTGACTACTTCCGCGCCGACCGGGCGTGGCTTTACATCACCCTGTTGACCATCGGGTACATGGTCAGCCGTGGACTGGCCAAGGCAGGCAGCCGCGAGTCGTCCGACGTCTGACAGCACTGACCAACCGCCGCCGCTCCGACGTATCGGGGCGGCGGCGGCTGCGTTCCGCCGGCAGTGTCGGAGAGCCGCCACCGGAAACCGTGCACCGAGAGGCTGTTGCCGGCCTATGGTGGGAATTCGTCAGTGGGAATCTTTGACCACGCGTCGTCGAACTCAGCCTTATCGGCTTCATACACATCCCCATTGCTCTTGCTGTCCCAGGTCGGCAGTTCGTCTGACGTCGCCCCTTTCTTGTCCTCTCCGGCTGGGGGCGACAGCTTGATGTCATAAGGCGCGTCCCAGACGCCCTGCGCGTTCTTTTTAACCCGCGCCGTGCAGCCCCACTCGAGCTTTTCCAGCGTGATCCAGATGCTGCCGGCTATCGCGGATCTGTAGACCAGGTAGAGTTTGAAGTGGTTCCACATGACGCCTGATCTGCTTCCCGCAAGGTTTTGGGCGGGGCTGTCGCTGTTGCCTCGGGCCGTCCCAAGATTCACCGTTTGGCCGGGGGTAACCGTCGTCTCGTGTCCGGTTCCAATGAGGACGGAACTGGGTTTGTCGCCGATATCGAGCACGAAGGGGTTTACCTTAACGAAACTGGTCTGCACGTCATATGCCGCGCCGGCCTCGTTCTCGACCGCCCCGAAGAAGCGGACCAGCTGGAGGAAACCAATTGCTCCGGCGCCGAGTTTTGCCTCGCCGGACCATGACGGAATGGCGACGGCGGCTTCTCGCTGGCAGCCCGCCCGGTATTTCTTCCCGAGCGCTAGATAGGGGTCGCCGCCCTCTTTCATGTATCCGTCGACCACCGCAAACGGGCTGGTTGTGACCCAGATGGAAGCCCAGGGAGACAGAACTTCGAAGGTCAACATGGCGCTATGGGGGAGACCGCCGACCATGGCGGAGACCGTCACAGTCGGGGTACCCGAGATGGTGTTCGTCGTTGCGCTGATCCAATGGAATTTGATGCTCTGTGCGCGCAGATGCCCGTCATTCAAGGGCGTGACCGTGCACTTGTCCGGTTCCTGCGTGGCGGTGTGGACGGCTTTCCCGCTGATCGTCCACCGGACATCGGTGACGGGGTGGACGGGCTGGCTGTGTACCTGCAGTTCGACCGGCTGTCCGACCACCACGACCAGCTTTTTCGCGCCGGCGCCGTACGTCGGAAGCTCGGAAACCGGCCGGCCGGACCGGTCGGTGATCAGCAGGGTCGCCGCCTCGGCTTCCGCGGGGAGCGCGGCATGCGTCGTCAGTTGCGGAGCCGCCGTGATCTGCGGGAGTGCGGGGTTGCGAAGTCCGCGCCCGACCGGTGCGAGGAAGTGCCTCCCGGGAAAGAGCGCCGGCGGTGGCTGCCATCCGAATGGTGTCGTCATGTCTGGCCCTCACACCTGGGTGTCGTTGGCGGGGGCGGGCGGCGCCTGGCCGTTGGAGGTGGTGTTCACCGCGGCGTGGTCGATCTGGTTTATCACCTGGGGAAGAGGAAAGACCCGCTGATAGAGGTCGACCGCGGCCGCGTCTCCCTTTCGGACGAGCTGGAGGGCCAGCCGCAGGCGTTCGGTCTCGGCCTGCCGGCGATCGTTTTCGAGCTGCTGCGCGCGTACGGCCTGTTCCTGCAGCCCGCTCGAGTAGTCGTCGAGTGCGCTGCCGCCGCCGGTGTAGGAGTCGACCGTGATGCCGTCGGTGCGGAGCACATGCCGGTCGGCGGCGATGATGATGCCCGGCACCGTGCGCTCACGTCCGTCCGGACCGGTGCAGGACGTGGTGAAGTCCCGGTCGACCTGTGCGTACCCGGTGGACGGCCGGCCGTCGGCCCCGGTCAGCTGCACCGTCTTGATGAAGTCGGGCTGTGGCCGGCCGCTGTGGTCGACGATCGTTCGCAACTCGGCCAGGATGCCTTCGCGCACGGGTGCGATGTGGTCGGGCTGCAGACTGTCGGCGAGCAGGCGGTCCAGCTCCGACAGCGGCACCTCGTCGCGGGATTCGGTGTGCCCGTTGAAGAAGGCCACCCGGACGTCCACCAGGTGCAGGAGCGAAATGAACTCCTGGTTCATCTGCCGGAAGACGAAGTTGAGGGTCCGGCTGACGTTGATGTTCGACAGCGTCCGGTCGACGGCCTGCTCCTCACCCGATTCGAGCTTGACGTCCAGACTGGTGTCGACCTGGACGTCGCGGCGGGAGGAGGCGCGGGCGGTGTTCTGGGTGACGGCGTTGGTGAGGTTCTTGCTGAGTTCCTGGCGTGCGCTCTGGGAGCCGCCCGAGACCCCGCCGCTGACCTTGGCGCTGGCGCTTCCCCAGCCCCAGTTCGCCTGGCCCTGCGCCTCGGCTTCGGCCCGGTACTCGAAGCTCGTGCTGGCGTTGTCCTGATTTGACTGCTCGGAGTTGACCGTGCGACCGAACTCGCTCTCGGTCTCGCTGGTGGTGGCGTCCAGGATCGAGGAGGTCTGTTGCAGGCTCTCGGACGAACGCTTGTAGGTGCTGATCCGGATGGTCGTCTGCTCACCTGGCAGCAGTGAGAACGTCTTGACGGTGCGTCCGGCGCCGTACCGGCCGGGGAAGGTCGACAGCCGGTAGTACTCGACGAGCAGCAGACCCGGTGCGCAGTGCCGGGGCGCCGGCAGGAATCGGTAGGAGTAGTCACCGTTACTGTCGCGGTTCACCGTCAGCCGCGCGCCCGAGTCCAGTTGCTGGATCACGGTGGCCGTGTCGAGGCCGGCGATCGCCCGCATGATGCCCGCCCGACCCGCGTCGTCGAGGTTGGCCGTGCCGGTGGCCACGTTGGGGAACATCGCCGGATCGAAATGGCCGGTGGCCATCGCGGTCTCCCACGCGGCGGCGATCCGGTCATGGGTGAGGGCCATCGGTGGTAGCCGGGTGCCGATGGTTTCCGCCCCGGTGTCGGGGTCCTCGTAGGCATGCAGATAGATCAGCGGCGTCTTGGGCTCCGGGCGTAGCCGATCCTGCTCGACGAGCGCGGTCGAGGCGATCGGGCGGCTGCTCAGCCGGAAACACAGACGGCGCTTGTTCAGCGCCCGCGACACGGGCTCGCCCAGCTGCAGCGCCACGACGACGTCGGCGACGTTCACGCTGTCGCGGTAGTTGAGCCGGAAGGTCAGCGAAGTCCCGGTCACCACGTCCACCCGGGGGCCGTTCTGATCGGATGGGTCGGCCGGGTTCTCCAACTCGGACAGGGTGATTCCGGTGGACTTTGCTTCCGGGTTACTGCTGTCCGGGAAGTTGTCCCACTGTGAAATCAGATGACCGTTCTCCGCGTAGATCGCGCAGGTCAATGGTAGCTCGGAGGGGGAGATCAGGGAGATCGCACACGAGCCCTCCTGCGACTCGGACGCCGTGAACGGCGTCAACCAGTAGACGATCCCGTACGCGGTCAGCCAGGCGTCGGAGTCGACGTCCAGTGCAATGATGTGCTGCCCGCGGTAGCTGGTCGGCTCGGGTAGGTCGGACTCGATCGCCGTGGCGATCAGTGGCGGCGGTTCCATGGTTTCCCCCAGAGTGACGTGCACGAATGGGATTTCAGCGAACGCCGGGGTCGATGGTCAGCGTGCCGGCGGTGGTGTCGATGGTGGCGTGGGCGCCCAGCGGGACGGTGAGCTGACCGTTGCCGTGCCCGACGAGCAGGCCGCCGAGGACCGGGACGCCGAGGTCGGCGAGCCGGTCGGTCACGGCCTGTGCCGCGGTCTCCTGTCCGGCCGGGACGCTCGCCGCGTTGAACTGTCCGATGGCGACACCCGCGATCCGCTTCAGCGCGCCGATGCGCCGCAGATGGGTGAGCATCCGGTCGTAGCTGTACGGCGCCTCGCCGGTGTCCTCGAACAGGAAGATCGCGCCGTCGAAGTGGGGCAGGTCGCCGGTGCTGACGCTCTCGTCGAGCATCGTGAGGTTGCCGCCGAGCAGTGGGCCGGAGGCGATCCCGGTCGCGTTGCCTTTGATCGTCACCGCGGAGCTCGGCTCGGCCGGGTCACGATGGAGAACGATCGGATCGGTCGTCATCAACGCCGCCCGCATCGACTCGATCGAGGTCGGCCCGGTGCGCGAGTCGGTCCACGTCGCGAGCGGGCCGTAGAAGCTGACCAGTCGCGCGCTGCGCCACAACTTGCCGTGCAGGACGGTCAGATCGCTGAACCCGATGAAGACCTTCGGGTCGCGGCGGACCGCCTTGACATCCAGGCCGTCAATGATGCGTTGGGTGCCGTAGCCTCCGCGGGCACCGAACACACACCGCACCCCCGGGTCGCGGAAGGCCGCGTTGAGGTCGGCCAGCCGGTCGGCGTCCGTGCCGGCGAGATAGCCGTGGGTGTCGTAGACGTGATCGCCGAGTTCGACCACCAGCCCGAAGCTCTCCAGGATCTCGGTGCCGCGGTCGAGTCGTGCGTCACCCGGATAGGCCGGCGCGACGATGCGTACCCGGTCGCCGGGCTTCAGCGCCGGCGGGCGGACGGCCCGTCCGCCGGCCGCCGCGTAACCGGGTGCGGCGCCGAGCGCCGAACCGGCCACCGCGCCACCCGCGATCACCCCGCCGGCCCGGAACAAGTTCCTTCTCGACAGCGGCGCGGAGGACTCCGCGCGACCGTCCGAACGATTTTCTTCGATATGCACGCGGCCAGTTTGCCGACTCGCCGACCACGTAGGAACGGTTCGGTCAGATATTGACCACACTGGACTGACCGGGGACACCTCCGTAGAGGAAACTCAACGAGCGGCGCCCTGCAGGGCGATGGCCAGGCTCGCCTGCAACGAGCTGATCCCGCTGACGATCAGGGAGAACGGGCCAGCCGACGGGATCGTGCCGGACACCACGCCGCTCACCAGCACGACGGCCGCGACGAGGTGCGGAATGGCGACGATCGCCTTGCTGGACCGGGTGGCCGCCGGACGCCGCGCTGGATCGCCGCGATGCGGGCGATCAGCCGGGCGTGCAACGGTTCGTGGAGGGGACGGGCGCCGGCCAGCTCATGAAGCACGAGAGCGAACGGCCGACCTGGCCGACGGCGATGGACAGGTCGGCGTGTTGCAGCGTGACGGCGATGGGTTCGTTCGGAAACGCGGTGACCGGTGGGTGCTGACGGAGTTCGGGAACGGCGGCCGGCGGATTGCCGCGACAGAGTTCCAGCGCGGTTTCCCGCAGGTCGAGGGCACGGTCGGGCGGCCCGCACGGGCCTGGTCGATGTACCGCCGGAACTCGATGAGGTCGAGTTGTTCCTCGGCCACAGACGGCTCAGCTGCCCGATCACACCGGGATCGGCGGGCGGTTGAGGCGCACTCGGGCGGAGATCGCGGCCGGGCGTTGACAACGTAATAGTTGTCGATGTCTTTGAATCTCAGCCACCCCTGAACCGCCCGATCCCCGGAGGCGCACCGTGCGCTTGACATTCATGTGGAAGAGAGCGCTCTCTCTGATTTCCCTGGCCGCCCTGCCCGTGGCCGCCGCCGTCCTCGTGCCGCAGAGCGCGCAGGCCACGGTGCCGGGCGCGCCGGCCGGCTTCACGCTGACGTGGAGCGACGACTTCAACGGCGCCGCCAACACCGGCATCGACCAGGGCCTGTGGAAGTACGACACCGGGCCGGGCAGCAGCTTCGGCACCGGCGAGATCGAGACGATGACCAGCAGCACCTCGAACGTCTACTACGACGGCCAGAGCCACCTGGTGCTGCAAGCCCTGCACGCCGGCTCCGACCCGCGCAGCGGCTGGACCTCCGGGCGGGTCGAGACCCAGGCGGCCACCTTCGGCGCGGCCGCCGGCGGCGTGGTCCGGATGGAGTCGATCCTGCAGCAGCCCAACGTCAACACCTCCAACGGCGCGGGGTACTGGCCGGCGTTCTGGATGCTCGGCGCGCCGCTGCGCTCCGGAGTGTCGTGGCCGGGGTCCGGCGAGGTCGACATCATGGAGGACATCAACGGGCGCGGCTCGCTGTTCAGCACCCTGCACTGCGGCGTCAACCCGGGCGGCCCCTGCAACGAGTCGACAGGCATCGGCTCGGGGGAGCGCGCCTGCTCCGGTTGCCAGACCGGATTCCACGACTACGCGGTCGAGATCGACCGGTCGACGTCGCCCGAGCAGATCCGCTTCTACCTCGACGGCAGCAACTTCTTCACGATCCAGGCGACCCAGGTCGACGCGACCACGTGGGCCAACGCGGTCGACCATCCGTTCTTCATCATCTACGACCTGGCGATGGGCGGCGGCTTCCCGGACGCCTTCGGCGGCGGACCCAACGCGGCCACGGTCTCCGGCGGCAAACTGATCATCGACTCGGTGGCCGTCTACAACAAGGGCCCCGGATCGGGCGGGGGCAACGGGGGCGGCGGCACGACCGGCGGGCAGACCATCGCCGGACCGGGCGGCAAGTGCGTGGACGTGGCGGGCGACGACACCGGCAGCGACGGCACCGCGGTCCAGCTGTGGGACTGTCAGTCCGGTGCGAAGGACCAGCACTGGACGTGGAGCGGACAGACCCTGCAGACCCTCGGCAAGTGCCTGGACATCGCGGGTGGCAACAACGCGGGCGGCACCCAGCTGCAGCTGGCGACCTGCAACAACGGTGGCTACCAGAACTGGGTCTCGCAGCCCGACGGCTCGTTGCGGAACCCGACGAGCGGCCGCTGCGTCGACTCGCCGTCCGGCGCTACGGCCAACGGCACCCGGCTGCAGATCTGGGACTGCAACGGATCCGGCGCGCAGAAGTTCACCATCGGCGCGCCGATCTACGGCCCCGGCGGCAAGTGCGTCGACGTGGCGGGCGACGACACCGGCAGCGACGGCGCGGCGGTCCAGCTGTGGGACTGCCAGCAGGCGACGTCGGCCGACCAGAAGTGGACCTGGAACGGCCAGACGCTGCGCTCCCTGGGCAAGTGCCTGGACATCGCGGGCGGCGTGAACGCGGCCGGTACCCAGCTGCAGCTGGCGACCTGCAACGGCGGCGGCTATCAGAACTGGGTCGTGAACGGCGACGGCTCGATGTCCAACCCGACGACCGGCCGCTGCATCGACTCGCCGTCCGGTGCCACGGGCAACGGCACCCGGCTGCAGATCTGGGACTGCAACGGCTCGGGCGCGCAGAAGTTCGCCCTGGCCTGATTTCGCAGTCGACAACGAGTGAGAAGGCGGGAGCCGGCGCCTTGTGGTTGTGGTGCCGGCTCGCCGCGTACGGGAAACCGGGCCGGACCATCGCCTAGCGTTTCCGGATCTCTCGCCAGCGTCCTGGCTGTCGCCGCATTCGCGGCGGCACCAGGAACCGCGGCTGGTTGAACCAGTAGATGGTCAGCGTGGCGACGGTGGAGAGCGCGAACATCGCCGCAACGGGGGTCATGAGGATCCGGCCGCCGATTTTTCCGATCCAACCGCGGTCGATCATCACTATGACGACGACTCCGGCCAGCATCGACGCCAGGGCCAGGGTGTTGGCCAGGAACTGGCGCTCGCGGTGCCTCCTGGTGCCGGTGCCGCGGCCCCGGCCGGCCCACCACTCGGGAAGGGCGCGGACGCTCCAAATCGTCACGAATACGAGGAAGAGGACAACGACGATCCACGTCACGCGCTCTTTTGCCACGCCGCCCAGTGTTGACCATCCGGGGGTGCCCGCTTCATTCCGTTAGGGAGGTTTCCTGTGTCCCTGCTAGGAATTCACTATGGGTTCGCTATGAATTCGTGACCCTTTGACAGCCCGCACACAGTTATCGTTTTGCGGCTATGTCTTTGTACCGGTCCGCGCCCGCGAGCGTTCCCCCCGCTGCTGTTGCCCGCCCCGCGTCCCGGATGGGATGGCTCGACGCCCTCCGCGGCTACGCCGCGATCGTCGTGGCCCTGTTCCACCTGAGCCCGGCGGTGATCGGGTCGGACGCCCACCACACGGTCCTGAAATACTTCGACATGGGCCGGTACGGCGTTTTCCTGTTCTTCCTGGTCAGCGGGTACGTCATCCCGATGTCCCTGGAGAAACACGGCTCGCTGCGCAAGTTCTGGGTCGGACGGCTGTTCCGCATCTACCCGGCCTACCTGACGACGATCGCGCTGATCGCCGTCCTCGTCGTCGCGAACATCCTCAACATCAACCAGGGGCTGAAGGACGAGTCGGTCACCGGCGTCCTCGGCCACATCACGATGCTGCACGAGTTCCTCGGGCTGCGCGGGCTGGTCTGGCCGTTCTGGACCCTCGCGTACGAAATGATGTTCTATCTGATCGTGGCCGGCCTGTTCGCCTGGGGCGTGCACCGGCACAGCGCCTGGTGGGCGGCGGGCCTAGCCCTGGTCGCGCTGGTCGGCGGCCCGCGCCTGCCCGACGCCCTCATCGGCGACAGCCGCGCCGACCGGCGCACCCTGGCGATCGCGGTGGGCGTCCTCTTCGTCGCCGTCCTCGCCGCCTACATCAGCGGGCGCCGGCCACTGATCATGTTTGCGGGCGTCGTCAGCATCGAGTTCCTCGCGCTGCCCTTGTTCAACGGCCACGCCACCAAGTGGCCCACCGCGTCGGCCTCCTGGCAGGCGCTCCTCATGCTGAGCCTGCTGTTCGCCGGCACAGTGATCTACCGGCTGCACCACGGCCAGGTCGGCCGCCGGCCGGGCGGCGTAGCGCTGGGCATCGTGCTTCTCGCCGCGATGCTGACCACCGCGATCCACACCGGACAGGCGCGGGACCTGGTCGTCTTCACGACCGCTTCGCTGGCGGTGGCGGCGACCTTCGCGGGGGCGTTCGCGCTGCGGCATCGGTCCATGCCGAGGGTGCTGACGTGGCTCGGGGAGATCAGCTTCTCGGTTTATCTGCTGCATCTGGTGGTGCTTTACACCATTCAGTACCTGATCCCGGCCGACAAGCGGGACGGGGTCAGCGGGCACGTGACGGTGTTCCTGGTGTTCGCGGTCAGCACGTTGGTGGTCGCTTGGCTGTGCTATCGGTTCGTGGAAATGCCGGGGCAGACGCTGGGGCGGAAGGTCCAGAAGCGGCTGCAGGAGCGGCTCGGTCCGGACGTGGAGCCGCCGGCGAAGGCTCCGGCGCCCGTTCAACGCCTGGAACCGATTACCGTCACCCAGCTGTAGCGCGGCAGCATCAACGGTCAGCGAGATCTTAGTAACGCTGCGCCGTTTCCCGATATCTCTGATCGTGCAGCATGCCGCCGAGGTCGGCGTACCCGGCATCGATCGCTTCGCGACAGTAAGCCTCGGCTCGCTCGTCGTCGTGCTGCAAGGCGTACAGCGTCGCCAGGTTTGACGAGCCCCCGCAGGTTTCCCGCTTCGGTGGCCTGGCGGTGGTAAGACTCGGCCCCCGCGAGGTCGTCGGCGGCTTCGAACAGCAGACCGAGGCCGATCATCCCTTCCGTGTCGCCCCATCCCGGCGGCGTTATTGCTGGGTCTTCCACTCGTCTCGGGTGATGGCGTGGACGGCGACCCGCTGGTCGTATCCCGGCACGACGGTCTCGTGGTCGAAGCGGAGGCCCAGCTTCTCCATCACCCGGGCCGAGCGGTCGTTTTCGGGGTGGCGGATGCTGATGATGCGGTCCAGGTTGCAGGACGTGAAGCCCAGCCGCAGCGCCTCCGCCGCCACCTCGGTGGCGTAGCCGTGGCCCCACGCCGAACGGGCCAGCCGCCAGCCGACCTCGACCGCCGGCATCACCGACGGTAGGAATTCGGGGATCGCCAGGCCGGCCCAGCCGATCAGTTCGCCGGTCTCGGGCAGCTCGATCGCGAACCGCCCGTAGCCCAGCGTTGCCCACTCCCATTGCATCCGGCGCAGGTTGTCGGCGCTCTGCCGGCGGTCGCGTACCGAGCCGTCCAGGATGTAGCGCATGACCTCCGGGTCGGCGTTGATCGCGGCGAGGGCGTCGAGGTCGTCGTCGCGCCAGTCACGGCGCAGGCGGATTCTCACGAAGGGTCAGGCTAGTTCAGCTGCCGCCGCGCGTCCGGCCCGGCGTCCGCTGAACAGGCAGCCGCCGAGGAAGGTGCCCTCCAGTGAGCGGTACCCGTGGACCCCGCCGCCTCCGAAGCCGGCCACCTCGCCCGCCGCGTACAGGCCGGGGATCGGCTGGCCGCTCGAGGCCAGCACCCGCCCGGAGAGGTCGGTCTGCAGGCCGCCGAGGCTTTTGCGGGTCGTGCTGATGAACCATGACTAGTCGGTAGTGGCGATCAACCACCTGGGCAGACTTTGTGGATCGCCCACAACTACGGCAGTTGCTGCGCCGCCAGCCAGTCGCTCGCGCGGCGCTTGGAGGCTCGGGCGAGCCACGCGTCCTGGATGACCTCGGTGAGTTCCCGCCGGGTCAGCTCCGCGATGCGGCTGGTGCGCAGCAGCACCGACGGGTGGCCGTTGAAGTGGGGCGTGGTGAAGAACGGCGACTGAAGGTCCTGGACCATCGCCTGCTTGTCGTCGTCGGACGGAACCCAGAAGACGACGACGTCGGTGTAGCGCTCGCCGGTGCCGGGGTCCACGGCGTCCGGCCGGGGTGTGCGGAAGAAGACGAACGACTTCCCGCCAACCTGATAGACGGGGTTGTCGTGCTTTTCGCCCCATTCGATCGTCACATGCGGCATTGCCGAGGCCACCGAATGTATATCAGCCACGGTTGCCGGGCGTTCGCGCTTGGAAGGCACGGCCGAAGGATATCAATACTTTCGGTGATGGATACGGCACCCACTGGCGACTTTAATTTGTTTTTCAACAGAACTAATAACAAACTTTAGTGATCAAGGTCACCGGGAGGGACGGTAACGCCAGCATGGTCGACGCGCCTGGCCTGCGGTGTTGCCCGAAAATCCCCCTCGTTAGCCCGTCCGTCCACAATGCTATTCGGAGTGACTCTCTGTGCTAGGTTTCCCCGCGACCCAGGCCCACCGATTTGCATATCTCGATCAGTGCTGCCGGTTTTATCGTCGCGTTCGCAGAACGTCCCTGCGTAACACCGCCTCCTCGGCGAGCGGTCCGGTGAAGCACCTATTCACACGTGGGAGCAATAGATGCCGGAGAGCGACCAGTTCCTGTACCGATCGTCGTCCGAGGTTCCGTATTTCAGCCGGGACGGCGAGACCTACCTCGCCGAGATGCCGCTGCGGGACCTCAAGAAGACGCTGCCGCTGCGCGTACTGTCCGAAGAGGACTTCGAGTTCTGGCAGACGTACGGCTACACCATCATCCGGGAAGCCATTCCGCGCGCGGAAGCCGAGAAGATGATGGCGTTCGCGTTCGAGTTCCAGGGCTTCGACCCGAACGACCCCGCCACCTGGTACCCGGAGCGGGAGTTCAAGGACGAACTCGACCGTGACCTCTACGTGCTCGGCTTCGTCGAGGCGTACCAGGCCCAGATCATGTGGGACGCCCGGATGGCCCAGCGGGTCTACGACGCGTTCGTCGACGTGTGGGACACCGAGCACCTGTGGGTGAGCCTCGACCGGCTCAACCTCAACCCGCCCAACGTCGGCAACCGGGCCCGCGCGATGATCCCGCCGACCGAGCGCGGCTTCGACATCAACCTGCACTGGGACGTCGACACCACGCTGTCCGTTCTCCCGCAGCGGGTGCAGGGCATCATCGCGCTGCACGACTCCGAGGACGAACTGGGCGGCTTCCAGTGCGACCCGGAACTGTTCCGCCGCTTCGAGGACTGGCGGCTGCGCCAGCCCGCCGACCGTGACCCCGTACGCCCGAACATCGACCGGGGCGAGTTCCCGGTCGTACGCCCGAAGCTCAAGGCCGGCGACCTGCTGATCTGGAACGGCCTGGTGGCGCACGGCGTCGCCCCGAACCAGTCGGCCGACAAGTGCCGCTCGGTGCAGTACCTGACGATGATGCCCGCACTGCCGACCCACGAGAAGCTCGTGCAGTCGCGGGTCAAGTCGTGGCGTGAGCTGATGACCCCGGAGTGGAACCCCACCCTGGTCGGTGACGTGCACAAGCACGAGTCGCTGCGCTACGGCCCGGCCGACCTGACCGAGCACGGCCGCCGTCTCCTCGGCGTGGACGAGTGGTGACGATGCGCCGAGTCTGCCTGGCCCTGCCCACCCACCGCGAATGTGCGGGCACCATCGCGGCGATCCACGCCGAGGCCGCGTACGGCGCAAGCACGTTCGGGGTCCAGGTCGAATTGCTGATCCTCGACTCGTGCGACGCCGCCACGTTCGCGGCGCACGCTCACGCCGTACGCAATCTGCCGCAAGCGGACGGCGTCCGCGTGACCCATCTCGACGAGGCCGCCCAGGCCGAGTTCCTGAACCGGGTGATCGCCGAGGCCGGCGTCGGCAAGCCGGAGCTGATCGCCGAGCTGATGCTGCCGAGCCGGGCGTCCTACGGCGCGTGCACCAACCGGGCGTTCATCATCGCGGCCGCCCTCGGCTGCGAATCGGTGCACCGGCGTGACTCCGACGTCGCCTTCCAGGAGTTCGAGGGCCGGCCGGTCTACCCGATCCACCACGAGCTGATGTCGATCGGCAAGACCGCGCGCGACGCGGTCGACGGCGTCACCGAGGTCACCCTCGACCCGCAGCACCTCGACAAGCCGGTCGTGACGGTCGGCGCGTCGTTCATCGGCGACCTCTCGGTCGACATCGAGGAGGTCCGCGAACAGAACCCGCAGGCCTACTTCGACATCGTCAGCCTGTGGGCCGCGCCCGGCGCGACCGAGCAGGAGAAGCGGGAACTCGTCGAGGAATCGTTCACCGGCGCGCTGGACGGCGAGTTCCAGGGCGACCGCGCGATCCTCAGCCTGGTCGACCCGATGCGGGTCGACATGAGCAACATCAGCTACTTCCAGGTGCATGAGGACGTGCCGCTGCCGCCGATGACCGACACCATCGGCAGCGACTACTTCCACATCCACCTGGTGCCCGACAGCACGCTCCCGGGCGTGCTGCACAACCGGCACGTGATCAACTACCACACGCCGGACCGCAAGGCCGACGAGGCGTTCTACGTGTACCACCTGCGGCTGATGAAGTTCTTCCTGTCGATGCTGTACCTGCACGAGATCTATGCCCAGATGGGCGCGGCGGGTTCCGAGCTGCTCGACGAAAACTATCGGATCCGGGTCCCGTTGCTGGTCGACATGGTGCGGTCGTCGACCTCTTCGGACACCGCGCCCAATCGCGCGAAGCTGGAGCAGCTCGAACGGGCGTACCGCTCCCTCGGTGGCCGCTATGCGGCCTTCGCCGATCAACTCGCCGGGCGCCAGGAGCAGTTGGTCGTCGAGGCGCGACAGGACATCGAGGAGTTCGCCCTGCTGATCGAGGTCTGGGGGCCGCTGGTCAAGGCGGCCAAGGCGAGCGGCCTGTCTTGATGTTCTCCAGTTCTGCCCTGCGGTCCGCCCTCGCCGAGGCGACGGCGGACCGCATCGTGTTCGACCTGGCCGGCATCGTCGACCGGCACGACGACCTGCTGCGCGAACTGCCCGGCGTCGAAGTGCGGTTCGCGGTCAAGGCGTGCCCGGTCGACGACGTGCTCGGCGCGCTCGCCCGGGCGGGTGCCGGCTTCGACGCGGCCAGCCCCAACGAGATCGCCAAGGCACTGCGGACCGGTGCCCCGCCCGACCGCGTGCACTACGGCAACACCATCAAATCCGATGTGGACATCGCCGCGGCCTATCGGAGGGGGGTCCGGCTCTTCGCCACCGACAGCCTTGCTGACGTACGCGCGATTGCCGCGTACGCCCCGGGTTCGCGCGTGTTCTGCCGGCTGGCGACCCGGGGCCGCGGCGCGTTGTGGGGTCTTTCGGGGAAGTTCGGATGCTCGATGCCGCAAGCCCTCGAGGTGCTGACCGCGGCCCGGGCCCACGGCCTGATCCCGGCCGGGCTGTCGCTGCACGTCGGCTCGCAGCAGATGACCGTGGCGGCGTGGCGGGACGCGTTCACCGACCTGGCCGGGGCGGTCACCCGCCTCGACGCGCTCGGGATCCGGCTCGACCACATCAACCTGGGCGGCGGGCTGCCCGCCCTGGGCTACCTCGACCGCGCGGGTGTTTCGCTGAAGCCGCCACTGCCGGCGATCCTCGGTGCGATCCGCGACGGCATGCGGCAGTTGCGGCTGGTCGCCTCGGGGCCGCTCGACTTCGTGCTCGAACCGGGCCGCCACCTGGTCGCCGACCAGGGCGCGATCCGGGCCCACGTCGTGCGGCTCACCGAGCGGGACCAACACTGGCTCTACCTGAGCTGCGGGCGGTTCAACGGGCTCTACGAACTCGACCAGATCCAGTACCGGCTGGAGTTCCCGACCCACCCGACCGGGCCGCGGGTGATGGCCCGGGTCGCCGGGCCGACCTGCGACAGCGACGACGCGTTCGGGCCGGGCGCGCTCGTTTCGGTGCCGGCCGGGCTGTCCTCGGGCGACCCGGTCTGGATCATGTCGGCCGGAGCATATTCGGTCAGCTACACCACGGTCGGGTTCAACGGCTTCGATCCGTTGCCCTACGTGACGATCGGCGCGCGGGACGAGGTGGGTGCGTGCTGACCGCCTCCATCCGCGCGCTCTCCACGGCGGACTGGCCCGGGATTTCCGCGCTCGAGTCGGCCACCTATGCGCCGCTCGGGCTCTCGGAAGATCCGGCGGTGCTGCGCAGCCGGGCCGGGGTGGGGACCTCGTTCGTGCTCTGCCTCGGGTCTGCCGTCGCCGGCTACCTGCTCGCGTTGCCCTACCTTTATGGACGCGTCCCGGCGCTCACCGATCCGTCGGACTCATCGGCCTCGCCGGATCTCCACCTGCACGACATGGCCATCGCGGCCGAGCACCGGGGCTCCGGGCTCGGCAGCCGGTTGGCCGGACACCTTTTCTCGGCGGCCCGGGCGCAGGGCTACGCCCGGGTCTCGCTCGTATCGGTCGGAGGCAGCGGCGCCTTCTGGAGCCGGCACGGGTTCCATCCCCGCCCCGAGGTGCCGGCTCCCGCCGGATACGGCCCGGGCGCGACCTACATGTCCCGCTCGCTCTGATCTAAGGAACCACCCGATATGTCGTTCAGACGCTCCCAAGTCGCGATCGCCGCGCTCTTCTGCTTCCTAGGCTTCCAATACGGCACCTGGGTCTCCCGGGTCCCCTACCTCAAATCGCACCTCGACCTGAGCACCGTCGAGGTCGGGCTGCTGCTGCTCGCCCCCGGCATCGGCGCGACCGTGTCGTTCCCGCTGGTCGCACGGCTGATGAAGCAGCTGGGCTCGCGCATGCTCTGCATCGCCTCGGCGTTCGCCCTGCTGGTGATCCTGGCCGCGCTGTCGGTCTCATCCACCTTCTGGGTCGCGATCGTGGTGCTGTTCCTCGACGGCATCCTCATCGCCTGCCTGAACGTCGCGATGAACGCCCAGGGCGCCGACCTGGAGACCAAGTTCGAACGCAACACGATGGCCAGGCTGCACGCCGTCTTCAGCGGCGGAACGTTCGCGTCGGCGCTGCTCGCGTCGGCGGTCACGTCGTTCACCACCAAGCTGCCGTTGCACTTCCTGATCGCCGGGATTCTGCTCCTCGGGCTGCTGGCCGTCTCCTGGACCGGCCTGCTGCCCGCCGACACGCCGCCGGACACCGCCGAGGCGGCCGCGGACGCCTCGCCTTCGGGGAAGCGTCGCTGGGCGATCCCGTCGATGGTCGTGCTCGGCCTCGGCATCGCAATGATCTTCAGTGAGCTGACCGAGGGCGCGATGAACGACTGGTCGGCCCTCTACCTGCGCGACGTCACCCACGCCGCGACCTCGGTGACGCCGCTCGGCATCGCCACCGTCTCGGCGATGATGGTGCTCGCCCGGCTGTTCGCCGACAGCTGGCGGGCCAAGTGGGGCGACAAACGGGTCGTGCTGGTCGGCACGGTGCTGGCCGCGGTCGGCCTGGGCGCGGCCCTGCTGGCCGGCGGCTGGCTGCCCGCCCTGATCGGGTTCGCCTGCGTCGGCCTCGGCATGGCCGCGGTCGCCCCCTGCATCTACGTCGCCGCGGCCAAGCACGGGCCGGACGCACTCGCGCTCGTCGCCGCCACCGGCACGGCCGGCCTGCTGGTCGGCCCGCCGATCATCGGCTTCGTGGCCGGGGCGTCGAGCCTGGTCTGGGGCATGACCGTGGTGGTCGTCGCGATCGTGCTGGTCTTCGTCAGCGTGACCCGGATCCAGCTCGGTTCGGCCACGTCACCCGACTCGCCGGCCGAAACCCCGGTCGACGTAGCCGTCTGACCCATCGTCGGCTATCACTGTGCGCCTTCGAACCCATACGATCGCGCAGTGACTACGGCGACGACTCAGCACAACACGGAAGCGCCCGCGGTTTCACCGGCCGCGGGCGTTCCCGACATCGTCCGGCGCCGGCTCGCCACGCTCGAGGACTGGCTCAACCCCTACTCGTGGCTCGTCACCTTCGCGATCACCACGGTCGCGGCGATCACCCGGCTGTACGGGCTCGCCAGCGTCAAGGGCTACATCTTCGACGAGGTCTACTACCCGACCGACGCGGCCGACATGCTGCAGCACGGCGTGGAATGGGACCCGGAGCACGGCGGCCCGGCGTACGTGGTGCACCCGCCCCTCGGCAAATGGCTGATCGCCCTGGGAGAAAAAGCGTTCGGCAACCACGAGCTCGGCTGGCGGCTCCCCGGCGCGATCGCCGGCACCCTGATGATCCTCATCCTGATCCGGATCGCCTACCGGATGTTCCACTCGATCGTGCTGGCCGGCACGGCCGGCCTGCTGATGACCCTCGACGGCTTCCAGCTCGTGCTGTCCCGCATCTCGCTGCTCGACATCTTCCTCGGCCTGTTCGTCGAGGCGACCTTCGCGTGCCTGCTGATCGACCGCGACCACTACCGGCGCCGGTTGCTGCGGGCGCTCGAGGAAGGCGCCGGCGAGGCCCCGCGCATCGTCCCGTGGTGGCTGCTGGCCGGCGGCGCAGTGTTCGGCCTGGCGTGCGGGGTCAAATGGAGCGCCCTGTTCTTCCTGCCGTTCTTCGTGCTGGTCGTGCTGATCTGGCGCCGGCAGGCGCGCCGCTCGGCCGGGTTCAGCGACCGCCTCCGCGGCGACGTCGGCTGGTGGGCAGCGAGCGTCGCGCTCAGCCTCATCTTCTACCTCGCCACCTGGACCGGCTGGTTCGCCACCAACGACGGCTACTTCCGCCACTATCGCCAGGCCAACGGCCTCAGCGAACCCCCGATCCTCGGCGCCCTGCTCAACCTGTGGCACTACCACCACGAGGCGTACAGCTTCCACAGTTCGCTGACCACCAAGCACCCCTACCAGTCGTGGCCGTGGCAGTGGCTTCTGCTGGGCCGCCCGGTCCTGCTCTACAAAAACACCCCGACCGGCTGCGGGGCGCCCAGCTGCGTACGCGAAATCCTGCTGCTCGGCACGCCACTGCTGTGGTGGTCGTTCCTGCCCGCACTGATCGCCGTACTGTGGTTCGGCATCGCCCGCCGCGACTGGCGGGCCACGGCCATCCTGATCCCGGCCGTAGGCAGCATGCTCCCGTGGTATTACTACGCGATCACCGACGGCCGCACGATGTTCTCGTTCTACCTGCTGCCCGGCCTGCCATTCTTGATCCTGGCCGTGGTCTACACCCTGGGCGCCATCATGACCCCACCCGAGGGCGTGGCCACCGGCAAGAACCGCACCGACCACCAGTTGCTCGGAACCGTGATTGCCGGCCTCTACATGGCCGTGATAGCCCTGTGCTTCGCCTACTTCTACCCGATCTTCGTAGGCCAGCTCATCACCTACCAGGGCTGGGCCTCCCGCATGTGGCTCGGCACCCGCTGGTGGTAGTCGGCGCGCGAACCCTCTGAGGACAGGTCAGCGATCGCCGGTGCTCGCGGCCCCGTTGCGCCCGCGGGTCGAGGTCGGTCAGGAGCCGCGCCGTGCGTTGCCTTCGCAGATGGGCGCGGCAGCTCACGAGGATCGCTCGCCGTTGGGTTACGGCTAATTGCTGTAACCCCAACGCTTCGGCGGCAGCAGCTTGGCGGTGAGGCCGACCAGTTCGATGAGTTCGTCGGCCGCCTCGCGACTCGCCTTCCGCGCCGGTGGGTGCGGTAGCTCATGCGGGGTGGCGCCGCCGTTGCGTTACAGCTGATTGCTGTAACGCAATGCCGCCGAGGGTTTACGGGTGCTCGTTGTGGGTTGCTTTGAGGCCGACTGGCTGCGCTCATTGGCTCGATAGCTGGTGAGGCTCGCACGGCCGTTGCGTTACAGCTGATCGCTGTAACGCGGCCGCGCTGAGGACTCGTAGGGATTTTGGACTGGCTTCGGAAGTCCGGTGGGCGCGATAGCCGACGTGCGGTAGGCCCGGCAGCGGCAGCGGCAGCGGCAGCGGCAGCGGCAGCGGCAGCGGCAGCGGCAGCGGCAGCGGGTGCGGGTGCGCGGGTGCGGGTGCGGTAGCGGGCCCGTGCGGGCTAAATGTGGCGCGGCGGGTCCGTGGGCGTAGTGGCCTTGGCGGTTGATGTCGCACGGGTGGTGGCGGGTTGTGTTACGGCTTGGTGCTGTATCGCAACCCGGCCCAGGCTTCGGTGGCGATCTGGTCCGCGACCGTCCGGTCGGTGTGGTCGGTGTGGTCGGTGTGGTCGGTGTGGTCGGTGTGGTCGGTGTGGTCGGTGCGTAGGTGGGCGCCGAAGAAGGCGCCCAGGATCATTGTGGCTGTGGTGCGTTCGTCGGTGTCGGGGCGGATTGCGCCGTCCTCCTTCAGCTGGGTCAGCAGCGCCTCGAGCGGGCCGGTGCGAGGCTCGACCGCGCGCTCGGCCAGCAACTGCAGCAGCTCTGGGGTGCGGTTCGTCTCGGCCATCAAGTCGGCTTCGAGGACCAGGCCGTTCGGGTCAGCGAAGCACGGATCGGTGCGGCGGACCAGCTCACGGAAGCGTTCGAAGGGTGTCTTCTCGTCGTCGGCCCAGTTGTAGGCCGCCCGCTGGTTGACAAAACCGTAGTTTAGGGCGTCCGACACCAGCGTGAGTTTGTCCGGCCAGCGGCGGTAGATCGTGGGCCGGGTGACGCCGGCGTCGGCCGCGACGTCGGCGACCGTCATCCGCGCATAACCCTGCTTGACCAGTTGGCGGCGGGTCGCCTGCAGGATCGTCTCGTCGGCTGCCGGGTCGCGGGGGCGGCCGCCGCGGGGGCCTGAGGCTGTCACGCCCGTGTTTGTAGCACGGACGCTTTCTCTCATGCGGGGCCGTCTTGCGTCGATGGGGCGCTCCGTCGGTAACCGGCGGAGAGGGCGGGGCAGCATGGGGGATCCGATACTTGAGCGACTGCTGTCGCTTGCCCGGGCGCATCTCGGCATGGAGGTGGCCTGGCTGTCCGTTTTCAAGGAGGGACAGCAGGTGATCGTCGCGGCCGAGGGTGCGCTGGCCGAGATGAACGTGGTCATCGGCCAGGGCACCGAGCTCAGCCAGGCGTTCTGCACCCAGGTGCTGGCGGGGCGGCTGGGCCGGGTGGTGACCGACGCCCGGCGGCATCCGATCGCCCGGGAGCTCGGGGCAACCCAGGAACTCAACATCGGGTCGTACGTCGGGGCGCCCTGGCGGGAGGCGGACGGGACGATCGGCGGGATGCTCTGCTGCCTCAGCCGTACGCCCGATCCGAGCCTCGACGACTATTCGGCGCGCTACCTCGGACTGCTCGCCGATCTGGTCACCGAGCATCTGGGCAGCCCGTCCGCGCGGGCCGGGCGGCAGGCCGAGAAGCAGATCCGGGCGGTCCTCGACGCGCGGGCGATCCGTACCGTCTTCCAGCCCGTGGTCCGCCTCGCCGACGCCGGTGTGGTGGCCTACGAGGCGCTGTCCCGTTTCGATCATCCGCTGTCGGCGCGGCCCGAGCGGGCGTTCGCGATGGCCGCCGGGTACGGCCTCGGCGCCGAACTGGAGCTGATGGCGGCCGGCGGCGCCCTCTCCCACCTCGACCTGGCCCCCGAGGGTGGCTGGCTCGGCGTCAACATCTCGGCCGACACCGTGCTCAACCCGGCGGCGCCCGCCGTGCTCATGCGGCACATCGGTGGGCCGCGGATCCTGCTCGAGATCACCGAGCACACGCCGGTCTCCGACTATCGCCGGCTCACCGCGGCGCTGCGGCCGCTGCGGGCGGCCGGCATTTTCATCGGGGTCGACGACGCCGGGGCCGGATTCGCCAGCCTCAGCCACATCCTGCATCTCCAGCCGGATGTCATCAAACTGGACATCGCGCTGGTGCGGGGCATCGACTTCGACCCCGTACGGCGTGCTCTGGCCCGCTCATTGGTCGGTTTCGCGGCCGAGATCGGTGCCGTGCTGGTGGCCGAGGGTGTCGAGTCGCGGGGCGAGCGATCGGCGCTCAACGACCTCGGTGTCCGGTACGGCCAGGGCTTCCTCTGGGGTAAGCCCGGTCCGCGCGACGTCTGGCCGCATCGCGCAATCGAATCTGTCGATGCGTGACGTTCTCCGGCGAATCCGCTAAAAATGACGGACGGGGCGCCGATGCTTCAGCGGCAGGCACTTCAGGGGGTTGGTCTTGGTCGACACCGCTGTACGGGCAGACGCGCGCAACCGCCTCGACGAGGAGCTGACCGCGCTGATCGCGGCCGTCTACGCGAGCCACGACGGCCTGGCTGAGCGGGCGCTCGCCTTCGAGCGGGCCGCGTCGGAGGCCGGCGACGAGCGGAAGGCGTCGCTCGGCCGGCTGGTGCGGGCCGACATCGACAACCGCAACGGGCGCTGGGCCGAGGGCCTGCAGACGGCGTACGCGATGCTGCACGACGGGGCCGACCGGGTCGTCGCCGCGCACGCACACGCGGTGCTGGCCGGCGGGCTGTGGCGGCTGGGTGACAACGCCGAGGCGGTCGAGCACGCGTTCCAGTCCGACCGGCTGCTTACCGAGGACGACCCGCTGTGCCTGCGGGTCGACCACGCGCTCATCCTCGCCATCCAGGTCAACGACCAGCGGATGGGCAAGGCGTCGGAGTCGGAGTACCGCTGGGCCCAGGAGCTGGCCGAGCAGCTCGGCGAGCCCGACATGATCGTCGCCAACCTCAACAACTGGGCGTGGGGGCTGCTGCAGAACGGCGACATCACGGCCGCGCTGGCGCTCGCCCAGCGGATGTTCACGGTCAGCGAGAGCTCGGGCCGCCTGCTGAACACCAACTGCGTCGACACGGTGGCCCGCATTCTGGTGGCCGACGGCCAGACCGGGCGGGCGGCCGAGATTCTCCAGGCGGCGCTGGTCGAGGCGCCGTCCACCGACAGCGACGGCATCCCGGCCTGCCTGATCGCGATGGCCGAGATCAAGCGGGGCGCGGGCGACGTGGCGGCCGCGATCGAGTTGCTCGAACGCTGCCGCACGACGACGATCTCCAATCGGCTGGCCGAGATGGACGCGCACGCGCTGCGGCTGCTCGCCGACTGTCACGCCGAGACCGGTGACTTCGAGTCGGCGTACCGGGAGATGGTCGAGTTCCAGGACGCGTGGACCCGGCGCCGCTCCGAGCAGAGTGAGGCGCTCACGCTGGTGACGCAGGCCCGGTTCGCGGTCGACGAGGCCCGGCGGAACACCGAGCACTTCCGAAAGCTGGCCGAACGGGACGCGCTCACCGGCATGTGGAACCGGCGGCGCTGCGACGCCCACCTGGCGGCGCGGCTGGAGGCGCGGGGCGGCCCGTTCAGCGTGGCGATCCTCGACCTCGACCATTTCAAACAGATCAACGACACGTACTCGCACGCGGTCGGCGACGACGTGCTGCGCCAGGTCGCGGCGCTGCTGCGGCAGGTGGCCGAGCCGATCGGGCGTTCGGGCCGGCACGGCGGCGAGGAGTTCGTGGTCTATGTGGACGCCGACCGCGGGAGCGCGGCCCGCCTGTGCGAGCGGCTGCGGCTGGCGATCGCGTCGTACGACTGGTCGTCGCTGGCGCCCGGCATGCACGTGACGACCAGCATCGGCGTCACCGAACTGCGGCCGGAGGACGACAGCCGCGCCGTCCTGGCCCGCGCCGACAGCCACCTCTACGAGGCGAAGAACGCCGGCCGCAACCGGGTCGTCGCCGACTGATCAGTCGTTGATCCAGTCGTACATGGCGGCCGGCAAAGCGGCCGCGCCGCGCGGCGCGGCCGGCGCCTGCTGGGCGTCGTAGCCGGTGAACGTGAAGTCCCAGGCCGGCGGGTTGGTGCTCGCCTTGAGGTCCAGCAGGCGGCCCTGCGGGTCGAGCGTCGCCTCGAACGGCTGCAGCGCGCCGCCGACCGTGTCGTAGTCGCTCGACTTGAGTGCGGCGGACCCGGCCGACTTGACCGCGTCGAAGTCGATCAGCCGGTGCGGGCCGTGTATCGACGCGAGGTTGACGGTGCCGGTCATTCCCCGCACGTTGCCCAGGTCGGGTGTGGTGCGCTTCAGGAGCGGGCCGAGGCTGGTGACGTCGTTCAGGTCGAGTTCGAGGACGGCGCTCTTCAGCCGCTTGGGGTCAATTTTGAACCAGGTCCTGCCGTCGAGCCGCTCGGCCGCCTGCCGGATGCTCGGATTACTGCTCTTCTTAGCCTTGTCGAAGTCTTTCGACTTGACGCTGAGCCGCAGGTAACGGTCGGTGCCGATCGCGACCTCCTCGGCGGTGTCGGTCTCATCGTCGTACGCGGCCACGACCGTGATGTCGGCCGCGTCCGAGGCGACCAGTCCCTTCGCCGTCACGTCGGGCAGCTTCACGCTGAAGGCGAAGTTTTTCCGCGGCGCCGACTTCTGCAGGGCGGACGCCAGTTCCTGCGGGGTTCCGGCCGTCACCATCGTCGCTGCCGACGCGGTGGGCGTGGCCGCCGCGGCCGCGGCCGGCACTGGTTTGCTGTGGGCGCACCCGGCCGCGGCGCACAGCAGCACCGCGGCGGCAGACATCGACATCCCCCGAACTGAATTCACGCGAGCGATGGTAGAGCCCCCGGATTGTCGGCCGGGATCAGGGGCAGCAGGCGGTCGACGATCGGCTGCATGGCGGCGGCGCAGCGCTCGGTCGCTTGCGCTCCCGTGCGCTGCCACGGTGCTTGGGCCAGGCGGTCGGTCTGGGCTTCCACCCCCGCGTACGTCCGGGAACCGGTGACCGTGACGCTCCCGTCGGAGCCCACCCACCCGCGTTCCGTGAGGCGCTCGGCGCCGGCCTGCCATTCCTCGTCCGTCCAGCCGCGGGCCGCTTGCATCGAGGTGCGCAGCCGGCCGCCCTCGATCGCGTCGCGCAGGACCAGCGATTCGCAGCCGTCGAGCCCGGCCGTCAGCAGCGCCGCCACGTGCCCGTCGCCGCGGTGTTCGCGCAGGAGGGTGGCCGCGTGCCAGAGCCGGCCGGCGTCGTCGCCCGGCCAGGGCAGGTCGGCGTAGGCGGCGGCCAGCGTGCGGCCGGGCAGGTCGATCTGGCGGGCGGCCGTTTCGAGCAGGTCGGCGGCCTCGGTGAGCTCGAGGTCGCCGCAGATTTCGGCCAGGGCGACCCGTGCTCCCTCCAGCCGGGCCTCGGTGGCGGCGGACGGGGTGATGCGGGTCCAGACGTCCGGGAACGCGCGGGTGACCATCGCGGGGGAGAACCCGAAGAACGCGGCGATCACCGGTCCGGCGGTGACCGTCCCGAGCGGGGCGGCGCGGCCCGCGAAGTAGCGCCGCCAGAAGCCGCGCAGGCCGGCCGCCTCGAAGATCGGCCCGGCCTGGGACGAGAAGTAGGTGACGGCGTGCACAGGTTCGAACAGCGACCACATCCGGCGCTCAAGGGACATGCCGGTAGCCAATCAGACCGTGACCAGCTCGCGCGAGTCCACCGGAGTGCGCAAAGCGGTGACGATCACGGCGAGGCCGGCCAGGGCCAGGGCGGCCGCGGTCAGGAACGCCAGGCGGTAGCCGCCGGTCTGGGCGAGGACGTCGGGAACGCCGCCGGCGCGCAGGCTCGCGTACCGGCCGGACGACAGGGTGGCCAGCACGGCCAGCCCGAGGGCGGAGCCGACCTGGGCCGTCGTGTTGAAGACGCCGGAGGCCAGTCCGGCGTCGTCCGGGGTGGCTTCGCCCATCGCCAGCGCGGCCAGCGCCGGGAACGCCATTCCGCCGCCCAGTCCGAGCAGCAGCATCGCGGGCAGCACGTCGGTCAGGTAGCGCCCGTCGACCGGCACCCGGGCGAAGAATGTCAGGCCGGCCGCGATCAGCGCCAGGCCGGTGATCACCAGGCGGCGGGCGCCGAAGCGGGCGATCAGACGGTCGGTGTAGCGCAACGACAGACCGCCCATCACGACCGTGACCGGCAGGAACGACAGGCCGATCCGGAGCGCGTCGTAGCCGAGCACGTGCTGCGCGTAGAGCACGCCGACGAAGAATGTGCCGAACATGCCGGCCGCGCTGAGCAGTTGGGCCAGGTTGGCACCGGTCAGGCTGCGGGACCGGAAGACCCGCAGGGGGATGAGCGGGCTGGCGGCGGTGGCTTCCCGGATGACGAAACCGATCATCAGGGCCGCCGCGACGGCGGCCAGCGAGACCGTACGGGTGGGGCCGCCCGGGCTCACGATCGTGTAGACCGTGGTCATCAGCGCGCCCGTGATCAGTGCGGCGCCGGCCAGGTCGACGCCTCGTCTTCCGCTCGGCACGCTCCGGTCGTACGGAAGGAAACGCCGCGCCGCGGCGACCGTGACCGAACCGACCGGGACATTCACGAAGAAGATCCAGTGCCAGTTGACCGCCTCGGTGAGAATGCCGCCGAGCAGCAGGCCGACCGCCCCGCCGGCGGAGGCGACGAAGCTGTAGACGCCGATCGCGCGGGCCTGTTCGCGCGGCCCCGGAAACATGGTGACGATCATGCCGAGGATGACCGCCGACGTCGCCGCCCCGCCGATGCCCTGCACGAAGCGGGCCGCGATCAGCATCGTCGGGTTGTCGGCCAGCCCGCAGGCGGCCGAGGCGACGGTGAACAGGATCAGGCCGCCGATGAAGACGCCGCGGCGGGACACCAGGTCGCCGATGCGGCCGGCGAGCAGCAGCAGGCTGCCGAACGGGATCAGGTACGCGTTGATCACCCAGGCCAGCCCGGACTGGCTGAACCCCAGGTCGTGCTGGATGGCCGGCAGTGCGACGTTCACGATGGTGACATCCAGGATGATCATCAGCATCCCGGTGCAGAGCACGGTCAACGCTAGTTTTTTCGGCACGGTCGTCGTCCCCTCTCGGTTACTAGAGTCAGACCGGCGAGTTTCTCCGGAGTAATCGGCCGGGCCGCGATGAGTTTGCGGGCCCGGGCCGGTCAACACAGGCATGGAGGCTTTGGTGGACACCGACTTCGACTTCGTGGCGAAGGCCGACCCCTACCGGCGGGAACTGCTCGCCCACTGCTACCGCATGCTCGGCTCGGTCTACGACGCCGAGGACCTGGTGCAGGAGACGTACGTGCGGGCGTGGAAGTCGTACGACCGCTTCGAGGGCCGCTCCTCGATGCGTACGTGGCTGCACAAGATCGCCACGAACGCCTGCCTGAACGCGCTCGAGAGCCGCAGCCGGCGTCCCCTGCCGATCGGGCTGGGCGTGCCCAGTTCCGACCCCGGCGACGACCTGATCGAGCAGCGCGAGGTGCTCTGGCTCGAGCCGATGCCCGACTCGATGCTCGGCGGCGACCCGGCCGCCGTCGTCGCCGACCGGGAGAGCCTGCGGCTGGCCGTGGTCGCGGCCATGCAATACCTTCCGCCCCGCCAGCGGGCCGTGCTGATCCTGCGCGACGCGATGCAGTGGCCGGCCGCCGAGGTCGCGTCGATGCTCGACATGACGGTCGCCTCGGTGAACAGCGCGTTGCAGCGGGCGCGGGCCCAGTTGGCGTCCGTTTCGCCGTCCTCGTCGGCCATGTCGGAACCGTCGTCCTCCGACCAGCGCGAGTTGCTGGACCGGTTCGTGGCCGCGTTCGAGGCCAAGGACGTCAACGCCATGGTCAAGATCTTCACGACCGACGCGGTGTGGGAGATGCCGCCGTTCACCGGCTGGTACCAGGGCCCCCTCGACATCACCCGCCTGATCGACACCCGCTGCCCGGCCGAGGGCCCGGGCGACATGCGCCTGGTGCCGACCCGGGCCAACGGCCAGCCGGCGTTCGGGCTCTACATGCGCGACGGCGACGTCTACAAGCCGTTCAACCTGCCCGTCCTCACCCTGACCCGGTCCGGCGTCAGCCACGTGTCGAGCTTCTTCGACCTGCGCCTGTTCGAGACGTTCGGACTGCCCGCATCCATTCCGGTCGGCTCCTGATGGACGCGCTCGCCGCGGGGGTGGCAGTTCTCGAGCGCTCCGTCTCGTACGCACTGGGCAGCCTGGCCCTGGTGACACCGCCGCTGCTGATCCGGCCGACGCCGTGCGTCCGCTGGGACCTGCGCGACCTGCTGCACCACCTCAACGACTCGATGGCCGCGCTGCAGGAGGCGGCCTCGTGCGGCGAGGTCGGGCTGACGCCACCGCCGGACGCCGACGCGGTCATCGGAGAAACCCGGGACCGGGCGGTGCAACTTCTGGGTGCGTGGGCCAACGGCCCGTGCGCCCCGACCGTACGCGTCGCCGACGCACCCCTGACCGCACCGCTGATCGCCGGAGCCGGCGCGATCGAGATGACCGTCCACGGCTGGGATGTGGCGCAGGCGTGCGGCTCGCCGCGCCCGATCCCCGACGACCTCGCCGACGAACTGCTGGACCTGGCCGTCCTCCTGATCCGCCCGTCCGACCGCCCGGGCCGCTTCGGCCGGCCCGGGCCGGTGCGCGAGGACGCCGCCCCGGCTACCCGCTTCCTGGCCTTCCTGGGGCGCCCGGCCACCGGTTGACCGCCGGCGCCGCCGGACCCACCCTCGACGGTGTGGACTCGACGACGCGCGCTAACCGGGCCGCCTGGGAAACCGCCGCGCAGAAGCACGTGCGGGAGTACGCCGAACTGCTGGCCGAGGCCCGCACCGGCGGCTCGCTGACCGCCGTCGAGCATGCCCTGCTCGACCCGCTGCTGGCCGGCCGCCCGGCGGTCGTCCATCTGCAGAGCGGCCACGGCCTCGACGACGTCGACCTGGTGCGCGGCGGGGCCCGCACCGTGATCGGCATCGACTACAGCACGATGGCGACCGGGGCCGCCCGGCGCCGGGCGGTCGAGCTCGGATTCCCCTGCCACTACGTGGTTTCGGCCCTGCCCGGCGCCCCGCTGGCGGCCGGCTCGGCCGATCTGGTCTACACCGGCAAGGGCGCGCTGATCTGGATGCCCGACATCGACGCGTGGGCCCGGGACGCGGCCCGGCTGCTGCGCCCCGGCGGTCACCTGTTCGTCTTCGAGGGCCACCCGGCGGTGCCGCTCTGGACCGCCGACGCCGACCGTCCCCGCATCCGCCCCGACCGCAGCTACTTCGGCTCCAGTCACGTCAACGACAGCTTCCCCGCCAACGGCGCCGTCGAGTGGCAGTGGACGCTGGGCCGCATCGTCACCGCGCTGATCGACGCCGGTCTGCTGATCCGTCACCTCGGCGAGCACCCGGAACCGTTCTGGCGCATGGGCGGCGTCACCGCAGCCGCCTGGGACGGCCGCCTCCCCAACACGTTCTCGCTGCTGGCGTCGCGCCCCTGAGCGAGGTCACCAAGGGCTCACGAAGTCGGCCGGTGGGTCCTCGCCGGTGCGGCCGTCGAACGACTCGCGGATCAGGTCGGCGTGGCCGGTGTGCCGGGCGTACTCCTCCAGGAGGTCGCACAGCAGGCGCCGCAGGTTGACGCGGCGGCCGTCCGGCAGCGTGACGTGCGCGAACTGGCCGGGGCCGCCGTCGGCCAGCGCCGCCGCGAACCGGGGCCGCGAGCGTGCCACCGCCCCGTCGTAGAGCGCGTAGAGGTCGGCCGGGGCGTCGGCCGCCCCGGTGGTGAGCTCCCAGTCGGGGTCACTCTCCCAGTCGGCCGTGTCCCAGGGCGGGCCCAGCGGGTCGCCGGTGAGTTTGGGGCCGGCCGCGTACTCCTCCTGGAGCGCCAGGTGTTTGACCAGGCCACCCAGGGTCAGGGTGGACGCACCGAACCGGGCGCGCAGGCCGTCGGGGCCCAGGTCGGCGGTCTTCCAGCGGAAGGTGGCCCGCTGCCGGTCGAGCGCTCCGAGCAGCGCCTCGGCCTCGGTGCCGGCGAAACGGGGGTTCCCAGGGGACATCAGCCATGCCCGGAACCTACCGTCGACCCCCGACAGAAACACACGGTGATCATTTGAGCACCCCCCGATGTGGGACGCCGGAACCGGCATGGGTACATTGGAGCCATGGCAACGATCTTCAACCGCGGCTTCCTGCTGCGGGCGTTGCCTGCCCTGCTCGCCCTGGTCCTAGGTCTTCTGGTGGCTCCGCAGCAGCCCGCGCACCGCGCGGCCGCTCTTCCGCAAGCCACGACCTACACGACCGTCGCCGCCCCGGCCGCGGTGCATTCCGGACAGTCCGCCGATCCGTCGGCCGAGTCCGAGGCAGCGTCCACGCCCGGCGCCGACCCCGTCGAGCAGAGCCCGCGCGTCCTCCACGCGCAGATCACCGTCGGCACCGACGGTTCGCGAGCACCTCCCTCCCAGCGCGTCTGAGCGCTGGGGGCGGCGTACCCGTCCCCGGTTTTTCCTTACCGGTGTGCCGAGTGGACGGATGATCCTCGATGAACCCTGTTGCCGAAATGCTGCTGAACGAGCCCACCCCCGCCGCCATCTGGGCGGCCCTGATGCTGCTCTGCCTGCCGGCGGTGTTCCTGCTGGCCAGCCCGCAGAGCCTGCGGCACCCCCGCCTCGCCCTGCTCGACGTCGTCGGCGCGGTGCGCCGCCGCGGCGAGGTCCGGCGCCGGCTGCAGGCCGAGGCGGTCGAGACCATCCGGTACGCCGATGAGATGCGGGTCGCCGCCGACCAGGCAATCTCGGCCGCTCAGCGCTGGGAGCAGCGCCGCGACCGGGCCGCCGCGCAGTCGGCCGCCGCGTGGCAGGCCTGGCAGGACGCCGACAGCGAGCTCACCCGCCTGCGGGCCGCGGCCGCCTGGGGCAACCCGTGGACCGCGCCGACCCCGGCCGAGTACGCCGACCGCGAGCGCTACCTGCACCGCGTCGTCCGGGCCGCCGTCGGCCGCGGCGACCTGCCGGAGACCGCGATCGCCGACGCGCTGGCCGGCGAGGGCTTCGACGCCCGCCTGCACCCGTTCGACCAGGACGTGGCGGTGGCCCGCGCGGTCGTCGCCCACCGCCGCGAGTGCTGCCGCCGGGCCGCCGAGGCCGAGGTCACCGCCGCCCACGACGCCCAGCTGGCGGCCCGTTCCCGCGACAGCCTGCGCCGCGAGTTCGTGGCCGCGGCCGTCCGCGCGGCCGAGGTCCACCACCTGGTCCCGGCCAGCCGCCCGGCCACCCGCTCGGGCCGCCGCCCGGTCCTGGCCCGCGCCGCCTGACCGCGCCGCCTGACCGCGCCGCCTGACCGCGCCGCCTGACCGCGCTGCCTAACCTCGCCCGGCCAGCAACTGCACTGCGGCCGCGGGGTGGCCGTTCATGCTTCTCACCTCCACGGGTTGCTCGGCTTGAAGGTCGAAGTCCCGCAGCAGGGACCGCAGGTGCCCGATGTCGTGGTGGCGGCAGACGGCGCCATCTTCGGTGGTGAACACGCCGCGGGCGTCGTAGCGGCGGCGGCTGCGTTCGTCGGGCTGCCGCAGCAGGTCGCTGACGTAGAGCAGGCCGCCGGGCGCCAGGAGCCGGTGGATCTCGGCGATGAGTGCGCGCTGGTCGTCGTCGCCGGGCACGCAGGTGAGCACGGCGAACAGTAGGACGAGGTCGAAGCTGCCGTCCGGCTGGGCGATCCCCGGCGGTGACTTGATGATGTCGAACCGGAGATCTGGCCGCTCCCGGCGCCCTCGCTCGATGAGCGCCGCCGAAGTGTCGGCGCCGAGGATCCGTTCGAAGCCGGCGTCGCTCAGTGGGGCCATGAGCCGCCCGTAGCCGCAGCCGTAGTCGAGAACCGATGCCGTCCGGCGGACGGTGGACAGCCATCCCGCGTCAAGCGGGTGGGTGAAGGTCTTCGTGGCGCCGGCCGTTTCCCAATAGCGCGCATGATCCATGCGTTGGCACCCTACGGTGAGTCCATGCGTCGCCACGAGCCGGAAGCCGTCACCTACCGAGAGGTCGGCGCCACCCGCGATCCGTTGCTGCCGGCGGGTTACGGGCATGTGCACCGCGACGTCGTCATCGGCCACGGCCGGGCGGCGTTCGACGCGGCGGTCGGCGGGCTTTTCGGCTGGGACATGCATCGGCGGGCCGGATTCGGTGTCACGAGCTCGGCCGGAAGGGCCGCGGTCGGCGTCACGGTGTTGCTCCGAGCGGGGTGGGGCCGTGCGAGCCTCGCCATTCCGTGCCGAGTCGTGTACACAGTGGACGATCAGCGTTGTCGCGGATTTGCCTACGGCACAATGCCCGGGCATCCCGAGCGGGGCGAGGAGGCGTTTCTCGTGGAACTGACCGATGTGGACGTGGTGCGCTTTCGCGTCCGGGCGTTCAGCCGTCCGGCGTCATTCCTGGCGCGGGCCGGTGGGCCGGTGACCCGCCTCGCTCAGCATATTGCGACGAATCGCTATGTCACTGCGATGCGTGGCCTCGCGGCCGGAGCCGACCGAGGCTCTGGCCGGTCGCCTGTTTGAACAGATATTCCGCGCGCTCGTAGGACAACCGTCGCCGGCCGGTCTCGGGACACAGGTCGGCGGCGGCCGGTTGCCGGGCCGGGGCCGGGCGCCGGTCGCTGAGGAACAGTGGACCCCGGGTCCGGGTGCCGATCAGCGACGGCAGCAGCTCGGCGGTTCCCGAGTGCCAGGCGATTCCGTTGCGGGAGCGGCGTTCCGGCAGGTCGAGGTCTTCGACGTTCAAGGCGAGTACCGCGCCTATCGGGGCCGCCGACTCCTGCAGCAGCTGCCAGAGAACCCGCTCTCGCAACGGGGCGTCAGGAAGGACCAAAGTGGACGGTGTGGCCCGTGGTGAGGGTGAAATCACCTGCTGGGAAAGCTCCGCGGCGAGCGATGGGTGGCCGGCCCAGGTCAGGAACGAGCGGACGGCGGAGACATGCCGGTTCCAGGTGCGTGGGGAGACCGACGGCCACGCCGCGGAAACGGCTTCCGCGAACGAGATCGGCGCGAGCGATGCGAGAGAAGCACGGTCGCCCAAGGTCCGGCGTACGCGGAAAAGGGTTTGCCGGTAGGCCCGGGCGGTCGCCGGAGCGAGCGAAGGCCGCGCCAGAAAGGCGTCGATCGCCGCGCCCACCGTGGGGCCGGACGCCGCCGGGAGGCCCAGAGACGCCGCGCGGTCGAGCAGGAAGGCGCGCTCGGCGTCGTTGCGGGTGAGGCTCGCCGCGCGGATCCACTCCTCGCCCGCCTCGGCCGTGCGGCCCAGGCGCTGCAGCAGATCGCCGCGGACGCTCGGCAGCAGGTGGTAGTCGGCGAGGTCGGAACGCAGCTCATCGACCAGGTCGAGGCCGGCCTGCGGTCCCTCGGCGAAACCGACGGCCACCGCCCGGTTGAGCCGGACGATCGGCGTCGGCAGGAAGCGCTCGAGTGCACTGTAGAGCGTCGCGATCCGGCGCCAGTCGGTGTCGGCGGCGGACGCGGCCTGGGCGTGGCAGACCGCGATGGCCGCCTGCAGGACATAGGGCCCGGGCCCGCCGCGCGCTCTCAGCATGGCTGCGAAACCGCGGCGGATCAGCAACCGGTCCCAGCGGCCGCGATTCTGTTCGTGCAACGGGATCGGCCGGCCGGACGGGCCGGTGCGGGCGGCCGAGCGGGACTGCTGGATCTCCATCAGGGCGACCAGCCCGTGCACCTCGGCCTCGTCGGGGGCGAGTTCGGCGAGCAGACGACCCAGCCGCAGCGCTTCCAGGCACAGGCCGGGCCGCATCAGGTCGGTGCCGGCGGTCGCCGAGTAGCCCTCGTTGAAGATCAGGTAGATGACGCCGAGGACCGAGGAGAGGCGCGCGGCGAGTTCGGTCCCGGACGGCAGTTCGTAGGGCACCGACGCCAGGCTGCGCTTGGCGTCGGCTATCCGCTGGATGATCACGGATTCGCCGACCAGGAAGGCCCGGGCGATCTCGCGGGGCGAGAGCCCGGCGACGACGCGCAAGGTGAGTGCCACTCGAGCCGGCGTGGGGAGTACGGGGTGACAGCTCACGAACATCAGCCGGAGCACATCGTCGGGGGTCGGTTCCGGCGCGGGCTCCCGGGCGAGGGCGTCGGACGTGTCGAGCCGCTGGGCGCGGCGCAGGTGGTCGATCGCGCGGCGCTTCGCGACCGTGGTCAGCCAGGCGGCCGGATTGTCGGGCACGCCCTGGGCCGGCCACTGTTCGAGGGCGGCCACCAGCGCGTCCTGGGCGATCTCCTCGGCCAGGCCGACGTCGTGGACCGTCCGCAGGAGCCCGGCGACGATGCGCGCGGACTCCCGCTTCCAGACGGCCTCGACGGTGCCCTGAACCGACATGGTGTGCTCAGGCGAAGACTTCGTGGATCTCGCTCTCGCCGTCCCCGACGATCTTCAGGAAGCGCCTGCCGATTTCGATCGCCTCCTCCTTGGTGCGGACCTCGACCAGGGCGAACCCGCCGACCGCCTCCTTGGCCTCGGTGAACGGCCCGTCGGTGACGGTGATCTCGTCGCCCTTGGAGCTGAGCTTGAAGCCGGTGCCGTCGAGGCCGCCGGTCGCCAGCAGCACCCCGGCCGCGGTCATCTCCTCGATGAAGGCCGCCATCTCGGTGAACAGCTTCTCGTCGGGCTCGTTGCTCGCGGTCTTCGACAGCATCAGGTAGCGCATCGGAGTCTCCCTCGTTGTGATCCGGCCCCATCGGCTCGGTCTGCTCACTCGTCGACCGAGCCGATGTGACAGGTAATCACCCTACCGACGGAAGCTGATCAGGGTGAGGGAGTACGCCGGCAGGGGCTTTCCGACCGCGACCGGGCGCGGCCGCGCGTCGCTCGGCGAATATTGGACCGCCGACACCGGGTGGTAGCCGGGGACGGCGAACCGTGCGGTCGAGGCCCGGGACGGGTCGTCGTTCTGCACCAGCAGCCGCAGAGTGCCGTCGGAGCCGCGGAGCGCGTGCCCGATCAGCAGCGGGTTCGACGAGGTCACCGGCACCATCGTCCCGCCCGGCCGGGTCATCGCGCCGACCAGTTGCAGAGCCCAGTACGGCCGGAACGGCGTCTGGGCGGGCGGCGCGCAATCGGTGTTGTCGTCGTTGCAGTCGCCGGTCGAGAGCAGCCCGAGGTCGGAGTCGCCGTAGTAGGCCCAGCCGCCGACGTGCAGCCCGAACCAGTCGACGTTCCGCGCCCCGCCGTCGAGCAGACCGAGCATGTCATCGGCCAGGTAGAGCGCGTTGACCTGCCCGATCTGCTGCTTCGTCGGGACCGCGGCCGAGTTGGCCTCGCCGACCACGATCTGGGTGCGCGGAGGGATCAGCTTTCGCAGCGCGGCCATCTTCGGCCCGTTGGCACGCGGAAACGCGAGCACCGCGGCATCCGAGTTGTCGTCCAGCCCGAACGGGTAGGCGTGGACGTCGACGAAGTCCGCCCTCGCGCCGACGATGCTCATGACCGCCTCGTCCCACTGCTGGAAGGCGCCGCCCGGCACGCCCAGCAGTTCCACGCCGACCTGCGCCCGCGGGTCGGCCTTCTTCATCGCGGCGATGAAGGTCAGGGCGTTTTTCGCGTACGCCTGTGGGCTCTTGTCGGCGTGCGCGTCCGGTTCGAAGTTGATGCCGGGGATGCCGCCGTTGCCCCACACCTCTTCGCCGACCGCCCACCGATCGACGTGGTCATGCTTCTGCCTGGCGTAGCGCACCCAGGCGGCCGCCTCGGCGGGCGTGCCCGTGCCGTAGTTGACGTGCACGAACGTCTGCGCCCGGGTCTCGTGCGCGACGTTCTCGAACTGGTCGAACGAGAAGGCGGGCGGGATCGACGCGTAGTCCGGGTGCCCGGCCGGATCCGGGTCGGCCTGCGCCGTGCCGGTCCTGAAGTGGTAGAGGTCGCTGACCCCGCCACCGTTGAACTCCAGCGTCCGGATGCCGGCCCGGCGGATCAGGCCCGGGACCCGTGGGTCGGTGAAGACCGGGCTCCAGAGCGGCTCGGTCACCCCGATCGCACCGGCGCCCACCGGGGCGAGCGCGGTCTCGGTGCGTACGGAAACGGTGTCGCCGGCCGAAGGCGGCGCCGCGGCCGTGACCACCATGGCCCCGGCCGCCAGCACGGCGAGAATCCCCGTTGTCATCGCGTTCCTCTCGTTGAAGGGAACCAACGATGACGACGCTAGGGATCAGAGCGGCGGCGCGGACGTGGCGAACGTCCACAATGCCGCATGACAGATGTAACTGACGAGCTAGACCAGAAGGAGGTCGTGCAGGTGGGCCGAGGCGGCCGTGACCTGCTCCATGTGGGCGTTGTGCCCGAAGGTGCGCGGCCGCGGGATGCCGATCTCGACGAGCTCGCTCAGGCGGCCCGGCCGGGCGCTGAGCACTGCGACCCGGTCGGCGAGCAGCACCGCCTCGGGGATCGAGTGGGTGACGAAGACGATTGTGGTCTGCATCTCGAGGTGGATGCGCTGGAGCTCGACCGCCAGTTCCTCGCGGGTGAGCGCGTCGAGGGCCGAGAACGGCTCGTCCATCAGCATCACGGTGGGCTGCTGGATCAGCGCGCGGCACAGCGAGACGCGCTGCTGCATGCCGCCGGAGAGCTCGTGGGGCAGCCGCTTGCGGAACCCGGTGAGCCCGGTCAGCTCGAGCAGGCGGTCGGCCCGCTCCGTCAGCTCGGCCTTGCGCCAGCCGAAGATCTCGGCCGGCAGCATCACGTTCTTTTCGACGGTGCGCCAGGGGAGCAGGGCCGGCCGCTGGAAGACCATGGCGACGTCGGGGCGGGGCCCGGTGACCGGTGTGCCGTCGATCGTGATCTCGCCGCTGGTCGGCTTGAGCAGCCCGGCGATCATGTTGAGCAGCGTCGACTTGCCGCAGCCCGACCGCCCGATCAGGGTCAGGAACTCGCCCCGGCCGACGGTGAGGTTGATGTCGCGGAGGGCTTCGACCGTGCCGCGCTTGCCGCGGTAGGTCTGGCCCGCGCCGTTGATTTTGATCATGACTGAAGCTCCGGCTGTCTCAGGCGTTGATCGCGCGGGCCCACGGCACGAGCAGGCGCTCGATGCCGGCCATCAAGTAGTAGAAGATCGCGCCGATGATGGCGAGCAGGATCAGGGCCGCAAAGGCGAGCGCGGTGTCGCTGTTGGTGCCCGCGCCGGAGATGACCGAGCCGAGACCGTGGTCGGGGTTGACGACCTCACCGATCACCGCGCCGATGATGGCCAGCGGGGTGGCGACCTTGAGGCCGACGAAAATCTGTGGCAGGGCCCAGGGCAGGCGCACCTTGACGAAGGTCTGCCACCAGGAGGCCGACAACGACCGGGCGAGCACGCGCAGGTCACCCGGGGCCGAGGTCAGGCCGGCCATCGTCGAGACGATCACCGGGAAGAAGCTGACCAGCACAACCATGATGATCTTGGGGGTGTCGCCGAAGCCGAACCAGACCAGCAGCAGCGGGGCCAGCGCCACCTTGGGGATCGCGTTGACCGCGGCGAGCACCGGCATGGCCATCCGCTCGATGGTCTGCGAGGCGGCCAGGACGATCGCGATCACCAGGCCGGCGACCACCGCGATGACGAAGCCGATCAGCACCCGCCAGACCGTCACCCAGGTCTCGCTGAGCAGGTAGTGCGGCGTCTTCTGGAACGAGTCGACCACGTCGGCGGGCGACGGTACGTAGAACGGGTCGATGCCGAAGACGAGGGTGGCGAGCCACCACAGAGCGACCGCCAGCACCAGTCCGGAAGCCGGCAGTAGCACGTTGGCCCAGACCCGCGAACGGGTCGATCCGGTGGGTTCGTCGGTCATTGAGAGTCACCGATCGTGATCGTGGGTGGTGGCACGGTATCGCAGAAGGAGGTCGAAGGGCCGGGCGGGTCTCCCCGCCCGGCCCTCATGACGCGAGGTCAAAACCGAACTAGCTGGCGCCGATGAAGCTGAAGTCGGCGACCTTGTCCGGGGTCAGGCCGGCGGGGATCAGCCCGGCGCCCTGCAGGATCGTGATGCCCTTCTCGAGACGAGCCTGGTCGATGTGACCGATCGGGGCGCCGTTGGCCGGCGTCACGTACGGCTTCATCGCGTTGATCTCGCCGACCGCGGCCGGGATGGCCGAGGTGGGCTCGGCCTTGTTCAGGATCTGGGCCGCCTCGTCCGGGTGGTCCACCGTGTACTGCAGGCCCTGCATGGTCGCCTTGACGAACCGGGTGACCAGGTCCTTCTTGGTGGCGACCTCGTTCGGCGAGGTGATGATCGCGTTGCCGAACAGGTCACTGAGGTACTGGCTGTAGGGCAGCACCACGACCTGCTTGCCGGTGATGTTCTTCAGCGCGGTCTGGCTCAGCAGGAAGGTGCTCAGCGCGTCGACCTGCTTCTGCTTCATCAGACCGTTCAGCGCCGTGGTCTGCACGCCCTTCATCGTGACCGTCTTGGGGTCGAGGCCGGCCAGCTTCGCGTACGCCGGGAACAGCTGCTCGCTCACCGAGCCGGCCGCCGTGGCGACGGTCTTGCCCTTGAGGTCGGTCGGGCGGGTGATGCCGGTGTCGGCGGTCGTCATGATCGAGACCAGCGTCTGCTGGTGTACCGCGGCCACCGCGCGCCAGTCGGTGAACTTGCCGAGACCCGCCTGGATGATGGCGCCGGTGTAGTCGAGGGCGGCGAACTGGACCTTGCCCGACTTGAGGAGCGTCAGGTTGTTGGTGCCGGACGCGCCCTTCTGGATGTCGATGTCGATGCCGGCATCGCGGTAGAAGCCCTTTTCCTTGGCCACCCAGACGAAGGAGTCACGGCCGACCGCGCCGAAGGCGGTCGCGTACGAAACCTTGTCCAGGGATTTGCCGCCGGAGCTGCCGCTCCCGCTGTCTTTGTCGTCGGAGCTCGAGCACGCACCGGCGAGGGCGACCACGCCCGCGAGCAGCACGGCCGCGAGGGCGCGGGTAGGTCTGATCATGCGTATTCCTCCTGAGCCCACCCGGCAAGGTGGGAGTGAGTGTCCTGTCTGGGGGGACTGGATCGACGCACGTTTATCCTGGCCGCGCGCCGGGGAGGATCGTAGACCAGATTGTCGACGATTTCCACGCGTGATCTGAAATCAGTGACGAACTCGGAACATGGTAGTGAGGGACGAATCGTAGCTGCTAGAACCGTGTTTGATGTGTCTACTTCGGTGGTGATGAGGAGAACTATGTCTGACGTCGATACCCCCTCGGCGGCGGCCCGCGCGCTGGTCACCGGCGCGTACGACACGCACGTGCACATCGCACCGGACGTGATGGAACGCCGCATCGACGATCTCGGCCTGGCCCGTCGCTGCCTCGAGGTCGGCCTGGCCGGCTTCGTGCTGAAATCCCACTACGTGACCACCGCCGAGCGGGCCGAGGTGGTCCGCAACGCGGTGCCCGGGGTCGACGCGCTCGGCGCGATCACCCTGAACGGGTCGATGGGCGGCATGAACCCGGCCGCGGTCGAGATCGCCGGCCGGCTGGGTGCCCGGATCGTGTGGATGCCCACCGTGGATTCCCGCAACCAGCGCACCAACACCGCGGCCGACCTGCCCGGGGCCAAGCCGGCGATGTGGGGCGCGCTCCAGGCCGACCTGCACGCGCAGGGCATCGTGCCCGAGATCGTGCACGTCGTCGACGAGGACGGCCGCGTGCTGGAGATCGTCCGCAAGGTGCTGCGGGTGGTCGCCCGCCACGACATGGTGCTGGCCACCGGCCACCTCGCGGCCCCCGAGATCGTCGCGGTCGCGCGGGCCGCCCGCGAGGAGGGCGTACGCCGGGTGATCGTCACCCACCCCGAGTTCACCTCCCAGCGTCTGGGGGTGCCGGAGCAGCAGGAACTCGCCGGGCTCGGCGCGCTGCTCGAGCGGTGCTTCACCACGCCGTACACCGGGAAGGTCTCGTGGGACGACCTGTTCGCCCACATCCGCGAGGTCGGGCCCGAGCACTCGATCATCTCCAGCGACCTCGGGCAGCCGTTCAACCCGCCGGTCGAGGACGGTCTGGCGCTGTTCGCCGACCGCCTCCTCGAGGCGGGGTTCAGCGAGGACGAGGTGCACACCATGGCGGTGCGCAACTCCCGTTTCATCGGTGAAGCCCCGAAGAAGTAGGCTCCGGCCGTGACCTCGATCGACAAGTCGGTTCCGCACAACGCCCGGGTCTGGGACTACTGGCTGGGCGGCAAGGACAACTTCGACGTCGACCGGCGGATGGGTGACAGCATCCGCGAGATGTTCCCGGTGATCAGCGATGTCGCCGGGCACAGCCGCCGGTTCCTGCGCCGTGCCGTGACCTACCTGGCCGGTGAGGCGGGGGTGCGGCAGTTCCTCGACATCGGCACCGGGCTGCCGACCGCCAACAACACCCACGAGGTGGCCCAGTCGATCGCGGCCGACTCGCGCATCGTCTACGTCGACAACGACCCGCTCGTCCTCGTGCACGCCCGGGCGCTGCTGACCAGCAGCCCCGAGGGCGTCACCGACTACGTCGACGCCGACGTCCACGACATCGACCGGGTGCTGGCCGGCGCCCGGCGCACGCTCGACTTCGACCGGCCGGTCGCGGTGATGATGCTCGGCATCCTCAACTTCGTGCTCGACGACGACGAGGCCGGGCGGATCGTCTCCCGGCTGGTCGAGGCGGTGCCGCCGGGCAGCTACCTGGCGATCACCCACCCGACGGTCGAGCTGGGCGGGGAGATGAACGTGCCGGCCATGGAGTTCTACAACAAGCGGGCCCGGCCGCGCATCCGGGCGCGTGACCGGGCGCAGATCGCCGCCTTCGTCGACGGCCTCGAGCTGGTCGAGCCCGGCCTGATCTCGGCGCCGCTGTGGCACGCCGACGGCGCGGCGGACGAGGTGCCGCTGTGGGCCGTCGTCGCCCGCAAAGCCTGACCAGTTACGGCAGTAAGTCGTCTCTTCGGTACCCGTCGTTCACGAGCTGTGCGTCAGCCGTGTACCGGCGCCCGTCAACGTGGGTGGGCGCGACATCGGGTACGAATGGGGCGACATCTTGGCAGCTGCGCGTTTCCGGATCCTTCAGCACCGCTCGGCGGCCGCCGACGCGGGGACGCTCAGCTGGCGGCTCCTGGCCACCAACAACCGCGACCTCGGGCGGGCGCCCGACACCTACCCGGACGCCGAGGCGTGCCGGGTGGCGATCCACCAACTGCAGGCCACGGTCGGCCGGGCCGCGCCGATCACCGTACGCAGCGGTCCGTCCAGCTGGGGCTGGCGGCTGATGATCGGCGACCGGGTGGTCGCCGTGGCCAGCCGCCAATATCAGCGCCGGATCCAGGCCGAACAGGCGGCCGCCGTGGTCCTCGGCCTCATTCCGACCGCCGAGCTGGCCGGGCTGGACTGAGGCGTACGGCGTCCGGCGTCCGCCCACTGCGACGCGGCGATCAGCTCCGAGACCAGGGTCTCGGTCATCAGCCGTACGCCCGGAAGGCCGTCATGCCGGAAGCGGACCGCCAGGGCCGCACCCGGCACCGCGCCGCCCACGGCGACGACGGTCGAACCGCGCTGCCGCAGCCAGTCGAGGGCCTGCTCGTCATAGCGGGAGCCGGGGAGGAAGACGGCGCCGTAGCGCAGGGTCCTGGCGAGGTAGACGTCAACGTGCGCCCAGTCGCCGGTCTCGCAGCCGTCGGCGGCGCGGCGGGGACCCTCGCGGAACATCAGCGCCGACTGCAGCGCCGAGGAGATCCGCTCGGGGAAGGCGCGCAGGACGGTCGGCTTGACCTCGAGGTCCTGGAGAAACAGTTGCGGGTTCACGGGGTGTACCAGGATCTGAGTACGCCCATCGGGGCGTATTGCCAGCGCGGGAGGAAGCGGGCGGCGTAGACCAGCTCCCGGCATTCCTGTTCGACCTCGAAGGGATGCAGGACATCCGGGTCGAAGAGCTCGGACAGATCGCGCTTCTCCAGCTCGCTGAGGTAGACGGCGAGCAGGTCGTCGGCGGTCTTCCGGCTCACACCCGGAACTCCCCGGTGCGCTTGTTCGCGATCTCGGCGACGTGCAGGATGCTGATGCGCAGCTGGGCGATATCGCGGGCCAGCGGCTCGGGCCGGTCCTCGGCGGTCGGGTGCCCGTCGAAGTCGGTTACCGCAAAGCCGTCGCGCCATTTCAGGATCTGTCCGATGTGGAGATCACCGTGCAGGATCAGGGCCGGCCGACCACCACCGAGCGGTTGGTCTGGTCGACCGTGATCGGGCGCTCCTGCACCGGGCCCGGCCCGATCGGCGCGAACACCCGCAGCGCGGGCACCCGGCGGCCGGCGATCACGGCGGTGACCAGGTCGGCCGACTCGCTCACGCGGTCACGGCCAGCGGGTTGCCGGTCGCCTGCCGGGCGTACGACAGGATCAGCTCGATCGCCTCGGCGGTCCGCACGGTCGGGTGCCGGGCCACGATGCGGTAGCCGTACGCATTCTCGAGCGCGACCAGGTTGCGGCCGATCGTCAGCGAGTCGGCGGCCGGCGTGAACGCCCCGCGGGCCGCGCCCAGTTCGAGAATCATCTGGTAGAGCGTCACCTGCCGGTCGAAAAGGGACGTCAGCAGCGTGGCGTAGACGCGGTTGCGGCCGGCCGACCCGCCCAGCTCGCAGAGCAGGCGTACGTCATCGTCGTCGGCGTCCGTCGGAAGCCCGGATCGAACCGTGACGACCAGCTTGGTGACCGGGTCGTCGAGGGTCGCGACCCGGCGGAGCCGCTGCTCGTAGAACCGTTCCATGCCGGCCTGGTGCGCCTCGAGGAGCAGGTCGCTCAGGTCGGGGTAGTGGTAGAGGACCGCGCCCGAGGTCAGCCCGGCCTGCTCGGCGACCTGGGTGAGCAGCACTCCGTCGGTGCCGTGCCGCAGCATCGCGCGTCGCGCCGCCTCGATCAGGTCGGCTCGGCGTTCGGTGCGCGACTTGCGGGGCGTCATTGTGGTTTCCGTTCAGCTGTGGGCCACCACCATAGGCGCTGGGCATTGACGTCGCACAAGACCACTTGTTGAATTGCGCTTCAGATCAACCTCGGGGGCGTCGATGTCGCGGACCGTCCTTTCATGCCATCGTCGAGGACAACGTGATCGCGTTCCCGGCGCTCAACACGGCCGGAGTGCCGTTCGTACGCATCGTGTCCTGCAACCCGCTCGACGTGAAGGGGGCCGGCATCGCGCCGGCCTTCTCCGGCTATCCGGCCGACGACCGCAGCGGGTGGGACGCGTTCCGCGCCGAGTACGACCGCACCCACCGTCCGATGTGGGAGCAGTTCAACGAGTGGGTGGTGGCGCAGGGTGCCCAGCCGCTGCCCGACCTCGAATTCATCCACGAGGGTGACCTCAACCTCTTCGCCGGCGGGGCGCGCTCGCTCGACGGCACCGGCGCCGGCATGTTCTCCGCCGGCTACACGTCGATGCTGGTGCGCCGCCCGATCGGCGTCGTCGGCTCGATCGCCCCATGAAACTTCCCGCTGGTCATGGCCGTCTGGAAGCTCGGCTTGGCAGTCGCAGCGGGCAACGCCGTGGTGATCAAACCGGCGCTGCAGACGCCTCTTCGAAGAGGCGGGTGCGCCGGCCGGGCTCGTCGGCGCGGTGACGGGCGGTGCCGAGGTCGGCTCCGCACTCGTACGCGACGAAGGCGTCGACATGGTCAGCGTGACCGGATCGACGCGCACCGGCCGGGAAGTCATGCGCGGTGCGGTCGAGGGCTTGAAGCGCGTACATCTGGAACTCGGGGGCAAAGCCCCCGCCCTCGTCTTCGCCGACGCCGACCTGGCCGAGATGGCCGGCGGCCGCGCGATGAGCGCCACGTACAACACCGGCCAGGACTGCACGGCCGCCACGGCCTCGCGTCGTCGATCTGGACCCGCGACGTGGCCCGCGCCCTGCGCGTCTCGCACCGGCTCGACGCGGGCGTCACTGGATCAACGACCATCTGCCGATCGCCTCCGAAGCCCCGCACGGCGGCGTGAAAGGCTCCGGCTTCGGCAAGGACATGAGCCAGGAGTCGATCGCCGAGTACTCGGTCACCCGCCACGTGATGATCAAGCCCGCGGCCCCGGCCGCCTGCGACTCGTTCCGCCCCGCCTGACGGGTACGCCGGACAACACGCGACGCCCCCCCCGGAAGCCAGGCGGGCGTTGGTCGCTTGTTCCGATGCGGACGGTCAGATGCGGCCGAAATCCTGGGTCCAGTAGGCGCTGCCGCCGGAGGTGTAGGCGAGGCCGACGCCGACCGCGACGCTGCCGCAGTTGAGAATGTTGGCGCGATGGCCGGGGCTGTTCATCCAGCCGGTGACGACGTCCTGCGGGGTGCGGAAGCCCCAGGCGATGTTCTCGGCCGACGGGCCCTTCTTCGGGTAGCCGGCGCTGATCTCCCGGGCGACGAAGCTGCTGCCGCTGGAACCGGTGTGGCTGAAGAAGCCCTGCTTCACCATGTCGGTGCTGTGGGCGCGGGCGGACTGCGCCAGCCGGCTGTCGTTGCGGAGGGCGCCGCAGCCGTGTGCCTTGCGTTGAACGTTGGTCAGGGCGACGACCTGGTTCTCGTAGGCGACCTTGTCAACGGCGACCTTGTCGACGGCGACGGGCTTCGTCCCGGTGGCGTGCCCGGACTCGGCGGCGAATGCGGGGCCGGCGACGGCAAGAACCGGGGCGGCGACGAGGGCGGCGAGGACGGCGGCACGGCGAACGAAGCGGGTCACGAAATCTCCTCCTGCGGGTCGGCTACGCCAGATCCGTTCGGAGGGGTGCCGGGGTGCGCTGAGCGGGTGAACCGCCCTGCACCCGTGCGGCGACCGCCTTACCCCGAACCGGGCGAAACCAGCCCCGTTTCGTACGCCCAGACCACCAGCTGGGCGCGATCCCGCGCCCGCAGCTTCGTCATCGCCCGGCTGATGTGCGTCTTGGCGGTGGCCGGGCTGATCACCATGCCGGCCGCGATCTCGTCGTTGGAGAGCCCCCGGGCCGCCATCGCCACCACCTCGCGCTCCCGGTTGGTGAGCACCTCAACCGCCGACCCGGCAGCCGCCTGAGGCGGCCGGGCCACGAAAGCCCCGATCAGCTTCCGCGTGATGGCCGGCGACAGCAGCGCGTCTCCGCGCGCCGCCACCCGTACGCCGTGGATCAGGTCACCCGGATCGGTATCTTTCACGAGGAAGCCGCACGCCCCGGCCCGCAACGCCCGGTAAAGGTATTCATCGAGCCCATAGTTGGTCAGCATCACCACGTGCACGCCGGCCAGTCCAGGCTCGGCCGCAATCCGCCGCGCCGCCTCGATCCCGTCGAGCACCGGCATCTGAATGTCAACGAGCGCCACATCCGGCCGAAACTCCACCGCCCGGGCAACCGCCTCACTGCCGTTGGCGGCCTCAGCCACAACCTCAATGTCCTCCTCAGCCCCAAGCAGGGCCCGAAACCCGGCCCGAATGAGCGCCTGATCATCCGCCAGCAACACCCGAATCACGACGCCACCCCCGGCTCGGCGTCCGGTGGGTGAATCATGAGGCGCCCAAAGGGATGCGGGCGTGGACGCGGAAGCCGCCCCCGTCGGCCGGCCCCGCCTCCAATGACCCGCCGAGCGCGGCGACTCGTTCTCTCATGCCGCGCAGGCCTACGCCCGCCGGACTGTCCGCAACGGGCAACGTGGCCGCCAAGGCTGCGCCGCCGCCCACGATGACGTCGCTGTCTACTGGGGTGGCGCTTGCGGCGGAGGGCGGTGGGCTGTCGTTGTCGACGCGTACGGTTAGTTCGGTTTGGTGCAAGCGGAGCCGGACCGAGGCGGTGGCCTCGGGGCCCGCGTGCCTTCGGACGTTGGTCAGGGCCTCCTGGATGATGCGGTAGGCCGCTCGGCCGACCGGCGCCGGCACGTCGCACGGGTCGCCGGTGACGTCGAGGTGGATCGGCAGGCCGGCTCGGCGGGCGCCCTCCACCAGGTGGTCGAGGCGGTCGAGGCCGGAGCCTGTTTCCTCGTCGCTTCGCAGCACCTCGAGCGTTGCCCGGAGCTCGCGCATCGCCTCGCCGCCCGCCTGCTCGATCGCCAGCAGCGCCTCGGGGACCGGCTCGTCGCGCTTGCGGGCCAGGTGGATCGCCACGCCGGCCTGCACCTTGATGATGGAGATGCTGTGGGTGAGGGAGTCGTGCAGCTCGCGGGCGATCCGGAGGCGTTCCTCGTCGGCGCGGCGGCGGGCCACCTCTTCGCGGGTGCGCTCGGCCTCTTCGGCCCGCTGCTCGACCGCCGCGAGGTAGGTCTGGTAGCGGGCGGCCAGCGTGCCGGCGACGATCGCGGCGACCATCCAGCCGACCGCCAGGAACCAGCGCTGTGTCACGTCCTGCGAGGTGTCGCGGGGTGCGCTGCCGATCGTCTGCTGGACCAGCAGGCCGCCGGTGACCATGATGGCGGCCGCCGCGATGGCCGGGCGGCGGTGCCCGCTCCAGGCGGCGGTGGCCAGCGCGACCAGGAACGGCACGATCGGGGCCAGGCCGGGGTAGCCCAGCGCCTCGTAGCCGAGGCCGGCGGCCACGGTCACCGCCAGGGCGGCCAGCGGCGCGCGGGTGCGGACGGCGGTGCTCAGGCCGGCGACGACCAGGAGGAGGACGCCGAGCGCGTCGAGCCCGCTGCGGCCGGGCGGTGAGGTGAGGGCGCTGGCCACCGCGACGAGGGCCACCCCCACCGCCGACGCCGGATCGCGCCATCCTCCGATTGGCATGTCTGGCACGGTATTCCACTTCGGTGGCCGGGCGCGTCAACCCGGGGTTGTAGTTCTTCTACCGCGGGGGGCGTAGTCGCCGGCCGATCTGCGCCCGGTGGGGCAGTCGCATTGTCATCACCGGCCGGACGACCGGGACGGGTCCGGGGCGCGATGGTGTCGGGCATGACGACGAGATGGCCGTACCTGATTCTCCGCGGAACCACCGCGGCGCTCGCGCTGCTCGGCGTGAGCCAGGCCGTGCTGGCCGGAGGTTTCCTGGCCGGGCACTACGACATGCTGAAGATGCACCTCTACAGCGGGGTGGCGATGGTCGTGGTGGCCCTGGTGCAAACGATCACGGTGATTTTCCTGCGCCGGGCCGGTGGCCCGGCTGAGGTGGTACGCGTCGGGCTGATCCTGCCGTTCACGCTGGCCGCTCAGGCCGCGCTCGGCATGACCCACATCCTGCTGCTGCACGTGCCGGTCGGCGCATTCATGGTCGTCGGCCTGGTGCGGATGATGCGCTGGGTCTGGCGTGACCTTCCGGAAGAGGAATGGTCGGCGAAGGTGCGGGTGGCGGCGTGAACCGGCGTACGGTCCTGCGCGCCGGGGGCGCCCTCGCGGCCGCCGGTGTCATCGCACCTTTCGCCCCTCGCCTTCTGGCCGAAGGCCAGCCGGGCACCCTTCTGCCGAGCACCGCCCCGCGGCCGCCCGCCTTCCGGGTGCCGCTGCCGGTCCCGCCCGTGCTGGTTCCGGCCCGCACCGATGCGACGACCGACTACTACGAGATAACCCAGCACGTGACCGGCCTGCCGATCCTTCCCGGTCTTCAGACCGAGGCGTGGACGTACGGCGGCTCCTGGCCCGGACCGACCGTCGCCTCCCGGTCCGGCCGCCGCACCGTCGTGCGTCACCGCAACGAACTGCCCGAACCGGTCGTGGTGCACCTGCACGGCGGTCACACGCCGGCCGACAGCGACGGCTACCCGATCGACCTGATCGCCCCGATGGGCAGTGCCCGCTACCGGGCCCGCGATGTCGCCACCGGCTATCGCGACTACGGTTACCCGCTCGACCAGCGGGCGGCGACGCTCTGGTACCACGACCACGCGATGGGGCGCACCGGTCCCAACGTCTATCGCGGGCTCGCCGGGTTCCATCTGGTGCACGACGACGAGGAGGACGCGCTGTCGCTCCCGCGCGGCGACCACGACCTGCCGTTGATGATCACGGACCGGTCGTTCAACGAGGACGGCAGCTTCCGCTACCGGACCGCCGGGCACATGAACGGCGTCCTCGGCGACGTCGTCCTCGTCAACGGGGCGCCGTGGCCGGTCCACCCGGTCGACCGTGCGCAATATCGGCTGCGTCTGCTGAACGCTTCGAACGCCCGGCGCTACCGGCTGCACCTCGATCCTCAGCCGCCGGGCGGCAACGCGCTGGTCCAGATCGGGTCGGACGGCGGCCTGCTGGCCCGCCCGGTGGCCCACGACGCCGTGGACATCGCTCCGGCCGAGCGCTTCGACGTGGTTGTCGATTTCGGGCGTTACCCGGCCGGTACGAGGGTGCGGTTGCGCAACGGAAGCAGGCAGGAGGTCATGCGCTTCGACGTCGGCGGAACGAACCGGGCCGACGAGCCGAGGATCCCGGCCGTGCTCACCGAGGACCGGACCCTGGACCCGAGACGTGCGGTCACCCGGAGAACCTTCGTCTTCCGGCAGAACCTCAACGGCACCTGGACCATCAACAACCAGGAATACCGGCCCGGACGACCGCTGGCCCGCCCCCGGCTGGGAACGACCGAGATCTGGCGCTTCGTCACCGACTTCCATCACCCGGTGCACGTGCACCTCGACCCGTTTCGGGTGCTGAGCCGCGACGGCCGGAGCCCCGGGCCCTACGACGCCGGCTGGAAGGACACCGTGGACGTGCGCCCGGCCGGTGCGGTCGAGATCATCACCCGCTTCACCGACTATCCGGGCCGGTTCATGCTGCACTGCCACAACCTCGAGCACGAGGACATGGCGATGATGGCCGACTTCGAGACCGGGTGACCTACGGGTCGGTGCGCGGCCGGGTCGGGCAGCCGTTCTTCGCCTTCCACGACTTGATCTCGGCGACGGCCGACTTGTTGCCGCCCTTGCGCCACGAGTCGAGGTACGGCCAGGGCCAGATCGTGCCCCGCTGGTTCCACCAGTCGCTGCCCTTGGCGCACGGCGGCGAGATGCCGAAGTGCAGGTGGCAGGCGCTCGCGTCGCCGGTGTCGCCGGTCTTGCCGAGGGTCGCGCCGGTCTTGACCCGCACGCCGATGGCGATCGACGGGTCGATCGCCGACATGTGCGACCCGTAGTAGCGCACGCCGTCGTCACCGAGGATCGCCACCGCCAGACCGCCCCGGGTCGCGCCCAGGTTTTTCCTGGCCGTCCAGGTGTCCTTGGCGACCACGTTGATGACGCTGCCGCTGGTCGCCGCCACGACCTTGTTGCCGCACTTCGTGATGATGTCGGTCGCGGGGTAGTCGTGGTGCTCGTGTGCGTACGAATTCTTGCCGATCACCGGGAAGGCGTAAGTGACCTTGGTGGCCGACTTCGCCGAGGCGGAGGCCGAAGCCGGCCCCGACGGCGAGGCGGACGCGGGGGAGGAGGCCGGGGCCGGCGGGACGGAAGCAGCATCGACGGTCGGCGTGGCGCTCGGCTCGACGAAACTCGGCGTGTCGGAGCCTTGGGCCGCCGGACTGCCGCAGGCGGCCAGTGCGAGGCTGCTGACCCCGAGGACAACGAGATTTCGGACCTTATACCGCAAAACGACTTCTTCCTGGTCGGTGTCAACGGCCAAATATAGCGACCCGGGCACGGTCCGGCAGTCCACGACCAGAGAAGATCAAGGCAGGGCCGGCCCCCGGAGGAGCCGGCCCCGATGAGCCGTCAGGCGCCCGGAGTCACCTTGGTGCCGTTGAGCGGCGTCACGTCGGTGCCCGGCTGAGCGCCCGACCGCAACCCCGCACGCAACGTGTCGAGCATCGTCATCCCCTGGGCGGCCAGCGACGCCACCACACTGTTGAGCCCCTCGGCACCGTCGAGCACGGTCACGTTCGCACCCTGCAGCCCCTCGGCCGCCGCCCGCAGCATCTCCGGCAGCTTGTCGATGATGGCCTGGTCGAGGGCGATGCGGTCCTGGGCCGCGGCCGCCTCGGCCGACAGCTTGGTCGCGTCGGCCTCGGCCCGGGCCAGCGCCCGGATCCGCTCGGCCTCCGCCTCGGCCGGCTTGACCACCTCGGCGATCAGTTCGGCCTGCCGCAGTTCGGCGTTCCGCTGGGCCACGACCGCCCGCTCGGCGAGCACGTCCTGCTGGGCGCGGGCCGCCGCGAGCGGGCCGGCCTGGGCCGCCGTCTGCGTGGCCTGATCGATCTCGGCCTGATATTGCGCCCGGGCGATGGCCGTCTGACGAGCGTATTCGGCCTGGTAGCGCTGGCTTTCCTGCTGGGCCTCCGCGCTCTGGCGGTCGGCCGCGGCCTGCGCGACCTGCGCGTCCTGGTTGACCTTCGCCTGGTGCGGGGCGGCCAGCGCCCGGATGTAGCCGACGCCCTTGTCGTCGATGCTGCTGATCTGCAGCGAGTCGACGCCCAGGCCGATGCGGGCCATCTCGGTCTTGCTGGCGTCGACGATCGCGTCGGCCAGCGTCTGCTGCTCGCGGATGATCGACTCGACGGTCATGCTGCCGATGATGCTGCGCAGATGACCCGAGAAGATGCGGCCGACCAGCGTCGGCATCTGCGTCTGGTCGCCCTGGAAACGGCGGGCCGCGGCGGCGATCGACTCGTGGTCGTCGGCGACCTTGAACGCTATTACCGCGTGCACCGAGAGCGTGATGCCCTGCTTGGTGTAGCAGTCCTCGAGGACTTCGGCCTCCTGCATGGCCAGGGTCAGCCGGGTCGCTTTGGAGAAGACCGGCGCGACGAAGACGCCGTGCCCCGTGACGATCTTGAACGGCAACGCGTCCGCGCCCCGCTGCTTCCGACCGCTGATCAGAAGCGCTTCATTGGGAGCGGGCACCCGATAACCGAACACTGTTACGACCCTTCTACGACGCCGTCCGGGCCCCCGCCCGACGGCACAGTGGGCCATGGCTCGACGTCGACCTGGCGCGCGCCACGGTTGTTGATGACGAGTACGTCGGTGCCGGCGGCCAGAGCCGTCGCGGCGTACGCGAGGTAATAGTGAGCGATCCCCGCCACCATGAGCCGCACCTCGCCCGGCCGCTCGCCGCCCCGGATCCCGTTGACCACGGTGCCGACCCTGCCCACCACCGAGTCACTCGCCACGGCTGCATTGTGCACCCTCCAGCGAGTCGACGTGAGGTCACGCCGGGCGTGCCGGTCACGCTTGCCTTCCCGTACGCGCGGACACGGAAGGGGCCGGCGCGTCGGTTGCCGCGCCGGCCCCTTCGGAGAAACCCGTCAGCTGACGGTGAGCGCGGTGTCGTCCAGGTTGAACGACGTCGCGGCGCTCGAGTCCTCGGTGCCGGTGAAGGTGATGGTCACCGTCTGGCCGGCGAGCGAGGAGACGTCGAACGACTTCTGGGCGTAGGAGGAGCCCGCGTTCAGGTTGGAGTAGGTCCCCAGCGTGGTCGAGCCGGCCTTGACGGTCAGCTTGTCGTACGCCGTCGACGTGGTCGTCTCCGACGTGCTGATCTTCAGCCAGAAGCTCAGCGTCGCGTGGCTGCCGGAGGGGATGGCCACCGACTGGGAGACCGTGTCGGTGTGCGTGGTGCCGTAGCCGTCGAGCCACGCGAAGTGGGTGCCGGCGTGCGGCGTGCTGGTGCCCGATGCGGTCGAGATGACGCCCGAGGTGGTCGTCCACGGCGCGGTGCCGCTCTCGAAGCCGGGGTTGCCCAGCAGCTGGCTGCCGCCGGTCGGCGGGGTGGTGGGCGGCGTGGTGGGCGGCGTCGTCGGCCCGGTGGTGGGCGGCGTGGTGCCGCCGGTGCAGGTCGGGTCGGCCGACTGGGCCGGCACGCTGACCGCGTTCCAGGCCGCCTTGACGGTGTTGAACGCGGTGCAGTCGCCGGGGGTGAGGTTCTTCGCCGCGGTCAGCGTCCAGGTGCGGTACTTCAGGTACGACGAGCTGGAGGTCTTCATCAGCATCGCGTTGTACATGATGGTGATGGCCTTCTGGATGCCGAGGCCGGTCACCGAGGTGCTGTTACAGGTCGAGCTGGCCGGCTGGCCGTTGCCGCTGGTGCCCTGCGAGAGCAGGTAGAACCAGTGGTTGCCCGGGCCGGCGGCCGCGTGGACCTCCTCCGACGGGACGCTGGAGGAGTAGCAGTTGTCGTCCCCGGCCAGGGACGGGTTGTACATGTAGCGGATCGGGCCGCTGCCGACCAGGTTGACCTCCTCGCCGACGGTGAAGTCCGGCGGGTCGTTCGGGTTGTTGGCGAACCATTCGGTCGCCGCGCCGAACGTGTCGGCGACGAACTCCTGGGTGTTGCCGTTCGAGATGGCACCCGGGGTGTGGTCGTCGATGCCGTGGCCCAGTTCGTGGCCGACCACGTCCGCCGAGGCGATCCACTGGTTCGCCGTGTTGTGGCCGATCTGCACCTGGGTGCCGTCGTAGTACGCGTTCTCGTCGTTCAGGCCGACCCGCAGGGGCCAGGCGCCGCCGTTGCCGTCCTGGCCGTTACGGCCGAGCCACTGCGACAGCATCTTGTTCTGCGTCTGCGCGACGTAGAGCGCGTCGACGCAGCCGGTCTCCCGGTCGGTGCCGACGCCCGAGCCCCAGACGTTGTCCGGGCCGCTGAAGGTCGAGTTGTTCGACGCGTTCTGGCAGCTCAGGTTGGTCTTGGTCGGGTCCTTCATGGTGAACGTCGAACCGGACTGCGTGGTGTCCAGGCTGACCGACCCGTTGACCCAGCCGGTGCCGGAGCCGGTCACGTCGGTGGTGTGCTCCTGCGCGTGCAGGATCGCGCCGGTCTTCGCGTCGACGTCGACGGTCTGGCGGCTCGGGCCCTCGGCCGAGGTGCCGCGGATCGTCGATTCCCAGGCCAGCGTGGCGTTGCGGCCCTCGCCGGCGTAGACGACGAGGCCGGTGCCCTCGACCGCGCTGACCGTCTTCAGCTTGGTCTTGGCGATCTTCAGCGCCGCGTCGGCGGTCAGGGCGGGCGTTGTCGAACCGAGGCTGATCGGGCGGTCCTGGGCGACCGAGGTGCCCTTCACGGCACCGGAGTCGTCGGTGACGATGACCATGTCACCGCCGCTGACGTGCAGGCCCTTGTAGGTCCGGTTGTACGGGGTGTAGTGCAGGCCGTGGGACACCGTCGGGGTGCCGGCGACGAAGGCGTCGTCGGCGCTCGCCTGCAGAACCGCCGGGCGTGCGGCGATCAGGGCCGACGCGCCGTTGGCGGCGTTCGCCGCGGCGGCCGTCGGGGAGACGGGTTGGGCGGTCGCCGGTCCGGCGGCCGCGACCATCGCTGACGCGGCCGCGGTACCGGCCGCCAGCGCAATGATCAGGGGGGTTCGACGTTTCACGCGGGTGCTCCTTTCCCGCCCGGGGGTTTGGGGCGGGCTCAGCTCCCGGCCGACGTTGCGTCACACCGGGATTACCTGAGACGAGACGCTAGGCATCGATGAGCGTCTTCGAAATGGGGAAAACCCTTGCGCCCGTGAGGGGCCCGTACTCCCCAGGGCGTACGCGGGTTGTAGCCCACGGGCGGATTCGGTCCCGGACCGTACGCGCGAGGATCTACGGCATGACTGAGCGTGAGTTTCGATTCGGAGTCGTCGTCGGCCGCACCCCGTCCGGCACCGGCTGGGCCGGGCTGGCCCGCCGGGCCGAGGAACTGGGTTTCGACACCCTGCTGGTGCCCGACACGCGAAACACGCTGGCGCCCTTCCCGGCGCTCGCCGCGGCCGCGGCCGCCACCACCACCCTGCACGTCGGCACCTACGTGTTGAGCGTCCCCAACCGCACGCCGGGCCTGGTGGCGTGGGAGTCCGAGACGCTGCAACAGCTCAGCGACGGCCGTTTCGAGCTCGGGCTGGGCGGCGGACGGCCGGGCGCGGAGAACGACGCCGCCGCGGTCGGCGCCGACTTCGGCAGTCCCGCCGACCGCCTCGAGCGGGTGGCCGACGTCATCGACGCCGTCCGCAAACTCGATCGCGCACCCCGCGTCCTGGTCGCCGCGGGCCGCCCGCGGATGCTGCGGCTGGCCGCCGAGCGGGCCGACACGGTCGCGCTGGGCCTTCCGCCGAAGACCACGGAACCGGAGCTCGCGCGTACGGTCGAAGCGCTCCGCGCCGCGGCCGGCGACCGGGTCGCCGACCTCGAGTTGCACCTGAACGTGGCGGCGGTCGCCGCCGACACGTCGTCCTTCCCGGCCTATCTCGAACGCATGGTCGGCGGCAGCCCCCGCGAGGTGGCCGAGTCCGGCGCGATCACGCTGCTGGCCGGCTCGCCGGAGCAGATCGCCGACACCCTCTGCCGCCGGCGCGAGGAGTTCGGGGTCTCCTACCTCGGGGTGAACGGCCAGTTCATGGAGCAGTTCGCCGAGGTCATCCAGGTTCTGAAGAAATGATGACTAGCACGCGTGGTGGCAGCCCTCGAGCGCGAGCAGCGTCTTGTGCAGGGACGTCAGCTGGTCGGGCGGCAGCTGCTCGGCCGTGTTGTGCAGCTGGTCGGGATCCGCCCGATGGTCGTAATACTCCTTGGCGCCGTCGGTGTACTCGACGTAGGTGTAACCCTCGGTCCGGATCGCCTCGTAGCTGGTCGGGTTGCCGCTGTTCGGCGCCGGGTGGTCGGGGTCGGTGGCGTCGTTGTCGGGCCCGTGGTGCTCGATCAGCGCGGCCGTCCGCCAGCTCGCCGGCGGATGGTCGCCGAGCAGGGGCAGGAGGCTCTGCCCGTCCACGTCGGCCGGTGTCGCCGTGCCGGCCAGAGCGTCATAGGTGGGCCGCAGGTCGATGTTCTCCGCCGGCCGGCTGATCGTGGCCCCCTTGGCGACGCCCGGCCCGGCCATCACCAGCGGCACGTGGATGTCGGTGTCGAACGCGGTCTGCTTGCCGGGGTTCAGCCGGTGCTCGCCCATGTGATAGCCGTTGTCCGACGTGAAGACGACCATCGTCCGGTCGGCGACGCCCGCCTTGTCGAGCGTGTCCTCCAGCGACCCGATCATGCGGTCGACCGCCTGCACGGCCTGCACCCGTTTGCGGAAGGCGGTGTCGATCGCGGTCTGCTCGGTGCTGGTCAACGGCTGCCGGTCGGCGAGCCAGGGCGGCGGGTCGGTCGGCAGCACGTCATAGGCGGCGGTCCGGGGCGCTTTCAGCCCGGGAAACTTGTCCTTGTCCGGGTCCGCCGGGGTGTAGGGGGCGTGCGGCGCGAAGGTGGCCACCTCGACCATGAACGGCTTGCCGGCCTTGGCCGACGTGCTGATGAAGTCGCTCGCCTTGCCGCTGACGACGTCGGTCAGATAGTCATGGCCGTAGTGCTGGATCTGGCCGTTCTGGAGCAGGTTGTAGTTGTACTCGGGGTACCCGTTGCCGGCGACGTCCCACTCGGTCCAGCCCGGCGGCACGTACTTGTCGTTGGGCGCGTAGCCGTTGAGATATTTGCCCATCATCGCGGTGCGGTAGCCGGCCCGCTGCAGGTCGGTGGCGAAGGTCGAGCTCTCCTCGCCGCGCGACTTGAAGGTCTGGAAGCCGCCGTCCCGGCCGCCGTTGGTATAGATCCCGGTGTCGTGCGGGAACCGGCCGGAGAAGATCGACGACCGGGACGGGCAGCACAGCGAGTCGGTGACCGTGTAATCGGCGAACGTGGTGCCCTGCTTCTCCAGGGCCAGCACGTGCGGCATGTACGGCACGAGGTTCATCGACAGGTCGTCGGTCAGGACCATGACGATGTTGGTCTTCGTGGGCTCGGTGGCCGAGCCGGCGCCGGAGTGCGAGCAGCCGGCGACCAGGCTGACGGCGGCGGTGACGGCAATCAATCGACGGATCATGATGCGGACGGTAGGGCGCTCGTGGGCGCCCTACCGTTCGAGCCGGGTAAGGGTTGTGTCAGCTGTGCGCGACGGTGAGGGCGTAAAACTTCACCTTGGCGCCGTTGGACGTGCTGTCCGAGGACGACTGGTTGTACGAGCCGGCCTTGAAGTACTGCTTGTACGCGTTGAACGAGGACGGGATCGAATAGCTGGTCCTGGCCCCGTTCACGGTCAGGTTGATCTTGTTGCCGGTCACGTTGATGACGTAGGTGAAGTGCGCGCCCAGCGCCACGTTGGTGATGTAGTGCAGGGTCTGGCCGCCGTCGGGGGAGTTCTCGGTGCCCAGATAGATGTCGCCGTTGCTGTGGTAATAGAGCTCCAGCAGCGGCTTGGTCGACGATCCGCCGCTGCCCAGGTGGACCTGGCCGACGCAGACGTTCTTGGTCACCGAGACGACCCGCAGTTCGGCGCTGAGGGTGTGGTTGCCGGCCAGCGTCCAGTCGGCGGCGCTGCCGTTGGAGTTCATCTCGCGCAGCTCGGACCGGGCGTAGTTGGAGTTCGGCGTGGTCACGCCCTTCTCCGGGGCCCAGAACGTCATCGAGCCGTCGTTCTTGTCGGTCCAGAAGTAGGACGGGTTGGAGTACCCGCCGGCGCCCTTGAGCTGGGCCGGCTGGATCGTCGTCGGCGAGCCGGGGGAGCCGACCGGGAGCTGCAACTGCCAGATCGCCAGGTTGAAGTTGCCGCCGGGGGAGACGTCGGGGTTGAGCGTGGTCGCGGCGGACGACTCGGTGATGCCCACGACGCCGAGGGTGCCGACGACGGCGGCGGCGGTGAGTGCTGACGCGAATACGGTTCTTCTCTTCATGGGGATGTCCTCGTAGCCACTAGGGGGATTGGCAAGAGGCTTAACAGATAAGCAGTTTTTCAATAAGCTGTCAACGAGCGGGTTGGGAAATCGCCAGCTGTCATTGTCCACATATGTGGGCAAGCCACAGTGCAGCCGCCGCGACCAGGTGAAATGCTGCCACCTATGGAAGCGAAACAGGTCTCCGCGCGCGGAATTACGCAGCAAATTCTTCTGGCCGGCCCGGCCGACGGCACGGCGATACTCCTGATCCACGGCAACTGCTCATCGGCCGCCTTCTGGGAGCCGCTGGCCCGGCAGCTGCCGCCGACGCTCCGATTGATCGCGCCCGATCTGCGGGGGTACGGCGGTTCGGAGACGGCCCCGGTCGACGCGACGCGGGGGCTGCGCGACTTCGCCGACGACGTGGCGGCCGTGCTCGACGCACTCTCGCCGAACGGGCCCGTCGTGGTGGCGGCCCACTCGATGGGCTGCGGCGTCGCGATGCAGCTGCTCGTCGACCACCCCGATCGCATCAAAGCCCTGCTCCTCGAGGCGCCGGTCAGCCCCTACGGCTTCGGCGGCACGCGAGACGTCGACGGCACCCCGACCACCGGAGACTTCGCGGGCACCGGCGGCGGCACCGGCAACCCGGACTTCGTGCGCCGGCTCGCCGAGGGCGACCGCAGCCCCGACGGCCCGACCAGCCCCCTCGGCGTCCTCCGCACGGCCTACGTGGCCGACCCGGCCTCGCTCGGCGACGACGAGCAGCTGCTGCTCGACACCGTCCTGTCGACCAGGACCGGCGACGACAACTACCCCGGCGACAGCAGGCCCAGCGCCAACTGGCCCGGCATGGCCCCCGGCGACCGGGGCGTGCTCAACACGATGGCCCCGAACCACTTCCGCATCGCCGACGACCTTGTCGCGGCTTCCGCGAAGCCTCCGGTGGTCTGGGTACGCGGCGACAAGGACGTGATCGTCTCCGACACCTCGCTGTTCGACCTCGCCTACCTCGGGCAACTGGGCGTCGTGCCGGGCTGGCCGGGCGCCGAGGCGTGCCCGCCGCAGCCGATGATCGGCCAGACCCGGGCCGTCCTCGAGCGCTACGCCGCGGCCGGCGGCTCCTACCGCGAGGTCGTCTACCCGGACTGCGGGCACTCGCCGCACGTGGAGCGTCCGGCCGAGGTCGCCGCCGAGCTGCTGAGCCTCGTCTGAGGCATGGCCGCGAGGCGGGTCAGGCCTGGCGGTGGGGGCCGGCCGCGAGAACGATCAGACCTGGCGGTTGCGGCCGGCTGCGAGGCCGGCCAGCAGCTGCGGCACCAGCAGCGCGATGCTCAGCGTCAGCGGCACCCGCCAGCCGCCGCTGCGGTCGTGCAGGAAGCCGATCAGGATCGGTCCGGGGATCGCGATCAGATAGCCGACGCCCTGGGCGAACGCGGACAGCTTCACCACGACCGCCGGCGTGCGGCCGCGCAGCGCGATCATCGTGAGCACGAGCGGGAACGCCGCGTTGGACGTGCCGAGCAGCACCGCCCACAGCCACGGCGCGGCGGTCGGCGACCACCACATGCCGGCCCACCCGGCGATGCCGGCGACGGCCAGGGCAGCGGCCAGGCCGCTCTGGCTGTGCATGCGGCCGGTGATCGCGGAGAGCAGAAACGACATCGGCACGGCGAGCACCGACGCGACCGCGAACAACAGCCCGGCCTTCTCGGCCGAGAGGCCGGCGTCCCGGTACATCTGGGGGAGCCAGCCGATCATCACGTACGCCCCGGTCGCCTGGAGCCCGAAGAAGATCGCCAGCGCCCACGCCACGGGACTGCGACTGATGCGTACGTCGGCAGCCGGCGTCTCCTGGCGCACCTCGCCGGTCTTGTCCCGCAGCAGCGGCAGCCAGGACGGCAGCGCGATCACCGAGATCACCGCCCAGCACAGCAGGCCGAGCCGCCAGCCGCCGAAGGCGTGACTGAGCGGCACGGTGGCCGCCGCGGCGATGCTCGCACCCGCGTTGAGCGAGACCGAATAGAACCCGGTCATCGCGCCGACCCGATCGGGGAACTGCTCCTTGACGATCACCGGCAGCAGCACGTTGACCACCGCGATGCCGGCCAGGGCGACGACGCTGAACAGCAGGAACAGGGCGGTGTCGGGCACGTACGGCCGGACGATCAGGCCGACCGTGAGCAGGGCCAGACCGGTCACGATCACGCGGGCGGCGCCGACCCGCCGGGCCAGGCGCGGCGCGGCGAGGCCGAAGACGGCGAAGCAGAGCACGGGCACCGAGGTGAGGAGCCCGGCCACCGTGTCGCTCATGCCGAGCGCACCACGGATCTCGTTGAGCACGGGCCCGACGCTGGTCACGGCGAGCCGCAGGTTGAACGCGGCGAGCAGGACGGCCACCACGGCGATCAGCCGGGTCCGGCCGGTCCGTGGTTCGTCGATCAGCACCGCATGATCATCGCTGGTCTGCACTTACTACTTCCTGCTCACGTTCGATCTGCTGATTCCACTCGCGCTTGGACGACTGCCAGCCGTCCTCGTTGAGGCCGCGGCGCCAGTAGCCGGAGATCGACAGCTGGTCGAGCGGGATGCCCCGCTCCTTGCGCAGGAACGAGCGTACGTCCTTGACGAAGTTGGCCTCGCCGTGCACGAACGCGTGCACCCGGCCCTCGGGGAACGGGAGCCCGCGGATCGCGGCGGGCAGGGTCGAGCCGATCGGCGCGTCGCCCCGGTGGATCCAGGTGACGCGGGTGTCGGCGGTGGTGACCAGCGGCTGCTCCTCGGCCGGGCCCGCGACCTCGATGATCACGTGTACCCGGGCGCCGGCCGGCATGCCGTCGAGCGCGGCCGAGATCGCCGGCAGCGCACTCTCGTCGCCCGCCAGCAGGTGCCAGTCGGCGGCCGGGCTGGGCGTGTAGCCGCCGCCGGGACCCATGAACCGCACCGGGTCGCCAGGCTTGGCCGCCGCCGCCCAGGGGCCGGCGAGACCCTCGTCGCCGTGCACCACGAAGTCGATCCACATCTCGGGCACCTCGGGGAGCCACCGGCGGACCGTGTAGGTGCGCACGACCGGCCACGACTCGGCGGGCATGGTCTCGCGGATCGCGCCCATGTCGAACGGCTCCGGGTAGGTCACGCCGGGACGCGGGAAGAGGATCTTGACGTAGTGGTCGGTGCAGGAGCCGGCCTCGATGCGCCGCAGCGCCTCGCCGCCCACGACCACCCGGACCATGTGCGGGGTGAGCTGCTCCACCCGGGTGACCTCGGCCTGGGTCACGGGACGGGACGGCCTGTTCGCCATGGAAATCCTCTTCCTCGAGCGGAGTCTCGCCGAACCCGGTAAGGCTACCCTCAGCGGTCGAAGCGTCGGCGTGACCTCGCACACGACAAGGGCGGCCCGGGATCCGGGCCGCCCTTGCCGCAGGTACGCGGGGTTACAGGTACGCGCGTTTACTGGTGCCAGGTACCGGTGGTCGGCCGCCGGCGCCGGGTCATCGCCAGGACGACCAGGCCGACCAGCAGGATCACCGCGCCGGCACCGACGAAGGCCATCGTGTTGCTCCCGGTCAGGGCGAGCGGGCCGCTCGAGTCCTTGGCCGCCGGGGGGTTGGCGATGTTCTTCAGGTCGTCGCCCTTGACACCGGAGTTGGGCACGCCGTCGTCGTTGGAGTAGGCGTAGTTGCCCGGAGCCGCGGAACTGCTGCTCGCCTTCGGCTTCGCAGCCTTGGTCGTCGTGGCGACGTCCGGCGTGTCGCTGTCGCTCTGGGCGTTTTCCGTACGCGTCGACTTGTCCGGCTCATCGGCCTTGGTGGAGCCGGTGGTGGAGGACTTGGTCGAGTGGGAGTTGGACGGGTTGGTCGTGGCCTTGGTGGTCGGGGCTGTGGTTGCCGGCGTGAAGTCGTCCTTGGTGGTCGGACCGGTCGCGCCGCCGTTGCTGGTGCCACCCTGGGCCGGAGGCTTCGTGGTCGGCGCGGTCGTCGCGCCCTTACCGCCGCCGGTGTTGCCGTTGCCACCGTTGTTGTTGTTCCCGCCGTTGTTCCCACTGTTTCCGGTGTTCCCGCCGGTGTTACCCGTGTTCCCGCCGGTGTTCCCGGTGTTACCGGTGTTGCCCCCGGTGTTACCGGTGTTCCCGGTGTTGCCGCCGGTGTTACCGGTGTTCCCGGTGTTCCCGCCCGTGTTGCCGTTGCCACCGGTGTTGCCGTTGCCGCCGGTGTTGCCGCCGGTGTTCCCGCCACCGTTGTTGCCGCCGTTGTCGCCGGCACCCTTGACGGCCACGCGGACCGAGTCGACCGCGGGGATCTGGTTGGCGCGCTGCATCATCGGGATGCGGTGTGAGCCGTCACCGGCCCACGAGGCGCACTGCGCGGTGCCCGTGGTCGGCATGCCCGGCACCTGGATCGTCACGACGTCCGGCGTCTTGCCGCCCTTGGTGTCCTCGGTCGCCACGAAGAAGGCGGGGACCGGCGACGGGTCGGGAGCCTCGTTGGTGTTCGGCAGCATGCGGCACTCGGTGTGGAAGTGCCCGCGCTCGATGCCGTCCTTGAGGACCGAGCTCTCCACGTAGTAGCCGCCCGCGCCGGCCGCGAGGAAGCGGTCCCGGATCAGGTTGCGGGTGCTGACCTTCAGCGTGAAGGGCGTGTTCACCGTGACCGAGGTGGGCGCGTCGGTGATCAGCAGCCCCGGGTTGTTCGCGGCCACGCCGACCTCACCGAACTCGGTGGAGACGCAGCGGTCGCCGTCCTGGAATCCGGCGTGCGGCGCCAGCTTGCTGTCGACGCAGGTGTCGGTCAGGATCGTCTGGCCGTTGACGACCTTGCCGGCCCCACTTCCAGCGGGCTTGTCGTTGGTGGCGGCGTTGGAGATCGTCGTGAAGGCGACGACTGCGCCCAACGCGGCGACCACGGCGCCGACCGCGAGCATCCGGCGGTTGCCCCCGGACGACGCGGCCGCACGGCGATAGGCGGACCTGCGCATGCGATACCTCTTCTTTGAAGATCCAGCCGGCCCTTGATTCCCGCCGGCTCCCAGACGGTATGAGCCGGCCCGTGGAAATGCAATTCACACTGGAGAATTGATGAATTCTTAGCCGGAACTTAAGGAAGAAATATGGGGTCGTCCCCGAACCCGGGGCATCAGCCGTTCGGATGATGCCGAGGGTTCATCAAGATCGCAAAAAACTAGGCTGATCAGGCCATCTTTCTCGAGCCTGTCGCGGAGTGGTCACGCACCGAGAAATGTAGTGCATAGTGGGCCGGCTGCGGCTGGGAGAAACCTTTGAATCGCCGGACCGTGTCGCGGCGACGGCCGCGGAATTGATTATCGGAGCAATTCCGCCACCAATTCCACCGTCCGAACGGATGGGTCTGTGAGCCGCCGCCCGATGGTGAGACCGATTCATGCCCGGGCACCCGCGGCTGGTTCGACCGCCATCGAGGAGAAAGATTTCCAGGTTTCGAACCTTGCGTCCGATTCGAGGTAATTAGTCGAGACTCGCTCACGCGGCTCCGCAGGCTGGCCTACCTTATGGCACGTCCAACTTGTGGCAATCCATCCGAATTGGAGCCTGGAACCGTGTCCTCTTCACGTTTCTCCCGAATCGTCCGTGGCGGGCTGCTGAGCGCGCTCGCCCTCGGCATAGCGACCACCACCGCACCGACCGGCGCCTTCGCGGCCGGCGACGGCGGCCCGCTGGTCGACTTCCCGTCGTTCAACGGCGCGTCCAAGATGCTCGACCGCAACGGCTCGGCCGACATCCTCATCTCCGGCCGGCAGCACCAGCGGGTGCTGCGGCTGACCACCGGCGGTTATCGGCAGGCCGGCTCGGCCTGGGCCAAGTCCAAGATCGACCTGAGTCAGTCGTTCGAGTCGACCTTCAAGGTCTACCTGCACCACGCCGACCCGGGCGCCGACGGCATCGCGTTCCTGGTGCAGACCGAGGGCCCGCGCGCCCTCGGCGGCTGGGGCGGCGGCATCGGCTACCGCGGCATCAAGAAGAGCGTTGCGGTCGAGTTCGACACCTTCCAGAACTCACCCGACCCCAACGGCAACCACCTCGCGGTCGTGGTCGGCGGCAACCCGGACGTGCACTCGGTGTCCGGCACCCCGTCCATCCCGCTCTACGGCCGGCCGTTCGAAGCTCGGGTCGTCTACGACGCCGCGGCCAAGAACCTGTCGGTGTACGTGAAGCCGTTCCGCAGCGGCTCACCCGAGCAGTTGGTCGTCCAGGAGACCGTCGACCTGGCCACCGCGGCGGGCGGATCGTCGGCCTGGGTCGGCTTCACCGGCGGCACCGGCACCGCCCTGTCGAAGCAGGACATCTATTCCTGGTCGGTCCAGGGCGCCCCGGCCTGATCGCCGATGGCCGCCGGTGCCGGACGCTCCGGCACCGGCGGCCCGTACGTCGTCCGTGCACCACGAACCTGGGAGATAACCATGTCTACGGTCCCTGATGTCCGCCCGTTGACCGGAGCGGGGCCGGAACCGCCGGAGGAACTCGCCGCGGCGAGTGAACCCCTGGTCAGCGTCATCATTCCGGCGCTCAACGAGGCCCGGAACCTGCCCCACGTGATGGCCCGGCTGCCCGAGGTCGACGAGGTCATCCTGGTCGACGGTGGCTCGACCGACGACACCGTCGACGTCGCCTGCCGCCTGATGCCCGGCATCCGCGTCGTACGGCAGAACCGCCGGGGCAAAGGCAACGCCCTGGCCTGCGGGTTCGCGGCGGCGACCGGGGACATCGTGGTCATGATCGACGCCGACGGGTCGACCGATCCGGCCGAGATCCCGGCATTCCTCGCCGCGCTGCGCGGGGGCGCCGACTTCGCCAAGGGCTCCCGCTTCCGGGGCAACGGCGGCAGCGCCGACATCACCCGCTTCCGCCGGCTCGGCAACCACGGCCTCAACCTGCTGGTCAACATGCTGTTCGGCACCCGGTACACCGACCTGTGCTACGGCTACAACGCGTTCTGGGCGCACTGCCTCGACGCGTTCGACCTGGACAGCACGTCACCGGCGCCGGACACGCGGGACGGGCGGCTGTGGGGTGACGGCTTCGAGATCGAGACCCTGCTGACGCTGCGCGCCGCCCGCGCCCGACTCGGGATCGTCGAGGTGGCGAGCTACGAACACCTTCGTCTGCACGGCGAGAGCAACCTCAACGCGGTCACCGACGGCCTGCGCGTACTCCGTACGATCGCCCGGGAATGGCCGCGTAAGCGGGCCGCCCACCGTGCCGGACGCAAAGCCCGGGGTCTCCTCCGGTGAGGGTCGGTGTCGTGGTCAACGCCTATCACCCGGACGTCGGGGGAGTGGAGACCCACGTCCGCCGTCTGGCCGCCGGGCTCGTCGCGGCCGGCGACGAAGTCGAGGTGCTCACCCAGCACGCCGTAGCGGCCGAGGAATGGCTCGACGGGGTGCTCGTGCGGCGCTTCCCGCTCACCGTGCGGGCCGCCGACTACCGGTTCTCGCTCGCACACTGGCAGTGGATGCGCGCCCACGCGGGCCGCTACGACCTGCTGCACGCCCACAGCTATCACGCCCTGGCCGCGCTGCCGGCCGCACTCACCAACCGCACGCCGCTCGTCTTCACGCCGCACTACCACGGCACCGGGCACAGCCGGCTGCGTGCCGTGCTGCACCCGATCTACCGTCCGATCGGGCGGCGGATCGTGGCCCGGTCGAGCCGGATCATCTGCGTCACGCGAGCCGAACGCGACCTGGTCGTCCGGCACTTCCCGGCCGCCGGGGAGCGGATAGTCGTGATCCCGAACGGCACCGACCCCGCGCCCGGGGCCGGTACCGCCCTCGAGGCCGGCCCGGCGGCCGGCGACGGGCACCGCATCCTGTGCGTGGGACGCCTGGAGCGCTACAAGCGGGTCGACCGGATCCTGCGCGCGCTCACCCACCTCGACGACGACCACCGGCTCGACGTCGTCGGCACCGGCCCGGCCCGGCCGGAACTCGAGAACCTGGCCCGCCGGCTCGGCCTGGCCGAACGGGTCACCTTCCACGGGCGGCTCACGGACCACGCGTTCGCAGCCGCGATCGCCGGAGCCTCGGCCGCCGTGTCGGCCTCGGCCCACGAGGCGTTCGGCATGGCGGTGGCCGACGCGATCGCGGCCGGCATCCCGGCCGTGGCGTCGTTCATCCCGGCCCACCGGGAACTGGCCGTGCTGGCCGGCTCGGGCGTAAAACTCTGGCTGGTCAACCCGGACGACGAGGTCGCATTGGCCGGGGCGCTGCGCCGGGCGGTCGGCACCGATCGGACGGAAAACGCGGAAAGCCCCCTGCCGTCGTGGGCCGATGTTGTTGCCTCGACGCGGCAGGTGTACGCGAGTGTGGCTCCGCGGGTGCGCCTCGTCCAGCAGCCTTTAGCCGGATTCAGGGGCGGCGGGCGGGGACGGTCGGATGGGCAGAGCAATGCGGGGGTTCCCAACTGATGACCCTTATCTCGGGGAAACTCCCCGGCACGGTCGTCCTGGCGGTCGCGGGGGCCGCCGGGACGGCTTTGATCGTGACCTCCTACCGGCTCGCGGAGTGGCAGCACGGCTCGCCGTTCCCGCTCTTCTGGCTCGGTGTGCTGCTGTTCGCCGTGCCGGCGATCGCGTGGGCCGGCCGGCGGGACGTGAGCCCGTCGGTCCGGCTCGGCGTGCTGGTCGGCTACGCCGCGTTCACCTACCTGCCCAAGCTGCTCCGCAACCCGGACGGCCCGCTCTACCACGACGAGTTCGCGCACTGGCGGCAGAGCGAGGGGATCCTCGCCGATGGCCGGCTCTTCGAGAACAACCCGATCGTCCGGGTGATCGGCGACTTCCCCGGCCTGCACGCGACGGTCGCCTCGATCGCCGCGCTGGCCGGCATCTCGGTCTGGCAGGCCGCGCTGATCGTGCTGGTGCTCGCCCACGTGCTGGTCGTGCTCGGGATCGCGGTGCTGGCGGCCGACCTGTGGGGCGACCCGCGGGTGGCCGCCATCGCCGCGGTCATCTACGGCCTGAACAGCTCGTTCCTCTTCTTCGACACCCAGTTCGGGTACGAGTCGCTGGCCGTCCCGCTGCTGATCTGGACGCTTGTCGCGTTGCTGCGGGCGCTGCGGGCCGGTGTCCTGCCGGTGCGGCTCGGCTGGTCGGCCCTCACGGTGCTGCTCGCCGGGGCCACGATCGCGACCCATCACCTGACGGCACTGTGGCTGATCGGCATCATGCTGCTGGTCTCGACCGTGCTCACCGTACGGTCGTGGAAAGCCGCCGCCACCGTGACCGCCTGGACCCTCACCGGAGCCACCGCCGCGCTTGTCGCGGCGTGGCTGATCTGGGTCTCGCCCCGGACCGCCGGTTACCTCGACCCCTACTTCGGCCAGGCCCTCGGCCAGGCCGCCGGGATGGCGGGCCGGCACGGCTCGGGCAGCCGCCAGCTGTTCAGCGAGTCGATCGCGCCGTGGTGGGAGCGGGCGGCCGCGTTCGTCGCCCCGCCGATCGCGATGGCCGGCATGGGCCTCGCCGCCTTCCGCCTGTGGCGCGACCGCTCCGGCGGGCTCGTCGACCGCGCCGCGCGGCTCAGCCTGCTCATCCTCGGCTCGCTCTACTTCCCGGCCGCGCTGCTCATCCTCACCCCGTCCGGGGCCGAGGGGGCGCGGCGCTCGTGGGCGTTCAGCTACCTCGGGATCGCCCTCGTGGTCGCGCCCGTTGTCGGGTTCGTCCTCGACCGTTTCCGTCGTCTCGGCCTCCCTCTGCTGGCGGTCGGGGCGGTGCTGCTGGTCGGCAACGTCGCGGCCGGCATGAACCCGTCCTACCGCTTCCCCGGCCCGCCGGCCTTCGGCTCGGACACCCGGGCCGCCTCCCCGGAGATGCTGGCCGCCGCCGCCTGGCTGCGCCGCACCCAGGGCCGCGACCTGCGCATCGTCGCCGACCGCTACTCCGGCTTGATCTTCGGCTCGTACGGCGGACAGGACCCGGTCACCGGCTCGGGTGCGTTCCCGACCTACGACCTCTACCTGGCCCCGCCCGGCCGCCCCATGTCGGGCCCGCTGCTCAGCCAGCTGCAGTCGTGGCGCTTCGGCTACCTCGTCGTCGACCGCCGGATGGCCCTCGAAGTGCCCGACATCAAGATCTACTTCGAGACCAACGAGCCGATCGAACACGACGACCGGCCCGCGTTCACGCTCGCCCAGCTCACCAAGTTCGACGCACTGCCGTGGACGATCAAGATCTACGACAGCACGGACGTGGCGATCTATCGGTTCGACTTCGGCTCGCTGCGGGCGAGCGCCTTCGGGGGTACGCCGTGAAAACCGCCCACCTCCTCGCCGCCGTCCTGCCGATCCTGGCCGTCCTGGCGTTCGCCCCGGCCGTACCCGTCCTGTCGCCGTTCCTCTGCCTGGTCGCCGTGATGGCGGTCGGCACGCTGTGGATCCGGGCGCTGATCCGCGAGCCGCTGACGCCGGTGGCCCGGCTGGGTCTGTCGGTCGTCGCGGGCTTGGTCTCACTCCCGATGACGGCCCTGGTTCTCTATGTCGTAGGCGTCCGCATCGAGGGCCGCGGGTTGGCCCTGGGGCTGGCGATCGTGGCCGTCGCGCTGGGCGCCTACGTGATCGTGGCGAGGCCCTCGATCGTCGGCTCGCCCCACCCCGGTCACTGGGTGGGGCCAGAAGAGCACCCGGGTACGACAAAAACGCGACGGCTGTCCACAACCGCCGCGGTCGGCGTACCGGCGTTGCTCGCGCTCGTCATCGGGGGCACGGCAACGGTTGTCTACCAGCGGTTGCCGCATCCGGCGGAGCCCGGCTACACCAGCCTCGCCCTCGCCGGCTGGGCGGCCGGCATCGCCCGGCCGGTCGCGATCCCGCCGGCCGGGCTCGAGGTGCCGCTCGAGGTGAGCAGCGCCGGGGAGCCGGGGCAGACGGCCGCCCTGCAGGTGCAAATCGGCCGCCGGCCGGCCGGTCCGGGCCTGCCGGTGGCGATCTCGCCGGGGACCAGGCCGCTGCGCGTGCACGTCCCCGCTCCGGCCGACGGTTGCCTGCATTCGATCCGGATCAGCCTCGGCGCGGCGAGCACCGTCTTCTACGGCCGTGGCCCGTTCCCGGCCCGCATCCTCACCCGCCGGGGCCCCGTCGCATGCTGACCACGGTGGCGAAGCGGGTGGCCGGGGACTCGCTGGCCCGCAACAGCGTGCTCATCATGGCCAGCACGGTCGGCACGAGCGGTCTCGGCTACCTGTTCTGGATGGTCGCCGCCCGCAGCCTGGCGCCCAGCGCGGTCGGCGCCGCCACCGCGCTCATCTCGGTCGCGACCGTGGTCAGCATGCTGTCCAATCTGGGCATCGGGCACATGTTCATCCAGCGGCTGCCCGCTGCCGCGGCCGTCGTCTGGTCGCGGATCGTCAGCGGCGGCCTGCTGATCGGGTGTGCGGCCACCGCGCTGACCGCCACCGCGGCCGCGATCGTGCTGCCGCGGCTGGCTGGGAACTTCGCCGTGCTCAACGGCCCGGCCCTGATCACCACCGCGGTCGCGCTGACCGCGTCGACGCTGCTCGACTACGTGTTCGTCGCGCACCGGGCCAGCCACGGCATGTTCTGGCGCAACCTGGCCCTCGCCGCCGGCAAGGTCGTTGCGCTGCCGGTCGTCACCGGGGCCGGCCTGCACGACGCGAAGGCCGTTCTGCTCGCCTGGACGCTGCCGTCGATTGCCGTCACCGTCGTCACGCTCGCGGTCAGCCCCCGGCGGCTGCGGGAGGGTGCGCGGCTCACCGGCACCGGGCTGGTCCACGAAGTGCGGCACGTCCGCGCCGCGATGACCGGCCACCACCTGATCAACCTGGCTCAGGCCGGCCCGGGAGCGCTGCTGCCGGTGCTGGTCACCGCCCGGCTCGGGGCGAGCGCCAACGCGCACTTCTACGTCGCCTGGATGACCGCGTCGGTGCTCTTCATGGTGTCGCCCGCGGTCGCCTCCGCCTTCTACGCGGAACGCAGCCACGCCGGCAACGTCCAACTGCCCCGGGCGGCCGGCCTCGTGCTGGCCGTGATCGGCGGGCCGGCCCTGATCCTGTTCGCGGCCGGCGACCAGATCCTGGGGCTGTTCAGCAGCAGCTACGCGGCCGGCGGCGGTCTGCTGCTCAAAATCCTGGTCGTCGCCGCGATCCCCGACGCCATCACCAACCTGGCCGTCGCCCACTGGCGGTCCCGCCGCGAGTTCCGCCGGTGCCTGCACCTCAACCTGGTGATGGCCACGACCTGCCTGGTGCTGACCTGGTGGTGGCTGCCCGGCCTGGGCATCGCCGCGGCCGGGATCGCCTGGCTGGCCGGCCAGTTCGCGGGAGCCCTGCTGGTGCTGGTGTTCGGCACGAAGCGGAACCGGACCACGAAGGTCAGCCGGCGGCCGCGGAACCTGCGGCGTCCACCGTCACGCCCCAAGGAGGCGGCCCTCCGATGAGGATTCTGCACCTGGCCAACCTGTACGCCCCGCTGATCGGCGGCCTCGAGCGCAGCATCGCCACCAGCAGCGAGGAACTGATCCGCCGCGGACACGAGGTCACCGTTCTGACGCTGGCGACGCCGGCCGCGCCGGCGCGGAGCGAGACGATCCGGGGGGTGCGGGTGCTCCGCGTCCCGAGCATCGCGACCACCGCGCTGCCCGGCCTCAACCAGGACCCCCGCAAACCGTTCCACCCGACGGCGCCCGACCCCGTCACCACGCGAGCGATCGGGAAGGCGTTGCGCGCCGAGCCGTACGACGTGGTGCACAGCCACGACTGGCTGATGTACAGCTACCTGCCGATCAATCGGGGCCGCACGAAACGGCCGCACGTGCACACCGCCCACGACTACGGTCTGCTGTGCGCCAAGAAGACAATGGTGCCGGGCTGCCCGGGACCGCGCCTGAGCCGCTGCATCCCGTGCGCCACCGGCCAGTACGGCCGGGTCAAGGCCGCCGTCCTGGCCACCGCTCTGCGCGCGAACGCGCACCAGGGCATCGATCTCGTCACCGCGATCTCGTCGTCGGTCGCGGGCGCGCTGAAAGATGCGCGCCTGCCGAGCGGCATCCCGGTGAAGACCATCTCCAGCCTGGTGCCCGACGGTCTCGACGACCTGGCCCGGGCCACGAAGCGCCCGTCCTGGCTGCCGAACACCCCCTACCTGCTGTTCGTCGGCGCGCTCGGCCCGCACAAAGGCATCGACGTGCTGTTCGCCGCGTACCGGAAACTCCGGGCCGGATGGCCGGGCAGTGAGCCGGCACCGCGCCTGGTCTGTCTCGGCACCGCGCGGCCGGACACCCCCGAGGTGCCGGAGGGGGTCGTGATCCGCCACGACGTGCCGCACGCCGAGGTGATGGCGGCCTGGCACGGCGCGGTGGTCGGAGTGGTTCCGTCCATCATGGAGGCCATGGGTCAGGTCGCGGTCGAGGCGTTGCTGGCCCGGACCCCGCTGATCGCCTCCCGCACCGGCGGGCTGGCCGACGTCGTCCGCCACGAGGAGAGCGGCCTGCTGGTGCCGCCGGGCGATGTCGACGCTCTCCATGCCGCGCTCGTGCGGCTGCTCACCGAGCCCGGCCTGGCGCAGCGGCTGCGCCAGGAGGGCCACCGGCGCGGGCTCGACTTCACCGCCGCACGCGTCGTCCCGCAGATCGAGGAGGCCTACCGTGAGTGCATCGCGGTCTTCAACGGATAAGCCCCGCATCGTCGTCGTCGGCTCGGGCTGGCATTTTCTGTCCGGCATCAGCTACTACACCTGCCGGTTGAGCAACGCGCTCGCCGAGCGGTTCGAGGTCGGGGTGGTCCTCATGCGCCGGCTGCTGCCCCGGCGCCTCTATCCCGGCCGGGCGCGGGTCGGTCAGCAACTCAGCGGTCTGCGCTACGAGGTGCCGGTCTTCGACGGCGTGGACTGGTTCTCGATCCCCAGCCTGCTGGGGGCCATCCGATTTGCCGGGAAGACCGATGTGCTGGTCCTGCAGTGGTGGACCGGCACCGTGCTGCACTCATACCTGGCCCTCGCCCTTGCGGCGCGGCTGCGGGGAGCGCGGGTCGTCATCGAGTTCCACGAGGTGCAGGACACCGGCGAGGCCGCGCATCGCTGGGCCTCGCTCTACACCCGATGGCTGATCAAGCCGCTGTTGCGGCTCACCTCCGGCGTGGTGGTCCACTCACGGTTCGATCTGGTTGCGCTGCGTGAGGTGTACGGGTTGGGCCGCGTGCCCGCCCAGATCGCCTTGCACGGCCCGTACGACCACCACGCGGTGATTCCGGCCGCCCGCGGCGAATCGAAGAACCGGCTCCTGTTCTTCGGCACGATCCGCCCCTACAAGGGGCTGGAAGATCTGGTCGAGGCGTTCGCCCGGCTGCCGGAGAGCTATCACCTGACCGTGGTCGGCGAGACCTGGGAGGGCTGGGACCGGCCCGCCCGCATGATCGCGGAGTCGCCGGCCGTCGGCCGCATCACGCTGGTCAACCGGTACGTCGCCGACGCCGAGGTCGACCGCTACTTCGGCGAGGCCGACGTGGTCGTGCTGCCCTACCGGCGCAGTTCGGCGAGCGGGCCGCTGCACATCGCGATGAGCCACGGCCTGCCGGTGGTGGTGACCGCGGTCGGCGGGCTCGTCGAGGCGGCCGAGGGCTACTCGGGCGCGGTCATGACACCGGCCGCCTCGCCCGGCGACCTGGTGGTCGCGATCGAGCGGGCGGCCGGGCTGACCGGGCGCCGGCACGCCGACCCCTCCTCGTGGGAGCGCACGGTTTCCGCGTACGTCCGCCTGCTGGAGGAGATCGGCGTGCCGATCGCCGTCAGTGATCAGGAATTGCTGATCGACACGTCGTCGAACCACACCGTGCCGGAGTTGTCGCCCGACTTGAGGTGAATCTGCAGGCTGGCCGATCCGGCCGGGGCGATCCCGTCGACCGACAGCTTGGTCCAGGTGGTGGCGCCGACGGGCAGTGAGGCCGAGGACACCCCGCCGAGCCACTTGTCATTGGCGTCGAACCAGCTCAGCGCGATCTGGTTTCCTCCGGTGGCCCCGTTGCCCCGGACCCACACCTCGGCGTGCCACTTCTGGGCCGCCTGCACCGGGGCGACCGGGGAGACCCGGATCGACGGCGCGCCGGACGGGTCCTTGCCGGTCTTGGTGAAGCTGACCGACCACTTGCCGCTGTGCGCGGACGAGGTGGTCCGCACGCCGACGCCGAGGTCGGGCAGGTACGCCGTCCACGGGCTGGCGTCCGCGGTCAGCTCGAAGCTCGGGTCGAGCAGGTCGGCCGGCAGCGCGGCCCCGGTGAACTCGGCCTTCACCACCGCGGCGGCCGGCTTGGCCGAGCCGTCGGTGTGGTAGAGCCCGTAGTTGTACTGGGCCGGCAACTTCGCGACCTGCGAGGACGGAATGGCGGTGCCGGTGAAGTCGTACAGCGTCCACGGTGCGACCGAGCCGACGCCCGCGACCTTGGCCGCCTCGAACACCCGGGCGAGGAACGCGGCCTGCTCGCCCTCGGTGTACTGCAGCGTGTTGAGGCCGACCTCGCCGATCACGACCGGCGTCGGGGCGACCGCCGCCTGCGCCTTCCTGATGTTGGCGAGCGCCCGCTCCGAGTTGCCGTAGAAGTGGAAGTCGTAGAAGTCGAGCGGGGTCGCGGTCATCACCGACTTGATCTTCGCCATGCCGGTGGCTCCGGCGGTGCCGTCGACCGAAAAGGCCAGCGGCATGGTCGGGGCGATCGACCGGATCGCCGGGACGATCTTCTTGGCCCAGGTCACGCCGGCCGCGTCGGTGGCGTCGAACTCGTTCTTCACCTCGACCGAGATGACCCGCTTGTCGTCCTTGTAGGGCGTCAGCACGGTGCGCGCCCAGGTGGTGCTGCCGGTGACGTCGGAGTAGCCGTCCCACCAGTCGAAGAGCGTGAACTTGACCGTCATGTTGTGCGCGGCGGCCATGGTCACGAACTGGCTGAGCCGGTCCATGTACGTCGCGGTCGGCGTCGGGTAGCCCATCGTGGTCGGGAACAGGATCGCCCGTACGTTGGTGGCCCCGAGTGCCTGCGCCTTGGCCAGGTCGGCGTTGATCTGGGTCGCGTTGAAGTCGGACCACATCTTGGACCAGCCGGCGGTGTCGGGGTAGTAGTTCAGGGTCTTGGCGACCTTGACCGCGGCCAGCCGGGTGGCCAGCGTCGGCGCCGTCTCCGCGGCGGCCGCGAGTTTCGGAGCGGCAGTCGTCTTGGCGGGGGTCGGAGTGGTCTTCGCGGGGGTCGGCGTTGCCTTTGCCGGCTTGGCGGCGGTGACCGGCTTGGCGGCGGTGGGCTTGGCCGCCGTCTTGGCCAGGGCCGGGGTGGCCGGGACGGCGAGGCCGAGCAGGAGCGAAGAGGCGATCATGGCGGTACGGCGGCGGGAGAGGGGCACTCTGCTGATGTCCTTCACTCAATAAAACTGTCTGTACTGGGACGGCCCTCCTTTTCGGCGAGCGTGCGCCGAGTTCGTCGAGATCACTGATTGCTTTGCGGGTGCGAAACGGGAGTCGCTGTGGTCCCCGGTCAGACCGCCGGGTACGACCGCGGCGTGAACACTCGGGTCGAGCCGTCGGCACGGCTCACGACGCGGGTCTGTGAGGACCCCACGATCAGCAGGCACCGCATGTCGACGGTGGCCGGGTCGAGCCCGCCGAGCGTGGTCACCCGCACCGACTCGGCCGGTCCGCCGACGTCCCGGCCGACGATCACCGGGGTCTCCGCCGACCGGTGCTCCAGCAGCAGCGCGCGGGCCCGCACCAACTGCTCGGTCCGGCTCTTCGACGCCGGGTTGTAGATCGCGATGACCAGGTCGGCGCCGGCCGCCGCGGCCAGCCGCGACTCGATCACCGGCCACGGCTTGAGCCGGTCCGAGAGCGACATGATGCAGAAGTCGTGGCCGAGCGGGGCCCCGGCCCGGCTCGCCACGGCCTGGGCAGCGGTCAGGCCGGGCAGGACGCGTACGTCGACGTCCTTCCACTGCGGGTCCTCGGCCACCTCGAGCACCGCGGTGGCCATCGCGAAGACACCCGGGTCACCGCTGGACACCACGGCCACCCGGCGGCCGCGCTTGGCCAGGTCGAGGGCGAAGGCGGCCCGTTCGGCCTCGACCCGGTTGTCGCTGGCGTGCCTGGTCTGGCCCGGCCGCTCGGGCACCCGGGCGAGGTAGGTCGTGTAGCCGACCAGGTCGTCGGCTTCGCGCAGCGCGTCGAGAGCTTCCGGGGTGAGCCAGCGGGGGTCGCCCGGGCCGAGACCGACGACGGTCACCTCGCCCGGGTGGTCGCGCGGGGTCTCGACCGGGTTCGCACTCCGGGCCGCCTGCTCCTCTACGCCGGCCGGGCTTGCGCTCGAGGCCGCCTGCTCCTCTACGCCGGCCGGGCTTGCGCTCGAGGCCGCCTGCTCCTCTACGCCGGCCGGGCTTGCGCTCGAGGCCGCCCGCTCCGCGGCGCCGGCTGGGCCTGCGCTGCGGGCCGCCCGCGACGGGAGCATCGCCAGCGAGAAGTACGGGACGCTGCCGGGGTCGACGTCGGACAGCCGGGCGGTGCGCTCCCGGTCGGTGGTGGCGCGCTCGACGTACCAGGCGTCGTCCAACCGGCCGGCCCGGGCGAGCGCTTCGCGCACCCCGTCGAACGTCCGGCCCAGCTTCATGACCGCCGCCGAGTCGGTCGCCGCGAGCCGCTCGGCCAGTTCGGCCGGGGGCAGCGTGCCCGGCAGCACGGTCAGCACCTCGTCGCGTTCCATCAGCGGCCGCCCGAGCACCGCCGACGCCGCGCTCACCGAGGTCACACCGGGCACGACCGTCGCCTCGTAGCGGTCGGCCAGCCGCTTGTGCATGTGCATGTAGGAGCCGTAGAAGAACGGGTCGCCCTCGGCCAGCACGACCACGTCGCGCCCGGCGTCGAGGTGGGCCGCCAGCCGGTCCGCCGACTCGGCGTAGAACTCGTCGATCGCGCCCTGGTAGCCGCCCGGATGATCGGTCTCCCCGGTGGTGACCGGATAGATCAGCGCCTCCTCGATCTGCCCCGGCCGCAGATAGACCTCGGCGATCGCCCGCGCGTTGCTCCGGCCGTGCCGCGCCGCGTGGTAGGCCACCACCTGCGCCTCGCCGATCAGCCGCGCCGCCTTCACGGTGACCAGTTCCGGGTCGCCCGGACCCACGCCGACCCCGAACAGCCGCCCTGCCATGCCGCTCCTACTCCGCTTCCGAGGCCAGCGCGTTGACCGCGGCGGCCGTGATGGCGCTGCCGCCGCGGCGGCCCCGCACGATCAGATATTCGAGGTCGGACGCGGCCAGCGCGTCCTTCGACTCGGCCGCCCCGATGAACCCGACCGGGATGCCGAGCACCGCGGCCGGCCGGGGCGCCCCCGCGGCGACCATCTCGAGCAGCCGGAACAGCGCGGTCGGCGCGTTCCCGATCGCCACGACGGCCCCGCCGAGCCGGTCGCCCCAAAGGTCGAGGGCGGCCGCGCTCCGGGTGGTGTTTCCGTCCGCAGCGATCCCCGGCACCCGAGGATCACGCAGAGTGCACACGACCTCATTGTCAGCTGGTAACCGCCGACGGGTCACACCGGCCGCCACCATCTCGGCGTCGCACAGCACCGGCGCGCCACTTTCCAACGCCTTGCGCGCGGCCGCGACCACGTTCGGGCTGTACCCGATGTCGCCGACGAGGTCGACCATGCCGCAGGCGTGGATCATCCGCACCGCGACCCGTGCGACGTCGGGCGGCAGCCCGCCGAGGTCGGCCTCGGCCCGAATGGTGGCGAACGACCGCCGATAGATCTCCGCGCCGTCCTTCTCGTACTCCATCAGGCCCTCCTCGCCGCCACGACCTCGCCGAGGTCGCCCCGCACCGCTTCGCCGTCCACCAGGTAACCGTCCCCGGTCGCCTCCACCCGCACGTGCCGCCCGGCCGGCGACCCGCACCCGCGCTCACACCCGACCCAGTGCACCGGCCGCCCGTCCACGAACCGCGCCGCCTCGTCCGCGTCCTTCCGAACGTCGGCGAGGGCTTTCCCACAACCCGGCCGCCCAGCACAGGTAGTAACGCCAACCCACTTGGAGTCACCCTCAGTGACCAGCCCGGCCTCGCCCAGCTCGCGCGTCCACCGGTTCGCCGCCTCAGCCGTGAGACCCAAGATCACAACCCCGCCATCGGGGGTGACGGCGAGGCGCTCCGCCCGCGCCAGAACCCTCAGATGTACGCCGGTGAGCCGCCCGAAAGGCACCAGCACCCCCACCGCGGTTTCACTCGGCCCGGGCCCCACCAGCTTCCCGACCAGCGGCGCAGCCCGCGTCTCCGCCGGGGCCAGTTCCTCGGTTCTGGCCAGTTCCGCCCCGGAGGCCAGTTCCCCCGCAGGGGCCAGTTCCGCCCCGGACGGCAGTTCCGCCCCGGACGGCAGTTCTGCCTCGGAGGGCAGTTTTGCCTCGGAGGGCAGTTTCTCCGTGGTGGGCAGGCCCTCCGCGGTAGTGGCCTCCGGCAGCGGCGCCTCGGTGAGCCGCTCCCCGATGAGTCGCGGCCCGTCCGGGATCTCCCGCAGCCGCCACGGGCGAGGTTCCCGCCCGGCCCGCTCGGCGAGGAACCCGTGCGCCGCCGCCAGCATCGTGGCGACGACGTGGCTGTCCGGCACCCGAATGCCCACGTCGGCCCCGCCCAGCACGATCGCCCACCCGGCTCGGGCCGGGACCGCGGCGACGTCGGCCGAGTGCGCAGTGCGTCCCACCGCGAACAGGAAGCGCCCGGGAAGCCCCGCGAGCACGTCGTCGGCGCAGAGGGCCCGATCGAGCGCTTCGACCAGGCCGCGCGTCACCGCGTCGGCGAGGGGCGGGGCGGCGATGTTGCGTACGGTCTCGTGCGCGAGCGAGGGCAACAGCCCGGCCCCGGAGAGCCTTTCGGCCAGCTCGGTCGGGTCGGCCCGCAGCGCCCGCAGCTGAACGTTGGCCCGCGAGGTCAGCTCCAGCGCGCCGTCCCCGTGCTCCGCGGCGATCTCGGCCAGCACCCCCAGCTGACGGCCGGTGAGCATCCCGCCCGGCAGCCGCACCCGCGCGAGCGGCCCGTCCGCGGCCGCGTGCAGTCGGAGCGCGCCGGGGCAGGCGTCGTCAGCGGTCTGTCGGGTGGGCACGACAGCCGATACTACGGTCGCCCCTCGCCCGGTCCGCACGCTCGGGTCACGATCGTCACAGCTGGGGGGTCGGCTTGACGGGGTGTGGCGGGGGCCGGGAGGCTGAGGGTCTACGAGCGGCGACGCCGCGGAGTTGAGCCCAGCCTTCAGTCGCTCTTGGGCGGTGGGCGGGGCGGTTGGATGGGGAGTCCGGCGCGGTTGGATGGGGAGTCCGGCGCGGTCCCGCCACTGTCACCAGGGCCTGCCTGGGAGCCAGGAACTCCGGTCGCCGGTTCCTTCGATCCGGGGCGCGGACCCCTGAGGAGAGCGCGTGTTCCTGCTGCTGTCGACCTCCGACACCGACCTGCTGAGCGCCCGGGCGGCGGACAAATCCTGGCGCCTGGCCAACCCGGCCCGGACCGGCGTGCACGACCTCGACCGGCTGCTCGACGGGGTCGACCTGGTCGTGGTCCGCATCCTCGGCGGCAAGCGGGCCTGGGAGGAGGGCGTCGACGCGCTGCTCGCCGGGCCGGTGCCGGTGGTCGTGCTGGGCGGGGAGCAGGCACCGGACGCCGAGCTGATGAAGCTGTCGACCGTGCCCGCGGGCGTGGCCGCCGAGGCGCATCGTTACCTGGCGTTCGGCGGTGCCGGCAACCTGGCCGCCCTGCATGACTTCCTCTCCGACACCGTGCTGCTCACCGGTCACGGCTTCGCGGCCCCCGCCGAAAGCCCCGAATGGGGCATTCTGGAGCGCGAGGCGAAAGATCAGGACGGCCCGACGGTCGCGGTTCTCTACTACCGGGCTCACCACATGGCCGGCAACACGGCCTTCGTCGAAACCCTCTGCCAGGCGCTCGAGGCGAAGGGGGCCCGGCCCCGGCCGATCTTCACGGCCTCCCTGCGTACGGCGTCGGAAGCGCTCCTGGCGCAATTGCGAGAGGCCGACGCCCTGATCGTGACCGTCCTGGCGGCCGGTGGCACCAAGCCGGCGACCGTCGGCGCCGGAGGCGACGACGAGGCCTGGGACGTCGGCGTCCTCGCCGATCTTGATGTGCCGATCCTGCAGGCGATGTGCCTGACCAGCTCGTGGGCGGTCTGGGCGGCCAGCAGCGACGGCCTGAGCCCGCTCGACGCGGCGACCCAGGTGGCGATCCCGGAGTTCGACGGGCGGATCATCACGGTGCCGTTCTCGTTCAAGGAGATCGACCCGGACGGGCTCTCGGTGTACGTCGCTGACCCGGAGCGGGCCGACCGGGTGGCCGGCATCGCGACCGCGCACGCCCGGCTGCGGCACATCCCGCCCGCCGACCGCCGGATCGTGCTGATGCTCAGCGCCTACCCGACCAGGCATTCGCGCATCGGCAACGCGGTCGGCCTGGACACCCCGGCCTCGACGGTCGCCCTCATCGAGGCGCTGCGGGGGCGCGGCTACCGCACCGGATCGTTCGGCGTCTACGACGGCGACGGGCTGATCCACGCGCTGATCGCGGCCGGCGGGCAGGACCCGGACTGGCTGACCGAGGACCAGCTGGCGGAGAACAAGGTCCGCATCAGCGGCGAGCGCTACGCGCGGTGGTTCGCGACGCTGCCCGACGACCTGCGGGCGAGCATCGAGCGGCACTGGGGGCCGCCGCCCGGCGAGCTGTACGTCGACCGCGGCGACATCGTCCTCGCCGCGCTCCAGGACGAGAACGTGGTCGTCATGGTGCAGCCGCCGCGCGGGTTCGGGGCCAACCCGGTCGCCATCTACCACGACCCGGACCTGCCGCCGAGCCACCACTACCTGGCCGCCTACCGCTGGCTGGCCGACGACTTCGGCGCGCACGCGGTGGTGCACGTCGGCAAGCACGGCAACCTCGAGTGGCTGCCGGGCAAGAACGTCGGCATGTCGGCCTCGGACGGCGCCGACGCGGCCCTCGGCGACCTCCCGCTGATCTACCCGTTCCTGGTCAACGACCCGGGGGAGGGCACTCAGGCCAAGCGCCGGGCGCACGCCACGCTGATCGACCACCTCATCCCGCCGATGGCGCGGGCCGAGTCGTACGGCGACATCGCGCGCCTGGAGCAGTTGCTCGACGAGCACGCCTCGATCGCCACGCTCGACCCGGCCAAGCTGCCGGCGATCCGGGCCCAGATCTGGACGCTGATCGAGGCCGCCCGGATGGATCATGACCTCGGGCTGGCCAACCGGCCCGGTGACGAGGAGTTCGACGAGTTCATCCTGCACGTCGACGGCTGGCTGTGCGAGATCAAGGACGCGCAGATCCGGGACGGCTTGCACGTCCTTGGTGCCGCGCCGGTCGGCGAGGCCCGGGTCAACCTGGTGCTGGCGATGCTGCGGGCGCGGCAGATGTGGGCCGGGAAGGTGGCGGCGCTGCCCGGTCTGCGGGAGGCGCTCGGCCTGTCCGAGGATGCGTCGACCGCCGAGACGGACGCGGTCGAAGAGAAGGCACGGGCTCTGGTGGCCGCGATGGAGGAGTCCGGCTGGGGCACCGTGGACATCCCCGACATTTCTCAGGACGTGCAGCGGGTCCTCGAGTTCGCGGCCACCGAGATCGTTCCCCGGCTCGACCGGACCACGGACGAGCTCACCAACGTGCTGCACGCGCTCGACGGCGGCTACGTACCGGCCGGGCCGAGCGGCTCGCCCCTGCGCGGCCTGATCAACGTGCTCCCGACCGGCCGCAACTTCTACTCCGTCGACCCCAAGGCGATCCCGAGCGCGCTGGCCTGGGAGACCGGCCAGGCGATGGCCGAGTCGCTGCTCGCCCGCTACCGGGCCGACTACGGCGACTGGCCGAAATCGGTCGGCCTGTCGGCCTGGGGAACGAGCGCGATGCGTACGGCCGGCGACGACATCGCCGAGATCCTGGCCCTGATCGGCGTCCGCCCGGTCTGGGATCAGGCGTCCCGCCGCATCAGCGGCCTCGAGGTCATCACCCCGGACGAACTGGGCCGCCCCCGCATCGACGTCACCGTGCGCATCTCGGGCTTCTTCCGCGACGCGTTCCCGCACGTCGTGGCCATGCTCGACGACGCGTTCCGGATGGTCGCCGAGCTCGACGAGCCGCTCGACGCCAACTTCGTCAAGGCGCACGCCGAGCAGGACCGGGAACGTCACGGCGACTGGCGTCGGGCGACGACCCGCATCTTCGGGTCGCGGCCGGGGGCGTACGGGGCCGGCATCCTCCCGCTGATCGACAGCCGGAACTGGCGGGGCGACGCCGACCTGGCCGAGGTCTACGCGGTCTGGGGCGGCTTCGCGTACGGGCGGGGCCTCGACGGCGTGCCCGCCCGGCCGGACATGGAGAACGCGTACAAGCGGATCGAGATCGCGGCCAAGAACATCGACACCCGCGAGCACGACATCGCCGACTCGGACGACTACTTCCAGTACCACGGCGGCATGATCGCCACGGTGCGGGCGCTGACCGGCAAGGCACCGGCCGCGTACGTCGGTGACTCCACCAACCCGGACAACGCGCGTACCCGCAGCCTGACCGAGGAGACCGCCCGGATCTTCCGGGCCCGGGTGGTGAACCCGCGCTGGATCGCCGCGATGCAGCGCCACGGCTACAAGGGCGCCTTCGAGCTGGCCGCCACCGTCGACTACCTGTTCGGCTTCGACGCGACCGCGGGCGTGGTCACCGACTGGATGTACGAGCAGCTCGCCGCCAGTTACGTGCTCGATGAGGACAACCGCAAGTTCATGACCGACTCCAACCCGTGGGCCCTGCACGGCATCACCGAGCGCCTGCTCGAGGCGGCCGACCGCAAGCTCTGGTCGGCCCCCGAGCCGGCGACGCTGACCGCCCTGCAGGAGATCTACCTGGCCACCGAGGGCGACCTCGAGGAGGGGTGACCTCATGTTGATCAGTTTCGGCGCGCCGGTGTCCGGGGCGTGGGGCGAGCCGGGTGCGCTCGGGCGTTTCGCGCAGCGGGCGGAGGAGCTCGGCTATCACGGGCTGTGGGCGTTCCAGCGCCTGCTCGTCGGTGCTGATCAGCAGCTGGGACCGGAATATCAGAGCGTGCTCGACCCGCTGCTCGCCCTGAGCTTCGCGGCCGCGCTGACCAGCCGCATCCGGCTCGGGGTGGCGGTGCTCAACCTGCCCTATCTCGCCCCGGCCTACCTGGCCAAGCAGGCGTCGACGCTGGACGTGCTGTCGCGCGGCCGGGCCGAGATCGGGCTCGGCACCGGGTGGTCGGAGCCCGAGTTCCGGGCCACCGGTTCCGACCCGGCGCCGCGCGGGCGGCGCACCGAGGAGTACCTGGCCGTTCTCGAGTCGCTGTTCACCGACGAGACGGCGGCGTTCGAGGGCCAGGTCTATTCGCTGCCGCCGAGCCGGATGGCGCCGCGGCCGGTGCAGGCGGGCGGCCCGCCGATCCTGCTCGGCGGGACGGCCGACGCGGCGCTGCGCCGGGCCGGCCGGATCGCCGCCGGCTGGGTCAGCAGCAGCCGGGCCCGCCTGGCCGACATCGAGCGCGGCGCGCAGGTCGTGCGGCGGGCGGCCGAGGAGGCGGGCCGCGACCCGGACGGCGTACGCATCGTGGTGCGCGGTGTCGTGCGGGCCGGCGCCCGCGACGACCGGTTTCCGCTCTCCGGCGACTGGGAGCAGATCCGGGCCGGCGCCCGGCTGTTCGCCGAGGCCGGGGTGACCGAGTTGTTCTACGACCTGAACTGGGATCCGCTGGTCGGCGGCCCGGGGGCCGATCCCGCTGCGGCGGTCGAGCGGGCCGAGGAGATCCTTACGGCTCTGGCTCTTCAGGTCTGAGACCGTTACTGTCCGCCGATCGGGTGAACGAGGCCCGAAACGGAGCGTGACTGCGGTTCGATGTCGGCGGGCGTGGTAACGCGCAGAACGCGGCATCCAAAGACCGTCACCGAAGCCTTGGCGCCTATGCGGCGAGCGACGTGGCGAATGGTCAAAATGGTGACCCAGTTGTTATCGGAATGGGCCGCCCGGTTCGTCGTACCCCTATTTTGGGGGTCGTCATAACGTCTGAGTCATATCAGGAACGTCTGTCGTAGGGGCCTCCGGCCGTTGATATCGCCCCCATAACGGCCTGTGACCGAAGATCCTCCGTTCGGCAGCGGTACCGGCCGGACGAACCGACGGTTCGGAGCCTCCAAGATCGACATGTCGGAGAAACGGGTACGAAACAGAGGACACTGTTGGTATCGACGTGTCTTTGATAACTTTGCGCAACAGTACGATTGCCCTTTGGGTCTCCAAACCGGACAAAGTTCGTTGCGTAACCCGGCGTTAAGGGCGTTTTATGCCGACGAGTAGCAGTTCGTGGCCCACTGAGGGGTGGTCAGATGTGACAGGTTCCATCCATGACTTTCAGCGGGCCGTTATTCATTCGATGCGTCAACTCATTTCCTACGAGCCAGTTCCGGACTACGTTCCCAACCGCAGCATCCGAATACCTCTCACGCACGGCGCATGTGAGGTGTGTCCGTCCATGGAGGTGACAAAGCGTGGAACCACTGGCTCAAGAGGCTGAAGTGGCTTCGCCAGGCCTGCTCTCGGATGAGCCCGAGACCGCCGCCGCCCCCGAGCAGAAGTCGACGACGCGGGGCAAGTCCCCCACGCGGATCGCCCTGGGCCGCCTGCGCAAGGACCGCGTGGCGATGATCTGCCTGGGCGTCCTCGCCTTCTTCGTCATCATCGCGGTCTTCGCGCCGGTGCTCTCCAAGATCGAGGGGCAGGATCCGACGGCCCTGCACCAGAACTTGATCGACGACTTCGGCTACCCGACCGTGGGACCGACCTCGCAGCACTGGTTCGGCGTGGAGCCGCGGCTCGGCCGCGACCTCTTCTCCCGCTGGGTCTATGGCGCCCGCCCGTCGCTGATCGTCGCCAGCCTGGCGACCGTGATCTCGACGCTCATCGGCATCGTGATCGGGCTGGTCTCCGGCTTCGCCGGTGGCTGGGTCGACCGGGTTCTCTCCTGGATCATCGACCTGGTCCTGAGCCTGCCGTACCTGCTCTTCGCGATCGCCGTCCCCGCCGTCATCCTGACCATCGCGGTCGGTAACAAGGAGGGCGTCGGCGCCGACACCACGGCGACGGTCCGTTTCTACTCGTTGATCTTCGTGCTCTCGTTCCTCGGGTGGGCCAACCTGGCCCGCCTGATCCGCGGCGAAGTGCTCTCCCTGCGCGAGCGGGAGTTCATCCAGGCCGCGCGTGTGATCGGAGTTCCCACCCGCAAGATCCTGTTCAAGGAGTTGCTGCCCAACCTGGTTGCGCCCATCGTCATCTCGACGTCGCTGGCGCTTCCGGCCTATATCGTCAACGAGGCCGCCTTGACGGTCCTCGGCGTCGGCCTCACCGAGCCGACCCCCTCCTGGGGCGTGACGATCTCGGCGGCGACGAACTTCTACCGGGCGGACCCGCTCTACCTGTGGCTGCCGGTCGGAGGCATCACCATCCTGGTGCTCTCGCTGGCGCTGCTCGGTGACTCCATCCGCGACGCATTCGATCCGCGCACCCGGCGGTAACGGCAGTGCAGATCAGATTGAGAAGAGGAGAAATGGCAAGAGTTCGATTGGCTTTGGCGGCCACCGCCGTCCTGGCCCTGGGCCTGTCCGCCTGTGGCAGTCCGTCCTCCAGCAACGACAAGGACACCAAGGGCGGCGACACCGGCAAGATCAACACGGCGGTGCAGGGCATCGACCGTAACGCCAAGGGCCCGGCGCCCGAGGTCGCCGGCGCTCACAAGGGCGGGACGATCACGGTCTACTCGCAGTCGACGCCGAACACGCTCGACCCGACCAACATTTACTACACCGACTCCAACGAGATCGCGAAGCTGCTGTTCCGCACGCCGACGCAGTACGTGATCCGGCAGGGCAAGCCGGTCCTCGTGCCCGACCTGACCGACCTGGGCACCAACTCGGCCGACGGCCTCACCTGGACCTTCAAGCTCCAGCCGAACATCAAGTACGCCGACGGCACGCCGATCGCGATCGACGACATGGCGTACGCGGTCAAGCGGTCCTTCGCACACGACGTCTTCGACGCCGGCCCGACGTACCAGCTGACCTACTTCAAGGACGGCGGCACCTACAAGGGCCCGTACAAGAGCGGCGACACCTTCGGCGGTGTAGAGACCCAGGGCGCCGACACCCTGATCATCCACCTGTCGAAGAAGTTCCCCGACCTGCCCTACTTCATGACCTTCCCGATGTTCACGCCGATCCCCAAGGCGAAGGACAAGAAGCAGGACTACCAGAACAACCCGATGACCACGGGCCCGTACATGTTCGACGTGTTCACCCCGGGCAGCGAGCTCAAGCTGAAGCGGAACCCGAACTGGGACGCCAACACCGACGCCTCGCGTCACGCGTACCCGGACGCCTGGGACTTCAAGTGGGGTCAGGACGACGTCAAGACCCAGCAGCAGGTCCTGAACTCGAGCGGCCCGGACGCCAGCGCGATCAACTACGCGGACATCGACAGTTCGCTGGTGCAGCAGGTGCTGGGTGGCAAGCAGAACCAGCTGGTGCAGGGCCAGAGCCCGTGCAACGTCGTCTGGCCGCTCGACACCCGCAAGATCCCGGACATCAACGTCCGTAAGGCGATCGCCACGGCGTGGCCGTACGACGCCGAGTGGAAGGCGGCGGGCCTCAACCCGTACACCGCCGAGCGCAACAGCACGATCCTGCCGCCGAGCGTTCCCGGCTACCAGAAGTACACCCCGCTGCCGGGTCTGAACGACACCGGCGCCGGCGACCCGGCCGCGGCCAAGAAGATGCTGCAGGACGCCGGCAAGCTCGGCTTCGAGGTCAGCTGGTACTACGACAACACCAAGTCCACCCCGCAGCAGGTCAGCTCGGTTCGGGCCGACGCCCTGACCGCGGCCGGCTTCAAGGTGAAGGCGGTCGGTGTCTCGACCGCCGACCTGCGCACCAAGACCGCTGACTACAACGCCCCGGTCAACCTGGGCCAGGCCCCGCGCGGCTGGTGCTCCGACTGGCCGACCGGCTTCAGCTGGTTCCCGGTGCTCTTCCAGACGCACAGCATCTCCGACGGCACCAGCTGGGGCATGCTGAGCGACAAGGCGCTGGACGCCGAGATCGACGCGGCCGCGGCGCTCCCGAGCGACCAGGCCGTTGCCAAGTGGACCGCGCTCGACCCCGAGATCATGGGTAAGTACATCGCGATCCCGTTCTACTACGCCAAGATGGCCACGGTGCAGGGCACCAACGTCGGCACCACCGTCGGTGACGCCACGATGGGTCTCCCGTCCTTCCAGGACATGTACCTCAAGAGCTGACGCTCGATCAGTAACCGATCCGGTGGTCCGGCCCGCTCCGGCGGACCGGGCCACCAGGTCCATCCGAACGCATCACCGCTTTTCTGCTCCACCCCTGTCGGCCGAGCGCGATCGCGCCGCCCGCGGGCACTCTTCACGCGGGACACTCGGACCCGCGGAACATGAACCATGAGGAGTCCAAGCCGTGCTGTTCTACATCCTGCGACGAGTGGTGAGCGCCATATCGGTCGTGTTCGTCACCATCGTTGCCAGCTACGCGCTCTTCCTCCTCGCCCCCACCGACCCGGCCGGCACGATCTGCGGGCCCAAATGCACGCCGGATCGGGTTCAGGAGATCGAAAAGAACCTCAACCTGGACGAGCCTCCGCTCGAGCAGATCGGTTCTTATCTGAAGGGCATCGTGGTCGGCCGCGACCTGGAGCTCGGCGGCACCACCCGGCACTGCTCTGCTCCCTGCCTAGGCTATTCGTTCCCGACCGGCCAGCCGGTCACCAAGATCATCAGCCAGGCCCTCCCGGTGACCCTGTCGATCGTGCTCGGCGGCGCCATCATCTACTCCGTGGTCGGCCTGATGACCGGAACGCTGGCGGCCCGATACCGATCGTCCACGCTCGACCGGATCGCCGTCGGCACCAGCCTGGTGGTCAACTCGGTGCCCTACTTCGTGGTCGCCCTGCTGGTCGCGCTTTATCTGACCCGGGGCTTCCTGCCGAGACCGGAGTGGCATCCGCTCACGCAGAATCCGTTGCTGTGGGCCACCGGTCTGCTGGCCGCGTGGCTGACGCTGGGGCTGACCAACGCCGCGTCCTACACCCGGTACTCCCGGGCATCGATGATCGAGTCGCTGGGTCAGGACTTCGTGCGGACCGCGCGCTCCAAGGGCATCAGCGAGCGCCGCGTGGTCTACCGGCACGGTGTCCGTGCCGCGTTGACCCCGGTCGTGACGATCCTCGGCCTCGACATCGCCTATCAGTTCGTCAACACGCTCTTCACCGAGAGCATCTTCGGCCTCCCGGGCCTGGGCGTGATGACGCTCCGGGCGTTCGCTCAGTACGACCTGCCGGTGCTTCTGGGCAGTGTCATCATCGGTGCGGTGGTACTGGTCTGTATGAACCTGATCGTGGACATCGTCTACACGTTTCTCGACCCGCGGGTCCGGCTCGGATGACCGAGATCGGCGAGCCCGGCCAGGTCGGCAGGAGACTTCCCGTGCCGCCGGAGGCCCGATCGGCCTCCGGCGCCACCGATCGGCAAAGCGGAGAAAACATGAGCGACCAGACGATCCGGGCACCGCAGACTGTCGTACGGGAGCGCCGGGCGCGAAGCGAGAACGAGGAGGCTTACCTGGAGGTCTCCGATCTCCACGTGAACTTCCCGACCGCGGACGGCGTGGTGCAGGCGGTACAGGGCCTGACCTACTCGCTGCCGCTGCGCCGCACCCTGGCGATCGTGGGCGAATCCGGCTCGGGCAAGAGCGTGTCGAGCATGGCCGTGATGGGCCTGCACGACCGGGCCAGCACCCGGATGTCCGGCTCGATCAAGGTCGGCGGACGCGAGATCGTCGGCATGTCCGAGGAGGAACTGCGGACGGTGCGCGGCGCCCAGGCCGCGATGATCTTCCAGGACCCGCAGTCCTCGCTGCACCCGTTCTTCACCATCGGCTCCCAGATCATGGAGTCGTACCGGGCGCACAACAAGGTCTCCAAGCGGGCCGCCAAAGCGCGCGCGATCGACATGCTGGGCCGGGTCGGCATCCCCAACCCGTCCCGCCGCATCGACCAGTTCCCGCACGAGTTCTCCGGCGGCATGCGGCAGCGCGCGATGATCGCCATGGCCCTGGTCAACGACCCGAAACTGCTGATCGCCGACGAGCCGACCACCGCCCTCGACGTGACCGTGCAGGCCCAGATCCTCGACCTGATCGCCGACCTGCAGCGCGACTTCGGCTCGGCGGTCGTCTTCATCACCCACGACCTCGGTGTGGTGGCCGAGATCGCCGACGACATCCTGGTGATGTACGCAGGCAACGCGGTCGAGCACGGCCCGGTCGAAAAGATTCTCGGTACGCCCCTCATGCCGTACACCTGGGGCCTGCTCGAGAGCATCCCGGCGGTCTCCGGCAACCCGGGCCCGCTGCACCCGATCCCCGGCTCGCCGCCGAGTCTGCTCGCCATGCCCAGCGGCTGCGCCTTCCATCCGCGCTGCGAGTTCCGCGACCGGGTTCCGAACGACCTGTGCCGGACGCTCAAGCCGGAGCTGATCCCGAGGACCGCGGACCTGAGCCGCTCCTCGCGGTGTCATCTGAAGGACCCCGACAAGGTCTTCGAGACCGAAGTCCTGCCCCGGCTGCCGTAAGAGGATCGAGACATGACCGCTGCTACCGCAACCGCGACGTCCGGCGTCAAGAAGGTCGAGGGGGCACCCCTTCTCGAGCTCGAGGGCGTCAAGATGTACTTCCGCACCAAGGGCGAGGGTCTGCTGGCCCGCAGGACCCAGTGGGTGCAGGCCGTCGACGGGGTCGACCTGACCGTCGAGCCGGGCCAGACCCTCGGCCTGGTCGGCGAGTCGGGCTGTGGCAAGTCGACCACCGCGCGACTGATCACCCGCCTGCTCGAGCCGACCGCGGGCAAGATCAAATATCAGGGCGTCGACATCGCTCACATGTCGGAGCGGCAGCTCCGGCCCTACCGGCGTGAAATCCAGCTGATCTTCCAGGACCCGTACTCGTCGCTCAACCCGCGGCACACCGTGGGCACGATCGTCGGCACCGCGCTGCGCACTCACGACATGGTGCCCAAGAGCGGTGAGCTCAAGCGGGTCCAGGAGCTGCTCGAACTGGTCGGCCTCAACCCCGAGCACTACAACCGCTACCCGCACGAGTTCTCCGGCGGTCAGCGGCAGCGCATCGGCATCGCCCGCGCGCTCGCCGCCCGGCCGAAGGTCATCGTGGCCGACGAGCCGGTCTCCGCGCTCGACGTGTCGATCCAGGCCCAGGTCATGAACCTGCTGGAAAACCTGCGCTCGGAGCTGGGCATCGCGTTCGTCTTCATCGCCCACGACCTCGGCGTGGTGCGGCACTTCTGCGACCGCGTCGCCGTCATGTACCTCGGCCGAGTGGTCGAGGAGGCGCCGCGCGACACGCTGTACGAGGCGCCCCAGCATCCCTACACCCAGGCGCTGCTCTCCGCGGTGCCGGACATCGCGGTCGTCCGCGGCGTGCCGCCGAAGTCGCGGATCCGCCTGGTCGGCGACGTGCCGAGCCCGGTCGACCCGCCGTCCGGGTGCCGCTTCCGCACCCGGTGCTGGAAGGCGCAGGACATCTGCGCCCAGCAGGACCCGCCGCTCGAGACGAAGGCCATCGGGCCGGACGACCAGCTGGTGGCCTGCCACTTCGCCGAGCCGCCGGCCGAGTCGATCGTCGCCGAAACGGTCTGACCTTGGTCGCACCCCCACCGGCGCCGTCGGTCTACCGCACGCGCTCGTACGTCATGCGCCGGCGGGTCCTCACCGGACTCGCCGGCGTCGCGCTGCTGTTGATCGGCTACGGCATCGGGCGCTGGCAGGACAGCCCCGCCCCGGCCACGGCCGCCACGCCGCCGCGATCGGTGCCGGCCTCGGCGCCGGCGCCGCCGTCGGTCGCGCCGACCACCACGCCGCCTCCCAAGCCGACGGTCTATCCGACCCTGCAGGCCGAGTCGGCCGCCGCGCTGACCGGCATCCAGACCCAGGACACGAACGACGAAGGCGGCGGTAAGAACGTCGGCTGGATCGCCACCGGCGACGTGATGCGGTTCGACAACGTCGACTTCGGGCCGGTGCCGGCGACCAGGCTGCTGGTGCGGGTGGCGGCCGGAACGGACGACGGCGGCCGGATGGAAGTCCACCTGGACGACCCGGCGCAGGCGGCGGTCGGCGTGCTCAACGTGACCTCGACCGGCGACTGGCAGACCTGGCGCACCGACGAGGTGACGCTGAAGTCGCCGCTGACCGGCGCGCACACGGTGTTCTTCACGTTCACCGGTAACAACGACAGCGAGTTCGTGAACGTCAACTGGCTGCAGTTCGAGCACTAGCACGTGCGTACGGAAAAAGCCGCGCCCGGACCGGGCGCGGCTTTGTTCTCGCGGTTTTGAAAGATCAGACGGCGACCGCGATCTTGCGCGGCTTCGCCTGCTCGACCACCGGGATGCTCAGGGTCAGCACGCCGTTGTCGTAGCGCGCCTCGAGCCGGTCGGTGTCCAGGGTCTCGGACAGGAAGACCTGGCGGGTGATCGGGCCCGTCGGGCGCTCGGCGACCAGCATGCGGAGGCCCTCCTGCTCGGGGCGCCTGCGCTCGGCGCGGACGGTCAGGACCTTGCGGTCGACGGTGACGTCGATGCTGGCCGGGTCGACACCGGGCAGGTCGATGTCGATGTAGAAGGTGTCGTCGATCCGGTAGGCGTCCAGTCGGGCGCCGGAGTTCCGGGTCGCGCTGTCGAAGACGCGGGCCGTGACGTGGTCGAGGTCGCGGACGGTCGCGCTACGAAGCAACATGGGTGGTTCCTCCAGCGGGAGCGTTCTCTTCGGGGTTGAGCGTTGTGCGCTCAACTTTGGTCAACTGAGAATCTCCGGGCGGAATTCCCGCTAGGCCAGGCGAAAGTCGGCGAAGTCGAACCCGGGCGAGACCACGCAGCTGACCAGCACATATTCGTCGCCGGCCGGGATCGCGGCCTGCCACACCCCCGCTGGAATCAACACCTGAGGCTCCTCGCCCGAGCCCATCCCGAGCGTGACTTCGGTCGCGTCGGCGGCGGGCGCGGGGCCGTCGCCGCCCAGGCGCAGGGTGAGCGGGCCGCCGGCATGCCAGAACCAGATCTCGTCCGACTTCACCACGTGCCAGGCCGACTCCTCACCCGGGTTCAGCAGGAAATAGATGGCGGTGGCAGTCGGGCGCTCACCCGCGTACCCCTCGAGCGTGACCCTCCGCGCCGAGCGGAAGGTCTCTCGGTACCAGCCACCCTCGGGGTGGGGTCGAAGGTCGAACTGCTCGGCGAGGGCGGGGCGCTCGGAGGTCATGCGGGCATCCTGCCCCATGGATGAACCGAACTCGGCTCGGCCCGCGATAGTCCTTAGGTGAGCCCGATCGAGCACTTCAGCGACGCTCAGCTGCTGCGGGCGGTCGCGGCCCAGGACATGGGAGCGTTGCGCCTGCTCTATCTGCGGCACGCGCCCTGGATACGACTGCGGCTCACACGACGGTGCGCCGATCCCGATGTGGTCGACGCCGCCGTGCAGGACACCTTCGTCGCCGTCTGGCGGGACGCCCGCAACTACCGTGAGACCGGCGCGGAGGCGGCGGCCTGGATCTGGACCATCGCGATCCGCCGGCTCGTCAGCGCCCTGCGCGGGCCCGGCCACCGCTGGCTGAGCGGCGCCGTCGGGGAGGACGCCGAGACCGTGCCGTCGGCCGAGGATCTTGTGCTGCTGAGCGTCGAGCACGGCGAACTCGGGGCGGCGCTCGATCGCCTGCCGCCCGAACTGCGGGCGGTCATCCAGGCCACCGCGCTGGACGGCCTCACGGTGCGGGAGGCGGCGTCGCTGCTGGGCGTCGCCGAGGGCACGGCGAAGACCCGGCTGATGCGGGCCCGGGCCCGGTTGCGGGAACTGCTGGCATGACGTCGCGAGGAGAGAGCATGAGCTGGCATGTGGATGCTGAGCTGCTGCGGGCGTACGCCGGTGGCTCGCTCACGCCGAGCCGGGTGATGGCGGTCGACGCGCACGTGACGGCGTGCGCGGAGTGCCGGGCGGCGGTGCCGGTGGACCCCGAGTGGCTCGACCTCACCTGGGCCGGGGTCGCCGACACGATCGTCGACAGACGGCCGTCGCTTCTGACCGGGCACCGGGCCCGGTTGCTCACGGCCACGCCGGCGCTGCGCTGGTCGTACTTCCTCGCGACGGCGGCCGTGCTGGCCTTCGCGGTGGTGGCGGCCCACATCGGTGCGAGCCAACTGCTGTTCCTGGTCTTCGCGCCGATCCTGCCCGTGCTGGCGGTCGCCACGGCGTACGGTCCGCCCGCCGACTCGATGCACGAGATCACGTCGACGGCGCCGATAGCCGGTCCCTCGCTCGTGCTCCGGCGCGCGGCGGTGGTCGTCGGCCTCGCCATGGGGATGGGGCTGATCGCGGCGGCGGCGTTGCCGGGGCCGGGCTGGTGGGTGGCGGCCTGGCTCCTGCCGGCGTTCCTGCTCTGCGTCGGCACGCTCGCCCTGGCGACCGTGCTGCCACTGGTGACCGCCGCCGGCCTCCTCGGTGGGCTGTGGCTGCTCGCCTCGCTGGTCGCGCGGACCTCGCTCTTCGTCGCGCCCGCCCAGCTCGGTTACCTGGCCGCCGCCGTCGTTGCCATCGTCGTCCTGACGCTGCGGCGTCGTCACCTCGACCCGGGAGAGAGCCGATGACCACCGTACGCATGAGCGGTCTCCGCAAACGCTTCGGCGCCACGATCGCGCTCGACGGGCTCGATCTGGACATCGGGGTCGGCGTCACCGGCCTGCTCGGCCCGAACGGGGCCGGAAAGACCACGCTGCTGCGCTGCCTGGCGACGGCACTCGCGCCGGATCAGGGCCGGATCGAGGCGTACGGGCTGGACCCCGCCGACTCCCGCCAGCGCACCGCTCTGCGCCGTCGCCTCGGCTACCTGCCGCAGAGCCCGGGTCTCTACCCGAACTTCTCGGTGGCGGCGATCCTCGACTACGTCGCCGTACTCAAGGAGATCGTCGATACCCGGCTCCGCCGCGCCGAGGTGCGCCGGGTTCTGGAGGAGGTCGGCCTGTCCGATCGCGCGAACGTGAAAGTCCGCAAGCTCTCCGGTGGCATGCGGCAGCGCCTCGGCGTGGCCCAGGCGCTGCTCGGGAGCCCCGATCTCATCGTCCTCGACGAGCCCACGGTCGGGCTCGATCCCGAGCAGCGCATGTTCTTCCGGGCGCTGATCTCGCGGCTGGGCGAAACCCGTACGGTCCTGCTCTCGACGCATCAGACCGAGGACGTCGGTGCGCTCTGCGAACGGGTGATCGTGCTCCGGGCCGGCCGCGCGGTCTTCGACGCCGCTCCCCGGGCGCTGGCCCGGCTGGCCGACGGCCAGGTGTGGCGGTCGGCCGGGCCACCGGACGGTACGGCGATCTACTGGCGCACCGCCGACGGCGACTACCGGACGCTCGGCGAGCAGCCGCCCGAGGGTGTGGCGGTGCCGCCCTCGATCGAGGACGGCTACCTGAAGCTGCTCGGCCCGGAGCCGGCCGCGGGGACGATCCGATGACCATTGCCACAACCACGCTCGCCTCCACCGAGGGGCGGCTGCTTGCCCGGATGTCGGCGCTGTGGGCGGGCTTTGTCCTCGCCGTGGCCCTGTGCACGGTGTGGGGCGTGGGCGCGGGTCTCCGGTGGGGAGAGTTCGGTGCCGACTCGGGCCGGGCCGCCCTGGTGCCGGCCGGCGTACTGATCCTTCTCGGCCACCTCGCGGCGTCCCGCGACGACCGGTCCGGTGCCGCCGAGTTCACCGGCACCCTCCCGGCGCCGCCCCGGCGCCGGGCGCTCGCCCTGCTGGCCTTCATCCCGGTGGCCGGCGCCGCCGGCGCGCTGATCGAGGGCGTCGAGCTGGCGGTCCTCCGGCCGTCCGGACGGCCCGACCTCTGGCTGCTCGCCGTGCCGGTCCTGATTCCCATGATCGGCGCGGTCCTGGGGATCGCGGCCGGCCTCTGGTGGCCCGCCACTCCGGCCGGGCCGCTGACCCTGTTCGCCGCCGCGGCCCTGCTCGCGACCCTCCCGGTCCTCGGCTCGAACCCGGACGGCCTGGCGTGGCGGTTGTTCCCGGTCGTCCTGGAGACGACCCCGGGCGGGACCGGGCGGCACGTGGTCTACCTGGTCGCGGTCCTGGCCGCCCTGGTCGGCGCGGCTCTTGCCCGGCATTGGCGCCGCTGGGCGCCGGTCGTGGTGGTGGTCGGCATCATCACCGCGGTAGTCGCGGTCCGGCGGTGAATCTTCGGATCCGGCAGGTCGTGCTGCTCACGGTCCCGGTGACGCGGATGATCCCCTGGCCGCCGGTGGCCGTCGCGGGCGCGCTGTCCCTGCTGGCCTGCGTCCCGGCCGTCGCCGGGGCGGCGGCGCCGGCCAGCCAGGTGTGGGCGCTGCGCATAGCGGCGTTCCTGCTCGGCACGGGTGCGTGCTTCGCGCTGATCGAGCCGCTGGCCCCGGTCGCGACGACCCCGACACCCCGCTGGCTGCGGCAGTGGCTGAGGACCGTCATCGCGCTGGTGCCCGCGACGCTGGCCTGGCTCGCGTTGTTCGCCCTGCTCGCACCCGGGCACCGGCTCCCGTTGACCGGCCTGGCCGCCGAGGCCGCCGTCTGCGGGCTGACCGGCGTGGCCGGCGCGGCCGTGGCGTCCCGGCGGGGACACTCCGTGACCAGCGCGCTGGCCGGCCCGGCGGCGCAGGGCGGCCTGATCGCGGCGACGCTGTTCCTGTCCGGCGACCACTCGCCGTGGCTCCTGCCGGGAACGCCGACGGCGGCCCACGCGTGGTGGACCGCCGCCGTGCCCGTCCCGGTGCTGATCCTGGGGCTGGCCAATCGGGAGCCGGTCAGAGGCGCTGCCAGAGGGCGGGCACGTTCGGCGGCTCCCAGCCGGTCAGCGAGGTGTGGGACTGGATGCAGCGGTAGCTGACGCCGTTGTAGGTGACGACGTCACCAATCTTGTAGGCGTGGTTGGCCACCCATGTCGTCCCCGAGGCGGGCGGGGTCGTCGGCTTGGTGGTCGGGGGAGTGGTGGGCCGGGTGGTCGGGGGAGTCGTCGGCTGAGTGGTCGGTCCGGTGCCGCCACCGCCGGCGTTGAAGATCTTCGTGAAGTCGAGCGGGCTGCCGCCGAGGCCGGAGCAGTTGGGGGAGACGCCGCCGCCGGCGCAGGGCTGGTCGCGGCCGACCGACCAGAAGGCGAGCCGGCCGATGCCGTTGGCGTGCGCCCAGTTGACGATGGTCTGCGCGTTGGCCTGGCTGACCACGTCGCCCGCGGTGTCGTTCTGGCCGATCATCGGGGTGATGCCGATGTTGGCGTAGCTGACGTTGAGCCCGGCCGCCCGGGCCGCCGCCAGGGTGCCGGCCGCCGCCGTCTCGGCCGCTCCGGCCATGTCGGCGTTCGGGTGCCCGTAGTCCATCGCCATCGCGTTGATGATGTCGAGCCGGACGCCGTTCGAGGCGGCGTTGGCCAGGAACGCCTTGCCCCATGTGTCGGGGCCGCTCTCGAGCACCGGGATGGTGACCGAGACGTTGAGGCCCGGGTTGGCGTTCTCCAGGCCCTTGATCGCCTTGAAGCGCCGGTCGACCGACGCGGTGTCGGCGATCGCCGCACCTTCGATGTCGAAGTCGACGTGGTTGATGCCGTAGTGCGTGATCACGCTCTGGTAGGCGGCCTGGAGCGAGGACTGGTTGGTGCAGCCCTGCCCGAGTTCGACGCCGCCGGCGCCGCCGAACGAGATGATCGGCTGGGCGCCTTCGGACTTCGCCCGGGAGATCCGTGGATCGACCGTGGAGTTGCCGGGGGTGAGCGTGTCGCCCCAGATCGGGGTGCAGCCGGAGGCGATCACGAACGCGGCGGTGAAGGCCGTCAGATGGCCCTGGGTGATCGCCGTGTCGAGAAAGTCGGCGCTGCCGGCCGAGAGGTCCACATAGGGTGCGACCGCATAGTTGGTGGCAGCGTCGGCTGCCCGCGTGGTGAGGATGAGCCCCGTGGCCGCGATCGCAGCCGCCGAGGCCCCAGCGAGGAGCCTTTTAGTTAACATTCCTTATTTATCGAATCTGATCAATAAAAAGTCAAGGGGCGAGCCGGAACCGGCTCGCCCCTTGATGAAACGCTGATCAGTGGAAGAACTTCGACCCCGGTGAACCGACGCCGGTTTCGGCGTCGTAGCCGCGCGTGCTGTGGATGGTCGACGACTGCGCGTCGATCGTCTGCAGCAGCACGCTCGTGCCGTCGGCGGTGTCGATGCCGTTGTTCAGGTTGATCCGCACCTGGTGGACCGGCGTCCTCGGCGCCACGATGTCACGGATCGCCGAAGTGCCCGTCTCCCGGTAGTACAGCGGATTGGCGAAGCCGACCGGGTGGTGCGCCTTCTGGCTCGCCACCGCCTGCATGCCCGCCAGCAGCGGAGACGCCAGGCTGGTGCCACCGATGCGGTACTCGTCGTAGTAGACGCCGTCCGGGAAGGTCTGGGTCTGGCCGACCCGCAGACCGGTGTTGGCGTCAGCCGGCATCGAGATGTCCGGCACGGTGCGCATCCGGGTCGAGCCGAAGTACTTCGAGATCGAGTCCGGCACGACGCCGCGCTGGTAGAACGGCTGCTTGAAGATGATGCTGGTGCCGCCGCCACCGCCTGACGAGTACGCCTCGTCGACCCACGACTTGCCGTCGTCCGAGAGCGACGAGTAGTCGTTCTGCCAGCCGTACTCGAACGACCGGTTGCCGTGCTTGTCGATGCCGACGCTGGTGCCGCCGACGCCGGTCACGAACGGCAGGTCGGCCGGGAAGTCGACCGTCTTGTCGGCCGGCGAGGTCCCGCCCGCGGTCTGGTCGCCGTCGTCACCGCTCGAGAAGTCCACGGTGATGCCGGTCAGGGCTGCCTCGAGGGAGAACTGCGAGTAGAAGTCGAGCGACGTCTGGGTGATGTCCTTGATGTCGTCGTTCGCGGTGCCCCACGAGTTGGTCACGATGTCGGCCACGTGGTGGTCGATCGTGGCCGCCCAGGCGTTGTCGAGGCCGGCGTTGCAGTCCTTCCCGCCGACGTAGACGACCTTGGCGCCCGGTGCCATCGAGTGCACCGACTCGACGTCCAGGGTCTCCTCGCCGTACCAGCCCGAGCCGCCGCAGTCGCTGACGTTGTCGTAGCCGTTGGGCCCCGGGGTGATCTGGGAGAACTGGTTACGGCTCCAGGCGGGGAGGCCGTGCCGGGAGTTGTAGATCGTGGTGTCCTTGACGATCGTCGGCGAGGCGAACGCGTCGGTGATCGCCACCGTCACGCCGCGGCCGTTGATCCCGTGCTTGAGCAGGTCGCTCTCGCCGTACGCGGACTCGTACTGCTTGGGCTCGTAACCGCACGTCACGTACGGCTGCTTCGTACCGTCGGCAGCCGGGTAGCCCTTGGCGATCTTCTGGCCGAAGTAGCTCGAGCACGGCGTACCGATCCGGAAGCCGGCGTCCGGACCGGGGAGGGTGTCGGCCGGCTTCTTCAGCGCGCTGCCCTGGTCGAGGCCGGTGACGCCGGCGAGGATGCCGGTGACGCTCGACGGCGTGCCGTCCGGCAGCGACAGGTCGGTGCTGTTGGCGTGCATCGTCTGGCCGAGATAGGAGTAGTTCTCCATCTTGGTGCCGAACGTCTTGTTGATCTGGGCGGTGGTGCCGGACGCCTCCACGTACATGCCGCCGAGGGTCTCGCTGAGCCCGAAGCCCTGGGACTTGAGCCAGGACTGCACGGCCGAGACGTCGGCGGACGTCGGTGCGTAGCGCGCCACGAAGTCCTTGTTGGTGAGCCAGTTGCCGTAGCTCGCGCTGTCCGGGTCGGAAATCGAGGCGAGGGTGGCCTCGGCGCCCGCCTGGTCGCGGAGCTTGAGCAGCAGCCCGAACGAGATCTGGCTGCTGTCGGCGGGCGCGCTGCCGGTGGCCCGGGCCTTGCCCAGCCAGTGCGGCTGGCTCCCGTTCAGCACGTGGCGCCCGGGGCGGGGTGCGGCGGTGGCCGGTCCCGCTCCGAGGACCGTGGCAGCTGCCGTGCCGATCACGACGACGGCGGCCAGCCGCGACCGCATGGTCGAAGCCTTGATCACTAATGCCTCCACGTTGAGTGGCAATGATGTGAAAGAACCTCCCCACATAACGCTCATTCATGTGAGTGGGTCAATAGTCAAGGACTTACAGCTATTGATTCGATGATTTTCTAGGCAGCTTCCGATAGTCGAACATCTGTTCTAAGATGCAGGTCGTGGGCGATGAGGCGACCATTCTGCACGCCGATCTCGACTCGTTCTATGCGTCGGTCGAGCAGCGCGACGACCCAGCCTTGCGCGGTCGTCCGGTCCTGGTGGGCATGGGCGTCGTGCTCGCGGCCAGCTACGAGGCCAAGGCCTTCGGCGTGCGCACGCCGATGGGTGTCCACCAGGCGCGGGCGCTCTGCCCGCGGGCGGTCGTGGTGCCGCCCCGCATGTCGGCCTACTCGGCCGCCAGCAAGGCGGTGTTCGAGATCTTCCGCGACACCACCCCGATCGTCGAAGGTATCTCGATCGACGAGGCGTTCCTCGAGGTGGCCGGCCTTCGCAAGATCAGAGGTACGCCGCGCGAGATCGCCGCCCGGCTGCGCGTCCGGGTGCGCAACGAGGTCGGCCTGCCGATCACGGTCGGGGTCGCGCGCACCAAGTTCCTGGCCAAGGTGGCCAGCGCCGTCGGCAAGCCGGACGGGCTGCTGGTCGTGCCGCCCGGCGAGGAACTCGCGTTCCTGCACCCGCTGCCGATCGAGCGGCTCTGGGGCGTCGGCCCGGTCACCTCGGGCAAGCTGCGTGATCAGCGCATCCACACGGTCGGCCACGTCGCCCGCATCGGCGAGGCCGGGCTGGTCGCCATCCTCGGCGCGCACGCCGGCCGCCACCTGCACGCGCTTGCCCACAATCGCGACCCCCGCCGGGTGCGGGTCGGCCACCGCCGCAAGTCGATCGGCTCCCAGTGCGCGCTCGGCCGGCGGCCGCGGCCCTTCGCCGAGATCGATGCGACCCTGGCCGCGCTGGCCGACCGGGTCACCCGGCGCATGCGCGGCGCCAACCGGCCCGGCCGCACGGTCACGCTGCGGCTGCGGTTCGACGACTTCGGCCGGGCCACCCGCTCGCGCAGCCTGCTCAAGGCGACCATGCAGACCCGGGCGATCCTCGAGGCGGCCCGGGCGCTGCTGGCCGAGGCCCGGCCGCTGATCGAGACCCGCGGCCTCACCCTGGTCGGCCTGGCGGTCAGCAACCTCGAGGGCGAGGGTGCGGTGCAGATGCCGCTGCCCTTCGACGATCCGTACGACGATCAGCTCGACATCGCGGTCGACGCGGTCCGCGACCGCTTCGGCTCGGCCGCCCTGACCCGGGCCGCCTCCCTGGGTCGTGACCTCGGCCCGTCGGTGCCGATCCTTCCCGACTAGGGTTTTCCCCGTGAGGAAGATCTACGTGATCGGGATCGGCGCCGGTGACCCCGACCATCTGACTTTGCAGGCGGCCAAGGCGATCGGCCGCACCGACGTGTTCTTCCTGCTCGACAAGGGCGAGGCCAAACAGAGCATGATCGAGCTCCGGCAGCGCCTGATGAAGGCGTACGGCCGCCCGGGGCGCCGCATCGCCGAGGGCCGCGATCCCGAGCGCGACCGCACCCCGGCCGACTACGAGGGAACGGTCACCGACTGGCGCAGCCGCCGCTCCGAGGTCACCGAGGCGCTGATCGCGGAACACCTGCTCGACGACGAGACCGGGGCGTTCCTGGTCTGGGGCGACCCGACCCTCTACGACTCGACCATCGCGATCCTCGACGAGATCCTCGAGCGCGGCCGGACGCTCTTCGACTACGAGGTGATCCCCGGCATCAGCAGCGTGTCGGCGCTCGTCGCGAAGCATCGGGTGCCGCTCAACCGGGTCGGCCGGCCGGTGCAGATCACCACCGGGCGGCGGCTTGCCGAGGGCTGGCCCGACGGGGTCGACGACCTGGTGGTGATGCTGGACGCCCAGCAGGCGTTCGCCGCCTATCTCCAGGCCGACATCTACTGGGGTGCCTACATCGGCACGGACGACGAGATCCTCCGGTCGGGCCCGGTCGCCGAGGTCGCCGAGGAGATCAAGGAGACGCGCACGGCAGCGCGCTCCGACCACGGCTGGATCATGGACACCTATCTCCTGCGCCGGCCGCCGGCCGATCAGGGGTAAGAAGGACGCATGGACATCCTCGTTGCGGGCGGCCACGGCCAGGTCGCCCTCCGGTTGCTCAAGCTGCTCGCCGCCGACGGTCACACGGCCCGCGGCCTCATCCGCAAGCCTTCACAGGCCGCCGACCTGCAGGCGGCCGGCGCGGTACCGGTCATCGGCGACCTCGAGAACGACGAGTCGCTGGCCGGCTACGTCAAGGGCGCCGACGCGGTGGTCTTCGCGGCCGGCGCCGGCCCGGGCAGCGGCCCCGCGCGCAAACGCACGGTCGACCTCGGTGGCGCGATCAAGCTGGCCGACGCGGCCGTCGAGACCGGGGTCCGGCGCTACGTCATGGTTTCGTCGATCGGCGCACAGGACCCAGCCTCGGCCGGGCCCTCGATGCGGACCTATCTGGAGGCGAAGGCCGAGGCCGACGCGTACGTGGTGGCGAGCGGCCTCGACTGCACGATCGTCCGGCCGGGCAGCCTGAAGGACGACCCCGGCACCGGGCTCGTCCGGGCCACCCGCGAACTGGGCGGCCGCGGTCCGATCCCGCGCGACGACGTGGCCGCCGTCCTCGCCGCCTGCCTGACCATGCCGTCGACGATCGGGGTCACCTTCGAGCTGTTCGCGGGCGACACCCCGATCGCCGAGGCGCTGAAGTTCTAGGGGGTCAACACCGAGGTGTGCTCGCAGCCGGCGAACCGGTCGGGTGCGTTCGGCACCAGGCGGAGGTCGGAGGTGCACTGGTCCGAGCCGGCGCCACCGTCGATCGAACCGCCGCCGTCGGCGGTCAGCGCGTCGTCGCCGCCCAGCCCCTGCACCTGGTCGTGGCCGCCCGAACCGTCGATCACGTTCGGGCCGGTGTTCCCGATCAGCATGTCATCGGCGTGGGTGCCCACGAGGTTCTCGACGTCGGCCGCGATCGTGTCGCGGGCGCCGGCCGGGCCGTCCTCCGAACTGCCGTCGTCGCCGGTCGCACCGTCGAGGTCGGCCCGGATGCCGAGCCGGTTCGACACCTCGGAATAGTCTGCGGTGTCGAAGCCCGGGCCGCCCTGGAGCAGGTCGCCGCCGAAGCCGCCGACCAGCACGTCGTCCCCGGTCCCGCCGAAGATCCGGTCGTTGCCGTCCCCGCCTCGCAGCAGGGACGCGATCGCCGTCGCGTTGGTGATCGTGTCGTCGCCGTCCAGCGAGCGGACGGAGACCGAGAACGCCGTGTCGCAGCGGGCCTGGTGGGTGTTCACCAGGGTGCATCCCGGCCCGGCGGTCATCGTCGAGCCCGGGTTGGTCACCACCAGGGCGAGGTCGCTCGCAAACACGGTGACCTGGTCGTTGAAGCCGGGAAGGGTGTCGTACTTGAGCACGCCCTGGGAGCGGACCACCCCGGGTTTGCAGTCCCCGTAGCAGCCGGGCGCCGTGGTCAGCGCGGTCGAAGGAGCGAGAGAAAGGGCGCCCAGGACCGCGACGCCGGCTATCGAAGCAATCATGCGCGCACGCTGTCACCGGGCGTGGAAACCGCGCTGACGTGGCGCTGAAATCAGACCAGGGTCTTGAAGGCCCGCGCGGTCGGCGACCCCGGATCGGCGGTCACGAACACGACCTGCTGATCGTCGTCCGGCACGGCCAGCACGTCGCAGTTCAGGCGCAGCCGCCCGGCCGACGGATGATCGATCATCTTCACGCGGTGGCCGGGCGAGCGCACCGGATCGGACGCCCAGATCTGCCGGAACTCCTCGCTGCCGGCGTGCAGCTCGGCCAGCAGCGATCCGAGGCGCCGGTCGCGCGGGTAACGCACGGCTGCCGCTCGCAGCCGCGACACCGCGATCGCCCCGAACTCCTCGTAGGCGGTGCTGGCGATCGGCGCCTCGCCGAGGAAGCGCCGGCGGGCCAGGTTGGGATGCGCCCCGAGGTCACCGAGCAGGGCCGAGGCCAGCGGATTCCACCCGACGACGTCATAACCGGCGTCGGTCACCACGGCGGCTGCCTCCGGCATCCGACGCAACAGCGCCGAAACGTACGGCCGTACGCGCCGGACCGGTCCGGCCGGTGGCGTCGGATCGGCCCCGGCGAGCCGGAACAGGTGCAGTCGCTCGGCCGCGTCGAGCCGCAGCGCCGACGTCAGCGAGTCGAGGATGCGGGCCGACGGGTGCGGCCCGCGTGCCTGCTCCAGCCGCACGTAGTAGTCGACCGACATGTTCGCCAGCCCGGCCACCTCCTCGCGGCGCAGACCGGGCGTGCGCCGCAGGCCGTCCGCGGGCAGGCCCACGGCGTCCGGCCGCAGCAGCGCCCGCCTCTCGCGCAGGAACCGGGCCAATTCCGATCTCGCCAGCATGCCCTCAACCATTCCACGCCGCGGCCGGTAGCGTGCGGTGCGGCGTGGGCGCCCGAGGGGTCGAGCGTTCGTGCACCGACGAGGGGGACACATGACCACTTTGGCCGAGGCTTGGGAGCTGAGCCGCAAGGATTCCGGGCTGGCGGTGGTGTCGACGCTGCGCGCCGACGCCACCATCCAGTCGTCGCTGGTCAACACCGGCATCATCGAACGTGACGGCGGGGCGGTGCTCGGCTTCGTGACGTACGGCCGGGTCAAGCTCGCCAACCTGCGGCATCGCCCGCAGGTGACGGTGGCTTTCCGGGCCGGTTGGCAGTGGGCCGCGGTGGAGGGCACGGCCGTCCTGGCCGGCCCCGGCGACCCGCAGCCGGGCGTCGACGCCGAGGCCCTGCGCCTGCTGTTGCGGGAGATCTTCGCCGCGGCCGGCGGCACCCACGACGACTGGGCGGAATATGACCGGGTCATGCGCGAGCAGGGCCGCACCGCGGTCCTGATCACGCCGACCCGGGTCTACGGAAACTAGACCTACAACTTTTTCACCATCTGCTGGGAGATCAGCGTCATGCCGAGACCGGCGCTCGCCGCGAAGGCGAGCGCCGCGTGCCGGGTGCCCGGCACGTCCAGGCCGATGTACGCCACGTCGTGCCGGGCGAGCTCGGCCGCGGCGGCCGCCACCATGGCCCGGCCGCGTCCGCGCCGCCGTTCGTCCGGCAGGACCTCGATGTGGCTGACCACGCCGACCGCGGGATGCTGGGGTTTGGGCAGCCCGAACCAGATCCAGCCGACCCGCCGGCCGCCGGAGTAGGCGGCGCGGATGCGGACGTCGGGCGCGTCCAGCCCGTCCGGCGCGATCTGCCGCACGTAGCGCCGCGCCTGCTCGATGCCCGCCTCGGGGTCGCGGGCCACCCCGTGCGGGTCGGTCGCCACCAGACCGTCGACCAACTCGGCGGCCACGTCGGCCGGGACCGGCCGCAGCTCGACACCCGCGCCGGCCGCGGCCGCGCGGGTCGCCCCCGGCGTCGCCGCCGGGCCGGGCGAGGTATCGGCCGCCGGGCTGGGCGCGGTGTCGGCTGTCGGGGCGGGCGTGGTGTCGGCTGTCGGGCGCTGCCAGATCTGGTTGAGGACGCCGTAGCCCAACCGGGTGTAAAGGCGTTGAGCACCCGTGTTGTGCCCGAAGACGTGCAGCCCGAGCCGGGCCGCCCCGCTCCGGCGCAGGTCGTCCTCGACGGCCAGCATCATGCGGCTGCCGATGCCGCGGGACCGGGCCGCCGGCGCAACCTCGATCACACTGACCCAGGCCATGCCGGGATGGGAGAGCCCGGCCGCCGCGATCCAGAGGAAGCCGACCTCGGTGCCGTCGTCGTCGACCGCCTTGCGCAGGATCTGCCCTTCGGTGTCGGCCCCGTCCGGGAGCAGCTCGTCGAGCTGCCGGGCCGACTCCGCGGTGGCCTCTTCCCGGGTGACGCCCGAGTTGTCGACCAGGTCGTCGGCGAACGCGGCGATCAGCCGCGGCCGGCGCCGGTCGAAGTCGTCCGGGGACAGCGGTCGCAAATCGACGGTCATGCCCGGGACCCTTTCACGGGTGCCGCAGGGCCGCGACCCCGGCTCTGTCCAGCGTTCGTCAGATGTCCGACGGATCGATGATCGTGAGTTCTGTCGGGTCGGCGACGGATGTTAGCTTGACCGGCAGGTACCACCTGCGCACTGCTGGTCACGAGGGGCGGCCTTGACCGAGCACGACCTCTTCGGGGCCCACCATCGGACCAACCGGCACCCGGTGATCGGCATCGACCTGGGCACCACGACCTGCGTGGCCGCGCTGGCCGGCGACGACGGGCGAGTGGTCGTGCTGCCGCCGCTGGCCGCGGTGGTCGGCCAGGACCACGCCGGCCAGGTCACCGTCGGGCGCCTCACGGTCGGGCGGCGGTCGGTCGGCGAGACCGGCGCGGTGATCGCCGGCATCAAACGCGAGCTCGGGTCCAACCGGCGCATCCGGTTCCGCGGCCGCGAATACCAGCCGCACGAGCTCTGCGCGTACCTGCTGATCGAACTCAAGCGCCGGGCCGAGGTACTGATCGGCGAACCGGTGCACGAGGCCGTCATCACCGTTCCCACGACGTACACGGAAACCCAGCGCAAGGCGATCACCGAGGCCGCCGGTCTCGCCCAGCTCACCGTGCGCCGCCTGCTCGAGGAGCCGGTGGCGGCGGCCGTGGCCGTCGGCGCCGAGCGGGCGGGCACCTTCGCCATCTACGACCTGGGCGGCGGCACCTTCGACGCGGCGATCGTCGAGGCCGGACCGGACGGCGTGACCGTGCTCGGCATGGCCGGCGACCCGCGGCTGGGCGGCGACGACTTCGACGAGCGGGTGGTCGGCTACGCGCTGCGGCAGATCCGCGAGCGCTACCACGTCGACCTCAGCCAGGACGAACGCATCCGCGACCGGATCCGGGCCGAGACCGAGATCCGCAAGCGGGAGCTCGACACGGCCGAGACCACGAGCCTCGAACTGCCCCGGCTGACCGCCACGGTCAGCGCCTCGGTGCAACTACCCCGCCGGGTGTTCGAGTCGATGATCGAGCCCGACCTCGACCGCACCTTCGACTGCCTGGGCGCGGCGGCCCGGGCCGCGGGCGGCGCGCCGGTCGACGAGGTGCTGCTGGTCGGCGGCTCGACCCGGATGCCGCTGATCCGGCAGCGGCTCGCCGAACACCTCGGGCTGGCCCGCATCCGCTCCGACCTCGACCCCGAGGAACTGGTGGCCCGCGGTGCCGCGCTGATCGCCCGCGAGCTGCCCCCGGCCTCGCTCGAGATCGGCCCGATCGGCCTGCGCAGCGCCAACCTGCGGCTGCGCTCCGAGATGGCGGTGCCCGAGCCCGAGCCGGCCGACGAGAGCCCCGACGCCGACCTGACCGGCCCGCTGCCGGCACCTCCGGCCGAGACGCCGGCCGACTTCCGCCCGGCCGCCCAGCGGGCCCACGAACTGCTGAGCCAGGCCTCGCCCGACGAACTGACCGAGCTGCGGGCCGCCTACTGCACCTTCATCGTCGCGATCCGGCTCGCCGACTCCGACACCCGCCTGCGCGAGCTGGGAACCGCCCTCTTAGGGGCTTTCACCGATTGAAGGTAGTGAAAGGACCCACCTAGCGTCCTCAGGCATGGGGACCCTCCGCGATCTGCTCGACGGCCTGCCCCCGGCACTGGTCTACCTGGTCGTCGGGTTGCTGGTGGCGGCCGAGTCGGCGGTGGTGGCGGGGCTGGTGCTGCCGGCGGCCACCGCGCTGATCGCGATCGGGTTGCTGGCCAACGCCGGGACGGTGCAGGTGGTGCCGGCGGCGGTAACGGGGGTGGTCGCGGCCTGGGCCGGGGGTTCACTGGCCTATCGGTCGGGGAAACGGCACGGGCCGCGACTGCGCACGACCAGGATCGGCAAGTGGGAGCGGGCCGAGCGCCTGTTCACCCGCTTCGGCGGACGGGCGATCTTCCTGGCCCAGTGGATCGTCGGAGCACGGACGCTGATGCCCCGGCTGGCGGCCCTGAACGGGCTGTCCTACCGGCGGTTCATCGCCTGGCAGATGCCGTCGGCGGTGCTGTGGTCGTGCTGGCTGGTCGGCGCCAGCTATGCGGCCGGGGCGTCGTACGACGCGCTCGCCGCCCGGGCCGGGCGGGCCGGGGGCGCGCTCGCCGTCATGGCGGCCCTGATCGTCGGGCTGGTGCTGGCCGGGCGCTGGCTCGGGCGCCACCCGATCTCCGTCGCCGGGCGTCGAGCGGCCACGAAGCCCCTGGTCGACATCGTTCTCAGCATCGCCGCGCTGTGCGTGCTGGCGACCGTACTGGTACTGCTGATTCCGCTGATCATGCGATTCAGCGGACTGTCCACCGCGGACACCGCAATCGGCGACTGGGCGCGCGGGCAGTGGACGTCGGACGGCTACCGGTTCGCGCTCGAAACGGCAACGTTCGCCGACCCGGGGGTGCTGTTCGCGGTGGCGGTGGTGGTCTCGGCCGTACGGGGATGGCGCCGCCGGAAGTCCGGGGCCGGCCTGCTGTCGGCGATCGGGCCGGTGCTGCCGGTCGTAGTGCTGGCGGCAGCCCTGTGGTGGGCGACCCCGCCGGCCTGGCCGATCTGGGAGGCACCCAGCTCGGTGGTGTTCCCGTCCCCGGCCGAGTTCGACGGCCACATCCCGTTCAAGGCGGCCGCCCCGATGGCCTCCCTGGCGGCCGGGCACACGGCCCAGCTGGCCGGCGCGGTCGGCCTGCTGGCCTGGCTGCTCGCGGGGCGGCTGCCGTGGAAATGGCGGGTGGCAGTCTGGACGGTGGCGGCGGCCGACGTGGTGATGTGTGCCGGGTCGTGGGTCTACCTGGGTTGGAGCCGCACCAGCGAGACCCTGGCCGCGGTGCTGGTCGGGGTGGCGTGGGCGGTGCTCAACGCCGCGATCTGGTCGGCCCCGGCGCCTGCCGTCAAGACCGAACGGCTCGAGCCGCCCCTCCGTCCGTCCGTTGAGGTGTAAAGCACGACGGCTACTGTGAGCGGCCGTCGCGCCGGGCAGCGGTTCGGGCCATCAACGCCTGATACCACGCGCGTCCCTTGGAACCGCAGTTCGCGGCGATGGCGTCGCGCAATCCTCCGGTGCGCTTGTTGAGTCGATCGAGGTCTGCTTCGTACCGCTGGCAATACGTCTGCAGCACCTTCCGGTCGTCGTGCAGGACGTCGAGCGTGCGCCGCAGCGTGGGGATCTGCCGACCCCCACGAGCGCGGTCGGCATCGATCGCCCGGTGGGTCCGGCTGATCGCCGCGGACAACTCCTTCTTCGTCGCGAACGCCGACTTCATCACGGTGTACGCCAGGTCGGCCGTCTCGCGTGAACTGCGGTGCAACGACCGGAGTTCTTCGAAGTCGTACTCCCGCTGCGCGCGACTCAACCGCTCGGCGATGCGCCGTTCCTGGTCGAGCACCCGTTGCCGGATCCGCTCCTGTTCCGCCTCGCGTGCGGCACCGATGCGCTGTTGGAACACCACACGTGCACGAGCGATCTGGTGATCGGTAGCGGTCGAATGGGAGGCCCGGACCGGTGTGGAGGGTCGTTGGGCGGGCGGCCGAGGCGCCGGCCGCACGGCGGGTGGTGGCGGCGGCTTGCCGCCGGCAGCCAGCAGACATACCGCTACGACGATCACCAGCACGACTCCGGTGATCAGGAGCTCGCGGTGGCTCATGCCGGGAGTTCCGGCCGGGTGAGCGACGTCAGAATCGCCGCGGCCGCATCCTGGTCGTGAACGTGCATGGTGGCGAGCGAACGGGAGAGAACGCCGACGGTTCCGGCCGCGATTTCGGCGAACCGATGCTGTCCCATCAGCCGCGTCGACTCGCGGAGCGCATCGTGAATGTGCCGGCGCGACTTGTCGGCCTCTCGGGCTCGTTCCAGCGCATATTTGAACAACAACGTATTTTGCCGGCGCGTCTCGACCAGGCGGGCCATCTGCACCTGGAAGACAACGTCGATGCGGGCCATCTCGGCGGCGAATCGTTGCTCGATCTCGAAGTGCCGGAGTGCGCCGTCCAGCCGGATGTGCTGCATCTCGGCGTCGAAGCTCATCTCGAGTTGCTGCAAGCCAAGCTGTTCCTGCACGCGGATCTCTTCGCGTTTCGCCGCGACGATGGCATCGCGCTGTTTGCCGAGCGCCCGGAGCTCGGTCATGCGCTCCCGATGGGTGTTGCGATCTCGCGCGGCCGTGACGTTCAGCCGCTTCATCTCCACTCGGGAGGCGATGACCTTGGAGACTATTTTGTTCAACCCCAGAAGCGGATGAATAACGGACGCGAAATCGGAGACGACATCCGAAAAGGATGCTCCGCCTTCCGAATATCGCACTAGATCTGTCAATTTGACTCCTGCAAACGTTTCCAGCCGCTCAACCCAACGCGTACGTCCACGTAAGCAAAGTCGTACGCGGACCGACACGTCCATACGGCTACGGTCGTATCCGCTCATCGGCATGAGCCGTACGTCGGGCGGGAGTGCTCACCGGTGGTCGAGGTAGGTGAGGACGGCGAGCACCCGGCGGTGCTGGTCGGCCGACCGGGGCAAGCCGAGCTTGGCGAACAGCGTGTTGATGAGGTTGCTGACCGACTTCTCGGTGATGGTGAGCCGGGCCGCGATGGCGGCGTTGGAGTGGCCCTCGGCCATCAGGTGCAGCACATCCCCTTCCCGGGCGGTCAGCATCCCCGGCGCGTCGCCGGGGCCGAGCAACTGTGCGACCACCTCGGGATCCATGACCGTGGCGCCGGCCGCGACCTGGCGGAGCGTGTCGATGAACTGGCGTACGTCGCCGACCCGGTCCTTGAGCAGGTAGCCGACCGCTCCGGCGCGGTCGGCCAGCAGTTCGCGGGCGTAGAGCCGCTCGACATATTGGGAGAGGACGAGCAGCGGGAGGCCGGGCACGCTGCGGCGCGCGGTGAGGGCGGCGCGCAGCCCCTCGTCGGTGAAGGTGGGCGGCAGCCGGACGTCGACCACCGCGACGTCCGGCCGGAGCGCGACCAGTTCCTCGGCGAGCCGGGTGCCGTCCGGCACGGCCGCCACCACGTCGAAGCCGTACGCGGTCAGCATCCGGGTCAGGCCGTCGCGCAGCAGGGCCTGGTCCTCGGCGATCAGGACCCGCACGGCAGCACCATATCCAGCACGGTCGGACCGCCCGGCGGGCTGCTGAGGCGCATCTCGCCGTCGAAGGCGGCCAGCCGGCGCCGGATGCCGAGCAGGCCGGTGCCTCCGGAGGCGTCGGCGCCGCCCCGGCCGTCGTCGCGCACCGTGAGGTGCAGGGCGGTTCCGGCGTCGACGATGGTGATCTCGATCCGCCCGGGGTTGCCGTGCCGGATGGCGTTGGTCAACGCCTCGGCGACTGCGAAGTAGGCGGCGGACTCGACCGGTGCGGCCAGCCGCCGGTCCAGCCGCAGATCCAGCTCGACCTTGGCCGGCGCAGCCAGCGTCAGTGCCTCCACGGCCGGGGCGAGGCCGCGGTCGGCCAGGACGGGCGGGTGTATTCCGCGGACGAGGTCCCGCAGTTCGGTGAGGGCCGCGCCGGCACCGGCCCGGGCCTCGGTCAGCAACGCCTTGGCGCCGGCCGGATCGACGTCGAAGACGTCCTCGGCGATGCCCAGGTTCATGCTGAGTGCGACCAGCCGCATCTGGGCGCCGTCGTGCAGGTCGCGTTCGATGCGGCGCAACTCGGTCGCCGAGGCGTCCACAGTGGCGGCCCGGGTGCTGGTCAGCTGGTCGACGCGTACGGCGAGGCGGGCGGCGGAGGTGGGCCGGAGCAGCGCCGCCGTGAGTCGTGCCTGGCCACGCATCAGCGGCCGGGGGAGGCGGTAGGCGACGCCGGCCAGCGCGAGGCCGACCGGCACCAGCAACCACGTGAACGGCCCCGCCCGGCCGGTCACCTCCAGCACCACGGGGTCGAACCCGGTCGGCTCGGGCAGCAGAAGGCGCAGGCCGGGCGCCGCCGCGCACTCGATCGCGCCGAGCCAGAGCGTGACCGGCAGGACGAGACCGAATAGTCCTACCAGGAATTGGACCGGCAGCCAGGCGAGGTCGCGCCACGTGCCGGGGTCTCGGAGCACGACCGCCAACCGGGCGGTCATCCGCGTGGGCAGTAGCCGGTAGGGGGTCGCCACGCCGACGCGGTGCCGCTGCGCGCCGGCCAACCGGCGGGTTGCCCACACCGCCGTCGTGAAGAGCCCGATGCCCAGCCCGGCCGCGAGGCCGGCCGGAACGGACACCACGGTCAGGAGTAGCAGCGCGGGCGCGGGCAGCCCGATCACCGCGCCGACGGCCAGCCACCGCAACTCACGCATCCGGTCCCCGAATCGGTGCATGACCTTGACGCTAGGCTCTGCCCCGGCCGAAGCACAGGGTGCTGCCACCTCATCGGCGAAGCGGGTGTTGCCACCCTGGCCGGCACCTGCCGGTTTCGCCAGGCTCAGTTGATGATCCGAGAACCGGCCGGGACGGCACGCAAGATCGGGGCAGCGTTGTTCGCCGCGCTGCTCACAGCCATGACGAGCGGACCGGCCCACGCCGCTGCGGACGGGGTGACCAGCGCCGACGTCTCGTTCACCGGCGGCGGCGGTGTCGTCCTGCACGGCACCGTGCTGATCCCCGCATCGGGCGCGGGGCGGCGCCCGGGAATGGTCATGCTGGAGGGTGCGGGCAACCGTGGCCGGGGCTATCTCGAGCCGGACGCCGAGGCGTACGCCCGTCGCGGCATCGTGACGCTGGTCTACGACAAGCGGACGGTGGGCTACTCGGTGATTCATCGGGACTACTCGGTGCTGGCCGACGATGCGCTCGCCGCGCTGCGGCTGCTGGGTTCCCGGCCGGACGTCGACCCGGCCCGGGTCGGGCTGTGGGGACTGTCGGAGGGCGCTTGGGTTGCGCCCCTGGCCGCGAACCGCTCCACCGATGTCAAGTTCCTGATCACCGTCGGCGCGGTGGGCGCCACCGTCGCCGCGCAGACGGCGTGGGCGTACGGCCGGTATCTGGACCACGCCGGCGTCACCGGATCACTGGTCGGCACCATGCAGAGGACCGCGGTGCGCAGCGCGATGGGCGCGAATCTGTTTGCTGAGGCGGACTACGACGGGCTGCCCGCCTGGCGGCAGGTGCGCCAGCCGGTGCTGGCCGAGTGGGGGCAGCTCGACCGCGACGCGCTGCCCGCGCTGAGCAGCCGGCTGATCGCGACGGCGCTGCGGACCGGCGGCAACGCCCATCACACCGTACGCATCGTCCCCGCGGTCAATCACGACCTGCACGTGACGGCGAACGGCGGCTTCGACCGGTTGACGGACCTCCCGGCCGACTACGGCGACTACGAGGCGGCCTGGATCGCCGCGGATCCGGCGCACCCGCCCGCGGTCCGCGTCGTGCCCTTGCTTCCGGAGCCGGCGCCCCCGCGGATCGTCGCGCCCGCCTGGTACGACTCGGGGTGGGCCCAGCTCGCCGTTCTGCTGATCCTGCTGGGCGCTTTTGCCGGCTATCCCGTGGCCCGCCGGCTGCGCCGATCACCCGTCCGGTCCCCGCGGTCGGCGCACTGGCTGGCCTCGTTGGGTCCGATCGCCGTCGCCGGCACCATTCTCTATGTCCTGTTCATGCTCGCGAGCGCGGCCAAGGTCGTCGGCCCGGTGCTGGCCGGACGCCCGTTGCCCTGGCTGGTCCTGCAGCTGCTCGCGGTCGCGGTGGTCGCTCTCACCGTCCCGGTGACCGCCGCCTGGTGGCACCGGCGGGACCGTGGTCTCGCGCTGCTCGTCGCCGGCGGCGTGATGTTCGTTCCCTGGGCCGTCCACTGGGGCCTGCTGCTGCCGTAAGGGGAAACGCCGGCTGCCCGAAGGCGGCCGGCGTTCCTGTCGTTCGACCCGGGCGGATCAGGCGCGGGTCCACTTCTGGTTGGCGGTGCCGGCGCAGTCCCACAGCTGGAGCTGGGCGCCGTTGGCGGTGTTGTTGTCCTTCACGTCGACGCACCGGTTCGCGGACACGTTGACCAGGTCGCCCGCGGCCGACAGGGTGAACCGCTGCACCGGGTTGCCGTTGCAGGTGACCAGCTGGACCGGCGTGCCGTTGGTGAGCGCGCCGCCGGCCGGGTCCATGCACTTGCCGAGCGCCCGCATCGTGCCGTCGCTGTTCGCCGCCCACTGCTGGGCGCCGCTGCCGTTGCAGTCGTACGTCTGCAGCCGGGCACCGTCGACCGGGTTGGCGCCCGGGATGTCGATGCAGCGGCCGCTCAGGCTGGACTTGAGCGCGTTGCCACCGCTCGGCGGCGGCGTCGTGGTCGAGGTGCTGACGTGCACGTAGTCGATCAGCATCTTGCTTTCGGCGGGCAGGCCGGCCGGGTTGCCCTGGCCGAAGTTACCGCCGACGGCGAGGTTGAGGATGATGAAGAACGGGTGGTCGTAGACCCAGCTCACGTTGCCCTTGGCCGCCTGCAGCGAGGCCGGCGTGGCCCGGAAGTACTCCTGGCCGTCCACGGTCCAGACGATCAGGCCCGGCGACCAGTCCACGGCGTAGTTGTGGAACGCCTGGTACCACGGCGAGCCGGCGACGATGTTGCCGCCGAACGAGTTGCCGCCCGAGTAGCCGGGGCCGTGCAGGGTGCCGAACAGCCGGTTGGGGTCCCGGCCGACGACCTCCATGATGTCGATCTCGCCGTCGGCGGGCCAGTTGCCGCCGCCGAGCATCCAGAAGGCGGGCCAGAGGCCGGAGCCGTTGGGGACCTGGATGCGAGCTTCGACGTGGCCGTACTGCTGGGTGAACTTGCCGGCGGTCTGGATGCGGCCGGAGGTGAACTGGCAGGTGCCGTTCCAGCAGTCGTTGTGCCCGCCGCTGCCCTTGCGGGCCGTGATCACCAGGTGGCCCTGGCCGTCCATGGCGACGTTGCTCGTGCCGCTGGTGTAGTACTCCAGTTCCTGGTTGCCGAAGCCGCTGCCGCCGGTGTCGAAGTTCCATTTCGACGAGTCGACGCCGGTGCCGGCCGCGCCGTTGAAGTCTTCGTTCCAGACGACGGCCGCTTGGGCCGTGTCACTTCGGGAGGCGACGGTCAGACCGCCGCCCAGGGCCACCACGACGACGGCCGCCGCGATGAGAAAACGGGATTTACGCATGGGGGAAATCCTCCGGGGAGAGGGGTAATGCGTAACAGTCTTAAAAATAGACTGCCGTCAGTCAAGTCAGGCCGAGTCCCGGATGACCAGGGTCGGCTGGAAGATGACCGAGCGGGGGAGCCGCGACGGCGAGGCGATGTGGGCCATCAGCACCTCGGCCATCTCGGCCGCCATCTCCTCGACCGGCTGGCGGATGGTGGTGAGCAGCGGCCGGCAGTCGAGGGCGGCACTGCTGTCGTCGAAGCCGACCACCGCGATGTCGTCGGGCACACGGCGGCCCATGTCCTGGACCGCGCGAAGGGCGCCCTCGGCCATCAGGTCGCTGGCGACGAAGAGGCCGTCGAGATTGGGATGTTCGGTGAGCAGCCGCCGCGCCGACTCCTCGCCGCCGGCCCGGGTGAAGTCGCTCTCGATGGCCGGCACCGGGCCGAGGCCGCGCTGTTCGAGGTAGATGCGGAAGCCTTCGAGGCGGTCGAGGCCGGACGGGATGTCGGTCGGTCCGCTGATCGTGGCCAGTTTGCGGCAGCCCCGGCCGAGCAGGTGGTCGGCGGCGAGGCGGGCGCCGAGACGCTGGTCGACGTCGACGAAGCTGGCCGGGATGGGCTGGGCGGGCCGGGCCGACACGACCGCGGGGATGCCCAGGTCGTGCACCTGCCGGGGCAGTTCGTCGTGCTCGTGGCTGCTGATCAGCAGTACGCCGTCGACGTGCCCCTGGCGCAGGTAGCGGATGACCTGGTGATGGTCGGTCGAGTCGGTCGGGATGATCACCAGGTGGATGTCGTGCGGGCGCAGGGCCTGAGTAGCGCCGGCGGTGATGCGGCCGAAGTAGGGGTCGGTGAAGATCCGGTTGAGGAACGAGTGGTTGTCCGGCCGGTCGGGCTCGCTGATCACCAGGGCGACCGAATTGGAGCGGCGGGTGACCAGGCTGCGCGCGGCCACGTTGGGTACGTATCCGGTCTCGGCGATGGCCCGCTGGACGATTTCGCGGATCTTGGCGTCGACCGTCGGGGCGCCGTTGATCACCCGGGAGACGGTGGCCCGCGAGACCCCGGCCGCCTCGGCGACCTGGTCCATGGTCGGCTGGTGTCCGCCGCGCGGGGGCCGGGTGCTCATGGCGTTGTTTATAGCACCGGCCGGAAGCCGGGGGAGAGCGCTCTCTCGGGGCTTCCGGCCGATGTCCATGATCAATTAACTACTGGTAGACGCGAACGTAGTCGACGAGCATCTGGGACGGGAACGGGGTGGTGGCGTCCACCGCGCCCGGCCAGTCACCGCCGACCGCGAGGTTGAGGATGATGTAGAACGGGTGGTCGTAGATCCAGGCACCCCGGGTGTTCTCGACCGTGTTCCGGTCGGCGTTGAACACCAGCTGGTTGTCGAGGTAGAAGCGGATGCCCTTGCTGTCCCACTCGGCGGCGTAGGTGTGGAAGTCGGCCGAGAGGTCGGCCCCGCCCGCTGCCTTGTACGACTGGCCGTAGCCACCGCCACCGTTGTACATCGGCGCGTGCAGCGTCGAGTACGAGGTGTAGGTGTCCTTGCCGAGGATCTCCATGATGTCGACCTCGCCGTTGTACGGCCACGGCCGCCCGGAGAGGAAGTCGGCGCCCATCATCCAGAACGCCGGCCAGAAGCCCTGACCCTTCGGCACCTTGATGCGGGACTCGACCCGGCCGTACTGGAAGGTGAAGTGGCCGCCGGTGTTGATCCGGCCCGAGGTGTAGTCGTGACCGTTCGACGACTCCTTCTTCGCGGCGATGACCAGCTGACCGTTGCCGTTCATGGTCGTGTTGTCACCGTTGGTGTAGTACTCCTGCTCGCCGTTCTGGCCGCCGCCGAAGTCCTGGGTCCACTTCGAACCGTCCGGCTTCGTGCCGGACGCGCCGTTGAACTCGTCGTCGAAGACCATCCTGGTGGCCGGGAACGACGGGTCGGCGGGCTGGGCCGGCGGGGCGGTCGGGTTGCCGCCGGTGCCGTAGACGCTGAACTCCCACAGCGAGTAGCCGTAGGTGCTGCTGCGGGCGGTGCCGTACATCCGCACGTAGCGGCCGGAGCCGGTGGCGTTGATGACGTCCTTGAAGCCGTCACTGGTCGTGGTCGAGTAGATCGTGGTCCAGTTGGCGGCGTCCGGGGAGACCTGGATCTGGTAGGCCTTGGCGTACGCCGGGTCCCACTGCAGCACGACCTGGCTGATCTGGGCAGTGGCTCCGAGATCGACGTAGATCCAGCCCGGGTCGACCCAGCCGGTCGTCGGGTTGGTCGCCCAGCGCGAGGCCGGGTCGTTGTCGAACGCCTTGTCGGCCGTGCACGGGTTGCACTGGGCGTCGTTCTGCTCCGTCGAGGCGTGCGCCGGCTTGTTGTAGGACAACAGGCGCGCGGTGCCACCGGTCGGGGGAGTCGTCGGCGGGGTCGTAGGCGGGGTTGTGGTGGTGCCGCCCGCGAAGACCTGGAACTCCCAGAACGAGTAGCCGTAGCCGGACAGGGCCCGGGAGGTCAGGTTGATGCGGACGTAGCGTGCGGTGCCGGAAGCCGAGATGCTCTGCTGGCCGCCGGTGCCGGTGGTCGTCGCGTACGCCTGCGAGTAGTTGGTGCCGTCCGACGAGAACTGGATCTGGAAAGCGGTCGCATAGGCGTTTTCCCAGTTGATCGCGATCCGGCTGACCGCGGTCGGCGTGCCCAGGTCGACCTGGAACCACTGGGCGGCGGACCAGGCGCTGGCCCACCGGGTGCCGTTGTTGCCGTCGACCGCCTCGGCGGGCTGGTAGCCGTTGGGCGACTCGGTCGACGACGCGGTGGCCGGTCTGCCCTGCGAGACCACGACCTCGGCCGCGTCGGCGTGCGTGGTCGTGGCGACGAAATAGAGGGACAGCAGGCCGGCGAGGCCGGCCGCGAGAGCCAGCGCGCGGGCGGGGGCGACCCGTCTGCGTCTGGTCTGAAGGACTGGCGATGTCATGGGGATGACTCCTGGGGTCGGGGACAGGCGGAGCGCCGGGGAAAGCGCTCTTTCTGAAGACACTGTGAACCCTCAATTTCAGGCATGTCAATCCCTGGTTACCGACCTGGGAAGCGCTTCCCAGCCATCTCCCCAGGTCGGTGCGACGTCGAGACGCCAAGTTCCGGAACCGGAACCGCCACCCGGCACGTCGATGTCGGTCAGCCGCTGACCGGCTGGGGATCACCGCGCACCGGTGAGCGCCGGGCGGCCAGGGCGAACAGGCCGATGGCCGGCAGCAGGAACAGGCCGGCCGCCGAGATGCCGGCGCCGATCGAGCGCTTCTGGCCGACCAGGCCGACCGGTGGGCCGCCCACGATCTGGCCGAGGGCGTCGGCCTGGGCCTGGATCGAGAAGACGGTCGCGCGCGAGCCGGGCTCGGTCGCCGACACCAGCCAGACGGTCAGGATCGGGCCGGCGCCGTCCCGGAGCAGCCGGACCAGCAGGTAGAGCGCGACCGCGAGGCCGAGCCGGCCGGTCCGGCCGAACCAGATCATGCCGACCGCGGTGAGCCCTTCCAGCAGGGCCAGGACCCGGCCGGTCCGCTGCGGATGCAGCGCGTCGAGCCGGCGACCCGCCACGCCGGTCACCACGATCGAGCCGACCGCCGCGACCATGGTCAGTGCGCCGAACACCAGCTCGGTGGGCGCCCCGCCGAGGAACGGCAGCAGGAACGGCTGGCTCAGCCGGTCGAAACCCTCGCTGCTCATGCCGGCGAACAGGGTGCCGGCCACGATGCCGGCCAGCATGCCGCCGCGCCGCACGGCCCGGCCGCCCGATACCACCTGCCGGCGCATCGAACGCCAGGTGGTGCGTTCCTCGGTCGCCGTCGGCGACCAGCGCTCCTCGGTCATGACAAACGCCAGGAGTACGCCGAGAGCGAGCGTGAGCACACCACCGGCCACGATCGGGACGGCCAGCCCGAACACGGCCAGTCCGGTCGCGGCGACGATGCCCAGCAGCGCGCCGGCCTGGCCGATCTGGCCGCCCCGCACGAACGCCCGGGTGGCCCGGTCGTCGCCGATCTCGTCGGCCGCCCACGCCTGTTCGGCGCCGTCGACGCAGACCGCGCCGACCGACCAAATCACGTTGGCGATCAGGATCGCGGTGAACGAGGGGAACAGGCCCCAGACCAGCAGGCCGGCCCCCATCAGCAGATAGCCGATGATGACCGAGAGCCGGCGACTGATCAGGTCGGCGATCACACCGGTCGGCACCTGGGCGACGAAGCAGACCGTCTCCATCAGGGTGCCGACGAGCACCAGCTGGAGCGGGGACAGGCCGACGACGGTGGCCTGATAGATCAGGTTGAGGGTGAAGGCGGTGCGACCGGCGAACGAGCCCCACCCGCTGATGAGCAGGTACAGGCGATATGAGGACATGCGGGAATCTCCGGGATATCGGGTGTCCCGGTGCGACGGGTGGCGCGCCCTGCCTCTAGGAGGTCATCAGCCCGGCAGCAGCGGCACAGCACCGGATGGACACGATGTCCCGCGGGGTCCTCATGCCCGGACTATGCCAAGGTCGTCAACCGGATTAATGAGCCCGACCTAATGGGCCAGCCGCCGGACCAGGTGCGGGACCGTCGACAGACCCGCCCAGAGCACCACCGCGGTCACGCCGAGCAGCAGGCCGGCGCCGCTCGCAACGGTGCCGATCGCCGGGGCGGCCACCAGCATCGGCAGGAGGCGTACCGCTACCGCGCCGCCGAGCGCCCGCACCGAAGCGCTGTAGGCCAGGTCGCGGGTCACGGCCGAGTGCTGCGCCTCCGCGGCGACCCGGGCGTCCATGTCGCCCTCGAACGCGGTCTGGCTCAGCCCGGCCAGGAACTGGGCCGCCAGGACCATCGGCGCGTACGACGGGGCGAAGATCCAGCCGACCAGCATGCCGAGGCCCCAGAGCGTCCAGCGCAGCACGGCCGGCAGCCTGAGCCGGGCGATCAGCCCGCCGGCGGTGGTCGACAGCAGCGTGCCCAGGCAGAACGCGACGGCGGCCCCGGCGACCCAGCCGGAGCCGTGCAACTCCTCGGTGACCGGAACGGCCAGCAGGACGGGCCCGGCCGCGGTCAGCATGATGCCGCCGCCCGCGATCAGGAGGCGTACCGAAGGAAGCCGCACGCCCGCGTGCGCCCGCCGGACCACCTCGGTCGTCGGGATGCCGGGCCCGGGCAGCCGGTTGCGCGAGGCGCCCGGGAGTGGCGAGATGCGGGCGCGGCGCGCGGTCACCATCGTCGGGAGCATCGATCCGGCGTACGCCAGAAACACCGCGACGAGCAGCCACCCGGTCGGATGGCCGGCCGCGCCCTTGGGCAGCAGCGCGGCCAGCGCGGTGCCGGCGGCCTCGACGCCGGCGATGCCGACCGCGTACCGGGTCATCGACCGCGTCGACCCGTCGACCGCACTGACCTCGGCCCGCATGCCGGCATAGCCGGTCCAGGCGGCGACGTTCATCAGTCCGATCGCGACCGCGACCCACCACGCGGGCAGCCCGGCGACCAGCCCGCCGAGAATGCCGAGCCGCAGCAGCCCCTCGATCGTGGCGGTGCCGCGCAGCAGCCAGCGACCGCTCAACCGGCGGCTGAGCCACCCGGTGACCGGCGCCGAGAGCACCGTGCCGACGAGCATCGCGGCGCTGTACAGCGCCGCCTCGGGCAGGCCACCGCGCGCGCTGCCGATGAGCAGCACGACCGTCCAGCCGAGGGAGTTGCCGAACGAGTCGACGACGCCGGAGAAGAGGAGTTCGCGCAGGCGGCCGGAGCGGCGCCGCCCGCCGGGACCGGCGCGCCGGCGACCGCGCCGGCCTACCTGGTCAACGGGGGGCACGCAGGGAGCCGCTGCCCACGAACAAGGGGATCGGCGGCGGGAAACCGTTGAAGTGCGACGCGTAGGCGAGGGTGTACGCCCCGGTCGAGCCGATGTAGACGACGTCGCCGACCTCGAGGCCGGCGGGCAGGGGCACGTTGTACGCGACCGTGTCGGTGCTGTCGCAGGTCGGACCGGTCACGGTGAACGGCAGGAGGGCCGCGCCCGGTCGCGACGCCCACATCGGGAAGTCCCAGCCGCCCGGCGTCTGGAGCACCTCCATGAGGCCGTTGTAGGTGCCGACCTCGAGGTAGACCCAGTGCTCGTCGCCGCGGGCCTCCCGCCCGATCACGGTCGCGGCCATCACCGACGACTCGGCCACCAGGTGCCGGCCGGGCTCGGCGACGAGCAGCGACGGTGCGTACGGAAGGAGGCTCGCGACCGCCGAGGTCACGACCGTCCCGATCTCCTCGATCGTCGGCACGTCGGAGGTGTAGCGGGCGGGGAACCCGCCGCCCAGGTCGAGCATCTCGAGCTCGACCCCGTCGGCCAGCAGCATGGTCATCAGCTCGCCCGCGCCACGGATCGCGTTGTGCCACGCCTTCGCGTCGGTGCACTGCGAGCCGACGTGGAAGGTCACGCCGTACGGCCGCAGCCCGAGCCGCCTGGCCAGCAGCATGAGGTCGTACGCGTCCTCGACGTCGGTACCGAACTTGCGCGACAACGGGAACACGCTGTTGGTGTCGTCGACCCGCAGGCGCACGTAGACCGCGGCACCCGGCGCCTGCTCGGCGATCTTGGCGAGCTCGTTCGGGGAGTCGAAGCTGAACCGCCACAGTCCGGCCCGGAACGCCTCGGCGATGTGGGTCGGCGGCTTGACCGGGTTGCTGTAGAGCACCTCGGCCGGGTCGACCCCGATCGCCTGCAGCATGCGCAGTTCGGCCAGCGACGCGATCTCGAAGCCGGAACCGCGGCCGGCCAGCGTCCGCAGGATTTCCGGCGACGGGTTGCACTTCATCGCATAGCAAGTGCGGACGCCGGGCATCGCCGCCTCGAATGCGGCGTGCTGCCGGGCGATCGCGTCCAGGTCGGTCACCAGATAGGGCGTCGGCGTGTCGATCACCTCGAGGGCGGCGGCGCTCGTCATCGATTGCTCCTGAGAAGGGGGGACGGTGTCAGGCGGAAAGGTCGGCGCCCTCGCGCAGCAGCCGGCCGGCCTGGTCGGCCGGCACCGGGCGGGAGAAGTAGTAGCCCTGTGCGAAGTGGCAGCCCATCTCACGCAGCGCGGCGAGCTGGCCGAACTCCTCGATGCCTTCGGCGACGGTGTCCATGCCCAGGCTCTTGCCGAGCTGGACGATGGTGTCGGCCAGCGCGGTGTCGTCGGTCAGCGCGCCCAGCCGCTCCACGAACGAGCGGTCGATCTTGAGCGTGTCGACCGGGAACCGCCGCAGGTAGGCGAGCGACGAGTAGCCGGTGCCGAAGTCATCGATGGCCAGCGTCACGCCGAGCTCCTTGAGGCGCACCAGCTGTTCCAGGTTGTCGTCGGTGTCGGTCATCAGCACGCTCTCGGTCATCTCCAGGCAGAGCTGCTGCGCCGGCATGCCGGTCTCGGCCAGGATCTGGGCCACGACCTCGACGAGGTCGGCCCGGTCGAACTGGCGTACCGAGACGTTGACCGCCATCTTGATCGGGCGGCCGAACTCGCCCTGGCTCCACTCGACGGCCTGCCGGCACGCCTCCTCGAGCACCCAGCGGCCCAGCGGAATGATGAGGCCGGTCGCCTCGGCGATCGGGATGAACTCGAGCGGCGCGATCAGGCCGCGCTCCGGGTGGTACCAGCGCACCAGCGCCTCGAAGCCGACCACCTCGCTCGTGGCCAGGTCGACCGTCGGCTGATAGTGCAGCCGGAGCTGCCCGCGCTCGAGGGCGACCCGCAGGTCGGACTCCAGCTCGAGCCGCGCGACCAGGCCGGCCAGCATCTGCGGGTCGTAGCTGGCGAAGCTGCCGCCGCCGGCCGATTTCGCCTTGTACATGGCCAGGTCGGCGTTGCGCATGAGCTGCTCGGCGCCGTCCGCCTGCCCCTCGTCGGCCAGCTCGACCGGCGTGTCGCCGATGCCGCTATAGGCCGCCAGACCGATGCTCGCCTGCACGTGGATGTTGCGGGTCTCGCTGGCGAACGGCTCCTCGAGCACCTCGACGATCCGCTGGGCCACCGACTCGGCCTCCTCGACGCCGATCGGCGACTCGATGAGCACCGCGAACTCGTCGCCGCCGAAGCGGGCCACCACGTCGCCCTCGCGGACTGAGGACCGGAGCCGGTCCGCGACCTGCACCAGCAGCTGGTCGCCGGCCAGGTGGCCGAGGCTGTCGTTGACCTCCTTGAACCCGTCCAGGTCGAGGAAGAGCACGGTCACGTCCTCGCCGTCGCCGCGGCGCAGCAGCGCGTCGGCGACCCGCTCCCGGAACAGCGCCCGGTTGGCGAGCTGGGTCAGCGCGTCGTGGTACGCCTCGTGCACCAGCTGGTCCTGGAGCTCCTTGCGCTCGCTGATGTCGCGGGTGTTGAGCACCAGGCCGGCCACGCTGGGGTCGCCGAGCAGGTTGGTGATCGTCATCTCGGCCTGTCGGCGGCGGCCGTCGCGGTGCCGGACGGTCAGCTCGAGCACGGTGGTGGCGTACGGGCGTCCCGCGACCTGGCGCAGCGCCTGCGCCAGCCGCAGACCCGACTCCGGGTCGAGCAGCGTGGTCAGCCGCTTGCCGGTCAGCGCCTGGGTCGACACGCCGAAGACCCGGTGCACCGACTCGCTCTGGTAGAGCACGTCGGCCTCCGGACTGACCACGGTGACGACGTCCGAGCTGTGCTGCACCAGGGCGTGGAAGCGCTGCTCGCTGGCGAACAGCTCGGCCGTACGGTCGGCGACCCGGGACTCGAGGTTGCGGGTCAGGTTGCGGTTCTCCCGCAGGGTGATCAGCTGGCGGCCGATGATCAGCAGGATCAGGACCGACCGGGTGTAGGCCACGAACATCGTGCTGTGGCCGGTCTTGGCGTACCAGAAGACGGTGGTGACCAGCGAGCCGAGCACCGCGACGTAGGGAAGCAGGACGCCGACCGGCTGCATGCCCTCGAAGCCCCGGTCGTCCTCGTCGAGCTTGCTGGCGACCGGCTTGCGCGCGGCCAGCAGCACCAGGCAGAAGCCGAGGAACCAGCCGATGTCGGTGGCGCCGCCGGAGGCGTACTTGCCGACCAGGTTGAGGTAGGCGTACCCGATGTCGGAGGCGGCGAACGCCCCGATGCCGGCGCCGACCAGGGCCAGGCTGGCGAAGGTCGAGCCGTGCCGGCGCTGCAGGGCCAGCATGTAGAGCACCATCGTCAGCATCACCACGTCGCCCAGCGGGTAGGCGAGGCTGACGTACAGGGCGAGCGCGTCGCCCTGGCCGGCGGCGATCAGCGGCTGGATCACGAAGATCCAGGCCATCAGCACTAACGAGCAGCCGACCATCAGGCCGTCGAGCACGCTGCGCACCCGGTTGGCCAGGGCCTGGGCGACGCTGGGCAGGATCAGCAGGCCGGCCGGGGTAAAGAGGATCATGCCCAGGTAGCCGATGTCGGCCCCGGACGGCAGCGGCACCTCGCGGCCCAGGAAGGTCTGCAGATAGACCGAGTACGCCTGCCCGAGGCCCCAGCTCAGCACGCCGAGGCCGATGAACGCCCAGCCCCAGCGCATCCGCCCGGTGAACCACCGGGCGCGCAGCAGGCAGGCGGCCGCCGCGACGACCGCGGAGAGGCCGAGCCCGAAGTTGGAGACCGTCTGCGCGACCCGGTCTCCGCCGAGTCCGGCGCTGAGCACCAGGGCGAAGCCGACCACGATCAGGCCGACGACCACGCACAGGCGGCCCCACCCACGGTGGCCGTGGCCGTGGCCGTCGTCGGCCGGCCCCTCGAGGCGGGCGGCCTCGGGCGGCGATTCGGTCAGGGCTGCCATCAGACGTGTTCTCCGGTCCGGTGGTGACCGCCCCGGGATGGGCGGTCAACCGGGCAGATCGGGTGTTCGGGCCGGTGCTTGAGTGCTTCGGCCAAAGGTGCACGGGTGCAAATCGGTTGCGACTCCATTGACTTTGGCCGATCTGCGGTGACAACGTTGTCGGCGGTCGCCTACCTGGAGGTCCGTCGTGCGTCGCCTTGCTGTCGTCGTCCTGGCCGTCGCCGCCACCGTTTCGGTGCCGTCATCCGCCTATGCCGCCTCGTCCTCGCCGCCGGTCGACCTGGTCCGGCCGTTCGTCGGCACCGAGAACTTCGGCAACACCTTCCCCGGTGCCGGCGCACCCTTCGGGATGGTGCAGGTCAGCCCGGACACGGGTGGGCAGGGCGGGTACGACTACAAGCAGTCGTCGATCTACGGGTTCAGTCAGACGCACCTGTCCGGCGTCGGCTGCGGGGTGGCGGGCGAGCTGCCGGTCATGCCGACCACCGGGGCGGTCAATCCTTCCTCCTACGCGTCGGCCTACTCGCATGCCGACGAGGAGGCCTCGCCCGGCTACTACCGGGTCGGGCTGTCGACGTACGGGATCCAGGCCGAACTCACGGCGACCGCGCGCACCGGATGGCAGCGCTACACCTTCCCCTCCACCGGGCAGGCGAACGTGCTGTTCAACACCGCGAAGGCCAACCAGAACGTCTTCGACTCCGAGGTTCACGTGGTCGGGGACCGGACGATCGAGGGCCGGGTGCACGCGGGCGGGTTCTGCGCCGGCAAGGACGACCACACGGTCTACTTCTCGGCGTCCTTCGACCGGCCGTTCGCGGCCTACGGCACCTGGCGGGGCAACACGGTCGGTTCCGGGCGGGATGCGGCGGGCACCGGCGGTAACGGGGCCTACGTCACGTTCGATGCGTCCAGCGACCACGACGTGGTGCTCAAGGTCGGACTTTCGTACACCGGCTTCGCCGGCGCCCGCGCCAACCTGGCCGCCGAGACCGGCGACGGCTACGACTTCGACCAGGTCCGCTCCGCGTTGCGCGCCCAATGGGCGTCGGCCCTGTCGAAGATCAAGGTCTCCGGGGGTACGGCCGATCGCCAGGCCGTGTTCTACACCGCGCTCTACCACTCCTTCCTGCACCCCAACCTGGCCGGCGACGTGGACGGGTCGTACACCGGGTTCGACAAGGCGGTGCACCACGCCGACGGGTACACGCCGTACCAGAACTTCTCGCTGTGGGACACCTACCGACCGCAGAACCAACTGCTCGAAATGCTGCAACCCGCGATCGCGCGCGACGTGGCACTGTCCGTCGTGGCGATCGGACGGGACGGCGGGTGGCTGCCGCGGTGGGCGCTGGCGAACAGCGAAACCAACATCATGACCGGCGACCCGGTGACACCGTTCCTGGTCGAGGCGTGGTCGAAGGGCCTGCTGGCCGGCCACGAACAGGAGGCGTACGCGCTGCTGCGGAAGAACGCGCTGTCGCAGCCGCCGGCGTCGACGCCGTACAACGGCCGGACCGGCGTCGGGTACTACTCGGATCGCGGCTACATCCCGTCGGGGCTGGCGCTCGGCACCGACTGCGTGGCCAAGGGCGGCGACAACGACTGCCAGCACCCGGCCTCGGCGACCCTGGAGTACTCGGCGGCCGACGCCGCACTGTCGCTGATGGCCTCGGGGCTCGGCCACGCCGCGGATGCCCGCCTCTTCGCTGGTCGGGGCCAGTGGTGGCGCAACCTGTGGGACGTCTCGATCCAGCAGTTCCGGCCGCGGACCGTCGACGGGACATGGCTGACGCCCTACGACCCGGTGGCGGCGGACGAGCAGTTCCACGAGGGCGGGGCCTATCAGTACCAGTGGCTGGTGCCGCAGGATCCGGCGGGACTCGTGGATCAGATGGGTGGCCGTCGCGCGACCCAGGCCCGGCTGGACAGCTTCTTCGCGTACCCGAAGCTCTTGAATGATCCGGCGGGCACCGCCCGGACCGACTGGATCGCCAGCCCCTACGACTACTACGCCAAGCCGACCTACAACCCGAACAACGAGCCCGACCTGCTCGCGCCGTACATGTACCACTGGGCGGGCGCGCCGGCGAAGACCGCGACCGTGGTGCGGGCCGCGATGACCCTGTTCACCACCGGCCCCGACGGCATGACCGGCAACGACGACCTGGGCACGATGAGCGCCTGGTACGTCTTCTCCTCGCTCGGCCTCTACCCGACGATGAGCGGCGCCAACTTCCTGGCCGTGTCCACGCCGCAGTTCCCGTCCGCGGTCGTCGACGTGGCCGGCCATCCGCTGACCATCAGCGCGCCCGGGGTCTCCGATTCGGCGCGCTACCTGCAGCACGCCCGGGTGAACGGCCGGAACCTGAACCGGAACTGGCTGCCGTGGTCGGCGATCGCGCACGGCGGGTCGATCGCACAGACCGTGGGCACCTCGCCGTCCCGCTGGGGCACGGCATCGTCCGACGAGCCGCCGTCGGTCAACAACGCCCCGCTCGACCACCGCACCCACCTCGACGCCTCGATCACGCCGTCGGGCACCGCCCTGCCCGGCGCCGGTCCCTCCCCGTCGCTCTCGGCCGGGCAGGCGCAGGTCGCCGAACAAACCGGTCTGACCGCGGCGCCCCGGGTGGCCGCCGGTTCGCAGGCTCGGTCGCCGATCGCCGCCGGGTCGCAGGCCGTGTTCACGGTCGACCTGGTGGGCCAGGCGCCGGGCGTGCTCGTGCCGCGCGTCTCGGCGACGGCCCCGGCCGGCTGGCGGGTTTCGGTGACGCAGCCGGGCGTACTCGTCTCGCACCACCGGCCGGTCTCCGGCCGCGCGACCGTCACCGTGACCGCGCCGGCCGACGTGCCGGTCGGCACCTACCCGCTCACCGTGACCGTCCGCGGCGCCCAGCCGCTGACCAAAACCGCCACCCTGGTCGTCCGCACCCCGCTGGCCTGCGCGTCCACCTCAGGCACCCAGTGCGCGCTCGACCTGGCCGCCGAACGCACCCTCGACGGCACGGCGACCGTCGCCGCCTCGACGGAGGGCAACTTCGACGGCGGCGGCTGGAGCTACGACGGCGACCTGTTCCCGTCCGCCGGCCCGGTCACCTTCGACGGCGTCACCTACGACGCCCCCGACCCCAGCGGCACCGCCGTCAACCTTGTCCCCGCCGCGGGCCAGCCGCTGCTGCTCCCGGCGGCACCCCACAGCGCCCTGCACATGGTCGTGACCAGCCACAACGGCCCGGTCAGCGGCGTCTTCACGCTCGGCTACACAGACGGGTCGGTCCAGTCGGTGCCGCTCACGGTCGCCGACTGGTGCGGCACCGCGACCGCCGGCACGACCACCGTCCTGGCCATGGACCACCGCATAAAGGCCGGCCAGGGCGTCGACGGCCCGCCGACCAACCTCTACGGCGCCACCGTCCCGCTGGCCGCGGGCAAGCAGCTGCGCTCGGTCTCGCTACCGAACGACCCCCGGATGCTCCTCTACGCCGTCACCCTCGACTGACATCCGCTGGGTGCCGATGACCGACAGCAGGCGCAAGGCCTCCTCGGAAGGGGAACCGGGCGCAGCGGTGTAGATGACCAGGCGCTGATCGCGGTCGGCGATGTCGAGGACGTCGCAGTTGACGGTGATCGGGCCGACCAGCGGGTGGCGGAACGTCTTCACCATGGTCGGCTGGTCGGAGACGTCGTGCGACTCCCACAACTCACGGAACGCCGCGCTCCCATCGAGGAGCTCGCGGACCAGCGCGGTCAGCTCGGGGTCGTCCGGGTAGCGGGCGGCCGCGGCCCGCAGCTGCATGGCCGAGCGCCGGCCGAACGTCTCGGCGTCCGACACCCCGTAGACGTTGCGGTCGTCGAGGAACGCCTTGCGGACGAGGTTGCGGTCGTGCCGGGGCAATGCCGAGAAATCCTCCATCAGCGCCGCGGCCAGGTCGTTCCAGGCGATCACCTCGAAGGCGGCCGAAATCACCGTCGCGGCGGCCTGAGGCAGCCGGGCGAGCAGGTCGAGGATGCTCGGGCGAACCTCACGCGACGGGCCGGTCGGCGGGGCCGGCGGCTCACCGGCCAGATGGTGCAGGTGGTCGCGCTCGGCGTCGGTGAGGCGCAGCGCGCGGGCCAGCCCGGCGAGGACCTCACGCGACGGGCGCGGTGCACGGCCCTGCTCGAGGCGCGTGTAGTACTCGGTCGACATGAACGCCAGCTGGGCCACCTCTTCGCGGCGCAGCCCGGGGGTGCGACGGCGTCGCCCGGCGGCCAGGCCCACGTCGGCCGGGGCGATCCGCTCCCGCCGGCTGCGCAGGAAGCCGGCCAGTTCCTGTCGATCCACGCCCCCAGTCTGCGTCGCCGCGGACGGCCCAGCCAGGTACCGCCGATGCCTGGATAGCGTTCCCGGCCGGGCCGAGGTTTGCCGCATGACTTCATTGCTGCTCGACGACAAGATCGCGTTCGTGTCCGGTGCCGGACGGGGGATCGGGGCCGCCGCGGCCCGCCTGTTCGCCCACGAGGGTGCCAAGGTCGTGCTGGCGGCCCGCACCGAGGACCAGCTCAAGGCCGTGACCGAGGAGATCCGCTCGACCGGCGGCGTCGCCGACTACGTCGTGTGCGACCTGGCCGACCCGTCCAGCGTGCAGGCCGCCGTCGACCGGGCCGTCGACCTGCACGGTCGCCTCGACGTGGCCTTCAACAACGGCGCGACGTTCGCGCCGCCCGGCCCGGTCGACCAGGTGACCCTGGCCGACTTCGACCGCCTCTACGAGGTGAACCTGCGCGGCGTCTGGCTCCAGATGGTCGCCGAGGTGGCGGCGATCCGGGCCACCGCCGGCACCGGCGCGATCGTCAACAACTCCAGCGTCGGCAGCCTCACCGGCAACCCGGACCTGCCCGCCTACGGCGCGATGAAGCGTGCCGTCAACAGCCTCACCGAGTCGGCCGCGATCAGCTACGGCCCGGAGAACATCCGCGTCAACGCGATCGCCCCCGGCAACACCCGCACCGAGATGATGGACCACTGGCAGCAGGTCTCACCCGGCCTGGCCGAGCGCTTGATCGCCTTCACCCCGCTGCGCCGCCAGGCCGATCCGGCCGACATCGCCGAGGCCGCCGCCTGGCTCCTCAGCGACCGCTCCTCCTACGTGACCGGCGTGGTCCTCCGCGTGGACGGCGGCGCCCGCGCCTAGGACCTAGGCTGGCGCGATGGCCACGGAGGTGCGGACGGGCAAGCGGCGCTGGGCGGTCCAACTGCTCGTGTTGTGGGGCGTCCAGCTGGTCGATGTCCTCGTGGTCACCAGCGTCACGCCGGCGATTCCCGCGATGGTGGCCGACACCGGTGCACCTCGGGGCGCGGCCACGCTGGTGGCCGCGTCGGCCGCCATGGTCTTCGCCGGGCTGCTTCTGCTCAGCGCGCGGCTCGGTGACCGATATGGACACCGCCGCATCCTTCTCGTCGGCTTGGCCGTGTTCGGCCTGGCCGCCCTGACCGGGGGTGCGGCCCATTCGATCGGCCAGGTCGTCGCCGCTCGCATCGGGCAGGGCGCGGCCGCCGCGCTGTGTGTGCCGGCCGCCATGTGGGTTCTGCTCCGGCTCAGCCCCCAACCGGGGCGCCGCCGGACCGCGCTGGCCGGCTGGAGCGCGGGCGGAGCCGTCGCCGGTGTCCTCGGCTATGTGGTCGGTGGCGGCCTCACTCAGGCGCTGAGCTGGCACTGGGTGTTCTGGATCAACGTGCCGGTCACCGTCGTCCTGATCGTCGGTGTGGTGCTGCTGCTGCCCGCCGACCCGGCCGACCGGGCCGTGCGCCTGGACGTGTGGGGAGCGGTGCTGCTCACCGCCGCCATCATGGCCATCGTCGGTGCCGCCTCGATCTTGCAGGACGGCCTGGTCGTGATCGGGTCGACCGGCCTGCTGGTGGGGGTGGTGCTCGGCGCGTCCTTCGCCGTGCAGCAACGAGCCGTGCAGCAACGAGCCGTGCAGCAACGACGGGCGGCCGAGCCGTTGATTCCGCGGGACGCCCGGCGCGACGCCGGCCTCCGTACGGGAGTCGCGGTCTCGTTCGTGAACACTGCCACCACCAGCGGCATCGCGATCGTGGTCGTGCTGCTCCTGCAGAACGACCTGGGGCTCTCGCCCGCCACCGCCGCGGTCGTGATGATGCCTCTCAGCGGTGCCGTGGTGATCGGCTCGGTCCTGTCCCGGCTGCCGGCCATGACGTCCAGCTCCCTCCGGCCGACCGTGCTCGGCCTGCTCGCCATCGCCGCCGGCGGGCTGATCCTGGCCGTCCGCCACGATCGGATCCCGGTCATCGTCGTAGCGATCTCGATTGCGGGCGTCGGGCTGGGCCTCGCGTCGGTCGGCGCTACCTCGATCGGCACCGCCTCGACGACCGGCAGCTCGGCGCTCGGGCTGCTCAACACCGCGGCCCAGCTCGGCAACGCGCTCGGCGTCGCCGCGCTCCTCGGCTCGACGGCGCTTCCGGGCGTCGGGTTCCTGGCCGTCACGGTGGCCGGTCTGGCCACCGCGGTCCGGGTTCGACGGTCGGCTCAGCGAGGGGCGGCCAGCGCGTAGGTCAGGTAGGCGAACTCGCCGCGGCGCTCGACGTCGGTCAGGGAGAGACGTGAGGCGGTCAGGCGTCGGGGGAGCAGAGGAGCGCCGGCGCCCAGCGTGGCCGGGGCGACCCCCAGGATCAGCTCGTCGAGCAGGCCGGCGTCGGCGAAGGCGCCCGCCAGCTCGCCGCCGCCGACGACCCAGATGTTTTTGCCGCCCGCGGCCGCCGTCATCGCGGTGTGCACCGGCCGCACATCGTCGGCCACGAAGTTCAACGCGGCGCCGGGGATCGGTGGCAGGTCACGGTGGGTGAAGACCCAGGCCGGGACGTCGCCGTAGTATTCGTGCCACCGGGCCGGGTTGTCGAGGAGCGAATCGTGCTCCAGCACCCACTCATAGGTGGTCGAGCCCATCGCGAACGCGCCGACCCCTTCGAAGAAGGCCGGGAACGGCGAGCGATTGATGTCGTCCTCGGCCTCGAAGAGCCAGGACAGCGAGTTGTCCGGGTCGGCGATGAAGCCGTCGATCGTCGTAGCGGTGTAGTACTGCGTCTTCGGCATGCCGAGCACCCTGCCACCCGCGTACGACAAAAAAAGAGGGACCGGCCCGAAAGGCCGGTCCCTCGCTGTGGAAAAACTCAGCCCGTCGCGATCCGGCCGTCGGTGGTATAGGTGAACGGGTCGGGCAGCGTCCCCACATACGCCACCAGCGGCACCAGCTCGGCATCCGCGGTCTGTACGATGTTCGACGCGCCGGTCAGCACGGTGAAGCCGTCACCGCCGCCCATCATGAACGAGTTCGCCGTGCCGGTGTACGACACGCCGGCATCACGGGGGATCGGCGTGCTGTTGTCGCCCGCCGGGCCCAGCCACACCCCGGTGATTGTGGTGCCGGTGTAGGTGAAGTGCAGGCCCGAGATCTGCATGATCCCGCCGGTGCCGGGCGCCAGCTGCTGGGCGAGCAGCGCCCACACCTGGGTCCCGGTCAGCGAGAACGTGTCCAGGTAGTCGTCCTGGAACGGCTGCATCGTGAACAGTGACCCGTAGGTTACGGGGCCCGCGACCAGGCCCGCCCGCACGCTTCCGGTGTTGACGAACGCGAGCTGCGTCTTCGCGTACGTCCGCTGAGCGTCCGCGATGAGGTCACCCGCCGGCGATTCGCCGGCCGGTGTGGCACCGCCCTCGCGTTGCGACGGAACCGGGGCCGCGGCGTGGCCGACCACCTTCTGCGTCACCGGGTTGGTTGCCGCCACCGCGTCATCGACGATCTTCTTGACCGCCGGGTCCGGCGCGACGGCCGGCGCCGACGGGTCGGTCGAGGCGGGCGGCGTGGTCTCCCAGACCGGCACCACCGAGCCCCACGTCGCCGCGATGGTGCCCGACGACCGGTCGAGCAGCAGCCGCACCCGGTCGAACGCCCGCGTGTAGGAGGACGCCTGGATCACCAGCGCGTGCCCGACCCGGGTGTCGACGACCGTGTGGCTGTGGCCGCTGATCACGACCGAGACCGACGGGTCGAGGTGGGCCGCGATCGTGTTGATCCGGTCACTGACCGTGCCGACCGGATATGTGCTCTGCGAGCCGCCCTCGTGCACCACGGCCACGAAAGCCCGCACGCCCCGGGCGCGGAGGGCCGCGACCTGACCGTTGATCGCGGTCGCCTCGTCGACGAAGTGCACCCCGTCGGTCGCGCCAGTGGTCGTGATCGACGGCGTGGTGATCGTGGTGGCGCCGATGAAGGCGACCGGCACCCCGCCGACCTGCTTGATCACGTACGGCTGGAGCAGCGGCTTCCCGGTCTTGTCGCTGATCACGTTGGCGTCGGTCATCGGGAAGTTCAGCCTGTCGAACGTGATCGACGGGTCGATCGTCGACGTACCGCCGGTGATCTGCTTGAGCATCTCCGGGACGCCCCGGTCGAACTCGTGGTTACCGAGCGTTCCCACATCGATGCCCATCTTGTTCAGGGCGTCCAGCGTCGGCTTGTCGCGCAGCAGCCCGGAGGCCGGTGGGCTGGCGCCCACCATGTCGCCGGCGGCGACGGTGACGGTGTCGCGCGGGTCGCTAGCTTGCGCTTCCCTGAGGTACGCGCTGAGCACCGCGAGCCCGCCCGCGGCGTCCTTCACCCCGGTGTACGGGTCGGTGTAGGTCAGCCCGTCCGACGTCAGGTTCCCGTGCACGTCGTTGATGGCGAGCAGCTGTCCGGTCGAGTAGCGCCACCCGCCCTTGACGATCGAGGTGAGCACACTGCCCTGTGCCTGGAGCGGCGGGTTGAAGCCGCCCAGCACGGCCAGCGTCGGCGCGAGGTCGATCGCGCGTACCCCGCGTACGGAAGGAGCGTGCGCGATGTCCGGGCCGCCGGCGACGAACGTCGCGTGCATGTTGATGTTGTGGGCGAGGTCGACGTCCTCCGGCAGGTAGCCGTGCTGGCCGAAGAACTTCGACGGCGCGACCAGCGTGCCGACCGTGTTGCCGTCGAACTCGTACGGCACCTTGCTGACCACCACGACGTCGCCGGTGCGGGTCGGATTGAGCGAGTCGCCGCCCTGCACGTTCGCCATCTCCGGCTTGGTGAGAACCTTCTCGATCACCGGTTTGCCGTTCGCCGGGTCCTTCAGATTCCGGTACGCCGCGACGATCTTGTCGACCGTGGCCTGGTAGTCGGCCGGGTCGAGCACACCGTCCGGGTTGCGGCCCTTCAGATCCAGGTAGATCTGGGTGGTGCCGCCGGCCCAGCATGCCTTGGCGATCGTCTTGCCGGCCTGACTGGCCGCGGCCGGACGGCAGTTGCCGGTCTGCTCGACGTCCTGCAGCCCCAACTGCTTGAGCACGAGCGGGGCATCCACGGCGTACCACTGAGGAGCGAAACCGTGGTCGCTCGAGGCCAGGATGTCGGGGTTGTTGGTCAGCGACCGGACCAGGCCGAGCCGCGCGTCGGCCGAGTGGTAGGCGCCGCGCAGGTAGCCCTCGCGCTGGGCGAGCCGGTTGTCCCGCGGCCCGCTGCCGGCGACCCGGTCGTAGTACGGGTTCTTGCTGCCGTCCGGCGCGGTCGGCGTGAGCAGCCCGAGAATCTGGTGGCTGACCTCGTCGGTCTGGTCGGTGCCGGCCAGCAGCACCTCGGTGTCCGGCTGCAGCGTGGTCAGGACGTAGTTGAACACCGCCCGGTCGTACGCCTGGTTGAGGCCGACCGTCTGCTGGAACCAGGTGTCCTCGTCGATCAGCCCGGCCTCCTCCGGCGCGAAGTCACCGAAGATCGCCGGCGGCAGGTTGTCGGCGATGTACTTGGCCAGCCGGTCCTCGCCGGGCGCGCCGGCCGGCAGAGCATTGCAGGCCGCGGTGGCGCAGTGCGCGTTGGGCCGGGTGACGCTGGTGAAGTAGAGCTGGAAGTTGCTCAGGTTCTTGTCCAGCTTGGTCACGTCGACGTAGAAGCCGGCCTTCTCGCCGGCGGCGGTGCCGATCAGGTCGACCTTCAGCGGGCTGTAGACGCCGGGGGTCAGCGTGGTCCCCTTCGAGCCGTCCTTGGCCGCCTCGCCCGGCACCATGACGACCTTGTCGTAGCCCTTGCTGCCGGTCGCGTAGACGTAAAGGTCGAAGGTGTGGCTCGCGTTCAGCGTGGCCGACGTGGACGTGACGGTGACCGTGGTCTGCTGCGCCTTTGCATCCGCCGGCACGTTGGTCCAGCCGGTCGCCGGGGCGAACGCCGCAACCTGGTAGGACAGACCGAAGCCGGCCGCACTGGTCTGCCGGGTGGCGTTGGCCGGGAACTCGAGCACTCCACGCTGGGAGTAGAAGGTGGCATAGTCGACCGTCGGGCCGTTGATGTTGGCGTTCAGACCGCCGGTCCACTCGAGCTGGGCGACCTTCTTGCCGGCCAGCTCCGCACTCGACGCCACGGACTGGGCCTCGAGCACGTTGGTGGGGTCGCTGCCCGGGCTCGCCCCGTTGCCGTGGAACGAGAACGACGTCGAGGTGGTGAACGGCTGGCGGTTGTCGAAGAACGTGTTGTTGGTGCTGCCGTGCACGCCCGGGCCGGCGCCGGTGGCCAGCGTGTACCAGCCTTGGCCGGTGTTCGGCGGGAAACCCTGGGAGAGGCCGTTGGCGCCGGTGGCGCCCCTGCGCATCAGGTCGGCGTAGGTGGGCATCTGACCGGCGGCGGCGTACCGCTGCATGAGGTCGGGCCGCATGCCGTCCGAGCTGAAAAGCACTACCGGCGTCGCCGCGGGGCGGTGGCCCGGCGACGCGACGCTCGGTGTGGTCGTAGCCGCCACACCGGCCACGGTGAACACCGCGGTCAGCCCGGCGGCCCAGCGACGTGCTGGGTGGAGGATCGTCATCTCGCACCTTTCGAGGCGCTGAGTTGCTGGTGGATGTCGATCCCCAACCTTCAATGCACGGAAGGCGATGTCAACGACCGTCAGCATTTGGACAACGCTTCTTCACCTTCTTCAGCGGTGTGGACCTCTCACCGGCCGAACGGCAGCGTGGTCCAGGTAGTGCCGCCGTCGGTGGTCAGGCGCAGCGTCACGTGGTCGGAGCCGGGTACCGGCAGGACGTACAGCGCGGTGTCCGCGTCTCGCACGAACCCGCCCTTCAGGGACGCACCGGGCGGCAGGTGGGCGACGTCGGTCCAATGTGCGCCCGAGTCGACGGTCCGGTAGACATCGGCGCCGTTGCCGGTACGCCAGGCGACCGTCGGCGAGACCGCTTCGACGTCGTCGCCACCGGGCGCGCCGCCGGGATGTGGTTGCCAGCTGTGCCCGCCGTCGGCCGAAGTGGCGATCTGCCAGCCCGGAGCCCGGCCACCGGCGACGAAACAGACCGCCCACAGACCACCGTCGTCGCCGGCACTCAGGTAGGCGTCGGTCACGTTCGGATGCGACAGGCCGGCACAGGGGTCGGCGGCGGCGCTCCAGTGGGCCCCACGGTCGGCGGTGCGGTACCAACCCTTGCTGTCTCCCTGCGCGCGCAGGGCGATCGCGCTGTCGGCCGAGATCGCGGCGAGGCTGCCGATCTGCCCTCGGCCCGGCGGTTGGCTGGCGGTGGGTGCGGGCCGGCCGCCGCTCGTGGCCCGGAACACCTCCAGCACGCCGTCATCCGCCACCGCCAGGCCGAGGACGGGATCAGCGCCTCCCTCGACGTCGTCCAGCGCCGCGACCGTGGTCCAGCTCCGTGCTAGATCGATGCTGCGCAGCAGGGTGTAATGCCGCCCTTCGGAGCAATTGCCGGTGCCACAGGTGTGCGCGATGGCAAAGAACGGGCCCGACGGTGCGGCCGCGATGGCGTCCAGCGGCAACTGCATCGTCACGCCCGGGCCGGCCGGCGCCGAGCTCCGCCGATCGCCGGCCAGAAACGCCCCGCCGGTGACGGCGACCGCGACACCCACCGCCGCGGCGGCGACCGCCCAGCGCCGCGTCGCGATCGCGGCCACCGGCAGGTCGAGAAGGTGGTGCAGTACCAGAGCGATGCGCTGTTCGCTGGGGAGGACTTTCAGCGCAGCCATCAACGCGACCGTGTCCTCGCCCGGTGCCGGGGTCGGATCGGGCAGTCCGTGACGCCGGTAGGCGACCAGCCGGCCGCGCTGTTTGCGCCAGCCGTTGGCGATGATTCGCCAGCCGACCACGCGTATCCACGCTTCCGGATCTGCGCTGCGACCCACGCTGGCCCAGCGCTGCCAGGCCCGGGTGTACGCCTCCTGCGCGGCGTCCTGCGCCTCGCCGAGATCGCCGCCGGCCGCGTAGAGGAACTGCAGAACGCGGACGCGCGTGCCGCGATAGAACTCGTCGAAGCCGTCGGCGTCGCGCACATGCCCTCCGTGTTGCTACGGGTTGGTCCTGCCCTCATAACCCGCCGACGTGGGCGCCGGTTGCATGACCGCCGGAAAGCCACAGAATGCCGGGCGTGCGGCGGTGAAAACAGCCGATCGGACGAGTCCATATCAGCGACCCGCCGATCGGAAGGACTTCCTCATGACCGCCACTGCGCTGGTGAAGCCGCGCGCGTCGCTCGCCTGGGTGCTCGTGATCACGGCTGCCGCCGCGTTGATCGTGGCTCTCGACCAGCTTGTCGTCGCCACCGCGTTGCAAACCATCCGCGACGACCTCGGTGCCTCGATGGCCGGCCTCGAGTGGACCGTCAACGCCTTCAGTCTGAGCTTCGCCGCCCTGATGGTTCCGGCCGCCGAACTCGGCGACCGGATCGGCCGGAAACGTACCTATGTGCTGGGCCTGATCGTGTTTGCCCTCGCCTCCGCCGCCTGCGCGATCGCCCCGAACGTCGGCCTGCTGATCACCGCCCGGGTGTTGCAGGGCGCCGGCGGCGCGCTGATATCGCCGGCTGCCCTCGCGCTGCTGACCGCCGCCACACCGCCGCACAAGCGGGGCGCGGTGATGGGCATCTACGCCGCCGTGACCGGCCTGGCCGTCGTCGGCGGCCCCCTCATCGGCGGCGCCGTCACCGAAGGTATCGCCTGGCAGTGGATTTTCTGGATCAACCTACCGATCATCGCGCTGGTCCTGCCCTTCGCCGCCGCCAAGCTCACCGAGATCAAGGGCAACCCCGGCCGGACCGACCTGCCCGGCATCGTCCTGATCGCCGGTGCGATGTTCGGCATCGTGTGGGGCCTGGTCCGTTCCGGCCCCGCGGGCTGGTCGAGCGCCGAAGTGCTGGCCGCGCTGATCGGCGGTGGCCTGCTGATGGTGGCGTTCGTCGGGTGGGAACTGCGGACCGAGGCGCCGATGCTGCCCATGCGGCTGTTCAAGGTTCCGGCCTTCGCCGCCGGCAACCTGTCCTCCCTGCTGCTGACCGCCTCGCTGTTCAGCACCGTGTTCTTCCTCGCCCAGTATCTGCAGATCGCGCTGGGCTATTCACCGCTCGGCGCCGGTCTGCGGTTCCTGCCCTGGACGGTGCCGCTGTTCTTCATCGCCCCGGTTGCCGGGCGCCTGCAGGACCGCATCGGGCCCCGCTGGCTGATCTGCGCCGGGCTGACCCTGCAAGGCGCCGGGCTGGTCTGGCTCGCGGTCACCGCCCACGACCACGACCCGTACGGTTCCTCGGTCGCCGCACTCGTCCTGGCCGGGGTCGGCACGTCGATGGCGATGCCCGCGCAGCAGAGCGCCGTGATGAGTTCGGCTCCGGTGGCCTCGATGAACAAGGCGGCCGGCACCTTCAGTACCGTGCGGCAGCTCGGCGGCGCACTCGGCGTCGCGATCCTGGCCGCGGTCTTCGCCGCGCACGGCAGCGATCGTTCGCCGCTCGGTTTCGCCGACGGGTTCTCCGCTGCCATGATCGCGGCAGCGGTGATGGCGTTCGCCGGTGCGGCGAGCGGACTGCCGGCCCCCGGTCGGCGGCAAGCATCCGCCGTGCCCGCCGCGGTCGTGAAGCCGATGCCCGCCGCGGAGGAGGAGGAACTCGGTGTCCACTGACCGCACACCGGCCGACGGCTTCGCCGGCCTCGCCGACCCCTACCGCGACGAACTACTGGCCCACTGCTACCGGATGGTCGGATCGATACACGACGCCGAGGACCTGGTCCAGGAGACCCTGCTGCGGGCCTGGCGCGGCTACCACCACTTCGACGGCCGTTCCTCCCTCCGCACCTGGCTGTACCGCATCGCCACCAACACCTGCCTCACCGCGCTCGGCAGCACCCACCGCCGCGTGCTGCCGTCCGGACTGGGTACGGGTGCCGCCGACTCGGAGTCCGCCGACCTCCGGCGCCTGGACGACATCGCCTGGCTCGAACCGGCACCGACGGCCCAGCTCACCCGGCACCCAGCCGACCCCGCATCGATCGTCGCGTTGCGCGACACCACCCGGCTCGCCCTGGTGGCCGCCTTCCAGCGACTACCGGCCCGGCAGCGTGCGGCGCTGTTGCTGGTCGACGTCGTCGAGTACACGCCGGCCGAGGCGGCGGAGCTGCTCGACGTCACCGTCACCACGGTGCGCAGCCTGCTTCAGCGGGCCCGGCTCACGCTGGCTGCCGACCAGCCGGTTCCCGACCGGGTCGTGCCGACACCTGAGCTGGACGCCGGCCTCCTCGCGCGGTACCTGCAGGCCTTCGAGACGGCCGACACCGCCGCCCTGGCTCGGCTGCTCGCCGAGGACGTGCGCTTCGAGATGCCGCCCATCAAGACCTGGTTCACCGGGCGGGAAGCGGTGATAGATCACCACCGGCGCCGCGTCTTCACCGGACGGCGACGAGCCCTGGTGACCTCCGCGAACGGCTACCCGGCTCTGGCCACGTACACCCGGACCGCCGAGGCCACCTATGCCGCCCACGGCATCCAGGTTGTCGAGGCCCATGGCGGCCTGATCAACCAGATAACCGTGTTCCTGGACCGGCAGCTCTTCCCGGCCTTCGGGTTCGAGCTGTCGCTCCCCGCGGAGTGAGCCGTGACCAGATCTTCGCAGCCGCTGACGTTGCTGGCCCGTTCCGCCGTCCTGATGCATGTCAGTCTCGACAGCGTCACCGACGTCCGGCCCACCCGCGCCACCCCCTGCGCGCTCTGGGATCTCGGCACCCTGATCAGCCACGTCGCGGACTCGGCGGACCTGCTGATCAGCTCGGTCGGCGGTCGTCCCGGACCGTCGGCGGACCCCGACTGCCGGACACGGGCGCGACAACGGATCCACCAACTTCTGCTCGCACTGAGAAGCGTGCCCGGTAACCACGCCGATCTCGAGCTGGCGGCGTTGACCGGGGCATTCGAGCTGACGATCCACGCGTGGGACATCAGCGAGTCGACCGGATGCGGAATGCTGCCGCCGGGCAAACTGGCGAGCACCCTGCTGACGTACGCGCCGATCGTGCTCGGCAACGTGGACCGCACCGGTCTCTTCGATCGTCCCCGCCCTCCCGGCCCGGGCGAGGACACCGATCTCGATCGGCTGCTGGCCCTGTTCGGCCGCCGGCGAAAAGGCGCAACCTGATCGCCGGCGGCCGCTCCAGCGTTCCGGGCGACCTCAGCACGCCGTCGTGTGCCCGGCGTATTCGTCGTGCCGGCGGACCCACGCCATCGGCCAGGGCAGCCCGGCCTCGCGTCGTCCGTGGGGTGCGCGGTCGAGCAGCTGATAGGCGCTGATCATCGCGTCGGCGCCCCGGGCGTAGCTGGAGTAGGTGTGGTAGACGGTGTCGTCCTCCAGCGCGAAGGCACTCATGCCGGGCAGTTCGGCGGCGGGGTGGGCCAGGGGGGCGAAGTTGTAGTCGGCGCCGTCGGCCCGTTGTTGCGGGGTGAAGGAAACGCCGTAGTCGTAGTTGAAGTCGCTGCCGAGTGAGGAGACCCAGTCGAAGGTCCAGCCCATCCGCCGCCGATAGGCTTCGAGCTTGGCCAGCGGTGCGCGGGAGACATTGACCAGCGTCACGTCGCGGGCGTTGAGGTGCGGTACGGCGGCGTTGCAGTGGTCGGCGGTCAGCGAGCAGCTCGGGCAGCCGGCGTCGGCGTTCTCCCCGAACATGAAATGCTTGACGAGCAGTTGCGAGCGGCCGTGGAACAGGTCGCGCAGGGTTCTTGTGCCCTGGGTCGTCGCGAACGTGTATTCCTTGGTGACCGGCACCCAGGGCAGGTCGCCGCGGATGCGGGCGAGCCGGTCGCCGGCTCGGCTGTGCTGCTTCTCGAGTTCGAGCACGGCGCGGCTGGCGGTCAGCCATTCCTCGCGGGTTCCGATCCGGTGCTTCATCGGGGGTCCTCTCGGTTGTCCGGGGTGGTGTGGTCGACGATGGCCGGGACGACGGTGTCCCAGCAGCGGTCCGGCAGTTCGTGCCCGACGCCCGGCAGTCGCAGCAGCCGGGCGTCCGGGATCTCGGCGGCCAGCGCGACACCGTGTTCGACGGGGAACAGCGGGTCGTGGGTGCCGTGGATGACAAGCGTCGGGGCGCAGAGGCCGCGCAGCCGGTCCCGCCAGCGGTCGTGGCCTCGCATCGCGTAGTGGTTGGTGTGACTGGCCTCGACGCACGCCGAGCGGTCCACCGCCGTGGCGGCCCGGTCGTGGGCGGCGGCCGCTTCCCCGGCGGTCCAGTCGGCGGCGTAGGCCCGGTCCTGCGCGACCACGTAGTCGATCACGGCCGCCCGGTCGGACCAGTCCGGCGCCGTGGCGGTGTCGAAATGGGCCTGCAGCGGGTCGGTGGTCGGTGGCAGGTCGGGAGCCTTCGGCTCGGGGCTGGTGGCGATCAGGGTGAGTGAGGCGACCCGTTCGGGGGCATACATGGCGGCCACCTGGGCGAGCTGGCCGCCCATGGACAGGCCGACCAGGTGTGCCCGGTCCAGGCCGTAGGCGTCGAGCACGCCGACGGCGTCGGCGGCCAGCTCGGCGAAGCCGTAGCCCGGGACACCCGGCCGGTAGCAGGTCGAGCTGCCGGTGTCGCGGTGGTCGTAGCGGATGACCAGCCGCGATGCCCCGGCCAGTCGTTCGCAGAAGGCCACCTCCCACCAGTCCATCGATCGGCTCGCACCGCCGATCAGCAGGACTGCCGGGTCACCACGCCGGCCCAGGGTCTGCACGCAAAGGTCGACGCGCTCCGCTCCGTCGATCCGGACAATGTCGTAATCGGTCACCCCTGCACGCTCGCCCAGCGCGGGCCGCTGATCAACGGCGAAGGTGGACACGGTTGATAAGCCGGGCTGAATAATGGGCGTGATGGTGGACTGGCAGGAGATCGAAGCCTTCCTCGCCGTGGCCGATGAGTTGCACTTCGGCCGCGCGGCGCAACGCCTGCGCCTGTCCCAGGCCAGGGTCAGCCAGACGATCAGGAAGCTGGAACGGCGGGTCGGCAGCCCGTTGTTCGATCGCACCACCCGGCGGGTCGCGCTGACCCCGATCGGCGAGCGTTTGCTGGACGACCTGCGCCCCGCCCACCACGCCGTGCACGAGGCCCTGGCCCGCGCGCAGGCCGCCGGGCGCGGCACCACGGGTGTGCTACAGGTCGGTTTCCTCGGTCCGGTGGCCGGACGCGTCGTGCTGGAGGTGGCAACGGCGATCCGCGTCAGCCATCCCGGACTGGAGATCAGGCTCCGGGAGACGCACATCGACGACCCCTGCCGGCCGCTGCGGGACGGCGAGGTCGATCTGCTGCTCACCCAGCTACCCGTCGCCGAGCCGGGCATCGACACGGGACCGGTCGTGCTGTCCGAGCCCCGGGTTCTTGCCGTCTCGACCGGCCATCCGCTGGCCCGGCGCGCGGCCGTCCACCTCGGCGACCTCGCCGGCGACCACACCTTCCGGCCCGCCGGCACCCCACCCGCGGACTGGCTGGCCAGCTACCTTCCCTGGTCGACTCCGGACGGCCGGCCCATCGAACGCGGCCCGGCCGTCGCCACGTTCCAGGAACTACTGGCCCTGGTCGCCGCGGGCCAGGGCATCTGCCCGGTAGCGGCACACAACGTCCGCTACCACCCGCGGCCCGACGTCGTCTTCATCCCGCTCACCGACGCCCCGCCGTTCGAGTTCGGCCTGGCCTGGCGCTCCAGCGAACGCACCGGCCGGGTACACGCGTTCATCGAGACAACCAGCCGGCTCGTCACCGGCTGGGGCGGACCCGCCGCCGCCGCTGAACGCTGATCCGGCCGCCGGGTCACATGACCCAGCCGTAGAGGCGCTCGACGTGGAGGCGGACCACCAGGCGGCCGTCGGCGACCATCGCCCGGCGGTATTCGTCCCAGTCCGGGTGTTCCTTGCCGCCGATCAGCCGGTAGACCTCGATCAGCTCCTCGACCGTCGGGTCGTCGAGGGCGGCCGACGGCGGCGAGAGCTCCGCCGTCGCCTCCACCACCGCGTACCCCTGCGGGGCCGTGACCTTCAGGCTGGCGCGCGGATCGCGCCGGAGGTTAGCCGCCTTGGCCAGGGCGGTGCGGGTCGAGATCCGGATGAGACCCGGTGCGGCGCAGTAGTTGATGTCGGAAAGCTGGGGACGCCCGTCCCGTTTGATGGTCGCGAGCGTCCCCAGATTCGTTGCCAGGACGGCATTCCACAGCTGATCGTCGGACATGCCGTCACTCTAGTCAGCCCAGTAGTTCGATTTCGGCCAGCGAGCTGCCGGTCACACCGGACAGGGCGTAGTACTTGTAGCGGCCGGGCTTGGCGATTTTGAACGGCCGGGTCTGCAGGCGCCAGTCGAAGGCCTGGTTGCTGCGCCGGTCGATCGTCGTCCACGTGACGCCGTCGGACGATCCTTTCAGCGTCCACGACGTCGGGTCGGTCCCGGTCGTGTCGGACGAGGTGAGGGTGTAGAAGGTGGCATTCTCGCCGGCGTTGTCGAAGGTGTAGGTGAAGTCGCCGGTCAGGGTGGCCCGGGTGGCGCTGGTGTCGTCGACCAGGGCCGGTTCGCTGGCGATGCCGGGGCCGGTGAGGTCGCGCAGCGGGCTCGGGACCGCCGAGCCGCTGGTGATCGACGCCGGCGGGCCGTCGCTGCCCCACGACGACGGGTGCGGGCCCATCGCGAAGTCCAGCGTCGCCCCGTTGGCGAGCAGCGAGTGCGGCAGCGCGGTCGAGTTGTAGGTCTTCCCGTTCACCTTGAGGTTCTGGATATAGACGTTCGTCGCGCTGTTCCGAGGTGCGTTGACGACGATCTTCCGGCCGTTCTCCAGGTGGACCGTGGCCTTGGTGAACAGCGGCGACCCGATCGCGTAGTTCGGGCTGCCCATCTGCAGCGGGTAGAAGCCGAGCGCGCTGAAGATGTACCAGCCGCTCATCTCGCCGTTGTCCTCGTCGCCCGGATAGCCCTGGCCGATCTCGCTGCCCAGATAGAGCCGGGACAATGCCTCACGGACGAGGGCCTGGGTCTTGGACGGCTGACCGGCGTAGTCGTACATGTAGGGGATGTGGTGGGACGGCTGGTTGCTGAAACCCCATTGGCCCATGCGGACGTCGCGGGCCTCGAGCATTTCGTGGATTGTTCCGCCGTACGAGCCGACGAACGTGGCCGTCTCCGGGGTGGCGAAGAACGCGTCCAGCTTCTTGGCCAGCTGGTCCTTGCCGCCGTACAGGTTGGCCAGGCCCTGCCCGTCCTGCGGGACGTGGAAGGCCATGTTCCAGCCGTCGGTCTCGGTGTAGTCGTAGCCCCACACTCGCGGGTCGTATTGGTCGGGGGTGCGGCGCCAGTTACCGTTCGAGTCCTTGCCCTGGAAGAACTTCACGGCCGGGTCGAACATGTTGACGTAGTTCTGGGCCCGGTTCCGGAAGTACTCGGCCTCTTCCCGATAGCGCGCATCGCCAGTTTTCCGGGCCAGCGCGGAAGCCATGTTGGCGATGCCGAAGTCGTTGATGTAGCCGTCCATCGCCCAGGACATCGCCTCGCCGGTGGCGTCGCTCGGCGTGTAACCCTTGAAAATCGACGTCGCGAGGGCCTTGCGGCCCACATTGTCGTTCGGCGGGGTGACGGTCGCGTTCTTCAGCGCCGCCTGATAGGCGGTTTCCGGGTCAAAACCTTTGACCCCTTTCTGGTACGCGTCGGCAAAGGCGACGTCCGAGCTGGTTCCGACCATCAGGTTGGCGTATCCGGGGGAGGACCAGCGCGAAATCCAGCCACCGTCCTCGTACTGCTGCACGAAGCCACCGACCATCTGGCCGGCGTCGCCCGGGGTGAGCAGAGAATAGGCCGGCCACGTGGTGCGATAGGTGTCCCAGAAGCCGTTGTTGACGTACACCTTGCCGTCCTTGACCGGCGCGCCGGTCTCGGTCGCCGTGCTGGCCGGGCTGGTCACCGCCGACTGCACGGTGTGCTTGTAGACCGGCTTCGCGTCGGTGCCGGTGTTCTCGAAGGCCGAGTTCGGGTAGAGGAACAGCCGGTACAGGTTGGAGTACAGGGTCGTCAGCTGGTCCGGCGATGCGCCCTCGACCTCGATCGTGTGCATCTTGGCGTCCCAGAGTCTCCGGGCCTGGTCGCGCACCTGATCGAGGGTGGCGGCGCGCGGGATCTCCAGGTCGAGGTTGTGCCTGGCCTGGTCGACGCTGATCAGCGAGGTGGCGACCCGCATCGTGACCGTCCGGCCGGCGAACTTCACGTACCCGGTCGACGGGCGGTTACCGGTCGGCAGCATGGCGCCGGAGACGATCGGCTTGTCGAATGTCGCGTACAGGAACATGCGGGTGAAACCCGCCGAGAGGGACCCGCTGTTGACGTCCGACCAGCCGCTGATCGCGTTGCCCGGCGCGTCGATGGTGAGCCCGGCGTTGCTGTTGACGTTGTCCAGAAGCACATTCGCGCTGTCGCCGGGGAAACTGAATTCGAACAGCGCCGCGTGGTCGGTCGGCGCGATCTCGGTCTTCATCCCGTTGTCGAACGTGACGCCGTAGTAGTACGGCTTCGCGATCTCGTTGTCGTGGCTGAACGGGAGTGCCCGCGCGGCCCGGTCGGCGTCGGGCACGCCGTCGGCCGGCGACGGCATGAACTGGAACGTCTGCCGATCACCCATCCACGGGCTGGGCTCGTGGCTGGCCGCGAACGCCTGAATGGTCGGCCGGTTGTCGGCGTTGTTCTGCCGCGACCACTGATAGAGCCAGCTGGTCGAGCCGGCGTCGGTCTCGGGCGTCCAGAAGTTGAAGCCGTGCGGGACCGCGGTCGCCGGGAAGTTGTTGCCCCGCGAGTAGTCGCCGCTGCTCAGCGTGCCGCGCCGGGTGTCGGCGTAGTCCGACAGGTGGGCCTTTCTTCCGGGCTCGCGCACCGAGGCGATCCTGATGTCGTCGAACCAGGCCCGGAAGGTCGTCGGCCCGCTCGGCTTGTCGTACCCGACCAGGACCCGGTCGATCGTCTTGCCTCGGGCGACGTCACCGATCCGCGAGGTCCGCTGGTTCCACTGCGCGGTGTAGAGCGTCTTCGACGCGCCCTGGGCCTGCGGGCTGACGACGATGCCGTGCTGGTCGACGGCGTTCAACTGGGAAAGGTACGTCCCGTCGGTGAAGTGCAGGTCGACCGCGGTGTACGTCGCCGGGTTGCTGAGGTCACCGCGGTTGAACTCGGGGAACACCAGGTACGACAGCTGGGTGTCCCGGCCCACCTTCGCGTGGACGGCGAAGACCTTGTTGTACGCGTACCCGCGTCCGTCCGCGGTGTGACGGCCGCTGAACGTCAACGCCTTGAGGCCCGTGTAGCCGGCGCCCGCTTTCGCGGTCGGCGACCCGGCCGGGCCGTTGCCGACGCGGCTGGGCACCGCTCCGGCCGGGGGCGGGGTCGTGTTCGCGTCGGCCAGCTCGAAGTCGGCGAGCTGCTCGAGGTTGCCGGAGTCGTGCGCGGTGATCCAGAGCCGGTAATACCTGTAGTTGCCCGGGCCGGCGATGTCGTACGCCTTGGTCTGGAACCGCTCCGCGAAGTCCTGGCCGGTTCGGCTGTCCAGCGTGGTCCACGCGGTGCCGTCGGCCGAGCCCTGGAGCTGCCAGGCGCTCGGGTCCCGCTCGGGCGCGTCGTTCGCCGAGGTCAGGTAGTACTTGACGGCGGTCGCGGGCGCGTCGAGCGTGTACTGCGCCCAGGCCGGATCCGTCTGATCGGTGAGCCACTTGGTGGCGGCATCACCGTCGTTGAGGTTGTTGCCGCCCTCGCCCGAGTTGGGCTGGGCGTTCACCGAAATCGCCGTCACGTGGTCGCGCAGGCTGCCCGGTTGCCCGGTGCTCACGTTCCCGTCCACGCCGTCGACACGCTCGCTGGTGTCCGTCCACGTAGGCTGCGGCTGGCCGCTCTCGAACGAGCTGTCGAACGCCGCGGCGCCGCCCGCGGCCCGCGCGGGCGCCCCGATCATCAACGCTCCCACCAGACTCAGAGCCGCCGCCGCGGCGACCCGTCGTGGCCGTCTCATGTGTCCTCCGAAAGGCCGGAAAGACACATCGTTACCTGTCAATCAATCAATGGGCAAGGCCAACCTGACATCGATGTCATAAGGGGAAGATCGAGTTGCCGGCCGCGAACGCCTACGGCGGGCCGGGGTCCAGCGACGCCACCCATCGCTCGACGTCGACCGACGACCGCAACACCACGATCGACGGAAACGACGGATCGGCGGCCCAGCGACGAATCCGCGCGCGCTTGCCGGCGAACGACTTGAAATGCCACAGCAGGATCGAGTCGCTCTTGAGGAAGATCTCGCGAAACGATTCCACATTGCCGTTGCAGGTCGGCGTCCGGCGGACGATGCGCCTCAGCGTGCGCCCCACGAGCCGGGTCAGCGACACCAGCCGCGGAAGGTCAAGACCGACCACGAGGTCGGCGCGGGCCAGCGGAACATCCAGCCATTTCCCGTACGCATGGTCGAGCACCCAGCGGTCACCGGCGCAGATTGCCATGATGCGCTCGCGTTGGATCTCGTCGGCGACCGGAACCCACCCGGGTTCCCAGGTCAGCTCGTCAACCTCGACGTAGGGCAACCCGAGCCGTGCGGCCACCCGGCGGGCGAGCACCGACTTCCCGAGCCGGTGACGCCGTAAACGAGGACCCGCTGCACGGCTGGAACCCTACCCACGCGCGCTTCCCAGCGCCCCCGCTTTATCCCTAAGGTGACGGCGTGGACCTAGTGTGGTGCGCCGTAAATTCGTTGGCAAAACCGTGCGAGTGATTCGAGGATCTCTTCGGCAGTCTTGGTCCAGATGAATGGGCGTGGGCTGC